>NZ_BMVU01000072.1 GCF_014650875.1 Streptomyces minutiscleroticus
GGGCGCGCACGGTGGTGGAGTCGACGCTGACCAGGGACAGGTCCACCTCGTCCCGCCGGGCGGCCTGCGCGATCAGTCCCTCCAGCAGGGCCTGGAAAACGCCCGCGTCGCGCCACTGCCTGAAGCGGTTGTGCACGGTGGGCCAGGCGCCGAACTCGGCCGGCATCTCCCGCCACTGCCCGCCGGTCTTGAACCGCCAGATCACCCCCTCGAACTGCTGCCGCAACCGCTCCGGATACGGACCGAACCGGCCGATCGGCAGATAGGATTCGATGAACTCCCATTCGGCGTCGCTCAGTTGCACCTGCGTCATGACATCAGGTCTACCGGCTCACGCCGTGCCGCGAGACCGGATCCCGCAGATTGATCGCAACTGGATACGGTCCCTAAAGCCTCGGCCGGCTCCCGGGCGCACGTAGCGCAGCGCCCGCCGGCCTGGAAGTCGGGGTGGGGGTGGAGGGGCGGCCGCATCCGGGGCACGGCCAGGCGCCGGCCTCGCGGCACTGGCGGGCGGCCTCGGCTTCAGCTTCGGCGGCCCGCTCCTCGCGGATCTCCTCGGCGCGCCGCTGGTCGGCTTCGTCGCGCCGGCGGTAGGCGGTGTAGTCGTCGGGGTGGGCCAGGGTGGCTCTACAGGCGATTTCGAGAGTCGTTTCGAAGTCACTGCGGGAGTCACCGTCTGACAGGCTCTGCGATGTCAGTAAGTTCCGATGCCACTCGGCGTCTTGCGGTGGGATCGTAGGGTGTGGTTCTGCGCTGGGGGCGACATGAGCAACGAGAATCTAACTTCGTCCGTCCTGGCCCGCGTTCGTGATGAGGCTCTGTCCTGGTCTCGAGCACACGGCGACGCGCAGCCGGCCCGCATCCGCGTCGTGGCGACAACCCGCGATACCGTCGCCCAGTTCCTACACCCAGGCGGCGTGCGGTCCGCGGCCGATCCCTGCTACCTCGTGGTACTCGAAGGACGCTTCCAGCAGCCCGGGATGCCCGAAGAGACTCAGCCCGCAGGCGTCTGGGCGGCCTTCTGCATGCATCCAAAACGGCTTCGCGCCGATTCCTTCACCATCCGGCCGCAAAGGTACGTGCCTCTCCGCCCCATCGAGGACCTGGGCAGCGTCCACGTGATCGAGACCGAGTGACATCACAAGCCACTGACATCGATCGTGGTCGCGAACAAGAGGTGACTTCCGAAGTCGGCTCGAAACGACTCCCGCAGGCAGTGACACAGCCACCAGGGCGACGTCGAGGGTTTCCCACTCGGTGTGGCCGTAGCGCCACCACAGCGGCTCAACCGTCCTGCTGTTCAGGAATCGGCCGGCGCCGGGGATCAGGGGAGGCTGGCCTGCCCGTGCGAACGATGTCATGTGATGGCTGTGTCGCTTTGCGCTTGTCGGGGCAGGCGGTGTGCAAGTCCCGTCTGGGTGATTCGAGTTTGCACCACGTGGTTGGTTTTCGAGATGGCCGTGCTGATGCCTGCGATGTCGAGTGCCTGGCACAGGCCGAGCAAGGTGAACAGGCTGCCGTTGTCGCAGTGGGTGACGGCGGACAGGTCCAGCAACAGTCGGCGGTGGTCGTGCGGGCGGCGCGCCATCTGTAGAGCTATCTCGAATAGCTGAGCGGTGGTGTGGGTGTTCAGTTTGCCCGCAAGGCGCAGCAGGGTCCGGGACTGGGTGGTCGGCACCTGATGGATCACGAGTCGGGCCTTGAGGTCTTGCTCCATGCAGGCCGCTTTCTGACCGCAGACGAAGGCTGGTCGCCAGCCCGTGGCGGCCGGCTGGCGAATCAGCAAATTGGCCCCTGAACAGGACTATACGCGCACCGTGTCGATAAAACCACTGAGTGTAATAAATTAGCCCTGGATCGGCGGGGGCGGGACGGGCGGCCGGCCGGCGATGTCACCGCCAGGATCGTCGGCGAGCATGACGGAGGCGGTGGTGCGCTTGCCGACCGGTTCGCGGTGCACCGCGAAGCCCTGGCTCACCGCCATCACGATCTCCAGACCGTGCTGACCAACCCGTCCCGGATCGGCAGCCTTCGCCAGCGGCAGCACCGCAGCGCTGTCCCAGACCGTGACATCGACCTGCCCTGCGGTCAGCTCCAGATCGAGCAGGCACGGACCGGGCGCGTACTTGCAGGCATTCGTCAGCAGCTCACTCACCACCAGCTGCACCGTGTCCATCACCCGCTCCGACACCGGCACCCCGTACACCCCCTGCAAACGGGCGAGAAAGCCCCGCGCCAGCTCACGCGCCCGGGCAACATCAGCAGCGGCGCCCTCATAAGCCGCGGACAACATGACCAGGCTCTCATCCACGCGCCGGTCGTCGTCCGGGGCAGCCTCGTCCATCCGACCCGCCCCCTTTCCACATTGGCCTTGCCAGAACGGACCCCTACCCAAGAATCCAGGAAAAACCGGCCCCCGCCCCCGCGACAACGGCAAAAAAACGCCGCACAACACCACCCCCGCCATCCACCAGGCACGCAAGCCCCCTCCCCCGCTCATACAGGAAGACGAAATACCGCGTTCTGCCACGCGCCGCACCGGTCCTGAAACACTGACACTGCCACGCCACCTCGTCCACGACTTTTGAATTCTGGCAGCACATGTCGATTAACTTCGAAAATCACTCAAAAAGAAGAGTCGCTGTTCACGAAAAAACGCAGGCACTGACCCACGCGCGTCAGACACCGCCCGCACGGCGGACCACGACAACCGAAATCCACGTCCTCGCAAGGCGGTGGCGCAGGCTGTCCCTGCCGGCCGCCGACCAGGGCGGGGTCTATCAGGAATTAGGGTCTTCCAAGACTTTCGTAGCCGGTGATCGGGTCAACTGGCCTGTGGTGTCGCATGGTTGATGGCGTCATCCTGGTGGTGTGTGAGATTCGGCTGGAGGACCTGCTGCCGCAGCTGGCCGCGGTACGGGTCGAGAAGGTGGAGGCCAGCGGTGATCTGCTGCGGATCGCGGCCCGGACCAGCGACGATGCCGCGGCTGTCTGCCCGGGGTGCGGGACGGAGTCGGACTGGGTGCACTCCCGGTACGTGCGGCATGTCGCGGACGAGGCGGTGGGAGGCCGGGCCGTCGTGATCGACCTGTCGGTGCGCCGTCTGTACTGCGAGACCTCCGAGTGCCCGAAGGCCACCTTCGCGGAGCAGGTCACCGGATTGACGGTGCGTTACCAGCGCCGCACTCCGGCCTTGCAGCACGTGGTGAACGCAGTGGCCGTGACATTGGCGGGCTCGGCCGGGGCCCGACTGCTGGCCGTACTGCACTGCGCACTTTCCTGGGCGACCGTCCTGAACTGCCTGATGCGCATCCCGGTACCGTCCCCGGCCGTCCCGCATGTACTGGGCATCGACGAGTTCGCCCTGCGCAAGGGCCACCGCTACGCCACGATCATCATTGATGCCGCCACGGGCGCGCGCGTCGACGTGCTCGCGGACCGCGCGAAGGAAACGGTCGCCGCCTGGCTGCGCGAGCACGCGGGGTTCGAGGCCGTGCGCCGGGACGGGGCCGGCAGTTTCGCCCAGGCCGTCACCGACGCGGCGCCCCACGCCGTGCAGATCATGGACCGCTGGCATCTGTGGCACCTGCTCGGCGAGGCGGCCCAGCGAGAAGTCCTGGCGCACAGCGCCTGCTGGGTACCCGTGGGACCCCCGATCCACGAGGGTCGACGCGCACAGACCACCCGCGAACGCTGGCAGCAGGTCCACGACCTGCTCGACCAGGGAGCGGGCCTGCTCGAATGCGCCCGGCGCCTGAACCTCGCGCTGAACACCGTCAAACGCTACGCCCGGCACTCCGAGCCCGACCGGCTCATCCGGGCCCCGCAGTACCGCCCCACCCTGGTCGACCCCTACCGCGAGCACCTGCGCCGACGTCGGGCCGAGGACCCCGGCGTTCCCGTCACCCATCTGCTCGCCGAGATCCGCGCACTCGGCTACACCGGCAGCGCGAACCTCCTGGTCCGCTACATCACCCAGGGCCGTGTCGAGGCCGACCACGCCACCCTCTCCCCGCGGCGAACCACCCGCCTGATGCTCACCGACCCTGCCCACCTCCAGGAAGACCAGTCGGCGCTGCGCGACAAACTGGCCGCTGCCTGCCCGCAGATGACCGCCCTGGCCGCCCAGATCGGCGACTTCGCCGCACTCCTCGTCCCCGCACCGGGAAATCCAGAGCGGCTGAACGGCTGGATCGCCCGGACTCGCGCGGGCGACCTGTCCTTCCTGCACTCCTTCGCCACCGGCCTGGAACGCGACCGGGCCGCCGTCGACGCCGCCCTCACCCTGCCCTGGCACAACGGACGCACCGAGGGCGTCAACCACAAGATCAAACTCCTCAAGCGCCAGACCTACGGCCGGGCCGGCTTCCCGCTCCTCCGCCAGCGCATCCTGCTCAACTGACACTTCAACACACCAGTTGACCCGATCACCGGCTACGAAAATCTTGGAAGACCCTAATTCATGACACTCCCCCCCATAAGAGGTCATCTCATTTGGTCTTGGCGGTTGCCTGAGTCCGTGTTGATGGTTGAGCGTCTGGTCCCGGACGGATTGTGGGAGCTGTTCCAGCGGGTGGTGCCGGAGGCGCCGTCGCGTCCGCAGGGTGGTGGCCGGCGCCGGTACGGCGACCGTGAGGTGCTGGCCGCGATCATCTTCGTGGCGACGACGGGCTGTACGTGGGCGCAGGTCCCGCCGGTGTTCGGGCCGTCCGGTGCGACGGCCCATCGCCGGTTCACGCAGTGGTCGAAGGCCCGGGTGTGGGCGAAGCTGCACCGGCTGGTGCTGGACGGGCTCGGTTCGCGGGGTGAGCTGGACTGGTCGCGGTGCGCGATCGACTCGGTGACCATGCGGGCCATGAAAGGGAGGACCTGACGGGTCCGAATCCTGTGGACCGGGGCAAGAAAGGGTCGAAGATCCACCTGATCACCGAGCGGACCGGCCCGCCCCTATCCGTCGGGATCTCCGGCGCCAACGTCCACGACAGCCAGGCCCTGGAGCCGCTCGTGCGCGGCAGCCCGCCCGTCCGCTCCCGCCGCGGTCCACGTCGGCGCAAGCCCGCCAAGCTCCACGGCGACAAGGGATACGACTACGCCCATCTGCGGAAATGGCTCCGCGCGCGTGGCATCCGGCACCGCATCGCCCGCAAGGGCATCGAGTCCTCCCAGCGGCCGGGACGCCACCGCTGGACCATCGAGCGCACCATGGCCCGGCTCGCCGGCTGCCGCCGCCTGCACCGCCGCTACGAACGCAAGGCGGAACACTTCCTGGCCTTCACCAGCATCGCCTCCACCCTCACCTGCTACCGCCGACTCGCCAATTGAGATGACCTCTTAGCAGCAGGTTCTCAAGCTTCGACGTACGCGACGACGATGACGGTGCGCAGCGCTGTGACGTAGAAGATGACGGTGACGTTTTCGATGTCGTCGTCGTAGCGGCGGAGTTCGGGGGCGGAGCCGGGGATCGGTTCCCCCATCGTCGGGTCGGCGGAGAGCGCGGCCAAGGCGCGGTCGAGGGCGTGGATCTCGGGTTCGGTTAGCTTGTTGGTCTGGGCGATGGCACTGTCGGTGAAGTCGATCCGGGCGCGCCGGCGTTTGCTCATCAGGCCACGTGTGAGCGTTGCGCGGCGAGTTCGGCGAGGCGGCGGTCGCGGACGTCTTCCCAGGGGGTGGTGTGTTCCGGGGCGGGGAGACCGTTGGTGGCAACGTCCTCGAGGAACGCGGCAAGTTCGTTGGCGCTGGTGCGCGTGCGGGCCGCGTAGGCCCTCAGCGCGTCGGCGCCTTCGGGGGTGACCGACTGGCGGCCGGCGGCCGAGGGCTGCTCGTGGTCGCTCATGGCGGGCTCCTGGGCGTTGCGGGGCGTCGCCTCCACCGTAGCGCCGGCCCTGCACGGGGCGCTGCCCCCTTCGGGTCTCTTCCGCGTGTGCGTGCGGCGTTGACCGCGGGAGTCGCCATCTGACCGGGTTCGCCGTGTCAGTTTGTTCTGGCGTCGCTCGGGGTTCTGTGGTGGAACCGTGGGGGATGCTCGCCCGCTGGGCGTCTCATCCATCGGCGTGCGGCGGTATCGCGCATTCCGCCCCCGCCGTTTTCTCGTGGCCGGGCTGGGCGCCCTGGGTGGTGGGACCCCGCCGGTTGCGGGGCCAGGAAAGAGGCGAGGTGAAGGGGAGGCGGCTGGGGTGGAGTTCTACCGGACGGGCTGGCCGGCGGGTGAGGCGCCGCAGGAGACCACGAGCTTCGTCGGTCGGCGGACCGAGCTGCTCGGGACCGCGTGGGCGCTGGCGGAGGCCCGGCTGGTGACGCTGACCGGGGTGGGCGGGGTGGGCAAGACCCGGCTCGCGCTGCGCGCCGCCCGCGAGGCTCGCACTGCCTTTCCCGACGGGGTGTGGCTGGTGGAACTTTCTTCGCTACCCCGCACCGAGCGGTGCGACAGCGAGCTGCTCGCTCTGATGGTCATGGAGGCGCTGCGGCTGGCGGACCAGACCACTCGCCCGGCCACCGAGGTGGTGTGCGAGTGGCTGGCCGACAAGCACCTGCTGCTCGTCCTGGACTGCTGCGAGCACCTCATCCCCGCCTGTGCCCACCTGGCCGGAAATCTACTGACCGCAGCTCCCGGGCTGCGCATCCTGGCCACCAGCCGCCAGCCGCTGGGCACCCGGGGCGAACGCGTGCTGGCGGTGCCCCCGCTGCCCGTGCCCGGACGAGACCGCCCGCCGGCCGACGCCGAGGACGGGCAGGATGCGGTGGCGCTGTTCCTCCAGCGGGCCGCCGACACCGCGCCCGACCGGGCCGCCGACACCGCGGCTCACGCGGTGGTGAGGGAGATCTGCGCCCGCCTGGAGGGCGTCCCCCTGGCGGTCGAGCTGGCCGCCGCCCGGCTGCCCGAGCTGACCCTCACCCAGCTCCGTGCCCATCTGAAGGCCCGCTTCGAGGTGCTCGCCGCCGACCCCGACGCCTACGGCGACGGCGAGCCGCGGCACCAGGCGCTGCGCACCACCATCGGCTGGAGCCATGAGCTGTGCGCGCCGCTGGAGCGGCTGCTGTGGGCCCGGCTGTCGGTCTTCGCCGGTGGTTTCGACCAGGAGGCGGCGCGGGCGGTGTGCGCGGGCGGGCCGCTGGCCGCCGCGGACGTGCCGCGGCTGCTGGACACTCTGGTGGGCAAGTCGCTGCTGCAGCGGCGGCTGTACGTGACGGGGCTGGTGCGGTACACGATGCTGGACACGGTGCGCGAGTTCGGTGCCCAGTGGCTGGCCGGACTGGGTGAGGAGCGGGCCACCGCCCGCCGCCACCGCGACCACTACCTGGATCTGGCCCGGCGGGCCGATGCCGCCTGGGGCGGCCCCGGTCAGGTGGCCTGGCACGTGCGCACGGTCGTCGAGCACGCCAACTTCCGCACCGCCCTGGACTTCTGCCTGACCGGCGGCGAGGGACAGGCCGCGCTGGAGCTGGGCGGGGCGCTGTGGTTCTTCTGGTTCGCCTGCAGATACGCGCGAGAGGGCCGCCACTACCTGGACCAGATCCTGGCCCGGTGGCCGGAGCCGGAGCCGGCCCGCAGCAAGGCGGTGTGGGCATGCGGTGCGGCCGCCCTCGTCCAGGGCGACGACGACGCGGCCGCTCGGCTGGGGAAGGTGTTCCGCGCGGACGCCGAGGCGGCGGGCACCCCCGCCATGCTGACTGCCGCGGCCCACCTCGACGGCACCGTCCTGGTACTGCGCGGACAGCACACGGAGGCCGCCGCGGCGTATGACGCAGCGCCATATCCCCAGGATCACGACGGAGAGTATGCCGGGGCACGCCTCGTGCTGCGGGCGGCCCGCGCGTTCGTCCACGCCTTGATGGGGGAGTTCGCGGACGCCGCCGCGGTGGCCGACGCCGTGCGCGCGGAGTGCGACCAACGGGGTGAGCGGTGGTCCAGGGCCTGGGCCGACTACGTCCACGGACTGGCGGCGCGCGGACTCGGCCGGCCGGAGGAGGCCGACGTGCACGCCCGAGCCGCCCTGGAGGGCAAGGCCCTGCTCCACGACAGCCTCGGCATCGGCATGGCCCTCGACCTGCTGGCCTCGGTGGCCGCGGACAGCGGCCACGGGCAGCGGGCGGCCCGGCTGCTCGGCACGGCCCAGCAGGTCTGGAACACCCTCGGCCGGTCCCAGATTGGCGTGCCCGAACTCGTCGCCGCCCGCACCGCCTGCGAGCACCAGGCGCGGGAAGCCATCGGGGACGGCGCGTACGAGGCAGCCTTCCGCACGGGCCTGCAAACCAGCATCGACGACAGCCTCGCCTACGCCCTGCACCACACCTGAAAGGCCAGCAGCGCCGTCATCCGCCAACCTGCCGACGCCGAACGCCAGCTGTCAGTGCACCGAGCCGACGACACCAGAATCCCGACGAAACTCGGCCGCTGACAACATAACCGAGCCCCCGATCATTCAACACAGAACATCACTACACGCACCGCATCAAAGCGACAGCGCTGAAACCGCGCGCGAACGCGTCACCAGGAAAACCGCACCACCATCAGGACTGCCCTTCCACTGCACTGCAGCACCGCTCACTGACACCCATGCGATCAACTACTGACAGAACCTCGCATGCCATCACCCGGGGTGCGGTCGGAGTGCCGCCCCGGCCGGGGGATGGTCTCTGCAACCAAGGGCTCGCCGGGGCAACTGCTTCCCTGGGAGACTCTGCAGTGGCGGATTGCCCTACAAGTTGCCTTACAACTTGCTCTACAACGTGCCCTGCAACTTGCCTCACCGGCTCGTCCGCGGCCGGGAAAGCCGCGCGTCACCGGCCTGGTCAAGGAGCGCCGGGCGTGCCGACTACTTCCCTGGCAGACCCCTTGCGGGCTCCGGAAGGCAGTGGCCCGTGCCGACTCCGTCTTTACCGCCACGGGCCACGGCTACGACGCTCCCACACCAGCCTGAGCCCTCGCTCGCCGGGCGCCCCGTCGGCGCCCGACTCCCTGCGCGCGGAGGCTTCGCCGACGCGCCACCGAGTTCCTGCGCGCCCGATCCCCGCATGGAGCTGCCTGCCGTCCGTCCCGCCCTCCCCACCACACCAGGCACGGGCAGCAGGGGGCTCCTGAGGGGATGTCCGGATCCCAGACCACGAATTCAGGCCCGTTGACCTGCGAATATGGCCGTAGTGGCGAAGAGGGTGCGCAGGGCGCCGAGCAGAGCGCCCCGCACGGTGCTGTGCAGGGCGCCGAGCAGGACGCCGTGCAGGGCGGTCGCCGTGCCGTGTCCGGGGCGGTGGCCGCGATCAAGCCGAATGGTCATGAACAGGTCATGTTGCGTGGAACCGTCGTTGAACAGGGTGCGGGCTGGTCATGCTGCGGTGATGGAGGAGTTCGGGTTCGCTTGCTGGGACTGCGGGGCGACCAACTTCATCCAGGGCCGGCCCAAGGGCTTTTGGACCACGACTCACTACGAGCTGCCCGGTGAGTGGACCTGCTGGAACTGCGAGGCGCTCAACCGCACCCCCGACGACTGAAACCGCCCGGCTCCCTGGCCTGCGCCATGGGCACGGCGAAGCTCATTGCCTCAAAGGCCGGCCGGGCATCAGGACGGGTTGGCGGGGTCGATGCCCTGGTTGCGGGCGAGGGCGAACAGAACGCGCTCGATGCCGTCCAAGCGCTGGGCGATGGACTGCTCGCCGGGGGGCGCCGACGGCGTCGGCCAGGGAGTCGATGGTGGAGAAGGCGGTGCGCTGCTGCTCGCGGATCTGGGCGAGGGCCTGGCCGTACTCGGCCAGGGTGCGGCCGGTGCGGAACGCCTCGGCTTCCAGGTCCCGCAGCCGGCGCTCGTCGTGCATCGCCGTCTCATCGCTCATGCCCGCCAGTGTCGCAAACGGCCCGCGCGCCGCGCAGCCACTCGGTGCACGAGCGCACAAGCCGCCGCGAGGAAGCCGGGCCTACCGGTTGAACTCCACGTGTTCGACGTCGGTGAACCGCATCTCTAGGCCGGGAGCGCGGCGGCCGTAGTCGCGGAAGTACATCTCGCCGAGGCCTTCGGCGGCTATCTCGCGCAGCTGCTGCTCGCTGCCGGCGGCCTGCGCGCCGAAGAGGCGGGCAGCGTAGTCCGGAGGCAGCGCGACGGTGGGATCGCGGACGCGGGCGTCGTCGCTGGAGCCGGGCGCCGCGGTGAACCCGAACCGGGCCCGGGTGTGGAGCATGAGGCCGTCCGTGGTGGCCGCGCGACGCCGGGCGGCCGCCTGTACCCGCGGCTGCCACCGCGCCCGCACCGCATCTGCGGCGCTAACGAGATCCTTTGCGCTCGACCATATCTGCACGTCCGGTCCTGGGCCGCCCTCTCACATCTGGGACGTGCCTGTGGCAGCTTCACTGGCTGTCTGGAAGCAGGCGAAGCCATGTCGCGCAGTCTGGGGCACAACCTGGCGGTGGTCACGACGCCGTCTCTCACGCAAGCCGGAATACTAATGAAGGCGTAGACAAACCAGCCAGCGAGTCCGGTTAACTGCTAGAAATTTTAGCTACAAAAGCAGCTCAGATATGTCACTTGTGGCCGGTTTTTAACCTCGTACAACACTCGCTCCCGACAGCGTCGTATCCCGCCTTGTCAAGCATGTCTGCGCGATGGGACTGTGTGCCATGTAGCACGCTGATTCAGCGCACAATAGGGAACAGCAGAACAGTCCGTGGCTTGACGCAGTAACACGTCCCGCCACGAGATACAGGAACTGGCGGCCAGACATGAGCATGCAAATCGAACGCAGAGGTTAGGCAACGAGTCATATTGCCTCCTCGCACGAGACCCGGCTTTCAGTATCCACCATCAAACAACAATACTCCACTTGGCGCTGCATCAGCGCTGATGGTTAATACGGTACGCAAGGAGCTGATGTGACGGTGATAGAAAATCCCATGTACTCAAGGCAGCGCCTTGCCCGGCGCTTGCGGAAGGGGCGGGAGAAAGCCGAGCTTACCCAGCAGCAAGTCGCGGAGAGTTTCGGCTGGAGCCCTTCAAAAGTCATCAGGCTCGAAAGCGGAACAAAGCCGGCTAATGTACCGGACGTCATGGTCCTGCTGAACGCATACGGAATCGCAGGCGAGGAGGCAGAACAATTGATCGAGTTGGCCAGGGTCGCGCGGCAACCTTCACGGTATGCGCGCTACAAAGACATCATGTCCCCGGAGTTCGAAGCATTCCTCGCCTATGAGGAATCCGCTTCCGTCATTCGAGACTTCGCAAGGAACGTAGTGCCTGGGCTGCTGCAGACCGAAGAGTACGCAGAGGAAGTCTTGAAGTCCTTCGACGTACCAGAAGCGGAACTGGACACACGGGTCGCGTTGCGCATGGACCGCAAGAAAGTACTAGAAAACGAGACGAAGTTCTTCTACATCCTTGACGAGTCCGTACTGCGCCGTCAAGTCGGATCCGAAGCCACGATGCGACGGCAGTATGAGGCTTTGGCTATGGCCAACGCGCGCCCCAACGTAAAAGTGATGTTCGTTCCGTTCAAGGCAGGACTGTATCCGTTCTTCAGGGCCCCCTACACGATCCTGGAATTCCCGGACAGCCGCGAAGAACTTATCGCTTACCTCGAGAAGCCAGAGACCCAGGAAATCCTGAGCGAAAAAATGCCTAAGTCTAACAGGCCGAACCCGTCCGAATACCTGGCCAAATTCTACGAAGTGGAACGCTCGCTAGCCCTGGACCTCAGCGAGGGTGATTGGAGCTGACATAGAAGAAAAATACTCAAACCCAAAAGGCGACACAATGAATAATGCAAAAAAAGGTGACCGTCTCACGACCATGTCCAGGAAAGCGCCCCAGGCCTTCTCGGCAAACTCGACGTGACCATCCTCGGGACACTTAGAGTCTCTCACACGTACTCGGCAGCCCCGCGCCACTTCAACACAATCATCCTTGTAACAATAGGAACTCTTACGCCAAACACCTTTACTGCCCCACTTCACAAAGGCCTCCACATATCCCACAGGCATCCCCATCGGGAATATTCGACCTTCTGAGCATGAACGATTCTTCCCCCTATGGCAAGACGCATTTTCCAACACTTTCCCCCGGTCAGGAAAATGTTGACCATAAAGGAAAAAATAGGAAATACCCAAAAGGAGGGGAGCCGCCAGGCCTTGCCGGTAAGCATCCGGCCCGGGGCTCCCCACAGAGTGCTCCCTCAAGGAAGGCACCCCAATGAATCCTAAGCGCTTCTCCCGGCGCTTCGCCCGGTGTTTGACACGAGAACGCTGCGACAACTGTGGATGGCAGGGTTCCGATATAGATTCTCGCCGCTCAGCCCGTCAGTTGGCACGAGGGTACTGGGACGGCTGGGGCCGGATGATGTTCCGCACCACCGTGCGTGGCGCATGCTCGGCAACCGGGAACGCCCTCGTCTCCTTCATCATCTGGTGGTTGCAGAGCAAGTAACCGCGTCATCAGTCCAGGCAGCATAGAACGTGCGCTCGGACGCCGAAGCGGCCCCCCGGCTCAACGCACCCCCGGGGGGCCGCTTCGACGTCCGAGCGCAGTTATCGCCGAGCAAGATTGACTGGATCAACGTGGTCCCGGACAGCGCCAGATGCCTGCCACCAGATCGTTCCCGGACAGCACAGGCACCGTCGGCACCCGCCGACCTACAGGCCGAACTCCACGTGCTCGACGTCCGTGAACTCCACCTGAGGGAGTGTCTAATCAACGGCGGATCCGATGATCAAGGAGACGCCTGATGAGCGAGGCCATCACCGAGCACGGGGCCGTGGAAGAGCCGGTCGTCGAGTCGGCCGCGGGGGCGGTGTCGGACGAGCAGTTGATCGCGATGCTGGTCGACCGCGCCCGCAATGACGGGCTGCAGCTGACCGGGGAGGGCGGGCTGCTGCAGCAGCTGACGAAGCGGGTGCTGGAGTCCGCCCTGGAAGGTGAGATCACCGACCATGTCGGCTATGGCAAGCACGACGCGGCGGGCCGGAACAGCGGCAACAGCCGCAACGGCACCCGCGCCAAGACAGTGCTGACCGACGTCGGCCCGGTCGAGGTGAAGGTGCCGAGGGATGTGGCCGGCACCTTCGAGCCGCAGATCGTCAAGAAGCGGCAGCGCCGCCTGACCGGTGTCGACGAGATGGTGCTGTCGCTGTCGGCGAAGGGCCTGACCCATGGGGAGATATCGGCTCATCTGGCCGAGGTGTACGGAGCCGAAGTCTCCAAGCAGACCATCAGCACCATCACGGACAAGGCGATGGAAGGCATGGCCGAATGGCAGTCACGTCCGCTGGATCGCGTCTACCCGGTCGTCTTCGTGGACGCCATCCACGTGAAGATCCGGGTTCTGTCGACGATCTTGTGATCCGGTGCGGAGGGTGTCACCGTGCGAGCAGGACGCGTTTGCGAAGGAGATCGAGGCTAGCGCGGCCGAACATCTGGCGTTTCAGCATTTTCAGCCGGTTGATGTTGCCTTCAACAGCGCCGGAACTGTGCGGCAGGGACAGACCGTTGTGGACGGCGTCGAAGTCGCGGCGGAGGTTGCGGGCGAAGCCCGCAAGTGGAGCCAGGGTGTCGTGCTCGACGCCGACGATCCACTCCTCGAGCCGGTCGCCGTGACGTCCGGTCATCATGACGGCGAACTTCCTGACGTGGCCGGTGAGCCGGTCCAGCTCGGGGTCGCGCTCACGCAGGCGGTGCAGCTTGTCGGCATCGCCGTCGTGAAGGTGTTCGGGATGGGTCATGATCCATGAGGTGACCTCGCGGACCGAGGGAGGCTTGGGACCGACGGCCGGTGCATGTCCGCGCCCGGTGCGGTAGCGCCGCAGATGACGCTGGACGGCCAGCTCGCCTCCGGGACAGCCGAGTTTCTGGATCTCCCGGTGGAGCTGTGCGGCATTTCTTATGCCTTCGTTCCAGCGTCGGTGCAGGTAGCCGACGTATGGGTCGACGACATGCGCACGCTGCAGACTCTTGGCGACGACGTCATCGGCGGAGCGGGCGTTGACCAGCTTGCGGACGGTGGCCTGGTGCAGCCCGAGCTTCCGGCCGATCGCCGCCTTCGACATCCCCTGCGCCCACAGCTCGTGAGCGGCGGCATGCTGCTCGCGCAGCCGGGTCACGATCTTCAGCTCCTTCGACGGCTGCACCACCTCAGGCTCCGCTTCCGGGTGGCCGGGGCCGTCGTCCACTGCGGCAAGCGGTTCTGCCAGGCGGGAGCGGTGGGCGTTGACCGTCTTCTCAACCGCCTGGCCGAGATTGGCCCACAGGTGATATCGGTCCGCGACCTGCTGGGCCTGCGGCGCCCCGACCCGCGCGCCCTCCCCGTAACCGCTGGAGCGGTCCCGGCAGATGATTTTCACCTCGGGATGGCCCTGGAGCCAGGCGGCCAGGTCTTCGCCCTCCCGGCCGTCGTAGAGATGCAGCGGCCGGTGAGTGGCCATGTCGATCAGGACCGTGCCGTAGTGGCGGCCCTTGCGGAAGGCAAAGTCGTCGACACCGAGCACCTCGACCTCGCCGATCCCCGGCTCGGGCAGGGCCCGGACCATCCGCAGCAGGGTGTCCCTGCCCACGGTGATGCCGACCGCGGCCGCCAGGCGGGCCCCGGCCCGGCCGGCCAGCGCCAATCCGATCTGCACCAACAGCCCGTGCAGCAATGGGGCATAGCGGCCGTGCGGAGTCGTCAGTCCCGCGATCTGCTCGGCGAACGTCACTGCCGTGCAGGCGGGATTCTCACAGCGGAAGCGACGTATGTGTAACTCGATCACGACACCGAGACCGCCCACAGCGGCAGGTCCCGGTCGTCGACCGCACTCGTGCCCGCAGTACTACCTTGTCCGGCCGTCGCTCGACCTCCTCGATCAGCAGCGCGGACAGGTACGGAAACAACTCCAGGAGCACATCACGAGAGCACCCGATGCATGATCGCAAACAGTCGGCACAGCCTGCTCAACCGTCCAGATCACAAGATCGTCGACAGAACCCTGATCTTGACGTTGATGGCGTCCACGAACAGGACCGGGTAGACGCGGTCGAGGGGACGGTTCTGCCATTCGGCCATGCCGTCCATCACCTTGTCGGTAATGGTGGAGATGGGTCTGCTTGGACACCTCGGCGCCGTAGACCTCGGCGAGATGGGCCGAGATTTCGCCGTGCGTGGGGCCCTTCGCGGACAGCGACAGCACCATCTCGTCGACGCCGGTCAGGCGGCGCTGCCGCTTCTTGACAATCTGCGGCTCGAAGGTGCCGGCGGTATCGCGCGGCACCCTCACCTCCACCGGGCCGACATCGGTCAGCACGGTCTTCGCCCGGGTCCCGTTGCGGCTGTTGCCGTTGTTCTTCCCGGCCGGGTCGTGCTTCTCGTAGCCGACGTGGTCGGTGATCTCGCCCTCCAGGGCGGACTCCAGCACCCGCTTGGCCAGCATCTGCAGCAACCCGCCCTCGCCGGTCAGCTGCAGCCCCTCGTTGCGGACCCGGTCCACCAGCATCGCGATCAACTGCTCGTCCGTCGCCGTACTCGACGGCGCCTGGACCGGCTGCTCAGCGGGCTCAGGCTCAACGACGGTGTCGGTCATCTCTGGCGTCTCCTTGATCATCAGATCCGCCGTTGATTAGACACTCCCTGCGGGCCGGATTCGCGGGCCCTCAGACGGTGAGGGCGTGGTGCACGGTGGGGTAGCAGTCGAAGACCGTGTCCAGGCAGGTCAGCTCGATGAGGCGCATCACGGACGGCTGTATGCCGGACAGGCGGACCCAGCCCGGCTTGTCGCGGGTGGCGTCGTGCAGGTCGAGCAGGGCTTTGACGCCGCTGGAGTCCATGAAAGTCACCCGTGCAAGGTCGATCACCATGCGGGCTGGGAGGTCGTTCTGGTCGGCGGTGAGGACCTGGCGCAGCCGGCGGGCGGTGTGCATGTCGATCTCGCCCTCAAGGCTCAGGATGACGGTGGTGTCGGTGGTGGTGCGAAGGGCCGAGAACCGGCTCGGCTCGTCCGCACCGTCGAAGTGGGTCACGGGGGTGCCTCTGCGGTCGGAGGAAAGAGCCGCGCTCGCTTGGTGTGCATGCGCGGCTCTTATGACCGTAGGGGCGCCGCGCGCCCGCGGTCCATCCGTACGCGGCATATATGCACCACCACCCGAAGTGGCCCATACCCCAGGCCCGTGCCCGCGCCCGGGGCGCACGACACGAGCGCACGGTCGGGACGTGCGCGCGGCACGATGCGACCGGGCCTGATGGGCGGGTGTTGGATACCGGAGGCCGCGTCTACGGGACGCCATTTCATGGTCATGGCAGGCACGCGGCCGGGCGAGGGCCCGGACACCCCCGGCTCTGGGGCCTCGCCCCCACCTCCGCCGTTTCGTCCGCGGTACCGCCCCGTGCGCTGCGCCGGCGGCGCGGAACGTCACCGCTCGTAGAACGGGAGCCGTTTGTCCAGATGGGCGCCCTCGAACGCGATCCGCGCCATGGTGCTCGCCTGCGCGAGAGTGACGCTGATCCCCGCCGTCTGGAACCCGGCGCACATGCCTCACAGGGTGAACGCGGCATCGCGGCTGCAGTAGGAGACCTCCGACAGATCGAGCACCACCTGCCGCTCCTGCCCCTCCTTTTCCTGCGCCAGCGACGGGACCGCCTCGATCAGCCGCTGCACCTCGTCCGCTCGCGGCTCACCGACCACCCTCAGCCACACCTCGCCATCCGCTGTCTTCGCCTCACGCAGCACCAACTCAAAATCCGATCCCCGCACCATCCCCGCCCCCCTTTGATCAGCCTTGATGGAGTACGACGCCTCTTCCCGACCCGGCTCCTTCAAGCCTGGCAGTCCTGCCCGACCCTGCGACGGCGTCCACGCATGGCGGCAGCGTGAAGGGCCGTGAGGTCGCCTCGGCCGGCCTGCGCTCGCGTCGCGGCTCACGGAAGGGCCACACGTCTCGGGCCGAGGATGCGTGGGTCCGGCCCGCAAGGCGCACGGGCCGGACCCACGATCTACCTCCGTCTGCCCGGCGCCCCGTACCTAGTGGCTCGGCTCGTATCGTTGGCCGGGTAATCGACGGGTTGCCCGGCAGTCAGCAGGCCAGGGCGGCCAGGTGCGCCGCCGGTCGTGCACGCGATTCATGTCGCCTGAAGTCGTGCGGTTCCGGGGGCTGTGCGTGGACCGATGTCGACGTGTGGTGCGCGTGAGCGTCAGCGTCCCTGTGCGTCCCAGTTCGCGAGCACGGCGTCGGCCGCGGCGTGCAGGTGCCGTGCTGATGTGCCGTCGCATACCTGTGTCGAAATACCGAGCAAGAAGCCGTGGATCATTGACGTGACGCCGTCCACATCGGTGTCTTCGGCGAGTTCTCCTGAGGCGATACCGCGTACGATGCACGCCCTGATGCGCGCGCGGTCCGCTGCGCGGCGCGCCGCTACGACCTTTCGCGCTCCGGCCTGGCCCGCTCCCGGTGCCCGGGTCGTCCCCGAGAGGGCGACGAGGCATCCGCGAGGGTGGGATGTGTCGGTCTGCATGTTGATCGACCCGTGGAGGAGCCGGGCGATGGCCTCGCGGGGACTTTCCGCCTCGTCGGCCACGACATCGGTGACGCTGCCCGGTCCGGCGATGTAGTGCTCAACGGCCTTCTCGAACAGTCCCTCCTTCGAGCCGAAGGCGCCGTAGAGGCTCGCGGAGGACAGCCCTGTGGCCTCGCGGAGCTGGGCCAGCGATGTCGCTTCGTAGCCCTGTTCCCAGAACAGCAGCATCGCGGCCTCCAAGACGGCCTCCATGTCGAAGATGCGGGGACGGCCGACAGGGGACACGGCGAACCTCCTCTATTGCGGACTGACTGATCCAGTTTGACACCCGCAAGCACGTCGATCAATATCGGATCAGTCAATCCATAACTAGTGAAGGAGTCCGACCCGATGACCACAACGTGCCCCACGCCGGTCCGCGAGCGAGCGCACGAGTCGTTCCCCGTTCCGGCACTGGTGGTGATGGCGTGTACCGGATTCATCGTGATCATGACCGAGACGCTGCCGGCGGGGCTGCTCCCGCAGCTCGCTGCCGGACTCGACGTCTCCGAAGGCGGCGCCGGCCAGCTCGTGAGCGCCTACGCGATCGGAACGGTCCTCTCGGCGGTACCCGCGATCGCGCTGACGCGCGGGGCACGGCGGAAGCCGCTCCTCCTTGCGGGCCTGCTCGGGTTCCTTGTCGCGAACGCCGTCACCGCGGTATCGCCGTCGTTCACCGTCGCTCTTGTCGCCCGGTTCGTCGGGGGAGCCTTCTCCGGTCTGCTGTGGGGCATGCTCGCCGGATACGCCCGGCGTATCGCCGCACCTGAGCACGCCGGGCGTGCCCTTGCCATCGCCATGGCCGGAACCCCCGTCGCACTCTGCGTCGGAACACCACTTGGCGCCTGGCTGGGCTCGACGGTCGGGTGGCGCTGGTCCTTCGCCGCGATGTCCCTGCTCAGCGTCCTCGTCATGGTCTTCGCGAAGTTCCTCGTGCCCGACGCCCCGGGGCAGTCGGCGCAGACACGCGCTCCGCTCAGCCGAGTGCTGGGCATTCCCGGTGTGGCGACCATCCTCGCCGTCGTATTCGTCTGGATGCTCGCGCACAACCTGCTCTACACCTACATCGCTTCCTATCTGCAGCAGATGCGTCTCGCGCTCCGGCTCGACGTCACACTTCTCGTCTTCGGCGTCGCTGCGCTCGGAGGTATCTGGACCACCGGCGTGTTCATCGACCGCGCACTTCGCAGGCTCACCCTGGCAAGTGTGATCCTGTTCATCGTCGCCGGGGCGTTTCTTGCCGCCGCGCAGCAGTCCACTGTGCTCGTGCTGCTCGCGATCGTCCTGTGGGGCCTCGCGTTCGGCGGCTCGGCGACGCAGTTGCAGACGGCCATGGGGGAGGCCGCGGGCGAGAACGCCGATGCGGCGAACGCGATGCTGACGACATCCTTCAACATGGCGATCTTTGCGGGTGGTGCTGTGGGGGCTGTGGTCGTCGATGGCGTGGGCGCACCGGTTCTTCCAGCCGGGATGATCGCTCTCACACTCATGGCGCTCGTCATGGTCGGCTTCGGCCGGCGCGCAGCATTCCCCGCAGGGCGTTGATCGAGAACTGACCGGACCACTCCTCGTGGCTTGTCATGCAGCCTTGGACGGGTATGCGGTCCACTGACGGATTGGCGAGTCGGGGGCGAAGTTGGTCTTGGGCTCGGCGCGGGCGTTGCGCCAGCGGGTGTAGGCGGCGATGGCAGCGTTCTGCTCCTCGTGGGTGCGGTGGTCCGTGCCGTTGAGGGCGAAGCAGCGCAGGGCCGCGAACTCCGATTCGATCCAGTTCAGCCAGGATCCGCAGGTCGGCAGGAAGACCAGCTCGACGTCGTTGTCAGCGGCCCGGCTGCGGACCTCGGCGTGCTTGTGGGGGGAGAAGTTGTCCAGGACGACGTACAGCTTCTCCCCAGGCCAGCGGGAGTGCAGGGTCTTGAGCAGGCCGAGGAACTCTCGCCAGCGTTTGCGCTGCCGGATCCTGTAGTAGATCTTGCCAGTGGCCAGGTCGAGGGCGGCAAGCATGTGCATCACGCCGCCGTACCGGTTGTAGGTGGCTCGCAGCCGGCGGGGCTTGCCTACTGTACGCCAGGCCCTGCCCCTGCGTGGCTGAAGGTTGAGAGGGCCGAACTCGTCGACTCATATCACCCGGCCGTCGGCCGGCGAGGTGTCGTACAGGGCCAGGACCCGGTGCATCCTGGCGATGAAGTTCGGACCGGTAGAGGCCTTCCACGTGGTTGTGACCTGCCAGGAGATCTCGCCGGAGCGCAGGATGCGGCGCAGCGTCTCCCGGCTGATTTTCGGAACCACGTGCCGTTGGACGAGGTGGTCGGCGAACTTGGACAAGCTCCAGGTGGCAAAGCCAGTCAGGCCCCAGTCGTCGGGGGACGTCGGGGCGATCAGGCAGATGTGCTCGCGCACCCGCTCACTGATCGTCCTGCGGCGTCCCCCGCTCCATTTTGGGTCCAGCGCGTCGACCCCCCGCTCGTTGAAGGCGTGGATGACATCGCGGACATAGTCCTCGCCGACCCGCATCACGAGGTGATGTCCTTGACCGTCTGGCCCCGGGCGGACATCAGCACCACGATCGCCCGCCGCAACCTGACCGGATCCTTCGCGGTCCGGCTGATCCGTTGCAGGCGGCGGCCCACCTCCATGCTGACCGGACGGACGAACACACTCGGTCGACGTCCCACGACCACCTCCAAGATCAGGTCCTGGAGACAGTCTGCTGATCATCAGACGGAACGTCGATTACCCGCCCAACGCTGCGAGACGAGCCACTAGTTGGTGCCCGCGGTGAGTTCGCCGAACAGCTTGTTCGCCGTGGGGGGGGTGAACATCCGCTCCATCTCCGCGCGGGCGACCTGCTTGCGGAACTCCCCTTCGTAGGAAGGGTCACCGGCGTTGTGCATCAGGTCGGTGATCCAGGCGGCGAACGCCTGGTAGTTCCAGATGTGGCGCAGGGCCGTGGAGGAGTAGTCGTCGAGCTGGGTCGCGTCGCCCTTGTGGATCTGGGCGATGACGGCGCGGGCGAAGAGGTCGGTGTCGTGCAGGGCGAGGTGGATGCCCTTGGCGCTCATCGGCGGCACGATATGGGCGGCGTCGCCCAGCAGGTAGAGCTTGCCGTAGCTCATCGGACCGAAGACCACGCTGCGCAGCGGGATGACCTGCTTGCTGAGGATCTCGCCGCTGGCCACCGGGGTACCGAAACGGGCTTCCAGCTCGCTCCAGATCCGCTCGTCGGGCCACTGCTCGACCGTGTCCTCGACCGGGCACTGCAGGTAGATGCGGGTGGCGTCGGCGCCGCGGGGAATCATGCCGCCCAGGCCGCGCTCGTGGATGGCCATGCCGGCCGGGTTGGTCGCCACCGCGGCCCAGACGGTGAGCCAGGAGTATCCGTACTCGTAGGAGTACTCGGTCAGGACGTCGGCAGGGATGGAGGAGCGGGATACGCCGTGGAAGCCGTCCGCTCCGGCGATGAAGTCGCAGGTGATGGTATGCGTGGTGCCGTCGGCGTCCTGGTAGCGGACCGTGGGCCGCTCGGTGTCGACGTCCGTGAGGGACACATCGAGTGCCTCGTAGCGCAGGTCTCCGCCCTCGGCCAGGAAGGCATCGGTGAGGTTGCGGACCAGGACGTGCTGAGGGACGAACATGCCGCCTTCCTCGTCGTGCCCGATGTCCATCGGCATCGCCTGGCCGTCGATGAAGAAGCCGCCGTCGTCCTGCGGGATGGGATCACCCTCCAGGACTGCTCCGAGTCCCCACTTGCGGATGGCGCCCACGCCGAAGCTGTCAATGGCCCCGGCCCGCTGGCGCTGGTCGACGTAGGCGCGGCTGCGCCGTTCCAGCACGACGCAGCCGACGCCGTTGCGCAGCAGGATGTTGGCGAGCGTGAGTCCGGCGCCGCCGGCTCCCACGATGACGACGGGCGTGCTCTCGATCTGGGCCATGGTGGTCAGCCTCCGTGCAGTAGCGGGATCGTCCGCGCGGGGCGCGGACCGAGCCGCCCGGCTGGGGCCGCCTTACTCACCCCACTGTGACCTCGACCCGCACCTGCGCCCCACCGGCCAATGGACACTGAATAGCGAAAACCCGCCAACCTGGTGAGGTGGTCCCGCAGCGGCGTCCGGGACCAGCGCCCTAGGTGTATTGCCCTGTGAGGTTGGGGACGCGGCTGGCGGGTGGTTGGCCCAGCGCCGGGCAGTGCTCACGGAGACCTGGAAGCGTTCGGCTGCGCGTCGAAGAGGCCAGTGGTCCTCGACCACGCAGCGGGCCAGACGCAGACGGCCGGTCTCGGTCAGGGGTGCGTTACGGTGAGGCACGAGGGCCTTTCTGTTGCTGGCGCAGATGTCGCAATCCACACCAGGCCAGAAGGCCCTCACCCATTTCAAGATCGGTCAGCCGTGAGCCCTGTCACCGTCCACAACCTCCCGGGACAGAACAGCTAGTGCGCCACGATCATCGCGGACCCTGGCCTGTCCGGCTGGGCCCCGCTCTACGGGATGCTCAAGGACCGCTACGGCGTCACCTGGACGCTTGACATCGCCACTCCTCTCACCGGCTGACTCCCGGCTGCGGGCGCACGGCCGGGACAGCCTCGTGCGCTGCCGCGCCGTGCGTCCCTGCGGTGTCCGGTCACTCGCTTCCTCCGGAAGGCGCCTCTCGTGCGTATCCGTAGCCGGAGCTGCACCGGTATCCAGGTCGGTCCCTACTGCCTGAGCACCGTGAAATCCCGCCCCCACGGCAAGCCCGACGCGGACGACTACGTTCGGACCATCCATCTGGTCCCGCCCAGGGTCGCGTACACACGATGTGTATACACAACACGTATACATGATGTGTATAGTTCGAGATGCTCTGCACGTTGATCACGGAGGGTTTCCATGGCGACCACTGCTGCCGACCAATCGACCACGGCGAGAGGAAGAATGCGCGCGGGTGGTGGTGGCATCGTGCCGGCTGCGGTCGGCGGCCTGCTGTTCGGCGTGCTCACTAACCTGGCCCAGGGGTGGCTCCCAGGAGCCTGGAACCAGATCGCCAACTCCGGTGCCGTCTGGTCCGTCGCCGCGTTCGCCGCCGGAGCGCTGCCGTACCGGCGCGCCTCCGTACTGCGAGCCGCAATCGGCGGCCTGGCCGCGGAGGTCGGCCTGGTCATCGGGTACTACGGCTACGCCGAGTACGGGTACGGGCGCGCCGGGATGGGTGATCTCTACTGGCCGCTCGTCTGGCTGGGCATGGCCTGTGTGGCGGGGCCCCTGTTCGGCGCCGCGGGCCACTGGTGGCGGCACGGCCGCAACCGAGCGCGCCGCGTCACCGGACCGGCCGCTCTCGCCGGAGTCTTCGGCATGGAGGGCCTGCACTACGCCTGGACCCTCCACTACGCCCCGCAGGCCTGGGCGTTCCTCATCTGCTCCGTCCTGGTTGCGCTGCTCATGCCCCGTACGCACAAGGAGCGCGCTCTGACGCTGGGCGCCGCCGTGGCCTTCGCGTTCCTCGCCTACGCCCTGGTCGAGCTGCCCCTCGGCATGCTGTGAAGCTGCGCCTGAGGCTTGCATGACAAGCTGACCCGGCGTTTGTCGCTGGTAAGCCGAAGGGACACGGGATGATCTTGGTCTCCTGAGCGCTCGTCGTCACCTCGCGACCCAGCCGTCGCATCCGCGGTTCAAACGGCGCCCGTCTTGTCGTTGCTCTGGAAGGTGATGACGTCGACTTCGTCGGTTCCCGCCGGATCTGGGTAATGGCCCTTGAAGGCTTCCCGGAGTTGGGCCGCGGTCGTCAGCCCCTCAGCTTGCGCGTCCTGGTCGGTGAGGTCGCTGACCCTGCAGTGCCTGATGCCGGTCACCTCTGCCGACAGGACGACCTCAGGGTCGCTCTCAAATACCAGACTTGCGGGGCCGAGCTGCGCAGGGTCCCGGAAGCGGGTGGTCTTGGCGCCGGAGCGGACGGCTTCGAGGTAGCGAGGGTCGAACCGAATGATCGGGGGACCAGCCGTCTTGAGATCTTGGTAGAGCGACGGGTCGAGACCGTTCATGCCCGCCTCCGGGGTCCATCGTTGAGCGAGCGGCATCAGGCCGGTGGCGAGAAGGGACCTGAGCCCCGCGGGGGCGGACGTGGACGCACGCCGAGGGGCTGGTGGCTCTGTTCAACCAGGCGGTGGGCCGGCTGCGCCGTCACCGGACGTTGCTGCCTGGGGTCTTTGTGCTGGCCCGGCAGGTGTCGGAGGCCCGAGCGGTCGCGGACATGCGGCTGCACGCCACGGTCGCGGGGGCCGAGCGGCGGGCGGACCCGGCACTGCCCCGGGACCTGGTGGAAACGTTGAAGACGTCGGACGGTTCGCGGCTTTCGAAGCTGGAGCGGCTGCGCCGGCCGCCGACGCGGACGACGGGCGCGGCGTTCGCCCGCGCGCTGGGGCGGGTGGACGGGATCGGGGCGTCGTACCGGCTGGGGCGGTTGAAGCTGTCGCAGATCCTCCGAACCGGATGGTCGCTTTGACGCGGTACGTGTTGGGGTCGAAGGCGCCGCTGCCGGAGCGGGCGGCGGAGCCCAAGCGCACGGCGATGCTCACCGCGATGATGCGGCACCTGGAGGCGAAGGCGATCGACGAGGCCCTGAACCTGTTCCAGGTCCTCATGGCCACCCGGTTGCTGAGTACGGTGAAGCGGAAGACGGAGAAGGAGCGGCTGTCGACGCTGCCACGGCTGGAGAGGGCGTCGCACACGCTCGCGCGGGCGGCGAAGGTATTGCTTCAGGAACTGGTCGAGGAACACGGCGCGGACCTGGAGGTGGCCGCATTGTGGGCGGCGCTGGAAGGGGTCGCTCCGCGCGCCGCCGTGGTCTCCCTGGTGCCCAAGGACGAGGTCGAGGGCTCGGCCGAGGTCGCGATACGGGTCGCGCTGGCGACCAGGTACGCCACGGTGCGCCCGTCCCTGTCGCTGCTGGGTGAGTCGAAGGCGCTGGACGCGGCAAGCGCGGGCAAGCTGGTGCTGGCCGGGGTCCGGGGCCTTCCGGCGCTGGCGCGGCGAAAGGTGGGTATCAAGCCGCTGCTGCCGCGCGAGGTGGACGACAAGCTCGTGCCGCCGACGTGGCGCAAGGCGGTCTACGCCAGCCCCGACCTGCCGCAGGGCGCGGTGAACCGGGATGCGTACGTGGTGTGCGCGCTGGAGCAGCTGTACCGGACCCTGAACAATCGCGACGTCTTCGTCTCGTCCTCGCACCGCTGGTCCAACCCGCGTGCCCGCCTGCTGGAGGGCCCCGAGTGGGAGTCGGTGCGCGAGGACGTCCTGGCGGCCCGGCGCCTGAACGTGCCTGTCGAGGAGCATCTGGCGGAGCTGGTGCGAGGCCTGGAGGCGGGGTGGAAGCAGCTCACCGAGCGTCTTGAGGAGGCGGGGCCGACGGCGAAGGTGTCCACCGAGGTGCAGGACGAGGGGCGGGTGAAGCTGCACGTCGACAAGCTCGGCGCGCTCGGCGAGCCGAAGTCCCCGACCTGGCTGCGGGGGCAGGGATACGCGTCCGGCCCGCCGCCCGCCGCTACCGAGGAAGGGTCACGTTCTCGGCGCCACGGACCTGGAGAACACGGCTCCTTCGGCCTTTCACCCGGCTCCGCCGGGGCCTGAGGAAGACAACGCCCACCCGTGGCACAGCGCACTTGCGTCCTCTCCGGAGCAGGAGACCCCAGCAAGATCAATCCTGCCGGGATTTCTCTGTCCCGCCAACTACTCACACCTGGCTCAGCGCGCGATGCCGACACGAGTGATCCGGGGCCAAGCCCATGATCACCGGCTTGGCGTTCACGGCTGTACCGATGTTCCTACCGACGCCAATTGCATCGGATGCGAATACGCGACACTCGGCCTGGAGGCGGGTCCCAGACTGCGCGGAAACGACCCCATCAGGGACGTTGGCCTCGGAAGCACGGTAGCGGTCGCAGCGCGAAGTGTCTGCGGGCCTCACTCCATCGAGCGATTGAACTGCGAAGACGCCCCCCGAGTCGCATCTGATGCGAAATTCTCGCGTCAGATGCGATAGACGGAGAGTGATGGCAGATGGGTGGGGACGGCCTCGTTCCAGGTTCTGCTCGGCTGCACCTGATCGACGGTCTGCCGCTGCTGCGGCCGGACGAGCAGGTCTTCGAGGCGATGATCAAGGGCTGGCGCAACCAGCAGCTCGCCCGTAATCTCTCGCCGGGATACGTCAACGACCAGGAGCGTACGGTCCGGGCGTTCACCCGGCATGCCGATGCGATGCCGTGGCAGTGGACGCCACAGCACGTCGACGAATGGTCGGCCGATCTGCGGGCCGTGCACGGCTGCGTCCGCTCCACCCTCCGCAACTACCAGGGCTCCGTCAGGCAGTTCTGCGACTTCCTGACCAACCCCGCCTACGGCTGGAGCGACGAGTGCCTGCGGCACTTCGGGACCCACCCCGTCCAGGTGGTCTACGACTGGAACACGGCCACGCACGCCGACGAGGCCGAGGGCGAGCCGGAACGACGGGCCTTCACCCGGCCCGAGCTGGAAGCGTTGTTCGACCACGCCGACGAGGAGGTGCTGCGAGTCCGTGGCAAGGGCCGCAAGGGCTGGCTGCCGGCCTTCCGGGACGCCACCTTGTTCAAGGTCGCCTACGCCTACGGCCTGCGACGCAACGAGACCCGGATGCTCGACCTCACCGACTTCGGCCGCAACCCAGAAGGCCGGGAGTTCGGCGAGTACGGCACCCTGCTGGTCCGCTACGGCAAGGCCAAGAAGGGGTCGCCGCCCAAACGCCGCAGCGTGCTGACCGTCTGGCGCTGGACACCCGGCACGATCGAGGAATGGATCAGCGAAGTCCGGCCCGGGATGCGGCATTCGCCAAGCCGGGCCCTCTGGCCGTCCGAGCGAGGCCCGCGGATTGGGCTCCAGCGGCTGGACTCCCGCTTCGCCGCCTACCGGGACGCCGTCGGCCTGGACCCCGCGCTGGAATTCCACTCGCTACGCAGGTCCTACATCACCCATCTGATCGAGGACGGCCACGACCCACTGTTCGTCCAACAGCAGGTCGGCCACGACCACGCCTCCACCACCGCGATCTACACCTGCGTCTCCTCCGACTTCCGCACCCGCTCCCTGCGACGCGTCCTGGACGCCACCATCGAGGCCGCTCTCCGGCCGGGAAAGACCTCCTGATGCCACGCCAGATCAGCTACCGGTGGCGCCTGCGCGAGCTGATGGCCGCCCGCGGCATGTTCACCGTCGCCGAGCTCATGCCGCACCTGACCGAACGCGGCATCACACTGTCCTCCTCCCAGGTCCACCGCCTGGTCTCCGGCACCCCGGAACGGCTGTCCCTGCCGGTGCTGGCCACTCTCTGCGACATCCTCGACTGCACGCCCACTGACCTGATCGCCACCTCAGCCCAGAACCTCCCGGCCCGCCGAGCGGCCGGAGAAGAGGCGCCGATCAACCTGGCTGCCCGCCGGCCCACGCGGGTCCGCCTGACGCCGGAGGGGTGAGCCGTGACGCCGGAGGAGTACGAGCGGTGGATGATCCGCGACTGCACACGCTGCGGCCGTCGGGCCTCGAAGTCCGCCGAGTGGTCGGACGGTCCGATCTGCCGAACCTGCTACGACCGCGCGATGCGCGTCCGCGGCTGCTGCCCAGGCTGCCGAGTCGACCGGCTGCTACCAGGCCGGGACGCGACCGGCACGCCGATCTGCAGGGACTGCGCGGGCATCGTCCGCGACTTCTTCTGCGACCGCTGCGGTTCCGAAGGGTTGCTCCTCGGCGGACGCCTCTGCGAACACTGCACCCTCGCCGACACCCTCGGCCGACTCCTCGACGACGGCACAGGTCACGTTGCCGCTCCGTTGCAACCACTGGTCACCTCCCTGCTGGAGATGGGCCGTCCCAAGAGCCGCTTGATCTGGCTCCGCAATCCTGCTGTCGTCCGTCTCCTCCGGGGCCTGGCCGTCGGCAGCATCCCGCTCAGCCACGACGGGCTGCACCAGGAAACACCCTGGCGAACGGTCGTCCACCTGCGTGACTTGCTGATGGACAGCGGTGTCCTGCCACACGTCGACCGGCAGCTTCTGCTCTATCAGCGCTGGCTGGCCGAGCGGCTCGCCACCATCGAGGACCCTGAACACCGGCGGCTGCTTCAGCACTTCGCCGCCTGGCACCAGATGCGGCGCCTGCGGAGCAAGGCGGAGAAGGGACCGCTGGGACGCTCCCAGACGAACCAGACGAAACAGGAGATCACCCAGTGAGCTGCCCCGAGTTTCGTAGAGTCCGATCTTGATGGTTCAGGCGGACTGCGGGGTTTGCTCCTGGCTCCGCCAGAAGGCTTGCTCGTATTCGGCG
>NZ_BMVU01000073.1 GCF_014650875.1 Streptomyces minutiscleroticus
CGAAACGCTCAAGGGCGCCCGCCGCTTCGACGGCGCCCGCGACTGCCGCCTGGCCGTCTTCCGCTGGATCGCCCGCTACAACACCCGCCGACGGCACTCGGCCAACGGACAACAGGCTCCGATCGTCTACGAGCAGCAGTCAGCTATTCTCACACTTGCCGCATAACGATACGAATGGTGTCCACTAACAAGGGACAAGACCCCCCCGAACCGCCGGGATGGTCCTGTCCGGGTGCCGTCAAGCGGTAGGCGGACGGGCCCGGGAGACAGTGGCTGCTGGCTACGCGAATTGGTCATTCTTGTCGGGTCATACGTTCCTGTCGCATCGTCCGCGTCATGGGTACGGCTCGTAGTCGTCTCAGGTCACGCACGGCCGTGTAGCTGCACGTGAAGGGATGGCCAGTGTTTTTTCCGCCAGGAGAATCAGACCCTCCGCTTATACACGGTAGAAACCCACGAGTCCTCGTGATTACGTTCGGCACCGCAGGCGGCACCTCCAGAGCCGAGGTCCAACGGGGGGAAGCAGTGAAACCACCCAGAGCTGTCCACTTACGCGCGGCCGGTGAGACTCCACTCCTCCACCTGGCGGTGGCACATCGCGGACGGGTGCGGCCCGTGGCGCTGAAGCTGGAGGAGCACGGACCCAGTGGATCGGTGAAAGACCGCAGTGCGGCGGGGCTGTTACGGGCCCTCCACCAGGAACGGCCGCTCACGCCCGGCACCGTCGTGGTGGAGTCGACCTCGGGGAACCTCGGGCTCGCGCTGGCGCGGCTGCTTCCCGCGCTGGACTGTTCCTTCCTCGCCGTCATCGACCCGAAGACGCCGCCGGCCACGCGGCGCATGCTCACCGACAACGGCGCGCAGGTCCTGATGGTGGACAAGCCCGACGGCCAGGGCGGCTTCCTGCTCAGCAGGCTGGAGGCCGTCTGGGACACTCTGGCCCGCCACCCCGGTCACCGCTGGCCCAACCAGTACGAGAACTGGGCTGCGCCGGCGGAGCATCGCCGTAGTACCGGCCCCGAACTCATCGCACAGGCAGGCGATTCACTCGCGGCGGTGTACGTACCGGTCTCCACTGGTGGGACCCTGGCTGGCATCGCGTCCCATCTACGTGAACATGGCCCGGACGTCGACGTGGTCGCTGTCGACGTTCACGGCTCGCTGGCTGTCGCCGGCACTGCGGGACGCCGGCTCATCCCGGGCATCGGATCCAGCCGTCCCTCGCACTTCCTCAAGTCGGCCGACAGTTACGACCGGCTCGTGCGGGTCGACGACGTCGAGGCCATCGCCGTGTGCCGGATCGTGGCCGAGGATCTGGGGCTCAGGCTGGGCGGTTCCAGCGGCTGCGCCGTGCGCGCGCTGCTCACCGACCTCGAACGGGACCGGGTCGCCAGGGGCTTGCCGGTCTGCCTGGCCGCCGACGGAGGCGCCAAGTACCGCGACACCCTCTACTCCCTCGCCTGGACCACGGAACAGGGTGTCGAGAAGGACATCATGGCCGCGATGGAACAACTCCGCCGCGAAGGACTGTACTTCGCCCGGCGGGAACCGCACCACTTGGAGCAGCCTCGACAGTGAAGACGCACACCACAGCCAGCCGGGCCGAGAGAGACAGCCCCGGGCGGTTCCTGCCCCTCGTCCAGGGCGCGACGCTCATCGAGTGGACCGGCACCGGCCTCTTCCTCGCCGTCTCGACCATCTACTTCGTCAAGGTCGCCCACCTCAGCACCTCCACCGTGGGTACGGGACTGACCATCGGCGGTGCGATCGCCGTCATCGCCGCCGTCCCTGTCGCCCGGCTGACCGCCCGCTTCGGCCCCAGAATCGCGCTGATCGGCGTCATGCTGCTGCGCGCCGCCGCCACCCTCGGCTACCTCTGGGTCGACGGCTGGTGGAGCTTCCTCGTCGTCGTCACCCTCATCGCCGTCACCGAGCAGTCCTCCCCGCCGATGGTCCAGTCGTACGTCGGCGCACGGGCGCCGGAGCGGCTGCGGGCGAAGGTGATGGCCGTCCAGCGGACCGTCATCAACCTCGGCATCAGCCTGGGTGGACTCATCGCGGGTGTCGCCCTGGGCTCCGGCACCGAGGCCGCTTTCCGACCACTGCTGATCGGCGGCGCCGCGGCCTACGTCGTCACGGCCGTCGTCTACGCCACCGCACGCGACGAGACCACCGTCGCCGCACCGGACGGTGCGGGCGTCGCGCGACTGCTCGCGGACCGCGCACTGCTGGGGTTCACCGCCTACAACGCCCTGGTGTCGCTGTGGATGCCGGTACTCAACGTGGCGTTCCCGCTGTGGCTGGTGACCGCCACCGAGGTGCCGGAGCGCTACGTCGGCATCCTGTATGCCGTCAACACCGTGTTGTGCATCCTGCTGCAGTACCCCCTCAACCGCTGCTACAGCACCGCCCGCCGCTCGTGGCTGTCGTACGCCACCGCGGCGGTGCTCCTGGGCGGCGGAGCCCTGGCGTTCGCCGCCGCACCCCGTTTCGGGACGACCGGCGCCCTGTTCGTTCTGGGCGGCGCGATTACGCTACTGACGTTCGCCGAACTGCTCCAGGTCGGTGCCTCTTGGACCCTCTCCTTCGACTTGGCACCCGAAGGCCACCGCAGTGCCTATCTGGTTCTGTTCAACACCAGTCGCACCGTGGCGAACCGGGTCGTCGGCCCGGTCCTGATGACCGGGGTCGTTCTCGCCCTCGGCACCACCGGCTGGATCGTGCTGGGCTGCGTCATGCTCCTGGCCGCCCTCGTCCCCCTCGCCGTACTGCACGCCCGGCCAGGACGTCCTGAGCCGGACACCGAGCTACGCCACATGCCGCATCCCGGCACCGATCCCCGTTCCGGCCAGCACGATCTGCGACACCCGCCGACCCGGTGAAGGAGACATCGCACCTCATGGACTTCGAAAGATATCCGGACAGCCATTTCCGCTACCTCACCCGCTCGGACGTCATCGAGGCGGCCCGCGGAGTCGACATCGTCGGCGTGGTGGCCGAAGCACTGCTTCTCCACAGCGAGAACCAGACCTTTCTGCCCGAGGAGGCCTACCTCGGCTGGACCACCCCGCAGGGCGACGCGGCTCGGCTCCTCGCCATGCCCGGCGCGCTCGTGGAGGACGGCAAGCCGCCCGTCATCGGCATGAAGACCATCAACGCCTCGCTGGGCAACCCGGACCGGGGCATCCCCCGCTCCCAGGGGTTCACCCTGCTGCTGGACCCCGAGACGGCGCGACCCGTCGCCCTGATGGAAGCCGCCTACATCAGCGCCATGCGGACCGCCGCGGTCACGGTCCTCGCCGTACGCCACCTCGCCGTCCCCGCACCCGGGCACCTGGCGCTGCTGGGTTGCGGGGCACTGGCGCAGGCGCACGCCGCACTGCTGCTGCAGACCGTGCCCTCCCTGCGCCGCATCACCCTCTACGACGTCGTGCCCGAACGCGCCACGGCCTTCGCCGACCTCATCGCCTCGCTCCCCGGCGGCGCGGAGGTCACGGCCGTCCCGGTGGCCGACGCGCGGGAAGCCGTACAGGACGCCGAAGTCGTCGTCCCCGTGACCACGGTGACCGAGGGCTACATCGAGCCCGACTGGCTGCGGCCCGGCGCCCTCGTCTGCCACGTCTCGCTGGACGACCTCACCGAGGCCGCGGTGCTCGCGGCCGGCACCGTGGTCGTGGACGACTGGAGTCTGGTGCGCGACGACCCCCGCCGCCTGCTCGGCCGGATGCACCGCACGGGCACCCTGCTCGGGCCCGACGGAACCCCCCGTGAAGGGGTTGCGGCACACGCGGACGCCCGCCGGGTCGACGCCACCCTCGGCGACGTGCTCGCCGGACGGCACCCGGGCCGCCGCAGTCCGCAGGAGACCGTGGTCAGCAACCCGTTCGGCATGTCGATCCTCGACGTCGCGGTCGCCGACCGCATCCAGGCCCGCGCCGAAGCCGCCGGACTGGGCACCCGGCTCACACTTTGAAGGGGGACCTCATCATGGCCATCGATCCCGAGGTGCAGGAGATCAACCGCACCATGTGGTCGTACGGTGAGTACCGGCACGTCGCCGACCTGCTGCGGCCGGGCGCGGTGGAACTCGTCGAACGTCTCGCCCCCGGGCCGGGCGTCCGGCATCTCGACGTGGCCACGGGCAACGGCAACGTGGCGCTGCTGTCCGCGAGGCGCGGCGCGGCCGTGACCGGCCTCGACCTGACCGACGAGTTCTTCCCGGAGGCCCGCGCGCGCTTCGCCGAAGCCGGTGTCGAGGTACCGCTGCATCGCGGCGACGCCCAGGAGTTACCGTTCCCCGACGCCTCGTTCGACCTGGTGACCTCCACCTACGGCGTGCAGTTCGCGCCCGACCACACCGCCTCCTGTGGCGAGATGAGCCGTGTGCTGCGCCCCGGCGGCCGGATCGGCATGTGCAACTGGACCGCGCGCAGCTGGACCGCCCACTTCCAGGCCGTCCTCTCCGCGTACTTCCCCTCTCCCAACGGACATCAGGGGCAGCCCATGCTCTGGGGCTCACCCGACTACCTCACCGAACTGTTCGGCGACCGGTTCACCTTCACCACCGAACGCCGCGAGCTGTTCTATCCGTTCGCCACCGCCGACGACCTGGTCGAGTTCTTCGAGAACTGCTTCGGCCCGTGCATCGCGGCGAAGAACAGTATCTCGCCCTCCGCCCGCTGGAAGGAACTGCGCGCAGAGCTGGTCGAGATGACCGAGGAATTCCATACGACGGATGAGCGCGGCACCGGGGTCCCGGTCGAGTACCTGCTGGTCATAGCAGAGAAGGGGTCCCAGTGATCGACCTGCCCACCTGTTACGACCCGCTTCCGCTGGCCGACGGGGCACGCGAACAGGCCCTGACCGCCGCTCTCACCCGCACCGAGCCGTACCCGCTCGAGGAAGCCGTGCACGCCCATGTCGCCCGGCACGCGGCCTCCGCACCCTTTGACCCGGCTGTCCAGGACGGCACGGACACGGTCGGCTACGGCGAGCTGGCCGACCGCGTGCACCGCACCGCTTCCTGGCTGGCGTCCGAGGGAGTGACCGCCGGCCGGATCGTCGCCGTGGGAGGGCGGCGTGGAGCCGACGTCGTGACCGCGTTCCTGGCACTGGAGTCACTGGCCGCCGTCTACCTGCCGGTCGACGCGAACTGGCCCAGCGCACGCGTCGAAACCGTGCTGCGCGACAGCGGCGCCGTGCTGCTCCTGGTCACCGGCGGTCCCGGCGACCACGGCGAACTGGTCAAGGGCGCCGAGGCCGCCGGCGTCCCCGTCACCGCCCCGGCGCAGGCGCGGACCCCGTACGTGCGCCCCGCACCGCCTGCCCCGGACGAGGTCCGCTACGTGCTGTACACCTCCGGCACGACCGGCCGCCCGAAAGGGGCGGTCGTCGAGCATCAGGGCATGCTGAACCACCTGTGGGCCAAGGTGCACGACCTCGGTCTGAGCGCGGACGACCGGCTCGCGCAGACCGCGCCGCTCGGCTTCGACATCTCGGTGTGGCAGATGCTCGCCCCGCTGCTCGTCGGCGGCCGGGTACAGATCATCGGTGACGAACAGGCCCAGGACGGCGCGCTGCTGCTGGACGCGCTGAGCCACTACGGGACGACCGTCGTCGAGACCGTGCCCACCCTCATCCGCTTCCTCCTCGACGCCCGGCGCGACACGGGCGTACGGCCCGAAGCGCTGCGCTGGATGATCGCCACCGGCGAGGAACTCCCGCCCGCGCTGGCCCGCCGGTGGTGCGACACGTTCGACGGCACCCGGCTGCTCAATGCCTACGGGCCCACCGAGTGCTCCGACGACGTCACCCATGCCGTCCTGCGCACGCCCGCCCCCGGTGTGCACCACCTGCCGATCGGCGGACCCATCGGCAACGCTGCCCTGTACGTGCTGCGCGCGGAGGAAGGACGCTGGCAGGCCTGCGCCCACGGCGAGACGGGCGAACTGTTCGTCGGCGGGATCGTCGTCGGCCGCGGCTACCTCGGCGACCCGGAGCGCACCGCGCGGGCCTTCTTCGGCGACCCGTTCTCCGACACCGGCGGACGGCTGTACCGCACCGGTGACGCCGTACGCGTCCTGCCGGAGGGGGAACTCGAATACCTCGGCCGCATCGACCGCCAGGTGAAGGTCGGCGGCGTCCGCATGGAACTCGCCGAGATCGAAGCCGTACTCGGCACCCACCCGGCCGTCGACGCGTGCGCGGTCACCCTCCGCACCAGCGCCGGCCACGGCGCCCTGGTGGCCCGGGAGACCGCCCACGCTCCCGCGGGCGGCCTGCCCCGGCTGGTCGCCTACGTCACCACCACCGGCTCCGGGGCGAGCGAGGAGGACCTGCGCGCCCATCTCGCCGAGCAGCTCCCCGCACCCATGATCCCGTACACCTTCGTGTTCCTGCCGCGGCTCCCGCTCACACAGAACGGCAAGACCGACCACAGCGCCCTGCCGGAACCACCCCGCACACTCCGGCCCCGCACCCGTCCCTACGTCCCGCCGCGGGACGGCACGGAAGCCGCCGTGGCACGGCTCGTCGCCGAGACGTTGGACGTCGAGCGGGTCGGCCGGTACGACACGTTCCTCGATCTGGGAGGCGACTCGCTGCTCGCCATGCGGCTCGCCGCCCGGCTGCGCGAGACCGGAAGGCAGGCGACGCTGCGCGACGTCCTGCGCGACGGCAGTCCGGCGGCGCTCGCGGTCCTCGGCCGGGAGGGAACGCCTCAGGCCACCCACGCCCGGCACACCTGGGACGCGCGACGGTCCCGCCCGCTCACCCCCCAGCAGGCCGGCGTCTACTTCCACTGGCGCCTGGACCCGCACAGCCCCTACTACAGCTACCAGGGCACCCTGGAGCTGACCGGCCCGCTGGACGTGCCCCGGCTGGCGACCGCATGGCGGGTGCTGCTCGCCGAGAACCCGCAACTGCTGGCCCGGTTCACCGAACCCGAGGGCACCGGCGGGCCGGCGGCCGAGGGACAAGAGGTGGTGCACCACTACCCCCACTGGGACGTTCCCCTGCCCGACTCGCCGGTGGACACCACCGCCGACGCCTACCGGCGACTGGCCGCCGAGGAGGCGTCCAGACCGTTCGACCTGCTGGCCGAACCCGCTCTGCGCATCGGGCTGTTCCGGCTCGGCGACGGTCACCACCGGCTTCTGGTCACCCTGCACGAGCTGCTCCTCGACGGCTGGGGAGCGACCGTCCTCTTCCAGCGGCTCGCGGACCTCTACCAGCAGCGCCTCGACACCCCCGACCCCGAGCACGGCACCCGCTACGACCGCTACCTCGACCACCTGGACACCCTGCTGGCCGGTGACCAGGTCGTCGAAGCCGGCCGCTACTGGCAGCGGCAGCTCGCCGGAGAACTGCCCGTCCTCCAGATCGCCCAGCGACGGCGGCCCGCCGCACCCAGCTATCGTGGTGTGGTCGAGGAGGCCGTTCTCGAGGAGGAACTCTTCCGCCGGCTGTACGACACGGCCAGGTCCGCATCCGCGACCGCCTTCGTACCGCTGCTCGCCGCATACGCTCTCGCCCTGGGCTACTACGGCGACGCCGACGAGATCGTCGTAGGCGCACCCATGGCGGGCCGGGAACGGCCCGAAGCGGCCGACGTCCCCGCCTTCATGCTCACGATGCTGCCGCTGCGCCTGCGCCTCGACCCGCACGCGTCCCTGTCCGACTTCACCGCACACGTACGGGACACCGTCTACGCGGCGTACGAGGCCGCCGACCACCCGTTCTCCTGGACCCTGCGGCACCTGCCCGCCGCCCGCAGCTCCGCCGCGACCCCCGTCTTCCAGACGATGCTCAACATGCTGCCCTACCCGGCCCGGGCCGCCACCGCCGCGGACGTCGAGTTCCGCTTCGTCGAGCTGGACACCGGCTACACCAAGTACGACTGCGCCCTCTACGTTCAGCCGCACGGCCCGCGGCAGTTCCTGCTCCAGTTCGCCTACCAGCGGGAACTGCTCGACACCGGGACCGCTCGGGGCGTGCTGGACTCCACGCTGATCGCGCTGCGGGCCCTCACCGACCCGGAGCGCGCCGAGCGCACCACCGTACGTTCCCTCGACCTGCTGCCCGGAGGAGCACTGTCTTGACTTCCTCCCCCTCCTGAAGGAGGGGGATTCCTACGGCTCGCGCCGTAGGGGTTTCTGCTTCATCGCCGACCGCCCGCCCGGAGTACTCCGTTGAGGTCTTGCACCAGCTCCACAGACAGGCGCCGTCAGCCCGACGGCCAGGATGTTCTTCGCCGCGTTCACGTCCCGGTCATGGGTCGTTCCGCATGCGCACGTCCACGCCCGGACGCTCAGCGGCATGGTGTTCTGCACGCTGCCGCAGGCGGAGCACCGTTTGGAGGAGGGGAAGAAGCGATCGACCGCGATCACTTCGCGGCCGTACCACTGGGCCTTGTACTCCAGCATGCGCCGAAACTCCGCCCAGGCCGCATCACTGATGACGCGGGCCAGGTACCGGTTCTTGACCATGGTGCACACGGCCAGGTCCTCGATCACGATCGTTTGGTTGTCACGAACGAACCGAGTGGTCAACTTGTGCAGATGGTCGCGCCGGCGGTCGGCGATGCGGGCATAGATTTTGGCGGCCTTCTGCCGTGCCTTGCGCCGGTTGGTGCCGCCGCCCGGGGCCTTGCGGGCCAGGCTTCGCTGGGCCTTGGCCAGCCGGGCCCGGTCGCGGCGCTCGTGCCGGGGATTGGCCACCTTCTCACCGGTGGAGAGGGTCAGCAGGTGGTCGAGCCCGACATCGACACCCACGGCAGTGTCGGTGGCGGGCAGCGGCTGGACGGCGGAGTCCTGGCACAGCAGGGAGACATGCCAGCGTCCGGCCGCGTCCTGCGACACCGTCACCGTGGACGGCTTCGCCTCCTCGGGCAGCGGGCGGGACCACACGATGTCCAGAGGCTCGGTCATCTTCGCCAGCGTCAGCCGGCCGTCCCGGAACCGGAACGCGCTGGCGGTGTACTCCGCCGACCTGCGCGACTTCTTCTTCGACTTGAACCGCGGATACTGTGCGCGTTTGCTGAAGAAGTGCGTGAACGCCGTCTGCAGATGCCGCAGCGCCTGCTGCAACGGAACGCAGGAGACCTCGTTGAGGAATGCGAGTTCCTCGGTCTTCTTCCACGCCGTCAGCATCGCCGACGTCTGCTGGTAGTTCACCCGCTCCTGGCGCGCCCACGCCTCCGTGCGCGTCGCGAGCGCCAGGTTGTAGACCTTGCGAACGCAGCCGAACGTGCGCGACAGCTCCGCCGCCTGCTCGCTCGTGGGATGGAAGCGGTACCTGAACGCCCGCTTCACCTGCGCCGTGGCCACGCCTACAACCTAGCGAGACGACGGTTGAAGGCCAAACCTGCGGGTCAGAGCACGGTCTTTCGCCTCGGCGGCGAAGCCCCGCTTCCTGCCCTGCTCCGCAGGTGTTTCATTTCCTCCCCCGGCTGAAGCCGGGGGTATCCACGGAAGGAATCCGATGACCGTGCCCACACTGCTGGAACGCTTCGCCGGGCAGGTGGCCGCCCGGCCCGAGTCCGTCGCACTGCGCCACGCCGGAACCTCCCTGACGTACGGCGAACTCGACGGATGGAGCGGCCGGCTGGCGGCGCAGCTCGTCGCCAAGGGGGTCGGCCCGGACAGCCTGGTCGCGCTCGCCGCCCGGCGCGGTCCGGCCGCGATCGCCGGAGTGCTCGCCGTGCTGAAGACCGGCGCGGCCTACCTCGGCCTCGACCCGGCCACTCCCGTACGGCGGCAACGCCGCATGGTGGAGGAGACCGGGCCGGACTGCCTGCTGGCCGAACCCGGACTCGACCAGTTCCCCACTCTGGACGCGGCCCGCGTCACCCTCGCTCCGGCCAGCTCAGGGCCGCTGCACCAGGCACCGGGGCGGGTGCCGGGCGAAGACGGCGACGGGGACGCCTTGTTCCACATCGTCTACACCTCCGGCACCACCGGGAATCCCAAGGGCGTACGCATCGGCACCCGTTCGGTGCGCGGACGGCTGGAGTGGATGTGGCGCGACCACCCCTTCCCGCCGGACGCGGTCCTCGCCGTGCAGAAGTCGCCGGCGCTCGTCGCCTCTCCCTGGGAGATGCTGGGCGGACTGCTGATGGGCGTGCCCTCCGTGGTGCTCACCGACGACGAGGTGCTCGACCCCGAGCTGTTCGCCGCCGTCGTCGCCAAGGAGCGGATCACCCATCTCTTCCTGACCCCCCATCTGCTCGACGGACTGCTGTCGCAGAGCGCGAAGTTCGCCGACGAACACCAACCCGTACTGGTCACCACTGGGGCCGACACCCTGCCGGTGGCCATGGCCCGCCGCTTCCACGCGGTATGGCCCCGCGCCACCTTGCTCAACCTGTACGGCATGACCGAGACCGCCTCCAACGTCGCCGCGTACGACACGTCCTCGCTGCCCGCGGACGCCGAGCGTGTGCCCGTGGGCACCCCGGTGGCCGGCGCGTTGCTGTCGGTGCGCGACCGGCACGGTCGGCGGCTGCCGCCCGGTGTGACGGGAGAGGTGTGGGTGGCCGGCCCGCCTGTCGCCCTCGGCTACGTCGGCGGCGACGACGAGGACGCCTTCCGCACCGACGACCGGGGCGTCCGCCACTACCGCACGGGGGACCGCGGCCGGCTGCTGCCGGACGGCGCGCTCGAACTGACCGGTCGTACCGACCACCAGGTCAAGATACGCGGCTACCGGGTGGAACTGGAGGAGATCGAATCCGTCCTGCGCAAGGCCCCCGACGTCACCGACGCCGGAGCGTACGTGGACACGGACGGCGACGAACCCCGCCTCGTCGCCTGCGTGGTGTACGACGATCAGCCCGGCGGCGACACCCTGCGCGCCTACCTCCGCGACCGGTTACCGGACTACATGCTGCCCGCGAGGATCCAGAAAGTCGCGCGACTGCCCCTGGGGGCGAACGGCAAGCTGGACCGGGCCGCCCTGCGCACCCTGGTCACGGAGACGGGCCAGGAGCGGGCCGTGCGCTTCGCACCCGCCGACGCCGACGAGGCCGCCGTGGCCGCTCTGTGGGAAGAGCTCCTCGGAACCGCTCCCGGCACCGCCGACGAGAACTTCTTCGACGCCGGGGGCCACTCGCTGCTCGCCGTCCGGCTCGCCAACCGCCTCTCGGCGACCGCCGGCCGGCGCATCCCGCTCCGCCGCATCCTCGCGGCACCCACCGTCACAGGAGTCGCCACGCTCCTGCGCACCGCACGCCAAGGGGAGGAAGCATGAGCTCCGGCTGGCTGCAGATCCACGAGACGGGCCCGGGCGGAGCCCCGGGCAACCGCACGCTCGCCGTGTGCTTCGCTCCCACCGGCGCCCACGGCGCCTCCTTCGCCTCCTGGCGGCAACGGCTGCCCGAGGGCACCTCACTCGGACTGATCACCCCGCCGGGTCGGGGCATGCGGATCGACGAGGAACCCGTCACCGACATGGCCGCCTACGCGGACGCTGTGACCGCCGAACTGGCTCCGGCGGCCTCGGGACGGCGGCTGATCCTCATCGGGGTGAGCCTCGGCGCGATCCTCGCCTACGAGGTCTGCCGCCGACTGCACTCGACCCGGGTGCCGGTCGCCCGGCTGTGCGTGGTGGCCGGCCAGGCTCCCGGGGACTTCGGGGGCACCGGCGGCGGAGTGACACTGGAGGACGCCCGTGCCTTCGCGGTCGGTACCGGACTGACCGATCCCGAGCTGCTGGCCGACCCCGAGTTCGAGGAGACCCTGCTGCCGCCGATCCAGGCCGATCTGCGGTTGGCCGCCGGCTACCGGGCCGCCCCCGGCCGGCCACCGAACGTGGAGATGCGTGCGATCCGGGCGATCGACGACCCGCACGTGCCGGAGGCCGCGGTGCGCCGCTGGGACCGCTGGACGACAGCCGACTGCACGGTGCTCTCCGTACCGGGCGGGCACTACGCCCACCAGACCCACCCGGCGGCGGTCATCTCCGCCTGCCTGGACGAAGAACCGGGGCAGGCCGCAGGCGCCTCCAGACGCACGGTCCTCGGCACCGGCGCCACGGTCGCGGCGGCCGCGCTTTTCGGCGCGGTGGCGCCCCCGGCACCGCGAGCCGCGGCGTCACCGCCCGCCGGGCCCACCGCGTCCTTCGACGGGGACCCCACCGATCCGGTCGCCCTCGCCGTCGCGATGATCCGGCACGACACCAGCAACCCCGGTCAGGGGGCGCAGACCCTGCCGTATGCCCGGATGCTGGACGACATCTTCCGGGCGGCCGGTGTCCGTACCGAGATCGTGCCCACTCCCACCGAGGGCAACGTTCACTTCTTCGCCCGCGTCCCCGGCAGCGCCGGCACCACGAAGAAGCCGCTCGTCCTGCTCGGCCACTCCGACGTGGTGCCCGCCGCAGGGGACACCTGGACCCGCCGGCCCTTCGCCGGGGAGATCGTGGACGGCCATCTGTACGGCCGGGGCGCGCTGGACATGAAAGGTGTCAACGCCGCGTTCGTCGCCGCTCTCCTGCGCCATGTCCGGGAAGGCACCGTGTTCGACCGTGACATCGTCTTCTGGTCGGACTGCGACGAGGAACAAGGCCCGTACGGAGTGCGCTGGTTCCTCACCGAGCACCCCGGCAAGGTGGAGGCAGGCGCCGTTCTGACCGAAGGCGGCTGGGTGCTGAACCAGCACGACGGCCGAACCCCCATGATCGCCGCGCTCACCTGCAACGACAAACGCTCGTTGCTGCTTCGCCTGGAGGCCGTCTCCTACGCCACCCACACCTCGAAGCCGTTCGGTGGCCAGGCCGTGATCCGCCTCGGTGAGGTGCTGGAACAGCTCGGACAGTGGCGCGCGCACATCCGGCCGAACGCCCTGTCCCGGCAGTACTTCGACGCCCTGGCCCGCGCGACTGCCGACCCTGTCCTGGCCGCCGCCGTCAGGGAGATGCTCGAGGCCCGTACCGAGGCCCAGCGCGACCGGGCCGGCGAGACGGTCGTACGGCTCAGCGACACTCCGGAGCTGCACAACGCGCTGCTGCGCACCACGCTCGCCTTCACCGCGGCCCAGGCCGGCTACTACCCGAGCATTGTTCCCGGCACGGCCACGGCGGAGTTCCGCGCGGCGTTCCTGCCCGGCGGGGACGACCCCGGGCGCGTGGTGACCGAGCTGCGGTCCCTGATCGGCAACCAGGCCACATTGACCGTCGTGGGCAATCCGGGCGAGTCCGAGGAGGACGTCCTGGCCCGGCTGCGCGGCTACCTGTCCGTGCGTGACTCCACCGCCGACACCGACGTCTTCCGCGCCTGGCAGTCGGCGGTGAGCCGCACCCATCCGGGCGTCCGCGCCACAGCCGGCCAGTTCGAGGCGGTGACCAGCGCGGTGCCGTTCAGGGAGCAGGACGTGCCTGTCTATGGCATGTATCCGTTCACCGTCGACCGGGACATGCTCAAGCGTATGCACGGCACGGACGAACACATCGGCGTCGAGGCCCTGCGCCTGGGCACCGAGACGGTCTACCAGCTGCTGGCCGGACTGCGGTCCGCCCGCTGACGGCACGAACGGCGGGCCGGCACGCGCGTGGGGTGTCCTTCGGCTCCGCAGGGACGCCCCACGGACACGCGCCGGTCACCGGAAGGCGCCAGGCCATCGCTGGTGTGATTCCTCCCCCTCATAACGGGGGAGGAATCACACCTTTGGTTTTGAAGACGGCAGGATGAGTCGGTGGTTCGTTGTCGCAGTCGCGGAGAACGAAAGCCGGGGCCGTGATGCGGCGGCCCGGGCCTGCGGTGGGACGACGGACATGCTGGGGCGTCTACTGCGCGGAGACGGACGGCGGCGTCGGCGATGTGGAGCCGGCGGGTACCGTGCTCAAGGAACGTCGGCGCGTACGGTCGGCTGCCGGTGACCGTGCCGATGGGGAACAAGTCCACTGCGGTGATCTTCTCGGCCTGCGGGGCGAGGATGTCGCGCCGGCTGGGGCCGGTGCGGCGTGGAGCCGGGTCGTCGCCGGCCGCGTGCGGAATCTTGCAGATCGTGGGCAGGGCGAGCGGACACCCCGGACGGGTGGGCTCGCCCTGGAGCTACCGATGACCCGCCGTGGGCTCGCCTGCGCCGGACGAACGATCAGTTTCTTGACCGGGGCTGCCGTAGGCGCGCGCTCGGCGGGTCAGCGCCGATCGGCTTCCCTGCGTCACAGGCGCGGTCGCGTGCTCTGCCGGGCGACCGGACTTTCTCGACCGGGTCCTGCCTTCCGGCCGGCGGACCGGCCGCAGGAAGGCCCTCCCGAGGACGTACGGGAAGCCGATCGGGATATCAGGCGTCGTTATGTGTCCGTTCCCTTTGAAACCCCGATCGCTCCGGCGATGTCTGAGCGGTGAATTCCCGCCAAGTAAGCGACCGCCGCTTGCATTTCTATGCGGGATTCCATCGGAAGAATAATTTTTGGGTTTGATCGTGGGCATCTGTGTGTGTTCCCCCGGCTGGAGTGCTACGAATTCCCCTTCGGAAACGTGCGGGGGAACAGCCGATGGCCGGTACGAGCAGCGTCCATGTGCGGGGAAACGTCGAGGGGCAGGTGGTGGTCGGCACCCGTAACGTGGTTCAGACCGTCGTTGTCAACGCCGACCGGGGGTCCTCGGTCACTGTGCGCCCCGAGGGGCCGCCGCGAGTCCGACGGCGTGATCGGCCCGCGGGCCCTGCTCTGCCCCGTCATGCTCCCGCGTTGCTCGGGCGTGAACGTGAACTGGCCCGGCTCCACGGCTGGCTGGCCGACGGGCATCCGGTGTTCGTGTACGGGCCGCCGGGCGTCGGCAAGTCCTCCCTGCTGCGGCGCGTCGCAACGGACCGTGCCGCGGCCTCTGACGGCGGGGAGGTGGTCCACCTCCCGGCTGCCGGGCTTCCGGTCGAGGACATCGTGCAAGACCTCTTCCATGCCTGCTTCGAGACCGAGGACTACAAGCCCGGCCGGGACAGGATGCGGCGGTTGATGGGGTCGGTGCAGGCCCTTCTCGTCGTCGACGACTTCCACGGCGGCCCCGATGACCTGGCCGCTCTCGTGGACGCCGCACCGGGATGCCAGGTGCTGGTGGCGGGCGACGAGCCCGTCGCCTGGGACGGGGCGAAGGCGCTGCGCCTGGAGGGGTTGTCCGAGGCGGACGCGCTCGCGCTGCTCGCCCTGGAGGCCGGCCGTCCGCTGCGCCGTGATGAAGCGGACGCGGCCGGAGAACTCGTCGCCGCCGTTCGCGGACATCCGCTGACGCTGGTTCAGGCCGCCGGAGCCGTCGCTGCCGCGGAGCGCGTCTCCGGGACCGGTTGCCCGTCCGATGCCGGTACGGGCTTCGCTGCGGACGAGCCGGCACGCGCGGTCGGGCTGGCGGGGCGGCTCAGCGATGAGGCGGGCAGGCTCTTGCGCCTGGTGCGCGCCTTCGATCCGCTGCCCCTGTCCTCGTCCTTGCTCGCGGTGCTCGCGGGTGAACCGGTCGGCGCCGCCGTGGTGGAGCTGGAGGCGCTGGCCCTGCTCGGGCGTGACGGCGCCGGCTGCCGCGCCCCAGGGCGGTTCGCCGGTCTGGTCGCCGAGCGTTCGGGAGCGGTGCGCGGCGCGGCGGGGTTCGCCGTCCGCCTGACGGAGTGGATGTGCGCCGGTGCCTCGCGGCACGAGGTGGCCGTCGAGTCGGCCGTGATCTGCCACGTCCTGACGGAGGCGTCCCTGGCGGGTGAGCACCCGGCGGCGCGGGACCTGGCACGGGCCGCGGCTCCCTTGCTCGCCCGCACCCTGCGCTGGGGCGCTTGGCGGAAGGTCCTGGAGCTCGGTCTGGAGGCGGCCCGCAGCCTGGAGTCCGTCGAGGACGTGGAGTACTTCACGCACGAGGAACAGGTGCGCAGGCGCACCCTGGGGATCGCAGCCGGGGCGGTGGCCGGCACCGCGGCCGGCCTGGCGGCGGTGGTCGGTCAGAACGCCGCGCACGGCGGCGCGGCCGCGCCGGGCGCCACGCATTCGGGGGCGGCGGCCGTCACCCATCCGGTGGTCATCGGCATCGGGGTGGCGGCGGTGGTGGCCGGGGGCGTGTTCATGGTCGGTCTTGCGGGCGGCAGCGGCGGGCAGCCGGAGGCCGGAGCTGCTCCGGCCTCCGGGACGGGGGTCCGCATACCGTCCGCGTCGGACGCGGGCTCCGGCCCGTCCGTGTCCGAGGCCGGCCCCGGTCCGTCCGGGTTCCGCCCGCCGAAGAGCGGGGAATCGGATGCGCTCACGGACGGCCCGCGCCTTCGAAGGCCCCCCTCCCGCAACACCGATGAAGAGCACAGAACGTGTAAGGCCGTCGTCATGCCGACCGAGACGTTCGGTGCCGTGGCGGCGGAGCAGGCGGAAAGACACCGCATGGAGTTCGCCGTGGCACCGGGCTGCGGCGACGCGGACACTCTTGCCGTCGACGACCGCACGAACTGGAAGGCGGAATCCGCCTCCTGCCCCGCAGCGGACACATCCGGCACCTGCACCTTCGACGTGGTGTTCACCCCTCGGACTCCGGGCCTGACGTACAGCGCCCGGGTCACCATGCTCGACGCCTCACGGCACGAGTCCATGACACTGAAAGTGACCGGTACCTCCCCGCAGGTTCCTCCCGGCGCACCGACCGAGGTCGACGCCTACGGCGATGAGACGACATCCGTGTTCATCTCGTGGGGATACGTGCCCGGCCGCCCGACGGAGATCGAGATCAGCAACGGCGAGACCTCCACAAGGGTGGCCGCGGGGCTGAACACATACACCTGGAGGGGGCTGCAACCGGGCACACACATGTGCTTCCGGGTCCGCGCCGTCAACAGCGCCGGCCCATCGGACTGGGCTCCGCTCGACCCCCCGCACATGGTATGCGCCACGACAGCTGCGAATGGTGGTTGAGGAGCCGTTTCTTCCCCGGCCCGAAGGCCGGGCGATCAGGGAGGGGAACAGATGACAGACAGCCGAGGCGACCGCTACGAGGTACGCGCCGACCAGGTGTCGGGGCAGATCGTCGTGGGCAGGGACAACACCGTGACCCGCTTCGAAGCGGCACCCACCGCCGGCCCGGTCACGGAAGAGGAACTGGCAGCACTGCGCGCCGAGTTCGCGCGCGTGCGTGGACTCGTACCGCGCGCGTCCGCCGACGCGGACCGCGCACGGGACCTGCTCGACGAACTCGAGGAAGCCGCCACCGCCCCCGACGCGGACAGCGCGTCCACCATGGCCTACGTCCGGCGCTGGTTCAACCGGCATGTGCCCTCCCTCGACGAAGCGGTGGCCGCCCTGGTGATCCATCCGGTGGTGCTCCGTCTGATGGAGGCGGCGGGCGGAGCGGTGGCCGACGAGTTCCGTCGGCGCTTCGGCGCCTGACACGCTTCCACTTCTTGGAGCGGCCCATGAGCTCGACGGCGTCCACCGGACGATGAGGGAGCACGTCCCGCCGCGCCACCGGGCGCCCGTACTCGGCCGCGGGGTCCGGGCTGCGCTCGCGTCTCCGCCTCGGTGCTGGAAACGCTGTCGTCTCTCGTGGACAGTGCCGCCCTTTCCATGGGGGCTGGTCCCTCCGCTCGTCTTCACGGCGTTCTCCGGCTCAATGGCAGTGTGAGCAGTGCCGGGGTCTCGCCGGTGGCATCCTGGTGGGACCGGCGGGGTGGGCTCACTCTTTCGCTGTCCTGCATGCGTGCGGTGGCTCGCCGCCGATGTGCCGCCCCGTCGGCCCGGTGCCCTCCTCGACGTGGCGTGACAGGAATCTGCCGCATGGCTCGATCGAGGCGTGCCCGCGTGGAGGGTCTGCCCGTGCAGCCTTGCGTGGAGGTACCCGATGACGGTCATCGGCGTGACGGTCACAAGCGAACCCGCACTTCGGTAGCGGCCGATGAACTGGGCCGCTGTCAGGACGGACCCACAGTCGCGGCCACGACGGAGGGACACGGCCGGGCGCTGTCGTGGATCGGCCGGTTCGGCCCGCAGATCCTGGTCGCGGTCGAGGACTGCCGGCACCTGACCCCGCGCTTCGAGGTCGACCTGCTGACGGCCGGCCACCAGGCGGTGCGCGTGCACACCCGGCTCATGGCCGGTGCCCGCCGCTCAGCGCGCGAGCGCGGCAAGTCCGATCCCCTCGACGCCCAGGCGGTGGCCCGGGCAACGCTGCGCGAGCCGGGACCGGCTCCCGCCGTCCGCACGTGCGTCCCGACCTGCTGCCGTACACCTTCAAGCGCCGGTGTGCATCACCATGTCACACCGTTGCGCCCTGCCCGGGACGGCCTCGTGCAGCCCGGTGACACGCACAGACGGCAGCCGGTGTACCGCGCGGTCACTGTTGCCGGCCGTGAACACGGTGCGCATCGGGTGGTGCGGGGCTGAGCTGACGGCCGGGGCGTGCGCGTTCGAGCGGTGAGCCGCGGACCCGCCCGGTCTGCGAGGGGCGCGAGTTGCGGCCTCTCGGCGCCGACAAGCGCCGTTTTGTGTGTTGTGCATTACAAAAACGGGCTCGGACCGGTGGGATGCGATCTCTTCGAGAGGAATCGTCGGCGTGCCCGTCTTCATCGGCGCCGGTACCGGCCTAGTGCAGACGGTGTACCCGGTCTACGTACATAGGCGGTGTGCGACTCATCATGAGGGCTGTTACCGGCGAAACCCTTTGGACGCAGCGGCAGCATGGCTGGTTTCGTCCCATGTGTGTTTCCCCTGCCACCTGTGTGACAGGGGTGCACGCGTGGCGTCGGATATGCCGGACCTTCGTGTGGCCTGCGGCGTCAATGATCGAAAATTTTGTCGCACGCTTGCGGATCGACCCGTGTTCTCCAGCTTTTTCGCGCCTGCGGGAGGGCGTGCGCCTGTCGGAAAGCATTCCTCGGTGTGATGGTCGGTGGGCGTATCGGCCATCGTGTGTGGCTGAAAAGTCGTTGAGTGACGCCCATCACCGACCTCGACGTCGTTTACCGCCGTAAGCCTGAGGAAGTCGCAGTGTCGTAGCGATGCTCGGTTGATCCCGATCACCCGCGATTGAATCCGTCCCTTTCACCAAGCAGAGGTGACTCCATGCCCAACGGCATACTCCGCACAGCCGGTTACGTGCCGCCGAACGTGGTGGCCAACGAGCAGATCGGCGCCTGGAGCGGTGCGAGCGAGCAGTGGATCGAGGAGCGCACGGGAATCCTGGAACGGCGCTACGCACCGAAGGGCGTGTCCACCTCCGATCTCGCAGTCGGCGCCGCGACCCGGCTGCTGGCTGAGACGACCGCCGGTGACGTCGACGCACTGGTGGTGGCCACGTCGACCCCCGACCAACCGCAGCCGGCGACCGCCGTGTTCGTGCAGGCCCGGCTGGGGCTCACCGAAATCCCGGCGTTCGACGTGAACGCGGTGTGCTCGGGCTTCCTGTACGGGCTGGACCTGGCCGACGCGCTGCTGTGCGCGCACCGCACCTGGCGCAGGGTCCTTGTGATCGGATGCGACACCTACTCGACCATCATGGACCGGACGGACCGCAGGACCGTCAGCCTCTTCGGCGATGGCGCGGGCGCCGCACTGGTCGGACGCGTTCCGGACGGCTACGGCATCCATGCGACCGCCCTCACCGCGGACGGCACCACCAGCGACCACGTCCGCGTCGAGGGCGGGGGATCACGCCGCCCGGCGGCCACCCTGGAGGATCCGGGTGAGCACTTCTTCCGCATGAACGGACGGGCCGTCAAGGAGTGGGCCCTCCAGCACGTGCCCAAAGTCGCCCACCAGGCACTGGACGAAGCGGGCCTGTCGGTCGACGACATCGACCGGGCTGTGTTCCACCAGGGCAACCTGCGGCTGGTCCACGCCCTCGGAGACGCGCTCGGCATCGACCGTGCCAAGCTCGCCTGCACCGCGCAGCGGTACGGCAACACGGCCGCCGCCTCCATCCCGCTGACGCTCACCGAGAGCCACCGCAGTCGGCCGCTCGCCCGCGGCGAACGCATCCTGTTGGCCTCCGTCGGCGGCGGGATGACGGCCGGCGCGTCCGTCATGACCTGGTACTGACCGCGGCACGCCGACCCGCGTCCCGTATCCCCGCCGACCAAGCGACGATCGACACGCAAGGAGACAGAGCATGCTTCCCACCGTCAGCCACGGCGACGGCGTATGGCTCTACGACACCGACGGCCGCGCCTACCTGGACGGCTGCTCCGGCGCCGTCAACACCAACCTCGGCCACGGCGTGCGCGAGGTCACCTCCCGGATGCGCGAGCAGATGGACGCCGTCTGCTTCGCCTACCGCACCCAGTTCACCTCGCAGCCCCTGACCGAACTGTCCCGGCGGTTGACCGAACTGGCGCCGGGCTCGCTCGGCCACGTGCAGTACACCAACTCCGGCTCGGAGGGGATCGAGACGGCGCTGCGGCTCGCGACGCTCTACCACGCCGAGGCGTACCGCCCCTTCAAGTGCACCGTCCTGACCGAGGAGCCGAGCTACCACGGCATGACGGCGGGAGCGCTCGCCGCCTCCGGTCACCCGGTCCGCAGAAGGGGACTGGTCCCGCTGCTCGCCAACCAGGCGACGGTCGCCAAGGTCCGTCCCCGGCACGGAGAGCTGCGGGCGGACGTCGAGCAGTGGGAGCGCGCCATCGAGGAAATCCGCCCCCACAACCTGGCGGCCGTCGTCATCGAACCCGTCGGCGGCGCCTCCTCAGGGGCCGCCGTGTCCGACCCGGCGGTACTGCGGCGGCTGCGCGAACTCGCCGACCGGCACGGTTTCCTGCTGGTGGCCGACGAGGTGATGAGCGGTCTGGGGCGTACGGGGGCCTGGTTCGGCTGCGACCACGCGGGGGTGGTGCCCGACATCATGGTGCTCGGCAAGGGCATCGCCGCCGGGTACGCGCCGCTGTCCGCCGTGCTGGTGCGGGACGAGGTCGCCGCCGCGTTCGACCGGCCGCTGAGCAGCGTCCTGTTCGGACACACCATGGCGGGCGCGCCGCTGGCCGCGGCAGCGGGACTGGCCACGGTCGAGTATCTGATCGCTCACGACATTCCTGCCCGGGTCCAGCGCTCGGGCCGCCACCTGCGCATCCTGCTGGAGCACCTGGCCGCCCGTCATCCGGTGGTGCGCGATGTGCGCGGTCTGGGCCTGCAGCTCGCGCTCGGCCTGCACGCCGATCCCGCCCGCACGCCCGGTGTCTCGCTCGACCTGGTCACGGCAGCCCGGGACCAGGGGCTGCTGTTGTACCCGGCCGGCATCGACGCCCGTACCGAGTCCGTCATGGTCGCTCCGCCTCTGAACAGCACCGAGGCGGAACTGGAGGAGCTGGTCCTGCGCCTGGACCGCAGTCTGAGCAGCCTCGTCCCCGACCCGGCCCCGCAGGTGCGCGATCTGGCCGCCACCCGCTGACCACCCGTTCCCCCACCTTGCCGCAGCGGCGCACGGCTGCCACGAAAGTCCTCGAGCCCGCCGTGTCGAAAGCCCCCGGATGCGCGAAGTGCGTACCTTCCGGCCCTCACCCCGTCCCTTCGCCTGATCCGAACTCCGACTTGTCGAACAACGCACCGTGAGAGGAAGACCATGCTGCACCACTTCACCGATCCCGGCCTGCGCGAGCGCTACGCCGACCTCGCCGCCCGCACGGTCGCGGAGCGGGCCGAGAACTGCCGTGCCAAGGGTGTGCTGGACCGCGAGTCCTGGCAGGAGATCAGCGACGCGGGCATCTGGCGGTTGGCCGTGGACCGGCGCTGGGGCGGCGACGGCGGCTCCTGGTGGGACTTCACCGCGGCCTTCGAGGGAGTCGCCGCGGGCGGCCGCGACCTGGGTTTCTCGCTGTCGATGGTGGCGCAGGCGGGCCTCATCCGGTCCCTGCTCACCTACGGCAGCGACGAGCAGAAGGACTACTGGGTGCCCCGGCTGCTCGCGGGCGACGTCGGCGCCACGGCCCTGACGGAGACCACCGGAGGCTCGGACGTGACCCGCGGACGGACCTCGGCGGTCAGCGACGGTGACGGCTACCGGCTCACCGGCCACAAGGATCACATCACCAACGGGCCGGTGGCCGACGTGGCCCTGGTACTGGGACACGTCCCGGAGGCGGGCGACCGCGACATCACACTGTTCATGATCGACCTGAACGACGAGGGTGTCACCCGGGGCGACCCGGAGAACATGATCGGCAATCAGACCAGCCCCACCGGGCCGATCGCCTTCGAGGGGGTGCGGGTCGAGGCGCGCAACATCGTCGGCACGATCGGCGGCGGTCTCGAGGCCATCTACAACACCATCGCTCTGGACCGCCTGCTGTACGGAGTGCTGGCCGCCGCCTACCTGGACCCCCACCTGGACGATGTGCTCGCCTACGCCCGCCAGAGGCAGGCCTTCAAGGTGCCGATAGCCGACCACCAGTACGTGCAGGGCCGGATCACCGACGCCAAGTTCGCCATCGAGGCCACCCGGTACGTCTCCTACGGCGCCCTGGACTCCTTGCTGCGTGGCGATGAGCAGGCGTCCCTGCTGTGCTCGGTCGCCAAGTACCACGCCGGCGAGACGCTGCGCCTGGGCACCGAGACGGCCCTGCGGGTCTACGGGCACCTCGGCTACATGGAGGGTCCGGCCGCGCGGGCCCTGCAGGACGCGCTGGGCACCCTCATCGCCGGCGGCACCGCCGAGATGCAGCGCAAGAACGTCTTCAACCAGATGCGGCGGCTGGCCACGGCCGCCTGAGCTTCCATGCGACGAGAGGCAGACATGTCCGAGATGCTCACTGAGCCCCGCCCCGTGTTCGACTCCTTGATCGGCCGTTCCGCCACCCGCCGGCACGTCGTGGGCCCCCGCGACCTGGCGACCGCCTGGGACAACGATGTCGAGGTCCTGGCCACCCCGGTCCTGCTGTGGCTCAGTGAGGTCACCGCCATGGACGTGCTCGGCGACCACCTCACCGAGGGGTGGATGACGGTGGGGCTCAACCACGACTCCGCGCACCTGGCGCCCACGCCCGCCGGCGAGGAGATCACCGTCACCGCGATGCTGACCGAGGTCGACGGCAAGCTCCTCACCTTCTCCGTGGAGGCTCGCGACAGCAGGGCCGTCATCCTGCGCGGAGTGCACGGCCGGGCCGTGATCAACAGGGAGAAGTTCCTGAGCAAGCTCGCCGAACGCAGCGCCTGACCCGCCCGCCGGGGGCCGCCCGCACAGGCGGCCCCCGGTGCGCGCCCACCGCACGGAAGGACCCGCTGTGCCGCAACTCGTCATAGGCAATGTGACCAGCGAGTACATGTTCGCCTGCCCGCTGACCGACTTCGACCGCAGAGGCACCCACAAGCAACACGCCGTCTCCACCCGCACCGCCTGGCTGCTGGAGAACGGCGACGCCATGCTCTCCCACCGCCCTCTCACCCCCGACTTCCTCGCCTACCTCACCGACCGCCTCGGGCTCGACGGCGGCACCCTGACCCTCCTCGCCCCGGACGGCCCGCCCGAGGGCACCTTCCTCGACGCCCGCACTGTTCTGACAGATCCCCTGGTCAACCGCCTGTCGCAGATCGTGGGCCCCGACTGGACCCTGACGCCGTACCTGTACGACCGCACCATCGCCACCCTCGCCGACCGGCTCGGGCACGCCGACGCCCCCGGTGCGGCGTTCTTCGCCCAGGGCGGCAGCGACTTCTTCAACAGCAAGTCGTTCTTCCGCGCCTGGGCGACCGGCACCGGTGTCCCCGTCGCCCGCGGACAGGTGTGCCGCAGCCGTACCGCCACCGCGGAGGCCGTCCTCGCCCTGCTGAACCACACCGGCTCCGTCATCGTCAAGCAGGACTTCAGCGCCAGCGGGTACGGCAACGTCTTGTTCACCACCGATCCCGACGTGGCACCGATCGGCGCGAGCGCCAAGCACGTGACCGGCCGGCGCCCCGCGCGCTCCGACGTCGAACAGGCGCTGGCGGCGCACTTCCCGGTCGTCGAGCAGACCCGCGACTTCCCCGTGGGCCTGCGCCCCGGGGAAGCGGTCGTCGAGGTCTACCACCCCCACAGCCGCACCCTGTACAGCGAGCTGTACGTGCCCGAACCGCCGGCCGGACCGGAGCTGCTCGACCACGGCGACATGCGCATGGAACCGATCTGGAACGGCTTCGCCGTCCCGCCCGTCGACCTGCCCGCCCAGGCGGAGCGGACCATGACCGAATGGTCGCTGACGATGGCGCGCACGCTCCAGCTGCTCGGCTACCGGGGGTATCTCAACTGCGACTCCATCGTCACGCCGTCCGGCGAGGTCCTCTTCAGCGAGGTCAACGCCCGCATCGGCGGCTGCACCCATGTGCACGCGGCGGCGCGGCGGCTGCTCGGGGACGACTACCAGCACCGTCACACGCTGCTGACCCGCAACGACTTGCCGGTCGCGGACTTCGCCAAGCTGGCGCTGGCCATCGACTACGAACCGCGGCTGCGCCCCGACACGGACACCGGCGCCGTCGTGCTGGTGGATGACAGCCCCTGCACCGGGACCGTGGAGTACCTCGTCTACGGACCCGACGCGCACGCCGCGGCGGACACCGAGGAACTGCTGCGCCGCACCGCGGAGACGCTCTGACGGCCTGACGGCGGCCGCCGCGCCTGCTCGTCGGCACGCGCGGCGGCCTGCTCACCCGCCGGGGCCCCTCACTGGGTCTCGGCCGCTGCCCGTTCCCGCTGTGCCTGCCGCATGCGGCGCACTTTGGCGATACTGCCGCAGGCCCGCCCGGTCTCGTTGGCGTACATGCTGCACCAGGTGCGGGTGTTGTTGCGGGACTGGTCGTAGAAGACCCAGCGGCAGTCCGGGCACGCCTTGAGCCGCTGCCAGCGCCCGGCGAGCACCAGGTGCACGGCGTGCCGCAGAACGGTGTCGACCGGCCCGGACGGGCCTTCCAGCCGCAACTCGTCCTCGCCCACGCGCACGGTCTGCGGGTGCCGGGCGAGCCAGTCGTCCAGCCGCCTGTTCCCGCGCTCGGTCACGTCGGCACGCAGGTCGTCGCGCAGGAGCCGCAGGTCCGGCAGCTCGTCCTGGCGCGGTCGGGGGAGATGAGACAGGGCCTCGGACCACGCCTGCGCCGAGTCCGCGAGGTCGTGCAGCGTCTCCGTCTCCTCGCGCGTGTCGTTCGGGATCAGCCATGTGTTCAAAAAGGCCCGCATCTCCTCCACGCGCGGCCCTGCGACAGTCGTCCCAGCCTGTTTGCCCATCCATAAAGTTTAGCCGGTAACGCGCGTTTGGCGCCCCCTCGTGCGGGTTACCGTTGAAAACCATGAGTGGTAACACGATGGTGGCATCGACGCCGAACCCCACTTACCGGGACGTCCTGCGCCGCGACGGTTCGATCGCCTGGTACACCGCGATGACGCTCGTGCGCACGCCCGTCGCCACGGCCCCCCTGGCGCTGGTGTTCCTCGGGCACAGCACCGAGTCGTTCTCCGCTGGCGGCGTGCTGGCCGCGGCCCACGCCATCGGGGAGGCGGCCGGTGCCCCGGTGATGGGCCGCCGGTTCGACAAGAAACCCTTCCTCGGCCAATTACGCCTGGCCCTGGCTGTCGAGGCGGTCGCCTTCGCGGGGATCGCCGTGCTGGCCGGACATGTTCCGTTCCTGATTCTCGCCCTCCTGGCCCTCACCGCGGGAGGCGTCGCGGCCGGCGTGCCCGGCGGGATGCGGGCCCAGCTCTCCGGCACCACCCCCGAACCACTGCGACCGGCCGCGCTGAGCCTGGAGAGCGCCCTGAACCAGGCGGTGTGGGCCAGCGGCCCGGTGCTGGCCTCGCTGCTGTCCACCCAGGTCTCACCCCGTATCGCACTGCTGGTGATGACGATCGCCTCAGCGGCCCCGCTCGCCTTCGCCGCCCGTATCCCCCACACCCGGACAGGCGGACAGGGCGGCGGCGCCGCACCCGCCTCCACTCTCACCGTGGTACGCCTGGCCTGGCCGACCGTGGTCCTGGCCACGGCCAGCATGTTCCTGGTCGGCGCCATGGACGTGGTGCTGCCCCCGCGCCTGGAGGAGACGGGCCACCCGCTCGCCCTGACCGGTGTCGTCACCGGCGCCTTCGCCCTGGCCAGCATCGTGGCCGGACTCGCCTACGGCCGACGCTCCTGGCCCGGCACCACTGCCGCACAGACCCTGGTCCTGCTGCCCGCCATGACGGCGGCGCTCGCCGTGAGCGCCGCCACCGGCCAGCTGTGGGGCATCTTCGGAGCCTTCCTGCTCGGCGGCCTCTTCTACAGCCCGCTGATGATCATCCGGAACCTCGGCCTGCAGCACCGGCTCCCGCAGAACGTCTGGGCCACCGGCTTCTCCCTGCTCTACGCCGCCGGCGGCCTCGGTTACGGCGCCGCCGCCCTGCTGACCGCCGCCCTGATCCAGGCCACCACCCCGACCGTCACCATCGTGATCTGTACAGCGGTGACAACCCTGATCGGCGTGATCGCCGGCCTCGGCGAGCGCCGGCGTTGAGCCCTCCGGAGGATCCGATCGCCGCCCGATCCCCGCTCACCTGCGTTGACGAGAGGAACCGGGGCGGGAAAGGCGTCGCGGACGTCGTCCCGCTCCTCCCAACCGATCGGCGGGCGGCGGCGCCGACGCGGGTCGAGCCATGGCGACTTGGCCGGCACCAGCCTGTCCGGGACGTCGAACGGTGTGCCACACGTTGGAGCAGTGCTTCGAACGGAGGCTGCGGGACTAGCGGTGGTTTGTTAATCCGGGCAGTAGAGGTCGAGAGGTCTGCCGGTGGTGACGGCGGCGATGAGGTTCTGGAGTTCGGTGGGCGGGGGCTTCGCTGTCCAGGCGCGCCAGTAGCGTTGCAGCGTGGCCCAGGGCGTCAGCCAGCCACGAACGGCCCGGATCGCGCGGGGCCAGCTGACTGGCTGTGGCTGTTGTGGCTGAGAGGTTCCCCCTCTCTTCCGGTGTCGGCGACGCTCCGGTTTCGGGTGAGGGATCGGCGGCCGGTGGGGGTGGGGCGAACCAGGAGTCCCAGCAGAAGCTGAAGGCGCAGTTCACGAGGGTTTGGTGGCGGCGGATGGCGGTGTCGGAGCGGACTTGGAAGTCGGCCCGGCCCAGTTCGTCCTTGACCTGCTTGTAGCTCTGCTCGATCCAGTGCCGCAGCCCGTAGATGCGCACCACCTCGGCCAGGTCGGCGGGTGGATGGGGCGAGGTGGCGGCGCGTGGTGAGTTGGGGCGGGGCAGGTCGGTGGCCAGGTACCAGGTCGCTTTCTCCGGCAGGGTGGCCGGGTCGGCGGTGGCCACGACCAGGCGGATGATGCCGTCCGGTCCCCAGCAGCCCAGCTGGGCCTCGGCGGCCCACCAGGTGCGGGTGTGCCCGTTGCGAAAGACGCGCTCGATGCGGGTCCATTCCCCGGGATGGTCGGCGTCCTCCCAGGCCAGGAGGCGGGCGGCGTCGACCGGGGTGTGCACGTCCGGGCCGTAGGCCCACGTGCCGTGCCGGGGTTTGAGGGCCATCACGAACGGCAAATTCGCCGCGTACAGGTCGGTGCGGAAGCTGTCGTGGTCGCCGTAGGCGCAGTCGGCGGCCACGGCCCGAAAGTCCCACCCGGTGTCCTTGGCCTGTGTGGCCAGGGCGACCGCGATCTGGAGTTTGGTGCGAAAGTCCGGGTCGTTCTTGCCCTTGGGGAAGTGGTGGGCTGAAGTTCCCCCTCCGAGCTGGACAGCCTGATACTGGGACGACAGGTCCCGGAGGAAGCAGTTCCAGGTAGTGAGCAAGAAGAGCAATACGAGCAAG
>NZ_BMVU01000074.1 GCF_014650875.1 Streptomyces minutiscleroticus
CGGCGCACCGTGGCCGGGTCGTACTCCACCAGCGCGGCGGTCTGCGCAGGTGACACCCTGTTCAGGGACAGCAGTACCATCACCGCCCGCACCACCGCCCGTCCCTGGCCGCGCAGCAGACCGCGTAATCGCTCATGTTCGGCAGCCGACGCATAGGCATACACGCAGGGCGGGCATACACCGATGCGATGAAGGGGCGCGGCCTCCCCCTCCCGTCGGGTGCGCGGGATGCTCGGCTCGGGCAGAGATCCGAACTCGGGGAGGTCTTCGATGACTTCACCGTAGGACGGTGTGCAGGGGGCGGGCATGGACCTGCACCGGCGCCGCTCGGTCCTGTGCGCAGGGCGCACGACGGGCAGCGGTTGGGCAGGACGGTCCGCTTCGACAACGATCCGGCCCGGCTCAAGCGGGCAGATCGCCAAGGCCGGGCCGCAGCCGAAGGTGGTGCTGGAGGCCATGCTCGGCTGGTACCGGGCCGCCGACGTGCTCGCCGAGACCGGCGCCGAGGTCCACCTGACCTGTCCGCTGAGGGTGAAGAGGTTCGCCCACCGGCGGGTAAAAAACGATGAGAGGGATGCAGCCGACCTGGCCGATCTGTTGCGGCTGCCGGAAGCATGGCCGGCCCCGCCCCAAACCCGGGAACCACGGCAGATGGCCCGCAGGGCGGCACAAGCTGGTGCAAGTGCGCACCAACTGCCGTAACCAGGCCCACGGCGTCGTGGCCGAACGAGGCATCGCGGTGCTGATGAGCGACCTGTTCGGTGCCACGGGCAACGCCTGCCTCGACGAGTCGGCGCTGCCCGCCGGCTACGCGGCACGACCGCGCGCGCTGCGTGCGGTCATCGGCGCACTCGACCGGCGACTCGCCCGCTTCGACAAGGAGATTGCCACTCGGCTCGCCGGTGACCCGGGCTACCGGGCCCCCCGGCGGATCGGCGTCGGCCCGGTTCTGGCCGCACTCTTCACAGCCGAGACCGGTGACGTCACCCGCTTCCCGTCCGCCAAGCACCTGTGCTCCTGGGCCGGGCTCACTCCCGCATCATCACAAGTCAGCCCTGAAGGTGATCCGCGGGCATGTCACCAAACAGGGCTCCACGCTGATGCGCTGGCCGGCCGTCGAGGCGGTCCAGCACGCTCCCGAAGGCACCTTGATGCGCGCCCACCGGGACCGCATCGTGGCCCGCCGCGGCCCGCGAACTGCTCACCCTGGTCTACTGCGGGCTGCGCGACGGCGAGGTCGTCTGACCGGCCCACGCGGACAGCGGGTGAGCAGCATCCGAGACCTCGGCCGACGCGCGATCGCGTCGTGGTCCGGCCCCCGCCCAGCGGCGAGACCGTACCACTGATTGCTCCCGCCGGTCGCGGGCCGAACCCCACCATGCCGCCCCGCACCGACACACTTGCGGACGCGGCGAATGGACGACCGGCAGCCGGAGCGCTGCCACCTCGGCATCACATGGGTGAAGAGCACACCCCACAACGCCCCGCCTCAGGCCGGCCCCAGCACATCACCTCGGGAACGAGAACGACCCGTCCCCCTGTCCGAGTACGCGCTCCTCGCCCCGAACGACAGGAAGAACCCGGACAAGCACCGCGCTTGACCGGCCCCACCCCTTCATGGATGACCACAACCCCGCCGGGTGGGCGGACGATGCTGGCGCTTCGATCGAACATCCGGCGAGGCCCATGTCAACGCCTGCTCCGCCGAACGGCATCGCCATCCGATACGCGCAAGACTTTTGGATACGCGCTTAGTCCCAGAACTCTACCTTTGTGACCTTCGGGTCGTTGGTCACCGCGTACAGTTCCGCGAGGCCGTTGTCACCGTCGAGGTAATTCCCCACGGCCCATTCTTCACAGCCCCCGGCAACCTGGGTCCGCGTCGTCCCGACCTTGTCGTCATCGTTCGACTCGTCGTATTCGTAAAGGCCGTAGTACCACTTAGCGGTGGAGTCAGTGGTCCAGCAGACCTTGACGTTGCCACCGTGTGAATTGAACCGCTGACTGTAAAATTGTCCGTTGATTTCGTAGACACCGGACGAGCCAAGGTAGTCCCACTCTCCCTCGCCCATTGGCGTCACATCGGCCGCCGAGGCCGGGCCAACGAAGGAAAGGGCGAGAGCCGCAGCGGCCGCGGCTATGGCTCCAGTGCGTACAACACCTGTAGATCTCATGAACATGATCATAGCGTTGCGTCCACGGAGAGTACACAACTATTAACAGAGAGTGTCCATTTCGCTACTTTTGCTGGTTTTTTCGGCATGGCGTGGCTTCGTGCGGTAGGTCACGTTTGTAGTGGCTGGGAACTGCTGGCGAGAGGCGGAGGGGTGACGGTCAATCGGGGCTGGGTAGTCTGGAGGGACATCACCCGCAGTCAGACTGAAAAGCTGAGCGAATGCCCATCCGGTTGAAAAAAAGACACTTCGTCACTGGCGGTGTCATAAGTGCACTGCTGCTAACTGTGGTTTTCTTTCTCGTTTTTATGACGGGGAGCTACTCGGTAACGGCTGCACCGGATGGGGGGAGCAGGGAGTGTGCTTCCGTGGTGACTGAACTACCCCGAATCGTCACGGGTGAGAAGAGTCAAGAAACCACGGGCGCCGGTACGACCGCATGGGGTGACGGTAAAATCGTTCTGCGGTGCGGGGTGACCCCTTTGGATCCGACGACTAACTTGTGCATGACTGTCGACGGCGTCGACTGGGTTCTCGATGAGGCGAAGGCCAAGAATAGCGGTCCACGCGCCCTGACAACCTATGGACGCCATCCTGCAATTGAGGTTACCATCAACGACTCGGCTCTATCGCCGGGGGACGTTCTAGTGGATCTGAATCGCACCGTCAAACAGATCCCTCAAGGTGATCGCAAGTGCATTTCTCTTGATGACGTCAATTGAGACGGCAGGGCGGTTGAGGCACGACTCGGGTATGGCTACAGAAGAAAATAGGGCGGACAGATAAGCCCATGAATCTCCTGACGGGCAATGAGCCGTTTCCAACCTGACGGGTGGTTGGATCGGTGGCCCCGGCGGTGGGCATGGAGAAAGCTCCTGGTATACGGGCTCACGACAAAGAGCACCAATCCACCAGGCGCTTTCGCGTGCTTGTCCACCCGTCCGGTATCGATCTGTCCAGCCGCGCTCTGCACCACCTCTGCGGTCTCCTCGCAGGTCACCGCCGTCGGATCGGCTCCCGCTGGCGCCACCTCACCTGCGGCCGGCAGGCCCTGCTCGTCCTCGCGTACCTGCGCTGCGGTGACCCCTACGCTCGCCTCACAACAGGCTTCCGCATCGGCATCGCGACGGTTTACCGCTACATCCGCGAAGCCGTCGACCTCCTGGCCCCGCTCACTCCGACACTGAGCAGGCCATGGACACGGCCCGCCGGAAGGCGTACGTGATCCTCGACGGCACGCTCCTGCCCATCGACCGCATCGCCGCCGACCGCCCGTACTACTCGGGCAAGAAGAAGCACCACGGCATGAACGTGCAGGTCCTCGCCGACCCCGCCGGACGCCTCAGCTGGGCATCGGACGCACTGCCGGGAGCCACCCACGACCTGACCGCGGCCCGGGCGAGCCGGCCATCGGCCGGTCCTGGCGGGGGCAGGACCGGCACGTACCGCCGAGCCGGGACGCCGGCGTCTAGGCTTCGCTGACCTGGAGGTTTTCCACTCCGTGCCAGCCGCGGGCGGCGAGCCGGCTTGTGAGGCCGAGGTCGGGGCGGGCCCGCAGGGTCAGACGCAGGGAAGGGTGCAGGGCGCGGGCGAGGTCGACCAGGGCTTCGAGTGCTGCTTGGGAGATGTACTGGACGCCGGTGAGGTCGACGGTGACCTCCTGGTGCTGTCCGCGGCAGCGCACCACGGCCAGGGTCAGAGGGACCTTGTGCTCTGAGGTGACCTCGCCGAAGAGCTTGATTCCCGGGGTGTGGCCGAGAGGTGTGATGAACATGAGGTCGTCGATGAAGTGGTCGGACACGGCCGGAAGTCCTCACAGCCATGCACCGCATCGGGAAAGCGAGGCGACCAAGATGTTCACGGAGCGGGCCGCGACGGTTCCTCGTGCGATGCCGAAGAGGCGGGCTTTCAGGATCCCGCAGACCACAGCCGCTGACGTAGGAGCGCTCCTTGCGCTCCGAGTGATGCCGAACCTGGCGCCGTAGCAACGGACGACCGAGGGTTCACGGACTACCGGCAGCCTACTCCCGAACCCCTTGCCCGGACAGCCCCCGCAACGTCGGCGCCCCCGCCCTGGCTTGCGTTGTGGTGCTGCCCGCTCGCGCCCGAGGCCGGCCGGCTGCAGCAGTCGGCCAGCCTCACGCTTCGCGCCGACTCGGGGCCAAACCGCCAGACTTCCCCGGGCCTCGATGCGGGTCGGCCTCGCTGGCCGGGCTGCGGGGTCAGCGGGCGAGGGCCTGGTCGAGGGTGGGGTAGCAGTCGATGAAGGTGTCCAGGCCGGTGATCTGGAGGGCGCGCAGCACGGGTGGCTGGGCGTGGGCGAGGCGGATTCAGCCGGGCGTGCCGTGGGCGGCGCGGTGGCCGATGATGAGGGCGTTGAGGCCGGTGGAGTCCATGAAGGTGACCTCACTGAGATCGACGACGGTGCGGGCTGGCACGGTGGTGTGCTCGCGGGTGAGGGCCTGGCGCAGCGGGGCGATGTTGTGGTGGTCGATCTCGCCGTGCGGGCGCAAGATCGTGATGCCGTCGGAAGTGGTGGTGCGGGTTAAGAGGTCATCTCATTTGGCGAGGCGGCGATAGCAGATGAGGGTGCAGGCGATGCTGGTGAAGGCCAGGAAGTGCTCCGCCTTGCGCTCGTAGCGGCGGTGCAGACGGCGGCAGCCGGCGAGCCGGGCCATGGTCCGCTCGATCACCCAGCGGTGACGGCCCGGCCGCTGGGAGGACTCGATGCCCTTGCGGGCGATGCGGTGCCGGATGTCGCGCGCGCGGAGCCATTTCCGCAGATGGGCGTAGTCGTATCCCTTGTCGCCGTGGAGCTTGGCGGGCTTGCGCCGACGCGGACCGCGGCGGGAGCGGACGGGCGGGATGCCGCGCACGAGCGGCTCCACTGCCTGGCTGTCATGGAGGTTGGCGCCGGAGATCCCGACCGAGAGGGGCAGGCCGGCCCGATCCGTGATCAAGTGGATCTTCGAGCCTTTCTTGCCCCGATCCACAGGATTCGGACCCGTCAGGTCCCCCCTTTCATGGCCCGCACGGTCACCGAATCGATCGCGCAGCGCGACCAGTCCAGCTTGCCGTGCGCGCCGAACTCGTCCAGCACCAGGCGGTGCAGCTTGGCCCACACCCGGGCCTTGGTCCACTCGGTGAACCGCCGGTGGGCCGTCGGCCCGGAAGGGCCGAACGACGGCGGAAGCTGCCGCCAGGTACAGCCCGAGGTCGCCACGAACACGATCGCCGCCAGGACCTCCCGGTCCCCGTACCGGCGTCGGCCGCCACCCTGCGACCGAGTCGGAGCCGGTGGCACCACCCGCTGGAACAACTCCCACAGCTCATCCGGAACCAAGCGCTCGACGATCCCCATAGCACCAGATTACCGAGCAACCCAAATGAGACGACGTCTTATTCAGGTTGAATTGGCGACGTCCGGTTCGTTGATCAGCCCGTCGAGGTCCAGCCCGGTGGTCGGCAGGCAACCGGTGATCAGGTGCGGCCGGTACTGGGTCTTCTTCAGTTTCCGCTTGATGACCCGGGTCAGGTGTGTGAGGTCGGCAGCGGCGAAGTCGGCGAGGGAGCGCTTGAGCAGGCTCCAGATGCCTTCCTGCGGGTTGATCTCCGGTGCGTAGGGCGGCAGGTGGAAGATGATCAGCCAGTCCTTGTGCTCCGCCTCGAAGTCGAAGATCTCCTGCTGCAGGTGCACGCTCAAGTTGTCCCAGACCCACACCACCGGTGTGCCGAGCTGCCGGTGCACCATGCGGATGAAGTCCCGGTAGTCACTCCCGGCAAAGGTCTTCGGCTCGCCCCTGCGGCCGCGGTGGACGTGCAGCTTGTAGAACATCCGCGGCCGGTGCCCGGCCCGGAAGCACACCGCGCCGGCGATGTTCACCCGCCCCCGCCGCGCCGCCCGGCCACCCGCACACCGGCCGGGCCCCACGCGGCGCCCACGTGCGCCCCTTCGGCGGGATCAGCCACTGCCCGCTTTCGTCCGCGAAGCAGATACGGGCGCCCAGGTCGTGCGCGGTACTTTTACCCGCGGCCACACTCCCCCGCAAGCGGGGGCACCCCCACAGCCTTCCACACCTCGATCGCCGCCTCGTCCCGTTCCAACGCCCGGCGGACCGGCACCTGACAGCTCCAGCCGTGCCGCCTGAGCAGCCGCCACACCCCCTGGACCGTGTAGCCGACGTGGAACAACCGCCCGATCAGCAGCTTCACCCGCCTGAGCGTCCAGCCCTGGTCCTCATCGTCGAAACCGTGCGCCAAAGGGCCCCGCTTCGGTTCCGCCTCCAGCCGCTGCCACTGCGCCGCCGACAGCCGCTCGACCGCCATCGGCCCCGCCGACGCCAGCCCCGCCGCACCCCGCGGCGCCACGCCGCCCGCCACCGGCGCACCGACCGGTCCGTCACCCTCAACTCGGCCGCGATCCGCGCCGTGCCCGCCCCGGCCTCGCACCACCTGGCCGCCTCCAGCCGCACGGCCTCCCGTTTCCCCTGCTCCGCGGGCGTCAGCCCGCCCCCTTGCGCATACCGCATACCGCCGTCGTACCGCAGGGATCATTACTCGTCACGACCGCCCGGACATCGCCCATTCAAGCTGAGTAAAAGCGCTCATGCTCCCCCTCGGCAAGACAACGCCACATCGGCCGCAGGACTCTTCCCAGCGAGGAAGACACTCAGACATACCAAGATGAGCACGCTATGCGCCCCCCTCGATCACACTCCCCCAGCACTGACACGCGCTGATCTGCCAAGGACAGCCCCCGGGGGCTTGCCGTACCACCTGAGGTTCCCCGACATCCCAGATGCCGACCACACCCATAAGCCGCGTGCAGCATCTGGGCACTGGCATGCGTCTGCCAGGCAGCCTCCCGCGCATGCCGGACGCGCGGCCTCACCGCCCCTCGGACCCCTTACGCGTCTCGCGCGCGCTGCCGGCTGTTATGGCCTGCCCTTTCGGCCATCCTCGACAAGTGGCACCCGGTGCAGCTGTGCGCGGCGTGCTCGTGCTGCTGTACTGGACGGCGGACCGGATGGTGATGAGGACGACTCCTGGTCCTGCCTCGGCCGGCACCGGTCACGGTCTTATAGATCGCTGGCCCTCTCACGCGGCAAAGGCGCACTGTGCGGTGCGACTGCTGTGCCCATTGCCGTGGCCCAGACCCCGCTGCGGCACTCCTGCTCCTCACGCCCCGTTCAGGCAGCGTCCGCCGAGGCCTTCCGGCCACGACGTCGCACCGTCCCGGACGGTCGGGCAACCCGAACACGCACAACGGCGCGTCACAGCCAGGATGGCGTACGTGGAGGGCTGGATGATGTTGTTCTTACGTCCAGCTCGGCGCCATTCCTCCGGGGTCTCCGAACGGCACTGGCCGGCCGGTGAAGGCGTCCAGGAGAAGGCGGTCACCGAGAGGCTGCGACAGTTCGACCTTCACGCTCTGTTCGATCATGCCGGCGGGACATGTGCCGTTTTCGGCCCCCGCGATGGAGGCGTACAGCACGACGCTCTCGTCTGTCTGCAGCGCTTTGGCGACGGGGCCGTCGTCGCAGGATCCATGAGTGGCCTTCACCGTTACGGAGCGGCCGTCTGCTGCCGTCCCGGCCAGCCGGGTGATGCTCCTGAGACCGCCGCTGTCCCCCTGCCGGGCTTGTCCGATCGGCGGCTCGGGAAGCTCTGAGGGGGTCACGGCGACGCGCTTGAGCGGAGTGTCGTAGCTCTCCAGCGTGAACAGCCATGCGGGAACGGTCGCACGGCCGCGGCTTGTCACGATGGTCGTCGTACCGAGCCGGGCCCCGGTCACGGTCAGCCGGGGTCCGTCACTGCGGTTGAGGGCGAACGACCGGTACGCCTTTTTCGCCCCGATCAGCGGACGGGTGAGGTTCTTCCCGTTCCCCCAGTCCACCTTCCCCAGGGCGGGGGCAGTGCTGGGCAGTTCGCCGTCCAGGACGAAGTTCTTCGTCTCGTAGGCATGCTCGTCCGCCTCGCTGCGCCAGCCGGATTCCGGCTTCTGCACCGCGTCGGCCATCGGGTAGTAGCCCCGCGCCCAGGCAGCGGCGGCCGCGGATGCCCGCCAGGCATCGGCCACCTGACGGGCGCGCTTCTCTTGCATGCGCAGCGACCGGTCGTTCGCATGACCGCCGTCCACGTGCTGATCATTGCCGCAGCCGGCAAGGAGGCTCGCGCTCAGGAGCGATACCAGCAGCAGGCCGACGGAGCGCTTCAGTCGCATGTTCATGGAGTCCTCTGCGGCATTCGACAAAGGGGTGGCTATGGAAACAACGGCGTGGGGATTCTTCAGCGCCCAGCGCTGACTCATCTCCCACACCTTCGACGCGGAGGGGCGCCCACGGGTTCACTCACGACCTCTCGCCGCCTGCCGCATCTGCGTCGGTGCCGCAGGCAGCGGGAAGTCGTCCGTGGCTTAATAGACTTTCAGGCCCTCCCAGGAGAGCACCTTGTACACCGGCTCGTAGAAGCTGGAACGGTCCGCCTGGCTGTCGGAATCCCCACACGGCTGGTCGGCGTAGCTGCCGCCCGAATTGATGCCCAGGGCCGTCTCAGCACTGAAGAGGGGGCCTCCACTGTCACCATGCACGGTGCAGTTGCTCGCCTCGATCATGTGACGGAGGGTGGTGCCGTCGCTGTAGGTGACCGTGGCGTCCGTCGCCAGCACCATGCCCACGAGATCCTGGCTCATGGTTCCCACGCGCTTCACCTCTTCCCCCTCGAACGCAGAGGCGGAGCGTGAGATCTGCCCTTCCGAGCCGTCCTTGTACTGGATCGTTCCGTACGGCGTGACATCGCTGTTGCTGTACTCCACCAGCCCGTAGTCGGACTGATTCGTGTCGTTGCCGTAGACCCAGTCGATGGCCCTTCCGAGCGGAATGTCCCCGCTCCGGCGGCGCCAGGAGACAGCGCCTTCCTCCATGCAATGACCGGCGGTGAGCATGTACTTCTTGCCGCTGGAATCCTGCACGTTGAACCCTGCCGTGCAGGTGGCGGTCCAGTTCGTCCCGCCCGACGTGAAATTCGACACTATGCCGAGGCCGCCGCGCATGGCGTACGCGGTCGATTCGATCGTGCCGGAGTGTTCGGTCATTTCGACCGCGTCCCCGAACTCCGAAACGGCCTTCTCGATTCGAGACCTGTCGGAGGCGGAGACCCCGTCGTAGATTTTCACGTTCACCCGGTTGCTGCTCTGGTCGATGCTCCAGGCAGTGTTGGGTATCCCCGTCAGTTGATCCAGTTCCGCCTTGGCGGAGCTGAGCTCGGCCGCGCTGTGCGGGACGACTTCCGCCACCGCCCCAGCGCTTCGCACAGTTTCTGCCGCCGCCTGATCGGTGACGGCGACGACGAGTCGCTCGTTCTGGTAGTAGATGCCGGCTGTGCGCTTGTCGCCCAGTCGATCGGCGATCGCCGCCGCCTTCGCGGGATCGGTGAGCGGTGCCGGGGCTGCCTGGGCGGCGGTCAGCGCGGTCAGGGTGAGAATCCCGCCGATCGCCGCCGCCACTACTCCCCGATACGCGGGATGACGTCTTCGCACGCATGCCTCCTGCTTGTCGAAGTCGCACTGCGTTCCCTGTGATCGATGTGCTCGGGCGAGACTCACGACAGCAGATGACCAACCAGTGAATCGGGCGTGACGGATTCGCTCAGTGATCACATATGGCTTGAATCCGCCAGTTGCGGGCCGGAAAAGTTCCCACGGGGAAGCGGCGCGATCCAGCCTGCCGGATTCGGCCACCAGCACGCCTATCGCCGCTCAAAGGCCCCTGACTTGCGCCCGCCGCAGAGGCGAAACCCTGCGCGCGGCCGAACGCAGCGCCCAGTACCGCCGTGCGAAATGGCAGTTACCGCTGATCGCGGCAGCCGCCGCCGTGCTCAGCACGGCCGTGGTGATGCTCGGTGGTGGTTCTTCAGTGGTTCGGTGTTTCGTTTTCAGTGGGTGTTGTGTCGTGTGACCTGGTGACGTGCCGGGATGTTGTGGGTGTGCTGAAGGGGTGGCGTCGTTTCGGCGCTGAGGAGTGCCGCTGATGTGGGCGTGTGAGTGGTGCTGAGAGAGCTTCTCGAAACCGAGTGTGGGGGCCGGTTTTGTGCTGGTCAGGCATAGTGCCGGGGCGGGGGAGGTAGGTCCGGGGCGTCCGTGGAGGTGGCGTGCTGGAGGTGCGTGATGGCATCGGTGCTGGGGCGGCTAGTGTCTCGTGATCCTGTTCATGTCAGTTCGAGTTGTTATTGACGAGTTTCTTTACGTTGGTGGCGACGAGCCGGACCTTCGCGAGGACTTCGCCGGCGGTCGCGGTCCAGGTGAATGGTTTCGCGTTCTCGTTCCAGGAGTTGATGTAGTCGCGGATCTGTTTGATCAGGACGTTGACGCTGGAGAACGTGCCGCGGCGGATCGACTGCCGGGTGAGGATTCCGAACCAGATCTCTATCCGGTTCAGCCACGACGAGCCGATGGGAGTGAAGTGGAAGTGGACGTGCGGGTTCTTGGCCAGCCACTCCTTGACTTCCGGGGTGGTGTGCGTCGAGAGGTTGTCCAGGACGATGTGGATGTCCCTCCCGGCGTGCGGTTTCACCGCCTTCTCGAGGAAGGCCGGGAAGTCCGTGCCGTTCCGGATCGGCCTGCACTCGCCGAGGACTTCGCCGGTGGTCACGTTCAGCGCGGCAAACAGGTTGGTCGTGCCGTGCCGGATGTAGTCGGCGGTGCGCTTCTCACTCGCTGCGAAGGCCACGGCAGCACCGGCTGGGTCCGGTCCAGCGCCTGGATCTGCGTCTTCTCGTCGATCGAGAGGACCACCGCGCCGCCCGGCGGGGCCAGGTACAGGCCGATCACATCGGCCACCTTCGCCGCGAACGCAGGGTCCTTCGAGATCTTGAAGGTGCCCCACCGGTGCGGCTTCAGGCCCTCCTCCCGCCAGATCCGCGCAATGTAGTGCCAGGACACCGTGATGTTCTCGGCCCGCTTCAGATACTTCGCCAGCTCCCGGGTGGACCAGTGCGAAAGCCCCGTGCCGTCCGGCGGCGTCATACGTGTCAGCGCGATGACGCGGGCCCTCACCCGGGCCGGCACCTGATTCCCGGGGACCGCCGGGCCGGTCGCCTTCCAGCCCGGCCAGGCCGCGCTCTGCGTAACGCGTTTTCCAGCGGTCGACCGTCGGCAGCGAGACCCCGAGCAACTCGGCAATGTCCTTGCGCCGACGACCCTCACCGGACCACAGGACGATCCGGGCCCGCGCCGCCATGTCGGCGGGTACGTCCCGGTTGTTCACCAACTCCCGCAGCTCGGCGGCCTGTTCCACAGAGAGCTCCATGCCGATAGATCGAACCACACAAGATCAAGTAACGCTGACGGAATCACGAGACACTAGCTGCCTCTGACCTGCACGGTTAACCATTGGCCGGATCGCGACGATGGAGGCCGACCGGAGGGCGTTCCACCGTCGGCTCTCGACAGCCGCGGCTGTGCTGTGGTGTTCGCCCTTGCCGACGTCCAGGCCATGGGGAGACTCCCTTCAGCACGAAGGTCCGGCATGATTGATCCGCTCCCGCCGTCGACCTGGCCGGCGAAGTGCGTGATGGTGCAGGCGATCCCGGCGCGGCAGCCGCGGGGGTGTGCGTGACTCGTTCCCGGAACAGAGGAGAGGGAAAAGCTCAGCCGCCGTTGGGGGCGGGGGATACGTTCCCTTTGCTCCTCAGTCGAGGTCCGGTACGTACAGACCAGCCGCCCGCCCGATCTGTACCACGTCCATCGTTGGCTGTAGCGGGGCGGGTTTCCATCCCGTCGCCTCCTGGATGAATCCGCCCTTATCGGCGGTAGCGGCGTTCCAGCCGCGGTCGAGGACGGGCAGTCGAAGCCAGTTGATCGGTTCTCCGGTGGCTGCGTCGATGGAGGGCCTGTAGTGAGTGAGGAAGTTCTCCTCCTTGTACTGGCCGAGCATCTTCGCCAGCTCGGGATCCTGCGGCAGGGGCCGTGCGTGTGGCGCATCAGCAGCGGCCACGTCCACGGCCACGCCTACAGCCGGCTGCTCAACATCGACCGCGTCCACCTGCAGACCACCGGCAACGGCCAGACCTGGACCCGCACCAAGTCCTTCCTCGAGGCCATCGGCGCCCAGGCCGCGGCCTGCGTTCTGCTCACCGACCACGCCTGGTAGCAGTGGGACCAACGCCGCCAAAACCACCAGTAGGCGTCCAGCCAGAAACGGCTCCACACCTGCGTAACCGGCTGGTGCATCAGCCTGCTGTGCCCGCACCCGGCAGTTGGCCCCGCTGGCCCTCAAGGCCCGCGTTGCGCTCTCGAGCGAGGACAGCTCATGTGCCCAGGGCCGATGGCAGTTCGATTGGCTTGATGTGAAACGGGAGGATGGTCCGCCAGGGACCATCCTCCCGCTCTTTTTCCGCCTTTGTGCATCTACTGGCCGACGGTGAGCGACCAACGCACATCGGAGTTCGCGGTCACCGTCACCGCTCCTTCGGGCCGCTCTCGCTTGAGCTGCAGCTCGTTGTACGTGCTGCTGACCGCGTCCTGGACGCATTCGAGCGGGAAGCTGAGGCCCACGGGTTTCACGGCGACGGTCAGGGTGCCTTTGCCCTGGCAGTTGACCAGGACGGACAGGGGACCTGTGGCCATTCCTCCGCGAAGTGGCACCTCACGGTTCCCATGGGCTGAAGCGACTTCAATCAGGGGTGTGCCGGTCGGGAGCTTTGGCGCGCGGATGACCGACTCGCCCGGAATTTCCTCACCCCTGTCCGGGCGGGCAGCGGTGTTCGCGGCCGAGGCGCCGGCGGACGCAGTTCCGGCGGCGTTGGGAGGATCCGACTCTCCGGCAGTGCAGCCGACCAGCAGGAGTCCGCCCAGCACAACGCCCAGCGGGATTGCCGTCTTGATGCCGGTGGGCCTGCGACCGTTGGACATCATTCCTCCCACAGGTACCAGCCCACCCGGTACGGGGTGTAACTGGTGATGGTCTTCTTCGCCGACGTCTTGCAGGTGTTGTACAGGGTGTAACTCTGGCCGGTGTTCTTGAGCCGGTACACCCCGTACTTGGCGTTCGTGGTCTTCTTCGAGGGCGTGTCGACGGCGATGGAGTTGCCGAGCTTGGCCGTGAGCTTGACCGAGAGGTTGACGTCGTACTTCGCCTCTATCTTGCCGATCATCGCGTCGACGCTCACTGCGAGACCGCTGCTGACACTGACACCGACCTCACCGGTCACTTCGGAGGTGAAGGTGGACTTGGCCGTTCTGGATGTGCCGTTGTAGTTCGACAGGGTCGGGCCCACGCCCTTGTGGTACTGCTTGCCCTTGGTCGAGGGCGTGTAGACCCCATGAGAGGGCCCGCAGTACTCGGCATCGGGCCAGTCCTTCGGCGGTGTCGGGGTGTAGGTGGGCTCGTCCGGCATGCCGTTGCCTGCGTCGGGAACGTCCGACACCTCTTCCTCGGGCTCCGCCGGCGGTGCCGTGTTGATGTCCTCCGGCGCCGGAGTTTCCGTCACCGTGGTGGTCGGCTCGTCAGCTTGCACAGCGACAGCCGGTCCGGCCACTGCGACGCACAGCAGAAGAGATGCTGTGGAGGCGAGGACGCCTCGCTTTGCATGGATGCCCATGGCACACCTTTCAAATGGCCGCCCCCCCCGGCGGCCGAGTGCTCGAACCTTAAGCATGAACATGCCCACTTGACGATCAAACTGAGTAAAACTTGAGCGTGGGACCCGTCCCCCGACGGCGGACACTGCTGGTTCCGGCCCCGGTAGGGGGCGCGCGTAGGAGGCGTCTTTTATGCGGGAGGCGAAGACCTTGCCGCGGTCGATGACGATCGTCTCGGGCACCACCGCTGGCCGCCCTCGCGCCATCGCGGTGATCCGCCGTCCCTGTCCGGCCACCGTCGACGAAAGGCCGGCGAAACCGCTGGGCTAGGACTACCGGACCAGAACGGACAGGACGGTGATGCACAGGGTGAGGGCGGCGGCGAAGACCACGCCGCTGCGGGAGAGGGCGGCCGGGATCGCGGCTCCCTCCCAACGGGCCAGGCCGAAGGTGATCACCGCGGCGATGGCGGCGAACAAGACGACCACCGCCAGGACGAGAAGCAGGAACGCTGTGGAGCCGTGGTTCACGAATGCACCGCCTTGAGGATGTTGCGCCCGGGACGAATAACAACGATCCCGAGTAAAACTTGCTGGTGAGCAGGTTGAATGTTCTCCGGTGACAACAGGGGGTTGTCCGCAGAACAACTGAACGGGAGACCGCGTGGGCGGCAGGGGGAAGCGGCCGGGTCGGCCATGGGGACCGCCACGGGGAACGTGTGTCGAGATCAATCAGCTGGTCGAGCTCGTGCGGTCGTGGCTGGACGAAACCTCGATCTCGGTCAAGCAGCTCCACGAGCAGCTGACAGCGGACCACTTCGTCACCGGGGCCGTGCCCGAACTGCGCCGGCTGCGTGATCTGCTGTCCGGTGAGGGACTGGTCTGGGACCTGGTGGAAGCCGCGGCCGATGTCTGCTTCCCCGACGAAGCGGCCGGCCCCGCCCAGGAACGCCTGCACAAGGCCCGAGTCTTATGGGACCGGGCCCGCACCAGTCCGACACCGCTCGCCGAGGGAGCACACGAGCTGGCCCTCGCGCACGAGTTGCTGGCGGCCAAGGACCGCACCATCGAGGTCTACCGGGAGATGCAGGTCGTCCGGCAGGCGTACGAGGCCAGCGAGCGCGGCCGCAACCAGGCGCTGCAGATCGCCACGCTCCTGTTCGCCATGCTCGGTCAGGCCCAGGCGAATGTGGCGGACCTCAAGCGCCAGGTCGACGCCCTGCAGACGCTGCCCACGGAAGCTCCGCACCAGCACGCGGCGCTGGAGCTGCGCCTGTCCCGCGCGCAGCGGCAGCAGACGGACCTGCGCCAGCAACTGGCCCGTGCCGAGCAGGAGCGGGACACCGCTCAGCAGGTCGCCGACCACGCGGCCCGCCGCATCCAGGTCCTCGAAGCCGAGCTCACGGAGCTGCGCGCGTGGATGGGGGATGAGGACCCCGGTCTCGTGCATGACCTGACTCCGCAGGTGCCTCATGCCGGACTGGAAGCGATCACCGACGATGACGCGGCCCTCGACGACGTCGACCGCGCCCTGGAGAAGGCACGCGCCGTACTCGACGAGGAACACGACGCCGTGCAGCAGGCCGCCGACGACATGGGCTACCGCACGCCTCCGGCTGCTGATGATGATCGCACCATGACGATCGTTGCTGGGCAGGTACAGCGCATACCCGAACCGCGCGTCTCATCCCCAACAGCCGGGGCGGCCCCGGCATTGTCCCGGACAACCCCGGATAACCTCTCAACCGGCCCCGATGCACTCGTGCCGGCCCCTGAAGTCCTGTCCGCCGATCGCTTGCGCTAGGACTCCGTTAGGTCGGTGCTGGTCTGGCCGTTCTGGGCAGCGGTTGGTGGCAGGTGGTGCAGGTGCCGGTCCAGCACCTCAGGATGCTCTGAAGGGCGTCAAGGACCTGGTAGAGGGTGAGGCCGGTGCGGGGACTTTTGGGGCCAGGCGCTGTTCGGTGAGGAAGGCGTGGGCAGCGGTGACGAGGGTGACGTGGTGGTGGAAGCCGGTCCAGGACCGGCCCTCGAAGTGGTCCAGGCCCAGACCGTGCTTGAGCTCGCGGTAGTCGTGCTCGATGCGCCAGCGGACCTTGGCCAGCCGCACCAGCTCGGCGAGCGGGGTGTCGGCGGGCAGGTTGGACAGCCAGTACTCGATGGGTTCCTCGGCGTCGGCGGGCCATTCGACCAGGAGCCAGCAGTCGGGCAGAACCCCGTCCCACCAGCCCAGTTCGCCTGAGGCGGCGGCCTTGACCGGACGCTCGACGGCTTTGCCGGCGGGCCGCACGCGTACGGCGGCGAAGCGGGAGTGCAGCGGGCCGCGGGAGCCCTGCCGCCAAGTGATCGGGGCGAAGGCACCGCGGTCGAGGCCGGCGGCCAGGTCGGCCACGGACGGAGCCGGCCGCCGGTAGCGGGGCTGGGGCCAGCAGCCGACCGGCCCGTTGCGGGCCGGCGCCTCGGGCTCCGCGTCGAAGGGATGGGCCGTCACCTCCGCGCGGACGGCCAGCACATAGGCGAGCCCGCGCTCCTCCAGCGCGGCCCGCAGGCGTGCGGTGGTGCCGTAGGCGGCATCACCGACCACCACCGGCGGAGTCATGCCCCAGCCGGCCAGGACATCGAGCATGTCCACGGCCAGGCGCCACTTCTCCCGGTGCGTGACCTGCGGCGGGACGCCGGTCTTCGCCCGGCGGCCGGCATCGGCCGCCCATTTGCTGGGCAGGAACAGCCGCCACTGCAGCGGGCACGAGGCCGTGGCGCTGACCGCGTGGACACTCACCGCGACCTGGCAGTTGGCCCGTTTGCCCAGCGCGCCGCAGTACTGCGGCGCGACCCCGACCGACATCCGGCCGTCCTTGGGCACCGACACGTCGTCGATCGCCCAGGCCACCGGCCGGACCAGCGGCAGCAGGCGCTCGCTGATCCGCCGCTGCACCGGCACCGGGTCCCAGGTGGACTGGTTGACGAACTGCTGCAGGTTCTGCTCGTTGCCGTCCGGCAACCTCGAGGCCATCGCCTGGATCGACTTGCGCCGGCCGTCCAGCATCAGTCCCCGCAGATAGCAGTCGCCCTTGGCCCGCTGATCCCGGCGCGGCACCGAGGCGAACACGTCCGCCACGAACAGCTCCAGCACCGCCCGCAGACGGGTCACTTCATGTGCGTCCACACCCCTCAACATGCTCTTGATCAGCGCAAACAGAAAGACCTAACGGAGTCCTAATAAGAGCTGTCCGGTAAATGATATCCGAGCTGCCTTGGGCGTCGTTGGCCTCGTACGGGCTGCTCGTCCACCCGAGATCCGCACTCATGACTTGGCTCCAAGGCCGGTGCCTGGCCTCGGCTCACGATGCCTGCATGCCGCCGTCGACGGCGAGGACCACTCCGGTGACGTAGGAGGCGCGGTCGCTCAGCAGCCAGGCGGCGGCCTCGGCGACTTCCTCGGGCTCGGCCGCGCGGCGCAGCGGGGTGTGCGCGTTGAGCTGGTCGATGATGCCCGGCGATTCCGCTTCCCAGTGACGCATCATCTCGGTCAGCGTGGTGCCGGGGGCGATGGCGTTGACGCGGATGCCTTCAGCACCGTACGCGACGGCGGCCGACTCGGTGAGACTGTGGACACCTCGTTTCATCGCGCTGTACGCGGGCAGCACGGGGTTGCCCTTCCAGCCGCCGACGGACGAGGTGTTGACGATGGCGCCCGTGCCGGCGGTGGTCCGGATTGCGGCGACCTGAGCGGCCAGGGCCAGCCAGACACCCTTGAGGTTGACGCTGTACTGCTGGTCGAAGTCCGCCTCCTGCACCTGGTCGATCGGGCCGAAATGCTGCGTGGCGAGCGCCCCGTTGTTGAAGGCGACGTCGAGTCGGCCGTACACCTCCACGGTGCGGTCGATGGCGGCGCGCACGCTTGTCGTGTCGGCCAGGTCGCACACCGCGTACTCTGCGGTGCCTCCCGCCGCCCGGATCTGTTCGGCTACCGCTTCGAGCTGGTCCTCGGTGCGGGCCGCGAGCAGGACCCGGGCGCCTTCCCGGGCGAACAGCCGCGCTGCGGCGGCGCCGATGCCCCGGCCGGCTCCGCTGATGAAGGCGACCTTGCCGGTCAGCAGACCCGAGGCGGCGGGGGCGGAGGTGTCGGTGGTCTGTGTGTCGTCCATGCCGACGAGCCTGTGCCCGGACGCGCACCCTCATCCAGGCACCAGCGGTACCTGGATCGGCTCCGCCGGCCCCGTACACACTGGGGGCATGGACAGACGAGAGCTGGCCGGCTTCCTGCGCAGCAGGCGCGAGCGGATCACCCCCGCCGACGTGGGGCTGCCCGCCGGACCGAGACGCCGTACTCCGGGGCTGCGACGCGAGGAGGTGGCGCAGCTGGCGTTCATCTCCACGGAGTACTACACGCGGCTGGAGCAGGCCCGCGGCCCGCGCCCCTCGCGCGAGGTGCTGGCCGGTCTGGTCCGTGCCCTACGCCTGTCGGACGCCGAGCGCACCCACGTGCACTACCTCGCCGGCGCCCCGCCCGCCCCGCCGCCAGGACCCTCCCGCGAGGTACGCCCGAGCATCCTGGACCTGCTGCGGCGGCTACCGCACGCCGCGGCACTCGTACTGTCCGCAACCTACGAGGTGATCGCCCACAACGACCTTGCGGCCGCCCTCTTGGAAGACTTTTCCGCCCTACCCCGGCACGAGCGCAACTTCCTGCGCCGTACCTTCCTCGATTCGCGAGTAGGGGAGCGGCAGTGGTACAGCCGGTCCGGCATGGAGACCTTCGGCCGTACCGCGGCCCGGCATCTGCGGGCCGCCGCTGCCCGCTACCCCGACGACCCCGAACTAGCCACACTGGTAGACGACCTGCTCATCGGCAGCGCGGAGTTCGCCCGGCTGTGGGCCGCCTACGACATGTCGGTTGAACCCGCTCCGCACAAGACCTTTCGGCACCCCCTGATCGGTCCCATCACACTCAACTGCGATGTCCTGGACATTACTGACAGGGACCAGCGAGTCGTGATCTACACAGCCGATCCCGGCTCCCCAGCGGAGGGGGCTCTCCAACTGCTGTCGGTGATCGGCACACAACGCATGGACCTACCGGGCTGACCGCGGCCTCCGACGGCCGGTCCGCACGGGCGCGCAGGACGAGGGCCCGGCGGGCAGTGACCCGGTGATCGCGGGCGCCGCCACGCAGATCGCCGATGGCCTCCCGTGGCGTGATCCTCTTCTTTAGTCCACATCCGTGCCGACGTGTTACTCAGGTTGAACTCGTGGAGTGCCATGTTCTGGTCGCGTCATCCATGATCAGGCCAGTCGGTGGGAGGCAGCCGTCGATCAGGTGGGGCCGGTACTGGATCTTCTTCAGCCTCCGCTTGATCACGCGGGTCAGGTGGGAGAGGCCGGCCGCGGCGAAGTCGGCCAGGTGCCGCTTGAGGAGCGACCGGATCCCCTCTGCCGGGTTCAGCTCCGGTGCGTAGGAGGGCATCCGGGAGATGCGCAACCAGTCTTTGTGCTCCTCGGCGAAGTCCGCCGGCTCCTTGACCAGGTGCACGTTCAGAAGCTTCACCGACAGCGCCATCGACGAGACCAACAAGCTCGGCGAATCCGAAATTCATGCCCTCGACCGCGCTTTGGCCGCACTCTCCGCCGACCCGGGAATGGGCGACCCCATCCCCAACTCAGACCCCGAAATACGGTGGTATGACGATGACGTCGAAAACGTCATCGTCATTTACTACGTGACCGTCCTCCGCAGCGTCATCGTCATTGCGTACGTAGAGGCGTAGCCAGCAGGAGTTACTTCTCGACCGTTTGGGGTGATGGCGTCGATTCCAGAGCCTACACAGCGGATTATGTGATGCAGTGTGGTCCGGGGGTGGGCTCTGATGTCGCCAAAGGTACATGCTGTTGTGAGGCGCCGTGAGTACGTCACTGACAACGGCCGTATGCATGTCACCGTCAGATCCCCATGGCGAAGCCTTTGAGCTGGGAGATTCTCCGGGCGCATCGATGACACAAGACGGTGCGCATTGTGACAAGCAACGACGTTTTCGCGGTGTCAGTTCCGTGGAGTCCCTCACGTCGGACCGGCTCCGTCGTGCCCGGCCCCGCTCACCGGCGCCACCACGGAATCACCACCCAGCGGGTGACGGTCTCCGGCGGCGTCCCGCCGAACCCGGGCGGCCGGCCGTCAGCCGGCGGCCCACTCCTCCCCTGCGAACAGGTAGAACGGGTGCCCGGCCGGGTCCAGCAGCACCCGCACCCGCTCCTGCGGCTGGACGTCGGCCGGGGTCGCGCCCAGCGCGGTGGCGTGCGCGACGGCCGTCGGCAGGTCGTCCACCTCGATGTCCAGGTGCAGCATCATCTGCTGCTGGTCCGGGGTGGGCGGCCAGCGCGGCCGTACGTAGTGGGGCTCGGTCTGGAACGACAGGCCGGCCCCCCCACCGGGCGGGGCGAGCACCACCCAGTCCGGTGCGTCCTCCCGCACCGGCCAGCCCAACAGGCCCCGGTAGAAGGCGGCCAACTCGCGGGCGTCGGGGGCGTCGAGCACCGTGGTGGCCAGGGTGAAGCGCGGTCGTGTCGCCATGCCGATCCGCTACCCGCGCCCACCGGCCGTACCCGCGCACGGCCCGACCCCCGCCCACCGGCCGTCGCTGACCGGACCCACCCCCACCCGGCATCCCGCCTTCCCCGGTCTGCTGTCCGAAATACCGGACGCCTCGCCCTTCGGGTCCTCATTTGCGGATCCACCGTTTTGGGTATTTCTCGCCGCATTCACAAGCATGACATTTCGGAGGAATTCCCAAGAGGCCGGAAACCGATTGCTTGATGTTTCAATATCAGGCCGATAACCTCCCTTCCGGTTCACCCGCCTCCGTGCAGATGGGATTAGCCATGACGTTACGGTCCCTTGCCCTCGGTCTCGCCTCCGCCGCTTTCGTCGCCGCGATGGCCTCCGCCCCGGGCGCCTCGGCCGCCGGCTCCGCCGCCTCGGACGAGCCCTGGCCCCCCGGCAACTGCCCCCAGGGCAGCTTCTGCGTCTGGCCCAACTGGGCCACCATCCCCGACCCCGCTCCCACGGAGCCCCCGTCGGTGGTCACCAACCAGGACTGGACCGGGAAGGCACCGGCCCTCACCTACTACAACTACACGTCCCGCAACGCCGACCTGGGGTACCTCTACACCCTCCCGGACGGCTCGCAGCGGCCGAACACGTTCTGTGTGCCGGCCCACCAGGGGAACATCTTCTACCTGCCGGTGGAGGTCACCAAGGTGACGTTCCGCGACAGCGCCTGCTGAATCCGGCGTGCCGTCCGCCGCCCTCACCGGGGTGATGGCCGCAGTCCCCCGCGCGTCCGCGGCCGTGCCCGGCAACTGCCCGTGGGGCGATTTCCGCGTCTGGTCCGTACGGGGTTGTCCCACCCCCGAGGAAGCCCCCGCCCTGGCGACCGACGGGAAATGGTCCGGACGTGTCCCCGGTGCCACGTTCGACGACCACACCGGCCGCGCCGGGCATCTGGAGTACGGCGTCACGGCGGACGGAAGGACGTACGAGTACTCGGGGTGCGTCCGGGGGAGCGACGGACAGCTTCTCAACAGCTTCGTGTCGGTCACGAAGCCGAGCCGGCACGAGGGCGACGGTCCCCGCGACTGGGACCCTCGCCGTACGTTCCCGCCCGGCCGGGCCGGGCGCACAACGGGCCGGACCGCCGCCTCAGCCAGAAGCGGCGGTCCGGTGCGTTCCCCGGCCGTCCGGCGGCTCCCCGCCGACCGGCCGGTCGCCACGTGTCACCGCGCTCGCGGATGAGGCGCACATGAAGATGACGGCCGCGAAGTCGAACAAGCAGCGCTTGATCGGGCGCGGACTGCTGGCGTCCGCGGAGCGCTACAGCCCGAAGAACGGGGCCCGGATCGCCGACCTGTACCGCGTGAACCTCGACCTGCTGGCAAGCATGAAGCGGACCCGCACCGACTACGGGCCCACGGTCGTGGAGGAGCTGTCCTTCAGCGCTCCCCAGCAAAACCCCAGCTCAGACCCCCCGTCGGATTCCGACCCGGCCCCCCGGTCGGAATCCGACGGGGGAGGGTCGCAATCCGACGGGGGTGCAGGGTCGGAATCCGACCCCCTTCTCCTTCCCTCTTCGGATCCCTCTTCTCTCTCCGGTGACGGAGCGCGTGGGAGCAGTCGGTCGGGAGGAGAGAGAAGGCAAGGCTGCGCCGAAGGAAACCCCGGAGATCGCTGCTGTGGCCGATGCCTACCGGCAGGCGTCGCAGCGGCCGGTGACGTCGAAGACGGTGACGGGCCTGAAGCGGGATGCGGCGGTGCTTCTTGCTGCCGGCCTGCCGGTGGAGTGGATCGCGGCGCGTGCGGCTGAGATGCCCGCTCGTGGGTGGGTGAACCTTCAGCAGCACGTGGAGCGCAGCACCGAGCCGTTGCCTGGGCAGCGCACCGGTAGCCAGACACCGGAGGAGCGTCGGGGACTGCCGCCATGGTGTGGCCAATGCGGTGATTTCGGGCTGAACCAGGCGGCCCGGGTCTCATCGAAGTGGCGGACACTCGGTGAGAGCGGCTCCGGTGAACGATGCCCGCGCTGCCACCCCGACCTCGTCGCTGCCGCCTGAACCGCCGGAGTGGCCCGCAGAGCGCCGTTGAGCGGCCCGGCAGGGGAAGACGCCGGGTCGCGTGATCGGCGCTCTGCGAGGCGTACACGATCTTTGGCGGCCTCCCATGGAAATCATCGACGATGGGCTGAGCCGGGCGGTGAGGAAAACGAGTCGCAGTCGTAGCAACGCTTCACAGGGGGCGGCCTACGCCTCCGCACTGCGGTTGCTTGTGGCCAGGGCGAACCAGACGGTCTTGCCGTCCTCGGCGGGGCGGGTGCCCCAGGCGGCCGCGAGGGCGTCGACGAGGGCGAGGCCGCGGCCGGATTCGTCGGCGGTGTTGATCTGCCGCAGCTGGGGCAGGTGCGGGCTGCGGTCGGTCACCTCGATGGTGACGTCGTACTCGGTGCGGCGCAGCAGCAGCCGGATCGGGCCCGCGGCGTGGCAGACGGCGTTGGTGAGGATCTCGGAGGCCAGCAGGCAGGCGTCGTCGGCGATGCCGGCCAGGTGCCAGGCGGTCAGGGTGTCGGTGAGGAAGGCGCGCCCTGCGGGCACGGCGGCGGGTGTGGCATCCAGTTCGCGTCCGGCGGTGGCCAGCGGGGCCTGCGGGAGGCGGGCGAGCAGGAGGGTGACGTCGTCGTCGTACCTGGCGGTCCTGGGCAGCAAGGCGGCAAGCACTTGGTCGGCGGCCTGCTCCAGGTCCGGCGCGGTGGCCAGCGCCGCACCCAGCGCCGTCGCGAGGGCGTCCAGTCGGGTGTCGATGTCATGGCCAGGGGATTCGACCAGGCCGTCGGTGTACAGGGCGAGGGTGGAGCCGGGTGGCAGGGCGACGGTGACCTGCTGGTGAGGTATCCCGCCCACGCCCAGCGGCACGCTCACCGGTACCGGCAGGGGGTGGACCTTGCCGTCGGGAGTGACCAGCAGCGCCGGCAGGTGGCCGGCGGAGCAGACGGTGGCCTCGCCGGCATCCGGATGGATCTCCAGGTAGCAGCATGTGATGAACTGGTCGGGCAGGTCGGCCGCGACCGCGTCCAGGGTCTGCATCAGCTGCCACGGCGGGATCCCGCTCTTGGCCAGCGCATGGGCGGCAGAGTACAGCCGACCCATGACGGCGGCCGCCTCCAGGCCGCGCCCCATGACATCCCCGATCACGGCACCGACCCGGCGGGCGCCCAGCGGCACCAGGTCGAACCAGTCGCCGCCGACCCCCAGGCCCTGGGTGGCGGGCAGATAGCGGTGGGCGGCGGGCATCCCGGGCACCTTCGGCGGGACACCCATCAGGCTGCGCTGCAAGGTCAGGGCGACGTGCCGCTGCTCCTCGTACAGTTGGGCAAGTTCGGCTGCGGCCCGCTTCTGCTCGAGATCCCGTGCGATGGCGTAGGCGCCGATGAGTCGGCCATTGGACGTGCGGTTGGGCCACAGGGTGAGATCCACGTGAATCCGCCGCCCGGCGCGGGAGACGCGCAGGGTCTCGAAGTGCTCGATCCTCTCTCCGCGGCTCAGCCGGCGCAGCAGCATGTCGATCTCGTGCCCGCGCTCCGGCGGTGCCAGCATGGACACGTGGGCGCCGATGGCCTCCTGCGGCGTGTAGCCGTACAGCTGTTGGGCGGCGGTGTTCCAGTAGGTGATGCGTCCGTCCAGGGTTGCCGCCAGGATCGCGTCGTGAGAGGACTCCACCAGGGCGGCGAGGTCGTGGTCGCCCCGGGTGACCCGGCGGGCCAGGTCCAGTGATCTGAGCGCCATCTCAGCCGCGGCACGGCGCCGCGCCACATGGACAACGAGCGCACAGCCCAGCAGCAGCCCCCACCACCGCACGGTGAAGCCGACCGTCAGGAAGGTGCCGTCCAGCAGGCCGGCCACCAAGCCGGACAGTACGGCCCAGCAGCTGACCAGCACACTGTGCCGGACGTCAAGCCGGGTACAGGCCAGCAGCGGGCCGAGCACCAGCAGCGCGATGATCTGCGGCCGGGCGCCGACCAGCACATCCAGCGCGGCGATCAGCACGCAGATTCCCAGCGACAGAGGTAAAAGACGAGGCGGCGGGAGCGACCGTCCCGCCCCGGGAGCGGCGGTCATGCGCTGCTTCCTGTCGTGCGAGGCAGCGATGCGCCGATCAGTGAGCTTCATCTCGACCACGCAGGTAGTAATGACCCGATCCGATCACGCCACTGTCCCCCGGCGGGTCGGGGCCAACACGGTCTTGACCGCAACTGGTGGAACATTCCCGAATTCGTGCGAAGGGTGTCGGTCCCGCCCGCCCGAAGGACCGCCCTTCGGGCGGGCGTTCTTCGGGCGCCCCACTCGCCATGGGAGCTCCCGTACGCGGGCGGCTACTGGGTAGTGGGATCTCCAGTAGAAACACCGCAGTAGAGACCTGTGTCCGCGCTACTGGGGCGTCCTGTCGAGGTGTCGTGCCCCACTACCCAGTAGCGCCCGCGGCCGTGATCGCGGGCCTGTGCCGGCGCCTGTCTGAGGACGCTGGTACGAGCAAGAAGAGCACCACGGGCGGAGCGTGCTCCTCTTGCTGTTCCGGCGCCCTGCCTGAGGACGGCAATCCAGGGACGGGGAGACGCGCACCCCCGCCTGGAAGGCCGTCCTGAGTGCCTTCCAAGGGGCAGGCGGCAGGTGTGGTCAACTGTCGCCGGGCCGCTCCGCTCTCTCGCGGTCTCGGTGGCTCTTCAGAGGGGGGAGGGCGGCCGAGGACACTGTCAGCGTGGAGGCCGATGCGGTGCTGCTCGTGGTCGAGCTGGTCTCGCCGGGCATCGAGACCATGGACCGCAAGGTCAAGCCGCTGCTGTACGCGGAAGCCGCCATCCCGCACTTGTGGCGTCTGGGGTTCGAGCCCGCCCCGCGGCTCATCGTCAGCGAGCTGGACGGCGGCCGGTACGTCGAGAAGACCACCGCCCTCACGGGCGCGGCGACCCGCATCGAGGCGCCGTTCCCCCTCGACATCGACCCGGCCGGCCTGACCCGGCAGCAGAGAGGCGCGGGCGCTGGCACCGCCGGGCGGCACATGCCGGGACCGTTTAACCGAGTTCAGGCATAGGTCAGGCTCCACCGGGCCGCCACGCGAGGGCCGCGGTTCGAGACCTTCGCCCATGGCGGCCACTTGAGGGCGGTGGCGACCGGCGAGCCCGCGACGGCGGCCGGAGGGCCGGCGATGCCGAGGCGCAGCCGGCAGCTGACGGCGTCGCCCTCTCGGCGGTACTCTGGATACGGACAGAGCGGAGGGTATTTCCCCCGAACACACGGTGGTTGACGCAGCATCAGTTCCGTGACACACTTTAGCCACGGGTGAGCTTCGTGCACCCAAAAAGTAAGGTTCTCCATCGCCATGGTTGCGTGCGAGACCTTTTTTGTTTGTCTAACTAAATAAAAATCCGCTACCCCTGGGTCTGCGCCCGGGGGTTTTCTCGTATCCGGAGGTCCTTAATGTCCAACATGTCCGCCGTTCTGTTCGGCGCTCCACTTGGAGTGCTCATCCTGTCGGTCGCCATCACCCTGGCCATGTTGTGCGTGGTTGCCGTTGTAGTGGTGGTGCTGGCGAGGAGGGTCCCTCCCAGCGACCTTCCTCAGACGTATCTGGGCGTCAGCTACATCCTGTCCGCCCTTGCCGGCTTCCTTCCCTGGGGCAAGACGTCGGCCCAGCCGCCCCTGCCCCAGGCGTCCTCCCCGGCCGCTGAGCCCGCGCCGACGCCGACGGTCCTGGTCATGCAGAGCGACCCGGTCCTGAGGCCCGCTGGACAAGGGGCCGAGCGGTGAGCCTGCGGCGCAAGGGCGGCGCCAAGGAATGCCCCAACAGCAAACGCGGCACATGCCCTGCCACCCAGTCTCCGGTTCTTGGGAGACCCAAGGTCACCCAGACCGGAGCGGCGGAATCAGGGGTGTGAGGTGCCCTCTGTCACAGAGGGCACCTCACACC
>NZ_BMVU01000075.1 GCF_014650875.1 Streptomyces minutiscleroticus
GACAGCTACCTCGCCGGCCTCCACCTACGCGCCTCGATGATCTGGCTCAGGGACCTCACCCGAGCCACCCCTTGATCGGAACTCAATACGGTCCCTAATGCCCGACTCAGGCCGACCGGCGACCAGGGCCATCGTCCGGATCATCCGGTGGCTGGACAAGGCTGCCGGCTGGAGTGACGATCACGGTGTGCACGGTGGGTGCCCCGGAGCGGGGGTGCAGCCTGGGCACCGACCGCGCCGGCAGGGCCGGTTGGGGGAGAACGCGGTGACGTCGAACAGGCCCGTCTTCACCGTGCTCGGTCCCGGTGAGGGGCACTACGCCGACGCTGCGGCCCGGCTCGGCCTGGAGCAGAAACTCGGAGGACCGCTCCCGGGAGACTGCGAACAGATCGTCGACGCCTACGCGCCCGTGCAGATCGACGAGCACCTCACCCCGCCCCACCCGACATCGGACCGCCCCACCCGACGTCGGACCGGTGGAACCTGGGCGAGGACATCCGCTCGGCATCGGAAGTCCGGGCCGGCAGCACGGGGGACGCCCGCATCACCGGGCCGGACGACGGTCCTCACGTCTTCTGCCGACTTCCCCGGCTCGGCTTCGGAACCGCCGAAAACTCATCCCGCGGGGAGCGGACCGCGTCAGTTGTTCGCCGGGCCCGGGCCCACGGTGAGAAGGTCGGCGAGGCCGACGCGGGTGAGGAATTCGCGCCGGATCCGGTCGGCGACGTCGGAGACCTCCTCGGAGCCGTCGTCGGCCGGGTCGACGGTGACCCGGTACGGGCGTCGCCCGTCGGGGAGCGCGACGATGCGGGCGATCTCGTCGGAGACGAGGGTGGCCTCGGCGCCTTCGGGAGCCAGGGCGGCGAGTTTCTCGGCGATCCGGTCCATCAGGCCGGCGTACCTGGTCTCGTACTCCGCTTCGACGTCCCGGTCGGCGGGGTGGCCGGAGTGGCTGAAGTGGTTGGTGCCGCTGGTGAACGAACCGGGGACCACGATGGACGTCTCCACTCCCCAGCGGGCCAGTTCGGCCGCGTAGCTGACGGCCAGGGAGTCCATGGCCGCCTTGGCGGCGAAGTACGGTGCCAGGTAGGGCGGGGTGCCGCCCTTGACGCTGCTGCTGGACACCCAGATCACCAGGCCCCGGCCCGCCCGGCGCATGCTCGGCAGCGCGGCGCGGTTGACACGCTGTGTCGACAGCACGTTCACGTCGTACAGGTCGGCGAGCTGCTCGGGCGTGAAGGCCTCGGCGGGACCGGTGACCATGTGCCCGGCGTTGTGGACGAGGACGTCGATCCGGCCGTGCTCGTCGAGGATCCGGCCGACGGCGGTGTCGACGGACTCCTGCGAGGCGACGTCGAGCTCGATGGAACGCAGGTCGACCTTGTGTTCCTTGCTGTACTGGGCGGCGGCCTCCACCTGGGGTGCGTTGCGGGTGGCGGTTCGGCGCATGCCGGCGTGGACGGTGTGCCCGGCGTCCGCGAGAGCGCGGGCGGTGAGGGCGCCGAAGCCGCTAGAAGCACCGGTGATGACGACGACGTTGCTCATGGGTGCTGCCTCTCGGAGTGTGAGGAGGAGCGGGTCCGGGCCGTCGCCTGTGGCGACGACGGCCGCTTCGGTGTGGCGGATGTCAGGCGAGGCCGCCGTTGGCGTAGAGGACCTGGCCGTTGACCCAGCGGGCAGGGCCGGCCAGGAAGGACACGGCCTCGGCGATGTCCTGCGGGGCGCCCAGCCTCTCCAGCGGGGCCGCCTTGGCCAGGTTGTCGATCGTGGCCTGCTCCTTGCCCTGGAGGAACAGCGGCGTGGCGGTGGGGCCGGGGGCCACCGCGTTGACGGTGATGTCCTTGCCCCGCAGTTCCCGGGCCAGTACGAGCGTCATGGCCTCGACCGCGCCCTTGCTCGCCACGTAGGCGCCGTAGCCGGGAAGCTGCGTGCGGACGACGGACGTGGAGAAGTTGATGATCGCGCCTCCGCCGCGCACCCGACGGGCCGCCTGCTGGGAGACCACGAAGGTGCCGCGGATGTTGGTGCGGTGCATCCGGTCCAGGTCGTCGAGGTCCAGCGTCGCAATGGGTGAAAGGAGCATGATGCCCGCCGTGTTCACGACGACGTCCACGCCCCCGAACTCCCGCTCCACCGCGTCGAACGCGGCGGACATGGCGTGCTCGTCGGCGACGTCACCGCTCACTGCGACGGCCCTGCCGCCGGCCGAGGTCACCGCGGCGACCGTCTCGTCCGCCCTGGCCTTGTTGCCGGCGTAGTGCACACCGACGGCGAGGCCGTCCGCCGCCAGACGCTCCACGACCGCCCGGCCGATCCCGCCGGAACCGCCGGTGACGAGGGCGACGCGTGTGGTGCTGTTCATCGGATTCCTTTCGTGGATACCCCCGGCTTCAGCCGGGGGAGGAAACGAAACACCTGCGGAGCAGGGCGGAAAGCGGGGTTTCGCCGCCGGGGCGAAAGACCGTGCTCTGACCCGCAGGTTTGGCCTTCAATCGTCATCCCGCTAGCTTGTGGGTATGGCCACGGCGCAGGTGAAGCGGGCCTTCCGATACCGCTTCCATCCCACACCCGAGCAGGCGGCGGAGTTGTCGCGCACGTTCGGGTGTGTCCGCAAGGTCTACAACCTGGCGCTGGCCGCCCGCACCGAGGCGTGGGCGCGGCAGGAGCGGGTGCATTACAACGCGACGTCGGCGATGTTGACGGCGTGGAAGAAGACCGAGGACCTGGCGTTTCTCAACGAGGTGTCCTCGGTGCCGTTGCAGCAGGCGTTGCGGCATCTGCAGGCGGCGTTCACGCATTTCTTCGGCAAGCGGGCGCGGTATCCGCGGTTCACGTCGAAGAAGAGGTCGCGCAGGTCGGTGGAGTACACCGCCCGTGCGTTCCGGTTCCGGGACGGGAAGCTGGCCCTGGCGAAGATGGCGCAGCCGCTGGCCATCGTCTGGTCGCGCCCGCTGCCGGAGGGGGCGAAGCCGTCCACGGTGACCGTGTCGCAGGACGCGGCGGGCCGCTGGTTCGTCTCGCTGCTGTGCGAGGACCCCTGCGTCCAGCCGCTGCCCGCCACCGACACGTGAGTGGGTGTCGACGTCGGGCTCGATCACCTGCTGACCCTGTCCACGGGTGAGAAGGTCGCCAATCCCCGGCACGAGCGCCGCGACCGGGCCCGGCTGGCCAGGGCCCAGCGCAACCTGGCCCGCAAGCTCCCGGGCGGCGGCGCCGACCGGGCCAAGGCGCGGCGGAAGGTCGCCAAGGTCTACGCCCGCATCGTCGACCGCCGGCGCGATCATCTGCACCGGCTGACCACTCGGCTCGTTCGTGACAACCAAACGATCGTGATCGAGGACCTGGCTGTTCGGAACCTGGTGAAGAACCACACCCTGGCCCGTGCGATCAGTGATGCGGCCTGGGCGGAGTTGCGGCGCATGCTGGAGTACAAGGCCGCCTGGTACGGCCGCGACGTGATCGCGGTCGACCGCTTCTTCCCCTCCTCCAAACTCTGCTCCGCCTGCGGCACGGTGCAGGCCGAGATGCCGCTGGGTGTCCGGAAGTGGGCCTGTGGGTGCGGGGCGGTGCACGACCGGGACGTGAACGCGGCGAAGAACATTCTGGCCGTCGGGCTGACGGCGTCTGTCTGTGGAGCTGGTGTAAGACCTCAACGGAGCACTCCGGGCGGGCGGTCGGCGACGAAGCAGAAACCCCTGCGGCGCGAGCCGTAGGAATCCCCCTCCCTTCGGGAGGGGGAGGAAGTCAAGAGCTTGTCCTTACGGTGAGTCCAGCAGTACGGAAGTGGGAGGGCGCACCCTGTTCCCGAGCGTGCCTGCCGGGCGCCGCAGCGCGGGTGACGATGCCCACCGGCGCGTCACGGACGGGTCCCCGAGACGCCGCCCGGCCGGCATCGCGTGATCCGGCGGTGCCGCCGGCGCCCGGCGTGGCCGCCGGCGACCGGAAGGGAGGTGCGCTCACACCTCCACGATGAACGGCACCGGCCTTCGGAACCAGGGGATGTCATCCCCTGTGTCCGTGACCCCTTCCGGGCCATGCATCGATTCCATTGCTGAACCGACATCGTGACTCGGAGATCCAGGACGTACGGCGGGGGCTGTACCGGGGGAGTCCCCCGGTACAGCCCCCGCCGTGCTGTTCAGCTGTTCAGCTCCCGAAGTACGGCCGGTTGAAGACCGGCGGCAGGCCGTCGAACCCGTCGGCGCCACCTGCCTGGGCATCGGGTGTGGCGCGGGCGAACTGGGTGAGAAGGGCACAGGCGGCGTTCTGAACTGGAGACCGCCAAGCAGTGCCGGCGACAGGAGGAGAACATGTCGTACGGCCGGTTCCTGACCAAGGGCGCGGGGGAGGGCACCCCGGCCTTCTGGCTCGTCGTCATCGCCTTGGTCGTCATCGTCGGGGCGGCGTTCCTGGTGAGCAAGGCACGCAAGAGAGAGCACCGCCCGCGAGACGCGGAGGCTGCGGGGCGTTCCTCTGCCCGGTCGGTTCGATACGGCCGGGCGGGGCGCTGCCTGGAAATGCGTACGACAACCGGCTCCACCGTCCGGCGAGTGCTGCGCCTGACCTGACCTGCCCTGCCCGGCGGGCCGGCCGACCTGCTCGGCCGCAGTCCGGCCGGTGTCCGGCAGTCGGCGGTGGACGGCAGGGCCGCCCGCGACTCGCGGACCTCTTCACCACCGAGGCCGCCCATCTCCTGTCGACCGCCCTGCCCGGTGGGCACACGGAGGCCCGGCCGCGGGTGCCGGACAGGCTCCGCGAGGTCACCGGCATCACCGCGCTGCCCGCCCCGTTCGACCCGAACGGAGTGACGGTGACCGTCGACGCCCTGCACGCCTCCTGCCGCGACCACGCGACACGGCTGGTGCAGATGAAGAAGGCGCACTACCCGTTCAGTGCGCCACACCAAGGACACCACCTTCACCGAAGACGCCTCACGGTGCGGACTCGCACCAGAAAGTCTTGCGTGCATGCCACAAAGCCGATCGGCATGCCACCGGCCGTTTGCGCCACCGGCGAGCACTGAGGCAGGAACGTCTCATCGACCAGCCAGGCAACCCACTGCGCTTGCGACCGACCCGGAAACCCGGGTGGTTTCCGAAAGAGGTCCGGTAGGCGTCACGGAAAGCTTCCTGTTGTTTTCTGTCAATTCCTCGGAAAGTGAAACCCGATCGACCTTCACGGTCAACTCCTCTTCGTGGATGACGCGATAGTATCGGCCAAGGCAATCGGATATCCGGGCCGAGCCCCGTTCGTCATTCGTTCCTTTGGTGACGTCGAAGACACGGAGGCCGAAGACCGACGGATCCAGGTCGGGCGGGACCGCGTCGGATGGTCCGGGTACGGACGGGCCTGCCGCCGGGCGTCGCCCGGCGAGCGGGACAGGAGTTCACCGATCCGTTCTCCGGGGAGGCCGCGGCCGGCGGCGGCGTGGTGCTGCGGGCCTCAGGCGGGGCCGTCGGCACGGGGCGGACCGTGGCGGACCGGTCGAGGGCTCAGCCCGTTCTGTGCCCGTCTCTTCGGTCGGGGCGCCGGACGAACAGATCGGATGCCCCTTGGCAGTGGGGTCGATGGCGCCGGTCGCCTCGTCGGATTTTCCGCCTTCCCTCCGAGCGCGGCAGAACATGGCCGGAATCCAAGGGAAGGCTCGCCGATAGGCGGGCGGAATCGGGAGCGCAATCGGCGATGTGCGGAACGGTGGAATGCGTGATGCGCCAGTTGGTCGGCCGCCATGGAATCGGTCGCAAGGACATGGTTGCACCAAGTAAGTCAAGACTTATCTTCAGGGGACTTCGGCCGTATGGTGTGGCTCGAATCGAAGGAGCCCCTTGTTGTCGAAAATGAAAGATCCCGCTGTGCGTGCGGTTGAATCGGAGCAGGATTATGTGTCCTCCTTGTACGAGGTGCTCACCGAGCGGCTCTCCGAGGCGCGAGCACACCGGGCGAGTGTGCTGAAGGCCCCGGCGGACAGTGCCGGCGAGGCGTACGAGAGGGAGATCGCCGTCGAGCGCCTGACCAAGGAGATCGGCCGGCTGGAGGGTGCCGAAAAGGGGCTGGTCTTCGGGCGCATCGACTGGACGGACGGCACGGCCCTGCGCATCGGGCGGATCGGACTGCAGACGGAGGCGGACGACCTCCCTCTGCTCGTGGACTGGCGCGCCAACGCGGCGCGGCCCTTCTACGAGGCGACACCGGTCCACCCGATGGACCTTCGGCGGCGCCGGCACCTGCGCCTGCAGGAGCGCACGGTCGTCTCGGTGAGCGACGAACTGCTGGACGGGACCGCCCCCACCGACGAGGACGTCGTGGGGGACGGCCCGTTGACCGAGGCTCTGTCGGCACGGCGTACGGGCAGGATGCAAGCGGCCGTCGCGACGCTGCAGGCCGAGCAGGACGAGATCGTCCGCTCCGCCCACCGCGGGGTGACCGTGGTGCAGGGCGGGCCCGGCACCGGCAAGACGGTGGTCGCCCTGCACCGGGCGGCCTACGTCCTGTACGCGTTCCCGCGCGCCGCGGAGGAGGGTGTCCTGGTGGTGGGCCCGAACGCCCGGTTCCTCGACTACATCTCCCAGGTCCTTCCCTCGCTCGGAGAGAACGACGTCGTTCTGGCGACCTGCCGGGAACTGGCCGGAGTGGCCACGGAGACGGTGGACCCGTTCGACACGGCGCGCCTCAAGGGCAGCTTTGACCTCGCCGACGCCCTGGCCGGCCTGCTGCGCGCCCGTCAAGCCCCCGCCGGTGACTTCACCGTGCGGGTCGGACAGGAACTGGTTCACCTCTCCGGCGAGGAAGTCGCCACGGCACGCGACGCCGCCGTGGCGGCCGCAACCGGCCACAACCCCGCGCGCCAGGTGTTCAAGGAGCTCCTGGTCGACGCCGTCACCGACGCGATGCAACGAGACATGGGCGACCTCCTGGAGCAGATCGACGCCGATGCCGAAAGGATGACGGGCATGGACCTCGACCGGTTCACGGGGGCGGTCCAGCGCCGTGCCGAAGGCGCGGCCGACTCGGGTCCGGTCCACGAGCTGGACCTGGACGCCCTCCGAGCCGATCTCCTCGACGACGCCGGCGTCGACCGAGCGGTCGAGGCGCTGTGGCCGCGGCTGGTACCCGGTGACCTCGTGAAGGCGCTCCTGACGAACGCCGAGGCTCTCGCCGAGCGCCTGCCCCGCCTGACCGCGCAGGAGCGGTCCCTTCTGCTGCGCGGCCCGGACGACCCGTGGACCGATGCCGACGTGCCGTTGCTGGACGAGGCGGCGAGCCTGGTCGGCGGCCCTCCCGAGCGGACGTACGGTCACGTCGTCGTCGACGAGGCGCAGGAACTGACCGCCATGCAGTGGCGGATGATCGTCCGCCGCTGCCCGGCAAGGTCGATGACGCTGGTGGGTGACTTCGCCCAGGCAGGCCCGGCCGTGACAGCACGCGACTGGAAGGAAGCACTGGGCTCCGACGTCGGACCGCGGTTCGCACTGCACAACCTGACCGTCAGCTACCGCACCACACAGGAGATCCTGGAGAGCGTCCGGGACCTGCTCGCGCGGATCGCTCCGGACCAGAAGCCCACACGGTCACTGCGAAGCGGTGAGAGCCCCCGCACCGTGACCGTACCTCCGGACGGGTCGGTGACCGCCGTCGTTCAGGAACTCCGCGCCCAGAGCACCGCGCACCCGGGCGAGCTTCTGGGGGTGATCTGCGCGGACACCAGGGTGAGCGAGCTGACGGCCCAGGGCATCGCTCGCCACGCCCGCATCGTGCCGGCGTCCGAAGCACGCGGCCTGGAATTCGACGGGGTCGTCGTCATGGACCCCGAGGAGATCATCACGGCCCGCCCCGGTGGGGAAAGGGACTTGTACGTGGCCCTGACCCGCGCCACCAAGCGCCTCTGCACCATCACCGTCCAGCCCGCCTGACGGCTCGGCGCCCGCGTCGTCGCCGCGGGCGCACCCGGCGTGATACGGACACCGGCCCGCGCGCACGGGGCTGCTCGGAACCGCGGTCCGAGCGGGCGCCACCTGCGTACCACCGGCCCGCGCGCACGGGGCTGCTCGGAACCGCGGTCCGAGCGGGCGCCACCTGCGTACCACCGGCCCGCGCGCACGGGGCTGCTCACCGCTCGCGGCCGCACCCGGCGTCGCGCGGCCGACCTCGCGGAAGGCGACGTACGTGGCGTTCCTGTGCGAGCCGGACCGCGGGCGAGCCGGACCGCGGCCTCTTCAGCAGCGTCGCCGAGGAGACGGCGCCCCCGCGCACGGAGGAATAACCACGCCCCGGCGGCCACACACGCCGAACGGCCCTCCTCTGGACTACTGAACTACGCGCCGCGCGAAACATCACACCGTTCGGCTGCCTTCACCCCACAGTGGTGACCATGCTGAACCGATTGACATCCTCTCCCTCCTGAAGGGGGGAGATTCCCGCCTACCGCGCCGTTGAAGGCTGCGGTGTCGAGTGGGTTCCTGCTTCGCTGCGCGGTGCGGGCACGGGTGCCCGTCTTACCCGCGCTCCACAGGCTGACACGGCCAGTCCGGCCGCCTTGGCGACGTTGACCGCCGCGTTGATGTCCCGGTCAAGGACGGCCCCGCAGGCCCGGCAGGTCCACGTGCGGACGTGCAGGGGCTTGGGGCCGTCCTTGACGCCGCACTGCGAGCGCACCTGGGATGTCGGCTCAAAGCGGCCGATCCGGGTGAGGGTGCGCCCGTACCGGGCGGCCTTGTACTCCAGCATGCTCACGAACGCCGACCACCCGGCGTCGTGCACGGACTTGGCCAGGCGCGTACGCGCGAGTCCTCTCACCGCCAGGTCCTCCACGGCGACTGCTTGGTTATCGCGGATCAGCAGTGTGGAGAGTTGGTGGTGGAAATCGCGGCGTGCGTCCGCGACACGGGCGTGTGCCCGTGCGACGCGGACCCTGGCCTTGTCCCTGTTCTTGCTGCCCTTGTCCTTGCGCGAGAGAGCGTGCTGCGCCTTCTTCAGGCGCTTGGCGGCCCGGCGCAAAAAGCGCGGGCTGTCGATCTTCGTGCCGTCCGACAGGACCGCGAAGTGCCCCAGCCCCAGGTCGATGCCCACCTCGGCAGGGGCCTGCGGCAGGATCTCCTCGGGGCCGGTTGCGACGGCGAAGCTCGCGAAGTATCGGCCCGCGCTGTCCTTGACGACCGTCACCGTGGACGGCGTCGAGGGCAGGGAGCGGGACCACTTCACCTTCAGGTCGCCGATCTTCGGCAGGCGCAGTTTTCCGCCGGTCGTGATCGACCAGCGGGCGTTCGCCGTGAAGCGCACCGCCTGCCGGGTGTCCTTGCGCGACTTGTACCGGGGCGCGCCCATGCGCGGGCGCCTGCCCTTCAGCCCGTCGAAGAAGTTCTTGTACGCGGTGTCCAGGTCGCGCAGGGACTGCTGGAGGACGACCGCCGAGACCTCGCCGAGCCAGGCCCGTTGCGGGGTGTTCTTCGCCTCGGTGATGAGCCGCTTCGACAGGTCCCCGGTCTTCGGCAACGGCATGCCTTCGCTGCGGGCGGTCTCCCGGGCGCGGAGCGCGTCGTTGTAGACCACCCGCGCACACCCGAACGCCCTCGCCGACGCGCTGCGCTGACCGGCGCTCGGGTACAAGGCACCGCTCAGCATCGTGAAGCAGTACATCGAGCAGCAGAACCGGCCGCTCCGACCCGGGCCGAGGTGAACAGTGCGGATCCGTGCACACAGCTGAGGCCAGAGCAGCTCTCAGATTCGCTTCACCACCGGGCTGAAACCCGGTGCACTGCGAACAGTCCCGGTAGCCGTCCTGTCCGACATCCACGGAGTCCTGCCGGCCCTGGAGGAGGTACTCGCCGAACCGGACGTCAGCACCGCCGATCACATCGTGCTCACCGGTCGCGTGCAGCGGGTCCTCGAACCGGGCCGCCTCGACGCGGTCTCCGACCGCTATCCCACCGGGCCCCGCACGCTCGATGCACGAGCTTGTCCTTCCGCCATGGCGCACTTGGCAGCTGGCATGTGGAAGGTGCCTCGGGTCATATTCTCAGACCCCTCCCGCACATCAGCTCTCGCTCGGACCTCGGCTGCATCCACGATCGCGGAAGCCCAGTCCGACTCGCTCCGGAAACCGGGCTCGTCCAGCACCGCCTGACGCAGTTGCCGCCACAACCCGTTCCTGGTCCACATCGAGAATCGCCGACGCGCGGTAGCGGGGGAGATGCCGAAGCTGTCGGGCAGATGTCGCCAGGCACATCCGCTGGCCAGTACATACACCACCGCGGTGAAGGCGGGGCGCTCGCCGTGCGGATCCGTGTGACGGCCTTGCGGACACGACGAGAACGAGGAAAGCAACGGGGCGGCCAAGGACCACAATTCGTCAGACACCAACCGCTTCAACGGGTCACCATTCGAAAGACATCATGCTGCACCGGCCCGACAAGACATGGGACGGCTTCGGGATCATCGGATACTTGGGATGTGACGAGCTGGGATCAGATTCCGAGGACGGCGTCAAAGGGGGCTGTGAAGTCGGTCCAGGGGGTGAGGGCGCCGGACGTTGCATCCACCACGACCTGGTTCGCCCGGAGGAGCATGGGACGCCTTTCTGGTTCGTGCAATCGCATACCTCCCAGACGTTAAGCCTTCTCGCGATCCGGCACGCTGACCGGGTACACCGATCCAGCGATCACTTTGCAGAGCGATGAACGGGATTTTTCCCTCGCCGGTACCGGGCATGGGCTCGTCATGACACTGTCGCCCGCAGACGGAGCCACGTCGTTCTCCAGTGGTCATCCGAACCGACCGCGCGACGCGTGCCGGACACCGGCCAAAGCCCCGTAACCTCTCCGAGCCGCCCGAGGCGTGCGGACCCTGGTGCGGGACGCTCAGCCATCCGGCGGTTGGAAGGTTGTGCGGGTGGGCGGCGCCGAGCAGGCGTGGTGGACTCCGTCGCCTCCGAGGCGGCCGCGGTCGGCCTCCCCCGAGGGCCGGCCACGACACCGCAGCAGCGGCCGGCGTCGATGGCACGGTCACCGTCTTGTGCGGCGGCAGCTGCTACGAGTAGGCGGCCGCCGCGAGAGACCATGGGTCGCAGGTACCGGGGAACGGACATGGGGGGCGCGCCACCGGCAGGGGACGACGCCTCATGACAATGTTCCGTTCCTGGGAGAGCCCGGGCCACGGGCAGAGGCCCCGCCGAGTGTTCCTCTGCCGGTGCTGGCCACACGGATCCCGGACCAGCTGCCCGGAGCCCACGTGCACGCCTCGCCTCGCGCGGTGTCTGCAGTTCCAGCCGGACGGGTCCAGGAGCGTATTCGCAGACAGCGGTGACCAGTTCGCGAACGACGAGCTGGGTCGGGTACCGGGCGCGGTCGAAATCGTGCCGGCCTCGTTCGTCGTGGAGGTGGGTGAGGTGGTGGGACGCGAGGCGGCGGACGAGATCGAGTACGCCGACCGCGAGCAGTTCACCCGGGCCGCCTTTCCGCTCAACGGCGCCGCGGCTGGCCTTCGTCCGTAGCCGGACGGTTGCGAAGGCTGCCCCATTGGAAGACTTGTGCGAAAGCTGCCCCCATCGGAAGACTCGTTCGTCTTCCTCGACATGGAAAGGCGGTGAACATGGCGAGCAGCGCACTCTTGGTGATGGACGTCCAACGGGACATTGTGGCCATGGCCGATGACGGTTCCGGATATCTGCCGCGCCTGCGCAGGGCCATCGACGGTGCCCGGCTCGTCGACATCCCCGTGATCTACGTGGTGATCGGTTTACGGCCGGGCGCTCCAGAAGTCAGCCCCCGCAACAAGGTGCTCACGAACATCGTCCGGGCCGGTCTGTTCACCGAAGGCGCACCAGGCACCGAGATCCATCAGGACGTCGCACCCCGGCAGGGCGACGTCGTGGTCACCAAGAGGCGGGGGAGCGCGTTCTCGGGCAGCGACCTCGACCTGGTCCTCAGAGCCCGGGACGTCGACAGCCTTGTTCTCACGGGCATCGCCACCAGTGCTGCGGTGCTGTCCACCCTGTGGCACGCCGTCGACCTGGACTTCGGCCTCACCGTCCTGGCGGATGCCTGCCTCGACACCGACCCCGAGGTGCACCGGGTCCTCACCGAAAAGCTGTTTCCGCAATGGGCGGACGTCCTCACCGTCGAGGACTGGCTCAAAGCCATTGCACCGCGGTGACGGGTGTCCGGCCCTCGCGTGCGGGGCAGGACGGCATCGTCTTTTCCAGAAGACTCGACAGCGCCCGGCTGCGTGTTGCGCGATGCCGGTCGCGCGGTCCCGCAACCGCCTTCACCGTCCGGGAGCCCACCCCGTACGTGTGCTGCACGTCCCGGTTCGCCATGTCCGCCCCGGGCGCCGCGACGAATCGCGGTGTACGGATCGGCCTTGCGTTTCAGTGTCACTGGTGTCCCTTTGCCGTCCGGAGCACCCCCAAGACCGATCGGTATTTCTCAAATGGACATAAAAGCCTGCAAGAGGCGCATCTATAGATCCTGGCCACACAGACCCGGTCGACACAGGCGGCGCTTTCCGCGTGTTCCGGACAGGACGCCGGACGCTGCCCCGGTGCCCCGCAGAGTGACGGTAGGCTTGCGGCATGTCCCGCAAGCGCCGCCCCGCACCTGCCGAGACCGCCGTTCCCGCCGAGCAGCGTTCCGCCCGGGAAGCGGAAGGGCTGGAGGCTCTGGCCCGGCAGTATCCGGACGAGCAAGAAGAGATCCTCCTGGACGCGGCGGCCGTCTGGAGCGACGCCGGGCAGTACGACCGGGCGCTGGCCTGCTACCGGCAACTGCTGGACGGCGACTGCGACCAGCCCGACCTGATCGAGGCCTACCGCATCAGCACCCTGTGGGACGCCGGCCGCACCGGCGAGGCCCGGGAGGCGGCCGACAGGCTGCGGCGTGGGCATCCCACCGACGCCGGAGCCTGGAACACCGTCGCCGAGATGTTCGAGAGCGCCGGTGAACTGCACGACGCCGGCGACTGGTTCACCGCCGGCATCACCCACCTGCTGGGCCCGACCGCTCCGCTCACCGCCGCCGCCGTCGAGGACGCCGCCGATCCCGGCGGGATCGAGATGCTCGCGATCGGCCGCCACCGCGTGCGCCGCCGGCTCACCCAGCCGCACGACGAACTCGACCGCCTCGCCGACACCCTGCACGAGAACCGCCCCTCCCTGCTCCGCGGCCCCGGCACCCTGGACGATCTGCACGCCCCCGAGCATCTGCGGGCCGCCGAAAGCGGCGACCCCGAGGCCCTGCAGGCGTCGATCGACCGGCTCACCGCCGAACTCGCCGCCCGCCGCGCCGCACTGTCCCGCCCCAGCATGACCTGCGTGCTGTTCTGGCCCGAAAAGGAGTTCAGCCGGCTTCTGGCCACCTGGCCCCGGTTCGCGGACGACTACGGCACCGAGCACCGCGAGCACATCCGCGGGGTCGAGAAAAGCCTGCGCCGTCTGTCCGAGGAGGGCGCAGTCCACCTGGGGATCGCGCAGGGCGACGTAGCCGACTACGAGAGGTTCACCCGCGAGGAGAGGCTGTCCGCCGAGGACGAGGGCGCCCGCGCCGAGTATGCCGCCGATCTTGCCGCCCGCGACCGGGCCCAGGCATGGCCCCCGCCCCGCAACGGCCCCTGCTGGTGCGGTTCGGGGCGCAAGTACAAGAAGTGCTGCGGCAACCCCGCTGCCACCTGAACGGCTCGGTCCGCTCCCGCCGCCCCGGGCCGGGTGTTCGCACCATGACCCCCGACAAGGTCGCGGCTGCCCCTGACGGCAACACGGCGGCATCCGGTGAGAACACCACCGAGGCCGCTAGGCGCGGGCGGTGATCCGGCCTCGCCGTCCGGCCGCCCGCAGGCAGTACACCGTCGGGACCGCGCAGACCAGGATGGCGAAGAGGCTCGCCTCGGGGCCGAAGGCGCCGCCGGTGAGCGCCTCGGGCCCGGACAGGACGCCTTGCAGCAGCCCGCGCGGACCGGTGTCGTCGCCGGAGACGGTGACGCCGACGATGCCGCTGAGGGCGTAGTTCCAGCCGAGGTGCAGGCCGATCGGCACCCACAGGGAGCGGGTGGCGGCGTAGGCGGCGCCCAGCATCACCCCGCCCTCGACGGCGATGGCCAGCGCGCCCCACACGGTGGCGTCCGGGTTGAGCAGGTGCAGCCCGCCGAAGAGGACGGCGGAGACGGCGAGCGCGCCCTTGGTGCCGGCCAGCTCCTCGACGAGGCGGAACAGTACGCCGCGGAAGAGGAGTTCCTCGGTGACGGCCACGCCCGTCATCAGTCCGAACACCGTGATCGCGCCGCCGACCGAGACTCCGCCCTCGGTGTTGTACCCGCCGAAGAGAGCGATCAGCGCGAACGCCGCGAGGAACAGGGCCAGTCCGGTGAGGGTGCCGGCGCTCAGGTCGCGCCGGGCCCGCGCGGGGTCCAGTTCGGTGACCGGGCGCTGCTCCAGGGCCCGTACCAGTGCCGCGTAGGCGGCGAGCGCGCCGACGGTGACGAGGGCGCCGCCGATCAGGGACAGCACCGGATCGGCGCCGGCGACGGCCCGTATCCCGGCGGCGGCGCCCATCACGGCGATCAGGGCCACCGCAGACACCACCAGCCGGACGGCGGCCGGACGCACCCGGCGCGAGGCGACGACCGGGGTCTGGGCGAACAGGGTGCTCAGCCGCGCCGTGAACCGCGCTGCCTGCTTCGTGAGATCCATGTCCGGCACGCTATGAGCGGGGAGGGGGCCTGGACGTCACCCCGTGGTGGACAGCGCGGGTAGCTCTCACGGGGGACAACGCGACCGCCGTCGCCTCCGCTGTTCCTCTGTTCCCCTCTATTCCTCGGTGGGAACCAGACCGACACGGTGGGCGAGGACCACCGCCTGGACGCGGTCGCGGAGGCCGAGTTTGGTCAGGATGCGGGAGACGTACGTCTTGACCGTCTCGCGGCTGAGCACCATCCGGTCGGCGATCTCGGCGTTCGACAGCCCCTCGGCGATGAGCCGGAGCACCTCGGTCTCGCGCGGGGCGAGGGCGGACAGGGCCTCCGGTACGGCCGTCCGGCGGTTCTCGGCGGCGGGGCGGATACGTTCGGCGAACCGGCCCACCAGACGCCGGGTGACGGCGGGCGCGAGCAGCGACTCGCCTGCGGCGACGGTACGGATGCCGTCCACCAGTTCGCGCGGCGGCGCGTTCTTCAGCAGGAAGCCGCTGGCGCCGGCCCGCAGCGCCTCGTAGACGTACTCGTCGAGGTTGAAGGTGGTGACGACCAGGACCTTGACGGGTGCGGTGGCCTCCGGGCCGGCCAGCAGGCGGGTGGCCTCGATGCCGTCCAGGACGGGCAGCCGGATGTCCATCACCACCACGTCCGGCGTGAGCCGTCGGGCCGCCTCGACGCCCGCGCGGCCGTCGCCTGCCTCGCCGACCACCTCCAGGTCCGGCTGGGCGCCGAGGACGGTGGCGTAGCCGGCCCTGACCAGCTCCTGGTCCTCGCAGATCAACACCTTGATGGTCATGTCACGCCGCCCCGGGCGGGTATCCGGGCGTGGACGCCGAAGCCGCCGTCCGGGCGGGCGCCGGTGCGCAGTTCGCCGCCGCAGACGCCGACGCGCTCGCGCAGCCCGAGCAGTCCGTGGCCGCCGCCGCGGCCCAGCGGCCGGGGCGCGGGGACCGTGGCCGCGAGGGCGGTGCGGGGGGTGCCGTCGGTGGTCACCTCGACCTCCATCTCGTCGGTGCCGTACCGTACCCGTACGTGTGTCGGGTGGCCCGGGGCGTGTTTGAGGGCGTTGGTCAGGGCCTCCTGCACCACCCGGTAGGCGGCCAGTTCCACGGCCGAGGCCATCGGCGCGCGCTCGCCGCACTCGGTCAGCTCCACGGGCTGGCCCGCCGCGCGGGTCTGCTCCACGAGGCCGGCGAAGCCTTCGGGGCCGGGCCCGCGCTCCGTACCGCCGTCCGGTGCCTTCAACACCCCCAGCAGGTACTGGAGGTCGGTCAGCGCGTGGCGTCCGGAGTCGCTGATCGCGCCGAGGCCGGTGGCGACCCGGTCAGGGGCGTCGGCGAGCAGGTACTGCGCGGCGTCGGCCTGCACGACCATCGCGGTGACGTGGTGGGTCACCACGTCGTGCAGCTCGCGGGCGATGTCCGCACGCTCCCGTGCGACGGCGGCCTCGGCCGCCAGGCGCCGCCGTTCCTCCTCGGCGGCCCGCCGGGCCCGTACGGTGCGGCCGGCGCCGTAGCAGGCGGCGAGGACCAGGTACATGAGGGTGTAGTCGGGAACTCCGTGCGGGGCGCCCCTCAGGTGCAGGGCGAGCGCGAACGCGACGTAGAGCGCGGTGCCGGCGAGGGGCACCGCACGGTCCGCCCGCCGCCCTCCGTGGGCGCCGGCCCCGTACAGGGCGGCGTACAGCCCCACACTCGCGAACACCGTCGGGTAGGCGGCGGCCTCGCGCACCGCGAAGGCGAGAGCGACCACCGTCAGACAGCCTGCCGGCCACCGTCGCCGCGCGGCGAGCGGCAGCCACAGGGCGGCGGTGAGCAGTGCCCCGGCCGGGTCGTACGGGCGTTGCGGCAGGTCGCCGAATTGGGCGCCGATCTCGGAGGTCAGCGGCGCGAACACGACGGGCGCGAGCGCCACGGTGACGACCGCGTCCCGGGTGGTGGCCTTGAGCCGGCCCCAACGGGCGGCGACGGTCCGTCCGTTCCCTCTCACTGCCGCCGCAGTCGCGCTCCACACAGCCACTGAGCTTAGCGGTCCGACGAGCGTCCGGCCGACGGCCCGGGCGCGGGTGCGCGGGGCGGCGTCGGCGCCCGATCCGGCCACCGTCGGCCACACCATCGCCCTGGGATGCTGACCGCGCGGAAACGCCCACCGAAGAAGTCGCTCACCGAAAAACGGCATCGCGCCTGGGAGCCGGCGGCCTCCGTCAGGACGCGGGCGAGTTCGCGGAGGCCGGTGGCCGTCGGGCAGTGGCCCGGGTAGAGGTCCAGGTGCTCGAGGTGGGTGGCGCGGGCGAGCTCAGGACTCTCACCGGCGGGGATCCACGCCGTCGGGCTCGGCGCCTATGAGATCCGCCGCCTGGTGGTGCCGGTGCAGTCCCAGCCGCCCCGAGCCGAGCGGATCCGGCACGGTCCGGCCTGGTCGTACCGGCGCGGCCGCCACCAGGCGGTGGCCCGTGCCTGCCACCGCCGACACGACGACCACGCCGCCGCCCGACCACCGCCTCGAACCGCGGCGGCGCAACCGACCTCCGGCCGAAGGGGCGGAGTCGGACCGGAGGGGGTTTCGCCGGCCCGCCGGAAGGCGCTGCCGGTCAGGCGAGGACCGCTCCGGTCGGGCTGCAGATTTCCTGTTCATTCACGGTTCGCCGCCCGCTTTGCGGTGTATCCGTCCTGCCGAAGCCGGGAGGCGGGCATGCCGACTCCCGGGCGGGGGCATCCCCGGACCCCGAACCGACCCCGCAACTCCGGAGACTCCTCGGCCAGGCACATATCCCTGGATCGCGAGACCCGCCCGCACCCATGTCCGGTCCTCCGTCAGGTACGTGTCCACCCTCAGGCCCACCTCCGCAAGCGCCCCCTCGAACTGCTCCTTCGTCAACGGCCGGGACAGGAACGTCTGTGTCCACGTGGCATCCGGGAACTCGTACTCCGCATACACCGAGTTCACCCCGTCACCGGCCGGCTCGGCCGACACGATCCGCACCGTGAACCCGCTGGGGTCGACACGCTCGCGCGGCAGGTCCCTGTGCCAGTCCTCGCCCTCTCGCTGGATCAGCACGCAGCCTCCCGCCGCGAGATGCCGCACGCAGGTGCGCAGCAGGGCCCGGCGCACTTCGGCCTCTCCGGCGTGCACGAGGAACGACGCGAGCATCACCACGTCGAACGTCTCGTCCAGATCGAGGTCCTCGATCGGGCTGCACAGCGTGCGCGCCCCGCGGACCCGGTCGAGCATCTCCGGGGACTCGTCCACAGCGGTCACAGCGAAACCTCGCTCCAGGAGCGGATGGGTCACGCGCCCCACGCCACAGCCCAACTCCAGGACGTGCGCACCCGCCGGCACGGCCGCGGCGACGATGTCCGGTTCGGCTCCGACCGGCAGCCGCGAGTACAGCTCGACCGCGCAGCCGTCCGGAGTGATCGCCCCGGGCCCGGTCCCCTGATGTCCCGTCCGCTTGTCCGACCCCATGCCCGTCCAACGGGCCGGACCAGCCGGCCGTTCCCCTACCTCATCGGTTTCTTCGGGGCGCCTGCGGCGGGAACCAGCCCCACGGGGTAAGCCGTCGGCCGCATGCATCCGTGTCCGTTCCCGGGCCGCCTGCCGACCCGGTCGGCAGTCCCGCGCGGCGCCCGGCCCGGCGGGCGGGTGGCACCGCGCCGTCGCGGCAGGAGACAGCAGGCACCGGGATGCAACGGTTCTCCGTTGTCGCACCCCGATCCGCCGGTTCGATCTCCGCGAGGCTGTTGCCCGCCTCGCGGTCGTACGTACCTCCGAGGCCGGGCGGCCGGGTTCGGACGGCCGCCCGGTGCACCGGACGCCGCGCTCAGAGCACCGAGAGCCGGACCACGCCGGTGGCCCCCTCCGCAGCCCCGGACACCTTGAGCGCGACGTAGCGCGGCGAGCCGGTGCGCTCCAGACGGCGGACCCGGCCCCGGCCGGCCGGGGCGCCCACCCGGCGGTAGCGCACGCCGTCGTCGCTGAACTCCACCTGGGCGTCCGGCGCCCGTCCGCCGGACCACTCCACCTCCACCCGGCGCACCTCCCGCCGGGCCCCGAGGTCCACGACCATGCGGCCGTCCCGGCCGGGACGCCAGGCCGTGCGCGGGTCGCCGTCCACCGCCGCCGCCGGTTCCGACATGCCCCGCGGCAGCGGCGCGTTCGGGAAGGTCGTCCGGCCGAGCGCGTGGTCCTCCGCCGGATACGGCCGCGCGCCGGGCACGGTGACCTCCGTATCGTGTCCCGGGCGCACCGTGACCGCCGTCGCGTGGCCCTGCGCCTCGACCCGCACCCGGCAGGCCGGCCCGGTCAGCCGCAGTGTGGCGGCGTCCGCGACCCGCACCCGCAGCCCGGTCGGCAGGGAGCGCCCCGACAGCGGTACGAGCGTGAACCGGGGCGGCAGCAGGAGCGCCGACGCCCCGTCCAGTTCGACCCGGTGGCTCAGCCCGCTCCGGGTCACCGTCTGCTCGCCCTCGTACACCTCGCGGCGACGGCCCTCCTGCGGCAGGGCCACCGTGGTGCGGACCGCCTGGTCGGAGAGGTTGAACAGGCTCAGGTACCCGTCCGTCACCGCTGCCCTCACCCTTCGGTCCCCGGTCGTGGGCGCGGGACGGCGGGCGAGGGCGCGCAGCTCGTCGGCGGACGCCCCGCAGTGGCCCTCGACCACTACAGGTCCCTCACCGTCCTCGGCCAGGGTGATCGTGTCCCCGTACACGGACAGCGCACGGCGGTCCCCGCGCATCACGAGGCCCGCGCGGCCGTCGACGTCGAGCCAGCCGCCCAGGCTGCGCAGCGCCGGGGCCGGGCCGCCGGCCAGGTCCGTCCACCGTTCACCGTCGTCCGAGCCCTGCACGAGGTAGGCGCGGCCCGCCGCCTTCTCCCACCGCAGGGTGACCCGGTCCAGGACGTGTGGCGCGCCGAGGTCCACCGCCAGCCAGCTGTCGGCGCGCGGCCGGTCGGCCGTGGACACCGCCCAGCGGGTCGCGTCGTCGCCGTCCACGGCCAGCTCCGGTCCCTTGCCCGCGGTGTACGAGGAGGCCGTGGCCTTCCCGCCCCGGGCCAGGTCCCGGCCGTCCTCGCCGTCGCGCGCCTCCAGGGTGAACAGCGAGTACCCGTACGCCGGGTCGGGCTTCACGCCCAGGATCCGCAGGTGCCGCACCGTCGTACGGCCGAAGGCCAGCTCGTCGACGCGACCCGTCGAGGCGCCGGAGCCGTCCTGGGCCGCGACCGTGACCGTGCCCTCGGCGAAGCGGTAGGTGCGGCCGCCGTCCAGGCCGGCCACGCCGGGCATGGTGAGGTTGTGCACCTCCAGGCGGCCGCCGAGCGTGTCCGGTCCTTCGGCGGCGTGGACGACCGCTCCGGTCGGCAGCGTCGTGAATCCGGCGAAGCCGTCTTCGAGCCGCAACAGCGTCGCACTGCCGTCGAAGCCGTCCCGGAGGCCGGTGTACGTGCGCACCGCCCGTCCGGTGACCTCCAGGGTGGTGGAGGGCAGGAACATCGGCGTGCTGCCGCTGAGCCGGAAGAGCCAGTCGTCGTGGCCGGGCTGCCAGGCGAACTTGACGAAGCCCGGCTTGGAGACCGCACCGGCCCAGGCGGCGGCGGACTGGTGCGAGACCAGACCGGGCCCGGTACCGAAGTCGGTGACCCCGGACGCGTACGCGAACAGCTCCCGCGACGACAGGGGAGCCACCCGCTCGCCCGCCTGCGGCCAGACGTGCAGCAGATAGCTGATGGCGAGTTCGGCGCGGGCCTCCGGCTCGTACTTGGGCTCGCCGGAGAACTTCGCCAGCCGGTGCTCGGGCGGATACGCCTGGTACGCCTCCAGCCGTGAGGCCAGGTCCAGTTCGGCACGGGCCGCCGCGCGGTCGCCCATCACCCGCGAGAGGAAGGCCAGCGGGATCACGTCACGGCCGTACAGGTGCTCACGGTCGTTCACCATCGGCATCAGCGGCTCGCCCGCGTCCGACATCACGCCCAGCAGGGTCCGCCACAGCGGTACGGCGTTCGGCTGCCGGGTCAGCACCTGGGGCAGCGGCTGTCCCGCGGCCAGGAAATGCGCGGCGTTCCGGCCGGAGGTGCGCCACAGCTCGGCCTGGTAGTGCGGTCCGAACGAGCCGTGGTTCTCCACGATGAAGGTGTCGTAGGTGTTGCGGGCGGTGTTGTGCGAGACCGGGACGCCGTCCACCCGCGCCGGGTTGGCCAGGTCGGCCTGCGGCAGCCCCGCCTCGTTGCGCGACCAGACGCCGTAGTCGGCGGCCCAGTCGGCGCGCCGCCGGTCGTCCGGCGCCCAGGCGAGGGCGGGGGCGAGCGCCTGGGCGTAGATGCCCATCTCCTCCAGCTTGGTGTCACCGACGTGTCCGCCGACGAGGCCGTTGGGCGTCCAGGCGCCGGAGGCCGGGTCGTCGCCCGTACCCAGGGAGTGGGTGTAGGCCGCCTGCTCACGGACGATCCGGTCCACCAGGTTCCGCGTCGCGTCGTCCAGCTCCTCCCACAGCAGCCGGGCGGCCAGGACGAAGTACGACTGGAACGTGCTGTCGAAGAACAGGGTGCGGCCCCACTGCGTGCCGCCGGTGAGCCGGTTCGACGCGGCGAAGTGGCGCAGGGTCGCGAGCGTCCGCCGCCGGAGTGTGAGCCGGTCGATCCCGGCCAGCTCCTCGTCGAAGGCGCCATGTGTCAGCAGCACGGCGTGGCCGAGCACCACCGCGAAGCCGAAGGACTTGTCCGTGTAGATGCCCCGCGCCTCGTCCCACTGGGTCTCGGACCACCTGGTGTGCCGCAGCAGCACCCGGTAGTACGTCGCCGCGACGTCGTCGGCGTCGTCACCGGCCGCCGCCGGACGGGGCGCGGCGGCGGCCGACGTCGTGCTGGTCCCCGTCGACAGCGCGGCGGCGCCCGAGACGCCGAGTATCTGAAGCAGTCGGCGTCGGCCGAGAGCGAGGGATGTCGACCCCACAGTGGTTCTCCTCCTACGGTTCCCACGACCGGTCGGACAACGTTGTCAACCGGTGTGAGGGCCACCCTTCGCCGCCCGTGTGCGTTCCGTCAAGGGAAAACACACGATTCGGCGGCGGGGCGCTGTCCCCCTCGCCGTTCACGGGCACTCCGCCGGTGGGCCCCCGCGACGCGGTCACCGCCGCGCGCACCGCCCGCCAGGTCGAGGCCGACCAGGACGTGCCCGCCCCGCACGCCGTGCTCCTCGACGGAGCGCGGCCTTCCAGCCGCGACGTGACTCCGGACCCGGCCACTTCGAGCACCTCCTCGACGGCCTGCCCGGCGCCCCGGAGCACACGTTGAGGATGAGCGTCCCGGCCCTGCTCTAATCCGGGGTGTAGGCGGCTCAGTCCGGTCTTCGCAAGGGCTGGGTGAGCGGTCGACAACGGGCAGCGGAACGCCTTCGGCCCTCATGGTCCTGGAGACCCGCTCTGAGACTGGCGCCGCTGTCCACCGGTGGGATCCGTGGCGGTGTCGTGGGCGTCGGGCAACGCCTGATGTCAGCCTGGCCCGCGAGGCCTTCACCTAGAGCGGTGAGACCCGGCGCCTTCGCCACGGCCGCGGACCCCACCATCGTCCGCACCTCGCGGTGATGACGCGGGCGCCGGGCTGATGCCTTCGTTTCCCCTGGTCTTCGAGACCTCTGTCAAGAGCGGCACAGCCCGGCGCCTCCGTGATCACCGTGAAACTCCCGGCGGCAGGCCGAACGTTGATCGTCACGGCACGAGCCCGCCCCAGGGTCGACCTCTTGTTTCATCCGCGAGCCCGCGAGCTCTGCAGACAGACCGAGCCCCTGGAGTGCGCTGGTGTCGCGAACGGCTACTGAGATGGCGGACCTCTGAGTCCTGGGATTAGGACGCTGCGCGACCCGCATGTGCTCGTGACCTGCATAAATGAACGGATCTGGGAGGATAGCTTGACCGTGTTCTGCGGCATCGACTGGGCGGAGCGCCACCACGACGTCGCCGTCGTCGACGACACCGGCACCCTGCTCGCCAAGGCTCGCATCAGCGATGACGCGGCCGGCTACAGCAAACTTCTGGACCTGTTGGCCGAACACGGCGACAGCCCGGAGAACCCCATACCCGTGGCCATCGAAACCAGCCGCGGCCTGCTCGTGGCCGTCCTGCGCACCGGTGATCGCAAGGTCTTCGCGATCAACCCGCTTGCCGCCTCCCGCTACCGCGACCGGCACGGCGTCAGCCGCAAGAAGTCCGACCCCGGCGACGCACTGGTCCTGGCGAACATCCTGCGCACCGACATGCACGCCCACCGGCCGCTGCCCGCCGACAGCGAACTCGCCCAGGCCATCACCGTGCTGGCCCGAGCCCAGCAGGACGCCGTCTGGAGCCGCCAGCAGATCGCCAACCAGGTCCGCTCGCTGCTGCGCGAGTACTACCCCGCCGCCCTGCACGCCTTCCAGGACAAGGAAGGCGGCCTGACCAGGGCAGACGCACGAACGGTCCTCACCCTCGCCCCGACGCCGGCGAAGGCCGCGAAACTCACCCTCGCCCAGCTGCGCGCCGCCCTCAAGCGCAGCGGCCGCACCCGCGCCTTCGACACCGAGACCGCGCGCCTGCGGGAGATCTTCCGCTCCGAGTACGCTCGGCATCGCCCGGCCGTCGAGGACGCGTTCGGCCAACAGCTGCTGGCTCTGCTCAAGCAGCTGGATGCCGCCTGCCAGGCCGCGGACGACCTCACCACGGCCGCCGAAGCCGCGTTCAAGGAGCACGCCGACAGCGATATCCTGCTCAGCTTCCCCGGCCTCGGCCCCCTGCTCGGAGCCCGGCTGCTCGCCGAGATCGGCGACGACCGGACACGGTTCGCCGACGCCAGAGCTCTGAAGTCCTACGCCGGCTCGGCCCCGATCACCCGGGCCTCCGGCAAGAAGCACTTCGTCGGCCGCCGCTTCGTCAAGAACAACCGGCTCATGCACGCCGGCTTCCTCTGAGCCTTCTCATCCCTCACCGCCTCACCAGGAGCGAACGCCCACTACCGGCGCCGACGCGAACACGGAGACTGGCACAACGCCGCCCAACGCCACCTGCTCAACCGCTTCCTCGGCCAGCTCCACCACTGTCTCCAAACCCGGCAGCCGTTCGACGAACAGCGCGCCTTCGCCCCGTTACAGCAAACAGCTGCGTGATCTGGAAGTTGGCCACGGGCTCGTCAGTACACCCACTCAGCTGGCTCTGAGTCTCAGCGGGGGAGTCATATCGGCGCAACTATGCAGTAATTGCCAAGAGTTGGAGGTGGGGCGACCAAGGCATCTGTCGGATAAGTGAGTACCCTGCCCCCATGGTTGCGGGCGAGGGAACCGAGCACACCGGTAACAATCTTGAGGACCAGGGCTGGGGTGCAACGCGTGCCTGGGTGGAGAAGGGGCTCACCGAGGCAGAACGCATCGAAAACGTTTCGAGGTTGCGTGGCGGCTGGACGTCGGAAATGCGCCGTCTGGACATCTGCGGGCCGGGCGGTCGACGGTCGCTGGTCCTGCGGTCTTTCGTCAAGCCCTTCTACGTTCGCCACGCGGAGGGCCTGCTGACCCGCGAGGCAGCCATTCTGCGCCTGCTCGGCAGCACGGATGTGCCCGCGGCCAGGCTGGTGGCGGTGGACCCGACAGCACAGTACTGCGACCATCCGTCCTTGCTGATGTCCCTGCTGCCTGGGACCGTGCGTCTGGGTGATGAGGGCGCCGACCGGCGTGCCGAACTGCTGGCCCGCCAGTTGCTGCGCATCCACCGGCTGCCAGTGACCGCAGAGGCACGGCCTCGCACCTATCAGGCGTGGACCTCTCCCGAGCGGGTGAACCCGCCCGAAGACACCGAGCGGCCTGAGCTGTGGCAACGGGCCGTGGACGTGATCCGCCGCGAGCCCCCGGACTACCGGGCCTGCTTCCTGCACCGGGACTTCCATCCCGGCAATGTCCTCTTCACCGGCGACGGCGACGGATTGCGGATCAGCGGCGTCGTCGACTGGGTGGAGACCTCGTGGGGACCGGCCGACCTGGACGTGGCCCATTGCTCGACAGCCCTCGCCCTGCTGCACGGGGTTTCCACGGGCATGCAGTTCGCCGACCTCTACGTTGCGGCGGGAGGGACGCTGGCTGAAGATCACGCTTCTCATCTTTACTGGCGTCTGCTGGACGCCTTGGCCTTCGCTCCTGACGCGGAGAAGGTCGCCGTCCCATGGCGCGAAGTGGGCCGTGCCAATCTGACCCCCACCTTGCTGACCAGGCGGCTGGAGGGATACCTCCAGGCGCTTTTCGCACGCTACGCCTGAAGCCGGATCGGTGGCCTGCGACCAAGAGAACAACCCCGTCATGCAGGCAGTTGTTCGGGACATTCGAACCACCCGTCTTCCAGGCGAGCCGAGATCGTAAGGGTGCAACGGGTTCGCCTCATGGTCCGCAAGCCGATTACCGAGGCGCCGCTTGACTTGTTCGCCCCCTGAGATGTCTCCGAGGGCTCACTCACCCGCCTCCCGCAGGCGTCGGCCGCCTGGAAAAGCGCGGTCGGGCATGTCGCGGGCCCGGCCCGGCCGACGGCCGTCACCCGCTCGCCACCCTCGCCGACGACCGCTCCGGCAAGACCGTGGCGACCGTACCCGGACATGTCGCCGGAGCTCGCCGCCCGGTTCTCGACCTGCCGACCAAGGCGCGGCCGGGACGACTGCGCGACAGATCGGGCGGTGGCGTTGGGCGCGTTCGCGTTCGCGGCGGTTTCGGGTGACGGACATGGCCGCGATTCTAGCAGCGCTAGACATCGGGCCGCCGCTATGGCTAGCATCGCTAGAAGAAAGAGCGGCGCTCGACACAAGGTCGGGGCCGCCGCACAAGGGGAGAGTGCCTCGCCATGCCCACCGCCGCCACCACCACCGCCACCGTCATCGCCTGGGCGACCGCCGCCGGGATCATCCTCATCGGCACCCGCTTCCTGTGGAC
>NZ_BMVU01000076.1 GCF_014650875.1 Streptomyces minutiscleroticus
ACTCCTTTGGAGGGGAGTCCCGTCCCGCGCATGCACCGCGGACCTTCTCAGCCGAGCGTCGCGTCGGCGGACCGCGACTCGACGGCGTCGAGCGCGGCCAGCGTGTCGTCGTCGAACTCGATCGCCCCGGCGGCGATGTTCGCCTCCAGGTGGCCGGCGTCCGCGGTCCCGGGGATGAGCAGCGTGTTCGGCGCGTGGTGGAGCAGCCAGGCGAGGCCGACCTGCGCGGGGGTCCGGCCGAGGGAGCGCGCGGCGGCGACGACGGCCGGCTCCTCGGCCACCTTCGGCACGCCGGGGAAGGCGCCCCCGAGCGGGAAGAACGGGACCCACGCGATCCGCTCCTCGACGCAGAGCCGCAGCATCTCCTCGTCGTCCCGGCTCACCAGGCTGTAAGCGTTCTGGACGCAGGCGATCCCGGCGGGCAGGGCCCGGCGCAGTCCGTCGAGCGTGACGCTGCTCAGGCCGATCGCGCCGATCTTGCCCTCGTCCCGCAGGGCGGTCATCACCGCGAGCTGGTCGTCGATGTCGACCAGTTGGTCGCCCTCGGCCCGCAGGCCCGGCCCGGTGTCCAGGCGGCGCAGGTTCACGACCGGGATGCGGTCCGCGCCGAGGGACCTGAGGTTGTCCTCGACGCTCGCCCGCAGCTCCTCGGGCCGCTGGGCGGGGCGCAGCGGGAGGGCGCCGCCCGGGTCGGGGTCGGCGCCGACCTTGCTGACGACCACGACACCGTCCTCGGGGCGGAACGCGTCGCGGATGACACCGTTGACGAAACCGTCGCCGTAGAACTGGGCGGTGTCGACGTGGTCGACGCCGAGCTCGACCGCACGGCGCAGGAGCGCGACCGCGGCGCCGCGGTCGGCGTGCAGGCGCTCCAGCTGCATGGCGCCGTATCCGACGCGGGAGACCGTACGGCCCGCGATCGTCCCGGCCCCTCCGGCGCGCGGCGCGCCGGTGGCCGTGAACGGGGAGGAAGGAGTGCTGCTCGTGGGCATGGGTGAGTCCGTCCTCGTGAGACGATGAGAGAAGCGGAGGGACCTCCGCTTCAGTTGGACTGTAGCAGTTTTACCGGAGGAGCCTCCGCTTTGAGTTCCGTCGAACCGACGCCCCGGGGAACCGGCACCGGGAAGAAGCCGCGCACCCCGCGCGCCGACGCGCTGCGCAACCGGGACAGGCTCGTCCAGGCCGCCCGGGCCGCGTTCGCGGCTTCGGACGGCACCGTCCCGCTGGAGGGCATCGCCCGCGAGGCCGGTGTCGGCATCGGCACGCTCTACCGCCACTTCCCGACCCGCGAGGCGCTGGTGGAGGCCGTGTACGCCGCCGAGCTCGACGACGTCGCCGGCAGCGCCCCCGCCCTGCTGGAGGCGCTTCCGCCGGACGCGGCGCTGCGCGCCTGGATGGAGCGTTACGCCGCGTTCGTCGCGACGAAGCGCGGCATGGCCGACACGCTCCGCGCCGGCTGGGCCTCGGGACGGATCGCCACACCGGCCACCCGGGAACGCATCACCACCGCCGTCGCCACGATCCTCGCGAGCGGGGCCGAGGCCGGTTCGCTCCGTTCCGACGTCGAACCGTACGACGTCACCGTGATGCTGCTGGGGATCTTCCTCGTCAGCACCGCCGACGACGCCTCCGACCGGACCGGGCGGCTGATCGACCTCGTCATGGACGCGCTGCGGCCGACGGCGGCCGGCTGACCCGGGGCCCGCCTGCGGAGGAGAGCGACCGGCGGCGCAGCCGCATCGCGTCGTGCCGGACGAGGAGGGAACGGTGCGTGCCGTGCTCCGCGCTCCGTGCAACACGTGTGCGGGGCGCGGAGTCGCCGGAGGCGCACCACGGACGTCGGCCCGCGCGGCCTGACGGCGGGTGAGATCGCGGGCCGGTACGACATTTGGGTGATGTGCCCCGACGTCCCCGGCCGATGGGGCCGCCGGGCCCTGGGCAGGGGCTCTCGCGAGCGGTTCCGGCGGCGCGTCACGGTCCGCCTCCCCGCGCCCGGGACACCGATCGGCATGAGACGCCGCCGCCGGGGCACCCGGGTGCGCGAGCGCGGGTGACCGCGCCCGGTCGTCGTGCGGAGCGGCCACCGGCGGGATGCACAGAGACGGACGGGGTCCATGAGCACCATCGAAGAGTCGATCGACGTCGATGTCCCGGTCCACGTGGCGTACAACCAGTGGACGCAGTTCAAGACGTTCCCCCGGTTCATGGACGGGGTCCGGCGCGTCGACCACTTCCAGGCGTCCTTCACCCACTGGGCGGTCCGGTTCGGGGGGAGGACCTACAGGTTCGACGCGGAGATCGTGGAGCAGGTCCCCGACCAGCACCTGAGCTGGGAGGCCCTCGACAGGCCACGGCACAGGGGCACGGTGTCGTTCCGGTCCCTGGACGCGGAGCGCTGCCGGGTGACCCTGCGGATCGACCTCCCCTCCAAGGGCCTGCTGGAGCGGGCGGGCAGCGCCCTCGGCATCGCCCGCCGGCACGTCGGCAGATCCCTGAAGTGCTTCAAGGAGTTCATCGAGGGCCAGGGCCGCGAGACCGGCACCTGGCGCGGTGAGATCACCAAGGGCCGCGTACGGCCCGGCTCCGGGCAGAAGCGGCCCGAGGTACCGACCTGGCCGACCGGCTGAGCCCCCGGGCGGCCGGGACCGGCCGCCCCGCGCACACCAACCCGGTCACCCCCGGGCGCGGGAACGCTCCGGGCGCACCACACGGACGAGGAGACGACACGTTGCAGAAGTCACCGAGCGAGGAACCGCACGACGACCACCTCGAGGTCACCCCGCCCGCGACCTGGGCGGCGGGCGTACCGGCGGTGTACCACGCGATGCAGTACTCCCTGTCCCAGACGTCGCCGAAGCGCACGGCCCTCACGCTGCTGAACCTGAACCAGGTCCGCGGCCTGGACTGCCCCGGCTGCGCGTGGCCCGAGCCCGAGCCGGGGCACCGTCCCGTCAACGAGTACTGCGAGAACGGTGCCAAGCACACCAACGACGAGGCGACCTCGCGCCGGATCACCGCGGACTTCTTCCGCCGGTACTCGGTCGACGAACTGGCGCAGAAGTCCGACCGGTGGCTCAACCAGCAGGGCCGGCTGACCCAGCCCATGGTCAAGCGGCCCGGCTCCGCCCACTACGAGCCGATCACCTGGAGCGCCGCCCTGGACCTGCTCGCCGAGGAACTCCAGGGGCTGGACTCGCCCGACGAGGCGGTGTTCTACACCTCCGGGCGCGCGAGCAACGAGGCCGCGTTCGTGCTGCAGCTGTTCGCCCGGGCCTTCGGGACGAACAACCTGCCCGACTGCTCCAACATGTGCCACGAGTCCAGCGGCACCGCGCTCAACGAGACGCTGGGCATCGGCAAGGGCGACGTCGGCCTGCGCGACATCTACCACGCCGACCTCGTCTTCACCGTGGGCCAGAACCCCGGCACCAACCACCCGCGGATGCTGTCCGCGCTGGAGGAGAACAAGCGCCGGGGCGGCCGGATCGTCGCCGTCAACCCGCTGCCCGAGGCGGGACTCGCCCGCTTCAAGAACCCGCAGCGGCCCCGGGGCGTCGTCGGCCGCGGCGTCCAGGTCGCCGACCGCTTCCTGCACATCAAGGTCGGCGGCGACCTCGCGCTCTTCCAGGCGCTCAACCTCCTCCTGCTGGAGGCGGAGGACGCCGCGCCCGGCACCGTACTGGACCGGGCGTTCATCGACGAGCACACCAGCGGCTTCGAGGAGTTCGCCGCCCACCTGCGCGCCACGGTCTCCTGGCCGAAGGTGCAGGAGGCCACCGGGCTGACGCGCGCCCAGATCGAGGAAGTGCGCGACATGGTCCTGGAGAGCAGGCGTGTGATCGTCTGCTGGGCGATGGGCCTGACGCAGCAGAAGCACGGGGTGCCCACCATCCGCGAGGTGGTCAACTTCCTGCTGATGCGCGGCAACATCGGCAGGCCCGGAGCCGGCGTGTGCCCGGTGCGCGGTCACAGCAACGTGCAGGGCGACCGCACGATGGGCATCTGGGAGCGGATGCCCGACGCCTTCCTCGACGCGCTCGCCCGCGAGTTCTCCTTCGAGCCGCCCCGTGAGCACGGCCTGGACTCGGTCGACTCCATCAGGGCGATGCGCGACGGCCGCGCCACGTTCTTCCTCGGCCTGGCCGGCAACTTCGTACGGGCCACTCCGGACAGCGAGGTCACGGAGGCCGCGATGCGTCGCTGTCGGCTGACCGCGCACATCTCGACCAAGCTCAACCGTTCCCACACCGTGTGCGGCGAGACCGCGCTGATCCTGCCCACCCTCGGCCGCACGGAACGCGACGTGCAGGCCGGCGGCGAGCAGTTCGTCACCGTCGAGGACTCGATGAGCCAGGTCCACGCCTCGCGGGGCGTGCTGGAGCCGGCCTCCAAGCACCTGCTGAGCGAGGTCGCCATCCTCAGCCGGCTGGCCCGCCGCACCCTGGGCGACAAGGTCCCCGTGCGCTGGGAGCGGTTCGAGGCGGACTACGGGTGCATCCGCGACCACATCTCCCGCGTCGTGCCGGGCTTCGAGGACTTCAACACGCGCGTCGCCAGGCCCGGCGGCTTCGGTCTGCCGAACCCGGTCAACGAGGGGCACTTCCCCACGCCCTCCGGGAAGGCCCTGTTCAGCCGCAACGACTTCGAGATGCTGAGCGCCCCGGAGGGGCACCTGATCCTCCAGACGCTGCGTTCGCACGACCAGTGGAACACCGTTCCGTACACGGACAACGACCGTTACCGCGGCATCCACGGGTCCCGCCGCGTCGTGTTCGTCAACCGGCACGACATGCGGGAGCTCGGTCTGGAGGAGGGCGCCCGGGTCGACCTGGTCGGCGTCTGGCGCGACGGTGTCGAACGCAGGGCGGAGGACTTCCGGGTGGTCGGCTACCCCACCTCCCTCGGCTGCGCCGCCGCCTACTACCCGGAGACCAACGTCCTGGTGCCGCTGGACAGTGTGGCGGACTTCAGCAACACCCCGACGTCCAAGGGGATCGTCGTCCGCCTGGAGCCGCGTGCGGAGGCGGGCACGTCGCAGGAGGCGGCGGTCGGGAAGGCGTCCGCCTGACCCGCCTCCGGGAGGCGACGGCGGCCGGGTGGACGCTCCGGTCCGTCCGGCCGTCGGTGTCAGCGCCAGCCGAGCTCGGGTGCCACGTGGGTCAGGATGCTCTCGACGACGTGCGCGTTGTAGTCGACACCGAGCTGGTTGGGCACGGTGAGCAGCAGGGTGTCGGCGGCGGCGACGGCCTCGTCGGCGGCGAGCTGCTTGACGAGCACGTCGGGCTCGGCCGCGTAGGACCGGCCGAAGATGCTCCGCGTCTCGGCGTCGATGTAGCCGACGTGGTCCTCCGAGTCGCGCTCCTGGCCGAAGTAGGCGCGGTCCCGGTCGTCGACCAGGGCGAAGATGCTGCGGCTGACCGACACCCTCGGCTCGCGCGCGTGCCCCGCGGCGCGCCACGCCTCGCGGTAGGCCTCGATCTGCTTGCGCTGCTGGACGTGGAGCGGTTCGCCGCTCTCGTCGTCCTTGAGCGTCGAGCTCTGCAGGTTCATCCCGAGCCCGGCGGCCCAGACCGCGGTGGCGTTCGAGCCGGACCCCCACCAGATGCGGTCCCGCAGCCCCTCGGAGTGCGGTTCGAGCCGGAGCAGTCCCGGCGGGTTGGCGAACATCGGCCGGGGGTGGGGCTGTGCGATGCCCTCCCCCTTGAGCACCTCGAGCAGCACCTCGGTGTGCGCGCGTGCCATGTCGGCGTCGGTCCCGCCCTCCGGGGGCCGGTAGCCGAAGAGCCGCCAGCCGTCGATCGCCTGCTCCGGTGAGCCCCGGCTGATCCCGAGCTGCAGACGGCCGCCGGAGATCAGGTCCGCCGCGCCCGCGTCCTCGGCCATGTACAGCGGGTTCTCGTAGCGCATGTCGATCACACCGGTGCCGATCTCGATCCGGCTGGTGCGCGCGCCGACGGCCGCGAGCAGCGGGAACGGCGAGGCGTGCTGGCGGGCGAAGTGGTGGACACGGAAGTAGGCGCCGTCGGCCCCCAGCTCCTCCGCCGCGACCGCGAGGTCGATCGCCTGGAGCAGGGAGTCCGCCGCGGAACGCGTCTGCGAGTGCGGTGACGGCGTCCAGTGCCCGAAGGACAGGAACCCGATCTTCTTCATACTCCACTCAACGCACGCGGACCGGATTCATTCCGGAGGCCGGAACCGCTCGCCCGCCAGGCCGCGAGCGGCCGGTCCCGGCCGAGCGCGGCCAGGAGCGTCGCGCGGCGGAGCCCGGCCGCCGGGGCGAGGAGGTCGGGGTGGCGCAGCAGGACCGCCGCCCGCCGGTCGTGCTCGTCGGGCGACACCAGGCGCCGGAACCCGACGGGGAGCCCCTCCAGGTGCGGGTCCGCGGAGACGGCGGCCACGGCCCGTTCGGCCGGGTCGGGGTCGGTGGGCAGGCAGGCCGCCCAGCTCACCACGGCCTCGTCGGCCCAGGTACGCCACGCCTGCGCACCGGCGTCGCCGGCTGCGTCCGCGCCGGCCGCCCGGTCCGGGTGCCCGGAGCCCCCGGGCCGTCCCACCAGGCCGACCAGAGCGGCGTCCACGGGCGTCGGACAGCGCAGCCAGGCGGCGACCGTCACCGCCTGCCGCGCCTGCGCCTCGTGCAGGACGCGGCTCAGCGCACCGCCGGACGCCTCCACCCGCTCCGCTTGTCCCACCCGGCTCACCGGCCCCTTTCATGCCGCCGCTTCCGGGTACACGGCATCCGTGGCAACCGCGAGCACTCCAGAGGCATCGTCGCGCCGGTTCCCCCCGCGGCCGGAGAGCGTGGCACAGGCGCGGCACTTCGCGCGCTCGGCGCTGGCCGGCGTCGCGCCGGACGTGCTGGACACCGTCGAGCTGCTGGTCGGCGAGCTGGTGACCAACGCGGTGATCCACGCGCGCACCGAGGTCGACGTGGAGGTGTGGGCCGCCGGGGACCGTGTCCACGCGCGGGTCGGCGACCTGCGGCCCGACCACGGCCCGGTACGGCACCCGCGCCATCCGTACGCCTCCACCGGGCGGGGCCTGCTCCTGGTGGAGGAGCTGGCCTCCCGCCACGGCGTCGACCTCGGCGAGGGCCGCAAGACGGTGTGGTTCGAGCTGTGGCCAGGTGCCCCGGTGCCGCCGGCGTCCGTGTGGGACACCGTGAAGCCGTCCGGGCCGACCGCGGCCGTGACACTGACGGACGTGCCCTACGCCCTGTACTGGGCGGCGCAGCAGCACCGGGAGGCGATGCTGCGCGAACTCTTCCTCGCCCTTCCCGGGGACGGTGGCGAGACGCGGCCGCAGGATCTCGCCGTCGCCCGCGACATCAGCCATGTGATCAACGAGCGCATGGCGTCCGCCATGGCGGAGGAGACCTCCTCCGGCTCCACCCTCTCCCTGCGCCTGGAGTTCCCGGCGGACGCCGCCGCGGCCGTGACCACCCTGCGTCTCGTGCTCGACGAGGCCGACACGGCGACCCAGCAGGAGAGTCTGCTCACCCTTCCGCCGCTGCCGCAGGTCCGGGCCTTCCGGCGCTGGCTCCTCGACCAGATCGCCGGCCAGCTGTCCGGCGGACAGGCCACGGCGTGGACCCTGGTCCCCGACACACCGAGTGTCACCTCCACCGAGCTGGCCCCCTGGGACGCCGCCGACACGGAGGCCAGCAGCGTCCCCACCATCGTGGCCGACGACGGCAACCGCATCGTCGCGGTGAACACGTCCGCGGCGCGGCTGCTCGGCTGGCGGGTCTCCGAACTCGTCGGGCAGCGGCTGACCGCGCTGATCCCCGAGCACCTGCGGGAACGCCACGTGGCGGCGTTCACCTCCCTGCTGCTCACCGGACAGCCCCGCATCCTGGGCCACTCCATCCCCCTTCCGGCGCTGCACCGCGACGGCCGGCTGATCCCCATCCGCCTGCGCATCCAGACCCAGGAGGCCGTCGACGGCCGCACCGTCTTCGTCGCCCAGCTCATCGCCCGGACGGCCGCCTCTCCCCCTACGCGCGGTTCCGCCGGGCGCCGCCACGCGCGGCGACCGGACCCGGAGCCGGAACAGTGGCAGGCCGCCGCGCGGTCCGCGGAGGGCGCGGGGCCCACCGGGAGCGGGATCAGCGCGGGCGAGGCCGCGCGGGCCGTGGAGCGCCTGTCCCTGCTGGTCGACACCAACAGCGCGCTGACCGGCACACTGAACCTCGAAGAGGCACTGCGCAGGGTGTGCCGGCTGCTCACCGAGCGGCTGGCCGACTGGTGCGCGGTCGAGCTCCTGGACGAGAAGCGGCGCGTGGAGCGGGTCTGCGTCGTCCACCGCGATCCCCGGGTGACGGTCCCCGGGGCGTACGAGGGCGTGCCGCCCGCGGTGTCCGAGGCCGCACGGGGTCCCCTGGCGCGGGTGCTGCGCGGCGCCGGTCCGCTGCTGCTCACCGACCTCACCTCGCCCTGGCCGTCCTCCGACGCCCTGGACACCTGGCAGCGGGAGCTGTTCGAGCGGCTGGGAGGGACCAACGCCGTGATCGCCCCGCTGCGGGCCCGCCGCGAGGTCCTCGGCGCGCTGACCCTGGTCCGCGGCGACGACGCGCGCCCGTGGACCGAGGAGGACCTGCCCCTGGTCGCCGACCTGGTCCGCACCATTGCCCTGGGCGTGGACAACGCCCGTCTGCACCAGCACACCCAGCGCACCGCCGAACGCTTCCAGCGCTCCCTGCTGCCCGAGCTGCCCCGCGGCGGCCACCTGCGGATGGCGGCCCGCTACGTCCCGTCCAGCGCCGCCACCCAGGTCGGCGGGGACTGGTTCGACGCCTTCGCGCTCCCCCAGGGGGACACCGCACTGGTCATCGGCGACGTCGCCGGGCACGACCTGCAGGCCGCGGTGGCCATGAGCGAGGTGCGCAACATGCTGCGCGGCATCGCCGTCGACTGCCAGGAGCCGCCCGCGGAGGTGCTGCGCCGCCTGGACGTCGCCGCCCACACGCTCCACCCGACGGACCCGGCGACCGCCACCTGCATCTACGCCCTGGTCAAGGGCGCCGAGCACGGCCCGTGGGAGCTGCACCACTCCACGGCCGGGCATCTGCCGATACTGCTGACCACCCAGGAGGGCGACAGCCGCTTCCTGAGCGGCGGCGCGGGTGCCCTGATCGGCATGGACCCCACCGTCCCCCGGACCACGGCCCGCGATCCGCTGCCGCCCCACTCCACCCTGCTGCTGTACACCGACGGTCTCGTCGAACGCCGCGGTGAGTCACTGGACGAGGGCCTGGACCGCCTCCGCCGGCACACCGCCGCCCTGGCACGGGCGCCCCTCGACGTCTTCTGCGACGAGCTGGTCATCGGCCTCGGCGCGGACAACGTGGACGACATCGCCCTGCTGGCCCTGCGTCCCACCCCGCCCGCCTGACCCCGCGGAGGAAGGCTGCGGGCGGCGAGGCGGACGCCTGCCTCCGGCTGCCGGTGGTCCAGCAGATGCCCGTGCTCCGCGCCTCGCCCGGCCGTGCGGCGATCCCGGCACGCGGTGATCGCAGCGGGCGGGGAGACCTCCGACCGGTGCGCTCCCCGTCCGGCCGGCGCCGGCGCCGGCACCGCTCAGGTCCGCCGGGCGGCCGGATCGTCCACCGGCCCTCCGCCACCGGCCCTGCGCCACCGGCCCTGCGCCACCCGCAGTGCGCGGATCCGTCCGCGCACCGGGCCGTCCGCATCGCCGTCCTCCTGCGTCATGGACGACGTCGTACGCATCGAGCGCACAGCGCGCCTGGCGTCGCCGTCCGCGTCAGGCGTGGGAGAGGGCGAAGGAGACCAGGAACCCGCTGACGGTGATCAGGCCGATGGCCAGATGGGCGTTCTCGAACGCCTCGGGAATCATCGTGTCGGCGATCATGGCGAGGATCGCGCCGGCGGCCACCGCGGTGACGGCGGCGATCACGGCCGGCGAGAAGGCGCCCACGACGGTGTAACCGAGGACCGCCGAGACGGTGCCGGCCGCGGCGATCGCGCCCCACACACCGAAGACGTACGCCCTGCCGCGGCCGGCCTGCCTCATCCCCGCCGCGCTGGACAGTCCTTCGGGAATGTTGCTGATGAACACCGCGGCCACGGTCACCAGGCTCACCGCGCCGCCTTCGAGGAGGCTCACCCCGATGACCGCGGACTCCGGGACGCCGTCGAGCAGTGCTCCCAGCGCCAGCGCCAGACCGGAGCCGCCCTGGTCGCTCTCGGAGGGCTGGGCCTGCGCGTGGCCCGACCGCTTGCGGTGACGGGCTCCCCGGCGGGCCAGCCACACGTTGCCGGCGGTGTAGGCCACGGCCCCGGCGATCGTGCCGATCGCGGCGGGGGCCAGCCCCGCCTGTTCGTACGCCTCGCCCACCAGCTCGAAGGAGACGGCCGAGATCAGCACGCCGGCCCCGAAGGCCATCACGGTCGCGATCACCTTCTGCGGCACTCTCAGCACGTAGCCGATCGCCGCGCCGACCAGCAGCGCCGAGCCGGCCACCAACCCCCAGAACCCCGCTTGCACCACTTGCGCCATGTCGCCCTGGGTACCCAGTGACACCGTCACACACCCCTGCCGGAACGGTGCGCGCCCACCGGGGCCGCGGCCGTCCGGGAGGCACACCTTTTCGAGCCGCTCCACCCGGTGCCGCGGCCCGGGCCGGAGAGGGGCGACGCAGTGGTGGCCCGGTCGCGAGGGACGACGCTGTGGTGGCCCGGTCGCGAGGGACGACGCTGTGGTGGCCCGGCCACGGAGGACAACAGATCTCCAACGGCCCTCACCGAGCAGGTCCGACGCATAAAAAGATCAAGATTGCCTCGAAGGAGGTAAAAATCGCTCACACGGTTCCGACACGGACCCGATGTGCTGCAATGTCGGGCATCACCGACGACACTCGGCCACCGGCGGCCGACTTCGCGGGATGCACGCGCTCGTGGCTCGCGAGCCGATGCGGCACATGAAGTGAGGCTCGTTACCATGTCAGTGAAAGCCGTGCAGGGCGCCACCGACCAGCAGCAGGTCTTCCGTGAGCTGGTGGAGTCGTCCCAGGACGCGATCCTGATCAAGACCCTGGACGGCCGGATCACCTTCTGGAACGCCGCCGCGCACCGCCTGTACGGCTACGCTCCGCGAGAGGCCATCGGCCGGCACATCGGCATGCTGATCCCCGACGGCCTGCAGGACGAGGAGGCCGACCTCCTGCAGCGCATCGGCCGGGGCGAACGCATCGAGCACTACGAGACACGGCGCATCACCAGCGACGGCCGCTCCCTGGACGTCGACGTCACCCTCTGGCCGATCCACACGGGCGACGGCGGCATCAGCGGCGTCTGCTCCATCACCCGCGACATCACCGAACGCAGGCGGGCCGACGCGGAGTTGGCCGAGCTGCACGCGCAGCAGCGGCACGTCGCCCTGGCACTGCACCTGATGGGCATCTCCCAGCAGGTGCCCGGAGTGCTGGCCGCGAGCCGCTACCTTCCCTCGACCCAGGGGCAGGGGGTGGGCGGGGACTGGCTGGACGTGATCGACCTGGGGGCCGGACGGGTCGGGGTGTTCGTCGGGGACGTGATGGGGCGCGGTCTGGACGCGGCCGTCGTCATGGGACAGCTGCGTTCGGCGGCCCGGGCCCTGGCCCTGGCCGGCCTGCCGCCGTGCGAACTGATGAAGGTGCTGAACGTCTTCACCCACGGCCTGCCCGAACAGTTCGTCACCTGCGTCTACCTGGAGGCCGATCCCGCTCGGGGCGAGGTGACCGCCTGCTCGGCCGGCCACCTGCCCGTCCTCGCCGTCGGGCCCGACGCGACGGTCGAGAGGCTCCCGGTGCCCACCGGCGTCCCGCTGGGCGTGGGCGGGGTGCCGTACCAGCACGTCCGCCTCCCCCTCCGGCCCGGTTCGGCCCTGGCCCTGTACACCGACGGACTGGTGGAGACCGCCAGCAGCGACCTCGACGCCCAACTGGACCTGCTGGCGGACACCTTGGGCACCGCCTTCACACTGGGCGAGGACATGGAGGCCGCCGCCGACCGTGTTCTGCGGACGCTGCTGCCGGACAGTGCCACCTACGCCGACGACGTCACCCTGCTGCTCATCAGCTTCCCCACCACCCCGCTGGACACCGCCGAGGTGACACTGTCCGTCGAGCCCGCCTCGGTGGCCACCGGACGGCACTTCCTGCGGCACCACCTCCGGTCCTGGAGCCTCGCCTCCCTGGCCGACACCGCCCTGCTGCTGGCCTCGGAACTGCTGACCAACGCCGTCTGCCACGCACAGGGCCCGCTCACCCTGCGGATCTGGCACAGCGCCCGGGAACTGGGCGTGGAGGTCAGCGACCACAGCGTTCCCCGCCCCCGGGCCCGTATCGCGGAGGCGTCCGAGGAGAACGGGCGCGGGCTCATGCTCGTCGAAGCGCTCGCCGACGCCTGGGGCACCCGCGCCACCGCCGTCGGCAAGACCGTCTGGTTCACCCTCCCGAGGCCGCGCACGGACACCGAGCCGTCCCCCGGCTACCCCCGGCGGTCGGAACTGCGCCGGACGGTCCAGGAGGTCCTCCTGCCGGCCCCACCGGTCGGGACGCTCCCGGCCGACGCCTCCCCCTGCTGAGACGGCCGCGGAGGCGGCGGACGCCAGGGGTGGACGGGATGCCCGGAGCCGTTCGCAGCCGAACGCTGTGCAGTCCCGGGCCCCCGGGCAGCTGACCTCCCGTCCGCTCACGAGCCGGGCCCTGCGCCGACTCCTCCGTCCATCGGGGCGTTGTCCCTGGCCCCCTCGACGCTGCCGCGGGCGCCACCGCGCCCGGCACGGTCGGGCAGTAGGCGGCAGACGGCATGCCACTACTGGGGCCGAGACCCACATGGTGTGAGCGCATCCGCCGCTGTTCAGCTCCCTGCCATCGCGCGGTCACAGCGGTTCAGCACAGTTCGGGCTGCCCCTCTCCCCTCCCAAAGGACACCAGGAGGTCCCATGAGCGCAGCAGACCGGAACCGGACCCGGCCGGGCAGACGCGCGCTGTTGCAGGCGGCCGTGGCGGTCCCGGCCGCGGGCGCGGCCGCCGTCGCGTCGTCGGGCGTGCCCGCGCGGGCGGCCACCGCGGAGTCGGCGGACAGGGGGTTCGACGCCGCGAGTCCCCGCTTCGGCCTCGCCGTCCTGCCGGACACGCAGTACCTCTTCGACGCCGACAGCGCGGACCCGGAGCCGTTGCGCGCCACCTTCCGGTACCTGGTGTCGGAGCGCGGAGAAGCCGACATCGCCTTCATGGCGCACCTGGGCGACGTCACCGAGCACGGCTCGCCGGACGAGATCGAACTCGCCGCCGACACCTTCCGGACCCTTCACGGCAAGGTCCCCTACAGCGTCCTCGCCGGCAACCACGACATCCCCTCCGCCACCGACGACCAGCGCGGCGACAGCCCGTACCTGAAGTCGTTCGGGCCGCGGCGCTTCTCCGCCATGCCGACGTTCGGCGGTGCGTCGCCCGACGGCTACAACAGCTTCCACGTCCTGCGGGCCGGCGGCCGCGAGTGGCTCGTGCTCGCCCTGGACTGGCGGGTGTCGCGGACCGGGCTGCGCTGGGCACAGGGTGTGCTCGACGCGCACCCCGCGCTGCCGGCCGTCCTCACCACGCACGACCTGGCCTGGGCCGACGACGAGGGCGTGGCCCGGCTGTCCGACAACGGACAGCGCCTGTGGGACGGCTTCGTCCGCGGCAACGACCAGATCTTCCTGGCGCTCGGCGGGCACTACTGGCCCCCGGGCCGCACCGTTCTGACCAACGACGCAGGAAACGACGTCCACGTCCACATCACCAACTACCAGGACCGCTACTACGGCGGCGCGGGGATGATCCGGGTCTACGGCTTCGACCTCGTGCGCAAGGTCGTCGACGTGGAGACGTTCTCCCCCTGGTTCCTCTCCCGCGACCCCGCGAAGAGGACGCCGCTGGAGGCCGAGACCATCGAGCTGACCGGCCCCGCGGACCGGTTCACCCTGGACATCGACTTCGAGCGCCGCTTCTCCGGCTTCGCTCCCGCCGTACCGCCCGGCCCGCGGCCGCCCGCGGCCGTCATGCCGCGCGGCACCGTGGCGTACTGGCGCTTCGACGCCTCCGGGACCGCCGCCCCGGGAGCCGCGGGCGCACCCGTCGAGACCGGTACGGTCATCCGCGACCTCTCCGGCAACGGCAACGACCTCACCGTCTCCCGTCTGCACGACAGCGCGCCCGACGTCCTCACCTGGTCGGACGACCACCACCGGGGGCAGCCGGCACACGCCAGCCTCCGCTTCGACGGCGGCAGGGCCCCGGACCGGGGCGCCGTCCTGCGCACGGCGGCCCGCGCGCCCCTCAACTCGGAGAAGTTCCTGCGCGGCTACACCATCGAGACCTTCATACGGCTGCCCGAGCCGTTCGAGGGCGACCACGCCTGGATGGGGATCCTCAGCTGGGAGGGCCGCAACGGCGACGCGGGCAAGACCACCGGCTGGTCCCCCGACGAGCCGACCTGCAGTCTCAACCTCTCCCCCGAGCGGTTCCTGCAGTTCGTGGTCTACCCCGAGCGCCAGGACGCCGACCCCACCTCCTGGAGCCATGCCCTGCCCGTGGGCCGGTGGACGCACATCGCCGTGGTCAACGACGGCCGCCGCACCGTGCTGTACGTCGACGGCTCGAAGATCGCCCGTAACCCCGCCCAGGCGTCGACCGGCATCGCCACCCTCGGCAAGCCCTTCGTCATCGGCGCCACGCAGTCCGACGAGACCTACGGGCAGGGCTTCTACGGCTCGATCGGCGACACCCGCATCGTCGCCCGGGCCCTGTCACCCGGGCAGTTCATGCCCCGGTTCGACTGACGTCCCTCCATGCGGGCACGGCATCAGAAGTCGTCCACCCACAGCACGATGCCCGTCCATCCCGAGAGCACCGCCGCCACGCCCGCCCGGACGGCGGCCGCGCAGCGTGCCGCGGTGAAGGAGTCCGGGTCGTACGTCGAGGACGCGCCCAGCCCCTCGCCGCGGAACGAGCCCCCCGTCCAGTCGACCGCCGTCACGTTGTGCGTGGGTTCGGCCAGTTCCGCGCCCACCACCAGGAACTGCTGGGAGAGGTGGCTCGGGGTGACCGTCGCCAGCGGGTCGACGAGGTCGTCGCCCGCGCCGACGACGAGGTCCGGGTGCATGCCGATCGCCCGGTCGACGGCGGGCAGGAGGTCGGAGGGGCCGTCCGCGGTCACGGTCCGCAGGTCGACGTCCTCGTCCTCGGCCCACTCCTCCACCGCCGTCACGAGGGTCCTCGTCGGCCGGTCGTCCCCCGAGGTCAGCAGCACCACCCGGTAGTCCGCCGAAGGCCGTACGCCGGACCATGAGCCGGGCCGCGGCGTGACGGTCGCCTCCGGGGTGGGCGGGGACGACGGGTCGACGAATCCCGCGCCCGGCTCACCGACCGCGGAGGGCCGCGCGTGCGGTTGCGACCAGTCGTCGCCGAAGGCGCATCCGGTGAGCAGGGCGGCGGCCGCGGCCAGGGTGGCGGCGGCCAGGAGCGGGCGGCGCAAGACGATCGTCCTCCGGGGGCGGGGCCCGCGCGCCGGCGGGGTTCGGTGCCGGCGGCGGGCCCACTGAGCAGAACGGCGAAACCGGCGTGGTGGCGCGGGGATGGTGTGACAGCATCCTGCGCCCCCACCGTGTGTTTTCTCCATCGGTGCGGCCTCGATCACGTACTTGTTCGCACACGGTTCGCCGACCGGCCGGCTCCGGTTCATCCCGGACCACCACGGTGCACGGGCGACCTCAAGGAGCCCCATGCCACACCATGTTCGCCGCTGCCTGTTCCTCCTCGCCGCGGCGGTGTCCGTCCTGCTCGGCCTCGCCGGTCCCGCCTCCGCCCACGGTTTCACCTCGACCGTGTACGCGCACGTCACCGGCGGTGACGACGGACCGCTGCGGACCGAGCTGAAACTCGAGTACGACCTCCTCGTCGTCTCCGCGGCCGACGCGGAGGACGACGACGCCCTGTTCCGCGCCGGGACCGAGGCGTTCGAGGCAGGGGACGCCGACGACCGGGCCGCGGCGCTCGACAGCCGTCGCGCCTCGGTGGTCGACTACGTCACCGACCGCTTCACCATCGGCACGACGGGCGGCGCCTGCACCCCCGCCCAGGCCGGGGACTTCCGCATGGGCCGGGAGGAGGGTGTGCCCTACGCCCTGCTGACGCTCGACTGGGCCTGCCCGGAACACGACACGGGCGACCACGAGGTGCGCAGCGGCCTCTTCCCGGACGGCGAGGGCTACGTCACCGGCACCAAGACCATCGCCACCTACGAGGTCGACGGGCATTCCGGCAGCGCCGCGCTCGACGCCGCCCGTCCGTCGTTCTCCCTCGGCCAGCCCTGGACCGAGCGCTTCCGGGAGTTCTTCCTGCTGGGCGCCGAGCACCTGCTGTCCGGCATCGACCACATCCTGTTCCTGCTCGCGCTCATCGCGGGCTCGCGACGGCCGCGCGAGATCGTCCTGGCGGCCACCGCCTTCACGCTCGCCCACTCGGTGACGTTCCTGCTCGCGGCGCTGGGACTGGTGGACGTGCCGGCGGGGATCGTGGAACCCGTCATCGCGCTGTCCATCGCCGTGGTGGCCGGCTGGCACCTGTGGCGCGTCCGCCGGCGGGGCGTGCACGTGAGCGACCTGGCCGCCCCGCGGGGCGGCCGCTTCGCCCTGGACCGCGCCGGGTGGGCGCGCCTCGGCGTCGTGTTCTGCTTCGGCCTGGTGCACGGTCTGGGCTTCGCCGGCGCGCTCGGCATCGACGCGGCGTGGTCGTGGACCCTGCTGTGGTCCCTGCTGGTCTTCAACGTCGGCATCGAGGCCGTGCAGCTGGCCGTCATCGCCGTGGTGTTCCCGCTGCTGCTCCTGCTGCGGCGCCGTTCCCCCCGGGCCGGGCTGTGGGCGACCGGCGCGTTGTCCGCGGGTGTCGCCGTCATGGGCCTGGTCTGGTTCGTGCAGCGCACGCTCGGGCTGTGACGCGTGGCGCTCCGGGATGTTCAGCCGCCCCCAAGATCGCATCCATGCGGAATTCACCTGGCACAGAGAGCTTGACGGCCTCCATTGCACGCACACACCGTGTGCACAGAAGAAACGAAACCGATGAGACCCAAGCAGTTCCCGCAGGCCCACGGGCCTGCGCGCCGCCGCATGGCCACCGGTGCCACCGCGGCGCTCCTCGGCATGGCCGTGGCGTTCGGCGGCCCCCTGGCGCCGTCCGCCGCCGCGGCCGACACCGCCGCCCTGACCGGCATCGTCCTCGGCGTCGGCGCCGACGAGACCCAGCGCACCGTCAGCTGGTACTCCTCCGCCGACACCGCCCAGAAGATCCAGGTCGCCCCCACGGCCCGGCTCAGCGGCGGCGGGTTCCCCGCCGACGCGACCACCTTCGACGCCCTGGGCGGCGCCAACATCGCCTCCAGCGGCGGCTACAACCGCCATGCCACCATCACCGGCCTCAAGGAGAACACCGCGTACTCCTACCGGGTCGGCGGCGAGGGCGGCTGGTCGGCCACGTACTCCTTCAGGACGCAGGACTTCGAGGGCGAGTACGACTTCCTCTTCCTCGGCGACCCGCAGATCGGCTCCTCGGGCGACACCGCCGAGGACCAGGCCGGCTGGGCGGACACCCTCGACGTCGCCACCAGGGCCAACCCGGACGCCGAGCTCCTCGTCTCCGGCGGCGACCAGGTCGAGAGCGCCAACAACGAGTCCCAGTGGAACGCGTTCCTCGCCCCCGACCAGCTGCGCCAGTACCCGTTCGCCGCCACCATCGGGAACCACGACGTCGGCGGCAAGGCCTACGAGCAGCACTTCTCCACGCCGAACACCGACAACTCGGGCGCCTACTACTCCAACGGCAACCCGGGTTCCAACACCTCCGGCGGCAACTACTGGTACATCTACAAGGATGTGCTGTTCATCGACCTGAACAGCAACAGCTACTCCACCTCCCAGGGCGGTGGCGGCGACGAGGCGCACACCAAGTACGTCACGGACGTCATCAGCAAGCACGGCGACGAGGCCAAGTGGAAGGTGCTCGTCTACCACCACTCCATCTACTCGCCGGCCGCCCACGCCAAGGACGGCGACAACAAGGCGCGCCGGGTCGACTTCCCGACCACCTTCTCCGAGCTGGGCGTCGACCTGGTCCTGCAGGGCCACGACCACAGCTACACCCGCAGCTACCTGATCAAGAACGGCGAGAAGGCCGACCCCGACGAGCAGCCCGGCACCGCCGACGTCCACCCCGGCCCCGGCGGCGTCCTGTACGTCACCGCCAACTCGGCCTCGGGCTCGAAGTACTACGACATCACCAAGCCCGACAACAGCGGGACCAGCGGCGCCGGCAACGGCGCGGACCCGCTGAAGCCGGAGAACTACTGGTACAACTCGGTCCAGAACCAGGAGCACGTCCGCACCTACGTCAAGGTGCAGGTGCGCGACGACAAGCTGGTCGTCGAGAACCTCCGCAGCGGCACCTGCGAGGCCCCCAACGCGTCGGTCGAGAACGGCAGCTGGTGCGACAACACCACCGCCGACCGGCCCGTCGGCTCGGTCGTCGACAAGGTGAGCATCCACCCCTACCACGGTGACAGCCAGAAGCTCCAGGTCGACGTGCCCGACCCGGCCCCCGGCGAGTTCGGCTGGACCATCGACGGCTACAACGGCCTGGTGGACCTCGGCACCGCCAAGGAGGTCGGCGGCGACCACTTCACCGCCACCGGCAGGATCAACCCGATCGTCGTCTCCGACACCCGCCGCACGCTCTCCCCGTGGTCGGTCTCGGCCGACGTGAGCGACTTCAGGGACGCCGCCAAGACGTTCTCGGGCTCCTACCTCGGCTGGTCGCCCTACGTCCTCGAATCGGGCGCCGGCGCCGAGGCGGGCGCTCCGGTCGCCTCGGGCTACGACGACCAGGGCAAGGGCCTGTCCGTCTCCCGCGGTCTCGGCTCCGCCGAGCAGGGCCACGCCCGCGGCAAGGCCAAGCTGGGCGCCGGCCTGGATCTGAAGATCCCGGACACCGCCCGGAAGGGCAGCTACCGCGCCACCCTCACGATCACCGCGCTGAGCAGCTGATCGTTCCCGTTCCACCCGGCGGGGCGGGTCACCGGCCGGCCGGTGACCCGCCCCCCTCCCCCCCCCGTCCCAGGAGAGACCCCGAGATGCCGCCCGTACCCGGACCACACCGCCGTACCTCCTCCGTCCCCGCCCGCCTGCGCACCGCGCTCCTGGCCCTTTTCGCGGCCCTCGCGTTCACCGGCGCGCTCACCGGCCCCGCCGCGGCCGCCGACGGCGACGTCACCTGGACGGTCCGGACGGCCGAGAACGAGTACGGCGACGACCGGTCCAGCTACAGCTACGGCGTCAACCCCGGCGGCCGGGTCGAGGACGCCATGGTCGTCGCCAACCGCAGCAGGAGCACGCTCCGCCTCGCGGTCTACTCCGCCGACGGCTACACCACCGACAAGGGCCAACTGGACCTCCTCACCCGGGAGAAGAAGTCCGTCGGCGTCGGCGCCTGGGTGCACGCCGCCCGCGACAGCGTCGAGATCGCCCCCGGCAGGACCGCCGAGATCCCCTTCACCGTCAGCGTCCCGCGCGACGCCACCCCCGGCGACTACGTCGGCGGCATCCTCACCTCCCTCAAGCAGTCCGACGACGCCGAGGGCATCGCCGTCGACCGGCGCCTCGGCATCCGCGTCGGGCTGCGCGTCAGCGGCGAGCTGAAGCCCACGCTCGCCGTCGAGGGCCTGCACGTCGACTACCGCGGCAGCGCCGACCCCTTCGCCCGGGGCGACGCCACCGTCACCTACACGCTCCACAACACCGGCAACGCCCTGCTCTCCGGTACGCAGAAGGTGACGCTCACCGGTCCCTTCGGCACCCTGAGCACCGACGCGGGCCGCGTCCCCGCCCCGCCGGAGCTGCTTCCCGGCGAGGAGTGGAAGGTCACGGTCCCCGTCCACGGCGTGGCCCCCGCCTTCCGCCTCACCGCCACGGCCACCGTCACCCCGCTCATCACCGACGCCGCCGGCTCCACCGCCTCCCTCGACCCCGTCGAGGCCACGGCCCACGGCCGGGCCGTCCCCTGGGCCCTGCTCCTCCTCGTCGCCCTCCTGCTCGCCGCGGCCGCGAGCGCGTTCCTCCTCGCCCGTCGCCGCCGCACCCGCCGCAAGCAGCGCGAGGACGCCCGCGTCCGGGACGCCGTCGAGCAAGCCCTGCGCGACCGGGACCGGCAGAAGGCCTGACGCCGTCAGATCCCGTCACGCGGCACGGGGGCGGGATCCGGTCCGCCCGCCGTCGCGACGAGCGCCTCAGCCGCGGGGCGACGCCTCCAGGAACCGGTGGAGGGAGGCCGTCACGGCGGTCACGAAGTCCTCGCGGGTCCGGTCGGGGACCAGGCCGAGGGACAGGTACGGGTTGAGGTCCTCCAGCTCGACCAGGAGCAGTTCGCCGTCCCGGGTGCGGCAGGCGTCCACGCGCTGGACGCCGTGGTCGAGGGTGTTCCAGTCGATGAACCGGCGGGCGAAGGCGAGATCGGCGTCGGTGGGGCGGTAGGGCTCCAGGACCCAGCGCCGGGCGGGGTCGGGAGCGTGGAGGGCGTACTGGAAGGCGTCGTCGACGTAGTAGAAGGACACCTCGTAGCGGAAGTCGATGCGCGGCTGGACCAGGACGCCGCCGCGGGCGAGGTCACCGAGCCGGTCCCGGGGCACGAAGGCCAGGCCTATGGAGTCGGCGCCGCCCTTCGGCTTGACCGCGTACTCCTCGGCCTCCGGCAGCAGGTGCAGGTCCTCGGGCCGGCCGACGGTGGGAATGACCGGGTACCCGGCGGCCGTCAGATCCAGCAGGTACTGCTTGCCGGCCATGTCACCGCGCCCGGACAGCGGGTTGTAGACCCGGGTGCCGCGGGCGACGGCCCGCTCCCGGAAGGCGTCGTACTCCTTCCGGTAGTGCAGCACGGGTCCGCTGTTGCGGACGACGACCGCGTCGAAGGCGTCCATCAGCGCCGCGGCGTCCAGGGGGTGGCACAGGGCGAGGCCGAAGACCTCGCGCAGCCGGGAGGTCAGGAAGACGTCCTCGTCGCCGTAGCGCCGTCCCCGGGCCCGGTAGGCGAGATCGGTCACGAACAGGACACTGGGGCGGACGGGCACGGTGCATCTCCTCACACGGTCGCCACCAGCCTAGTGCCGTGACCGGAGAGGTTCACCGGCTCACGACGCCCGGCACGGCTCTCCCCCCTGGCTCTTCGAGCAGGGGGAGAGCCGTGCCGCGTTGTCGGAGCCACCCGGGTACGCCCGGTACGAGGGTGGTCCTCCGCCTTGCGACGCACCGCACCGGACGCCGCGAGCCCACGGCAGACCTTTCCGGTCACGGCACCAGACGCGCACACGGGCACGGCCGGAGCGGGGCCGTGCCCCGGTCCTCCCCTCCGGCCGGCGAGGGGCGGTACTCGGGTGTGGCGCAGCCCGAGTCGTCGAGCGGGTCGCGGACGTTCGCCGGCTCGATGCGCGGCATGGCCCCCTCCCCCCTTCCAGACCCCGGCCGCCGGGACCGGCACGACGGCGAGTACGACGGCGCCCGGGGCCTGCGCCGTGACCGGCATCCGGTAACCGACGCCCCGCAAGCGCGCGTTGGCGACGGCCACGGCGCGCGGTGGCAGCCCCGTTCCCCGGGCCGGAGGGCGGTACGGGCGGTCGCGGCGGCACGGGTTCCGGGGGTCCTGCCGCGTGTCCGCGCCCCTCACCACGGGACCGAACGGACACGGGCCCGGGGACCGTCCCGCTCCGCAGGGTGACGGCACGGCCTCCGGCGTTATGCCCCGCCCGGACACGGGTACCGCTGAGCAGTCCGTGGTGTGGTGATCGATGGGAGGCGGGCGATGGAGTCTTCGCTGGACCGGATCGGCCGGCCCTGGGGCGGCCGCACCCCCTACGGGCGCCACGAACCGTGGCCGACCCGGGTGGACACCTACCTGGAGGACGGCGTCGGGCCCGACAGCGTGCAGCGGTGGGTGCAGGCGGCCTCGATCCTGCACTCCGACGGGGACGCCATGGACATCGCGGTCGTGGACGGCCGCATGGTGGGGGTGCGGGGACGGTCCGTCGACCGGGTCAACCGCGGCCGGCTGGGGCCCAAGGACCTGTTCGGCTGGCAGGCCAACGCCTCGCCCGACCGGCTGACCGGGCCGCTGGTACGGCGCGGCGGGAAGCTGGTGGCGAGCGACTGGGACACCGCCATGGACCTGGTGGTGAACCGCTCGCGTGAACTGCTCGACGGGCGGGGGCCGGGCTCCGTCGGCTTCTACACCAGCGGCCAGCTGTTCCTGGAGGAGTACTACACGCTGGCGGTCCTCGCCAAGGCCGGCATCGGCACCAACCACCTGGACGGCAACACCCGCCTGTGCACCGCCACCGCGGCGGAGGCGCTGAAGGAGTCCTTCGGCTGCGACGGGCAGCCGGGCAGCTACGACGACATCGACCACGCCGACGTGATCGCCCTGTTCGGGCACAACATCGCCGAGACCCAGCCGGTGCAGTGGATGCGCATGCTGGACCGCCTGGAGGGCGCCGACCCGCCGCGCCTGGTGTGCGTGGACCCGCGGCCCACCCGGGTGGCCCGCGCCGCCGCGGTGCACCTGGCCCCGCGCGTCGGCACCAACGTGGCGCTGCTGAACGCGCTGCTGCACGAGGTCATCCGCACGGACCGCGTGGACCACGACTACGTCGAGGCGCACACGGTGGGCTTCGAGGAGCTGGCCGCCCGGGTGGAGGACTGCACCCCCGAGTGGGCCGCGCGGATCTGCGACGTGCCGGCCGCGCGGATCGAGGAGGCCGCGGAGCTGCTGGGCACGGCCGACCGCCTGCTGTCCACGGTGCTGCAGGGCGTGTACCAGTCGCACCAGGCCACGGCCGCCGCCGTGCAGGTCAACAACCTGCACCTGATCCGCGGCATGCTGGGGCGGCCCGGCGCCGGCGTGCTGCAGATGAACGGGCAGCCCACCGCGCAGAACACCCGCGAGTGCGGGGCCGACGGCGACCTGCCGGGCTTCCGCAACTGGCAGAACGACGCCCACGTCGCCGATCTCGCGAGCGTGTGGAACGTCGAACCGGGGACCATCCCGCACTACGGCCCGCCCACGCACGCGATGCAGATGTTCCGCTACGCCGAGCAGGGCTCGATCCGCATGCTCTGGATCAGCGGCACCAACCCGGCCGTCTCCCTGCCCGAGCTGGCCCGCATCCGCTCGATCCTCGCCCAGGAGCGGCTCTTCGTCGTGGTGCAGGACCTGTTCATGACCGAGACCACTGCGCTCGCCGACGTGGTGCTGCCCGCGGCGACCTGGGGCGAGAAGACCGGGACGTTCACCAACGCCGACCGCACCGTGCACCTGTCCGACAAGGCCGTCGAGCCGCCCGGCGGGGCAAGGTCCGACCTGGACATCTTCCTCGACTACGCGGCCCGCATGGACTTCCGCGACAAGGACGGCGCCCCCTTGATCGGCTGGCACGACCCCGAGTCCGCCTTCGAGGCGTGGAAGCGCTGCAGCGCCGGCCGCCCGTGCGACTACACCGGCCTGACCTACGACCGGCTGCGCGGTGGCAGCGGCGTCCAGTGGCCCTGCGACGAGCAGGCCCCGGACGGCACTCCGCGCCTCTACACCGAAGGCATCAACTGGGCGCACCCGGACGTCTGCGAGGACTACGGCAAGGACCTCGTCACCGGGGCGGCCGACAGTGCGGTGGAGTACCGCTCCCTCAACCCCGACGGCAAGGCCATGCTCAAGGCCGCCGCCTACCTGCCTCCCCACGAGGAGCCGGACGGGACGTACCCCTTCCAGCTCACCACGGGCCGTACGCTCTACCACTTCCACACCCGCACCAAGACCGGCCGCGCCCCGCAACTGCGGGCGGCCGCACCGGACGTGTGGGTGGAGATGGCGGCCGCCGACGCCGGCCGCCTCGGGTTCGCGGAGGGCGACCTGGTCGAGGTCCGCACCCCGCGCGGCGCCCTGCGAGGGCGGCTGCGGATCACCGGCCTGCGGCCCGGAGTGGTGTTCGTGCCCTTCCACTACGGCTACTGGGACACGCCCTCGGGCACCGGTCCGGACGAGGGGACGCCGCCGCGGGCGGCGAACGAGACGACGGTCACCGACTGGGACCCGGCATCCAAGCAGCCGCTGTTCAAGACGGCCGCGGCAGCCGTGACGCTCGTCCGGCGCGGCGACGGGCAGGTGGCCCCCGCGCCCACCACCACCGCGTCGGCACCCAGCGTCGAAGGGGCCGCGCGGCCCACCGCCGGCGGGCCGGCGGCGTACGCGTGGCAGAGCGCCGAAGCCGCCCGGACCGCGCGGGAGGACGCGTCGTGAACGGCATCGCACTGACCCTGCGCGCCCTCCACCACGGTGAGGGGCGCCTGGCCCGGCACTTCGTGACGGTGGCCCAGCGCCACCGCACCGAGCACGAGGTGCACCACGTCGCCGGCGACCTGGCCGCCTGGTCGCGCGAGCACGTCCGGCGCCTGGCCGACACCGCCGCCGGCCGCGGCCTGGACCTCGGCGGCCCGTCCGGCACTTCCGACGCCTCGGACGACGGCATCCTCGCCACGCTCAGGAGGAAGACGGCCGAACTCACCGGCCACCGCCCCGAACCGGCCCTGCTCCTCCTGCGCGACCTGCGCGAACTGCACCTGGACGCCACGGAGAACTCCCTGCACTGGGAGATGCTCGCCCAGGCCGCCCAGGCGTCGAGGGACAGCGCGCTGCTCGGCCTGGCCTCCGCCTGTCACCCGCAGACGCTGCGGCAGATGCGCTGGACCAACACCATGATCAAAACCCTGTCGCCGCAGGCGCTGACAAGCCCCTGACGCCGGGCCCGGCAAACGGGGCGAGGGTGTTCCGTACGCCGGTCAGCCGGCCCCGCGGCCGTCACGCGCGAGGTCGCGCCCCCACGGCCCGGCCGCCGCCCGGCGCCGGTAGGCATCGGGCGGCATGCCGACCAGTTCGGTGAAGCGGGCGGTGAAGACGCCCGGCGACGGACAGCCGACCGCGCGGCGGACCTCGGCGACGGAGAGGTCGCCGCGGTGCAGCAGTACCGTCGCGCGCTGGACACGACGCGCCGTCAGGTACGCGTACGGCGACCTGCCGTACGCCAGCCCGAACCGGCGGCCGAGGTGCCCGGCGGACATGCCCGCGCCGCGGGCGAGCGCCTCGACGTCCAGCGGCCGCGCGTACTCCCGGTCGATCCGGTCGCGGACGCGGCGCAGCCGCGCGAGGTCGCTCAGGCGCTGCGCCGCGGCGAGCGCGCGCCCCCATGCGGGGTGGCACATGAGAGAACTCCTTCTCTTCGGGGCCCGCGGGCACCTCGCCGCCCGCCGCGGCGGGCGGCGAGGTGCCCGCGGGCCCCGAAGAGAAGGAGTTCTCTC
>NZ_BMVU01000077.1 GCF_014650875.1 Streptomyces minutiscleroticus
GCCAAGAACCGGCACAACGCCGTCACCCTGGCCTCCTTCCTGCTCTCCCGGTGGCTGCACACCTTCGGCGTCCTGGTACTGGCCTGGGGCGCGGCCGGACTGTACGGAACACTGGGAGCCTCGGCGATCGCGCTGGCCAGCGTGCTGATCCTGGTGTTCACCGCCGTCCAGACCGCGTTCGCCGAGCGCGCCACCACCCGTTTCCGCCGGCAGCGCCCGCTGTACTGCTCGATCTACCACCGGGACTTCTGGCGGCACGAGCGCTTCTGGAAGCACCAGGCGATGGACCTGCGCCTGCTCAACGGCACACCGTTCAAGGCCCTGTTCTGGCGGATGCTTGGCATGCGCGTGGGGCGGCGGCTCTACGACGACGGCTGCAAGTTCCCCGAGCGCACCCTGGTCACCCTCGGGGACGACTGCACGCTCAACCTCGAAAGCGTCGTGCAGTGCCACTCGCAGGAGGACGGCACGTTCAAGTCCGACCGCATCACCATCGGTTCCGGCTGCACCGTCGGCATCAGCGCGCTGGTGCACTACGGCACCACACTGGGCGACGGCGCCGTGATCGCCGCCGACTCCTTCCTCATGAAGGGCGAGGAGGTCCCGCCGGGCACCCACTGGGCGGGCAACCCGGCCCGGGAGACGGAGACCGCCCGGCCGGCCGAGATGGCGATGACGGCGTGAGGCCCGGCGGCCTTAGCTGAGCGCGCGGCGGCACACGGGGTGCGGCACACGGTGTGCCGCACCCCGTACGTGCCCGGAGCCGGGGCACCGGCGCTTCCGCCGGTCCGTCCGCGCCCCTCACCCGGAACCGGACAGCGGTGGCCACCGCGGCCGCCAGGTGGTACAGGGGCAGCCGGCCGTTCGGGAAGCCGGCCGCCCACAGGGGCGTGACGGCCGACCGGACGGCCGCGGCGGCCGCACCGCAGGCGAGCTCGGCACGCCTTCCGGGAGAGGGGTCACTCGATGTGGCGCAGCAACGCGGCCACCGCGGGCGGCAGTTCGCCGCGCGGATGCACCACCCGCACCGTCCACGTGGGCGCGTGCGCCGCGAACGGGCGCACCGTCAGGTCGGGGAACCGGGCGGCGAGCGACGCGGGCAGGATGCACGCGCCCAGACCGTGCCGGACCAGGTCGGCGGCCGTGAGGACGTCGTTGACCTCGTAGGTGACGGTGCGTTCGACGGAGGCCGCGCGGAAGGCGCGGTCGACCGCGTGCCGGACGGCCCAGCCCTCGGGGAAGCCCACCGAGGGCAGGGCGGCGGCCTCGGCCAGGGTCACCGGCCGGTCCGCGCGCGGCACCAGGCCGGGTGCGGCCGTCAGGACCATCTCCTCGTGCGTCAGGCGCCGGGTGGCGAGCCCGCGCGGCCGGTCCGTGCCGAGGGCCACGACGGCGAGGTCCACGCGTCCGTCGCGCACCGCCCGAGGGGCGTCCTCGGCCGGGGACTGGCACAGCCGGACGGTCACGCCCGGGTGCTCGCGGCGGAAGTCGGCGAGGGCCCGGCCGAGCCCCGCGTACAGGCCCTGCATCACACCGACCGCGATCTCGCCGTGCAGCCCGCCCCTGACGGAGTCGACCGCCGTGCGGACCTTCGCGGCGGCCTGCAGGGCGGCGCGGGCGGCGGGCAGGAACGCCTCGCCGGCCGGTGTCAGCGACACACGGTGTGTGGTCCGGTGGAACAGCGGCGCGTCCAGTTCGCGCTCCAGGGCGCGCACCGTACCGGAGACGGCGGACTGCACCACGTGCAGGCGCCGGGCCGCCGCGCTGAAGCCGCCCTCCTCGGCGACCGCCACCACGACCTCCATCTGCCGCAGGTCCATGCGGTCCCTCCCGTCATCTGCGAAAGAGATTACCGTCATCTCGATTCATCTCCCCCGGAGGGGAAGTGTGCGGGAGGGCACGTGGTTGGACCCCTCGGGCGGCGACGGAAGCCGCCGCAACGGCCGCCAGGGGAACGGAGACCTCACATGTCCACATCGTCGGTCGCGGGCAGGACCGCGCACCGCGCGTCCGCCGGGAGCACCACGGCACCGCAGGAGGCCGGCGCGGCGCGGGAGCGGCCGTCCGCCCGCCGCCACGGCGCCGGGTTCTGGCTCGTCGCCGCGGTGTTCGTCACCGCGATGGCGTTCTCCACCGTCCCGACCCCGCTGTACCCGCTGTACCAGGCGCACGACGGGTTCTCCACGTTCACGGTCACGGTCGTCTTCGCCGTGTACGCCGTGGGCGTGCTCGTCAGCCTCCTGCTGGCCGGGCACGTGTCGGACTGGACCGGGCGCAAGAGGATCCTGCTCTTCGCGCTGGGGCTCGAGTCCGTCGCGGCCGTGCTGTTCCTGGCCTCGCCGGCGCTGCCGGTGCTGATCGCGGCCCGGCTGATCACCGGCCTGGGCGTCGGCATGCTGACCGCCGCGGCAACGGCCCATCTGCACGAACTGCACAGCGTCCACCGGCCCGGCGCCTCGCCCGTGCGCTTCGAGGTCGTCTCGACGGCCGCCAACATCGGCGGCCTGGGCTTCGGCCCGCTGATCGCCGGACTCCTGGCGGAGTACCTCGGCGCGCCGCTGCGCGTGCCGTACGCCGTCTTCGCCGTCCTGCTGCTGGTGGGCGCCCTCGCGGTCGCGCTGACCCCCGAGACGGTGGAGAGGCCGGAGGTCCGGCCCGCGTACCGGCCGCAGCGCGTCAGCGCCGACCACGGCGACCGGGCCGGGTACGTCGCGGCGGCCGCGTCCGGATTCGCCTCGCTGGCGGTGTTCGGGCTGTTCACCTCGCTGGTGCCCGGGTTCGTCGGCCACACGCTGCACCACCCGTCGCGGGCGCTGGCCGGCCTCGTGGTGTTCGCCGTGTTCGGCGCCGCCGCGGCGGCCCAGGTGGTCACGGGACGGCTCGGCGCCCGTACGCGCCAGACGGTCGGCCTGGCCGCGCAGGCGGCGGGCGTGGTGGTCCTCGCGGTCGGCGTGCACGCCGCGAACCTGCCGGTGTTCCTGGTCGGCGGGATCACCGCGGGCGTCGGTGCCGGGGTGCTGTTCAAGTCCGCGGTCGGTGCGGTGGCCGGCATGGCGGAGCCCGCGCGTCGCGGCGAGGCCCTGGCCGGCCTGTTCCTCATCTCCTACCTCGGCCTGGCCCTGCTCCCCGTCGGCCTCGGCGTCGCCAGCCGCTCGATGAGCCTGACGGACGCGCTGACCTGGTTCACCGGCGTCGTCCTGGTCCTGCTCGCCGCCGTGGCGGCACTGGGCCGGCGGCGGAACACCGGCCGGTGAGACCCGGCGCCGCGGTGCCGGTACGGGACACGGGCGGGGACCGGGCGGACAGCCCGGCCCCGCCCGTCGCGTCGAGGCACCGCCCCGGACCGCCGTTCCCGGCTCCCGTCACCCGCCGCCTCGGGGAACCGTGGCCCGGTCGCTCCGGGAACCGCGGCCGGGTGCCGGGGAACCGTAATTGGTTGCCTAAGGAATCGAACTGGGGTGCGGGTGTTCCCCGGCTCAGGTGATCATCGCCCGGAGGGCTGCGAAAGGGTGTTGTGACCAACGATGCTTACGGTGCGCAAGCGACGGGCTGCAGACCGCGATGCGCGTGTCCCCGTACGTGCCCGGCACGTACGACGTACGTGATCCCGCGTACGCCGAGCAACACAAGGAGAAAGCACACTCATGAACTTCCTGACCAACGTTCTCGCCGGCGTCGTCCACTTCGTCGGCTGGCTGGTCTGACGCAGTCCCGCCCGGCGCCGCCCCCCGTGTCCCTGCGGGGAGGCGGCGCCGCCGCGTGTCACACGGTGTGTCCCGCGGGACACGGCACCGGCGATGCGCACGGTTCGACGCCGGACAACGGGTACCCGGTGCCGCATGAACGACGAGACGCAGAACCAGGACCACGGCATCCCGGCACACCACGGCGTCCAGCGCGGGGACGACGCGGCGGAGAAGGCCGAGCGCGCCGCGCAGGAGCGGCGCGACGCCGAGCGCGAGCGCGCCGAGTCCCGCCCCTTCGACTACCCGTACCCGGAGCGCCGCGCGAACGTCCGGGCCCGGCGCCACATCAGCAAGGAGGAGGCCGACGCCGACATGCCGCCCGGCGTCGGCGGGAGCTACGGCACGACCGGCGGCGGCCAGCCGGGCGGCACGGGCGTGGGCAACCCCCCGCGGCACCAGGACTAGAGCCGTGACGGCCGCTTACCGGTCGCACGCGGTGGCCGGGGTCCCCGGCGAGGCGGCGGGGGCGTCGTGGGCGGCGGCGAGTTCGGCCGCGTAGGCGCGCAGCAGGTCGTGCATGCCGTACCGCCCCGTCGCGGTCGGCTGGAGCAGGTGGGCGCGGGCCAGCGCCTCCAGCAGGCGGCGGGCCGTCTCCGGCGCGGTCCCGGTGAGGGCGGCGGCGACCTGCGGCTCCAGGTCGGGGCCTGGGTGCAGGGCCAGCAGCCGGAAGGCACGGGCGGTGTCGGGCGGCAGGTGCCGGTAGGACCAGGAGAAGACGGTCCGCACCGCGGCACCGGGGTCCCCGCCGGCGTCCAGCAGGTCCAGCCGCCGCCGCAGATCGGCCAGTTCGGCGACCAGTACGGGCAGCCCGTGGTACGGGTGGGCGGTGGCGCGCTCGGCGGCCACCCGCAGTGCCAGGGGCAGCCGGGCGCACTGGCGGGCCAGCCGGCCGACGGCCTTCGGCTCGGCCCTGGCCCGTTCCCCGATCAGGTCGCGCAGCAGTGCGGCCGCCTCGTCGGCCGGGAGCCGGTCCACGGTCAGCCGGTGGGCGCCGTGCAGGACCACCAGCCCGGCCAGTGAGTCGCGGCTGGTGACGATCACCCGGCAGTCCGGGCCGCCCGGCAGCAGCGGCCGGACCTGGGCGGCGGTGGCGGCGTTGTCCAGCACCACCAGCATGCGCCGCCCGGCCAGTTCGCCGCGGTAGCGGGCCGCCCGCTCCTCCAGCCGCGCCGGGACGTCCGGCCGGCGCACCCCCAGCGCGGTCAGCAGCCCGGCCAGCGCCTCGCCGGGCGTCACCGGCCGCTGGGGGCCGTAGCCGCGCAGATCGGCGTAGAGCTGCCCGTCCGGGAACGCCTCGCCGGCCCGGTGCGCCCAGTGCACCGCCAGCGCGGTCTTGCCCACCCCGGCGGTACCGACGATCACACAGATCGCCGGCGCCGAGGGCGCCTCCCCCTCCTCCAGCAGCCGGTCCAGCTGCGCCAACTGCTCACGGCGGCCGACGAAGCCGGTCACGTCCGGCGGCAGCAGGCGGGCCGGGCGCACCGCGGCGGCGGCCGTCGTGCCCAGGGGCGCGGCGGGAGGGCCGAGCGCGGCGTCGGCGGCCAGGATCCGTTCGTGCACCCGCCGCAGTTCCGGGCCGGGCTCGACGCCCAGCTCCTCGTCCAGCAGACGGCGGGCCTCCTGGTACGTCCGCAGGGCCTCGGCCTGCCGCCCGCTCCGGTACAGGGCGTGCATGAGCAGGCCGTGCAGCCGCTCGCGCAGCGGGTGGGCTCCGACGAGCCGGCGCAGTTCGCCGACCAGGTCCGGGTCGGCACCCAGCGCCAGGTCCGCCTCGATGCGCTCCTCCAGCAGGTCAAGGCGCCGTTCGGCGAGCCGGTCCCGCTCGGCCTCCAGCAGCGGGCCGGTCAGCCCCTCGCACAGCCGCCCGCGCCACATGCGCACCGCGCAGCGCAGCGCCCTCGCCGCGCCGGGCAGGTCACCGGCGGCCCGGGCCGCCCGCGCCCGCTCCGCCTGGTGCTCGCACGTCAGCAGGTCCAGCCGGCCGTCGGGCACGGCCAGCAGGTACCCGGTGCCGGTCCAGGCCAGGACGCGGGACGGCTCCCGTGGCACACGGTGCGGCTCCAGCACCCGGCGCAGCCCGGAGACGTGCCGTTGCAGCAGGTTCACCGCGCGGGCCGGCGCGGCGTCCCACACCGCGTCCGCGAGCTGCCCCAGGTTCACCGGCTTGTTCGCGTGCAGGAGCAGCGCCGCCAGCACCACCCGCTGCTTCGCCGGACCCAGGTCCAGCTCCGTCCCGTCCCGCCATGCCCGTAGCGGGCCGAGCACCTGGAATCGCAGACCGTTCCGCGGGCCCGGGTCGCTCATCTCGCTCCCCCTGACGGCGCTGATCCCCCGAGCCTCAACGTAGCGCCGGGCCGACGGCCGTACAGCCGCCTTCCGCGCCACCCGCCTGCAACACCGGTGCAACGCCGGTGCGGCGGGCGCTGCAACCCGGGCGCGCACGATGGGTCCGTCCTCCTCCGCGGACGACGGACCACCGAGTGACTCGGCGAACTGGAAGGGGCGTGCGATCCATGTACCGGAAACTTGCCCGATTCGGAGTGGCCACCGTTCTCGCCTGCGGGACGGCGTTCGGAGCGGCCGCGACCGCACAGGCCGCCGGCTCGACGCCCGACCTCCGGGCGGTGACGGCATCGGACACCGGCAGCTACAAGGCGGACTCCACCGCTTCCTCGACGCCCGACGGCCAGCGCAGGTACCGGGCCTACTACTACCAGAAGCAGGACTGCATGCGGGCGGGCCGCCAAGGGGTCAGGGACCGCAAGTGGAACTACTACAGCTGTGAGTACCGCATGAACCGCTACGACCACATGTACTACTGGTACCTGTACACCTACTGAGCCGTCCGAACGGACACACCTTCGGCCGAGGCCGAGGGTGCCCGTCGCCTCCGGGCGGCCCCGCGGCGAGCGGGCCGGCCGGAGGCGGCGCGCGTTTTGACATCGGGGGCGGCGGTGGGAGCCTGGAACGCGTGGGCGACGGTGTCCGTTCCGGTCCCGGTCCGACGGTGACACCGTGATCCGCACCGTCACACCTTCGCAGCACCCGGAGGAAGGCCATGGCCGCACCGACGCCGCAGCTCCGGCCCCCGGACCCGGTCCCCGGCCACACCGACCCCGAGGGCAACGGTGTGGTGGTGGGCGACGGACCCGTCGTCGTGGACACCTACATCGACTTCCTGTGCCCCTTCTGCCGCCGCTTCGCGGAGGAGTCGGGACCCACCCTGGACCGGCTGGTGGACGACCGGACGATCCGTGTGGTCCACCACCCCCTGGGTTTCCTGGACGACCTGTCCCCGAACCGGTACTCCTCCCGTGCCGCCGCGGCCTCGGGCTGCGCGGCCGACGGGAACCGCTTCCGCGAGTACTTCGAGGTGCTGTTCGCCCACCAGCCCGCCGAGGGGGAGCCGGGCCACACCGACGAGGAACTGGCGGAACTGGGCCGGCGGGCGGGCCTCACCGGGCGGGAGTTCGCCCAGAAGGTGCTGGCGGGCACCTACCTGGACTGGACGGCGTACGTGACCTCCTCGGCCCTCGCCCGCGGGGTGGGCGGCACGCCGACCGTGACGGTCCAGGGCACGGCGGTGCCGGCCGAGCCGCGCGCCGTCCTCGCCGCGGTCGGCCGGGCGGCGACCCGCCGGTGAACCGAAGGGCACGCAGGCAGGGGCGCGGCGGGAACCCGCCGCGCCCCTGCGCACCTGTCCGTTACACGGACGCCGGGCCGTACGCGGTCTCCGGCAGGTCGACGCGCGCGATGTCGCGGACCACGAACAGGTAGCTGGCGACGGCCAGGGCGGCGCAGACGCTGACGAAGGCCAGGGCCAGGTCGAAGGAGCCGGTCGCGTCGAGGATGTAGCCGATGACCAGCGGGGTGACGATGCCGGCGAGGGCGCCGAAGGTGTTGAAGAGGCCGCCCGCGAGGCCGGCGATCCGCTGGGGGGAGACGTCGGACATGACGGCCCAGCCGAGGGCTCCCATGCCCTTGCCGAAGAAGGCGAGGGACATGATGACGACGACGAGCCAGGACGCGGTCACGTAGTTGCAGACGATGATGCCCGTGGACAGCAGCAGGCCCGTGACGATGGGGATCTTGCGGGCCGCGGTCAGGCTCGTGCGCCGGGCGAGCCGGTCGGAGAGGAACCCGCCGAGGACGCCGCCGACGAAGCCGCACAGCGCGGGCAGCGAGGAGACGAAGCCCGCCTCCAGGATGCTCATGCCGCGCTCCTGGACCAGGTAGACGGGGAACCAGGTCAGGAAGAACCACGTGATGGTGTTGATGAAGTACTGGCCCACGAAGACGCCGAGCAGGGTGCGGTTCCTCAGCAGCGCGGCCACGTGACGCAGGTTCCGCCGGCCCGACGTGGCCTCCTTGGCCCGCATGTCCTCCTCGGCGGTGGGCGCGTCCATGTCGATCAGGGCGCCGCCGGCGGATATGTGGTCCAGCTCGGCCCGCGTCATGCGCGGGTGGCTGCGCGGCGGGTGGATGACCCGCGTCCAGACCAGGGCGAGGACGACACCGGCGCCGCCGACGACGGTGAAGACGTGCTCCCAGCCCAGCGCGGTCACCAGCCAGCCCATCAGCGGGGCGAAGGCGACGGTGGCGAAGTACTGGGCGGAGTTGAACAGGGCGGAGGCGAAGCCGCGCTCCCCGGTGGGGAACCAGGCCGCGACGATACGGGAGTTGCCGGGGAAGGAGGGGGCCTCGGCGACGCCGACGACGAACCGCAGGGCGAAGAGCAGGACCACCGCGGCCCCGGCGAAGAACCCGATGGCGCCCTGGAGCATGGTGAACAGCGACCACAGGAAGATCGCCGCGCCGTACACCTTCTTGGACCCGTAGCGGTCGAGCAGCCAGCCGCCGGGCAGCTGGGCGACGAGGTAGGACCAGGAGAAGGCGGAGAAGAGCACCCCCAGTTCGCCGGAGCTGATGTGCAGGTCCTTCTGCATGGAGTCGCCGGCGATGGAGAGGGTGGATCGGTCCGCGTAGTTGATCGTGGTGACGGCGAAGAGCATGGCCAGGATCAGGTACCTGAGCCGGCCGGCGCGGGGGGTGGCCATGGGGGTGGCGGTCGTCGCCGGCTCGTCCTGCCGGTCGAGAGCGGGCATGGTCGATCTCCTGAACCTAGGCGTTGCGGCTGCGCTGCCGCGTGTGGTCCGCGCCACGGATCCGGTGGCTGAGATGACCGTAGGGACGGTTGCGATGCACGTCCATGTCGAATTTTGTTGCGTGCAATACCTTGCTTGTATGACACGGTGGTGTCGGCCGTGTCACAGCCGGCGCAACAGTGTGTCCAGCGCCGGGTTGTCGTTGTTCCTCCGCCACACGAGGTCGAGTTCGACCGGGTCGGGCTCCGGAAGGGACAGCGGCCGGAAGACGACGCCGCTGTAGCGCATCTGCGTCGCGGCCTCCGGGACGAGGGCGATGCCCCAGCCGGTGTTGACCAGCGCCAGGATGCTGTGGACCTGGCTCAGGTACTGGGTGAACACGGGCCGGACGTGCGCGGCCCGGAAGATGCTGATCAGCAGTTCGTGGAAGTAGCGGGCCTCGATCGGCGAGTACATCAGGAAGTTCTGCCCGTCGAACTCCTTCACCTGGACGGGCCCGTCGGCCGCCGCCATCGGGTGGCCGGCGGGCAGGGCCGCCACCAGCCCCTCGCGCACGGCCGTCCGCGTGGCCAGGTCGGCCCCGATGGCGGAGGGCCGGATCAGCCCCACGTCGAGCGAGCCCTCGCTGACGGCCTCCAACTGGTCGCGGGTGACGAGCTCGTGGAGCAGGATCTCCACCCCGGGCAGCGCGGTGCGGGCGGTGGCGAGCAGGCCGCCGAGGGCCGAGTAGGCGCTCGCGGCGGTGAAGCCGACGGCGATCGCGCCGGCCTCCCCGGTGGAGACCCGGCGGACGGCGAGCGTGGCGTGCTCGGCCTCGCGCAGGATGCGCCGCGCCTCGGCCAGGAAGGCCCGCCCGGCGGGGGTCAGGCGCACGGAGCGGTTGGTGCGGTCGAGGAGCTGGACCTGGAGTTCGTTCTCCAGGAGCTGGATCTGCCGGCTCAGCGGCGGCTGCGTCATGTTGAGCCGCTCGGCGGCCCGGGTGAAGTGCAGTTCCTCGGCGACGGCCACGAAGCTAGCCAGCTGGGTGAGGGTGAACACTGATGCCCTTCCGGTATCGAAACATCCAAAATTTATGTTGGACGTGGATCAATCGGTGACCGTAGCGTCGAACGAAAGAAACGGCGACCCCCGTCCGGAACCGGCCGCACGGCCGCACCCGGGCGGGAGCCGCCTCGCACCTGGAGCACGCACCATGGTCCAGCCCGACCGCAGCCGCCGAGCCGTCCCGGCGAGACCCCCTTCACCGGCCGCGCGCGCCGGCGGCCCGGTCCGCCGGTCCTGAGCGGCCGCGGGACAGGACCGCGAAGGCCCCGCCGATCCCGCCCCCGCCGGACTTGCCGACCCCGCCGCCCCCTGCCGGGCCCGGCGAACTCACCGGCCCCGCCGGTTCCATCCGGCTCCGCCGGCCGTGACGGGCCGGACCGCGCCCGCTCGCGGACACCCGCACCGGCAGCCGCCGCCCGGCACCCGCACCGCCCCGCCCCGCAGGCGGGCCGTACTCCGCAACCGCACCGACCCAGGGACACGAAGTGGTGACCACGACGCACACGACCGCTCACGCCGCGCACGCTCCGGGCGAGGCCACGCTCGACAGGATCGCCTGGCTGCGCCTGTCCTCGGTGACCCTGCCGCTGGCCACCCCGATCAGCGACGCCAAGGTGCTGACCGGGCGCCAGAAGCCGATGACGGAGGTGGCGTTCCTCTTCGTGGAGATCGCCACCGAGCAGGGGCACGAGGGCATCGGCTTCAGCTACTCCAAGCGGGCCGGCGGCCCCGGCCAGTTCGCCCACGCCCGCGAGATCGCCGACAACCTGATCGGCGAGGACCCCAGCGACATCGGCAGGATCTGGACCAAGCTGGTGTGGGCCGGCGCCTCGGTGGGCCGCAGCGGCCTGGCCACCCAGGCGATCGCCGCCTTCGACGTGGCGCTGTGGGACCTGAAGGCCAAGCGGGCCGGACTGCCGCTGGCCAAGCTGCTGGGCGCGCACCGCGACTCGGTGCGCTGCTACAACACCTCGGGCGGCTTCCTGCACACCCCCACCGAGCAGGTCCTGGACAACGCCACCGCCTCCCTGGGCAGCGGCATCGGCGGCATCAAGATCAAGGTCGGGCACCCCGACCGCAGGCGTGACCTGGCCCGCCTGGCCGCCGTGCGCGAGCACATCGGCGACGACGTCCCGCTGATGGTCGACGCCAACCAGCAGTGGGACCGGCCCACCGCCCAGCGCATGGGCCGCGCGCTGGAGGAGTTCGACCTGGTGTGGATCGAGGAGCCCCTCGACGCCTACGACGCGCAGGGGCACGCCGCGCTCGCCGCCTCCCTGGACACCCCCGTGGCCACCGGCGAGATGCTGTCCAGCGTCGCCGAGCACTACGAGCTCATCCGCCACGGCGCCGCCGACGTCATCCAGCCCGACGCGCCCCGCATCGGCGGCATCACCCAGTTCCTCAAGCTCGCCGCCCTCGCCGAGCACCGGCAGCTCCAGCTCGCCCCGCACTTCGCGATGGAGATCCACCTCCACCTGGCCGCCGCCTACCCGATCGAGCCGTGGGTGGAGCACTTCGACTGGCTGGAGCCGCTGTTCAACGAGCGCCTGGAGATCCGCGACGGCCGCATGTACGTCTCCTCCCGCCCCGGCCTCGGCTTCACCCTCAGCGACCAGGCCCGCGCCTGGACCGTCGCCGAGCACGAGGCCGGCGCCCGCCCCTGAACCGGCCCGAACCGTCCTGAACAGCCCCGACGGGCCGGAGCAGGCCGGAACGGGCCGACCCGGCCCGGCGCGGGCGGCGGCCCCGGACAGCCGCGCCGCCCGCGCCGGCACCGGCGGCCCGTGCACCCCCGTACCGGTGACCACCCGTCCCGACAGCCCGCGCCCCCCGTACCGGTGACCACCCACCCGACATCCCTGGAGCAGCACCCATGAGCGCCCTCACCCCGGCAGAACTCGGCCGCCGTCTCGGTTCCGGACTGCTGTCCTTCCCCGTGACGCACTTCGCGGACGACCTCTCCTTCGACGAGCACGCCTACCGGGAGAACATCGTCCGGCTGGCGAAGTACGACGTCGGCGGGCTGTTCGCGGCCGGTGGCACCGGTGAGTTCTTCTCCCTCACGGCCGCCGAGGTCGAGCGGGTCGTCACCGCCGCCGTGGGCAGCGCCCCGGACGACACCCCCGTCCTGGCCCCGGCCGGCTACGGCACCGCCACCGCGATCGAGCTCACCGCGGCCGCCGAACGCGCCGGCGCCGACGGCGTCCTGCTCTTCCCGCCCTACCTCACCGAGGCCGGCCAGGAGGGCCTGGCCCGGCACGTCGAGGCCGTCTGCCGGTCCACCTCCCTCGGCGTCGTCGTCTACAGCCGGGCCAACGCCGTCTACTCCGCCGACACGGTCGCCCGTCTCGCGGAGAGCTGCCCCAACCTGATCGGCTACAAGGACGGTGTCGGCGACATCGACACCGTGACCCGCATCCACAGCCGCCTCGGCGACCGCCTCACCTACATCGGCGGACTGCCCACCGCCGAGACGTACGCCCTGCCCTACCTCGAACTCGGTGTCACCACCTACTCGTCGGCCATCTTCAACTTCCTGCCCGAGTTCGCCCTCGACTTCTACGCCGCCGTGCGCGAGCGCCGCCACGACACCGTCGAGCGGCTGCTGCGGGACTTCGTCCTGCCGTACACCGAGATCCGCAACCGCCGGGCCGGGTACGCCGTCAGCATCGTCAAGGCCGGTATGACCGCCACCGGGCACGGCGCGGGCCCCGTCCGCCCGCCGCTGACCGACCTGACCCCGCAGGAGCTTGACGAACTCACCGCCCTGATCGCCGGCCTGCCGGCGGTCCCGGCCTGACCCGCTCGTTCCGGGGCGTACGACGCGCCGCGCGCGGTGGACCGCCGGGCGACGGCGGGGCTCACCAGGTGCGGTCGGCCCGCAGGTCCTCGATGCCGTCGGCGAGTTCGGCGGGCCGCGCCGGCCAGCCGTCCCGTGCCGGTGGGCGATGCGCCAGGACAACCGCCTCGGCCACAACGGTGTGACGGGCGGCCGGCCGACCGGGACCCGGACCGGCCGGCCGCCGTGGGTGCCGAGCTCCTCCGCGGCGCCGATGTCCCCCTCCGCGTCCATCAGGGAGCAGTGCTCGCGGCGGCCGTCCTTGCGGACGCGGGCCACCTCCCTGACCACGCCGCCGCTCAGGCCGGTCTCCTCCCGCGGTTCGCGCACCGCCGCCTCGCGCGGGGTCTCGCCCTCCTCCACGCCGCCGCCGGGGATCTCGTAGTACGTCCCGCCGTCCCCGTCGTCGCAGCCGATGAGCAGCATCCGGCCGTCGCGCAGGACGACGGCGCCAGCCCTGACCCGTACGGGGACGGCGGCCTCCGGGTCGTCCCAGGGCACCGCCCCGCGCGGCGGGCGGTCCGTCGCCCAGACCCGCAGCACCGCCTCCGCCGTGCCGGCGGGCCGGATGCGCGCGTGCAGCGCCTCGGACAGGGACAGGGACAGACACTGACGGGAACAGGGACACGGGCACGACCGGTGCGCCGCCCGCTCCCCGCACCGTGCCGCGGCGGGAGCCGGACGCGGCCGTAATCACCTGGCGGCACCGGGGCCTCCTGCTCCACACTGTGCCGGTGCTGATCCGACGTGAGTCACCCGAGGACGTCCCCGCCGTACGCGCCGTCACGGCCGCGGCCTTCGCCAAGCCGGACACACCCGTGCCCGTCGAGGTCACCCTCCTCGACGCGCTGCGCGTCTGCGCCGACTGGCTGCCCGCGCTGTCGCTGGTGGCCGTCGACGAGCGGGAGGAGGTCGTCGGGCACGTGGTCTGCACCCGCGCCCGTATCGGCACCGCACCGGTCCTGGGCCTCGGCCCGCTCAGTGTGCACCCCGACCACCAGCGGCGCGGTGTCGGTCTCGCTCTCATGCACAGTGTGCTGGGCGCGGCGGACGCCCTCGGCGAACCCCTCGTCGCCCTCCTCGGCAGCCCCGCCTACTACGGCCGGTACGGCTTCCGCCCGAGCACGGAGTACGGCGTCACCGCGCCCGACCCGGCCTGGGGGACGTACTTCCAGGTCCGCACCCTCACCGCGTACGAGCCCGCGCTGAAGGGCGCCTTCGCGTACGCCGGGCCGTTCGACGACGTCTGACACCGGCTCCCGCGCGCCCCCGGTATCCGGTCCGCGGCCGGTTCCCGCGTGGCCCCGGCACCCGTCCGGGGCCACGCGGCGTCACGGCACCATGTCGTCGCGGGACGTGTGCCGCCGCGCGCCGTCGAGCGGCAGGCGCAGGTCCACCGCGTAGCCGCCGTCCGCCGTGGGCCCCGAGGTGACCGTGCCGCCCAGGAGTTCGGCGCGCTGGCGCAGACCGACGAGGCCGTGGTGGGCGCTGGGCAGCGGCAGGGCGGAACGGGTGGGGGCGGTGTTCGTCACGGTCGCACGGAGGGTGTCCTCCTCGCAGTGGACGAGCACGCTCGCGGTGGCGCCCGGGGCGTGCTTGCGGACGTTGGTCAGCGCCTCCTGGACGGTGCGGTAGACGGCTCGCTGCACGGTGGGCGGGAGGTCGGCCGGCAGCTCGGTTCTCAGCTCGGCCCTGATGCCGCTGCCGTCGACCAGCCGCTCCAGGTCGGCGAGGGACGGCTGCGGGGTGAGCTCGGTGGGGCGGATCCCGGAGGCGCGCAGCACGCTCACCATGTGCCGCAGTTCGTCCAGGGTCTGCACACTGAGCCGGCGGATCGCGGCCCCGGCCTCCCGCGTCCCGGCGTCCCGGGTGCCCATCTGCAGGGCTCCCGCCTGGACGGCGATGAGGCTGACCTGGTGGGCGACGACGTCGTGCATCTCCCGGGCGAGCTGGGCGCGTTCCTTCGCCAGCACCGACTGGGCGGTCAGCAGCCGCTCGTGCTCGCGGGCCTCGGAGATCTCGGCGAGCCGCATCGACAGCTCCCGCCGCGCCTGCACGAGCTGGCCGAGGAAGACGGGGGCCGCCGCGGTCGCCAGGGAGTAGCTGAGCCGTACCAGGCTGCGGGTCTCGGAGAACTGCCCGGCCTCGACCTCCGACCAGGGCCACGGAGTGAAGTCGCCGACCGCGAACACCACGGCACAGCAGGCCAGAAGGACGCGGTGGCGGCTGAGCGAGGCGAGCGTGTACAGCGCGACCAGGGTGGCGAGGGTCGCGTCGGTGACGAGGGTGCTCGGCAGCGTCAGCAGGAAGGTGAGCAGCGGAAAGCGGTGGCGCAGGGTGAGGGCCAGGACGGCGAGCAGGGCCCAGGCCGTGGCCAGCCGGTGTTCGCCGTCGACGTGCGCCCAGACGTCCAGGAGCGTGAGCCCGATCGGCAGGACGTCCAGCAGCCGGGCGGGCAGCCTCCGGGGCCGCGCCCTCATGTCTCCCGGTCCCCGTCCTCCCGCGGCGCGGCGGCGCGCCGACGGCCCGGTGCCGCCGCACCCCGCACGGCCGGTACGAGACCGGCGCCGCACACCGTGGCACCGGTCCCGGCGCGCGCGACCGCGGGACCGGCCCCGGCCGTCGCGGAACCGGCGCCGGCCGCACCGGCACCGGCACCGCTCACCATGACATCGGCACCGGCCGGTACGACGCCGCGCTCGGTCGCCGCGGCATCGACGTCGGCCGTCACCACTAACCGGATCACACGCTGCTCCGCTCGTCCCTCGGCCCGACCGGCCTGCCCTAGATGCGTGGGTACCACGCCCGGACGTGGAGGTCAGGGCTCCGGCGCCGGTTCCGGCCGCCGGGCGGGGCGGTCCCACCGGACGGCCGGACCGGTACCGCCGGTCGGCGGGGTCGGGATCCGGTCGGACGGCCGGCCCCGTCGCCGCGTACGCGGGGAAGCCGTCGCGCACGCGCCGGAGCGGGAGGGGGACCCACTCGGCGCCCACGGGTCCGCCCCGGCGCCCGCGGGGGTCCGTACCGGCGGCTACGGATCCGCCTCGCGGAACGGGGACGCCGATCTCGGACAGGGGTGACGCGGCAGGGGGACGGGCGCCCGCTGGAGCAGGATCAGGGTGAGGTCGTCGGCCGTCGTGGTGCGTCCGGTGTGCCGCAGGAGGAGGTCGAGGAGGCGGTCGAGGGCCTGGTCGAGGGTGGGGGCGTTGAGGGCGGCGTGGACGTGGCGGTCGAGGGGGAAGAAGACGCCGTCACCGTCGCGGGCCTCGACGAGCCCGTCGGTGTACAGCAGGAGGCGCTGGTCGGGGTGGAGCCGGGTGCGCTGCATCCGGGGGTCGGGCGCCAGGCCCAGGGGCGGGGAGGGGCTGGGCGCGGTGACCGGGGCGAGGCGGCGACCCGTGCGCAGGGGCGGCGGGTGTCCGCAGTTGACCAGGCGTATCTCGTCGAGGCGGAAGTCGGCGAGCAGGACGGTGACGAAGTCCTCCGGGCCCAGGCGGGGGCCGATGCGGGTGTCGAGGGTGTGGGCGAGGCGGACCGGGTCGGCCTCGGTGGGGGCTGCGTCGCGGAAGGCGGTCCGGAGGGCGGCGGCCAGCGGAGCGGCCTGCTCGCCGTGTCCTTTGACGTCCCCCAGGATGAGACGCGGCCCGGAGGGGGTGAGTACGGCGTCGTGCAGGTCGCCGCCCGGTCCGGCGCCGTCGGCGCAGCGGACGCGGACCGCCGGTTCCACGCAGGCCCCGTCCGTCAACGCCGCCAGCCGGCCGTACTCCGCGCACACCAGGCCCTCCCATGACGCGTGTGACCCCACCTGGGCCGCCGAAGGGCACACCGCACTGTCCCAGCCGGGGCGGGCGGCCGCGGTGGAAGTGGCCGAAGTCCTGCGGGTGCGCACGGCGTTCTGCTATCCCCGGCGCCCGCGGACGTCCGCCCGGGCGGGCCGGGAGGACCGGTCCCGGCCGGGCGGCGCACCGAGTGGTGTCACACCGTTGTGCCCCGGTCCTATGCTCGCCCCATGACTGCCACCGCCGTGCGCTGTGAGCCCGTCACCGCCGCCACCCACGACGCCGTGATCGGACTCAAGGTCCTGCCGGAGCAGAAGGACTTCGTCGCCTCCAACAAACGGTCCATGAAGCTCGCGCGAAAGCGCCCCGAGGCGGAGCCGCTGGCCCTGTTCCACGGCTCCGAACTCGTGGGGTTCGCGCTGCTGATCCCGCTGCCGGACACTCCTGGTGCCGTCCTGCTGGAACGCTTCATGATCGACCGCCGGGCCCAGGGGCGGGGGCTGGGCCGGCTGGGGATGCGGGCGGTCCTGGAGCGCTGCCGCGCGGACGGGCGCACCACGGTCCGGCTGAGCGTCGTGCCCGGCAACCGTGTCGCCATCGGCCTCTACCGGTCCCTGGGGTTCGGCGAGACCGGCGAGGTCGAGGACGGCGAGACCGTGATGGAACTGACCTGGCCGGACACGGACACGGACACGGACACGGGTACGGGTACGGGTACGGGTACGGCCGCGAGCCCGGACCGCTGATCCCGACCGTCTGCTTCTGGTGCGTCGGAACCGTTCCCGGCGCGCGGGATCCGCCGCACCGCCCGGGACGAGGCCGGCCACGCCCGCAACCGCGAGAGCCGGGACCCCCGCGGCGGGCGCCGCCGAGGTCCGAGCCGAGAACCCTCGAAGAGTCCGAGCCGAGAACCCTCGAAGCCGACGGCACGGCCCGGATCGTCCGGGCGGTGCCGAGGCGGTGCCCGCCGGTCGCGCCGCGCGGCGACGGCCTGCGCGGCGTCCCCGCGTCCCCTCTGCTTCCCGCGCCCGCTTCCCGCGCCGCGCCCGCTTCCCGAGGCCCGTGCGGCAGCCGTTCCGGCCCCGGTCCTTTGAGGGGGTATTTCCGGCAGTGGTGTTCCGTACCGCTTTTGGCCAACCTCTCCCGGCCGTTTCAACGGTCTACGGGGCCGCGTAAAGGGCCTTCATGCGGGGTCCGGCATCCGGCTACCCGCCCGTAATTCGTTTTTGTGCAGCGCAGCGGGGTCCACCCGGGCGCGTTCCCGGTTCCGGTACGCGGTGAACGGGCGAAGGCGATATCGGACCGTTGCCGTCACGGGGCTTCTGTACTGTCGTGCGCAACGGCGGTCACGCAGTGAGCAAGTTTTGCGCGGGGCCGCGGAGGGGCGTGGAGGGGGAGGTCCACAGGGGGTGCGGCTCTGCTCGTCGGGTGTCCGTCCGGGAGTCGTCCGGGGGGCGCCGTACGGGCGTCGAGCACGCTGTGAACAGGTCTGACCAGGCCTGATGCACCGGTTTCCGGTCGTGGGGCGGCCGGGCGGAGCAGGGGGGAGAGGGACCGGTGCCGGGTTCGGCACGGTGCCGTTCACGGTGTTCTCCGGCGAGCGGCTCATTCTTTCCGCACAACCGCCCGGACAACCGTTCCGGGAGGTGCCGGAGCACATCAGGCCCATACGCCTCGCATCTTTTCCGCCATACCGCGTGAGGGTCGCGGTAGCGCGCACAATCAACGAAAGGCCAGCAATATGGCTCGCATTTTCATCGTGGGTTCCGGCGTCGTCGGAACGGCCACCGGGAAGGGATTCCTGCACGCCGGTCACGAGGTCACGTTCATCGACATCGCGGCCGGCCGGCTGAATTACCTGCGTTCCCAGGGGCTGGACGCACGGGACAGGCTGGATCTGAGGAACGAACCGGACTCGTTCGTCTTCCTCACCCTTCCCACGCCCAACGAGGGCCACCGCTACGACCTGACGGCGTTCGAGGACGGGACGACCTCGGTGGGCGAGGCCCTGGCGGACGCCACCGGGACGCACGTCGTGGTCGTCCGCAGCACCGTCCCGCCGGGCACCACCGAAGGGCTCGTCCAGCCCCTGCTGGAGAAGCACTCGGGCAAGACGCTCGGCGAGGACTTCATGCTCGCCAGCAACCCGGAGTTCCTGCGCGCCGCCTCCGCGGTCGAGGACTTCATGCACCCCTGGATGACCGTGATCGCCTCCCGCAGCGCGCGGACCGTGGAGCGGCTCACCGCGCTGCTCGCACCGTTCGGCGGCGAGCTGCGCACCTTCACCGACCCGGCCGCCGCCGAGCTCGTCAAGTGCGCCCACAACATCTTCAACGCCACGAAGATCAGCTTCTGGAACGAGATGTGGCTGGTCAGCCAGGCGCTCGGGCTCGACCTCGACCCCATCGCGCAGACCGTCGCCCGCTCCGCCGAGGGCTCCTACAACCCGTACTACGGCATCCGGGGCGGCGCTCCGTACGGCGGCGTGTGCCTGCCCAAGGACACCCAGGGCTTCCTCGGCCTCGCCGACTCCATCAGCCTGGACATGCCGCTGCTGCGGGCCGTGGTGCGGGTCAACGACGTCCTGGCCGACCGCACCGCGGCGGGCGGGCGGACGGACGGCGCGCTCGCCGCCGGCCGCTCCGCCTGAACGAGACGGCGGTCATGAGCGAACTACTCGACAACGCTCTCTACGATCTCCGGTACTACCTCGTCTACCTGCCGTTGGGCGTCCTGGGCCTGGTGCGCTGGGCCTGCTGGCTGGTGCGGCGCGTTCCCGCGGCGCTCTACCGGCAGGTCAAGAACGACTTCCGGCTGCCGCTGAGCATCGTCGTCCCCGTGTACCAGGAGGACCCGGAGATCTTCGCGCGGGCCATCGAGTCGTGGCTGGCCAACGACGTCGAGGAGGTCGTCCTGGTCATCGACGTCACCGACCGCAAGTGCCAGGAGATCGCGGCCCGTTACCCGGTGACGGTCGTCGTCACGGACGTGCCCGGCAAGCGCGACGCGCTGCGCCGCGGCTGGGAGGCGTGCACCACCGACCTGGTGGCGCTCGTCGACTCCGACACCATCTGGGCCGAGGACGTGGCCGCCGAGGTGTGCAAGCCCTTCGCCGACCCCCGGGTCGGCGGAGTGGGCACCCGGCAGAACGTCTACAACCCCCAGGGCTTCCTGCAGCGCGTCAACGACATGTTCCTGGACTACCGGTACTTCGACGAGAACGCCGCGCAGACCGTCATGGGGCAGGCGGTGTCCTGCCTCTCCGGCCGCACCGCCGTCTACCGGCGCGAGCTGCTCCTGGAGATCTCCGACGACTTCATGCAGGAGTCGTTCATGGGCGTGCCCTGCATGTCGGGGGACGACAAGCGGCTGACCACACTGATCCTGGAGCGCGGTCACCGCACCTACATGCAGCGTTCCGCGCGGGTCTGGTCGACCTTCCCGGGCACGCTGCGGATCTTCCTCAAGCAGCGGCTGCGGTGGGCCCGCAACACCTGGAGATCGGATCTTCGGGCGCTGTCGCGGCCGTGGATCCGGCGCCACCCCTTCCTCGCCTTCACGATGGCGGACAAGGGGGTCAGCAGCTTCACACTGCTGCTGTCGCCGGTGTACATGACGTACGCGATCGTGCGCGAGGACTGGTTCTTCGTCAGCTGTCTGGCCGCCTGGTGGTGGATCAGCCGGGCGATGAAGATCCTTCCGCATCTGGTCCGCAAGCCGTCGTCGTTCCTCCTGGTGCCCGGTTTCGTGCTGGTCTCCTTCGCGATGGCCGTGGTGAAGATCTGCGCGCTGCTGACCATCCGCAGGCAGCGCTGGCTGACGCGCGAGGTGGGGGTCGTGGGCGGCGTCGCCGTCCGCACCTCCGCCGAGCCCGCCGGGAGCGAGGTGGGGGCATGACACACCTGAGGCGCGTCACGGCGGCCGCGGCCGCCCTCGCCGCGGCTCTGGCCTCCGGTGTGCTGGCGGCGCCCTCCGCGGGCGCCGCCGGCGACCCGGACGTCGCCGCCTGGCAGCGCAGCGGGCGGCCCGACCGCCTGGTGGTGGTCAGGCCGCACGCCGTGGGCCTGGTCGAGAAGGGGAAGGTGGTGCGCCGCCTCGTCCCGCCCGGCGGCGTGATGCCGCTGAGCTGGCTCGCCACCCGCACGGGCAAACAGTGGGTCGCCTACGACGCCCATGACCGCTCCACCGTACGGATCGGCGCGGCCGTGCTGCTCGCACCGGACACCATCGTGCGCGTCGACGAGCGGACCAGGACCGTGCTGATGAGCGCGGGGAGGTCGGCCGCGTCCGGCACCTGGATCAAGGGCAGCCGGGCCGCGCTCGACATCCAGGGCGTCACCCTGTCCTCCGTCGGCGCGGACGGCACCCGCCCCGCGCCGGCCGACGCCCCGGGCCGCCCGTACGTGGCGATGGGGACGAAGGGCCGGCTCGACATCCGCGACAGTACGGTCGAGGGGCTCGGACGCGGCGGTGACACCGCCCGGTCCGGTGTCACCTGGGGCCGGCTGAGCACCGGTTCCGTGACCGGCTCCACGTTCGACGGCAACCTCACGGGGATCCGGCTGGCCGGCTCCTCGGGCGTCACGCTGAAGGACGTCTCGGTCACGAGGTCCGCGCAGGACGGCGTCGTCCTCAAGGACGACGCCCTCACCACCGTGAGCGGCCTGACCGCGCAGTCCAACGGCCGCCGGGGCGTCAGCCTCGACGGCGGCCCCGACTCCCGCACCCTGACCGGCGTCGTCACCCGCGGCAACGGCGGGGCCGGGCTGCGGGCCGTCGCGCAGCGCGGGCTGCGCCTGGAGTCGCCCGCCTCGCAGGGCGACCGCAGCGGCATCGAACTCGTGCGGTGCGCGCGGTGCACCGTCCAGGAGCCCACGGTGCAGGGCCCGGAGCGCAACGCGCTGCGCGTCGACGGCGCCGGAAGCCACGTCACCGTGCGCCGCCCGGTGCTCAGCGGGGACGGCCGGGGCACCGGCGTCCGGCTGGAGCCCGGCATCGAGGGGGCCCGGGTGACCGGCGGCTCGGTCGGCGGGTTCTCCCACGGTGTCGTCGTCCGGGGCTCGCACACCCGGGTGATGGGCGTCTCCCTCGCCGGCAACCGCACCGGGGTCGCAGTCGGCGGCCGGGCCGGCGACGTGGAGCTCAAGGGACTGCTGGTCGTGGGCGGGCACACCGGTGTCACGGCCGCCCGCGGCACCCACGGTGTGGTCCTGAGCGGCATCCGGATCAACGGCGCCACCAGCAAGGGGCTCGTCTCCGCCTCGCCGGGGCTGCGCGCCGTGGGCGGCGCGGTGTCCGGGGCCACGACCTCCGTGGTGCTCAGGGCGGAGGCCGAGCTGAAGGGCCTCGCGATCGACGAGACGCACCGCGGGGTGCACCTGTCGGAAAGCGTCCGGGCCACCGGACGCGACCTCGACGTCCTCGCCGACCGGCGGGGCATCCAGACCGACCGGGGGGCCCGCCTGGACCTCACCGACTCCCGGGTCAGGGCGCCCCGCGCGCTCACCGGGGACGGGCAGGTCGAACGGCACGGGCAGACCGAGATCAGCCTGCCGCCGGTCCCCTGGCTCGGTGTCGCCGCCCTGGGCGCACTGCTCCTGGCGGTCCTGCTGCAAACCGTCCACCAGGTCCGGCACCGCCGGACACCACGGCCGAAGGTGGCCGCACATGTCCGAAACACCGTATGACGCCCGGACGCACACCGTTCCGCGGCACATCCCCTTCCGCGCATCCGTGCGCCCCAGACCAGACCGGAGAAGCACCGTGACCGACGGCACCCGCCCCTTTCGCCCCGTCCGCCCACCGGAGACCTCCCGCGCCCGGTCCGCGCACGCGGCCCGGACCGGACGCCGGACCGGGCGCGGCTGGACCTCGGCCCTGTGCGCGGCGGCCCTGCTCGCCGGCGGGGCCGTGGCCCTGGCCCCGCCGGCGGGGGCCGCGGCCTGCACCGGCCAGGTCCGCTACGCGTCGAGCACCAACACGCTGTACCTGACGGCGGGCACGAACACCCTGTCCGGCATCCTCGAACTGTGCCCGAACGCACCGCTCGTCAGGAGCGGCGCGACCTGGCAGCTGAACGCGAGCGTGGTCGTCCAGAACGGCGCGACCCTGCGGCTGAACGGCACCGGCGCGGGCGGCGACGTGAACACCCTGCGGCTGCGCAGCTCCGCCAGTGGCGACCCGTCCCAGGTCAGCAGCATCACGGCGCAGTACGGGACGATCGACATCAACGGGGTGAAGGTCACCTCCTGGGACGAGGCGAAGAAGGGGCCGGACACCGACCCCGAGGCGGCCGGGGGCAAGCGCGGGCGCGCCTTCATCCGCGCCCTGTCCTACCTCGACGCCGACGGCACGGCCCGCGAGTCGCGCATGGACATCAAGGACAGCGACCTGGGCTACCTCGGCTACTACGCCGCCGAGAGCTACGGCGTCTCCTACAAGGCGCGCGGCTGCGGCACCGACGCCCAGGACGTGTGCGAGCGCCTGAAGGTGCGCGGCTCGCAGACGGGCAGCCGCTTCCACCACAACTACATGGGGACGTACACGTTCGGCGCGTACGGGATGACGTTCGACGGCAACGAGTACGACCACAACGTGATGTACGGGCTCGACCCGCACGACGACTCCGACCACCTGAAGATCACCGGCAACCACGCCCACCACAACGGCACGCACGGGATCATCTGCTCGCAGCGGTGCGACAACCTGGAGATCGTCGGCAACGAGGTGAACGACAACGGTGTGCCGCCGTACGTGCCGCCGGGCGACGACGACCCCTCCGACAACCAGGTGCACGGCATCATGCTGCACCGAGGGGTCACCGACACCGTCGTGCGGGACAACTACGTCCACGACCACCCCAACGGCGCCGGCATCGCGGTCTTCGACAGCAGCGACGACACCGTCACGGGCAACCGGATCGAGCGGGCGAGGTACGGGCTGCGCTACAGCGTCGGGACCAGGGACATCACCACGTCGGACAACACCGTGACCGACAGCGGGCTCCACGCCGTCTACACCTACAAGGGCTCGGACGCCCCCGCGTACACCAACAGCACGGGCCGGCCCGGCGGGCTGACGTTCTCCGGCAACACCTTCGACGGTGCGGAGGGCGAGGCCATGCGCCTCAACGACGGCGACGACCTCACGTTCCGGGACAACACCTTCACCGGTGCGTTCGGCACCGGGCCCGTGACCCAGCGGACCAGGGGCACGGTGATCGAGGGCGGCAGCGCACCGGCCTCGATGGCGTACAGCGTCAAGGGCGACACCACCACACCGGGCGGCATCACGTTCCGGAACCCGTCGGGCGCGGTCCCGGTCCGCCTGGACGCCTACAGCACGGCCACCTTCGTCGCAGGCGGCCTCGAACCCGGCGCGTCGTACCGGCTCACGGCGGGCGGCACCACCGTCGCCACGGGCAAGGCCGACGCCGACGGTGTCGTCACCCTGCGGGCGGAGGGGAGCGGTACGGCCTCCGCGGCCGACTACCGCATCCAGCCCGCGTGATCCCCGGCCGCCCCGCCCCGGCCCGAGGCGGGGCGGCCGGCCCGTGGCCCTCCACCAGGACAGGAGCAGACCATGCGCAGGAGGAACTTCATCGCGGCGAGCGCGGCGGCGCTGGCGGCCCAGGCCCTCGCGTCGTGTTCCGGCGACGACGAGGCGCCCGGGCCGGGGCACGGCAGCCCGAGCGGGCCGCCGTCCAGTACGCCGCCGAGGCTGCGCTGGGACTCGGCGGCGCTCGCCCGGTTCTTCGGCCGGCGCCTGAGCGCGCGCGAGGAGGGCTCCTTCGGCATCGAGCGCACCCGGCTGCTGCCCCACCGGGACCCGTGGCTCGGCCCGGTGCTGCGCGTGCGCTACCCGGCCCGCTCGGCCAGTCCCACCGTGGCACGCCGCTGGGACCGCCCCGGGGGTGGAGCGCAGCTCTACCTCCCGCTGCGCTCCGGCCCCACCGACGCCCTGCACCTGCGCTACTACCTGCGCTTCCCGAAGGGCTTCGACTTCGTGAAGGGCGGCAAGCTGCCCGGCCTGTACGGCGGCGACGTCACCGGCGGCCGGCACATCCCCGACGGCGAGAACGGCCTGTCCACCCGCTACATGTGGCGCAGCGGCGGCCGGGGCGAGGTGTACGCCTACCTGCCCACCTCCGTCGAGCACGGGACGTCGCTGGGGCGCGGCAACTGGCGCTGGCCCACCGACCGCTGGACGTGCGTGGAGCAGGCGGTGACCCTCAACACGCCGGGCTCGTCGGACGGTTCGGTCGAGGTGCTGCTCGACGGGCGCCGGGTCCTGCACCGCGAGAACCTGGAGTTCCGTACGGTCGACAGCCTGAAGATCGAGGGGGTCTTCTTCTCCACGTTCTTCGGCGGCAGCGACCCCACGTGGGCGACCCCGAGGACGGGCCACGCGGACTTCGCGGCCTTCGCGGTCTCCCGCGGCCCGATCGGACCGGTGCGCGGGCGGAGGAAGTGACCGGCCCGGACTGCCGTGCTGGGACCATGGAGGACAGGCGACACAGTCGGGCCCAACGGGACGCGATCACGGTGGAGATCGGATACGCGCTGCTCAGCGCGTGCTTCCTAGGTGCCGTCGTGTTCGGGGCGGTCGCCGGCCCGGCGGCCGTCCGGACCCTGCCGCCGGCCGTCGAGCGGACCCTGCTGACCACGGGGCTCTGGCTGGCGGTGGTGCTCGCGGCCGTCCGCGTCGTGCACGTGCTGCGGCGCCACGCCCGGCGGGAGCGCTGACGGTCCCCTCCCGTACGGCACGGCCCGCACGCCACGGCGGCCGGCCCGCCGCCTCGCCGGAGGCGGCGGGCCGGGCGCC
>NZ_BMVU01000078.1 GCF_014650875.1 Streptomyces minutiscleroticus
TTCGTGCACGGGGCGAGTCCGCGGTGGGCCGCGGTGCTGGGGGCGGGACGGCCGGTCGCGCTGCCGACCTACGCCTTCCAGCACCAGAGCTACTGGCTCGCCACACCACCGGTGACCGGTGCCGGGACGGACGCCGTCGACCACCCGCTGCTGACCGGCGTGGTCGAGTTGCCCGGCTCCGGGGGCCTGCTGTTCTCCGGTCGGCTGTCGCCCGCGAACACCGCCTGGCTCGCCGACCACTCCGTCTTCGACACCGTCCTGTTCCCCGGCACGGGCTTCGTCGAACTGGCCGCGCAGGCCGCCCGGCACACCGGCTGCACCGAGGTCGCCGACCTGGTGCTCCGGGCACCGCTGGAACTGCCGGCCGGCGGCATCGACGCACAGGTGTGGGTGTCCGCACCGGAGGGGACAGCGCGCGAGTTCGTCGTCCGCGCCCGGCGGACCGACGACCAGTGGGTGGTACACGCCACCGGTACGCTCACCGGGACCACGACCACGGCGCCCGACGCGGACTGGGCCACCGGGACCTGGCCGCCGCCCGGCGCCGAGCCGCTGCCGGTCGACGGGCTCTACGACGACTTGGCCGCCCGCGGCTACACCTACGGCCCCGCCTTCCGCGGACTGCGCGCCGCCTGGCGCTCCAGCGACGAGATCTTCGCCGAGGTGGCCCTGCCGCAGAGCGAACACGGGGCGCGGTTCGCCCTGCACCCGGCGCTCCTGGACTCCTCGCTGCACGTCCTGGCCTACGCGGACCAGAAGCTGCACGACGGCGTCCGGCTGCCGTTCTCGTTCGCCGGCACCACACTGCACACCCGTGGCGCGTCCGCGCTGCGCGTGCGCCTGCGGACCGACGGTGAGTCGGTCCGGCTGGACGCGGCCACCCCCGCCGGCTCCCCGGTCGTGGCCGTCGACGAACTCGTACTGCGCGCCGCCGACGCCGCCACCGTGCGCGAGGGCCTGGCCGGAACCCGTCGCACCGACCAGTGGTGGCACCAGGTGGTATGGCGCCGACTGCCTCTCGCGGCGGCAGGCGGGCGGGTCCCGGGCACCTGGCTGGTCCTCGCTCCGCCCGGCTCCGAGGGCTCGGCGACTCCGGTCACGCCCGACACCGTGTGGCTGGAGAAGACCTTCGACGACCTGCGCGTCGTCACGTTGGACGGCACCGAGGACCGGAGGGCGCTCGCCGCACGGCTGCCGGACGCCGCACCCGCCGGAGTGCTGTGCCTGGCACGGCGGCCCGAGGACGTGCTGCTCGCGCTCCAGGCCCTGGACGACGCCGGGACGCACGCACCCGTGTGGTGCCTGACGCGCGGCGTCGACGACGACCCGGACGCCGCTGCCGTGTGGGGCCTGGGCCGGGTGGCCGCGCTGGAACTCCCCGACCGCTGGGGCGGACTGATCGACCTGCCGGTGCACGGCGCCGAGGAGGTCGCCGGGCATCTCGCCGCCGTACTCACCTCGGACTCCGGTGAGGACCAGGTGCGACTGCGGGCCGACGGAGCGCACGTACGCCGACTGGAACGCGCCGTACCCGCCCCGCCGCGGGAGCCGCGCACACCGTCAGGAACGGTGCTGATCACCGGCGGATCCGGCGCGCTGGCCGGCCACGTCGCCCGCTGGCTGGCCGCGGCGGGCGGCTGCTCGCTGGTGCTGGTCTCACGACGCGGCGCGGACGCGCCCGGCGCGGCCGAACTCCTCGCCGACCTCACCGCTCTGGGCGCCGAGGCCCGGTTCGCCGGCGCCGACGTCACCGACCGGGCCGCCATGTCCGAGCTGGTGGCGCGGGCCGCCGCGGCGGGCGCCCCGGTGCGCGGGGTGTTCCACGCCGCCGGAACGGGTGAGGACAGGCCCCTGCTGGACACCACCCCCGACGACCTGCGCACGGTGATGGCAGCCAAGGTCGAGGGCGCCCGCGTGCTCGACGAGGTCCTCGGCGACACCCGATTGGACGCCTTCGTCCTGTTCTCCTCCGTCTCCGGAATCTGGGGATCGGCCGGGCAGGCCGGATACGCGGCGGCCAACGCCGCCCTGGACGCGCTCGCCGCCCGACGTCGCGGCCGCGGACTGGCCGGAACCTCGCTGGCCTGGGGCCCGTGGGCCGGCGGCGGCATGGTGGACACGGACTTCGAACAGCAGCTCCGGCGGCGCGGCCTGCCCCCGCTGCCGGTCGCCGGCGCGGTGGCCGCGCTGGCCCGTGCCGTGTCGCTCGGCACCGACGCGGTACTGGCGGACGTACGGTGGCCGCGGTTCCTGCCCGTCTTCACCGCGGCGCGGCCGGCCCGGCTGTTCGCGGACTTCACCGCTCTCGCCGAGCCTTCGTCCGAGCGGGGCGAACGGAGGACCGGACCGCTTCCGGCCGAACTCGACGCGGTTCCGGCCGAGGACCGCGCCCGGGTCCTCCTCGATCTGGTCCGCGCCCGGATCGCGCAGATCGTCGGCCGGTCCGACGGCGCGGCCGTCGACCCCGACCGGCCGCTGCGCGACCTCGGCTTCGACTCGCTGATGTCGGTGGAGCTGCGCAACCAGCTCTCCGCCGCCGCCGGGATCCGGCTCTCCGCCACGCTGGTCTTCGACCACCCGACGCCCGCACTGCTCGCCGCACATCTGGAGAGCGAACTGTTCACCGCCGAGGCGGATCAGGCGGCCACGCCCGGTGCACGGTCGGCGCACATCGAGGACGACCCCGTCGTCGTCATCGGCATGGGCTGCCGCTACCCCGGCGACGTCTCCACCCCCGACGAACTGTGGCAACTGGTGTCCCAGGGCCGTGACGCGGTGGGCGCGCTGCCCGCCGACCGCGGCTGGGACGTGGCCCGGCTCTACGACCCCGACCCCGACCGGACCGGCACTTTCTACGTCAAGCAGGGCGGGTTCGTCAGCGACGTCGCCGGCTTCGACGCGCGGTTCTTCGGCATCGCGCCGCGCGAGGCGCTGGCGATGGACCCGCAGCAGCGACTCATGCTGGAGACCGCCTGGGAGGCCGCCGAACACGCCGGTATCGACCCGCAGTCCCTGCGCGGCTCCCGCACCGGCGTGTTCGCCGGGGCCATGTACAACGACTACCTCTCCCGGCTCCACACCACGCCCGAGGAGCTGGAGGGGATCATCGGGATCGCCAACAGCAACAGCGTGATGTCCGGCCGGATCTCCTATCTGCTGGGCCTGGAGGGCCCGGCGATCACGGTCGACACGGCCTGCTCCTCCTCGCTGGTCACCCTGCACCTGGCCTGCGAGGCGCTACGCCGCGGCGAGTGCGACCTGGCCTTCGCCGGCGGCGCGACGGTGATGGCCTCGCCGGGCATCTTCATCGAGTTCAGCCGACAGGGCGGGCTCGCCCCGGACGGCCGGTCCAAGTCGTTCTCCGCACAGGCGGACGGCACCGGCTGGTCGGAGGGGGCAGGCATCCTCGTCCTGGAGCGGCTCTCCGACGCACGCCGCGCGGGGCACGACGTGCTCGCCGTGATCCGCGGCTCCGCCGTCAACCAGGACGGCGCCTCCAACGGCCTGACCGCCCCCAACGGTCCGGCGCAGGAGCGTGTGATCCGCACCGCCCTGGAACGGTCCGGCCTGACCCCGGCGGACGTCGACGTGGTCGAGGCGCACGGCACCGGGACCCGGCTCGGCGACCCCATCGAGGCACAGGCGCTACTGGCCACCTACGGCAAGGGGCACGACGCCCAGCGGCCGCTGTACCTGGGGTCGGTCAAGTCCAACATCGGGCACACCCAGGCCGCCGCCGGCGTCGCCGGCATCATCAAGATGGTGCAGGCGCTGCGCCATGAGCAGATGCCGCGCACCCTGCACGCGGACACCCCCTCGCCCGAGGTGGACTGGTCGTCGGGCACCGTGGCGCTGCTCAGCGAGGAACGCGCCTGGCCGCGCGGCGACCGGCCGCGCACGGCCGCGGTCTCCTCGTTCGGGATCAGCGGCACCAACGCCCATGTGATCCTGACGGAGGGCGACCCGCTCCCCGCTCCGGCGGCCCCCCGGAACACCGCACCCGTACCGGTTCCCGTCCCGCTGACGGCACGGACTTCGCAGGCGCTGCCCGCCCAGGCACGGGCCCTGCTGGGACACCTCGCCGCCGACGAGCGGGGACCGGACCCGGCGGACCTGGCGTGGTCGCTGGCCACCACCCGGTCGGCGTTCCCGCACCGCGCCGTCGTCGTCGCCGCCGACAGGGAGGAACTCCTCGCCGGACTCGCCGCGCTCGCCGACCCCGACGCGGTACGCCCCGACCACCTCGTCACCGGCGAGGCCGTCCGCGGCCGTACGGTGCTGATGTTCCCGGGCCAGGGCTCTCAGTGGCTGGGCATGGCCCGGCGGCTGCTGGTGGAGAACGAGGTGTTCGCCGCCGCCGTCCGGGAGTGCGAGGCGGCGCTCGACCCCTGGGTCGAGTGGTCCCTGACGGACGTACTGGCCGACGAGGACCCGGCGGCGCTCGCCCCGGTGGACGTCGTCCAGCCCGTGCTGTTCGCGATGATGGTGTCGCTGGCCCGCGTGTGGCGGCACTGGGGTGTGCCCGTGGACGGTGTGGTCGGCCACTCGCAGGGCGAGATCGCCGCCGCCTGCGTGTCGGGCGCGCTGTCCCTGGAGGACGCCGCGCGCGTCGTCGCCGTCAGGTCGCGGCTGCTGAGCGGCTTCACCGGACACAGCGGACTGCTGTCGGTGGAGCTGTCCGAGGAGGAGACGCAGCGGCGCCTGACCGGCCGGTTGACCATCGCCGTCATCAACGGCCCGGCCGCGGTCGTGGTCGCCGGACCCGACGAGGAACTGGACGCCCTGTCGGCGCGGCTGCGCGAGGAGGGGATCCGCCGGCGGCGCATCGAGGTCGACTATGCCTCGCACTCGCCGGAGATGGAGCCGCTGCGCGAGGACCTGGTCGAGGCGCTGCGGGGTATCGAGCCCCGCTCCGGCACCCTGCCGTTCTACTCCACGGTGACCGGCGAGCGCCTCGACGGCACCGAACTGGGTCCCGAGTACTGGTTCCGCAACCTGCGGCAGACCGTTCGTATGCGCTCCGCGGTCGAGACGCTCGCGGGCGACGGGTTCGCCTTCTTCGTCGAGTCCAGCCCGCACCCCGGACTGGTCGTCGGCGTCCGCGAGACGCTGGAGGCGCTCGGCGCGGACGGCGCGGTGTTCGGCTCCCTCCGCCGCGACCGGGGCGGACAGGAACACTTCCTGCGGTCGCTCGCGGAGGGCTACGCGCACGGCCTGGACGTGGACTGGGAGCGTGTGGTGGGCGCGGGCCGCCGGGTTGCGCTGCCGACGTACGCCTTCCAGCGCGAGCGGTACTGGCTGGAGGCGTCTGACACGCCGGCGGGGCTGGTCGAGTCCGAGGTCGACGCCCGGTTCTGGGACGCCGTCGAGCGCGAGGATCTCGACCGGCTGGCCGGTGAGCTCGGCACGGTGGACGGCCTGGACCGGATGCTGCCGGCCCTGGCCGGCTGGCGCCGCCGCAGTCGGCTGCGTTCCCGGCTGGACTCCTGGCAGTACACCATCGCCTGGCGCACGCGACAGGTGCGTGCCGCGGTGCCGCACGGGCGCTGGCTCGTGCTGGAACCGGGTGCCGAGGAGTCCCGGGCCCTGCGTTCGGGTCTGACACAGCTGGGTCTGGACTGTGTCACGCTGACGCTCGGCGCCGACGACGCAGACCGCGACAGGCTGCTGCCGCTGCTCGACGCCGCGTCGGCGGGCGACGGCTTCGCGGGCGTGCTCTCCCTGCTGGCACTCGACGAACGCCCGCACCCCGCCCTGGCCGGCCTGACCAACGGCCTCGCGCTGTCCGTCGCCGCGGTGCAGGCACTCGGCGACACGGCGTGGACCGCGCCGATGTGGGCGGTGACCACCGGCGCGACGGACGCCGAGGACGCCCCGCGACGGCCCGTGCAGAACGAGGTCTGGGGCCTGGGCCGGGTCGTGGCCCTCGAACACCCCGACCGGTGGGGCGGCCTGGCCGACCTGCCCGTGGCCCCCGGCCCGGACGAGCTGACCGCCCTGCTCGGCATCCTCGCCGATCCCGGCGAGGAGGACCAGTGGTCGGTGGGCGCCACCGGCGTGCGGGTGCGCCGCCTGGCACGCCATGAACCGGCGGCCACCGAGCCCTGGCAGCCCTCCGGCACGGTCCTGATCACCGGCGCCGGCGGCTCGCTCGGCCCGCACCTGGCGCGTTCCGTCGTCGAACGGGGCGCCGCGCACGTGGCGCTGCTCAGCCGGCGCGGCGACGCCTCCCCCGGCACCGCGGAACTCGTCGCGGAGCTGACGGGACTCGGCGCGTCCGTCTCGGTGTTCGCCTGCGACGTGCGGGACCGGACGCGGCTCGCCGAGGTGCTCGCCGAACTGGCCCGCTCCGGCCGGCCCGTCACCACCGCGCTGCACGCCGCCGCGTTCCTCAACATCGGATCCCTGCGGAGCACGACCCTCGCGGACTTCGCCGACGTGGTGGACGCCAAGGTCGCCGGTGCGGTCAACCTGGCCGAGCTGCTGGACCGGGAGCACCTGCGCGAACTGGTGCTGTTCTCCTCCATCGCCGGGGTCTGGGGCAGCGGCGACCACGGTGCGTACGCCGCGGCCAACTCCTTCCTCGACGCCTACGCGGCACGCTGCCGGGCGGACGGACTGCCGGTCACCTCGGTGGCGTGGGGCATCTGGGACGAACAGATCACCAAGGACCGCACCGACGCCGAGGCGGTTGTCCGGCGCGGCCTGCCGTTCATGGACCGGGAGACCGGCTTCGAGGGCCTGTACCAGGCGATGGCCGAGGCACCGGCGTTCGTCGCCGTCGCCGACGTGGACTGGGCGAGCTTCGTGCCGGTCTTCACCTCCGTGCGCAGCAGCCCCCTCATCGGGGAACTGCCCGAGGTGCTGCGGGAATCGGAGCGCGAGGACGCCGGCCAGGAGGCCACCGAGCGGTTGCGGGCCAAGCTGGCCGGCATGACCCCCGCCGACCGGGAACGCACCGTCCTGGAGCTCGTCCAGGCCCACGCCGCCGCGGTCCTCGGCTTCGGCGCGGAGGGCGGCGTGGCGCCCCACCAGGAGTTCCGGCAGACCGGCATGGACTCACTGCTCTCGGTGGAACTGCGCAACCGGCTCGCCCGCGCGACCGGTCTGGCCCTGCCGCCCACGCTGGTGTTCGACCACGCGACCCCCGACCGGCTGGCCTCCCACCTGCTGGAGCAGCTCAGCGGCGATGACGCCGTATCCGCGGACACCGTCATGGGACGGCTCGACGAGATCGAGACGGAGATCCGCGCCCTGGTCTCCGACGACACCACACGGATGCGCCTGTCGTCCCGCGTCAGCGCCCTGCTGGCGGCCGTGCGCGGCGAGCCCGAGACGGCGTCGGATCTCCGGCTGGAGTCCGCCGACACGACGCAGGAACTCCTCGACCTGCTCGACAGCGAATTCGGCGAGTCGTGACGGGCTTCCCGCCGGGCCGCCTTGAGGAACCGACCCCTTGTGGAGTTGAGAAGTGACGAATGACAGGCATGCCGACCAGGCCGGCACCGAGGAACGGCTCGCCCGGCACCTGCGCAGGATGACCGGCGAGCTGCGGGAGACCAGGGCCCGGGTGGCGGAACTGGAGGAACGACAGAACGAGCCGATCGCCGTGGTGGGCATCGGCTGCCGTTACCCCGGCGGAGTGAGTGACGCCGAGGAGTTGTGGCAGGTCGTCACCGAGGGCCGGGACACGGTGTCCGGCCTGCCCGTCAACCGCGGCTGGGACCTGGCGCACCTCTACGACCCCGACCCGGACGCGCCGGGACGCAGCTACAGCCGGGAGGGCGGCTTCCTGCACGACGCGGACCGCTTCGATGCGTCGTTCTTCGGCATCTCGCCCCGCGAGGCCGCCGCCCTCGACCCCCAGCAGCGGCTGCTGCTCGAAGTGTCCTGGGAGGCCATCGAGAACGCGGGTGTGGATCCGCGTTCGCTGCACGACAGCCAGGTCGGGGTGTTCATCGGGTCCAACATCCAGGACTATTCCGACGTACTGGCCGCGGCGCCGGGCGAGGCATCGGAGGGGTTCCTCGTCACCGGCACCACCGGCGCCGTCGTCTCCGGACGGATCTCCTACGCCCTGGGACTGCGCGGCCCCTCGGAGACCGTCGACACCGCCTGCTCCTCCTCGCTGGTCGCTCTGCACCTGGCCGTCCAGTCGCTGCGTAACCGGGAGTGTGTGGCGGCCCTCGCGGGTGGCGCGACCGTCCTGTCCACCCCGCGCGGGTTCGTGGAGTTCAGCAGGCAGCGGGTGCTCGCACCCGACGGCCGCTGCAAGGCCTTCGGTGCCGGCGCGGACGGCTTCGGTCTCGCGGAGGGCGCCGGAGTCCTGCTCCTGGAGCGCCTCTCCGACGCCCGGCGCAACGGCCACCCGGTACTCGCGGTGATCCGCGGCTCGGCGGTGAACTCCGACGGCGCCTCCAACGGCATCACTGCGCCCAACGGGCTCTCGCAGGAACGGGTCATCCGCGACGCGCTCACCGCTTCCGGGGTGTCCGCGCACGAGGTCGACCTCGTCGAGGCGCACGGCACCGGAACCCGGCTCGGCGACCCCATCGAGGCACGGGCGCTGATGGCGGTCTACGGCGCGGTGCGCACCCCTGACGCCCCGCTGGCCATCGGTTCCGTCAAGTCCAACCTCGGGCACACCCAGGCCGCCGCCGGCGTCGCCGGGGTGATCAAGGCGGTGATGGCGCTGCGGCACCACGTCCTGCCGCCCACTCTGCACGCCGACGAGGCCACCCCCGAGGTCGACTGGTCCGCGGGCACCGTCGAACCGGTCACCACCGCCCGTCCGTGGACCGGACGCGGCTACGCCCGGCGCGCGGGCGTCTCCGCGTTCGGCATCAGCGGCACCAATGCCCACGTGCTGGTCGAGGAGGCGCCGCCGGCCGCGCCGTCGGCCGAGGAGGAACCGGTCCGCGCCTGCGACCCACCGCTCGTGCCGTGGCTGCTCTCCGGCCGTTCGGCAGCGGCGCTCAGGGATCAGGCGGCGGCACTTCTGGCACGCACCGGCGCGGAACCGCAGGCTCCGGCCGGCGACGTCGCACGGGCGCTGATCGCCTCCCGCAGCAGCTTCGAACACCGCGCGGTCGTCCTCGGAGAGGACCTGGACGCGCTGCGCACGGCCCTGGGCGCGGTCGCCGCCGGTGAGGAACACCCGGACGCGGTGCTCGGCGAGGTCGCGGTACCCGGCAGGGTTGCGTTCCTCTTCTCGGGCCAGGGCAGCCAGCGCCCGCGCATGGGCGCCGAGACCTACCAGGCGTTCCCGGCGTACGCGGAGGCATTCGACGCGGTCTGCGCGGAACTGGACCGGCACCTGTCCCGCCCGCTGCGCGAGATCGTGTTCGCGGAGCCGGGCACCCCCGAGGCGGCGCTGCTGGACACCACCGAGTTCACCCAGCCCGCCCTGTTCGCCGTAGAGGTCGCGCTGTTCGCGCTGCTGGACTCCTGGGGCGTCAAGGCCGACCGGCTGCTCGGTCACTCGATCGGCGAACTCGTCGCCGCCCACGTCAGCGGCGTGCTGTCGCTGGCGGACGCCTGCACGGTGGTGGCCGCCCGCGCCCGGCTGATGCAGGCGCTGCCCCCGGGCGGCGCGATGGCCGCCCTGCAGGCGGAGGAGAGCGAGGTCACCGAACTGCTGCGGGGCCTGGAGGACCAGGCGGGCATCGCCGCGGTCAACGGACCGCGCTCCGTGGTGGTCTCCGGCGACGAGGACACGGTGGCGGAGCTGACCGAACGATGGCGTTCGCGCGGCCGGCCGGCCAAACGCCTCAACGTCAGCCACGCCTTCCACTCACCCCGCATGGATCCCATGCTCGCCGACTTCCGCGCCGTCACCTCCTCGGTCGGCTACGGCACCCCCTGCGTCCCGGTGGTCTCCAACGCCACCGGGGACGTCGCGACCCCGGAGCAACTGAGCGACCCCGGACACTGGGTGGACCACGTCCGCGGCGCCGTCCGCTTCGCCGACGGCATGCGTACCCTGCTCGCCGAGGGCGTGACCGTCTTCGTGGAACTGGGCCCCGACGGCGTGCTCACCGGCATGGCCGCCGACTGCCTGCAGGGCCACGACGCGCTCACCGTGACTGCGCTGCGCCGCGGACGGCCCGAGATCCACTCGATACTCGCCACCCTGGCACGGCTGCACTGCCACGGCGTCCCGGTGGACTTCGGCGCGCTGCTGCCCGGCCGCGCCCCCCACGTCCCCCTGCCCACCTACCGGTTCCAGCGCGAGAGGTACTGGCTGGAGAGCGAGGGGCGGACCACCGCCGCACTGGACGCCCGCTTCTGGGCCTTGGTGTCCGGCGCCGACCCGGCGGCGGTCGCCGGTGAACTCGGCATCGGCCAGGACTCCGTCCTGACCGAGGTGGTGCCGGCACTGGCCCGGTGGCACGAGCGCGCCGTGCACGGGGTGCCGCAGGACGCCTGGCGGCACGGTGTGGCCTGGCGGCCGGTACCGGCCGCGGCACGGCAGGTCACCGGGGAATGGCTGCTGGTGGGAGAGGACCACGGGCTCGCCCGGGAACTGTCCGCGCTCGGGGCCAAGACCACGCACCTGCCGGTCCCCGCGGGCACGGACCGCGCCGCGCTGGCCCGCCTGGTCGAGGACGCCCCCGCCGTGGACGGCGTGCTGTGCACCCTCCCGCTCGACACCGCGAGGACGCAGTCCGCCGCCGTGGAGGGGGTGCTGACCTTGGTGCAGGCACTGGGCGACGCGGCGGTCACCGCGCCGCTGTGGTGCCTGACCCGGGGCGCGGTGAGCGTCGACGGCTCGGCCCCCGACCCGTGGGCCGCGGCCGTCTGGGGGCTGGGCCGGGTCGCCGCACTGGAACACCCCGACCGCTGGGGCGGTCTCGCGGACCTCCCGGCGGATCCCGGTGCGGACCTCGCGCCGCTGCTGGCCGCCGCCCTCGGCGACGGCACCGAGGACCAGCTCGCGCTGCGCGACGACACCGTGCTGGCCCGCCGTGTGGTCCGCCTGCCCGCCCCCCAGGCGCGGCCGCTCGACCTGTCCGGCACCGTGCTCATCACCGGCGGAACCGGTGGTCTCGGCGCCCGGGTCGCGCTCTCCCTGGCCGGTCGCGAGGGCGTCCACCTGCTGCTGGCCGGTCGACGCGGCGCACAGGCCCCCGGAGCGGACCGGCTGCGCGCGCAGCTGGCCGAACAGGGCACCGAGGTGACCTTCGCCGCCTGCGACGTGAGCGACAGCGAGCAGGTCGCCGCGCTGCTGGCCGCCATCCCCGCCGACCGCCCGCTGCGCGCTGTCGTGCACGCCGCCGGTGTGCTGGAGGACGGCACCTTGGACGGCCAGACCCCGCAGCGGATGAGCACGGTTCTCGACGCCAAGGCGCGAGCGGCGGAACACCTCGACGCACTGACGCGGGACGCGGACCTGGCGGCGTTCGTGCTGTTCTCCTCGCTGTCCGGCACGGTCGGCAACGCCGGCCAGGGCGGTTATGCCGCGGCCAACGCGCACCTGGACGCGCTGGCCGAGCGCCGTCGCGCCCAGGGGCTGCCCGCCACCTCGGTGGCCTGGGGGCCGTGGGCCGGGGCCGGCATGGCGGACGGTGTGGACGCCGACCGGCTGCGCCGGGGCGGCCTGACCCCGATGGACCCCGATCTGGCGGTCGAGGCCCTGTGGCGGGCGGCGGGCGACGACGCGGCCGCGGTACTGGTCGCCGATGTGTCCTGGCCGGAGTTCGCCGACCGGGCGGCGCTGGGCCGCCCGGTCCCGCAGCTGACCGAACTGACCGGCGGCACCGAGGCGCCGGCGGCGCAGGAGGCCGAGCCGCTCGCCCGCACGCTGCTCGCCCTCTCCGCGGACGAGCAGCACGAGCACCTTCTCGAAGTGGTCAGACAGCAGGTGGTCCGCACCCTCGGGCACCGAGAGGACCAGCGGCTCGATTCCCACCGGACGTTCCAGAGCCTCGGCGTCGAGTCGCTGACCGCCGTGGAACTGCGCAACCGCCTGCACCGCGTCACCGGAGTCTCCCTCCCGGTCACCCTGGTCTTCGACCATCCGACTCCTGCGGCGCTCGCCGCATACCTGCGCGGCGCCCTGCACAGCGGATTCGCCGCGGGTCCCGAACCGGCCCTGACGGAGATAGACCGGCTCGACGCCCTCGTGAGCGCGCTGTCCCTGGACGAGGAGGGCCGCGCGGCGGTCGTGGCGAGGCTGCGCGAACTGACCCGGACCCTGGCGCCCGAGCCGGAGGCCGGCGGCGCACCGGCCGACCTGGCCGACGCCGACGCCGCCTCCGTCATCGACTTCATCACCAGCCAACTCGGCATCGACTCCGAACCGAAAGCGGAATGAACATGGCCAGCGACAGCGAGCTGCTCGGCTACCTGAAAAAGGTCAGTTCGGAGCTGCACGAGACACGGGAGCGGCTGCGCGCCACGGAGGAGAAGGCCACCGAGCCGATCGCCGTCGTCGGCATGAGCTGCCGCTTCCCCGGCGGCGTCGCGGACGCCGACGACCTGTGGCAGGTGGTCGACGAGGGACGGGACGTCATCGGCGACTTCCCGGCCGACCGGGGCTGGGACCTCGAAGCGGTGTACGACCCCGATCCCGCCCGCCCCGACACCTCCTACGTACGCACCGGCGGCTTCCTCGCCGACGCACCTGGCTTCGACGCCGAGTTCTTCGGGATGTCGCCCCGCGAGGCATTGGCGACGGACCCGCAGCAGCGGCTGCTGCTGGAGACCTCCTGGGAGCTGTTCGAGGGTCTCGGGTCCGACCCGGACACCCTGCGGGGCTCCCGTACCGGCGTCTTCGTGGGCCTGGGCGCGCAGGACTACGTCACCGCGGCGGCGCAGTCGGCCGAGGAGGTCCGCGGCCACCTCGCCACCGGCAACGCGCTCTCGGTCGCATCGGGTCGCATCGCGTACACCTTCGGTCTCGAAGGCCCGGCCCTGACCGTCGACACCGCCTGCTCCTCGTCGCTGGTGGCTCTGCACCTGGCCGTGCAGTCGCTGCGCAAGGGCGAGTGCACGCTCGCGCTGGCCGGCGGCGCCACGGTGATCGCGAGCCCGTTGGTGTTCGTCGAGTTCAGCCGGCAGCGCGGCCTGGCGCCCGACGGGCGCTGCAAGCCCTTCGCGGCCGCCGCCGACGGCACCGGCTGGGCCGAGGGCATCGGCATGATCGCCGTGGAGCGGCTGTCGGACGCCCGGCGCAACGGGCACCCGGTGCTGGCGCTGATCCGCGGCTCCGCGATCAACTCCGACGGCGCCTCCAACGGCCTGACCGCGCCCAACGGGCCCGCGCAGCAGCGGGTCATCCGGCAGGCGCTCACCGACGCCCGGCTGTCGCCGGGGCAGGTGGACGTCGTGGAGGCGCACGGCACCGGCACCGCGCTCGGCGACCCCGTCGAGGCCCAGGCGCTGCTGGCGACCTACGGGCAGCGCCCGGAGGGCCGGCCGCTCTGGCTGGGGTCGTTGAAGTCGAACTTCGGCCACACCCAGGCCGCGGCCGGTATGGCGGGCCTCATCAAGATGGTGCAGGCGATGCGCCACGGCAGGCTGCCGCGCACGCTGCACGTCGACCGCCCGACCCCGCACGTCGACTGGAGCGCCGGAGACATCCGGCTGCTGACCGAGGCGCAGCCCTGGCCGGCCGACGGACGGACCCGACGCGCCGCGATCTCCTCGTTCGGCATCAGCGGAACCAACGCGCACGTCATCGTGGAGGAGCCGCCCGCCCAGGAGAGCCCTGACGCCACCCCTGGCACCGCACTCGGCGCCGGGCCGGTCGCCTGGGTCGTCTCGGCCCGTACCGCCGCCGCGCTGCGCGAACAGTGCGCCCGCGTCGCGCAGTCGGTGGCCGCGCAGACCCGGTCCGGTGCCACGGCGGTGGACGTCGCCGCCGCCCTGGCGGGGCGGGCCACCCGGTTCGCCCACCGCGCGGTCGTCCTCGGCGACGATGCGCACACGCTCGCCGCGGAGTTGCGGACGGCGCCGCGGACCGGATCCGTCCAGGAACCCGCCGCCGTCACGCTCCGGCTGGTCTGCGACGGCCCGGTCGACGTGGCAGACCTCAGGGCGCGCGGCGAGGGCCTGCCGGCGTTCGCCGCCGCGCTGGAGGAGGTGACCGTTGAACTCGCCGCCGCCACCGGCCACGAGGTGGCCGGCCTGCTCGGCCCGACCACACCGGCACGGCTCGTCTCCGTCGCTGGCTGCCTCGCGCTGGCCCGCATGTGGCGCCGCCACGGCGTCGAGCCGGTCGCCTTCTGCGGCACCGGCTACGGCGCCCTCGCCGCCGCCCACCTGGCCGGAGACCTCACGCTCGCCGAAGCCCTCGCCGAGGACACTCCCCTGCCCGAGCCCGCCGTCGGGAAGGGCGAGGTGCTGGAGACCGGTTTCGACGCCCGCAGCCCACTGGGGCCGGCGGAGTTCCTGGCGGAGCTGGCCCGGCTGTGGACCACCGGCGTGCCGGTCGACTGGCGGCGCGTGCACGCCGGAACGCCCGCACGACCAATCGCCCTGCCCCCGTACCCCTTCCAGCACACCAGGTACTGGCCGGACGAGGTGACGGCCGGGGACGTCGCCTCCGCCGGTCTCGAACCGGCCGGGCACCCCCTGCTCGGCGCGCTGACCACCGCCGTCGACGGCACGGCGCTCAGCGCCTCCGGCCGGCTGTCGCTGTCGGCGCAGCCCTGGCTCGCGGAGCACGTGGTGGGCGGCCGGGTGTTCCTGCCCGGCACGGCCTTCGTCGAACTCGCCCTGCACCTGGGCCGGCTGACCGGCGCCGCAAGCGTCGGAGAGCTCCTCTTGCAGAGCCCGCTGGTGCTCGACGCGGGCGGCGCACGGCTGCTGCGCGCCGAGGTCGGCGAGCCCGACGAACAGGGCGGCCGGGCCGTCGCGGTGTACTCGCGTGCAGACGACGCCGCGGCCGACACCTGGACCACCCACGCCACCGGCACCCTGACGGCCGCGGCCGCGCCCGCCCCGGCCCGCACCCCCTGGCCCGCGCCCGACGCCCGACCGGTGGACCTGAGCGGGCTCTACGACCGGTTGTCGGACGCCGGCCTCGACTACGGCCCGCGCTTTCGCGGCCTGACGGCCGCGTGGTCGGCTGGCGACGTGCTGTACGCGCGGATCCAGCTGCCCGAGGAGGCGCACGTCCAGGCGCTGCGCTTCGGCCTGCACCCGGCGCTGTTCGACGCCGCGCTGCACACCCTGGCCCTGCGCGGCGGCGACGGCGGCAGGCTGCCCTTCCTGTGGGAGGGCGTCACCCTGCACTCCACGGGCGCCACCGCGCTGTGGGTCCGGCTGTCGGGCGGCACGGACGGACCCGCCACCCTGGAACTGGCGGACGCCGACGGCGCGCCCGTGGCGACCGTGGACGGACTGACGGTCCGTCCGATCGCCGCGGTCGACACCGCCGGGTCCGCCGTCCGCGACAACCTCTTCCACCTGGAATGGGTTCCGGCCGGGGACGCGTCGGGGCCGGAGCACCGGCGGTGGACGGTGGTCGGCGGCACCGACGTTCCCGCGCGCTGGCGCGACGCGGTGCCTGTGCTGCGGGCCGCCGGGTCCGTGGGCGAGGCACTCGACGCGGGGGAACCCGCCGGCGAGGCCGTCGTGGTGTGGTGGCCGGCCGCCGAGGGTGAGCCGTCCGAGGCGGCACACGAGGGAACCCGCCGCGCGCTGGACCTCGTCCAGCGCTGGCTCTCGGACGAGCGGGCCGGGAACGGCCGGCTCGTCGTCCTCACCCGCGGCGCGGTGGCGGCCACCCCGCGGGAGCTGCCCGACCCGGCCCAGGCCGCGGTCTGGGGACTGCTGCGCTCCGCCCAGTCCGAGCACCCCGGACGGTTCGTCCTGGTGGACCTCGACGGGCGGGAGGCCTCCGCCGCCGCGCTGCCCTTCGTACTGGCGCACGGCGAGGCGCAGTACACGGTGCGTGACGGCGAGGTGCTGGTGCCCCGGCTGCTCGGCGTCCGGCCCGGTGCGCCACGGGAGGACACGCCGCGGACGGCCGAGGGCGACGAGGTCCTGGTGGCCCTGCGCGCCGTCACCTCCGCCGGCGCGGCCGGTGTGGTCCTGGCCGCAGGACCCGACGCCACCGGGCTCCAGCCGGGCGACCGGGTGCTGACCTGCGGGTCCGTGACCGCGGACGCCCGTACCGTCCTGGCCGGTGCCGAGGACCGGCGCGCGGTGCCCGACGGTTGGTCGTACGGCCGGGCGGCAGCGGCGGCGGCGTACCTCCGCGCGGCCGGCGTGCTGGCCGGGGCGTCGAAGGGTCGGCCCCTGCTGGTGCACGACGCCGCCACCCCTGCCGAGCTGGCCGTCGTCGCGCTCGCCCGGCACCGGGGCATCGAGGTCTTCGCCACCGCGCCGCCCGCCGCCCGCGGCCCGCTGCGCGCGCTCGGCCTGGACGCCGCCCACCTGGCGTCCTCACGGACCGCGGAGTTCGGGCGTGCCTTCGCCGAGACGCTGGGCGAGCACCGCATCGGACTGGTCGTCACCCGTGGTGCCGAACCCGGGGACGCCGTCGGCGGAACCCGGGCCGTAGCGGTGCCGGACACCCTGCTCGGTGAAGGCGCCCTGGCCGTCGACCCGCGGACGGCCACCCGCGGACCACTGCCGGAGGCCCTGACGGACCTGCCGGAACTGCCGCACCCCGGCCCCGGCCAGGACAGCCCCCTGGAGGAGTGCCGGGTACGGACGCTCACCGCCGACTGGGACCCGCAGGGCACCGTCCTGATCACCGGCGGCACCGGCGGTCTCGGACTGCGCGTCGCCCGGCACCTGGTCGCCGACCGTGGCATGCGTCGGCTGCTCCTGCTGAGCCGGCGCGGCACGGACGCCCCCGGCGCCGCCCAGGCATGCGCGGAACTCGCCGCACTCGGTGCCGAGGTCCAGGTGCACGCGGCCGACGTCACCGACCCGGCGACCGTCACGGAGGTGCTCGCCTCGGTGCCCGCCGCGCATCCGCTGACCGCCGTGGTGCACGCCGCCGGAGTGATCGACGACGGCGTGATCGGCACACTGACCCCGGAGCGCTTGGCCACCGTGCTGCGGCCCAAGGCGGACGCGGCCTGGGCGCTGCACGAGGCGACCCGCGACCTCGACCTCGCCGGCTTCGTGCTGTTCTCCTCGGCCGCCGGCGTCCTCGGGGCACCCGGCCAGGGCAACTACGCGGCGGCCAACGCGTTCCTCGACGCACTCGCCCAGCACCGCCGCGCCACGGGGCTGCCCGCGGTGTCGCTGGCCTGGGGCCTGTGGCAGGAGAGCAGCGAGCTGACCGCGGGCCTCACCGACGCCGACGTCCGGCGTATGGAACGAGCCGGCCTCGGCCTGCTGCCCACGCGCCAAGGCCTCGGTCTGTTCGACGTGGCCACCACCACGGAGACCGCGGCGTCCTTGGTGGCCGCCCCGCTCGACCTCCGCACGCTGCGTTCCCGTGCCGGGCAGCCCGGCTTCCCGCCGCTGCTGAACCGGCTGGCCGGCAAGCAGGACAGCCCCGGCACCGGGCAGGCCCCCGCACTGCCGGCCGAACTCGCGGGCCTGTCCGAGGCCGACCGGCGGATCCGGCTGCTGGCCACGGTCCGCCGGCTCGCGGCGGCCGTCCTCGGCTACGGCTCCTCCGGAGCGGTCGCACCCGACCAGGCCTTCACCGCACTGGGCCTGGACTCGCTCGGCGCGGTCGAGCTGCGGGCCCGGCTGACCGAGGCCACCGGGCTGACCCTGCCCGCCACGCTGGTGTTCGACTTCCCGACACCGGCCGCGCTCGCGGACCGGCTGCTGGAACTCGTCGAGCCCGCCGAGGTGGTCTCACCGGTGCACACCGAGATCGACAAGCTGGGCGAGCTGCTGTCGGCGCAGGAGCCCGACGACGCCGAACGGCGCCGGATCACCGCCCGCCTGGAGGCACTGCTGTGGCGGTGGACCGACGGGCACGAGCACACCGCGGCGCAGCGGTCCCCGGGCGACGACTTCGACGACGTCTTCGAGGGGGACAGCGACGACGACATCTTCGCGCTCGTCGACCGGGAGCTGGGCATGGACTGAACCCGTACGGACCGCACGGTCCGGTCCCGCGCCGCACCTGGCCGACACGGGACCGGACCCACCGCCCACCGCCCACCCAGCACCACACCCGGGAGCCAGCCGTCATGGCCAACGAAGACAAGTACCGCGACTACCTCAAGCGGGTCACCGCCGATCTGCGCGCCGCGAAGCAGAGCCTGCAGGAGCTGCGCGACCAGGCGGCCGAGCCCATCGCGATCATCGGGATGAGCTGCCGGTTCCCCGGCGGCGCCGACTCCCCCCAGAAGCTGTGGGAGCTGGTGACCGGTGAGGTGGACGCGATCGGCCCCATGCCCGCCGACCGGGGCTGGCCGCTGGACACGCTCTTCGACCCCGACCCCGACGCACCCGGCAAGAGCTACGTCAGAGAGAGCGGTTTCCTCGCCGACGCCGCCGAGTTCGACGCCCCGTTCTTCGGCGTCTCCCCGCGCGAGGCGCTGGCGATGGACCCCCAGCAGCGGCTGCTCCTGGAGACCTCCTGGGAGGCGGTGGAGGCCGCGGGCATCGTGCCGGGGTCGCTGCGCGGCAGCGCCACCGGGGTATGGGTCGGCGCCTCGGCGCACAACTACGGAGCCGCCTCGTCCACCGTCCCGCCGGAGGCCGAGGGGCACGTGGTGACGGGCATCGCGCCCGCCGTCGCGTCCGGCCGCATCTCCTACACCCTCGGCCTGGAAGGACCCGCGCTCACCGTCGACACCGCCTGCTCGTCGGCGCTGGTCGCGCTGCACCTCGCGTGCGACTCGCTGCGCCGCGGCGAGACCGCGCTCGCCCTGGCCGGCGGCGTCGCCGTCATCGCCAGCTCGATGGTCTTCAGCGAGTACAGCAGACAGCGCGCCCTCGCCCCCGACGGCCGCTGCAAGGCGTTCTCCACCGACGCCGACGGCACCGCCTGGTCCGAGGGCGCCGGCATGCTCGTCCTGGAACGACTGTCGGACGCCAGGCGCAACGGGCACGACGTCCTAGCCGTCGTCCGCGGCAGCGCCCTCAACCAGGACGGCGCCTCCAATGGTCTCACCGCGCCCAACGGCCCCTCCCAGCGCAGGGTCATCGAGGCCGCGCTGCGGGCCGCCCAGGTCGCCCCGGACCAGGTCGACATGGTCGAGGCGCACGGCACGGCCACCCCGCTCGGCGACCCCATCGAGGCCCAGACCCTCGTCGATGTCTACGGACCAGGCCGCGACGCCGACCGCCCCCTGTGGTTCGGCTCGCTGAAGTCCAACATCGGCCACACCCAGGCCGCGGCCGGCGTCGGCGGTGTCATCAAGGCGGTGCTCGCCATGCGGCACGGCCTCATGCCCAAGACCCTGCACGTCGCCGCGCCGACCGAGGAGGTCGACTGGCGCGAGGGCCACGTACGGCTGCTGACCGAACCGCTGCCCTGGCCCGAGGTGGACCGGCCGCGCCGGGCGGCGGTCTCCGCGTTCGGCATGAGCGGGACCAATGCCCATGTGCTCCTGGAGCACGACGCCCGTCCGGCACCCGCAGAGCCCGCCGGGGCCGGCGCGGCGGACCGTGCGGACGATGCGGACACCTCCGGGGAGCACGCCGGCCAGGACGGGTCCGCGCGCTCCGTCCCGGTGGTGCTGTCCGCCAAGTCACCCGCCGCGTTGAGCGCGCAGGCCGAGCGGCTGCGCACCTTCCTGCGCGCCACCCCCGGGGCCCGGCCGGCCGACGTGGCCTGGTCGCTGGCCACCACCCGGGAACTCTTCCACCACCGCGCCGCGGTACTGGCCGCCGACCGCGACACGCTGCTGGCCGGCCTGGACGCCCTGGCCACCGGCGGGAGCCTGCCGCTCGGCACTGTCTCGGGTGTGGCCGGCGACGGCGGCGCCGTGCTGATGTTCCCCGGACAGGGCGGCCAGTGGGCGGGCATGGCCCGCGACCTGATGGCCGGGGCACCGGTCTTCGCCGCCGCGCTGCGAGAGTGTGCCGAGGCCATGTCCGATCTCGTCGAGTGGGACCTGCTGGAGGCGGTCACCGACCTGGACGGGAATTTACTGAACCGCGTCGACGTGGTGCAGCCCGCGCTGTTCGCGATCATGGTGTCGCTGGCCAGGCTCTGGCAGTCGTGGGGCGTGCCCGTCGACGCCGTGGCCGGCCACTCGCAGGGCGAACTAGCCGCCGCCTGCGTCTCCGGCGCACTGAGTCTGAAGGACGCAGCCCGCATCGCCGTCGTCCGCTCCCGGCTGCTGGTCAAGCTGTCCGGCCGGGGCCGCTCCCTGTCGGTGGGCCTGTCCGCACAGCGCGCCCGCGAGGCCATCGCCGCCCGCGGAGACGACCTGGCGCTCGCCGCGGTCAACGGACCGGAGTCCGTCGTGGTCTCCGGCGACACCGAGGCGGTGCGCGCCTTCGCCAAGCAGTGCCGGGCCGACGGCGTGTGGGCCTGGCGGATCGACATGGACTTCCCCTCCCACTCGCCGGTCATGGCGGAGATCCGCGACGAGCTGCTCGAACAGATCGCCGGCATCGCACCGCGGGACGGCACCGTGCCGCTGTACTCCACGGTGACCGGCACCCGGCTCGCCGGGCACGAACTGGACGCCGAGTACTGGTACCGCAACCTGCGCCAGACCGTGCTGCTCCAGGACGTCGTCGAGGCGCTGGCCGCCGACGGGTTCAGGTTCTTCGTGGAAGCCAGCCCGCACCCGATGCTGACGATCGGCGTCCAGCAGACCCTGGAGGCGGCCGGTGCCACCGGAGTGCCCGTCGGCACGCTGCGCCGTGACATCGGCGGCTTGGACCGCGCCCTGCTCTCGCTCCTGGAGGCGCACGCCGCGGGGCTGCCGGTCGACTGGAGCACCGTACTGACCCCGCGCGAACGGCTCTCCCTGCCGACCTACGCCTTCCAGCGCGAGCACTACTGGATGGCGCCGGCCCCGGCCACCGCCCCGCAGTCCGAGGCGGACGTCCGGTTCTGGGACGCGGTGGAACGCGCCGACCTCGAACAGCTCGGCAGCGAACTCGGTGTCGGCGAGGGCCTGGACACCGTGGTCCCGGCCCTGGCGCGCTGGCGCCGCGAGAGCACGTCGCGCACCACGCTGGACGGTTGGCGCTACCGCGTGGGCTGGACCACCGAGGCGCACCCGGCACGCGCCCGCAAGGTGCCGGGCCGCTGGCTGATCGCGTCCGACGGCACTGCCGACGCCCCCGACGCCGTCGACGCGCTGTTCGACCAGCCGCTGCCGGTGTCGCTGCCCGGTGCCGGCCGGGCAGCGCTCGCCGCCGAGCTGGCCGCCGCGGGACCGGTGGACGGCGTGCTGTGCCGCTCCGGCCGGGCCGCCGACGTCCTGGCCCTCGTCCAGGCCCTGGGCGATGCCGGGACCGGCGCACCCCTGTGGTGCCTCACCGTCGACGGCGTCACCGCCGGCGCCGACACCGCGCCGGTCGACCCGGACGCCGCCGCCGTGTGGGGCCTCGGCCGGGTCGTCGGTCTGGAGCACCCGGAGCGCTGGGGCGGCCTGGTCGACCTGCCGGGCACCTGGGGGACCGAGGAGGCCGAGCTGCTCGGCGGGATCCTCACCACCGAGGGGCCCGAGGACCAACTGGCCGTCAGGGACGGCGGGGTGCGAGTCCGCCGGCTCCGCACCGCCCCGGCCACCGGGCCCGCGCCTCGCGAGTGGAAGCCCTCCGGGACGGTCCTGGTCACCGGCGGCACCGGCGCGGTCGGCGGCCATGTGGCCCGCTGGCTCGCCGCGCACGGGGACTGCTCCGTCGTACTGCTCTCCCGCCGGGGCGCGGACGCCCCCGGCGCCACCGAACTGCTCGCCGAACTCGACGCGTCGGGCACACCGGCCCGCGCCGTTGCCGTCGACGTCACCGACCGTGCAGCCGTCTCCGCGCTCCTGGACCGCCTGAGGAGCGAGGGCACACCGGTGCGCTCCGTCTTCCACGCGGCCGGTGTCACCCAAGGCACCCCTCTCGCCGACATGAGCCCCGAGGAGTTCGCCTCGGTGGCCGCGGCGAAGACCGACGGCGCGCGGGTGCTGGACGAACTGCTCGGCACGGAACTCGACGCGTTCGTGGTCTTCTCCTCGATCGCCGCAGTCTGGGGCAGCTCCTACAGCGGCGCCTACGCCGCCGGCAATGCCTACCTCGACGCCCTGGTGGAGCGCCGCAGGTCCCGTGGCGCCGCGGCCACCTCGGTGGCCTGGGGCGTCTGGGCCGATGAGGGAATGGTCGACGACGACACCGCACGCAGCCTGCGCCGCATTGGCCTGCGGGCCCTTCCGCCCGCCCAGGCGATCGCATCGCTCCAGCGGACCCTGGACCACGACGAGACCACGGTCACCGTCACCGACGTCGACTGGGTACCGTTCACCGCCAGCTACACCGCCTCCGGGCCCCGACCGCTGCTCGACGAAATCCCGCAGGCACGCGCGGCCCTGGACGCCGCCCCGCGGGAGGACACCGCCGCCTCCGACACCTTCCGCCGGGAGGTGCTGGCGCTCGAACCGGCCGCCCGGCTGAGCACTTTGGTGGAGGTGGTGCGCACCGAGACGGCTGCCGAACTGGGCTACGCCGACCACGCGCAGGTCGAGGCGGACCGCTCCTTCCGCGACCTGGGCCTGGACTCGCTGGCCTCCGTCGGCCTGCGCAAGCGGCTGAACACCCTGACCGGGCTCAGCACACCTGTCACGCTCGCCTTCGACCATCCGACCCCGGCCGCGGTGGCCTCGTTCCTGCTGGAGTCGCTCCGGGCCGAGGCGGGGACGGCCCCCGGGTCCGTGGAGGACGCGCTCGACCGGCTGGAGGCCGTGCTCGCCACCGCCGACACCGACTCGGTCGGCCGGTCGCGTATCACGATGCGCCTGACCTCCCTGCTGGCCCGCTGGCAGGCGGACGGAACGCGGTCGGTCGGCGCCGCCGGACCCGAGGTCGGCGAGGACGACCTCGACAGCGCCTCGGACGAGGAGCTGCTGACCATGCTCGGCCGCGAGTTCGACATCTCGTGACCCGGCCGGGTCACCTCGTGACCAGGGCCCCCGTCCCCGTCCCCGGTTCCTGAGCCCGTACCTCTTGAAAGGTCCATCAGTGTCTGCACCTATCCCAGACGGCCCTGCGTCGACCGAGAACCGAATGAGGCATTTCCTCAAGCAGGTCAGCGCCGACCTGCGGGTCGCCAGGCAGCGGTTGCGCGAGTACGAGGCCCGGGACGGCGCCGACCCGATCGCCGTCGTCGGCATGGCCTGTCGCCTGCCCGGCGGCGTGCGCGGCCCCGAGGAACTGTGGCAGCTGGTGTCCACGGGCGCCGACGCCATCTCCCTGTTCCCCGCCGACCGCGGCTGGGACACCGAGCGGATGTACGACCCGAGCGGCGAACGACCAGGCACCTCCCTCACCCGGGAGGGCGGTTTCCTGTACGGGGCAGGGGAGTTCGATGCCGGTTTCTTCGGCATCTCCCCCCGCGAGGCGCTGGCCATGGACCCGCAGCAGCGACTGCTCCTGGAGACGTCCTGGGAGGCGCTGGAGCACGCGGCGATCGACCCGGCCGGGCTGCGCGGCAGCCGCACCGGCGTCTACGTCGGCGCCGCCCCGCAGGGCTACGGGTTCGACGTGCAGGGCGGCGGGGTGGGCCTGGAGGGCTACGGGATCACCGGTGTCTCCACCTCGCTGCTGTCCGGCCGGATCGCGTACACCCTGGGGCTCGAAGGCGCGGCCGTGACCATCGACACCGCATGCTCCTCCTCGCTGGTGGCACTGCATCTGGCCGGTCAGGCGCTGCGGCAGCGCGAGTGCGACCTCGCGCTGGTGGGCGGCGTGACGGTGATGGCGTCACCCAGCGCCTTCGTCGAGTTCAGCCGGCAGGGCGGGCTGGCCCCGGACGGCCGCTGCAAGTCGTTCTCCGCGGACGCCGACGGCACCGGTTGGTCCGAGGGCGTGGGCATGCTGGTCGTCGAGCGGCTCTCGGACGCCCGGCGCCACGGACACGAGGTGCTGGCCGTCGTCCGGGGATCGGCGATCAACCAGGACGGCGCCTCCAACGGTCTCACCGCGCCCAACGGCAGGGCGCAGCAGCGGGTCATCCTCGACTCGCTGGCCAGCGGTGGCCTGAGCACCGCCGACGTCGACGTGGTGGAGGGGCACGGTACGGGTACGCGGCTCGGTGACCCCATCGAGGCCCAGGCCCTGATGGCGACCTACGGCCGGGGCCGGCCCGCCGACCGCCCGCTCTACCTGGGCTCACTGAAGTCCAACATCGGTCACACCCAGTCGGCGGCCGGTGTGGCGGGTGTCATCAAGATGGTGATGGCGATGCGTCATGGCGTCATGCCGCCCAGCCGCTATGCGGGCAGCCCCACGGGCGAGGTGGACTGGACCGGCACCGGCGTGGAACTGCTGGCCGGCGAGCGCGCCTGGACGCGCGAGGAGGGGCCCCGCCGGGCGGGCGTGTCCTCGTTCGGCATCAGCGGCACCAACGCCCACGTGATTCTGGAGCAGTACGTGCCGGAGCGCGGCACGGAGGACGCCGACCCGCCGGCCGCTCCGGTGCCTGCGGTGGCCGATGGTGTGGTGCCGTTGGTGTTGTCGGCGAGGTCGGCCGCGGGTCTGGGGGGCCAGGCGGTGGCGCTGCGTGACCATCTCACCGCTCATCCCGAGCTGCCGCTGGTGGAGGTGGCGCGGTCGTTGGTGACGACGCGGTCGGTTTTCGAGCATCGTGCGGTGGTGGTGGGGGAGCGGTCGGAGGTACTGGGTGCCTTGGACCGGATCGCCGGGTCCGCGCCGGACGCCACCGGCTCCGTCCTGGCGTCCGGGGTGTCCGCGGTGTTCTCGGGTCAGGGGTCGCAGCGTGTGGGGATGGGGCGTGAGCTTGCTGCGGGGTTCCCGGTGTTCGCGGAGGCGTTGGACGAGG
>NZ_BMVU01000079.1 GCF_014650875.1 Streptomyces minutiscleroticus
GTGCCCCCGCTCCCGTGTGCCGCACGGAGCGGGGGCACCGCCGTCTCCGTCCGTCCGCGCCGCGGGGCGCCCCTCAGCGCGTCGTGAGGAACGCCCCCGTCACCAGTGCCAGACCCGCCAGGCCCAGCGCCCACGCCGGGCGCGTGCGCCCGAGCCCGCCCGCCACCACCACCGACGCGAGCATCAGCGAGCCCCCGAACGGCAGCCAGGCGTACAGCAGGCCCGCGACACCCGAGCGCACCACCTCGGCGGTGCCGGGCTTCACCACCACGGCGATCCTCCCGCCCTCGCGCACCGCGACCGAGGCGGCGGCCACCACGCGCTCGCGCGGCTGCGAGCCGGGGGACTGTGGCCGGAACGGGCCCGTGCAGGTGTCGCCGGAGCACCGCCGCACCGTCATCGTCCCGTGCTCGCGGCCCTTGGAGAGCATCACGTGCTGGGCGCTGCCCCACGCGTCCCACACACCCGCGACCAGGATCAGCGCCGTCACCGCGCCCATCGCGGCGAGCCGCCCGAAGCGCAGGGCCGCCGACGACGACGTGGAGGGGCGTCTGCGGGAGGAGAGGCCAGGCATGGCGGCGATCCTTGGCCATGGCCGTACGCCCGGTCAACCCGTCTGGGGGACACGTGCCGCATTGTCCCCACCTGTCACCGGTGCACCACCGTCACCGCACGGCACTTCACGTCCCGTACGGCACATCCGTATCTCCCGCACGACACACCCGCACACCTCGCACCGGCTCCCGCACGCCGCGCGCGGCTCCCTGCGGCTCCCGCGCGGCCCGTCAGGAGTTGTACGACCCCTGCGCCCGCTCCAGGCCCTCCGTCACCAGGCACTCCACGGCGTCCGCCGTGCGGTCCACGAAGTAGTCGAGCTCCTTGCGCTCCGCCGAGGAGAAGTCCTTCAGCACGAAGTCCGCCACCTGCATCCGCCCCGGCGGCCTGCCGATGCCGAACCGCGCCCGGTGGTAGCCCGGACCCATCGCCTTCGTCATCGACTTCAGACCGTTGTGCCCGTTGTCCCCGCCGCCCAGCTTCAGCCGCAGCGTGCCGTAGTCGATGTCCAGCTCGTCGTGGACCGCCACGACGTGCTCCGTGGGCACCTTGTAGAAGTCCCGCAGCGCCGTCACCGGACCGCCCGACAGGTTCATGTACGACATCGGCTTCGCCAGCACCACCCGCCGGCCCGCCGGGCCGGGCGGACCGATCCGGCCCTCGACCACCTGGGCCTGCGCCTTCCCCGCCCGCTTGAACCGCCCGCCCATGCGCTCCGCGAGCAGGTCCACCACCATGAAGCCCACGTTGTGCCGGTTCATGGCGTACTCCGGACCCGGGTTGCCGAGCCCCACCACCAGCCAGGGGGCACTCGCGTCGCTGGTCACCTGCGTGTCTCCTTCGTCCGAGCCTGCATCGACGAACCCGCGTCCGGGCCCGGCGGACCCGCGCCGCCCCGCGGACGGACGCGGTCACCGCACACGACGGCCGCCGCTCCCCCGGGGGAACGGCGGCCGGCCGTCATACCAACCGTACGGCTGACGAGGCTCAGGCCTCGGCACCCTCGGCGGCCTCGCCCTCGGCGCCCTCGCCGGAGGTCTCCTCCGCCTGCGCGGCGAGAACCTGGAGGACGACCGCGTCCTCCTCGACGGACAGGGAGACGCCCGACGGGAGCTCGATGTCCTTGGCGAGGACGGAGGCACCGGCCTCCAGACCCTCGACGGACACCGTGACCGACTCGGGGATGTGCGTGGCCTCGGCCTCGACCGGCAGGGCGTTCAGCACGTGCTCCAGCAGGTTGCCGCCCGGCGCCAGCTCACCCTCGGTGTGCACCGGCACCTCGACGGTGACCTTCTCGCCGCGCTGGACCAGCAGCAGGTCGACGTGCTCCAGGAAGCCCTTCAGCGGGTCGCGCTGCACGGCCTTCGGGATCGCCAGCTCGTTGCCCTTGCCGTCGATGTCCAGCGCGATCAGGACGTTCGGCGTGCGCAGCGCCAGCAGCAGCTCGTGGCCCGGCAGGGTCAGGTGGACCGGCTCGGCGCCGTGCCCGTACAGCACACCCGGAACCTTGTGCTCACGACGGATGCGGCGCGCGGCACCCTTGCCGAACTCGGTGCGCGTCTCGGCGGCGATCTTCACCTCGGACATGATCATCACTCCTCGTAGTTAGGGGGTGGATACAGCGGTCACCCGGCCACGAACGGCCTGCTACGAAGAGCGCGTCGATAACGGACCGCCGGATCCGCGCAAACGGAAACGGCCTCCCTCGCCGAGCAACTGCAGCAGTCTACTCGGCGAGGGAGGCCGCACCCAAAACGATCTTCAGGGCCCCTTCCGGAAGGGACGCCCCCTACTGCTCCTCGAACAGGCTCGTCACCGAACCGTCCTCGAACACCTCACGCACCGCACGCGCGATCGTCGGCGCGATCGACAGCACCGTGATCTTGTCCAGCTCCAGCTCACCCGGCGTCGGCAGCGTGTTCGTCAGCACGAACTCGCTCACCTTCGAGTTCTTCAGCCGGTCCGCCGCCGGACCCGACAGCACACCGTGCGTCGCCGTCACGATCACGTCCTCCGCACCGTGCGCGAACAGCGCGTCCGCCGCGGCACAGATCGTGCCACCCGTGTCGATCATGTCGTCGACCAGGACGCACACCCGGCCCTCGACGTCACCGACCACCTCGTGCACCGTCACCTGGTTCGCGACGTCCTTGTCCCGCCGCTTGTGCACGATCGCCAGCGGCGCGCCCAGCCGGTCGCACCAGCGGTCCGCCACCCGCACCCGGCCGGCGTCCGGGGACACCACCGTCAGCTTCGAACGGTCCACCTTGCTGCCCACGTAGTCCGCCAGCAGCGGCAGCGCGAACAGGTGGTCCACCGGACCGTCGAAGAAGCCCTGGATCTGGTCCGTGTGCAGATCCACCGCCAGAATCCGGTCGGCGCCCGCCGTCTTCATCAGATCCGCGATCAGACGCGCCGAGATCGGTTCACGACCGCGGTGCTTCTTGTCCTGCCGCGCGTAACCGTAGAACGGCACGATCACGGTGATGCTCCGGGCCGAGGCCCGCTTCAGAGCATCGATCATGATCAGCTGCTCCATGACCCACTTGTTGATCGGGGCCGTGTGGCTCTGCATCAGGAAGCAGTCGGCACCACGGGCCGACTCCTGGTAACGGATGTAGATCTCGCCATTGGCGAAGTCGAAGGCCTTCGTCGGGACGACCCCGACACCCAGCTGGTGGGCGACCTCCTCGGCAAGCTCGGGGTGGGCGCGGCCGGAGAAGAACATCAACTTCTTCTCGCCGGTCGTCTTGATCCCGGTCACAGCACTGTCTCCTCAGAGGTCTTCAGCCGGATGTGCACTATCACGGTACGCCGTCCCGGACGCACCTTTTTCCGGTCAGTCTTCGCCGTCCCGTGTCCGGGACGCGTCCTCGGCCGCCCGCGCTGCCGCGCTCCCCGGGCGCTTCCGGGCCACCCAGCCCTCGATATTCCGCTGCTGGCCACGGGCCACGGCCAGCGAACCGGGCGGAACGTCCTTCGTGATCACAGACCCGGCAGCGGTGTACGCACCGTCCCCGATCGTGACAGGAGCCACAAACATGTTGTCCGACCCCGTACGGCAGTGGGACCCCACCGTCGTGTGGTGCTTGTCCTGACCGTCGTAGTTGACGAAGACACTCGCGGCACCGATGTTCGTGTACTCGCCGATCGTCGCGTCACCGACGTACGACAGATGGGGCACCTTCGTCCCCTCGCCGATCGTCGCGTTCTTCGTCTCCACGTACGTACCCACCTTGGACTTCAGGCCAAGCCTCGTCCCCGGCCGCAGATACGCGAACGGACCCACCGTCGCCTGCGGACCCACCTCCGCACCGTCCGCCACCGTGTTGTCCACCCGCGCGCCCGCACCCACCCGGGTGTCCTTCAGCCGCGAGTTCGGACCCACCTCCGCGCCCTCGCCCACATGCGTGGCACCCAGCAACTGCGTCCCCGGCTGCACGACCGCGTCCCGGCCGAACGTCACCGTCACGTCCACCCACGTCGTCGCCGGGTCGACCACCGTCACACCCGCCAGCATCGCCCGCTCCAGCAACCGGTCGTTCAGGATCCGGCGCGCCTGCGCGAGCTGCACCCGGTTGTTGATCCCCGCGATCTCCCGGTGATCGGCGGCGACACACGCACCGACGCGGTGACCGGCCTCCCGCAGGATCCCGAGCACGTCCGTCAGGTACTCCTCGCCCTGGCTGTTGTCCGTGCGCACCTTCCCCAGCGCGTCCGCCAGCAACTGGCCGTCGAAGGCGAAGACACCCGAGTTGACCTCACGGATCGCCCGCTGCGCCTCGGAGGCGTCCTTGTGCTCCACGATCGCGGTCACCGCGCCCGACACCTCGTCGCGCACGATGCGGCCGTACCCCGTCGCGTCCGGGACCTCGGCGGTCAGCACCGTGACCGCGTTGCCGTCCGCGGCGTGCGTGGCGGCCAGCCGCCGGAGCGTCCCACCACTGAGCAGGGGCGTGTCGCCGCACACGACGACCACCGTGCCGTCCACCCGGCCGCCCAGCTCCTCCAGGCCCATGCGGACCGCGTGGCCCGTGCCGTTCTGCTCGGCCTGCACGGCCGTGCGCGCCTCGGCGTCGATCTCGGCGAGGTGCGCGGTCACCTGCTCGCGGGCGTGGCCCACGACGACGACCAGGTGCTCGGGCTCCAACTCGCGCGCGGCGGCGAGGACGTGGCCGACGAGGGAGCGGCCGGAGATGTCGTGCAGGACCTTGGGTGTGGCCGACTTCATACGGGTGCCCTCACCCGCGGCAAGGACGACGACGGCGGCCAGCGGGGTGTCCCCTGGTCGAGCGGAGCCGAGAACGTGGGGAGGGTTGGCGCTCACAAGCATGCCCTTCGGCTTCTGGATGGCTGGGGTGTGGACATCCGCAGGATACCGGGGCGTATCAGGAGTGACATGAGAGCGGGCCCTGACAGAGCTGTCAGGGCCCGGAGGGGGTTCGCGTCCGGGGAGGAGACGAACCGAGCATGTGCTCCCGGGGAAGGAATCGAACCCTCATTCAATGGACCAAAACCATTTGTCCTACCATTAGACGACCCGGGATGGTCTGCGCGCTATGTCCGGTTCTGCGGATCGGTGTTGCGCGCGGACAACACTATGCCGTACCAAGCGCCTTCGATGCGACGGTAGAGGTCGGCGCTCCGGCGAACCTTCACCGCCAGGCAGCCGCGGTAGGTCTCGCCCACGTTCTTGCGCACGGTCTTGGGGTTGTGCTTCTTGAGCGTCGTCTTGTTGAACGAGGTGCGCTCGGCGCCGACAAGGTCCGCCCAGTACCGTTCGGCGGCCGCGACGTCGGCGTTCTCGTGGATCATGACGCAGTAGCGGACGCGGTCGCGCTCCACCCCCATCAGGTCGAGCCAGCGCAGGAAGACCTCGATCATTCCGGGATCGCTGTTGACGAAGGTGACGTTCTCCCGGCGGTCGTACGGCTTGTCCTTGCCGCCCTCGGCCCAGTACAGGCCGACGCCCAGCAGGAACAGTTCACGCTCGGACAGGTCGCCCACCTCCGCGGCGGAGGCCTGTTTCGTGCGCCGGCGCTCCTCGTCCCGCACGGCGAGCTCGTGGTCCCACCGCTTTCGTCCCGCGATGCGTGCCTGCTCGGACGGATCCCTTCGCTCCGGTCTCGGAAGGTCCCGCACCCACAGGGAGATCGAGCTCTTGGAGCAGCCCAGTTCCAGTTGGATGCGGTCGTAGGTCCAGCCCTGGAGGCGGAGTTCGCGGGCGCGTTCGCGGAGGTCGTCCTTGGCCCTGGGGCGCCTCGTCCAGGCAGGGGGCGGCTCGCCCCGCACCAGGTGGTTGAGGAGGTCGTTGTTGTAGACCTTCAGCTCGTCGCGGATCTGCCGGAGGCTGAGGCCGGCGCGGCGCAGGGCGAGTGCCCGCTCCCGCAGTCCCTCGAAGTCGGCGTACCCGCCGTTGACGTGTGCCATGGGGGCCACGCTCGTCCCGGAATGGGGACGTCCGGGTTCGAACGGTGAGCGGTTCGGCAGTTCGAGGGATACCGGGGGGTTTCGCTTCTGTTCGAATGCGTTTCGTGGTGGGAGTCACGCCCGAAAGTCACCGGAAACGGAGCACCCGGCGCCCGTAGGCTGGAGGCATGACCACGACGGGGGAGGAACACCGCGCGGCCCCGGCCGGGCCGTGGTGGTGGGCGAGGTGGCGCAGTGCCGCGCTGGACGTGGTGCTCGCCGTGGTGTCCGCGCTGGAGTGCGCGGTGGAGGGGGTCCCGTTCGCGCGTGACGCCGGGCTTCCGGTGCCGGCGGGCGTGGTGTTCGGTGTGCTGGCCGGATCGGTCCTGTTGCTGCGGCGCAGATGGCCGATCGCGGTGGTGCTGGTGTCGATCGCCGTCACGCCGGCGCAGATGGGCTTCCTGATGAGTGTCGTCGGGCTGTACACGCTGGCGGCGTCGGAGCTGCCGCGGCGGATCATCGGGGCGCTGGCGGGGATGTCGCTGGCGGGGATGTTCATCGTCACCTTCGTGCGGGCGCACCAGGGCGCGGTGCGCGGGGACGTGGGGATCGGTGAGTGGTTCGTACCGTTCCTGTCGGTGACGACGGCGTTGGGGATGACGGCGCCGCCGGTGCTGCTCGGGCTGTACGTGGGGGCGCGGCGGCGGCTGATGGAGAGCCTGCGGGAGCGGGCGGACAGCCTGGAGCGGGAGCTGCAGCTGCTGGCGGAGCGCGCGGAGGAGCGGGCGGAGTGGGCCCGCAACGAGGAGCGCACGCGGATCGCGCGGGAGATGCACGACGTGGTGGCGCACCGGGTGAGCCTGATGGTGGTGCACGCGGCGGCGCTGCAGGCGGTGGCGCGGAAGGACCCGGAGAAGGCGGTGAAGAACGCGGCGCTGGTCGGCGACATGGGCCGGCAGGCGCTGACCGAGCTGCGGGAGATGCTCGGGGTGCTGCGCTCGGGGGACGCGGTGACGCCGGTGCGGTCGGTGCCGCTGGAGGCGGTGGGCGCGGCGGCGGCCGCGGCGGCCTCGCGGGCGGCGGACGGCGGGGACGCGCGGGGGCCCGCGCCGCAGCCGCCGGCGGCCGACGGGCCGTCGCTGGCGGAGCTGGACGAGCTGATCGGCCAGTCGGCGGCGGCGGGCATGGTGGTGGTCCTGTCGGTGGAGGGCGAGACGCGGGCGTACGCGCCCGAGGTGGAGCAGACGGCGTTCCGCGTGGTGCAGGAGGCGCTGACGAACGTCCACAAGCACGCGGCGGGTGCGAAGACGCATGTGCGCCTGGCGCACCGGGCGGCGGAGGTGGCGATGCAGGTGGAGAACGAGCCGCCGCCGGAGCCGGGCGCCGCGTCGGACGCGCGGCTGCCGAGCGGGGGCAACGGCCTGGTGGGCATGAAGGAGAGAGTGGCCGCGCTGGGCGGCGTGTTCGTGTCGGGCCCGACGGACGCGGGGGGCTTCCGGGTGTCGGCGGTGATCCCGGCGGCGTGAGACCGCCTTCCGGGCGGGGGCGAGACCGTCTCCCGGGTGCGGCGCGGGGCCGCCTTCCGGGTGCGCCATGAGGCTGCCTTTCCGCCGTGGGGCGGGGCCGTCTTCCGGGTGCGCCATGCGGCTGCTTTTCCGCTGTGGCGCGGGGCCGTCTCCGGCTTCTCCGGCGTCTCTTGCTTCTCCGGGTGAGGCGACCGGTACCCCGTGCCGCGGGAGCGGGGTACCGGTCCCGGGTGTCCGGGGGTTCCGCTCAGTGGGACCCGGTGCCGTCCGGGCCCGGTCCGTGGGCCCAGTTCGCCGTGAGGCGGGTCGGTTCGGTGCCCGAGACCAGGGCCGTCAGAGCCTGGTCGATGTCGGCGCCGAGGTACCAGTCGCCGGTGTGGTCGAGGACGTAGACGCGCCCCTCGGCGTCGATGGCGAGGAGGGCGGCGCTGTCGGTCTCCTCGCCGAGCGGGCAGACCTCGGTGCCGAGGGCGCGGCCGAGGTCGCCGAGGGTGCGGGCCAGGTGCAGCCCGTGCAGCGGGTCGAGGTGCAGCGGGGCCGGCGCGACCTGGCGCCCGCTCCCGGCGGGGGCGATGCGCAGTCCGCCGAACTCGGCCCAGGCCTCCACGGCGGCGGGGAACACGGTGTGCCGGTGCCCGGCGGGGGACACGTGGCCGCGCAGGGTGTCGGCCCAGATCTCGGCCTGCCTTATGTCCCAGCGCCCGGGCTGCCAGCCCGCGGAGCGCAGGGCCGCGTCCACGGGCACGGCGAAACGGGTCGTAGAGGTGCGGTCGGTGCGGTCGTTGAGCATGTGCCTTCGTTCGTTCGAGGCTCGGTGAGCCGGGCGGACGGGCCGCCGCGTACGGGACTGCCGACGGGCGTCAGCTGTCCGACGTCGGGTCGACGATGCGTACGCCGAAGTGGGCGCTGAGCGCGGCGCAGGAGCGGCACGGCGCGGCGAAGCCGCCGTGGAGGGGGTCGCCGTCCTCGCGGATGCGGCGGGTGGTGAGCTTGGCGTGCTTGAGCGCCTTGCGGGCCTCGCCGTTGGTCATGGGCCTGCGCGCGGCCCGCTTGCTGCGGGCGGCGTCGGCGGCGGTGATGTGCCGTGAGATCAGGATCGCTTCGGCGCAGCGTCCGGTGAAGCGTTCCCGCTGCCCGCTCTTGAGGGTGTCGAGGAAGTCCTGGACGAGCGGGTGGAGGGCGGGCGGGGTGTCGCCGCGGGCGGCGGTGCCGGTGAGGGTGGTGCCGCGGACGGAGAGGGCGGCGGCGACGGTGGGGAGTATGCCGTCGCGGCGGTGCAGGAGGACGGGGGTGCGCGGCGTCTCGGCGGCGCTCCAGCCCACGCGCGGGTCCCCGCTCGCGGCTTCCGTCTGAGCTGTCTGCATGTGTCGCTTCCCTCCCTTTCAACCCCCCGGGTTGCGGGGGACAGACTGCCAAACTCCGCGGCGGGTGGGCCAGCCGGGGCGGTGCGACACGCCCGTGCCTCGCCGCACGGTCACGGCGGGGTGACGGCTGGTCACGGAAGCGGAGGCCCGGTGACCGGCGCCGCCCCACCGCATAGGCTGTCGGCGACCGCAGTCCATCCAGACCAATCAGAACGCCGCAGGGGGCAACCGCGATGACGACAGGTCGGCTCGGGGTGGGGGTCCCTCCCGGCCCTTCGGACCGGGGACGGACCGTGCCGCCGAACGCGGCCTACGCCGGACAGGTCGTGCACTTCCCGGACCCGGTCCGGGCCGCGCGTCACCCGCATGGAGTACGCGTCGACGAGCGGGGCCACCCCGACTTCTCGCCGTACGCGCGGGCGGCCGCGGAGATCGCCGAGCCGCCGGAGGGCTTCGGCGTGGACGAACTGCGGCTGACCGACTACGTCTCGGCGAACGCGGCGCTCGCGGCGTCGGGACACGCGCTGTGGGACACGGTCCCGGCGGTGGCGACGCCGCACGGCTGGACCTGGCACCACGTCCCGGGCACGCGACGCCTGGAGCTGGTCCCGGTCGAGGTCAAGGCGCTGCTGCGGCACCACGGCGGCCTGGCGACCGCGGCGGTGGACCAGAACAAGAGAGGGACGCGTCCGCTGCAGGAGACGCGGCCCGCGCACTTCGGGCTGCCGAAGTCGGCGGTGGCGGTGACGGAGCAGCAGGTGCAGGGCGTCGAGGAGGACCTCGGCTACCGTCTGCCGGGCGCGTACCGGTCCTTCTTGAAGGCCGCCGGCGGCTGCGCGCCGGTGGGCGTGGCGCTCGACGCGGAGCTGGGCCTCCTGGTCGACCAGCCCTTCTTCACGGTGCGCGACGAGGCGGCCGTCAACGACCTCGTCTACGTGAACAAGTGCCTGCGCGACCACCTCACGAAGGACTACCTCGGGGTCGGCTTCGTGCAGGGCGGGCTGCTGGCGGTGAAGGTGAAGGGGGACCGGACCGGCTCGGTCTGGTTCTGCGCCTACGACGACGCCCGGGATCAGGACGGCTGGTCGCCCGCGGAGCGGGTGGAGCGGCTGCTGCTGCCGTGCGGTGAGGACTTCGACCGGTTCCTGGCGCGGCTCGCGGGCAGTCCGCCGGAGCTGGAGACCGTGGCGAACCTGATGGTGGACGGCGGGTTCGCGCGTGCCGTCGCCGTCCCTTCGACGGGGGAGTGAGCGTCCGATGGTGACCTTCGCGCAGGCGCAGGAGCGCGCCGAGGAGTGGATCAACGGCGACGTGCCCGCCTACCAGCACCGCGAGGTGCGGGTGCGGGAGTTCGAACTCGGCTTCGTGGTGTGGGCGGAGGACCGCGCCGAGGGTCCGCGCTCGGACGGCGGCGCGCAGCGGCTGGTGATCGCCCGCGACAGCGGTGAGGCGACGCTGTGGCCGTCGCTGCCGGTCGGCGAGGTGATCCGCCGTTACGAGGAGGAGTACGGGCGCAGCGACGCGGCCCCCGAACCGGCGCCGGCGCCCCCGGCGCGGGTGGACCTCAACCAGACGTCGTTCCTGCTGACTCCGCCGGAGTGGCTCCAGGAGGCGGCGGACAAGCTGGGCATCCCGGACCGACGGCGGGACGCGGCGGACACGTCGGGCGGGTCGGACGCGCCGGGCACGGCAGCCGCGGCGGACGCGGCCGGTACGCGGCCGGGTGCGACCGGTGCGTCCGGCGGGGCGAGTGCGCCGGGGGCGGCGGCCGGGGGAGCGGAGAGCGCCGGAGCGCGTCCTGCTGCGGCTGCGGCGCCTGGCGGCACCGCGCCGGGCGTCGGTCCGTCGGGCGGCGGCCCGTCCGCCGGGGCGGGTTCGCTGCCGGAGACGCTGGCGGGACCGCCGTCGGACGCGGTGCCCGGGCCTTCCGGTTCCGGTGCACCCTCCGTGCCCGGCCGCCCGCCCGCGCCGGGTATCCCGCCCGTTCCCGGTGTCCCCGCCGCGCACGGCACTCCGTCCGCGCACGGCACTCCGTCCGTCCCCGGTGCGCCCTCCGCGCCCGGGACCCCCGTGGGCGGTACGGCGTGGCCTCCGGCCGGGGAGGCGTCCGGGACGCCGTCCGAGGGGACGCCCTGGGCCGGGACCGACACCAACGCCGACGCGGGCGACGACCGTTCGGTTCCGCTGCCCGCGACGGTGTTCGCGCCTCCGCTGAGCGACGCCGACGACGGCGGGACCCCGCCGTCCACGACCGCGCCGGACGCGAAGACCGCGCTGATGTCGGGCGGCAGCGCGCTGCCGCCGACCGCCGTGTCGCCCGTGGTCGACGCCCCGGGCGCGCAGCCGCCGCGGTCGCCGCAGCCGCACGGGTCCTCCGGTTCCGGTGCGGTGCCGGGCGCTCCCGGCACGCCGCCGCCTCCGTCGTACGGCTACCCGCAGGGCCCGGGCGCGCCGCACACCCCGCCGCCGGGGCCGTCCTACGGCTATCCGCAGGGTCCGGGCGTGCCGGGCACCCCGCCGGGCGGCGTGCCGGCCACCGGTGCCGGGCAGCCGCAGGCCGGCGGAGCGGCCCCGCCCGCGCCGCCCGCCGCCCCCGGTGCTCCGGGACGCCCGCTGCCGCCGCCCGCCGGTGACATAGCGGACGCCGCGACCAGCAAGGCCGCACCGCCGCGCGGCGACCGCGGCGGCGCGCCCGGCACGCCGCCCCCGCCGGGAGCGCCCGGCGTTCCGGGCGCGCGTCCCGGGGGTGCCCCGGGCACGCCTCCGCCGCCGTCCGGCCCGGGCGCGCCCGGTGCGTCGGCGGGCGGATACGTGCCGACCCAGCTCGTCTCGCAGCTCCCCCCGGAGGGTCCGGGCTCTCCGGGCGCGCCGAACCCGCCGGGTGCCCCGAACCCGCCCGGCGGTGCCGGTACGCCCCCGGGCGGTGTCCACCACGCGCCCACGATGCTGGCCGACCCCAACCAGCCGGGCGCCCCGCAGCGGCCCGGTGCCCCGGGTGCGCCCGGTGCCTCCGGCGCCCCGCGGTCCCAGGGCGGCGTCCACCACGCCGAGACGATGCTGTCCGGTCCGCCGCCGGGCGGTCCCGGCGTGCCTCCGCCCCCGCCGCCCCCGGCTCCGGCCCCCGGCGCCCCGGGCGCACGGGTCCCGGGGCAGCAGCCCCCGGCACAGCAGCCCCCGGCCCCGGCGTACGGCTATCCGCAGCAGGGCCTGCCCACGGTCGGCCCCGGCTACCAGGCCGTGCTCAGGTACCGCGCGCAGGACGGCTCCGAGCAGCAGCTCATCCGCCGCTCGGCGCCCGGCACCCCGCACCCGGAGTGGCAGATCCTGCATGAGCTGCGCGCGATGAACGTGCCGCCGCAGCAGGTCCTCGAGCTGCACACCGAGCTGGAGTCCTGCGAACTGCCGGGCGCGTACTGCGCGCGGATGATCCGGGAGTCCTGGCCGCAGGCGCGGATCACCAGCATCGCCCCGTACGGCACGGACCACGCGAGCCGTCAGCAGGGCATGGCCCAGCTGCTCGCGCACCAGGGCGAGCTGCACCAGGTCGCGGACGGGCCCGCCCGGCCGGGGCCGGTGCGCGCGCCGCTCCCGCCGGTGCAGCCCGCGCCGCCGATCCCGCCGGAGGGCGTCGCGCAGGAGCTGGCGGCGGCGTTCGGGCCGGGGATCTTCCGGTTCGAGCAGCAGGCCGTGTCCCGGCAGGGCGTGCCGCCGATCGTGGCGCACACGCTGGTCGTGGCCGGGCTGCCGGTGGACATGGGCCCGTTCTTCTGGGCGCAGGCCCAGCCGGGGCGGCCGGTGCCGACGCTGGCGGAGCTGGCGCAGGAGCGCGGCATCCAGCCGGCCCCGGACGCCGGGTCGTACCTCGTCATGGGCAGCGACTTCGGCAAGGCGCTCTGCGTGCAGTACGGCACGGCGAACATCGTGGCCGTGCCGGTGGAGCCGGGGCCGGGCGGTGCCCCGGTGCCGCCGCAGTTCGTGAACACCGGTCTGCCGGAGTTCGCGCGCTGCCTGGCGCTGCTGGGCCGGATGTGGCGGCTGCGGTACGGGCTCAACCAGGAGCAGGCGGGCCGCTGGACCGTCGACTTCCAGGCCCAGCTCGCCGCCCTCGACCCGGCGGCCCTCTCCTCGCCGGACAGCTGGTGGTCGGTGGTCCTGGAGCAGATGTGGGACGGCCTGCTGTGACATCGGCTACATGAGGTGAGCGCCGCGCCCGTGCGGACGACGTACGGGAGCGGACGGACGAGGCGTGGGAGGCGCCCGACCCGGAGGACGGGTCGGGCGCCTCTCGCATGCCCGGACGCCTCCATGTGCCCGCACGGCGTCTTCATGCGTCCGCACGGTGCGTCCACGCGTGCGCACGGCGCGTCGATGCGTCCGCACGGCGCGGAGCCCGGCCGCCCCGCCCTCCCGCACCCGAATCCCCGAATGGCGCAACCGCGGAGAACCATGGGCGGAGTGTCGCGTTATGAACGGTTCTATACGATCCCTGAAGATGTGCGGACACCCATCCCGTACGCCGGAGATCGAAGAGGGGATCCCCCTATGAGCAGTCCGCACGGTTTCGCGTCCGTACGGGGACGCGGCTACCGCCCCTGGCAGGTCGACGCGTACGCCGACGCGCTCTCCCACGACCGGGACGCCGCCTGGGAGCGGGCGGCGAGGCTGACGGTGCTCGCCCGGGAGATGGAGGAGGAGCTGGCGCGGCTGCGCGAGGTGGTCGCCGGGCTCCCGCCGCAGACGTACGAGACCCTCGGCGGGCGGGCCCGCGAGCTCTTCGATCTGGGGATGGAGGAGGCCGCCGAGGTGCGCGCGCACGCGCAGCGGGAGGCCCGCGACACGGTCGCCGGAGCGGAGGAGGCGGCGCGGCGGACGGAGGACGACGCGCGGGCGGCCGCCGACGCGGTGCGCGAGCGGGCCGAGGCGTACGCCCGGCAGCGGCTGCTGGAGGCCCGTGCCGAGGCCGACGCGCTGCGGGCGGCCGCGCGGCGCGACGCGAAGGAGCTGAGCGGCGCGGCCCTGGAGGAGTGGCGCGGGGCGCGGCGGCGCGGCGAGGAGCTCCTCGCCGTGCAGGAGAAGGAGCAGGCCGGACGGGAGGAGCTGCTCGCGCGGGAGGTCGCCGACCGCGAGGCCGCGCTCGACGCGCGTTACGAGCAGCTGCGGACGGCGGCCGAGGCGGACCTCGCGGCGGAGGAGCGGGCCCTGGCCGAGGCGGGGGAGTGGGCCCGGCACCACCAGGAGGAGGCCGAGGCGCGCGCGGCCGCCGTGCTCGCCGAGGCCCGCCTCCACGAGGAGCGGACCGTGCGCGAGACGGAGCGGGTGCTGCGCGAGCACGGCGAGCGGTGGGACACCGTGCGCGCCCACATGGACCACGTGCGCGAGAGCCTCGCCGCGCTCACCGGCCGGGTCGCGGCTGCGGACCCGGAGACCGGCCGGGCCCCGGTGGACCCGGCGGACCCGGAGGCCGGCCCGCTTCCGGTGGACCCGGAGGCCGGTCCGGTCCCGGTGGACCCGGAGGCCGGTCACACCCCGGCGGAGCCGGAGTAGCCGGAGTAGCCGGAGTAGCCGGAGTAGCCGGAGTAGCCGGAGGGGCCGGAAGGGGCCGGAGCCGGACGTGCCGGGACCGGCCGGCGAGGTCACCCTTACGGCCCGGCCGGGTGCCGTCACCGCTCTCTGCGGCCCGCCCCCGCCAGGATCCACCCCTCCACCTCCGCGTACCGCTCGCGCTGGGCGTCGGTGCGGCGGCGGCCCGACGCGAGCGTGCCGAGCCAGCCGAGGGCGAAGCCGAGCGGGATGGAGACGATGCCGGTCGTGCTGAACGGGAACCAGTTGAAGTCCTGCTCGGGGAGGGCGGAGGTGGGGGTTCCGGAGACCAGGTTGGTGCCGGTCATCAGGACCAGGCAGGCCACCGAGCCGCCGACGAGCGTCCACAGCAGGCCGGCCGTGGTGTAGCGGCGCCAGAAGAGGCTGTACACCAGGGCGGGCGCGATCGACGAGGCGCCCAGGCAGAACCCGAGCGTGACCAGCGGCTGCGGGTTGTAGTGCTGGACGAGGACGGCGAGCAGGATCGTCGGGACGCCGACCGCGACCGCGCAGACGCGTGCCAGGGTCATCTCCCGGCGCGCCGGCATCCCGGTGCCGCCGCGCGCGAAGAGGTCGTGCGCCAGGGAGTTGGCGCAGGCCAGGATCATGCCGGCGACGGACGCGAGCAGGGTCAGGAACAGCGCCGCCGTCACCGTCGTGAACAGCAGCGTCTCGGCGGTGGAGATGTGCGCGCCGAACACCGCGCGCGAGCCCAGCAGGTACGCCGTGTTGCCCTGCGGGTCGGCCGCCGCGATCGTCCCGCGGCCGAGCATCGCCGTCGCCCCGGTCCCGACGACCGTGATGATCAGTACGAAGAGGGCGACGGACGGCACCGCCCAGGACATCGAGCGGCGCACCTGCCGGGCGTCGGACGCGGTGTACATGCGCATGGTGACGTGCGGCAGGCACGCGCCGCCGAGCACCACGGTCAGCTGTGCGCTGATCATGTCGAGCTCGGGGTACGGGCCGGACGCGAAGCCGGGCCCCGTCCGCAGGTACGCGGGGCCGAGGCCGCTGGCCTGCGCGGCCGCGTCGAACAGGCCGCCCGGGCTCCAGTCGAACCGGTGCAGGATCAGCAGGGCGATCACGGTCCCGGAGCCCAGCAGCATCACGATCTTCATGATCTGGATGAGGGCGGTGCCCTTCATGCCGCCGATGGCCGCATAACTGATCATGAGGACGCCGAGGCCGACGATGCAGCCGGTCTTCAGCGTGTCGCCGGAGAAGCCGAGGACGAAGGCCAGCAGGTCGCCGCCGGCGGCGAGCTGGACGAGCATCATCGGCAGCAGCGCCACGAGGGTGACGGCGCAGGCGGCGACCCGTACGGCGCGTCCGGGCATGCGCAGGGCGAGCGCGTCGCCCATGGTGAACCGGCCCGCGTTGCGCAGCGGTTCGGCCAGCAGGAACATCAGCAGCATCAGCGACAGGGCCGTGCTCAGCGCCAGGACGATGCCGTCGTAGCCGGTCAGCGCGATGAGGCCGCCGGTGGTGACGACGGTGGCGGCGGAGATGTAGTCGCCCGCGACGGCCAGGCCGTTGCGCAGGGGGGACAGTGAGCCGTACCCCGTGTAGAACTCGGCGAGGTCGTCGCGGTCCGGGCCGGTCATCACGCACAGCAGGAGCGTGACGGTGGCGACGGCGGTGAAGGCGACCAGGGACATGGCCTGCGCGGAGCTGCTGAACCCGGTCATCGGGCCGTCTCCCGTCCGGTGCCCGCCCCGCCCCGCCGCCGGATGCGCGCGGCGACCGGGTCCACGCCGCGGCGGGCGGTGTGCTCGTACAGCGCGATCGCGGCGCAGGCGACGGGCACCTGGCACAGGGCGAGCAGCAGGCCGAGGGAGAGCCCGCCGAACGCCTCGCGCGCCATGAGATCCGGGGCGTACGCGGACAGGACCAGGAACAGCGTGAAGTAGCCGAGCGCGGCCAGCGAGGCGACCCGGCGCTGCCATCGGTAGGCGGAGCGCAGCCGGCGCAGGTCGCCCTGGCTCCCGGCCACCCGCCGCCCGGAGGCGGCACCGTGCGGCTGCGCGTCCTGCGCGTCCTGCGCGTCCTGCGCGTCCTGTGCGTGCTGGATGTCCTGCGCGTGCTGGGCGTGGTGCGGGTGTTCCGGCCACGGGTCGTACGGCGGTAAGTGGGACGGCGGTGGCGGGTCGTGGGACATCCCGGTGCTCCTTGCGCGGCTCGGGTCCCGTGGGACCGCAGGGAGTGGGGGTGTGCGAACAAGACGCTACTAGTCGGTCCGAAACTGCGCGGAGTTTTCCACAAACTGATCGGTCGGTATATGCGTACCGCGCTGACCTCGGCTGTTGCACCTGTTAACGCATGTGACAGAAGTGCCGTAAGTGACTTCAGGGCGGATCGGCCGTCTGCCCGCTCCGGCGGCAGGAACGGACCCGGGCCGTGGCGGTGCCGCGCTCGGCCCGGCTCGCGCTCGGCCGTCCTTCGGCCGCGGGCTGTCCCCGGCCGCGGGGGACCCGATCCGTTCCCCTTGCACGCATCTGTCGGTGCTCACCCCCTCACCCGGTCCGGCCGTCGCCCTGAGTGCCCTCCCACCGGGGCGGATGCGCGCCGGCCGCCGACGGCCCCGCACGACGGGGTGGACGCGGGGTGGACACAAAGGGGGACCCGACCCCGAGAACCGCTCCCCCTGAGGGGTGAGACCCCTAGGGGCGGCTCCCCACTACGGGTCGGGGAGGGGTCGTACCGCCGGAGGACGAGAGGAAGCGGTGCCGCTCCTTAACCTGGCTTTACGCCGCTGGGGAGGCGCGGGCCGGTACGGCCCGCGGGCGGGCCGTACCTCGGGGGGTGGGGTTTTCCCCCGCAGAAGACTGCGCCGGGCACCAGGGCGCCGCACCCCCTCGCGCGACCAGACTGAACGGCGTTCCGACGGCGCCGTGACCGCGGCCGCACGGCGCACCGCCGGGGGCATGGCCGCACGCACCACGCGACACGCACCACCGCGACCGCGATGCCGCACGGGCGTCGTGCGCTCGATTTCGGACCGACATAGGAGATATACCGTGACATCGGCTGTAAGCATTCCCAGGACCGGGGGCAGTGGAGGGCGTACGGCCGTTGCCGCGCGGGCGCGGCAGGTCGTCAAGGCGTACGGGTCGGGGGAGACCCGCGTCGTCGCCCTCGACCACGTCGACGTGGACATCGAGCGGGGCCGCTTCACCGCGATCATGGGCCCGTCCGGGTCCGGCAAGTCCACGCTGATGCACTGCCTGGCCGGGCTCGACACCGTCACCTCCGGGCAGATCTTCCTCGACGACACCGAGATCACCGGGCTGAAGGACAAGAAGCTCACCCAACTGCGCCGGGACCGGATCGGCTTCATCTTCCAGGCGTTCAACCTGCTGCCGACGCTGAACGCCGTCGAGAACATCACGCTGCCGATGGACATCGCGGGCCGCAGGGCCGACCGGGAGTGGCTGGAGAGGGTCGTGGAGACCGTCGGCCTGGCCGGACGGCTCAAGCACCGGCCCACCCAGCTCTCCGGCGGCCAGCAGCAGCGCGTCGCCGTGGCCCGCGCGCTCGCCGCCCGGCCCGAGATCATCTTCGGGGACGAGCCGACCGGCAACCTCGACTCCCGCGCCGGCGCCGAGATCCTGGGCTTCCTGCGCCGCTCGGTGGACGAGCTGGGCCAGACCATCGTGATGGTCACGCACGACCCGGTGGCCGCCTCGTACGCGGACCGGGTGCTGTACCTCGCCGACGGCCGGATCGTCGACGAGATGCGGCGGCCCACCGCCGAGGCCGTGCTCGACCGCATGAAGGACTTCGACGCCCGGGGGCGCACGTCATGACCGTGCTGAAGACCTCGATGCGCAACGTCCTCGCGCACAAGGGGCGCATGGCCCTGTCGGCCGTGGCGGTCCTGCTGTCGGTGGCGTTCGTCTGCGGGACGCTCGTCTTCACCGACACGGCCACCACGACGTTCGACAAGCTCTTCGCGGCGACCGCCTCCGACGTCACGGTCAGTACCGAGGACGCCTCGGACACCGGCGAGACCACCTCGGGCACCGGCCGACCGCCGGTCATGCCCGCGTCCGTGGTCGAGAAGGTGCGCGGGGTGGACGGCGTGAAGTCGGCCGAGGGCACCGTCTTCTCCACCTCGGTGACGGTCGTCGACGCGGACAAGGACAGCCTCTCGCCCACGAGCGGCGCCCCCACCATCGTCGGCAACTGGAACGCCAACGACGCCCGCACCATGAAGATCTCCTCCGGGCGGGCGCCGCGCGGACCGGACCAGATCATGGTCGACGCGGACACCGCCGACAAGCACGGGCTGGGGCTCGGTGACGAGATCGGCGTCATCACCGCCGTGGGCACGCACCGGGCGAAGATCTCCGGCATCGCCGACTTCACCGTCACCAACCCCGGCGCCGCCATGTTCTACCTCGACACCGAGACGGCCCAGCGGGCCCTCGTCGGCGAGACCGGCGTCTTCACCAACGTCAACGTCACCGCGGCGCCCGGCGTCGCCGACGCGCGGCTGAAGGAGGACGTCGCCGCCGGGCTCGGCGGCGCCTACAAGGTGCAGACGGCCGCGGAGGTCGCCGACGCCAACTCCGCGGACCTCAAGGGCTTCCTGGACGTCATGAAGTACGCGCTGCTCGGCTTCGCCGGGATCGCCTTCCTCGTCGGCGTCTTCCTGATCATCAACACCTTCTCGATGCTGGTCGCCCAGCGCACCCGCGAGATCGGCCTGATGCGCGCCATCGGCTCCTCCCGCAAGCAGGTCAACCGCTCGGTGCTCGTCGAGGCGCTGCTGCTCGGCCTGTTCGGCTCGGTCCTCGGCGTGGGCGCGGGCGTCGGTCTCGCGATCGGGCTGATGGAGCTCATGGGCTCCATGGGTATGAACCTGTCCACCGACGACCTGACCGTCACCTGGACCACCCCGGTGGCCGGCCTGGTCCTCGGCGTCGTGGTCACCGTGGTCGCCGCGTACCTGCCCGCCCGGCGGGCCGGCAAGGTCTCCCCGATGGCCGCGCTGCGCGACGCCGGCGCCCCGGCGGACGCGAGGGCCGGTGCCGTACGGGCCGTCCTCGGCCTGCTCCTGACGGGCGCGGGAGGGTTCCTGCTGTACCTGTCCGGGGCGGCGGAGAAGGCGGGCGAGGGCGCGCTGTGGCTGGGCGGCGGCGTGGTGCTTTCGCTGCTCGGCTTCGTCGTCGTCGGCCCGCTGCTGGCCGGCGGTGTGGTCCGCGTCCTCGGCGCCCTCGTGCTGCGGGTCTTCGGCCCGGTCGGGCGGATGGCCGAGCGCAACGCGCTGCGCAACCCGCGCCGCACCGGCGCCACCGGCGCCGCGCTGATGATCGGACTCGCCCTGGTCGCCTGCCTGTCGGTGGTCGGCTCCTCCATGGTCGCCTCGGCCACGGACCAGCTCGACAAGTCGGTCGGCACGGACTTCATCGTGCAGTCGGACAGCGGCCAGCTGCTCACGCCGCAGGCGGTGGAGGCGGCGAAGTCCGCGGAGGGCCTGGAGCGGGTCACCGAGTACAGGGTGCTCGACGCCTCGCTGACCCTGCCCGACGGCCGCACCGCGAAGGACGAGACGATCAACGCCGCCGACCCGACGTACGCGCAGGACCTGCGCGTCGAGACGGTCGCGGGGAACCTCGCGGACGCCTACCGGCCCGACTCGATGTCCGTCTTCGAGGGGTTCGCTGACAAGTACGGCCTGGAGGTCGGCTCGAAGGTGGAGGTCGCCTTCGCGGACGGCCGCAGCGCCGAGCTGACGGTCCGCGCGATCACCAGCGACGAGGTGGTCGTCGACAAGGGCGCGATGTACGTGTCGATCGCGACGGCCGCGAAGTACGTGCCCGCCGACAGGATGCCCCTGGACGCGCTGCTCTTCGCCTCGGCGCGGGACGGCCAGGAGGAGGCCGCGTACGCCGCGCTGAAGACGGCGCTGGACGACTACCCGCAGTACACCGTGCGCGACCAGACCGACTACAAGGAGGCCCTGCAGGACCAGATCGGGCAGCTGCTGAACGTGGTCTACGGCCTGCTGGCCCTCGCGATCGTCGTCGCGGTCCTGGGCGTGGTGAACACCCTGGCCCTGTCGGTGGTCGAGCGGACCAGGGAGATCGGCCTGATGCGGGCCATCGGTCTCTCCCGCCGCCAGCTGCGCCGCATGATCCGTCTGGAGTCGGTGGTCATCGCCCTCTTCGGCGCCCTGCTCGGCCTCGGCCTCGGCATCGGCTGGGGCGCGACCGCGCAGCAGCTGCTGGCGCTGGAGGGCCTGACCGTCCTGGAGGTTCCCTGGCCGACGATCCTCACGGTCTTCGCCTGCTCCGCGCTGGTGGGCCTGTTCGCCGCGCTGGTCCCGGCCTTCCGGGCGGGCCGGATGAACGTCCTGAACGCCATCGCCACGGAGTAGCCGCAGGGACGGAGAGCACGGAGAGCACGGGGAGCACGGGGGAACGGCGAGGGGCCGGGCCCGGCGGGACGAACAGTCCGCCGGGCCCGGCCCTTCCGGTCCTCTCGGCCCCTTCGGTCCTCTCAGTCCTCCCGGCCCTTCCCGGCGCCGTAGTCCTCTCGCCGTGCTCCGGGCGTCCCGCCCGTACCGCCGTGCCCGCGGGCGGGACGCCCGGGGCCCGCCGGGCGGCGGGGCGATCGTTCGGGCGGGTGCGCGCGCGGTGCGCGACGTACCCTGGAGATCCCCGGCCCGTGCGACGTGTCGGGTCGCTCGCGTTGCCCTCACCCCGGGATGGAAGTCCTTCATGAGCCTGCACGGTCTGCTCGACGCCGTCGTCAAGGACGCGGCACTCGACGAAGCGGTGAAGGCCGCAGCCGACGGCCACCGGGCGCACGTCGACCTCGTCGGCCCGCCCGCGGCCCGCCCCTTCGCGGTGGCGGCGCTGGCCCGCGACGCCGGACGGCCCGTCCTGGCCGTGACGGCCACCGGCCGGGAGGCCGAGGACCTGGCGGCGGCCCTGCGCTCGCTGCTGCCGCCCGACGCGGTCGTGGAGTACCCGTCCTGGGAGACCCTGCCGCACGAGCGCCTCAGCCCGCGCAGCGACACCGTCGGCCGCCGCCTCGCCGTGCTGCGCCGCCTCGCCCACCCCTCGCCCGACGACCCCGAGACCGGCCCGGTCTCCGTCGTCGTCGCGCCCGTGCGCTCCGTGCTCCAGCCGCAGGTCAAAGGGCTGGGCGACCTGGAGCCCGTGGCCCTGCGCCCCGGCGACACCGCCGACCTGGAGGAGGTCGTCCAGGCGCTGGCGGCCGCGGCGTACGCGCGAGTGGAGCTGGTGGAGAAGCGCGGCGAGTTCGCCGTGCGCGGTGGCATCCTCGACGTCTTCCCGCCCACCGAGGAGCACCCCCTGCGGGTGGAGTTCTGGGGCGACGACGTCGAGGAGATCCGCTACTTCAAGGTCGCCGACCAGCGCTCCCTCGAAGTCGCCGAGCACGGCCTGTGGGCCCCGCCCTGCCGCGAGCTGCTGCTCACCGACGAGGTGCGGCGGCGGGCCGCGGCCCTGGCCGAGGACCACCCCGAGCTGGGCGAACTCCTCGGCAGGATCGCCGAGGGCATCGCCGTCGAGGGCATGGAGTCCCTGGCCCCCGTCCTCGTCGACGACATGGAACTGCTCCTCGACGTGCTGCCCGCGGGCTCCATGGCCGTGGTCTGCGACCCCGAGCGGGTGCGCACCCGGGCCGCCGACCTCGTGGCCACCTCCCAGGAGTTCCTCCAGGCGTCCTGGGCGGCGACCGCCGGCGGCGGCGAGGCGCCCATCGACGTCGGCGCCGCCTCCCTGTGGTCCATCGCCGACGTCCGCGACCGCGCCCGCGAGCTGGGCATGATGTGGTGGTCGGTGTCCCCGTTCGCCGCGGACGACGCCCTGGAGGAGGCCGACACCCTCAAGCTCGGCATGCACGCGCCCGAGACCTACCGCGGCGACACCGCGCGGGCGCTCGCGGACACCAAGGGCTGGCTCGCGGACGGCTGGCGCACGGTCTACGTCACCGAGGGGCACGGCCCCGCCTCCCGCACCGTCGAGGTCCTCGGCGGCGAGGGCATCGCCGCCCGCCTGGAGAGCGAGCTCACCGAGCTGGCCCCCTCCGTCGTGCTGGTCTCCTGCGGCTGCCTCGACCACGGCTTCGTCGACCCGGCGCTGAAGCTCGCCGTGCTCACCGAGACCGACCTGTCCGGGCAGAAGGCGGCCGGCAAGGACGGCACGCGGATGCCCGCCCGCCGCCGCAAGACCATCGACCCGCTCACCCTCGAATCGGGCGACTACATCGTCCACGAGCAGCACGGCGTCGGCCGCTACATCGAGATGGTCCAGCGCACCGTGCAGGGCGCCACCCGCGAGTACCTGGTCGTGGAGTACGCCCCCGCCAAGCGCGGCCAGCCCGGCGACCGGCTCTACATCCCCACCGACCAGCTGGAGCAGATCACCAAGTACGTCGGCGGCGAGGCGCCCACCCTGCACCGCCTGGGCGGCGCCGACTGGACCAAGACCAAGGCGCGTGCGAAGAAGGCCGTCAAGGAGATCGCCGCCGACCTGATCAAGCTCTACAGCGCGCGCATGGCGGCGCCCGGCCACGCCTTCGGCCCGGACACCCCCTGGCAGCGCGAGCTGGAGGACGCCTTCCCGTACGCGGAGACGCCCGACCAGCTCACCACGATCGCCGAGGTCAAGGAGGACATGGAGAAGACGGTCCCGATGGACCGCCTGATCTGCGGCGACGTCGGCTACGGCAAGACGGAGATCGCCGTGCGGGCCGCCTTCAAGGCGGTGCAGGACGGCAAGCAGGTCGCCGTCCTCGTGCCCACCACGCTCCTCGTGCAGCAGCACTTCGGCACCTTCAGCGAGCGCTACGCGCAGTTCCCGGTGAGCGTGAAGGCGCTGTCCCGCTTCCAGACCGACACCGAGGCGAAGGCGGTCCTGGAGGGGCTGCGCGACGGCTCGGTGGACGTCGTCATCGGCACCCACCGGCTGTTCTCCTCCGAGACCAAGTTCAAGGACCTGGGCCTGGTCATCGTCGACGAGGAGCAGCGCTTCGGCGTCGAGCACAAGGAGCAGCTGAAGAAGCTGCGCGCCAACGTCGACGTGCTGACCATGTCCGCCACGCCCATCCCGCGCACCCTGGAGATGGCGGTCACCGGCATCCGCGAGATGTCCACGATCACCACGCCCCCGGAGGAGCGCCACCCGGTCCTGACCTTCGTCGGCCCGTACGAGGAGAAGCAGATCGGCGCCGCGATCCGCCGCGAGCTGCTGCGCGAGGGCCAGGTCTTCTACATCCACAACCGCGTCGAGTCCATCGACCGGGCCGCCGCCCGGCTGCGCGCCATCGTCCCCGAGGCGCGCATCGCCACCGCCCACGGCCAGATGTCCGAGCAGGCGCTGGAGAAGGTGGTCGTCGACTTCTGGGAGAAGAAGTTCGACGTGCTGGTCTCCACGACGATCGTCGAGTCCGGCATCGACATCTCCAACGCCAACACGCTGATCGTGGAGCGCGGCGACAACTTCGGCCTCTCCCAGCTGCACCAGCTGCGCGGCCGCGTCGGCCGCGGCCGCGAGCGCGGCTACGCCTACTTCCTGTACCCGCCGGAGAAGCCGCTGACGGAGACCGCCCACGAGCGCCTGGCGACCATCGCCCAGCACACGGAGATGGGCGCGGGCATGTACGTGGCGATGAAGGACCTGGAGATCCGCGGCGCGGGCAACCTCCTCGGCGGCGAGCAGTCCGGGCACATCGCGGGCGTCGGCTTCGACCTGTACGTGCGCATGGTCGGCGAGGCGGTCGCGGACTACCGCGCAGCCCTGGACGGCGGGGCGGAGGAGGAGCCGCCGCTGGAGGTCAAGATCGAGCTCCCGGTCGACGCGCACGTCCCGCACGACTACGCGCCCGGCGAGCGGCTGCGCCTGCAGGCGTACCGCGCGATCGCCTCCGCGAACACCGAGGAGGACGTCAAGGCCGTCCGCGAGGAGCTCGTCGACCGCTACGGCAAGCTGCCCGAGCCGGTGGAGAACCTGCTGCTGGTCGCCGGCCTGCGGATGCTGGCCCGCTCCTGCGGCGTCGGCGAGGTGGTCCTGCAGGGCACCAACGTCCGCTTCGCCCCGGTCGAGCTGCGCGAGTCCCAGGAGCTGCGCCTCAAGCGCCTGTACCCGGGCACGGTGATCAAGCCGTCCGTCCACCAGGTCCTGGTGCCCCGCCCGAAGACCGCGAAGGTCGGCGGGAGGCCGCTGGTCGGCCGCGAGCTGCTGGCCTGGGTCGGGGAGTTCCTGACGTCGGTGCTGGGCGAGTAGCGCACCCGGCGGTACGCGGAACGCGGCCCCGGACCTCCCGCACGGGAGGTCCGGGGC
>NZ_BMVU01000080.1 GCF_014650875.1 Streptomyces minutiscleroticus
GCCGAGCGCGACGGCACCTACGACGACCTCGTCGCACAGCGCTCCCAGGCCCTGGCCATGCTTCCCGGCCGCCAAGGCTGACACCCTTCCCGGCCCGACCGGCGGCCTCACCGCCCATCGCCCGAACCCCGCCACCCGAACGGCCCCGCCCACGCGGCCCATCCTCCCGGGCGGCAACAGTTTCAGCGGCGGACGTTCTCCGGCTTCTTGTGCCGGGACTTCGCCATCAGCATCAGCAGCGAGGCGCCCTGCTCGCCAAGGTGGGTCAGGGCAGAGTGGCGGTACTCGTGCAGGTTCCAGAATCCGCACGGTCATCCGCAGCACGGATGAAATCGGCAAGGGCCGCAGCTCGTTCAGGCGGTACGGGTTTACTGTTCCGCTGCTGGGCGGCGTGGTTGCCAGTGTGCGACCATCACCGCGTAGGCGTGTTCCTGGGCTTCGACGATTTCCCTTTCGTGTCGCCGCAGGGCCTTGTCGTTGTAGTCGTAGCCGAGTCCACGGCGGGCGATGTGGCGCTCGGCGCCGGCCTGCAGCTGGAGTTTGCGCTGTTTGAAGGCGACCAGGCTGGGACGGGCAAAGGCATAGTCCTGCTGTTTGGTGACCAGGTGCCAGCACAGGGTGGTCATTTTCCGGGCGGTGGCCACGATCGCGACCTGCAGACCGCGCCTGGCCTTGATGCGCTGGTAGAAGGCGCGCAGGGGGCCTGGTGCACGGGAGGCGACCCAGGCGGCCTCGACCAGCATGCCGCGCACCTGGGCACGTCCGGTCTTGGTGATGCGTCCCAGGCTGGCCGGCTGGCCTCCGGACTGCCGCACCCGTGGGTTGAGCCCGAAGTAGGCCACCAGCTTGTCGGCGGAGCGGAACCGGGCGAAGTCACCGACCGCGGCCACGACGGACAGCGCGACGACGGCGTCGATGCCAGGCACCGTCATCAGCCGTCGCACGTCCGTGTCGTCCAGGCCTTCCTGGGCGACTTCCCGTTCAACCAGAGCGAGCTCCTCGCCGTGGAAGTCCAGCTGTCGTAGCAGTGCGGCGACCGAGCGGTGCTCGTCGGTTGGCAGTTCCTGCCGGGCCAGCCAGGCCCGGCCACGGGTGCCGAACAGCTCAGACACCGGGGGCCGGGGCATCAGGTTACGGTGCAGGATCGCCTGCACCTGGTTCTTGATGCGCGTGCGCTGCCGGACCAGGTGGGTGCGCCGGGCGATGATTCGACGCCGGCGCCGGGTGACCTCGTCGGGCAGCCATACCGGCGGCAGAAAATCTGCCGCGAGCAGCTGCGCAAGAATCCGCGCGTCGACCTTGTCGGTCTTGACCTTCGCCTCGGCGATCGCCCGGGTCTTCATCGGGTTGGAGACCACCACTCGGGCCACCCTCGGGCGGATCAACGCCACGATGGCCTCGCTGTTACCGGTCGCCTCCAGCGCCACCTCATCATCCGGACGAAGCGTCTGCGCCCAGTCCCGCAGGCTCTCCGGACGGCAGGAGACCTGCCCGGCGTCCCGCAGAAATCCGTCCTCGACCACGGCGAGCTGCGCGAAATCGCGGTGCACATCCATTCCGATCTTGCGGCCCATCCCGTCTCCCGTTGCATGCTCATGGCTGCTGGGGACCAGCTGGGCGAAACGACACCTACGGATTCGCGCTCGCAGCGCATCCTGGCAGGTCGCAGGGGCGGCCAATTACTAACTCGGGCGCACAGCCCATCATGCAAGATCGGCCTGCCCATGCTGAATCCCCGGATGCCCCTGGCCCGGACGGTCGCACCGTACGACCAGAGTCCAGCTCTGTCACTGCCGGCACCAGAACGGGCCTCCACCAATCTTCATACCGGGTACGAACAACTACGGCTCCGTCGTCAACTTGAACGGCGGCAGGGGAAACACGGGGATCAGACTGTGAGCGACACGTCGAACTACTACGGAGACGTCGTCAACGTGAACGACGGCGAGAACGTCGTCGGCATCAACCACGGCTTCGTCGTCCAGAACGAGGGCACCGCCCAGGACGCCGAGCTACGGGCCGCCGTGACGGACCTCACCCGCCTCCTCGGCGGTCTGCGTCCGGAACTCACCCCCGAGCAGGTCCGGACCGTGGACGACGCGCTGCCCGCGCTCACTCCCGACCGGGCCGCCCTGCGTGAGCGCGGCATGGTCCTGGCCTCCGTCGCACAGATCGCGGCGACCGTCGGCGAGGTGGGCCGGCCCGTCGTGGAGGCGCTCGGGCGGCTGCTCGCGCTGCTGGGCTGACGGTCGCGTCCGCGCCCGTGCGCGGACCCGTTCGAGGGGCCCGCGTCCGGCGGACCGGACGCGGGCCCGGCTCCGTTCGCCCTCCCGGGCGGGCCGGGAGCCGTGGCGGTCGTCAGCCGGTGCGGGGGCCGACCATGCCGTCCAGGAGGAGGCCGAGGATCTGCCGGAGCTCCTCGGCCAGTGAGTCCGTGGCGTCCGACGGCTGCTTGGCCCAGCGGTAGAGGGCACCGAGGTAGACGTCCCGCAGGACGTTGCCGGCGAGGACCGGGGAGAGGGCCGGGGACAGTTCCCCGTGGCGTACGCCGCTGTCGACGATGTCGGCGAAGACCTCGGCGACGTAGGGGTCCTCCAGGATTGGCCGGCCCGCCCGCACCCACGCGGTCAGCATGGAGGTGGTGAGCTGGGGCTCCTCCTGGTTGATGCGGACCAGGACCGCCATGCACCGGTGCAGCCGCGCGATGGAGCCGGGCATGAAGACTCCCTCCTCGTCCAGTCCCGTGACCAGTGCGGTGCGCCTGCGCTCCCCCCACTCGGTGATGATGTCTTCCTTGCGCTGGAAGTAGTTGAAGAAGGTGCCGCGCGCGACGTCCGCGCGTTCCGCGATCTCTTCGATGGAGGTGTGGTCATACCCCTTCTCGACGATGAGTTCGATCGCGGCCGAGTAGAGGCGCTCCCGGACGCGTCGCTTGTTCCGTTCCCGACGGCTGACCTGCGGCGGCGGCTCTGTCGCACACGAGTCCATTCCGTTCACTCCCGTTTCTGCCGAACTCACCGGACGCGCGGCTCGGCGGCCCGCGTCGTACCCCCGACATTCTTTTGTACTTGGGTGCAACTTTACTCCCGCACCGGCACGGGGCAACGGCCGGTGCGGTGGTCGTCCGCGCCGAGGGCGGCGCGCAGCTCGGCGAGGCTCTCCGTGCCGAGCAGCCGGCCGGCGCTCAGTTCCGTGCCGTGGACGGTGCGCAGGTGGTGGCGGAGCCGGGCGGCCATGAGGGAGTCCAGGCCGAGTTCGCGCAGGGAAAGCCGTGGGTCGAGGCCGGCCGTGGGCAGGCCCAGCAGCTCGGCCGCGTACGTGAGGAGGGTGTCGGCCGCGCCGCCGCCCGGGGCGCCGGGGGCCGGAGCCGGGGCGCCGCGCGGGGCCGGGGCGCGCGGGGCGGGGCGCGGCGGGGGGACGGGCCGGACGCGGCCGGCCGGCCGGGCCGCGCCACCGGCCAGGCGCCGCAGGGCGGTGAGGTACGACAGCGGCGTCCGGGCGGTCCGGTCCGGGCCGAGCCGCCGCAGCCGGATGCCGGTGAAGCGGGCCAGGACCCGGTGGTCCGTCGAGAGCAGCAGGACGTCGGCCGTGACCCTCCCCTTCCCGTCCTGGCGCACCCTGCTCACGCTCCAGAACTCGGCCTCCAGCGGCGCGTGGAACCGCACCGAACCGAAGGAGACGGGGATGTGGGCGGTGTCGTCCGAGCCGGACGTGGCCCGGGGCCGGGCCGCCAGCAGCGTCTGGAGGCCCACCTCCCAGCCCGCCCGGGGCAGGGGGCCCGGCAGCCGGACGCGGGCCACGGCCTCGCCCTCGCGCCGCCACAGGTGCTCCACGCCCTGGAACGGCTCCGGGATGTCGTAGCCGTGGCGCCGCGCGAGCGCGTAGAGCTCGTGGGCGGGGAGGTGGTCACGGCAGCGCGCGAGCGCGGCGTCGAGGAGCCCGGCGCCCTCGGGGCCGGGCTCCCCGGCCACCGTCCGGACGGCTCGCCCGGCGGCGCACAGCAGGGGCTCCCGGGCGCCGGGCAGGGACGCCCGCACCGTCACGGCACGGTCGTCGCGGGGGCCTTCCAGGGTCACGCGCAGGGTCGTGCCGGCGGCCGCGTCGACGGGCAGCGGGGTGCCGCCCAGCCGGATGCCGCGCAGCTCGAAGGGACCGTCACCGTCGGCCTCCCGTACCGTCTCGCGCAGCGCCTCCAGGAGGACGACCGGCGGCACGCCCGCGACCCCGTGCACGGCGATGCCGCCGTCCCAGTCGGCGGTGCCGCCCCAGTCGGCCAGGTCGAACCGCCGCTCCGGTGGGGTCCGCGGCAGAGGGTCGGCGGACGCGCGCCGGTAGGGGGCGGTGTCCCAGGGGTAGGTGGGCAGGGACGGCACGTGCCGCGGGGCGGTGCCGTACCAGCGGTGCCAGTCGACCCGGCCGCCGTGCGCGAAGATCCGCCCGGCGGCCCGGACCAGTTCGGCGGGTTCGTCGCAGCCGCGGTGCAGCGAGGCCACCGCCGCGCCGCCGGCGCCCAGGGTCTCCTCCATGGCGGCGAGCAGGACGGGGTGGGGGCCGACCTCGACGAAGACGGTCTCCGCCTCCTCGGCGACCCGCCGTACGGTGCCGGCGAACCGCACCGGGCGGCGCACGTTCTCGGCCCAGTAGGCGGGGGTCAGCGCCGGGCCCTCGACGGGCCGGCCGTACACGGTGGAGACCAGGGCCGTGCCGCAGGGAGCCGGGGCGAGCCCGTCCAGCGCCCGCGGCAGCTTCTCCCGTACGGGGTCCATGTAGGGCGAGTGGGAGGCCACGTTGACCTTGACCGGGCGGCACAGGACGCCGTCCCGCTCCAGCTCGCCACGCAGGGCGGTCAGGGCGGCGGGGTCGCCCGCGAGGACGGTGCCGGTGGGGGCGTTCTCGACGGCCACGGACACCGTTTCGCCGTACGTCCCGGCGCGGCGGTGGGCCCGGTCGGCGGGGAGTTCGACGGCGAGCATCGCGCCGCGCCCGGCGGTCTGCTGCATGAGCGTGCTGCGACGGCAGATCACCGCGGCCGCGTCGTCGAGGGAGAGGGCGCCCGCCGTCCGGGCCGCCGCCACCTCCCCCATGCTGTGCCCCATGCACAGCTCCGGCCGCACGCCCCGCTCCCGCCAGGCGGCGGCCAGCGCCACCTGCACGGCCCACAGGACGGGCTGTACGACGTCCACGTCGGTGGGCAGGTCGGCGGGGCCGGACAGCAGCCGGTCCAGGACCGACCAGCCGAGTTCGGCGCGGACGGCCCGGTCGCAGGCGTCCAGCGTGGCTTTGAAGGCGGGTGAGGAGCGGTACAGGGCGCGGCCCATGCCGGCCCACTGCGCGCCCTGCCCGGAGAAGACGAACGCCACGCGCCGCCCGCCCGGCGGCACCGCGCCGCCGGTGCCGCCGTCGGGGGTGACCTCGCCGGCGGCGAGCGCCCGCAGCGCGCGGACCAGGGCGTCGTGGTCCGCGCCCGTGGCCCACAGCCGGTGGGGGTGGGCGTCGCGGCGTGTGGCCGCGGCGGCGCAGACGTCCCGCAGGGGGAGGTGGCGGCCGGCTCCGTCCTCGTCGAGGTAGTCGGCGTACCGGGTGGCCAGACGGCGCAGGGAGCCGGCGGTGCGGGCGCTCAGCACCAGCAGGTGCGGGCCGGTCCCGGCCGACTCGGGGACAGGGTCGGCGGGGGCGGGGCCGGCGGGAGCGGGGTCGGGCAGGTGCGCGCCGACGACCACGTGGGCGTTGGTGCCGGACAGGCCGAAGGAGCTGACGCCGAGCAGAGCGCGCTCACCGGCCGGGTCCAGGGGCCGGGCGCGGGTGACCACGCGGACCGGGAAGCCGTCCCGGGTGAGCAGCGGGTGCGGCTCACCGAGGTGTAGGGAGGCCGGGACGACGCCGTGCCGGAGGATCAGCACCGCCTTGAGCAGACCGGCGATGCCGGCGGCGGCCTCGGCGTGTCCGATGTTGGTCTTCACCGACCCGGTCAGCAGCGGCCGGTCCCCGGGCCGCCCGGCGCCGGCCGCCTCGGCGAGCGCCTCCAGTTCCACGGCGTCCCCGACCGCGGTGCCGGGGCCGTGGGCCTCCACGTAGTCGAGGTCGCCGGGGGCGACGCCCGCGGCGGCGCACGCGGCGCGCACCATGTCCGCCTGGCCCGCGACCGACGGGCGCAGCGGCACCCCGGCGCTCGCGCCGTCGTTGGTGACCGCGCTGCCGAGCAGCACCGCGTGCACGGGGTCGCCGTCGCGCACCGCGTCGTCCAGCCGCTTGAGGACGACCGCGCCCACGCCCTCGCTGCGCACGAAGCCGTCGGCGCGGGCGTCGCCGAACCGGCAGCGGCCCGTGGGCGAGAGCATGCCGCCCTGTGAGTAGCCGATGGCGTCGTGCGGGGACAGGATGATGTTGACGCCCCCGGCCACACACAGGTCGCTCTCGCCGGTGAGCAGGCTCTGCCGGGCGGCGTGCACGGCGACCAGCGACGAGGAGCAGGCGGTGTCCAGGACGACGCTCGGGCCGCGCAGGTCGAGCGCGTAGGAGATCCGGCCGGCGGTGACGGCGCGCAGGCGGCTGCCGGTCATGGCGCGCACGTCGGGTTCGTCCGGGCGGGGGTCGGTGTCGGCGTACTCGGCGGTCGCCTGCCCCACGAAGACGCCGGTTCTGCTGCCGGCGAGCCGCGTCGGGGGTATGCCGGCCGACTCCAGGGCCTCCCACACGACGTGCAGCAGGAGCCGCTGCTGCGGGTCCATGGCGAGGGCGGCGGCGGGCGGCACGCCGAAGAACTCCCGGTCGAACCCGAACGCGTCGGTGAGGAACCCGCCGTGCCGGGAGACGGTGCGGCCGGCGGTCATGGGGGCGGTGGCGTGGCAGGCGTCGGCGTCGAACCGGTCGCGCGGGACCGGCGTCACCATGTCGGCGCCGGACACCAGGACGTCCCACAGGTCGTCGGTGCTCTCGATCCCGGGGAACCGGCACGCCATGCCGACGATGGCGAGGGGTGTCGTGCTGGACAGCTTCGGGCGCATGGAGGACTCCAGGTCGATGGCTGGACAGACGGGGACGATCAATCCACTGATCAAGTGAAGGCGATCCAAAAATACACCGGGGACCAATTTGCCCCCTGAGTGACCGATCAAGACCCGGACGACCACGTACTTACGACTTGGAAAACTTGTACTTGCGTTCATAACTAGACTCGTGCTTATTCTTGTTTCGCTGTTGCAACAGTAGATCAGGGGGAAGACGGATGGACATCGCCCAGATCGTTCCGCTGATGGGAGACGAGGAGCTGGCCGCGTACCAGTTCCTCGTGACGACCGGCGGGGCCCGGCTGGAGAGACTGGCGAGCAGTCTGGGCTGGAGCCCCGGCCGCACGGAGCGCGTGCTGTCCTGGCTGAGCAGGAACAGACTGGCGCGGCCCCGGCCGGAGGGTCCCGGCGACTGGACCGCCGTCCACCCCGACATGGTCAAGCTCCGGTACGCCGAGCCGCTCATCGGCGTCGTCGAGGCGTGGCAGGCCCAGCTCGAAGAGCTGCGCACGCAGCTCGACACGCTGTCCGGCACGTGCTCCCCGGACCCGGCGGGCGGGTCGCCCGCCCCCGTGGTCACGATCGAGGGCGCCGCCGAGCTGCGTGACGCCCTGGCGGTCACCGCCCGGCGCTGCACCGAGGAGGTCCTCGCCGTGCAGCCCCTCGGGCAGAAGACGCCCGCCCCGGCCCGGGACCTGGTGTGCGGCACGGGCGAACCCGTGCCGCCCGGGGTCGGGGTGCGGGTCCTCCTCCCCCACCTGTCGCGCCATGACGCGGACGTGCGGCATCGGGCCGCGCGGATCATCGCGTCGGGCGGCGAGGTCCGCACCACGGCCGCGTCACTGCCGCCACTGCTGGTGTTCGACCGTACGACCGCCTTCCTCTTCGAGGCCGGGGCCGGTCCCGAGGACGGAGCGGGCGGTGCCGAGGGCGCGGGCACGGGCCGGGCGCACCTGGTGCGGCACGGCGCCCTGGTCGGCTTCATCGTGCACATGGTGGTGAGCGCCTGGGCGACCGGCACCGTCTTCGACCGGTCGGGCGGCGGCAATCGCATCCCGGCCAGCCTCACCCAGGAGACGAAGACCGCCATCGTCCAGTTGCTGGCCGCCGGTTACAAGGACGAGGTGGTGGCCAGGCGGCTGGGCATCGGGGTGCGGACCTGCCGGAAGTACATCGCCGAGCTGTTCGACGACCTCGGCGCGCAGAGCCGGTTCCAGGCCGGCTGGATGGCCCGCGACCGCATGCCGGGCGCCGTACGGGCCGGGGCGGCGGCCAAGGAGCGCTGAGCGGCGCCGGGCGGGCTCGACTCCGCCCGGCGCCGCTCTCGGGTCAGCGGTCGAGTACGGCGGTGAGCGCCGCCGTCAGCTCCCCCTCCGGGTCGGCCGCCGAGGCCCTGCCGCGCCAGGCGATGACGCCGTCGGGCCGGACCAGCACCGCGCCCGTGGGCGCCACGCCGTACCGGACGCCCCAGACGCCGTCGCGGTCGGTGAGCCGGTCGCCGATGCGGTGGGCCACGAGGCCGACCCCGAGGCGCTCGGCGGCGCGTTCTGCGGCGGCGGCCCAGTCGGCGGCCTCCGCCCCGGCCAGCAGGACGAACGCGGCGCCGAAGAGGTCGAGCGTGGAGAGCGTCCGGGAGCCGTCGGTGAGTTCGACGTGCGGGGCCCGTCCGCCGGGCCGCCCGGTCGGGTGCCACGGGTCCTCCTGGAGGCTGCCGTCGTCACCGGGCTCGGTGCACATGGCGGCCGAGTGGTACCGGAAGCCGAGGAACTCCCTGGGCGTGGGGACGGGGGCGTCGGGGTCGGCCGGGTTGTAACTGGCCGGCACCCGGCCCTCGGAGACCTTCGCCAGGGCCAGTTCGCGGTCCAGGGTGATCCGGATCACCGGCCGGCGTTCGGTCTCGTAGGTGTCCAGGAGGCCGGGCCCGGCCTGTCCGCCGAGCACCAGGGCCAGCCGCCAGGACAGGTCGTAGGCGTCCTGGATGGCGAGGTTGCCGCCCTGGCCGCCGTTGGGCGGGCAGGCGTGCGCGGAGTCACCGGCCAGGAAGACGCGGCCCGCCCGGAAGCGGTCGGCCATCTTGTGGTTGATGGGGAAGGACCGGGCGTTGACGAAGGTGACGTCGACCGAGGGATCTCCGATGGCGCGGCGGACCCGCTCCAGGCAGCGTTCCTCGGTGAAGTCCGCCGGGCTCTCGCCGCGTTCGGGAAAGTAGTCGACCCACAGGGTGTGGCGCTCGGAGCCGTCCAGGATGAAGCTGGAGCCGCTGCCGGGCATGCCGATGACCTCGACCGCTCCCTTCTCGACGTACCGCGTCAGATCGGCCTCGAACGTGATGATGTACATGTGCCCGATGACTCCGCTGCCCCGTACGGGGACGCCGAGCATCTCCCTTACGGGGCTGGTGTTGCCGTCGGCCGCCACCACGTAGTCCGCCTCGACGGTGTAGTGGCGGCCGGAGCGCGCCTCGCGGAGCGTCACGGTGGCCTTGTCGCCGTCCTGGGTGAGGGAGACGGCCTCGGTGCCGTGGCGCAGTTCCGCGCCCGCGTCCTCGGCGCAGGCCCGGAGTATCCCCTCGACCTGGGCCTGGGATATCCAGGCCAGCGGCGGCACCGGGGAGAGCGGCTGCGGGTCGGGCTGGCCCTGCGCCGGGTCGAGGAAGCGCCGGTCGGGGTCGGCCAGGCTGTCGCCGTGGCTCATGCGGGGCCAGCGCACTTCGCCGAGGGCCTGTTCCAGGCGCTGCCTGACCCCGGGGAGGGTGTGCAGGAGTTCCTGGGAGCGCGTGTTGAGGCCCCACGCCTTGGGCAGCGTGGCGGCGCCCGGGCGCCGCTCGACCAGCAGGGGGCGTACGCCGCGCGCGGCCAGGCTCAGGGCCGTGGTGAGCCCGGTGTACGCCCCGCCGACGACGAGGACGGGAACTCGCTGGACTGACACGCGATCTACCTCCGGTGCGATGGTGTGCGGGGTCGGGGGGTACGCCGTCACGGGGCGGTGAGGGTGGCGATGTCGATGACGTAGCGGTAGCGGGCCTCGGCGAGCGTCCGCCACGCGTGCGGGACCCGGGAGGCGGGGATGGTCTCGATCTCGGCGCCGATGCCGTGCGCGGCGCAGAAGTCGAGCGTCTCCCGTGTCTCGCGGACGCTGCCGATGGACGATCCGGTGATCACCCGGCGGGCGTCGAGCAGCGAGAAGGTGTTGTACGAGGCGACCGGGTCGCTGGGGGCGCCGACGTTGACCAGGGTGCCGCCCAGGCCGAGCAGGCCCAGGCAGAGGTCCATGTCGAGGGGGGCCGGGACGGTGTTGAGGAGCAGGTCGAAGTGGCCGCGGAGCGCGGCGAGCTGCCGGCGGTCGCGCAGGTCGGCGAAGCGGGTGGCGCCGAGGCGGTGGGCGTCCTCCGCCTTCTCCGGCGAGCTGCCCAGCAGGGTGACCTCAGCGCCCAGGACGGCGGCGATCCGCACACCGAGGTGTCCGAGGCCGCCCATGCCGAGGACGCCGACGCGGCTTCCCGGGCCGGCCTGCCAGCGGCGCAGCGGTGAGTGGACGGTGACGCCGGCGCAGAGCAGCGGGGCGGCGCGGTCGAGGGGAAGCTCGTCGGGGATGCGCAGGACGAAGTGTTCCGGGACGACGATGGACCGGCTGTAGCCGCCCTGGGTCACCGTGCCGTCGCGGTCGCGGGCCGAGTACGTCTTGACGAAGCCCTCGGCGCAGTACTGCTCCTCGCCCGCCGTGCAGGGGCCGCACTTGCCGCAGGAGCCGACCATGCAGCCGACGCCGACCCGGTCGCCGGGTGCCAGCGAGGTGACGGCGGCGCCGACCTCCGCGACCACGCCGGTGATCTCGTGGCCGGGGACGAGGGGGAAGAGGGTGCCACCCCAGTCGTCGTGGCCGAAGTGCAGGTCGGTGTGGCAGATGCCGCAGTACCGGATGTCGATGCGGACGTCGTCGTCGCGCGGGACGCGCCGTTCGATGGCCGTCACGGTGAACGGGGCGCCCTTGGCGGGCAGGGTCAGGGCGAGACTGCTGGGCATGACTGATTCCCTTGGACTGGGGGGCAGTTACGGGAAGCGCTCCGGGGCCGCGATGCCGTCCGGGCACGGTTCGCAGCCTGCCCGGGCGGGGCGAGGCGGCGCCACGGTGGCCCGGTGCAGCATGTTGTGCTGCACGTTGCTGCACCGGTCCGTCGCCGTCGTCGGGGCCTGACAGGCAGGGGGCGGGGCCGCGGGACTCTCCAGGTCGTGTCCGCGAAGTCCCTCCGTCCGCCCGGAGGGCGGGCCACGCGGCGTCCGGTGCGTGCTCTCGGCGTGCCGGACGCAGTCCCTCGTACTGGGTGTACTCGGGATTGTGTCCGGTGCGGCGAGAGTGCGTGCCGGGCGTCGCGGGGCAGGAGGGCCTTCGCGGACACGGCCTAGCTGTCCGCCTCGCCCGTCCGCCGGGGCAGCACGGCGGTGGCCAGCACGGCGTTGGCCACCAGCAGAGCGGCCGCGAGGAGGAGGCTCTCGCGCATGCCCGGTACGAAGTCCTCCGCCAGGAGGGCGCCGAAGACGGCGATGCTGAGGGCACCGCCCGCCTGACGGCTGGTGTTGAGCAGGGCCGCCGCCGTGCCGGCCCGTTCCGCGGCGACGCTGTCGAGCATCAGCGACGTCAGCGCCGGCATGGCGAGGGAGCCGCCGATGCCCAGCGGGATCATCGGCAGGGCGATCAGCCACCACGGCGTGTCCGGGCCCACGGCGGCCAGCCCGCAGCACCCAGCGGTGCCGACCAGCAGACCCGCGACGACCACCGCGCGCGGGCCGTACCGCGCGACGGCCTTCGGGGACAGGTAGTTGAAGTTGGCGGTGATCAGCGCCATCGGCACGAACATCAGGCCGGCCGAGAACGCCGACTGCCCCCGCTGGTCCTGGAAGAACAGGCTCAGCACGAACACCCCGCCGTAGAAGGCCGCGTTGCAGGCGAAGCCCGCGACGACCGGTACGGTGACGCACCGCTCCCGGAACAGCCGCAGCGGCAGCATCGGGGCCTCGCGCCGCGCCTCGACGGCCACGAATCCGGCCCCGGCGAACACCGCGGCGCCCGCCGCGGCCGACACCGTGCCGGTGAAGCCGTGGTGGCCGCCCTCGATCACCGCGAACGTCAGCGCGGCCAGCGCCATCACCGCCAGCACCTGACCGGGCCAGTCGAAGACCGCCGGGCGGCGCGGCGAGTGCGGCGCCCGCAGCAGCGTCAGGAAGCCCGCGAGCCCGGCCGGCACATTGAGGAAGAACACCGCCCGCCAGGTCCACTCCGTGGTGAGCAGCCCGCCCAGCACGGGCCCCGCGGCGACGGCGACGGCACCGCCCACCGTCCACAGGGCGATGCCGCGCGCCCGTGCCCGCGGGTCGGGAAAGGCGTGCCGGATCAGCGCCAGCGAGGCGGGCACCATCGCCGCCGCCGCGCTGCCCTGCACCACCCGCGCGGCCGTCAGCGCCCCCAGTGAAGGCGCCACCCCGCAGGCCAGGGAGGCGGCGGTGAACACGGCCAGGCCCCAGCCGAAGGCGCGGCGCGCGCCGACCGCGTCGGAGAGCGCCCCGGCGGACAGCATCAGCGCCGCGAACATCAGAGTGTAGCTGTCGGCCACCCACTGGAGGCCGGACAACGAGCCGCCGAGGTCGTCGCCGACCGCGGGCAGCGCGACGTTCACCCCGGAGACGTCGAGCGTGATCACGAAGAAACCGAGGACGGCGGCGACCAGCGCCGCGGTGGCCGAGCCGGCCGGCTCCGTCCTCGTCGTCCGCCCGGTGCCCGTCCCGAATCGTGTAGTGCTCATCGGCACCGCTCCTCACCGCACCGTCCCGTCGGACGGGCTGTCGTCACAACTGTTCTGCGCGGACGCGGGAGATCACCGGTCCAGCTCGATGTGGTAGGTCTCCCGCGGGGTCTGGATGTCGTTGCACGTCAGCTCCCCGGTGGCCCCGCGGTAGGCACCGGTCCCGCCGGTGACGGCCATCCGTACCGTGTCCGCGCCCTTGGTCCACAGGGACTGCGCGGTGAGCTGCCCCTCCGGCAGCAGCACCGACAGCACACAGCTGGTGGTGATCCGCTCGCCGTCCACCCGGGTCACCTGGCAGGAGCTGCCGTCCTCGCCGACCCGGCGGCCGTCGCGGTAGAGCGTGTCCGCGTAGACGAACTCGTCGCCAACGCTGAGCCCGGGGGCACCGACGTCCGTCTGGGTGACGCCGTCGTTGCCTATGGCCAGGTCAATGACGGTCGGTGAGGGCGTGGCCCGCGCCGTGGTGGCCGGGAAGGCGGCCAGGGCCAGGATCAGCGCGCCGGCGCCGAGGGCGGCGGCGAACAGGGTTGATTTCTTGTGCGACATGGGGATCTCCTCACACGTGTCCGGGGCCGGGGCGCCGCTAGTAGACGCCCTCGATGAGCTTGCGGCCGTCCGCCTCGGCCACCGGGTGGATGTCCTTCAGGGAGTCCCCGGCGCCTCCGGGGCCGGGGACGCGGGTGGCCAGGTCGCGTTCCAGGCTGTTGGGGACGAGCCCGTACCGGGTGAGGTGGTTCATCACCACGGCGCCCTCCGACCCGTAGGGGACCGGCTCGCCCGTGGCGGGGTCGACCACCCGGTAGAGCACGTAGGGGGCGTAGGAGTCGAAGACCACCTCCCCCGTGCCCTCGGGGTCGGGCCGCTGCACGGTGCCGGAGAGCACGGAGGTGCTGCCGTACGACCCCCGGAACCGGGCTTTCGGGTACAGCTCGGTGGCGAGGTAGTCGAGGGTGTCGGGGTCCATGTGCGCCCCGGTCCAGATGATCAGGCGCACCTTCTCCTGGATCAGGGCGCGCACCGCGGGGCGTTCGGACATCCGGGTCAGCAGCGGGGGCGTGGTGATCAGGAAGGCGATGTCCTGCGAACGCAGGACCAGTTCGGCCTGGTCGACGAGGTGGTCGACGTAGGCGGCGGCGCCGGCGGTGTCGCCCTCGGCCAGCAGCCGTTTCACCCAGCGCGGGTCCAGGTCGACGGCGAAGCGGATGCCGTTCCTGGCCCGCGCGATCCGCCGGGAGTACTCGCCGAGCATGTGCGGGCCGCTGGGCGCCACAGCCAGCGCGTGCCCCGTGCCGTCGTCGGGGTAGTGGCGGTTCTCCCAATCCATGTACTGCTCGAACCAGCTCTCGAACATCACGAAGCGTTTGGGCGCCCCGGTGGTGCCGCCGCTCTCGTACACGGCGCACACCTCCTCCGTGGCGTCCAGGCCCCGGGGGACGAGGTCCTCGACCGGCACGTCCCGGAGTTCGTCGATCAGGTTGGGGAACCTCAGCAGGTCGTCGACGCCCCGTACGTCCTCCACCGGGTCGAAGCCGAGCCGGCTGCGGCGCTCCACCCAGTAGCGGGAGCCCGTCGCCGGATCGAAGTGCCAGCGCATCATCGCCCTGACGTGCGCGTCGGCTTGTTCCTGGGGGTTCATGGCGGATCACCGCGCTTTCTCGGTCGTTCTCGCGTGCCGGGGCACGCCGTGGACGGATGGCGGGCGGTTCGCTGCACGGCGGTCAGACGCCGTGCAGCGAACCGCCGTTGATCTGGAGGATCTGGGAGGTGATGTAGGCGCCGGGCGGCGAACACAGGTAGTGGCCGAGTTCCGCGACGTCCACCGGGTCGCCCGCGCGCCCCAGGACGGTCTGGCCGATCAGCGTCTTCTCCCGGGCGGCGGGCAGCGCGCCGCCGAACAGGTCGGTCCCGGCGACGTAGCCCGGCGCGATGGCGTTGACGCTGATCCGGCGCGGCCCGAGCCGGGTGGCGAGCAGGTGGACGTAGGAGTGCAGGGCGGCCTTCGCGGCGCCGTAGCCGCCCGAGCCGCCGGAGCCCCGGTAGGCGGCGATGGAGCTGTACAGCACGATGCCGCCGCCGTCCGTCATCGACGGGACCAGTGCCTCCACGGCGACGACGGCGGTCACGACGTTGGCGCGGTAGGCGCTCTCCCACTCGGTCAGGACGGCGGCCACGTCGCCCGCGTCCGGGTCGGCGGGCGGCGGCACGGCACCGGCGCAGCACAGCAGGGCGCCGACCGGCAGCCCGGTCGCCCCGGCCCGGTCCCGGAGGGTCTTGGCCGCGTCGGCGTCAGAGAGGTCGAGCGGGAGCGTCTCCACGTCGGCTCCGGGCACGCTCTCCTCGATCTCCCGCGCCGCCCGGACGAGCCGTTGCTCGTGCCGGGCGACCATGAGCACCTTGTCGCGGGTGCCGGACGCGCCGTCGTGCCGCGCGGGTGCGGCGAAGCGCTTCGCCGTGGCCTTGCCGATGCCGGCGCTCGCGCCGGTCACCACGATCAACCTGGACAGAACCGATCCCTCCCAAGGGTTCGAAGATGCGACTGGGTTCCGTGGGCCCCTCGGCGTCACGGGGATGCGGCCGCGAGCAGGGCCGCCCGGTCCGGTTTCCCGGCGGCGGTCCTCGGTACCGCCGGTACTTCCACGATCCGGGACGGGCGGGGAAAGTCCCGTAGGGCGTCCTGGATGTCCGCCGTGTTCACCCCGGCGGCGCGGCGGGCCCAGAACACCACGTACCCCTCGCCACCGAGCGGGTCGCCGGTCCGGGGCAGGGCCACGCACTCCGCCCCGGGCAGCAGCGCGGCCAACCGCTCGTCGACCCGGGCCAGGTGGACCTTGACGCCGTTCACCTTGACCAGCGAGCTGCTCCGGCCGACGAGCCGGAACGTGCCGGGAGCGGTGAACTCCACCAGGTCGCCGGTGGCCCAGTGGGCGGGCGGCCGGGAGGCGCCGTCGGGGCGGGCCAGCCGGGGTCCGGCGACCACGAGTTCCGCCGCCCGCCCGGCCGGTGCCGCGCCGTCCCCGGCCAAGGTGACGTCGGGGAGCAGCCGCCAGGGGGCCGCCGCCTCGCCCTCCGGGGTCACCGGCCGGTGGGCGATGCCGCCGGTCTCGGTGGAGCCCAGCAGTTCGTGGGCGCGCAGCAGCGGCGCGGCCCTGCGGACCAGCCGGTGGGCGGCGGGCGGCGGGGCCGCCGCGCTGTGCAGGGCGACGACCGAGCTGGCCCGCTGCCAGCTGCTCAGGTGGCGTCGCAGCAGCTCCCAGGTCATCGGCAGGCAGACGACCAGTACGCGGGCGTCCGCCGGGACGGGCGGGGGGCGCAGCGGCTGCCGCCACGCCTGGTGGACGGGGATGCCCGCCGTGCGGGGCAGCCACTGTCCGAACAGCGCGCCGAACAGGTGGCGCGGCGGGGCGTAGCTGACGACGTGGTCGACGGGGCCGAGCACGTGGGTGCCGATCAGCTCGACCTCGCGCACCATCTGCTCGGGCCGCCGCCACCAGCGGCGGGCGGCTCCGGTACTGCCGGACGTCTCGAACAGCAGGTCGCCGCCGGGGTGGTCGGGAGCCGGGCGGTCCGGGCGGTCCGGGCGTACGGTCGTGCCGCCGGGGCCGTCAGGGGCCGAGGGGTCCGGGCGTACGGTCATGCCGCCTGGTCCTCGACGCGTTCGCGCACGTACTCCGTGGTCCGGTCGAGGGTGCTGAACTGGTAGCGCACGTCGTCGCCCACGAAGTCCACCTCGATGCCGAACGCGGCCTCCACGGCGTTGACGTACTCCAGGGCGGCCAGGCTGTCGAAGCCCGGCAGCGCGTCGGCCAGGTCGGCGTCCCCGGGCAGGGCGCGGGCGGCCTCGCCGAACCGCTGCTCCAGGACGGCGACCAGGCGGGCGTTGATGTCGGTCGGTTCAAGGGTCTGCATGTCACTGGCCTTTCTGTGGGCCTCGGCCGGCCGGTACGGCGTCGGCGCTGGTCATCGATCCCGCCTCCAGGTAGTACATCCGGCCGGGTTCGGTGGGCTCGAAGCGGACGGTGAGGTGCGCGTCGTCCCGGTCCAGGCCGAGGGCCTGCCGCACTTCGTCGGCGAGGGCGGCCCGGTAGGCGCGGTCGCGGTCGGGGTGGACGCGGCACACGACCGACGCCCAGCGCGGCCGGGAGCTGTCGTCCGTGCCGTCCTGCCAGGTGGTCAGGGGTACGCCGCCGGCGAAGTACGCCATGGGCTCGGCGGCGCGGAAGGAGACCACCACGTGTGCGGTCGCGGAGCCCCGCGCGGTCAGCCACCGGGTCAGGCGCAGCGCCGTCCGCAGCCGGGCGGAGGGGGTCAGCGGGTCGCTGGTCACTTCGACTGTCGGCATGAGCGGGCCGCCTCTCAGGACAGGGCCAGCGGCGGCAGGGCGCACCGCTCGGACGACAGCCGCAGCTCCAGGCGGTGTCCGAGGCAGTCGGCGAGCGGGCCGCCGCTCGTGGCCATCAGGGGGGTCCAGGCGAACCGGCCGTCCGCCGTGCGCACGCTGTCCAGGAAGCGGGACAGGTGCCCGGCCTCCCAGGCGATCCCGAACGCGTCCGCCGTCAGCGTGGCCTCGTAGGTGCTCAGCAGGTCCGGGACGCGGTGGTTGTCGTTTCCGTACCCGCCGCCGCGCACCCGGTGCCGGGCCAGGGCCTCCTCGACGGCGGCGCGGTCGGCCCCGGCGGTGAGCCGCAGGGCCCGCAGCGCCTGGAGGGTGGCGCGCAGCGTGGGCTTCCCGCCGGGCACGTTGGCGTACTGGCCCGGTGCCCGCTCGCAGCTCGACAGGTACCCGGCGATCCCGCGCCGGGCGGCGGCGTCGGTGCTCCCGGTGGCGGCGAGGATCTCGGCGGCCGCGCAGGTCGACACGGTGTCGGAGGCGCGGCCCTCCCAGTAGCCGAAGCCGCCGTCGGGGTTCTGGATGGCGCCGGTGAGCCAGCGGGCGATCCCGGTGCGGGCGGCGGCGTCGTCGGCGAAGGCCCCCGCCGCCAGGGCCCAGAGGGTGCAGCGCACCTCGCTGCCCCGGCCGGGCATGTACATCACGCCGTGCTCGTTGGGCAGCACGCAGCCCTCCGTCCAGCGCAGGGCGGTCCGTGCCGCGTCGTCCGCGAGCCGCCCGGAGAGCAGGTGGGCGGAGGTGGTGAGCACGTCGGAGGCCAGCTCGGGGGCGCGGTAGGTGAAGCCGCCCTGCTCCGTCCGGAACGACAGCACCGCGGCGACCACGCGGTCGGCGAGGCCCGTCGGATCGGCGCCGAGTTCCCGCAGCGCGCCCACGCCGCAGAACGCGGCCCACACGTCGGGGACGGGGTAGCCGGGCCAGCGGGTGAAGGAGCCGCCGGGCCGCAGCCGGGCCGTGATCCAGGCGACGCACCCGGCCGGGTCCCGGGGGCTCTCCCCCAGTCGGGCCAGGGCGCTGACGGCCCGGAAGGTCGCCCACAGGCACTCCGTGGCGTCCCCGTCCTGGAAGGTGAAGCCGCCGCCCGCGCCCTGCCGGTCCCGCAGCCACCGCACGAGCCGGTCGCGGTCCCAGGGCAGCGGGCCCCGGCCGCCGGTGGCGGTGTGCCAGGCGGTCACGGCGTAGTAGCAGGCCCGGGCGTCGGAGGTGCCGTCCTTGGCGTGGGCGGGGCTCCACGCCAGTCCCCCGTCCGCGGCCTGGAGCGCTCCGAGCCAGTCGGTCAGTTCCGCGGGCGGGCGTTCGCCGTGGATCTCGACGAGGACGCGGACGGCGTAGTAGGTGGCCCATACGTCCGGCGTCTGACCGGGCGTCATGGCGTAGCCGCCGTCCGGGTGGGCGGTCGAGCGCACCCAGTCGCCGCTGGAGGCGCGGGCGGTGCCGCGGGCCTCGGCGGGCAGGTCGGCCAGGGCCTGGGTGCAGTAGTAGGTGGCCCAGGCGTCGGAGTTCATGCCGGCCGACCAGGCGTAGCCGCCGTCGGCGTTCTGCCGGGAGGCGAGGAAGGCGGCCACCTCGCCGGGGCGGGGCAGGTCGGCGGTGCGGCCGAGCCAGGACAGGGTGCGCACCGCCGCGTAGGTGCACCACAGGTCGGACTCGCCGGTCACGACCCCGGAGGACCCGCGCAGCACCTCGTAGGTCCGGTGGGAGGTCATACCGGCGCCCCCTCCCCCACGACCCGGAAGTTGGAGCGCTTCCAGCTCTTCTGGGAGCCGCCGCTCTTCGTGGTCGCCGGCAACCGGTTGACGAAGCGGACCTCGTCCCAGTGGAAGCCCAGGCGCCGGCTGGTGCGCTGCTGGATGAGGGCGTCGCGCCCGGCCTCGGCGTCCCGGTCGGTGCCCGGTTCGCGCTCCAGCAGCAGCCGGGCCCAGCTCCCGTCCTCGACGGTCTCGATCAGGTAGCCCATGACGCCGCTGTCCGCGTACACCACGCCCTCCAGGTCGCGGGTGCGCACCCGGCTGCCCTTGATCCGGGTGCCGTCGCTGTCCCGGCCGTGCACGGTCACCACCGGGGCGTCGTCGCCGCACGGGCAGTCGCCGGTCAGGGAGACCTCGTCGCCCATGTCGAGGCGGAGCAGGGGGCGGGCGTCGTTGTTGAGCGGGGTGACGACGAGCCTGCCGTCGCGGCCGGCCTCGGCGGGCCGGACGGTGTCGCCGTCGGCGATCTCGAAGTAGTTGGCGCCGCGCAGCAGGTGCAGCCGGTCCTCGGCGCAGCAGGCGGCCAGCGTGCCGCTCTCGGTGCTGCCGTAACTGGCGTCGTAGGCGCGGGCCTGCCACCAGCGGCCGGTCATGGCGCGCAGTTCGGGGGTGCTCACCTCGCCGAGCAGCATGAGCAGGTCGACACCGGCGGACAGCTTCGGCAGCAGTCCGCGCCGTTTGAGCACCTGGGTGAGTTCCAGGAGCACGCCGGGTGCCACGAACAGGGTCGTGGGCCGGAACACCTCCCACAGCCCGACGATGCGGTCCCAGTCGGAGATGCCGGTGGTGTAGGGGTAGGCCTTGACGTGCGGGACTTCGAGGAACTCGCAGACCCCGACCATCAGGTCGGCCACCGGCACGATGTCCGAGGGCAGCAGGATCAGCGCCCGGTGGCCGCGGTCCGCCAGCATCGGGCGCCACGCCTCGGCCACGGACACGGTGTTGGCGATCATGTCCCGGGCGGTGCGGGGCGTGGGTGTGGGCACCCCGGTGGTCCCCGTGGTCTGGTAGTACTTCAGGCCCGCGTCGACCGGTACCCGCAGATAGGAGAGGGGCCGGGCCTTGAGCGTGTCCTTGGAGGTGACGGGCAGGTCACGGAAGGCGGCCGCCGAGTACGGGCCGAGGGCGGCGTAGGCGGGCGTCCGCCGGGCGCGCTCCCAGACCTCGGCCAGCTTGGCGGCGTAGTGGGCGTCGGCGGCGCCGGGACCGCGGCGGGCGGCGGTGACCTCCCGCTGGATCCGCTCCATGAAGTCGAGGCCGCTTCGGGAATGTATCTTCACGTGTCACTCCTCTTCTCGTCGGCGCGGGCCAGGCCCTTGGCGCGCATCAGGAACTCCCCCAGGAAGCCGTCGTGCGGTACGTCGGGGTGGGTCCAGGAGGTCGGCCGGCCCCGGTAGACGTTGGAGACCGAGGGATTGCCGAGGGCCTGGTCGAGCAGGGCCGGCTCGGCGGTGTGCAGGGAGAGCACCAGGGAGTCGTCGAGGCTGTCGGTGGCGGCGCGGTCGAAGGGCGCCACCCATACGCAGGGGAAGGGCAGTTCCAGGCCCAGCAGGGGGTGGCGGGCGGCGGGCAGTTCGACGACCGCGGGGGTGACGGCCGACAGGGTGCCCGGCCCGTCGAGCGGGTGCGCCCGGGGCGCCAGCCGGACCGTAGCGCCCGCGTCCGCCGCCCGCTGGAGGACCGTGGCCGCCAGGTGTTCGGCCTGCTCGAGCGGCAGGCAGGGCAGGACGGCGGCGTCGTCCTCGGGCGGCGCGGGCCGTACGCCGGCGAGCGCGGCCGCGAGCGCTCCGGCGAACTCCGTGACGTCGCGTTCGACCAGGACGCCGGTGGTGGCGGTGCACGCGGTGCCCGCGTGGTACAGGGCACCGGTACGGGCGAGTTCGAGTCCGGCGGCGCGGTCGGCGTCGGAGGCGACGACCAGCTTGGAGCGGCCGGGGCCCTGGACGCGTACGTTGGCGCGGTGGCGGTACCGGTCCACGACGGCCTGGCCGCCGTAGACCACGGCGCGGTCGGCACGGTCGACGAGCAGGTCCGCCGTGGCGTGCTCGCACGGCACCAGGACGAGCCGGTCGTCGGGCAGGCCCGCCCGGCGCAGGGCCAGCACCAGCCGCAGGGGGGTGAGCGGGTCGCGCTGGGAGGGACGGACGGCGACCCGGTAGCCCAGGGCGAGCGCCTCGGGCCACAGGGCGTGCACGCCGGGGCTGTTGCCCGCCGCCTGTACGGCGAGGACGTCACCGGCGCGGCACCAGGCGGCACCTGCGGGCGGCGCGTCGGCGGCCGGGGTGCCGGGCGGGGAGCAGCCCTGGGGGCGAGCCGCGTCCGGTGCCCGGCACGCGTCGCGCAGGGCCGCCGAGATCATCCGGTCGCACTCCCGTACGACCGTGATAGGGGTGCCGGTCAGCCGGGCCACGCGCTGTTCGTGGGCGGCGAGGTCGTCGCCCAGGACGTCCTGGTGCTCGAAGACGTCGGCGGCCTTGGCGAGCACGGCCGTCGTCTCCGCGGCGGGCGGCGGGGCGCTGCCGCGCAGCCGGTCGGTCCAGTCGGTGGCGACCAGGCCCGGTACCAGGGCCAGTTCCAGCGCGGGGGTGCCCGAGGCGTCGGTCACCGTGCTGCGCTTCCTGGTGCGGTAGGGACCGGACGGTCCCAGGGCGGGGATGTCCAGCACACTCATTCCTGTTCCTCCCTCCGGTCAGCGGGCCGCGGCCGGCGCGGTACGGCGGCGGCTGCGGGCGGCGGCGGCGAGGTCGGCCAGGACGTCGACGGTGGCGTCCCAGCCCATGCAGGCGTCGGTGACGCTCTGCCCGAACACCGGCTCGCCGGGGCCGAGATCCTGACGGCCGGGGACGAGGAAGCCCTCCAGCATCACCCCGCGCACGTCCGTGTCACCGGCCGCGACCTGGGCGCCTATCTCGCGGGCGACCTGGGCCTGCCGTTCGTGGTCCTTGCCGCTGTTGCCGTGGCTGGCGTCGATGACGAGGCCGGTCGGCAGCCCGGCGGCGGCCAGCAGGGCCACCGCCGCGCGCACGTCGCCGGGGCGGTAGTTGGGCCGGCCCGCGCCGCCGCGCAGCACCACGTGGCAGTCCGGGTTGCCACTGGTGCGCAGCGTGCCGGGGCGGCCGTCCGGGTCCAGGCCCAGGTAGGCGTGGGGCGCGGCCGCGCAGCGCACGGCGTCGACCGCGACGCCCACGGAGCCGGCGCTGCCGTTCTTCATGCCGACGGGCATGGGCAGGCCGCTGGCCAGTTGCCGGTGGACCTGGCTCTCCACGGTGCGGGCGCCGATGGCTCCCCAGGAGATCAGGTCGGCCAGGTACGCCGGGGCGGCCGGGCTGAGCCACTCGGTGGCGATGGGCAGCCCCTGCTCGGCGACGGCCAGCATCAGGGACCGGGCGGTACGCAGGCCCCGGTCGAGGTCGTGGCTGCCGTCCAGGGCCGGGTCGGGGAGCAGCCCGGTCCAGCCGACGGTGGTGCGGGGCTTCTCGACGTACACCCGCATGACGACGGCGAGGTCGTCGGCGAGCCGGTCGGCCTGGGCGCGCAGCGCGGTGGCGTAGGCGAGCCCGGCTTCGACGTCGTGGATGGAGCAGGGGCCGACCAGCACGAGCAGGCGGTCGTCCTCCTCGCGCAGGACGCGCCGGACGAGGGCGCGGCCGGTGTGCACCGACCGGGCGGCGGCCGGGGTGAGCGGCAGCGCGCGCAGAAGTTCAGCGGGGGTGCATGTGGCGTACGACCGGTGACGGCCGCCTATGCCCTCGGGCGGGACGTGCTCGGTACGTGCATCGGGTCGTCGCTCGGTCGGCAGGTGCAGACTCTGCATCGTTCCTCAATCCGTTCCGGTCGGCGCGGGCGTGCGCCGACGGCGCATCGTGCGGGCGGCCCTCGAAGGCCCCGGGCAGTTCCGCACGGCCGGCCGCCGGCCGGGAGACGGGGAATCCCGGCGCGGGGCGGCCGTCCGTCGGGCACATGCCTCACGTTGCCGCAGCGGCGGGCGCGACCGCCAGCGATGCCCGATGCAGCAAGCTGTCCTGCACCTAGCTGCACGCCGCACGGCAAGGGGGAACGGCACGGTCGGCACGGTCAGTTCAGCACCGCGACCTCCTGCGGGCAGGCCGGGACGGGCGCGGCGTCCGTCGGCCCGGTGCGCGGGCCGAGAGCGGATCGGCACCACCTGACATGCCGTCGGACACGCCGGTACCAGGTCGGCGAGCGCTCTGCCTCACCCGCACTGGGCCAGGGTTCGTCTTACTGATCGTTTCAGAATGAGTTTGGCTCACTGACTTGGCAGTTGGTCTGGTGGGCGGCAGAGTTCTGCGTGTGTCGGATGATCTGGTGCCTGATGACCTGTGGGATCGTGTCGCTCCGCTGCTCCCGCCTCGCCCACCACGGCGTCGGCGGTATCCGGGCCGGCTGCCGGCGGATGACCGTGCGGCTCTGCGCGGGATCGTCTTCGTGCTGCGCACAGGTGTGACCTGGGCGGACGTGCCGACCGAGACGATCGGCTGCAGCGGGGTGACGTGCCGGCGGCGCCTGCGGGACTGGACCGAGGCCGGCGTCTGGCCCCGCCTGCACGAGATCCTCCTCGCGGAACTCCGCAAGGCCGGGCTGTTGGACATGGAGGACGCCGCGGTCGACGGCTCGCACGTCCGGGCCCCCAAAGGGGGGCTCACACCGGACCCTCGCCGGTCGACCGCGGCCGCCGGGGCAGCAAGCACCATGTGATCACGGACCGGCACGGAACGCCCCTTGCGGTGTTGTTGACCAGCGGAAACCGTCACGACGTCACCCAGCTCATGCCCCTGCTGGACGCGATACCCCTCATCCGCGGCCTGGTGGGCCGGCCCCGTCACCGACCACGGCGGCTGTTCGCCGACCACGGCTACGACTACGACAAGCACCGGCGGCTCCTCCGCGCTCGCGACATCACGCCGAAGATCGCCCGCAAGGGCACCGCCCACGGATCCGGCCTCGGCAGGACGAGGTGGGTCGTCGAGCGAACCTTCGCCTGGCTCCACCAGTTCAAGCGCCTGCGGATCCGCTACGAGATACGAGCCGACCTCCACCTCGGACTGCTCCAACTCGCCTGCAGCATCATCTGCTTGAGGCGGCTCCGAACCTCATTCTGAAATGATCAGTTAGGGACCGTATTGAGTTCCGATCAAGGGGTGGCTCGGGTGAGGTCCCTGAGCCACCCCTTGATCGGAACTCAATACGGTCCCTAGAACGCGCAAATTACGTCGAACCCGGGTCCACCCGAGGGCGGCTTTGTCACCAACGGGATCGGTCTCCTGCACGGTCGCGTCCTTCGCCCAGGGTAGCGCTTCTGGGCGAAGGACTGCGCAAAAGGAACTCCTCGGCCACGCCCACATCGGCGTCACCGCCACCGTCTACGCCCACGTACGCCTCCGCCTCCAACGCGAAGCCATGA
>NZ_BMVU01000081.1 GCF_014650875.1 Streptomyces minutiscleroticus
GTCATGCCTTCGGCATACTGCGCGCGTCGGCGTGCGGCCCGCCCGCCGGCAAACCATTCTTCAGCACCGCGTAACGGGATGAGACAGAAGAATCATGTGAGAGCCCAGGAAACGGACAGAGGGCGAGGCCCTACGGAAACAGCGGCATCGTGCGCCACTTTCATGGACACAAAACGGCGAAACTGCCGGCACAAAACCGGGCGAGCCCGATTGAAACCCCCACTTACCGCCCGACGCGCGATACAGCGCGACGGCATCCTTCCGGAACTCCTCCGGATACGGAGACTTCCGTCCCACCTGGACATCCCTCCCTGGACCATCAAGATCCATTGTCAGGGTGTCCACTCCAAAGGGTCAGCCTCAGCGGGCACCCTGTACCTGTCCTACTGACGGCCGCCGGTGGCCGCGCAACCGCACAGTTGGTCCGCCGCCGGCCGCTGCGCGAGCAGGGCGGCGACGAGCACGTCGGTGGCCGTGCCGAGCGCCGCGAAGTAGGCGTCGTCGCTGGTGCCTGGGGCGGGTTCCAGCCCGAGGTCGAGCACGGGGTGGTGGCGCCCGCTGCGTCCGCAGGTCAGGTCGCACGTGCTGAGCGTGATCCGGACCGGTTCCGGGACGGCCGGGGCGGCGGCGCGCACGCCCCGGCACAGGGCCGCCGCCGCCCGCGCGAACTCCTGCGGAGAGCGGGGCAGCACGCCGACGCGGCGCCGGCCGGGCGTGAGAGACCCGGAGCGGTAGGCGTGGCCCTCGCAGCTGTCGTACGTGGCGAGCCGCCAGGCGCCCGTGGTGAGCGCGTCCACCAGGGGCCAGACGCCGTCCTCGATGGCGGCGCGCCACTGGGGGTGCTCGGGGTCGACGTCGTCCGCCTCGTGGATGCCCGGGAGTCCGACCGTGTTGATATTGCCGTCCGCGCTCCTGAGCAGCCGGGCGGGGCGGCGGGGCGCGGTGGGCGTGTTCCAGCGGCCGAGGAACTCGTCGACGTCGGGCATGACGTTCGGGAACCGGGGGCGGTGCGCGAGCGTGCGGCAACCCCCGTCCACGGTCGTCGTCCCCTCTTCAAGGTCTGCCATAATTCCCTCCCGGTTTACGGTCCACGGATTGAGGAGGCTGTCCGGCGACCCTAACGACGAAAGACCGAGAAACGGCCCGGTACCTCTCCTTGGAGGCCGGAGAATGCGCATTTACGCAGGATCCGGATGCGGCCGCCGTCCTCTTCTGTTCGCATTTCCGCAATTCCTTGGATGCGGGCCGGGCGTCTCGGTCATCCTGCTGGAACGTGCCGCCGTCCACGGCGGATCACAGAATCCTCTTCCGCCGTACTGGAAGGAGTCGGGGCCGTGGCTGAAAAGTACGACCTGGCCGTCGTCGGACTCGGTTACGCCGGGCTTCCGCTGGTCATCGCGGCTGCCCGCAACGGCATGCGGGTCGCGGGCTACGACGTCGACGCCAGCCGCGTCGCTGCCCTCGCCGGCGGGACCAGCTATGTGGACGACATCTCCGACCGAGAGATCACCGAGGCGCTGGCCTCGGGCTTCACACCGTCCTCGGATCCGGAGGTGATCGCCGCCGCGGATGCCGTCACCATCTGCGTGCCGACGCCGCTGCGGGACTCCGTGCCCAACCTGAGCGCCGTCCTGGACGCCGCGCACCTGGTGGCGCCCCGGCTGCGCCCGGGAGCGCTGGTGGTGCTGGAGTCGACCACTTACCCGGGGACCACCACCGACGTTGTGCTGCCCCTCCTCGAGCAGGGCTCGCGGACAGTCGGCGAGGACTTCCTGCTGGCCTTCTCCCCCGAGCGGATCGATCCCGGCAACCCGGCGTTCGGGCTGCACAACACCCCGAAGGTCGTCGGAGGCGTCACGGCCCGCTGCACCGAGGCCGCCACCGCGCTGTACGCGCGCATGGTGCAGAAGGTGGTGACGGTGAGCACGCCGGCGGCGGCCGAACTCACCAAGCTGCTGGAGAACACGTACCGGCAGGTCAACATCGCGCTCATCAACGAGATCGCCGTGTACTGCGACGGACTCGGTGTGGACGTGTGGGAGGTGGTGGCCGCCGCGGCCACCAAGCCGTTCGGCTTCCAGTCGTTCCGGCCCGGCCCGGGAGTGGGCGGCCACTGCATCCCGGTGGACCCCGGCTACCTGGCCTTCAGCGGCCGGGCCTCGGGGTTTCCGCTACGGCTGCCGGAACTGGCGCAGGAGGTGAACGACCGGATGCCTGCGTACGTCGTCGACCGCATCACCCGGCTCCTCAACGATCGGCGGCGCAGCGTCCGCGGCACCCGTGTGCTGCTGCTCGGGGCGACTTACAAGCCGGACATCGCCGACGACCGCGGCTCACCGGCGGTGCCCGTGGCCGAGCTCCTGCTGGACCGGGGTGCCCTCGTGCGCTTCCACGACCCCTGTCTGCGCACCCTGCGGCTGCACGGACGGAGCATCGCCGGGGCCGAGTCGCTGGAGGCGGCAGTCGCCGAAGCCGACCTCGTCGTGCTGCTGCAAGCGCACCTGGACTACGACCTGGCCGCCCTCGCCGACACCGCGCCGCTGCTGTTCGACACCACCGGCCGCGCCGTCGGCACACGCGTGGCGCATCTTTGACCCGGCCGCACGACCACCCGGCCGGCCTCCTTCCGGAAAGGGCGCCGACCGGGCCTTCGGCATTCCCTGAATACCGCGCTGCGGATATCGGCAATCATAGTCCTCGCAATTCGTTGATCCGGCCGCCAGGGCGCTGCTAATTTCATTGCAGGGAATCAACGGATTCCTCGACACAAAAGAAAGAGGTACATCATGTCCGAGAAGAACGAGATCTCCTTCGACGCGTTCGTCGACGCTGTCAAGTCGTATGACCTGGAGTCCGTCAGCGCCAAGGACACTGCCCACTCGTCGGCGGTCTCGGTAAAGCCCTGGGAGCACGTCACGGAGCAGACCTCGGACGCCGTCTGATCCGCTGCACCAGACCGGCGGGCGGCTGTCCGCAGCCGTCCGCCCCCCCGGCCCGCGCTTGCCCCGCCCCCACGGCCGGGCGCCCGTCCCGCCGACCCTGCGAGGTGGCACACATGCTCGACCCGTCCCCGTGGGCGGACCCTGCGGACCGCGAAGTGGAGACCGAGGTGCTGATCCTCGGCGCCGGACTGGCCGGACTGGCCGCCGGTTCCCTGCTCGGCGACCGCGCGGTCGTGGTGGAGGCCGCGGACCGGCCCGGTGGCCTGGTGCGCACCGAACGCGTCGGGAACTACTGGTTCGACCACGTCATCCACCTGCTCTACTTCAGCCATCCCGACGTCGAGGCCCGCGTCCGCGCGCTGCTCGGCGACGTCCTGCGCCCATGCCCCCCGGACGCCCGGGTCGAGACAGTCCGAGGCACCACACGCTTCCCCGTCCAGCTGAACCTCCACGGCCTGCCCCCCGAGGTGCGCGCCGCGTGCCTGGCGGACCTGCGGACCGCGCACGCGCGGAACACGACGCCCGGCGACTACGAAGAACTGCTGCTGAGCGCCTTCGGCCGCACCCTGTGCGAGCTGTTCTTCTTCCCGTACAACCGCAAGCTGTGGCGGCGTCCGCTCAGCACGCTGTCGGCGTCCGGCTTCCACTGGAACCTGACCCGGCCCAGCGTCGCGGAGATCGAGCGCGGCGCCAACTCGGCCCGCCCGGCGGAGGGCTACAACGCGCGGGGCTGGTACCCGCGGCCCGCTCCCGGTGGCCGGCGCGGCATGGAGGTGCTCTCCCAGGCATTGGCCGACCGCGTCCCGGACCTGCGGTTGCGGCACACCGTCACCGCCGTCGACCCGATGTCCCGTACCGTGCGCACCCGTTCACCCGAGGGCGTCACCGACTTCCGCTTCACGCACGACTGCGTCTCCACACTCCCGCTGCCCACCACCGTCGAGCTGTGCCACCGGGCGCCCGAGGCCCTCGTCGAACGCTGCCGTGCGCTGCCCCGCAACCGCGTACGGTCGGTGGCGCTCGCCGTCCAGGGACCGAGGCCGCGCGACACCGGGCACTGGCGGTACTACACGCGCGAGGACGTGCCGTTCACCCGCCTCGTCTTCATGACGGAGTTCGACCCGGACATGGCACCCGCCGACGGCTGGGGCGTGCTCGCCGAGGTGCTCGAACCGTCCGAGGGGCCGCGCGCAGCGGACGACGCGCTGGTGGCCGACGTCCTGCGCGGGGTCGAAACGGTCGGACTGCTCGGCCCCGGCAGCCGGGTCGTCGGATCCCGGGTGTTCACGAGCGACCCCGGCTACGTCGTCTTCACCGACAAGGCCCGGGAGACCGCCGACGAGGCCACCCGCCACCTCGCCTCCCTCGGCATCACCCCGCTCGGCCGCTACGGCACCTGGACCTACTCCTCCATGTCCCAGGTCATGGAGGAGGCCTTCGCCTGGGCGGCGCGGCGTTCGGCCCCGGCGACAACATGACCCGGACAGCAGACAGGGAGATCTCCTTGCCCAGCACCACGAACCATGGATTCCTCGCGCTGGAGGGCGTCGACGGATCCGGGAAGACGACGACCGCACGGCTCATCGCCGAACACGTGCGCGCGCAGGGACGGCCGCTGTCCCGCATCGGCCAGCACTCGTGGCTCGATCCACAGGCGGCGCGCGTCATCATCGACGTCCGCGAGGACCGGCCGCACCGGCACAGCCACCGGCGCATCACCGAGGCCTACTTCCGCGACAAGCAGTTGCAGGCCGGCGCGATCGGTGACCTGCTGCGCGACCGCACCGTGCTGTCGGATCGCTACATCTTCAGCGACGCCGCCTACCTGGAGGTCCTGTACGGCATCCCCGCCCGCGAGACGCTGGACCGCCACCACGCGCACGGCACCCTGCTGCCCGACCTGATCGTCTACCTCGACGTCCCCGTCGAACTGGCCGCCGACCGCGTCGTCTCCCGCGGCAAGAGCATGCGGCACTACGAGAACAGCTACACCCTCGACAAGGTCAGCACGGTGTACCGCGCGCTGCTCCTCGACGACCCACCGCCCTACCTCCCGCCGGTGCACGTATTTCGCAACACCACCGGCGCGCACGAGGACGGCCGGATGCACGCCCTGTACCGTGCCGCGGACTCCGTGGCCGCGCCCGAACGCGAACTGCTGGAGACCTCGTGAGCCGCCTGGACGTCATCATCCCCTGCCACAACGGCGCACACTGCGTGGGCCGGCAGCTCGCGGCGCTCGGCCGACAGCGCACCGACACCGACTGGGGCCTGGTGATCGTCGACGACGGCTCGACCGACGCCCTCACGGCCGTCGTCGAAGACCACCGCCGTCACCTGCCACCGGACACCCGCATCGTGACCCGCTCCGTGCGCGGAGGCACCGGTGCCGCCCGCAACACGGGGGCGCGCGCGGCCCACGGCGACCGTCTGCTGTTCCTGGACGCCGACGACGAGATCGCCGACGACTACATCGCAGCCATGGCGGCAGCGCTCGACCGGGCCGAACTGGTCACGGCCGGCATCGACTACCAGCGGCTCAACCCGCCCAAAGTGCTGCGCGAAACGCCACCCGATCAACTTCCCGACATCCTGACCGCGAGCCTGTTCAAACCCCATGTACTGGGCGGGCTGATGGGGATCTCCCGGAGCCTGTTCGAGGAACTGGGCGGCTTCGACGAGCGGCTGCCCGCGCTCGCCGACGTCGACCTGTCCTGGCGGGCGCAATTGGCGGGCCGCACCATCGGCGTGGCGGACACCGTCGTGTCGGTCGGCATCCGTGCCACGCACCGCGGCAGGTTCCGCCGGGGCCGGTTCCAGGGGCACGACATCGTGGCCCTGCGCCGGAAGTTCGCCGCACACGGCACCGCCCCCGTGACCTGGCGCGGCCATCTGGCGGACTGGCTGCGCCTACCGGTCACAGCCGCACGCGCGGGAGCCCCTGCCGCCCTGTCCGCCCTGGTGTGGGAACTCGGCTGGCAGACGGGCGTCCTGGACGCCCTCCGGTCCGAGCCGCGCCCCCTGTCCCCCCTCACCGCGCCGGAGCCGTCATGATCACCCTGTCCCGGGGGCTGAACCCACACGAGACCGCCTGGGCTGAACCGGTCGTTCCGGACCGGCCCCCCTTCACCCTCCTGCACGGCAGCCCCTCGTACATCAACGTGCTCGACGCGCTCGGTGCCCGGGAAACGGTCCGGGCCCTGCGCGGCCGGACCGGCGTGGCCGCCTGCGCCTCGTTCAAGCACACCTCCCCCGCAGGCATCGCACTCGGCAGACCTTTCGCGCCGGGGGACGAGGATCTCTACGACCAGGGGCCGCTGCCGGACGACGCCCTCTGCCGGGCCGTCGTACGAGCCCGGTACACCGCACCCAAGTGCTCGTACGGGGACTTCGTCGCGGTGTCGGAGCCGGTCACGGCGGTACAGGTGCCGCTGTTCGCGAACGCCATCGGAGTAATCGCCCCGGACTTCACCCCTAAGGCGCTCGCCGAACTCTCCCGCTTCCACCAGGGCCGGTTCATCCTGCTGCGCGCCCACGAAAGCGATGAGCGGGACGGGCGGAGCATGAGCACGCAGGAGTCGGTCGAGACGGCAGGGCTGCGGCTGACGCGTTCGGCCGCACCGCTGCCGGAGTTCGCGGGGGGGACACGCACGGAGTGCGGCACGCCCGGCAGCACAGACGACCTGGCCGTCGCCCTTGCGGCCGTCCGGCATGCCCAGTCGAACGCCATGGCCTTCGTCATGGACGGTGCCACGATCGGCATCGGCATGGGCCAGCAGAACCGTCTGGACTGCACCCGCCTGGCGGCGGTCCGCGCCCGGACCTGGCAGCGTCGCAGGCACCCGGACGTCCTGGGCCTCGGCTTCCGAAAGGACGTAGGGCCCGCGGAACGCGCGGTGTGGCGGGCGCGGCTCGCAGAGGGCGACCTGACCCCCTCGGTCCGCGCCGAGTTCGCCGGAGTGCTGGCAAACCCCCGGGACGCCGACCGGGAACCAGATTGGAACGCGACGCCACCGCTGTCCGGGGTGACCCTGGCGGCCGACAACCACTTCCCGTTCGTCGAGGTCGTCGAAATCGCAGCCCGCCTGGGCGTCACCCAACTGGTCACGCCCGTCGGCTCGACCGGGGCGGACGCGCTGCGGGACGCCTGTGAGGCCCACGGCATGAGCTGGATCGTGACCGGTGAGCGCTTCTTCCGACACTGACACCAGTTCTATCGGCACGAGTCCCCTCGACACCAGCGCCCTCGCACGCCCCTGGCGGCTGCCCGGCTGGCGTCCGCGCGCTGTGGTCGTCATCGACGCCCGGCTGGCCGCGGCCGGCCTGCAGCGCACCGGGCCCGTCGAGGACGTCAAGCGCTGGGCGCTGTCGGCCGTGCTGCGCTGCCCGACCAGCGGGGGCGCGGTGTTCCACAAGCAGTCGTTGCCGTCCCTGGCGCACGAGGGCCGGGTGCTGACCCTGCTGGCCGGCCGCCACCCCGGTCTGGTGCCCGAGGTCCTCGCGCCCGGGCCGCCGGACGAGGGCTGGTGCACCCGGGAGGTGGCCCTGCGGCCGGGGACCGAACTGCCCGACGAGGAACGGGGCCGGGCCCTGGCCGTCCTCGGCACGGTGCAGCGCGACTGGCTGGGCCGGACCGCCGAACTCACCGCCGCCGGTTGCTGGGTGCGCACTCCGTACGCCCTGGCCGGTCTGGCGCCGCTGTTGGAGCGGAGCGACCTGTTCGGGCCCGGCTCGGGACTGCCGGACGCGCTGAGCGCACCGGAGTCCGTCCGGCTGGCCGACGCCTGCGACCGACTGCCCGAGCTGTGCGCGGCACTGGCCACGGCGCCGCCCGGCGAGAGCCTCATCCACGGCGACCTGCACCCGGGCAACTGGGGCGTGACTTTCGCGACCGGCCGGACCGTGTTCCTGGACTGGGCGGAAGCCTCCGTCGGCCACCCGTTCCTGGACATCGCGGCGGCCCTCAGAAGCTGCTCGGAGCCCAGGGCCCGGGCCCGCGCCCTCGACCGGTACTTCGCGAGCTGGTCGCCCCTGATGTCGGCCGCCGAGTGCCGGGAGGTATGGCGGCTGGCCGAACCGGTCGCCGCGTTCAACCAGCTCGTCACCTACACACACTTCACCGACACAGCGGAACCGCACGAGCGGCCGAACTGGGCGCCACGGCTGCTGGGGTGGGCGAGGACCCTGCTGCGGGCCATGGACGGCCTCGCACGCAGCTAAAACACCCCGCCGCCCGCCTCCCCCTTCCCGAATCCCCCTTCGCCCCCGGCCGCCCTCCCCGCTTCCCACCCGAAGGAGACACCCACATGTGGTCCACCCCCTCGGCACCCGTCCTCGTCACCGGCGGTGCCGGCTTCATAGGCAGTCGGCTCGTCCGTTCCCTGGCCGCGGCGGGCCACCCCGTCCGGGTCCTGGACGACCTCACGACGGGTCGGCCCGAGTCCGTCGAGTCGGTCCCGGGCGCCACCTTGGTGCGCGGCAGCGTGCTCGACGCGGACGCGGTGGCCGAGGCCGCGCGCGGGACAGGGCTGGTGCTGCACCTCGCGGGCGTCGTCGGCATGCGACTCGCGGCGCAACAGGCCGAGCTCGCCTACGCCGTGGGCCGGCGGGGGACGGCGAACGTCCTGGCGCACACCGGGGACACACCCGTCGTGCTTGTGTCCAGCTCCGCCGTCTACGGGCTCAGCGACAGCACCGCCGAGCTGCGCGAGGAGCAGGCCATGGACCGCGCCGTCCCGCTGGCGTACGACGGCGGCAGCCCGGGCTACGCCACCGGCAAGTGGGAGATGGAACGGCTGGGGCGCGAGGCCGCCCGGCACCGGCCCGTGCTCACGGTGCGGCCCTTCAACGTCGTCGGCCCCGGCCAGCGGGGGCGCTACGGCATGGTGTTGCCTACCTTCTTCCGTCAGGCCGAGTCCGGGCAACCGCTGACCGTGCACGGCGACGGCAGCCAGCGCCGCTGCTTCACCGACATCGACCAGTTCACCCGCCGCCTGCTCGACCTCGCGGCCACCGAGGCCGCGTGGCGGCCCGACGCCAACGTGTTCAACATCGGCTCCCGCACCGAGACGACCATCGCCCGCCTGGCCCGCCTGGTCCTCGACGCCACTGGCAGCACGGCGGGCTCCGTCCACGTGCCGTACGAGTCGGTCTTCCCCGGCCGCACCGACGTGACCGGCCGGGTGCCCTGCCTGGACCGGCTGACCGCGGCCGTCGGCGAGACCGACTGGCTGTCCGCCGCGGCACTGGTGCGCAAGACGGCGCAGGCACGGCGGGCCGACGCGCTTGCCGCCACCCGGTGACGGGTCCGCCGCATGCGGGTTCACGCAAGAAGAACCGCATTTCATTGACGCGTTTCCGCCGCCACGAGAGCCTTTTCCCAGACATTCAGCGCAGAGGAGCTGCACCATGAAACTTCAGCTGCCGGCTCCCGGGGAAACCATATTGGCGATGCTCAAACTCCCCGGGGAAATGTGCAATATCAACTGCCATTACTGCTACGAGCGGCGCAAGCCGTACCCCAATGCCCTCATGCTGAAGCCGGAGGTGCTGCGTAAATTCCTTGCCCTGTGCGGCGGACGGCCGCTGGCGGTCGAACTGCATGGCGGTGAGCCGCTGCTGATCGGCCGCCGGAAGATGGGCGACCTCTTCGCCGAACTGCGTGGCTACGAAGGCCCGGTGACAGTCTCGATGCAAACCAACGGCATCCTTCTGAACGAGGCCTGGCTCGATTTCTTCGACCGTGAATGGCCGGACATCGAGATCGGTATCAGCCTGGACGGGGACGAACAGGGCAACGCGCACCGCGTCGACTTCAGAGACCGCCCCACCTACCGCAAGGTCACCAAGGCGCTCGACATGATGGCGGCCCGGAACCGCAACGTCGGTGTCATCGTCGTCGTCACCCGCCGCATCCTCGGCCGGGCCGCGGACGTGCTGGACTCGCTGAGCAAATTCGAGGCCGTGAAGGTCATCAAGCTCTCCGGATGCCTCGACTTCAACGTGAAAAGCAAGGACTACCAGACGCCGAACCGCCGGTCGCTTCAGATCCTCAACCCCGACGGCGTCGGCATGCCCGGCTGGGCGACGACGCCCGACGAGTACGCCGACTTCCTGATCGAGGCATTTGAGCACTGGTCGGCGACCCGCTCCTACGGCGCCTACGTGCTGGAGCCGTTCTTCAGCGTCATCCGGTCGCTGTCCGGGCTGCCCACGAGCTACACGAGCTTCAGCGACCGTAAGGAACCCTTCGTCGTGACGCTCTACCCCGACGGACGTATCGGCAGCTCGGACGAACTGAGCATGCCCGGCGCGCTGCTGGGTTCCGTGGACACGGCCTCCGGGATGGACGAGCTCCTCACCCTGGACAGCAACCCGGGGCTGCGCCGCGACCTGTCCGCGCTGCTCGACAAATGCGCGGGCTGCTCACACGAGGCCTCGTGCCGCGGCGGTGCCCTTCCCGACCGGCTCCGCTTCGAGGGAACCGGGTTCGAAGAGGAGTACTGCGACTACCGGCGCAAGGTCATCGACCATGTGGCCGCGGCCCTGCCGACAGCGGCCTGAAAGGGAACCCGAGATGTTCCTCCTCCCCGTCATTGACGACGACGAGACACAGAACCGCTACTGGAACGCCTCGCTCGACGGCCGGGCCATCCACTCCTTCCTACTGTGGGTCGAGCCGCACAGCACCGCCTGGGCCCGGCGTGCCGCCGCGGCGGCCGGTGCCGGAGCGCCGGACACCACGGAGCCGCCCGCCCCGCTCACCCGCGCCCTCGCCGGTCTCGCCAGCGCCCCGGACATCGCCGTCGACCCCGCCGAGGTGAGCACCGCCCTGCTGCCCCTGCCGGGCGGTCCGCGCCTGGCCGTCCTGCACGGCGTGTCCGAGGACGGCGGCCGGCTGCGGCTCGCTCCGGCCGCCGCCCCGGACCGATCGGCGGTGGGCGACGCCGTGCGGGTGCTGGACGGCGTCGGCCTGCGGTACGTCGTCGACCTCGCCGTGGGCGCGGTCGTCCTCGGCGACGCGGCGGGCGCCGCCGTACCGGCCGATTTGTGCGACGTGGCCCGGCTCCTCCCGGGTGAGTCCGACGCCCTGTCCCGCGCCGAGGCGCTGCTGCGCGAGGGCGCCGCGTCCTGGATGGGCCAGTGGCTGCGCACCGAGGAGGCCGTCGGCGCCCGCAGCGGTCCACTGCCCAGGACCGACCGCGCCTGGCTGACCGGCGTCTTCGCCGACTCCCTCGCCTTCCAGCTGTACGACCGGCTCGCCGCCCGCCGCCCCGAGGACATCCCGAAACCCGTCGCACGCCGCCGGCGGGAGCTCCTCGACGGACTTCGCGCGCTGCGTGCCGTACTGCCTGGCCGGGTCGGCGAGACGGTCGGCATGGGCATCGTCGCAGAGCTGATCGGCACCACCTACCCCTGCTGGAACCGGCGGCAGTTCGCCGTCAAGTCCCCCTTCGACTACATCCGCGAGATCCGGCCGCTGACGGACGCCGAGAAGACGGAACACCTCGACCGGTGGGCCGCCCCGAGCGCCGTACGCTGACCGCCGCCCCGAAAGGACTGAAGACCCTCATGACCGAAGCCGACACCATCGAGGCGACCGCGTCCGTCACCTCACTCCAAACCGAGCTGACCGCGCGGCTGGTGGAACACCGTGCCGAACGGGCGCACACGCTGCTGGCCAGCCTGCGCAGTCTCGTGCCGGGCACGGAGCTCGACGGCCCGGACGGGGCGCCGGACGCCTTCGACAACGCCGTCCTGCACCACGCCTTCCAGCAGGCGCGCCTCGCCGCGCGGACCCGCGACGCGGACCGGGCCCGGCGGGCCGTGCGCCTGTGGCAGAACCGGGCGGCGCTGCGAGCCGAGGCCGTGCAGACGGCCGTCGGGCCGGTCATGGTGCTGCGCGCGGCGGACTGCGACGCCGTGGACGACGACCGCCTCGGCAGCCGAATGTACCTGCTCGGCACCTCACCCGAGCAGGACGCAGCGGAGCGGGCGCGCATCTCACAGACCCTGAACGAGGCCGTCGACGCCGCGCTCGCCGTCGGCGGCGAGGTGCTGCGCTCCTCCACCGCCGTCGTCATCTGGACCGAGGCCGTACCGCTCGGAGCGACCTGCCGCAGCTACACGTTCGACTTCCTGCCCAGCACCGTCGTCCTGAACTGGACCGACGAACCGCTGCGCCTGGGCGAGACCCTCGTGCACGAGGCCACGCACTCCTGGCTGAACGAGTCCTTCGACGCCGAGGGCGTGTCCTTCTCCGACGACGGCCCCCGCTTCCACTCCCCCTGGAAGAACGAGGACCGTCCGGTGTTCGGGATCGTGCACGCGGCCCTCGCCTTCGCGAACGTCATCCACTACCTCTCCCGCATCCAGCCGGCGTCGGACGACGACTCGCACCTCGCCGCCGTGCTGCGGCGGCGCCTGGAGGTGGAACTGGAGTCGCTGGAGGTCGGCCACGCCTCGGCCCTCACCTGCTTCGACCAGGTGCCCAGCGAGCCGCTGCGCACGTACCTGCGGGCCGCCGTCGCCGACGCGCGGCGCGCGGGCTGACGGCGGCACCGGTGTTGGGTCCGCCCTACCGTCACCTCGGGCCGCTGCCCGACCTCACCGCCGAGGACCTGCGCAAGTCCGTACGGACGCTGCTGGGCGATCCCACGGCCGAGGTGAGCGACTGGACGGGTGAACCGATCGGCTACGAGAGCTGGAGCAGAGCGAGCGACGGGCTGTACCTGGTGCGGGGCACGGCCACCGGCTACGGCGGCAACCGCACATGGGAGCTGGTGCTGAAGCAGGTACGGCACCGCCCCTGGGTGCCCGGTCCGCGCGATCTGGCCCGGCAGATCGACGACGGCGGCGACGGCCCGGCGGACTGGGCGTACTGGCGGCGCGAGGCGCTGGTGCTGGGCTCGTCGCTCCCGTATGCCGTCGCCGGCCGGTTCGCCGCCGTCCGCTGTCTGGGGATCGTGCCGCTGCCCGGTGACCGGCTCCGACTGTGGCTGGAGCGGGTCGACGGGACACCCGGCGAGGCCTGGACGGCCCGTGAACTGCTCGACACCGCCGAGTTCCTCGGCGGGTTCCACGCCCGCTCGCTGCGGCAGCCGCCGCCGTTTCAGGAGTGGTGGTGCAGGCCGTTCCTGGAACAGGCCGCGCTGCGCGGGCGGTTCGCTCTGATCGACCGGGTCGCCGATGCGGAGACCAGTGCGGATCCGGCGGTGCGCGGCCTGTTCCGGCCGGGGACCGCCACAGCGCTGCGGTCGCTGGCGCGCCGGCATGCCGAGGCCATCCGGATGATGCGGTCCCTGCCGACCACCCTGGTGCACCGAGACCTGACACCTCGTAACCTGTTCCGGACGGCCGAAGGCACGGTCGCGATCGACTGGGGTCAGGCGGGTCTGGGGCCGGCCGGGGAGGACCTGGCCACCCTCGTCCTGTCGTCGGCGGCGGCCGCGGATTTGGATCCCGCCGCTACGCTCGCCCTCGGGAGCGCTGCCGCCGCGCGCCATGCCACGGGGATGGCGGAAGAAGGAGACCCGTGCGACCCGGAAGACGTGGTCCTCGCCTACCGTCTCGTGGCCGCCTACCACTTCGGACTCCCCGTGGTGCGGATCGCTGACCGGCTACTTTCGCGGGACGCCGCGTCCCGCACCGAGGCGGCCGCCGATCCCGGCACGCGGCGGCGGGTGGCGGTGATGACGGCGCTGGTGGAGGAGGCACAGCGGGATCTGTGAGGCGGGGCCCGGTCCCAGGGAGAGCCGCGGCCCGACAAAGGCGGGCTCACCGACCGGACCCGGCCGCCGGGCGGGAACCTCCGGTGTGCGGCGTCCGTCAGGCGGGGCCCGACGGACGCATACCGGTCATGGTGAGCCGACCGTGCTCCAGGCGCAGCCGGTACCAGCTGCCCCGGCCCACGATGCGCGGCAGCGCGCAGTCGTGGGCCGCCGACAGATACGCAAGCGTGGCGGGGATGGCGTCGCCGTGCGAACAGGCCACCGCGTGACCGTCGTCGTGACGGGCGGCGATCTCCACCAGCGCGCCCAAAACCCGACCAGCCGCCCACGCGCCACCGAGCGACGGGCCGACGGGAGCGAAAACCCCCTCGGTCCAGGACACCGGCTCGGCGAAGCCGCCCGCCTCCCGCAGCCGGTCGTCGACCACCACAGGGACCCCGGCGACGGCGGCCAGCGGAGCGACGGACTGCCGGCAGCGTAGCGAGGGGCTGCTGTAGACGGCGTCGACCCCCTCCTTGAACACCTCGCCGAGAACTTCCGCCTGCCTCATTCCCTCGTCGCTCAGCGGACGCAGATCGTCGTCCCCGCTCCACTCTTCGCGCGGCGACGAGGAACAGTGCGGAACCAGATCCAACACAACGGTGCATGAATTCGCGAACATAGCGCGCATCATGCCCGGGCCGGCCGGCGGAGTCCAAGGATTAGCGGGTATCCGCAAAATAGTTGACCACGCCGATCCGGAGCACAGAACCTGAACCCAAGATGGGATGCAGGCCGGGCACGTCCCGCAGGCTACGGAGTCGGTATGGAATTGGTCGACACAGCGGCGCACCACGGTGCGGAGGAAATAGCCCGGGAATTCCTTGAGCACGGTGCTCCGTTCCTCTGGCCGGAGCTGCCCGACCTCGCCGGCCTGACGCCGGACCGTATCGCCGCGCTGCCTCCCCTGCCCTACGGCGACCCGGAGTTCAGCGCCCGGCTGCTGCGGGAGCAGACCGACACCACGACGACGGACTCCTCCCGGCCCCCGGCGGTGGTCAAGCGGCAACTCGCATGGCTGCGTCATGAGTTGCCCGAGTGGCGGGCGGGTCGTGTGCACCATCCGCTGTGCGGGCCCGGCACCTACGCGGCCGCGCTGGGCGATTACGGTCTGACCGCGTACGTCGGCGTCGACGCGGGCCCCGCGGTGGTCCAGCATGCCCGCCGCCGCTTCGCCGGGCAGGACCACATCCGCTTCGTGCTCGGCGACGCGGCGGACACCGCCGCCTCGCCCGGGGAGCCGGCCTGCGACACCCTGCTGCTCACCTATGACGCCGCCAATTTCCTCGCTCCCCGCGCCTTCCGGGAACTGCTCGGTTCGCTGGTGCGGGGGCTGCGCCTGGGCGGCATCGCCGTCCTGGATCTGCGCCTTGCCGAGGACGGCACCGCGGGGTTCGACGAAGGACGGCGCGTGCACCGGCGTCGGACCGGCTCGGTGTTCCGGGACGGCCCGCACCTGCTGCTCAGCGAGGGGTTCACCGTCGCGGACGGCGCCCTGCTCGGTCACCGCATCGTCGCGGTGGACGACGGCCCCGGTGGCCGGCCGCCCGAGGTCTTCCACTCCGTGCTGCACGTCCCGACCGCCCCGCAGCTCACCGCCGCTCTCACGGCCGCCGGACTCGACGTGTGCGTGCGGGGACGTCCCTTCGCCGGTTCCGGCGACCCCAATCTCGCGCGGCATCTCGTCGTGGCCCGCAAGCAGCGCATCACCCACCGCACCCTTCCGTGGAGGCAGCCATGAAGATCACGTTTCTCGGGCATGCCGGTGCCCTCGTGGAGGCCGACGGAGTGAAGCTGGTCTGCGATCCGTGGTTCTCCGAGGGCGGGGCCTTCCTGTCGGGTTGGCACCAGCTGCCCGACAACAGTTCCTGCGCTCCGCTCGTGCACGAGGCGACCCATGTGTACGTGTCGCACGACCACCAGGACCACTTCGACGCCGACGTGCTCAACGCGCTCGACCCGTCCGTCACTCTGCTGATGCCGGACTATCCGCTGCCGACCTGGAAACGGCTGGTCCGCACGCTGCGCGGCCCGGCCCCCGTCCTCCTGGGCGACCAGGAGGTCTTTCAGGCCGGCCCGCTCCGGCTGCGCCTGATCCATTCCCCCACACCCCGGCACCAGGACTCGGCGCTCGTCATTGAGGACACCAACACCGGCCAGGTCGTCGTCAACCTGAACGACTGCCAGGTGGACCGCGACCAGTTGCGCACCATCCGCCGGCTCCATCCCCGCATCGATGTTGTCCTGGCGCAGTTCTCCGGCGCCACCTGGTTCCCGTTCGCCTACTCCTTCCCCTCCGCGGAACAGGTGGAGGCGGCCCAGCGCAAAAAGGTCAACTCCATGCGTCGGTGGACCCGTTACATGCAGGCACTCGCCCCGCGCAGCGCTATTGCGTTCGCCGGGCCGCCGGCCCTGCTCGACCCTGAGCTGTCCCCGCACTTCTTCGCGGAGTCCTCGGTGTTCACCACACCGCCCGAACTGCTCGCGTGGCTGCGCCGCGAGCACCCGGACCTGGCGGAGCGCACCATGGCACCGTTGCCGGGCGATGAACTCGACGTGGCAACTGGCCGGTTGACCGCAGACCCGGGGATCCGGCAGGGATTCGACTGGGAGAACCTCGCGCCCTACATTGCCGACTACGCCCGCAGACGAGCCCCCGCCATCGCCGACGTGGTCGCCGGGTACCCAGAGCCGCGGCACGGCCTCTACGACGATTTCGCCGCCCACTTCAAGGCACTGTTCGCAGCCGGGGAGAGCCTGTGCCGGGCCGTGGACGCCGTCGCCGCCTTCGATGTGCGCGGCGTTGGAGGCGGCTTCTGGCTCGTCGACTTCCGCTCACTGGAGGTGCGCGAGGGCACCGGGCCGGAGACCGACGCTCACGACTACCGCTTCACCCTGTCGTCGCGGTACCTGCCGGAGATCCTGGAAGGAGGGATGAGCTGGGAGGAGTTCTTCTTCTCGTTCCGCTTCAGCGCCTGGCGGCCCAGCATCGGCGCGTACAACGAGGAACTCATGTCGGTGCTGCGGTGCAGCGATCCCGACGACCTCACCGCGTACCTGCGGCGGACGGCGCAGGGCGGCGAGCGCCCGGCCGGCACGTTCACGCTGGAGACGCCGAGCGGGACGTACCGGGTGTCCGACATCTGCCCCCACCTGGGCGCGCGGCTCGGCCCGGGGGACTACGACCCGGAACTGGACGCGGTGGTCTGCCCCCAGCACGGCTGGCGGTTCGCCCTGCCGGACGGCGCCTGCGCCAACGGCCGGGCACGGCTCGGCATCTCGCCGTCCGGGACGACGGCGGATCCGGACACCCCGACGGACCTCTCGACCGACACCCCGACGGACGCCCTGCGGCGTCCCCGAGAAAGGCAGGCACACCGGTGATCGACTACGCGGCCATGGAACGGCAGCTGAACGCGGCCCACGAGCCCTGCTTCCGCGCCGCCCCCTTCCCGCACTATGTATGGGACAGCATCCTTCCCGCCGACGCCCTGCGCGCCGCCGCCGACGCCTACCCGGACACCGCCGTGATGACGGCGAAGCCGGGCATTCCCCGCTGGCACTCCCAGGACCGGCAGCTGGCCGGGGCGGCCCTACGGGACCTGTGCGAGGTCCTGCTCGGCGACGACCTCGCCTCCTTCCTCAGCAAGGTGACGGGGGTGGAAGGGCTACGTACGGAACCGGACGGGGACTGGGGCAGCTACCGGCTCGCCGGTCACGGCGCCGTGCATCATGCGCACGTCGGCTCCAACCAGCACCCGGAGACCGGGCGGCTGCGCCGGTACTCACTGTTCACCTACCTCACCGAGGGCTGGCGCCCAGAGGACGGCGGCTGGCTGGAACTGGGCGAACCGGTCGACGGTGAATCCCCGACTCGGATCATGCCCTCCTTCAACCGCAGCGTCCTCATCGAGACGACGTCCCGTTCGCTGCACGGTGTGTCCCTGCTGCGGGCCCCAGCGCCGGTCCTGCGCAGGACCATTACCGTGCACTTCTGGACCGATCCGGCGGCGGATGGCGCGGCATGAGGGAGGACACGAGGTGAGACACCGCCGGCTGGGCCGAAGCGGTCTGCACGTCAGCGAGTTGGTGTACGGAAACTGGATCACACACGGCGGGCAGATCGACGAGGACCGCGCCAGTGCATGCGTCAGGGCGGCGCTGGACTCCGGTGTGACCAGTTTCGACACAGCCGACGGCTACGCGTTCGGCGCGGGCGAGGAAATCCTCGGCCGCGCGCTGGCGGGTGAACGCCGGTCCGGGATCGAAATCTTCACCAAGGTGTACTGGCCGGTCGGCCCCGGGCCGAACGAGCGCGGGCTGTCCCGCAAGCACATTATGGAGACGATCGACATCTCGCTGCGCCGACTCGGCACCGACCACGTCGACCTCTACCAGGCCCACCGCTACGACCACGGCACCCCGCTGGAGGAGACCATGACGGCCTTCGCCGACGTGGTCCGCGCAGGCAAGGCCCTCTACATCGGGGTGTCGGAGTGGCGGGCGGAGGAGATCCGTGCCGCGGAGGGCCTCGCCCGCGAGCTGCGAGTACCGCTGGTGTCCAACCAGGCACGCTATTCGGCCCTGCACCGCGTGATCGAGGCGGAGGTGATCCCCGTCTGTCAGGAGCTGGGTCTCGGCCAGCTCGCCTTCTCCCCGCTGGCGCAGGGTGTCCTGACCGGGAAATACTTGCCCGGTCGGCCTCCGCCGGCTGAGTCGCGCGCGACCGACACCAAAGGGTTCGGTATGCACTTCATGGAGAAGGTGTTGCGTGAGGACATCCTCTGCCGCGTGCGACGGCTGCTGCCGCTGGCCGAGGAGGCCGGGATGCCGCTGCCGGTCCTGGCCCTGGCCTGGGTGCTGCGGGAGCCGAACGTGGCGGGCGCGGTGATCGGGGCCAGCGGGCCCGAGCAGATCATCGCCAATGCCGCAGCGTGCGACGTCGTCCTCGACGACGATCTCAAGGCCGCTGTGGACGCTGTCTTGGCACCGGTGGCACTCACCGACCCGGCCCTCACGACCAGCCCGGCCGCCGTGTCCTGAACGCCGCCCACCCTTCTGGCTCCCTGGTGCCCCCGGCCGCTTACTGTCCAGGGGCACCGCCGGTACCGGAACGCCCCATCGGCCATGCCTCGCTGCGCCTCGCCGGGGCCTTTAGATAGCGGCGCCCCACCAGGTGTCACGTCCGGGGACCCGGTGCCGGTCCGGTCACCAGTGCGGCCCTCGCAGGCCGCGCGGTTACGACGGGCTCCGGGCGGTGCCGTGCCTCGTCCGAGACCTGCGCGAGTGCCAGGTGCAGAGGCGACGGTTCCATGCCGTCTCACGGCACCAGCGCAGCGACAGTGCGAGCGGCACGCCCTGCTCCGACCACAGCCGGGGCAGCTGTCGCGCAGCCTCACCCGGCCGGTTCGAGAGGGCGCCGGGTCGCAGCAGCAGGTTGCGTCCGCGCACCAGCACCCTCAGGAAGGCGTCCCATTCCTCGGCCATGTGCACCCGGGAGCACGCCGAAAGCTCGGGAAAGCCGAGAGGCACACGGTAGGTGAACTCCGCGGTGGCGATGACCGCGGTCAATAAGAGGTCATCTCATTTGGCGAGGCGGCGATAGCAGATGAGGGTGCAGGCGATGCTGGTGAAGGCCAGGAAGTGTTCCGCCTTGCGCTCGTAGCGGCGGTGCAGACGGCGGCAGCCGGCGAGCCGGGCCATGGTCCGCTCGATGGTCCAGCGGTGGCGTCCCGGCCGCTGGGAGGACTCGATGCCCTTGCGGGCGATGCGGTGCCGGATGTCGCGCGCGCGGAGCCATTTCCGCAGGTGGGCGTAGTCGTATCCCTTGTCGCCGTGGGGCTTGGCGGGCTTGCGCCGGCGCGGGCCGCGGCGGGAGCGGACGGGCGGGATGCCGCGCTCGAGCGGCTCCAGGGCCTGGCTGTCATGGAGGTTGGCGCCGGAGATCCCGACCGAGAGGGGCAGACCGACCCGATCCGTGATCAAGTGGATCTTCGAGCCTTTCTTGCCCCGATCCACAGGATTCGGACCCGTCAGGCCCCCCCTTTCATGGCCCGCATGGTCACCGAATCGATCGCGCAGCGCGACCAGTCCAGCTTGCCGTGCGCGCCGAACTCGTCCAGCACCAGGCGGTGCAGCTTGGCCCACACCCCGGCCTTGGTCCACTCGGTGAACCGCCGGTGGGCCGTCGGCCCGGAAGGGCCGAACGACGGCGGAAGCTGCCGCCAGGTACAGCCCGAGGTCGCCACGAACACGATCGCCGCCAGGACCTCCCGGTCCCCGTACCGGCGCCGGCCGCCACCCTGCGGCCGAGTCGGAGCCGGTGGCACCACCCGCTGGAACAACTCCCACAGCTCATCCGGAACCAAGCGCTCGACGATCCCCATAGCACCAGATTACCGAGCAACCCAAATGAGACGACGTCTAAGATGGGTGTCAGTCCGTGCACTGCCAATTCGGTGCCGATCATGCGGATCAGCCGGCGCAGGACGTACGGACCGCCACGAGGCCCAGGTGCCATTCCCTCGCCGAGCAGCAGGGAGACGGCGCTGGACACGTTCGCGAGAAAGACGGGGCTCGGGCCCGCCGCCGCGCCGGCCAGGGCCAGCAATGCGGCGATGCCCGCGGTCAGCCGGCCGAGCAGGGGCGGCACCGGGATTCTCCAGCCGCCCGGCATCGGCGCGCTGCCGGGGACGACGGGTTGCGTCAGCGCGTGCTCAAAGACGATCACCTCGAACAGCGGCCGGCGCGGGGGCGTCACGCGGTCCGCCGTCCGTCGGCGCTCGGCGAACTGGATGTGTGCGACTGAGAGATGACATCCGCAGGGGCACTGTTCGTCGCAGTGCGCGAACACGACCGCCCGACACTGGCGGCGCACCGTGAGACATGGTCCCGGCTCGGGTTCCATGCGTATCGGCGCGTCCGATAACCGGATGCCACGCACGATGCTGCCGGGCCGGACGCCGAGTTCGCGCAGGGCGGCCGTCACGGGCGGGCCGTCCTGTGGTTCCGCCCGGAACAGGAAGGTCAGGTCACTTGGTGAGGTGCCGGCCTCCCGTAGCTCGTCCAGGACATCGCCCGGCGCCTCCTGGTAGGGGCGCTTTCCGGTCCGGACGGCTCCGACGGTGCGCTGGGCGCTTGGCGGGGAGGCGGGTGGCAGGTGGGCCAGTCGACTGGGGTTCAGCACCCATTGCATGACCACGGCACCACCGGGTTCGGGCCGTGGATGACCGGTCAGGAACCTGCGCCATGCAGGTGCCGCTACCGAGGTGTAGGAGGATGGCGCCGTCGTCCCCGCGACCAGGGGCCCGGTGGGAAGCGGCGGTAACCAAGCCGTCCAGACATTCCGCGAACGTCGACACAGCATGGAACGCTCCGTCCGCGCCTCCTTGCGGCACGCTCTCGCGCACGCACACCGCTCCCGTTTCAATCCACAAAGGCGAACCTTAACTGCTGTCACAAACTTTAGTCATATTCAGGCAGGGTTGCATCCGTTTTTCGATGCAACTACCATATGGGGTTTCGATAGCAATTTGCACCTTTTCCAAGTGGCCCGAAAACCTGCCAAAGGGACACAAAGCGTCTTTGTCGCTCTAGTTAATTCTACTGTTGACCATCAAGTCATGCCGTGTCAGCATCTAGGCTCAAGGCAGTCAAGTGAGTCACAATGCGAGTCACTTATGACGGCCTCAGGAATCATGTGAGGACTAAGGATGAATCATTTAAGGTGCCTGTCGGCGGCCGTTGCACTCCTGTTGTGTTTCACCACCCCGGTGGCATCAGCCGCGTACGGAGGGCAGTCGACCGAATCTGGATCGCCGACCGGGATCGCTGTGTCTGCATCCGATGGATTCCTGATCTACCACAACATCCCGCTCTGCTGCTGACCATGGGGCCTCAACGCGTGAAGGCAGCAAAGGCCTTCCTTCCTCTGCCGCCTTCGCAACGGTCAAATTTTTTTGCGCCGTCCCTACGTGCGCGACGTCAACTTCTGGCCCGTCAGGAAGGTCTCCCGGTGCCCCATGCACCGCATGCTCTGCCGGTACGCCCACACCGCGCGCTCGTCCTCACCACAGAGCCTCAGGATCTCGGCCAGCTCGGCCCAGGCGAACGCCGCCTGGCGGTTGGCCTCCGATGCCTCCAGCATCAGGGCGCCCCGCTCGTGGGCCTGCTGCGCGGACTCCCGGTCACCGAGTGCCAACCGGGCCGCGGCCAGCACCAAATAGTTGCGGGCGCTCTGCAACCGGTGGCCAGTGCCGAGCAGTTCCAGGGCCTGCTCGGCGTGGTCGATCGCGGCCTCGGCATTCTCGAGGCGCAGTTCGACCTGCGCCAGGGCGGAGAGGCAGTAGGCAACGTCCACGCTGCTACCGACCTCACGCAGGCTGGTGAGGCTCTGTTCGAGCACGTCATGGGCAAGCTCCGGCTGCGCCGTCTCCGACTGGAGAAGCAGCATGGCGTAGGCGTTCCGCAGCCGCGCCAGGGCTCGCTGGTCCTCACCCTCCGCGTAGATGGCCAGCGCCTTCTCGATCAGCGTGAGGGCGTCCGCGGTGTTGCCGTTGCGGTGCATGACCACGCTGGCGTTCCAATACGCGGCGCCGAGCGCTCGGGAGTCCGTGACCGTCCCCGCCTGCTCGATCGCCTGGGTGGCGAGGTACGCCGCCCGGTGCATGTCGCCGCGCTCCATGTAGACACCCACCAAGGTGGAGAGCAGTTCGATACCGATGACGGTCGGCCTGAGCTGAAACTTGTCCAACTCGGCCAGAGTGGCCTCCGCCACCTCGATGGCGTGGGACAGGTTGCCCAGCTCCCGGTAACACCGGCACAGCGCGATCACGGTGGGAAGACGCGGCACCAGATCGGGATGGTCCAGGGAGGCCTCGTGCAGGGATTCGAACCGGGCGACCGCTTCCTCCAGCCGACCGCCGTGCTCCAGCGACCGGGCCATGCCGTACTCCGCCTTGTACCAGACCTCGGGACGGTCAGCGAAGCTCACCTTCTCCTGAAGTGTGTGGTACGCCTCGAACGAAGAGTCCGGGTCGCCATTGTTCAGGGTCATCTCTGCGTAGTTCAGTTCCACCTGGAACTCGTTGACCGAAATCTGCGCAGGGGCGCCGGTCAGGTCGGACAGGTCGCAGCCCAGCCGCCTAGCCAATTGGACGAGCACGTCTGCCGACGGCACCCGTTTACCCGCCTCCAGCAGCGAGATGTAACTGGCAGACAGGCCGTCACCGGCGAGTTCAGCCTGAGACATGCCGGCTGTCCGGCGCAGGCATCGGATGCGCGCACCGACTTCCCCCGAAATCTTCACACCTGCTCCTAGGCCACACGGGCGGATATTACCAATCAGTCAACTTTAGCTCAAGCCGATGATCGACAGGGAACCATTCTGTCGAGCCGGAACCCATACCGCAGCCGCCCTCCTGGACCACTGTCGACCGCCTTCGCCATCATCTTCCCAGATGAACGCTCTCATCCTGGGATGTTCTCCGGCGTCGGATCCGATTATTGACAGTAGTCACCCTCCATTTCCTTCTCGGTCAGCTTCCACCCATCGGATACGACGTCCGCTTCAGGGCGCTGCGCCGCGTAAGTGCGCCCGGCTACCGCACCACATCCGACCACACCAACCAGGGGAGCCCCATGCGTAGCTCAACGAACCCCATGCCTGTGCGCCGCAGCAGCCTCCGAATACCTGACGGCGAGCAGCGATCCGCCCCGGTGCGGCCGACCCTGGAAGAGAGGCTCGCCGCTGTCATGCCCCTCGACGAGCGCCAGCGCAAGCTGGTGGCGCTGCTGCTCGCCGGGCACACGGACGCGAGCGCGGCCGGCCGACTCGGTGTCAGCCCCCGCACGGTGACGAACATCCTTCGCTCGCTCATGGACAGAATGGGTGTCGACAACCGCTTCCAGTTAGGGGTGGCCCTTGGTAGCCAAATGCGCGTGCCCGACCGCCCGCCCCGGCCCGTCCCAACGCCGTTCGGCATCCCGATGCCTTCGAGTCGCCGGGAGACCAGCGCATAGGCCTCACGGCGGCAGGTGGCCCGCATATCCGACCAGACGTCGACAACGATGTCGCACGCTCTCACCGGTCGCATCGATGAGTGAACCGCCGACTTGTATGGGGGTATCGGGACGCGGTCGGGTTGGCCGCTCGTAGCGTGCCGTAGGACGCCGGGCCGGGTGACTCGTGAACCGTCTGCCGCTCTTCGGGGCTGGCTCTCCCGGGGTATGTCGCCGGTCCGGTGTCCGTCCGCGGTCTGACTCAACAGAGGCGTGTCCCGGCCGGTTGGTTCCGGAAGTCGGCGTGTCGGCCGTGGATGCCCTGTCGTCCGACCGAGAGGAACACAGTCCAGTGATATTGCTCGGTGTTGATCCCCACAAGTCCACCCACAC
>NZ_BMVU01000082.1 GCF_014650875.1 Streptomyces minutiscleroticus
GGTGTGAGGTGCCCTCTGTCACAGAGGGCACCTCACACCCCTGATTCCGCCGGCAGAGCAGTCGCTCGTCCACGGAGCAAAAAGGGAGGACAGGCAGGGGGCTGCTGCACGGCAGCGACTTCGGCTGTCCCGCCTCCGCGGGGCTGGCCGGCTTCCATGGCCTCTCGCCTGTTGCAAGGGACCTGCCTGGCAAGTGCTGAGCCGTGCTGGGTGCCTGACCGGCAGATCGGCGACGCTAACCTAGGGGTGATCGGCAACGCCGAGACGGGTGTCGGTAGTTGGGCTCGCACGCCGTCTCTTCGGCTTCGCTGCGGCGCCGGAGATCTTCATCCTGAGCATCAAGCCATTGCGTCTGCGGGTTCCTGCCGTGTCATACATGGTCATGCCAATGACTTGAGAAGGTGTGCTGTACGGAGAAGAAGAACCGGGGGAGACGACTGAGATGCCTGAAGGGGCAGACGCACCCACGTCACCGTCCGACGACGTGAGGGAGGAACCGCAGACCAGCACCACCACTTCGGTCCCGTCCCCGCGGACGTCGCTGCGGGACCGGACGAACTGGACGACGCTCGTTGTTCTGCCGCTGCTGGGCGCTATCGCGTTCTGGGCGGTCCAGAGTCTGTGGGGATGGGCCTGGGACAAGGTTTCCGGGCCGCCGGGCCTGACGGCGTACACATCCGGTCCCACCTCCTGCACACCCGCCACGCTTCCCCTCGTGCTGCAGGCAAAGACGGACCAGGCCATCGTGGTCACCGGCGTCGAGGTCACCATCCTGCCCGACACCGCTCCCGCACAGGACGAGGGAAAACCGTCTTCGGGCAACTGCACCGGTACGGTGCACGAACCGGTCTTTGACGCGGACCTCGCGCAAACCCCGGTCCCGGTCGTGCCGGTGGAGAAAAACCCTGAGCCCGACCGCACCGACTTCCCCTTCACCGTTGCCGCCGACAGTCCGAAACAGCTGACCCTCCAGCTGCAGCCCGGTAAGCCAGACGCCCGCTTCTTCCTGAAGGTCGAGTGGGTCGCCGACGGCGAGTACGGCAGCGTGATCCTCGACAACGATGACGACTCCCGTACCAATGACGGCCCCGGTTACCGCGGAGCAGGCTGAGACGACCGAACCCGCTGCGGCACACGGCACCTGCGGCCCGAGTAGGAACCTGCGCTCCACCCCGGGCCGGGGCGGCTGCTACGCGTCGTCCACCAGGTCTTTCAGGAGAGTGCTGTATTCCTCGGGGTGTTCCTCGCGCAGCAGTTGCATCCATACGCGGGCGCCCTGGACGAAGCCGGCGGGGTCCATCTTTTTGTGCAGGTGGTGGACGATGTAGGGCGGGTTGTCGTACGGCAGCCGCTTCGGCTGGCCGGTCTCCGGCTGCTCTGCTACCTCCTCCTGCCCGGCACCAGAGCCGCCCGGCTGGCCTGCCTGCGCAGTCGAGCTATTAACGGCGTTAACGCCGCCTGAGATCTTGAGCGTGTCCCCGGTCGGCGCGCGGGGGGTGTTAACGGCGTTAAGAGTGGTGGAGCCGTCCGTGTCCTCGGTCTGCTTGGGCTGTCGCTGGCGCGGGGTCTTAACGGCGTTAAGAGCCTTCTGGGCTTCTTCTTCCCGCTGCTCCTTGGGCAGGCGGCCGATCCGGCGGGCCGGTTCCACCTTGAGCTCGCCGGTCTCGACCTTCTCCTGCAGCTCGGGGGTGAGTTCCAGCAGTGCCAGGCGCTGGGAGACCCACGCCGGCGTCTTGCCGAGGCGTTTGGCGACCTGGCCTTGGGAGCCGTGGACCTGGACGAGTTCCTGGATGGCTTTGGCCTGGTCCAGTGGGGGGACGTCGACGCGGTGGACGTTGGCGATGAGCGCGGATTCGAGGATGTCCGCGGCCGTGGCGGCGAGGTCGTCGTTCACGTCGATGCGCAGCTCGGCGAGTGCGGCCTGGTGGGCGGCGGCCAGGCGCCGGTTGCCGTCGATGACGACGTACTCGGCCGCACCGACCGCCTCCTCCTGGCCGGGGTGGGCGGCGAGGAAGGCGGCGGTGCGGACCACGGTGACGGGCTGGATCTGCCCCTTGGCCCGCAGCGAGGCGGCGGTCTCCTCGAGGTCTGTGAGGGCCTCGCGCGGGTTGAACGGGTTGTGCACCAGCTGCTCGAGCGCTACGGCGGCGGGTGGGCGGCGGCCTTCGCCGTTCATGATCTGCTGGCGGGCGCGGATCCGGCTCGGCGCAGGCGTGCCGGCCTGCTCGTTGTCGTCGACGCTGAAGCCGCGGGTGATGCGCTGGGCGGAGGGGGGGGGTCATACGGCGAGCTCCTTTGCCAGGTCGCGCATCACCTGCGCGTGTTCGCTGTCCGGGACGTACACCAGCAGCGGGACCTGCCCGTCCGCGGCCTCCCGGCTCTCCTTCAGGTCCCCGATCACCGCGAGCACGGGCGGGGAGCTGCTCTTGTCCCACTCGGTGCGGTTGTTCTGGACGAGCTTGCCGCGCCGGCTGTCGTAGGCGTTGATGATCAGCCCCAGGTAGTCGATCTGGATGCGGCCCTTGGCGCACAGGTCGTCTTTTTGCGCCTTGAGCAGGCGGACCGCGCGGTGACAGGCGCGGTTGGCCCACACCGGGGTGATCACCCCGGAGCGGTCCTCGAGCTCGCCCTCGCGCCGGCGCACGTAATAGAGGGCGGTGTCCATGTTCAGGCCCAGGCTGGGAGGTCCGTCGATGATGATGACGTCGTAGTCCTCCTCCAGCGGCTCCAGCGCGCGCTCCAGGGCGGCCTCGCTGAAGCTCACCTTCGACAGCGCCACATCGCGCAGGAAGGCGTCGTCGCTGGCGGGCAGCAGGTGCAGCCGGCCGCCGAAGACGTCCTCGTCCAGCGCGACCAGGAGGTCGTGGATGTCACCGCGGGCGGTGCCGTCCATGTGCATCATCAGCGTCTCGACCCCGTCCTCGTACATGAGGTCCTCAAAGCCGAGCTCCGCCGTCAGGTGCCCCTGGGGGTCGTAGTCCACCAGCAGCACCCGGTGGCCGGCCTCCGCCAGCGCCTGCGCGATCCCGGAGGACACAAACGTCTTGCCCACCCCGCCCTTCTGGTTGGCCACTATCACCCGCACCACCGGCTGCTTCACCAGCGGCGCCGACGGCGACGGATGCCCCTCCAGCCAGAGGGTCAGCGCCTGCGCCAGCCCCTGCACATAGGTGACCCCGCGCCGGGCGCAGGCGGCCTTGAACCGCTCCGGCTCGCCGACCGGGAGGAAGGTCCCCCAGGTCTTGGCGCCCTCGGTGTCCACCTCCGCCAGGCCCTCGGTCTCGTACCAGGCCTTGATGGCATGTTCAGCCGCGTCCTGGATGTCCATTCCGTGCTCGAAGGCACGGATCTTCAAGTGCCTGCGCAACCGGGGAGTGAGAGCCGTAATTAGCTTCTCCCGCTCCTCTCGAGACCCTGGAGTACTCATAACACCGAACATTACTAGGTCACTGCTCCGGTCCGGCGGACCAACCCACCTCTTCCCGCCCGCCCGGCTCGAAGAGAACGCCCAGCACACCGCCCCGCCCGCCGGGTGCGACGGCGGCAGACCACGCCAACCGGCCCTGGAGGCATGGCCCGTCACATACAGAACCTTTGTCCGAGCAGAACCGGACAGCACCCAAGACACGCCGTCCGCGACCGGTGTCCTGAACTGGCACTATGCACCGCCGTGCACGTGATCCGTTGTCAGTACCGGCCCTCAGCATGGCCACGACACCCAGGGATTGCTGACACGGGGGAGGACCCATGCCCTACATCGAGGAGTACGTACGCGCCGACGGAACACGGGTACGCCGCCACTACCGATGGGCTGCCGGAGCACGCCGGGAAATGACCATCGTCGCGGCGGCCGCGCTGGCCGTCGTCGGCTTCGGCAACACCAGCACCCAGGCCGGCCATGCCACCAGTCCGAGACCGGGGACGGGGCCGGACGTGACCTACCCGATCCGTTTCGACCAGGCCGACGATCACGCGCCCAAGGTTTCGGTGCCGCGGCCCACGGTGTCCTACCCGATCACGTTCGACACCCCCAAGACGAAGCCGCCCGCGCCTCAGCCGTCGGTGTCGTACCCGATCGACTTCTCCACGATGGGCACCACCCGATGACCCGGCGCCTGCCCGCGCGCCGGCGGCCCGCCCGACGCCCCAGCCGGCGCCGCCGACAGCAGCAGGAAACGGAACTGATCGTCATAGGCGTCGCCGCGGTAGCGGCCGTCAGCCTGGTGGTCATGGCGGTCAACTGGCTGCTCGCCCACTGGTGGATCCTCCTCATCGCCGCCGTCCTGGTCCTGCTGGCGGGTGCGGGCTGGTGGCAGCAGCGCACCCAGCGCCTCCAGTGGCAGCAGGCCCAGGCGCGGGCATTGCGGTACGGGATCGCGCAGTTGGACGCTCTTGGCCATCGCCAGTTCGAGCACGCCATCCGGGACCTGATGCACCGCGACGGCTGCACCGACGCTGTCCAGGTCGGCGGCCAGGGCGATCTCGGTGCCGACGTCAAAGCCACCGACCCCTACGGCCGACGCTGGGTCATCCAGTGCAAGCACCGCAAGAACGGCGACCGCGGAGCCGCCGTCGGCACCCCCGACCTGCAAGTCCTCAACGGCACCGGCCGCCCCGTCCACAAAGCCGACGTCGTCGTCATGGTCACCAACGGCAGAATCACCCAGCCCGGCCGCACCTTCGCCCAGCAGCAACGCCTCCACCTCGTCGACCGCCGCGTCCTCGCCGAATGGGCGGCCGGCTCCCGCACCCTGTGGGACCTGCTGCGCGCAGTTCCTGCGCCGCGGCGGCCGACGCCCCGGTCCTAACCTGTCGGAGGTTATGGCCGGTGACCTGTTGCTTTGCCTCTCCGATGCTCAGCTCGCCGGGAGCGGGGCTACCACCGCGGGTGTGGGGAGCAGTGCGATGGCCAGGGCGCGCGGTTGCGTTTCCAAGGCCGTCGCAGCCGAAGCGCAGGCCGGCGCTGGCGAACGTCGACGCCAGGAGGAGCGGGGCCAAGGGCAGGAAGCCGAGCAGGCCGCGTAGAAGGTCGGCGGCTGACTCTCGCGGTGGCGCGCCTGATCTGGGGTGGGGGTGGGCTCCCGCCCAACACGGGGGGCTGGGCGGGAGCCGTGCTGTTCTCTCCGGTGGTTCTTCAGCACGAGAGGACAGCACTGCCTTCCAGACGGGAAGGTACGACGCCGGGGCAGGCGTCCATCTTCTATGGTGCGCCATGCCCGTGGTGCCGCAACGAGAGGTACGTTTTTCGCCGTCAAATGTACTCATTCAGCTGTGATTTGCCGTCCGTGGTGATCGATACAGATTAGTGATCGTGCTCTTCTGCGCAGGCCGCGAGCGTATTTGTTCCGTAATACCATGATCACTTTGAGTGGCAGGTAGTCGACGGTCCATGCTGGGCGTCCTGCTCCCCCGCAGCGCTTCAGCACCGCCGCGGGAGAGCCTTCCAGACCCCTTCGGAGCTGTTTCAGGCTCCTACGGATTACTAGGGAAGGTTCATGCCCAGTAAGCAGGTGATGACCATTGCCGTGCTGGTGGTGGTCTTCGCGTGGAGCACGGTGATGACCGTGCTCGGGCAGCTGGCGGCCGCGGCCGCGCTCCTGCCCTCGCTCGGACTGCTGGTGCAGCAGATCGTCGCCGCGCTCAACGGCACGGAGGCGCGGCGCAACGCGGCGACCGGTACTGCACCGGCTGCGGCGGCAGCCGGAGACCAGGAGCCGCCGCGATGACACCGTCTTTCATGCCCGCGCAGTCCAACGGAGAGCCTCCGAGTCGGCGCGGCCGCCGGCAGGAATCGATCGAGGACCATGTCGGCGCCACTCACCGCGCATGGCTGGAGCTGGTGCGCGAGCGGTTCAGGGAGAGCGGCCTGACCCTGGAGGACCTCGTGAACCTCTCGGGGTACTCCAAGGCCCGCATATCCGAGCTCCTGCGCGGCAAGGGCTACTACCCGCGCTGGCAGATCACCTACAGCGTCGTGCGCTCCCTGAACGTTCCCGTCTGGCCACTGCGCCGCCTGTGGACGGCTGCCGCCCGCGAGGCCAACAAGGACGACGCCTGGATCAGAGACGGCATCCAAGCAGTACTGCTGGAGCCGGAACGACGCCCTGTGGCCCACAAGGCCTTCACCGAGGTCATGGGCCCCGCCTACACCGCCTACGCCCGCGCCCTGCTCCAGGGCGAACAGCGTGCCAAATGGGTCGTCTCGGAAGCCTTCGACATCCTCTGGCTCAGCTGGGACGAAGCCTCCTCCAGCTCCAACATGCGCCGCTACGCATGGCAACTGCTGCGCTCCCGCGTCATGCTGCGCGCCCACCGCCACCACGACGGACACCCCGACCTGCGCGCCGCAGCCTTCTCCACCGTCACCCAGAGCCAGATCGACGACATCGAGGAACGCTTCGCCCACATCGGCAAGATCGCCGACTTCTTCGACGCCATCGCCCGCCTGCACCAGGACCAGCGCGACATCATGATCCTGCGCTACCTGTGCGGCATCGACCCGGACGCCATCCCCAACATCGTCGGCTTCTCCCCGGCCAAGACCCACACCGACGACCACCACGCCCGGTGGGCTTTGAAAAGCGCCTATCCCCGCCACGACAACCGGGAGTGATCACCCCACCATGACCGGCATCGACGACCTGCTCGCCCAGTCCCTCCTGCTACAGGATCCGCAAGTTCCCTCCGACACCGTCCCCTACGAAGACAGCGCCTATCCCACCTGGGAAGACACCCCTATGTGGGACGGCAATAGCCACGACCTGGCCAACGACACGGCCGCGCAACACCTGCGAGCCCTATGTGAGGCGACCGTCGCCCACTGCACCGTCGACGAGCTCACCGACTTCATCACCGACCAACTGCCCGAACCACGCGGCGCCTGGATCCTCGGCTGCGTCCTGCAACTCGCCGACGCCGAAGACGGCGCCCGCTTCTGGTGGCAGTACGCCGCCGGCGCCGGCGACGTCGCAGCCTGCTACTGCCTCTACCTGCACCACCTCGCACGCGGCGACACCTACGCGGCCGCCTTCTGGCAGGAACAGAGCAGGTCCAGTACCCAGCAGGACGCTCTCACCATCAGCACCACCACCGACGACGTCCCGGCCCACAGCGTCAGCGTCGACACGAGCCTGCCCACCCTCCTGCGCATCCTCAGCCGCCTCGCATCCACCACACCCCGCGAGCACACCGAAACCGCCGACGCAGTCATCAGCTTCGTCACCATGTCCGTCACCATCGGCTACGACCGCAACCCCGACTGGGAGATCCCCCTGCCCGGACCGGATTTCGCCGAACACCTGAAAATGATCATTGCCGCCACCCCGGCAAGCCGACAATCCGCCCGTCACGGCAAGTCGCCGGCCGAACATCTGCCCAACCGCCCTGCGCTGGAGGGCGCCACCTGCCGCCTCCTGCGGAGAAGGCGGGCACAGGAACCAGAACACGTCCTCGTCCAGGTCGCCGCGGCTGACGAGTTCGACTCCGCTTTCTTCAAGGAGGCAATCGCCGCCTGCTGGCAGGCAGCCACCGCCGACCGCACCGTCGAGAAAGCAGATGGGCCAGGCGCGCGACTGCGCTACTACCTGACCCGTCGGCCACTTCCTGCACACTGCCGAGCAGCCTCTACCCGAGCCGCCTAGCCATCCTCAACGACGGATGGACCGTGATGACGAGCAGCTGCTATGCCGCCAGGTCTACGGAACCGACCATGACCGGTCGAGCCTACGGCCCGACCGGCGCTACGCCGAACTGATCGGTGACCCGCTGAACGTCGCGCTGCTCGACATCACCGGCTGGACGCGGGACGAGGCCGACACCAGTGTCGCTTGCCACCGAGCTGAGGCAGTTCGGCGCCGGCGGCCGGGCCGACTCGCCCGCCCATCAGGCCAGAGACCTGCTGGGAGGCGTGAGCAGCGCGCCGATCATCGTGCCCCGGCTCTCCCACTCGGGCGGCCGGAGAGCCACCGTACACAGCCACGGTCAGGACGAAATCCTCGGCACCGTCTGCAGCGACCACGACCAGGCCGTGCCCGAGCAGAAGGCCGGCGGCACCGGGCTTTCCCGCTTCCGCGGCTGACGCGCAAGCGGCGACAGCAGCCGGGCAGGACCGTCCTGCCCGGCCGTGGTGGCTACTCCCAGGGCCTCGGCAGCGCGTGCCACAGGACTCTGAGCCAGTCGGGCGGGTTGGTGAGGAACTTGTCCACCAGTCGGGCCGTGATGGACCGGACGGCACCCTGAACGGCGCCTTGGCTTATCGCTGCGGTCAGGCAGGCACCGCCAGCGGGCTGCCGCGGGGTGGGCAGCTGGGCGGGCGCGGGAACGTTGTCCCGGGTCATGATGCTGCTCCCTTGAGCAGAGGAATCGAGGACAGCGGACACCTGTGGTGATGTCGTCCGCGTGGGGGTGGTGCGCGACTCCTCCGTTCTTCCCTCGGAACCCAGCACTTGCAAACAGGGGCTGCGTACTACTTGGTCCTGCAACCGCGTCACGAGCGTTCATCGAAGACCTGCGGCGGCCGAACGGCAGCAGACCAATGCCTCGGAGTACGCCCCTGGCTCGCAGCCGCCGCACATGCGCACCTCAGGCCTGTAGTGCGGCACCAGGGGAGCCGTATGCGCCCGTCTCGCCCGGTTGCGCCATCGTCCAAGCCGCCCGGGCGGGCCGGTGCATAGAATCCGCCCCATGTCGAAGCTTGACGAGCTGCTCGTTGCGATAGCTGCCCTTGTGGAGTCCGGGCAGAGCAATCAGATGTCCCTGACCGTGGTCACCAGTGGTGCTGTCATCACCGGTCGGCTGGCTCCGGAAGCCATGTGGAGGCAGAGAGTGTCGGAGGTGCTGGCGGACTCCGCCGACCTGGGCGAGTTCTCCGCCGTCTTCGACAGCCCCGCGAGGAAGGAGCGACTGCCCACGCATCTGCATTTCCACGTCGCCCGGATCCTGCAGGGTACGGTGGGGATCCCGGAGACAGGCGGGATGTACCGCGTCGCGATCGAGGACGTCAGCGCCTGGACCGTGGGCGACTTCAGCTACTCCGACCACTGACTCACCGACCCACGGCACACAGTGAGGTCCCACCGGCACGCTTCCGTTCTAGTGGTCGTCGCAACACCCCAGTTCAAGGGGTGCGATGGACTTCGAGATCCGGAAAGGTCCGCGGCCTCAGGGGCCCAGGAGGTCGGACACTGAGCGGGAGGAACACCTTCGGCTCGTGGATCTTGGAATAGGGAACACGGAAGCCTGACGGATCATTGGCATCAACCGCCGCACCGGCAAGCGTCGGCTCTATGGCCGGCAGGCATCCGCGAGGTACAGGGCAGCCCCGCCCCTCGTGAACACGGGGCTGCCCTGGCAGGCACCCGAACCCCCGGCTGACCCTGAGGAACCCGTCGGCCCGTCGCGCTACCTCACCAAGGCCGGCCGCATCCACATCGCTGACCGGCTCCGGGACAAGGCGTCCGTCCGGGCCATCGCGGCCGAGCTTGGCCGCAGTCCCTCCACCGAAGCCGGGAGATGCGCCGCAACCGCACGCTCATGCCCAACGGCGGCTGGTCCTACCGCCCGTACGCCGCCCGACGCCGCGCGGACGCCCGCGGACCGCGGCCCCAAGCCCGGCAAGATCGCCCAGCACCCCAGACTGCGGGACTTCCTCCAGGACCACGTGACCCGGCGGTGGAGCCCGGATCAGATCTGCCACGCTACGGGCACGCTTCCCCGACCAGCCGGAGATGCACGTGGTCCACGAGACGATCTACCAGTCGCTTTACGGCCAAGGCCGCGGGGAACTGAGGCGCGAGCTGACCCGGGCCCTGCGGACCGGACGCGCGATAGGCCGCCCGCACCGGCACTCGGCGGCCCGCCGAGTGCGGTTCGTGCACCCCATGGTCATGATCAGCGAACGGCCCGCCGAGGCCGCCGACCGGGCTGTCCCCGGTCACGGGGAAGGCGACCTGATCGTGGGCAAGAACAACGGCTCCGCCATCGGCACCGTGGTCGAACGCAGTCCAACCGCCAGCACCCGCTACCTGATGCTCGTGCACCTCCCACGCGACCACGGTGCCGCCGCTGTCCGCAACGCGCTCACCGAGACCGTCCAGACCCTCCCGCCTCGCCTGATGCCGTCCCTGACCTGGGACCAGGGCATCGAGATGACCTCCCACCGCGCCTTCACCATCACCACGGACATCCCGGTCCACTTCTGCGACCCGGCCAGCCCCTGGCAGTGCGGCTCGAACGGGAACACCAACGGCCGGCTACGGCAGTACTTCCGACTTGTATTGGGGGCAGCGGTCTCTTCCGGCACAGCAGGGACGACCTCGATGCTGTTGCTGCCGAGCTCAACAGCCGCCCACCCAGAAAAACGCTCGACTGGGAGACCCCGGCCGAGCGTCTGTCTAAACTGCTCGCGGCTTGATCAACTCACCGCGGTGTTGCTACGACCCTTGGAATTCGCCCACGCCGGTGGGGCCTCACTGCTCTGGTCGGCTCGCACCTGTCCGTACGTCAGGCGGACAGGGGGAGCGCCGAGCTTGTGGAAGCCGGCCCGTACGGGTCGGCCAGGGGCGCAGATGCGGCGGCAGGGCGGGTGCGGCAGGTGAAGCCGAGTTGGGTCATGGCCCTGAGGACTTCGCCGGTGCTGAAACCACGCCGGTCCTGGCGGGTGACGACCTGGCCGGCCTGCTTGGCGGGGTAATGGCGTCGTCCGATGATGACGAACTCACCGGTGACCAGCTCAGGTGTGACGCCCTTCATCGATTGCACCACGCCGCTCTTGGTCAGGTCGAACGGGAAGCGAGCGATGACACAGCGCAGGATGCCTCCAGGGAGAAGAGAAGACGGGCCCGGACAGGGGTGACGGCGGTTCAGCGAGAGAGGGCGAGGACGCCCAGAGCGTTGCCGTGTCCGTCGGCCACGGGCGGGGCCCCGAGCCGTCGGCAGCGCATCGCACGCTCGGCTTCGGCCCTCGTGGCCAGCGGCGACGTGAAGGGCCCGATCAGGTCGGCGATGTCACGCAGGCGGATCCGGTCCGTGTATCCGGAACCGTCACGAACGGCTGTGAGCCGGTCCCGGGTGACCAGGCCGGTGCACATACCGTCCTCGTCGCAGACGACCAGCTGACCTGTACGGGCGGCGGCCATCACGGACAGTGCCACCTCCACGGTCATGTCCTCCCAGACCTGCGGTCCGGCCGCGTCCGCGGGATCGGCCGCCGTCTGCACGGCGTTGGTACGTGTTGAGCGGCACTGCGTCTGGTCCGGCGTCAAAGGGTGCCTCCTGCGGAGTTGGGCGCTTCCTGACACGAAGGTTCTATGCCGCCGCACCGGCGGTGGACTGCCGTACGGGCGCGCGGCGGGCCGCCGAGACGGGGCGGCGTCGGCCGCGTGAGGTGGCGCCGCGCTTCTTGGGGCGTTCGGCCACCGGTGCGGTGATGACGACCGGGATGCCGGAGGGGGTCTGGGCGCCGGTGATGCGGTGCAGGGCCTCTTCGCCGACGCGGACCTGGGTGGTCTGCGGCACGATGCCGGCCGCTGCCATGAGGCGGGTCATGCCGCGGCGCTGGTCGGGGGTGACCAGGGTGACGACGCTGCCGGACTCTCCTGCGCGGGCGGTACGGCCGCCGCGGTGGAGGTAATCCTTGTGGTCGGTCGGCGGGTCGACGTTGACGACGAGGTCGAGGTTGTCGACGTGGATGCCGCGCGCCGCGACGTTGGTCGCCACCAGCACATTGACGTGTCCGGTCTTGAACTGTGCCAGCGTGCGGGTGCGCTGTGGCTGTGACTTCCCGCCGTGCAGGGCAGCGGCCCGTACCCCGCTGTTCAGGAGGTGTTCGGTGAGGCCGTCGACGGCGTGCTTGGTGTCGAGGAACATGATCACGCGGCCGTCGCGTGCGGCGATCTGGGTGGTGGCCGTGTGCTTGTCGGCGCCGTGAATGTGGAGCACGTGGTGCTCCATCGTCGTGACCGCGCCGGCCGAGGGGTCGACGGAGTGCACGACGGGGTCGCTGAGGTAGCGGCGCACGAGCAGGTCGACGTTACGGTCGAGAGTGGCGGAGAACAGCATGCGCTGGCCTTCGGGGCGGACCTGGTCGAGGAGGGCGGTGACCTGCGGCATGAAGCCCATGTCGGCCATCTGGTCGGCCTCGTCGAGGACGGTGATGGAAACCTGGTTCAGTTGGCAGTCGCCGCGGTCGATGAGGTCTTTGAGGCGTCCCGGTGTGGCGACGGCGATCTCGGCGCCAGCGCGCAGCGCGCTCGCCTGTCGGCCGATCGGCATTCCGCCCACCACCGTGGCCAGCCGCAGCCTCACAGAGCGGGCGTACGGGGCGAGCGCGTCGGTGACCTGCTGCGCCAGCTCACGCGTGGGTACGAGGATCAGCCCCAGCGGCTGCCTCGCCTCGGCGCGCTGCCCGGCCGTACGGGCCAGCAGCGCCAGCCCGAAAGCGAGGGTCTTGCCGGAGCCGGTGCGGCCACGGCCCAGTACGTCCCGGCCGGCGAGAGAATTCGGCAGGGTCGCAGCCTGGATCGGGAAGGGTACGGTCACGCCTTGCGAGCTGAGCGCGCCCAGCATCGCCCCGGGCATGTCGAGATCGGCGAAGCCCTCCACGGCGGGGAGCGCGGGAGTGATCGTCCTGGGCAGCGCAAACTCCCCCTGGGCCGCGGCGGGCCGGCGGCCGTAACCACCGGAACGGCCCGGCCCGCCGGAGCGGCTCCTGGCCGACGAACCGAATCGGCTGCCGCCCCTTCCGGATTCGGCACTGCCGTTACGGGTGCGGGTGAAGCGGTCGTTCGTGCGTGTGCGGTTCATGCGGAACCTTCCTCGATGCGGCACATATCAAGGAATTCCCGCGGCGATCAGCAACACAGAGAATTGCAAGAATGGACCGGTGGAATGCGAAAGCGAATCTGACCGACGAAATCCGTGCGGCACAGGAGCTGGAATGAGTGGCGCGAAGCGGACGCAATGTTCGGGGCGTCCGCCGCGATGAAGGGATGCGTGCACCCCTGAAGGATGCCCCGTATGCGGTGAGCCTACGGGATCCTGGTTGTCGTCCGCAGGCGAGACCACTGCGGGAAAATGCGAGTAGCTGGGGCCCGCACCCCGAAGGACGCGGGTCCCAGCTACAAGTACGCGACAGTCAGCGTCAGGCGATAACGATGTTCTCGGCCGTCGGGCCCTTCTGGCCCTGCGCGATGTCGAAGGTCACCTTCTGGCCCTCCAGCAGCTCGCGGAAGCCCTGGGCGGCAATGTTCGAGTAGTGGGCGAACACATCAGCGCCGCCACCGTCCTGCTCGATGAAGCCGAAGCCCTTTTCCGCGTTGAACCACTTCACGGTACCAGCAGCCATATCATTTCTCCTTTGGGGCAGTGCATCGGGATTCGCACTGTGCGGACCCCGTGTCGCCGCGATGATCACCCCGCCGGGAAAGTCCGGATAACAAAAGTGCTTCCAGTGGCACAGGCGCCGCCCGGAGGACACTTGAAGTTTTGGGAACCACAACTGCAACTGAGATCGACAGTAGCATGCCGAAGCGGCCTGTGTACGGTGAAGAATCCCACCCACTTAAATGCGGTAGAGAATCTGTCTGCCTGTCCCGCTGAAACCTCGGCTCGCGGGCACAGATTTTGACCCAGCCGAAGCTCAAGGTTTCGGGAAGTTTTGGGGGCGCGCCAAGCGTAAGGGCTGCTGCCCCAAGGGATGGTGCGGGCAGGCGTGGAGATCAGGGTGGCTCCGACAAGCGTCACGGCCTGTCTCCGGCGCACGCACGGGAGCGGCTATATCGAAGACCATCAAGGATCAGCCCGTCGAGCAGCTCGGTGGAAACAGCAGCATCCTGGTGCGGCAACGCCGTGAGCACGAGGAAACGGCGTCTGACGGATCAGTACCTGACCCTCGACGACCTTCACCAGCGGGAACGCGTTCTGACACAGGCGGTGCAGCTGGTCTTCAGCCATGCCTTCGTGGAAGAGACGGTGCTGTGGCCCGCCCTACGAGCCTCAGGCCCGGACGGCGAGGAACTGACGACAGCGGCAGTCGTTTTTCACAGCGGTACAGGGCATGCAAGGCGCGCAACACCGGCCGCGTACCCTCGGACAAGGCAGTGCCCTCATCCCGGGATTCCAGTTCGGCGCGCCACCGACCGAGCCAACCGCATCTGGGCCATTCCCCCGGGCGAGTCCCCCGGCTACGCCCCGCCCGCAACGCGCGCACGGGCATGCGCACGTCGCGGGCCACTGCACGGGACGCGCGAGTGGATAGCGCGAGTGCCGGTGAAGCGGTTAGATCGCGGGACTCATCGACTCAGCCGCCGCTCTTGCGCCTGTAGGACCGCTGGCTCGCAGCCGGGCCGTGCGCCGAACGCACCTTCGATGCATCGGACTTGGCGGCAATATCAGCGGCGTCCGCCTGCGCACCGCGCTTGCGCGCCAGGGCTTCGCGGAACTTGCGCTTGAGGTCGTAGTTGCCGTCGCTGTCCGGCTCCAGAGGGGATGTCTCGGGGGCAGCCGGCTCCGAACCTTCCGTAGATACGGGCTCTGCGGTCATGGTGACCTCCTGGGTTCGGGGGTGGGCAAGCACAGCTTGTCATGCTGGGCGCAGTGCGAGGCGCCGGCAACATCATTCTGCTCCGTTTTCGGCGGGTATCCCTCTCGCGGCCGTAGGCGGTGACTTCGTGGGTGAGGCGCACATGACGGCTTCGGGCTGGGCCGAGGGTTGCCGATCCCGTGGCCGGGCTGCCAGGGCAACGGCTTTCAGCCGTTGCGACGCACGAGGGCGGCCTTGCGGGCCTCGGCGAGCTTGCGGGCCTCGCCGGCCTTTCGGGACTTGCCGCCGGCGCCGCGGGAGGTGCCCTTGCTGGTGCCGAGGCCGCGGAAGGGAGCGTTGGTGTTCTTGGGTCGGGGGACGGCGGACCCGCCGTCGAGCGGGATCCCGGAGGGAGTCTTGGCGCCGGTGATCCGGCTCAGCTCTGCCTCGCCCGAGCGCACCTTGGTGACGGTCGCCTCGATGCCGGCCCCGGCCATCATGCGGCTCGTCTCGCGGCGCTGGCCCGCCAGCACGAGCGTGACCACGCTGCCGGACTCACCGGCGCGGGCGGTGCGGCCCGCCCGGTGCACATAGTCCTTGACGTCGGTGGGCGGGTCGACGTTGACCACGAGATCGAGATCGTCGACGTGCAGGCCACGGGCCGCGACATTGGTCGCCACCAGAACGGTGAGCTGGCTGTTCCTGAACTGCGCCAGGGTCCGTGTGCGCTGTGGCTGGGACTTGCCGCTGTGCAGGGCCCCGGCGTGCACCCCGCTCGCCCGCAGATGCCGGGTGAGCTGGTCGACAGCGTGCTTGGTGTCGAGGAACAGCAGGACACGGCCGTCGCGGGCGGCGATCTCGGTGGTGACGGCGTAGCGGTCGGGTCCGTGGACGACCAGGACGTGGTGTTCCATCGTCGTGACCGTGCCCGCGGACGGGTCGACCGAGTGGACGACGGGGTCGTGGAAGTAGCGGCGGACCAGCTGGTCGACGTCGCGATCCAGGGTGGCCGAGAACAGCATCCGCTGACCGTCGGGGTGCACCTGCTCGAGCACGTCGGCAACCTGCGGCAGGAATCCCAAGTCGCACATCTGGTCGGCCTCGTCCAGCACGGTGATTCTCACCCGTCCCAGGCGGCAGGCGTTGCGCTCGATCAGGTCGTGCAGGCGTCCGGGGGTGGCGACGACCACCTCTGCTCCCTGGCGCAGCGCGGCGACCTGCCGGCCGATCGACGTTCCGCCGACGACCGTGGCGATCCGCAGCCGCAGTGCCTCGGCGTACGGCGCCAGCGCCTGGGTGACCTGTTGGGTCAGTTCCCGGGTAGGCACCAGGATCAGAGCAAGGGGCTGCTTCGGTTCCGCGCGACGCCCGGCCGTCCGTGCGAGCAGCGGCAGGCCGAAGGCGAGCGTCTTGCCCGAGCCGGTGCGCCCGCGTCCCAGGATGTCGCGCCCCTCCAGGGCATCGGGCAGTGTGGCGGCCTGGATCGGAAAGGGTTCGCGCACCCCGAGTTCGCCAAGTGTCCGCAGCACCTCCGTCGGCAGTTCCAGACCGGCGAAGGTGACGGTCGGGGGCGACGCCGGGGTCGTTGCCTCGGGCTGGGCAGGACTGCCGTGCGCGATGCCGGAGTCATTGGGACGCTTCATAAACAGCCTTCCGCAGGGGAACGTACCGAGGAAGGCCCGGCAGGTTTGAACAGCCCACGCACAAGCCGAGCGGAACAGGCAGAATCGCCCACCGCGACGACCACGCAAACGCGTGAGACTAACACATGGCATAACCTCGCGCCGCTGATACCGAGGTCGTGTCCCCTCATGTGGTATACTAGCGATCACTGCAAAGTTGCAGGTCGCGCCGGCCATCAGAGGCGCCCGCGACTTTCGTGGCCCGACGGACCGTCAGCCTGCGCCGTCGACACAGATGATCGACGACTCATGCCGAGGGGCAGGCACGAAAGCTGCTCCTGCGAAGATCGCTGCTACACCACGCCGCAGGACACCATCCGTCGCCCTTAGCCTGACGGCCGGTCGGCGCAATGCACGCGCGGAAGGTCACCGATACCCTCACCGCGTTCTTGCAGACGCCGCCGGAGCCGATGCTGCCCGGCCCCCGCACCGCTCCGGATGCCGCGCCGCGCGTCTTGGCCGAACGCCCGCCGGGCCTGGGACCGCTGACCGCCTGGACCACGGAGGTCACCCTGCCCGCGGCGGGCACGTTCGCCTCGCCCGCCCGCGGCTTCCCGCGCGCCGATCTCGTCTATGCCCTGCCCGGCGCCGCGCCGCAGCTGCTGTTCGTGGAGGTCGACAACGGCACCGAGAGCCCGGAGGTGCTGGCGGACAAGGTGGCCCGCTACGCGGCGTTCTTCAAGCGCCCGGCGGACTCCCGGCGCCCCGCCCATGCCAGCACGGGGCCGGCGCTGTGGCACACCGTCTGGCCCCACGCCGCCCCCGAGGACAGACGGCGCCTCGCGCATCCTCCGGTGGCGGTGGTGTTCACCCAGGACACCGGACCTTAAGGCGCTGCGCAACCGCATGACGGCCCTGGGACGCCTCTCCCACGCCCTCTGGAAGGGCGTCTGGCACCGGTGGCCCAGGCCGTCGGAGATCGGCGGTGAGGACGGCTACCAGGACTTCGCCGGCCGTATCCCGCTCCTGGCGACCTCGCTGCGCCTGCTGGCCGCCAAGGGCCCGCACGGGGCGGTGTGGTGGCGTTATGGCCACAGCGAGTGGGAGACCCTCGATGTCGCCCTGGCCGACCCCGACGACCGCGATGCTTACCGCCAGCGCGGAAGTCGACCGCAGCCGCGCTCAGGAGATCCGCGAACAATGGGCTGCCGAGGCCCAAGCTGAAGCCGAGGCCGCCCGCCGGCGCCGCGAGGCGAGAGCCTGGCCCTGCCCCGGATGCGGCCGCCCCCTCCACCCCCACCCCGACTTCCAGATGGGCGATCGCTGCGCCGCGTGCGCCCGGGAACTGGCCGAGGCCCGGGCCGGGCAGGAGGAGGCGGAAGCAGTTGCTCGGCCGCGGCGGCTGTTCGGTCGCCGCACCTACGCACAGGGCGTCTGGTGGGATGTTTCTCGCGGGTCCGGCCCGCACCGTCGGGCGGGCCGGACCACGCGCCTCGACCACGACGTGCCCTCCCGCACACCGCCAAGCGGCGAAGGCCGGCCGAGGCGTCTAGGACGCTGTTTTCACGTTTGCGCTGTACGGCTGTGGACACTATCCGCAGCACGCCGCGGTGTCCGCTACGCCGTGCGGACGTGCCGCGTCTGGACGGCCGGCCCGCCACGTCGTTCCGGGGTGGCCGTGAGGCGGTCTCCACCGTGACAGGGCGGGGGTCTGGCGGGCGGGTGCGGGGGCGAGTAGATATAGCTATAGGTCAGTGCGTGGCCGGGTGGTTTCCACCCAGTCCCCGTGCGTGCTTGTCCGGTTGCGGTCGCTGACACCGATCACCCGGAAAGCCTTCTGATCATGCCTGCTTCCACTTCTGATCCACCCGGCGGGGGAGAGCCCGCCGTTCTGCCGCGTGAGCGGCGGGTGACGGCGGCGTTGATCGATCTGGCCGATGTGCTGGTCGTGGATTTCGATCCGGCGGAGTTCCTCTATCGGGTCACCGAGCACTGCATGAATCTGCTGGACATCAGTGATGCCGGGGTGATGCTCGCCGCAGCCGGTGCGCCGTTGCAGTTGGTGGCGGCGTCCTCGGAGCGGATGCGGGCGGTGGAGCTGTTCGAGCTCGACGCCCGCGCCGGCCCCTGCCTGACCGCCTACCGCGAGGGCAGGTCCATCGACCACACGCCGCTGGACGCCTCCCCGGTGCGCTGGCCCGAGTTCAGCGCGCATGCCTATCGGGCGGGTTACCGCTGCGTGCACGCCACCCCGATCCGGCTGCGCACCGACACCATCGGCGTACTGAACCTCTTCCGCCGCACCCCGGAAGTGCTGGGCGAGGCCGACCGGCACCTGTCGAGGGCCCTGGCCGATGCCACCACGATCTCCCTGGTCCAGCAGGCATCCTTGGACCACCAGCGCACCGTCAACCGCCAGCTGCAGCGCGCCCTGGACAGCCGCAGCGCCATCGAACAGGCCAAGGGCTTCCTCGCCTCCACCCGCGGCACCGACCCGGGCACCGCCTTCGAACAGCTGCGCGCTCACGCCCGCCGTCATCGCATCCGCCTGGCCGACCTGTCCCGTGACGTGGTCGCCGGAGCCGTCACCCTGCCCCCCCGACAGCACCGGCGAACAGCCAGGAAAATCCGGACCGAAGAAGCAGGACCCGCGGAACAACGGACCGTGATCGCTATCGACGCCCGTGGCCCCCGATGCATGGTCCGGGAAGCCCTCCGCCACGCCACCCGCAGAACACGACCCTGCCGACCACAGCACCCCAACCGCCCCGCCCCGACCCCCTCCACCGGATACCCCAGCACAGGTCACCGGGCCCGTCTTGTGCGCAGAAGACAGGAGAAAACAGCGCGGCTCCTGCGCCCCGTGCGGGCCGTGAAGGCCCCTGACGGGCCGGGGCCGTGGTCTGGTTGCGACAACTGTTGCGAATCCTCTTGCGTTACCTGTTGCGCATCCTCTTGCGACAACTGTTGCACCTCACGTCCGCCCGCCCCACGCATCTCTGCAGGTCAGGGTGCATTTTTCGTGTGGTCTGCAGGTCTGACATCCCCCTGTGCACCCCTCGCCACCGCCCCGCCCGCAGAAAAGAGAGGGAGGGCGGGACCGTGGCGAGCGGCTGCCCAGGGGGATCGGGCGCGAGAGGGCTCTTCTGGCGCGTCGGCAGGGCCTCCGCGCGCGTGGGGGAGGGGCGGCGGCGGGGCCGCCACAGGGCGCCTGGACGGCCGGAAGACGGCTTCCCGAACAGGCGACGCAGGACGCTTCCGGCCGACTCTTTTCGCCAGCACGGGCTCACAACTTTGATCTCAGTCGCGACAGTGCGGGGCCGGCCTAGCCCCGGCCGAGGCGGTGCCCACCTCCGTACCCGCGACCAGTCACGAACGGGACGCCTTTTCCCACAGCCGCCCTGCACTGCGCTTTGCACGGGATCCTGCGCGGCGTGCCGCAGGGCGCCCTGCGTGGGACCCTGCGCGGCGCCCTGCACTCACCCTTCCCGATCTTCGTGCGTATTCGCAGGTCAGCACGCATTTTTGGCGTAGTCAGCGAGGCTGACATCCCCTTGGCTGGCCCCTGCTGTCCGTATCTGGTGGTGGGGTGGTGGGTGGACCGGGCGGCAGGGGCGGTGCTTCGGGGATCAGGCGCTCGGGGTGTCCTTGCGCGACGGCCGGGGCCTTCGCGCCAAGGGGCCGGCCTCCAGCGGATGTTAGGAGCACTGAAACCCGGCGCGGCGCCGGGCGGGCATGTGATGATCGCAGCGGGTGGTCCGTGGCGGTAAAGACGGAGTCGCCACGGACCACTTTCATGGCCGGGCAGTTTTTGTGCGTGGGTTGTAACCGTGACTTCACCGTCGCTCCGCCCTCACAGTACGTCGCCCGCCCCGTACACCATGGGTCGGGCGACGTACTGTAGGAATGCTCATGGCACAGGCGCTTGAGATCAGATGTAGTGACGCCACCAGTAGAGGGAGTGTCTGACCAACGACACTCCCCCGCCTCCGGCTGGGCCACTCAGATTTTTCTGATGCGCGACGGGCTTTGAGGTACCACTCTTGTGGCTAGGCTTCCAGAGCTGACGATCGAGGGGGGACGATGAGCGGCGCGCAGATCTCTGTTGTCGTACGGGGTGTTGTGGCGGATCAGGCACCTGAGGAGTTGGACACGGCAGAAGCCTTGCTGCAGCAAGATAATGCTGAGGTCATGCGGGTGTTGTCGTATAAGAACAAGGACAGTGAACTCGGCTTTGGTCTGGGCGAGGTGGCTGTACTGGTAACACCGCTGGTGTGGCTGGTGCTACAGCAGTTCGCGCAGGAATTGGCCGGCGCATCGGCGCGCACGGCGACCAGTCGGTTGGCCGCACTGTGGAACAGACTGCGAGGCCGACAGTCGGAGACTGTGGCGGCCCTGCCTCCACTAAAAGATGCGCACTATGACAAACTGTACAACATCGTCAAAGAGCGAGCCCGTGAGGCCGGGATGGATACTAAAGCGGCCGAGAACCTCGCGGCGAGCGTCATAAGCCACATCGCGCGCAACCAGTAAGAGGGTTGGGAACCGTGTTGCCGCCGACGCAGCGACCCGATGGCAAATGGACTCCACAGGCGAATGCCTACTACCGGGCAATGAGCGGAGGAACAACCCGCAAATTTGTACTCTTACTCCTGCTGCTGACCACATCCGGACTGCATCTGCTCAACACAGCCGCCCAGACACTGCTCTGGCAGTCTGCATATGAGCCGTGCGTCAGAGCCTTCGATCACGCCGTTGTTCCTGAGCTGCGCGGAACGTTCGCAGAAAGGCTGCTGAAAACCGACCGCCAATATTCTCTTGAGTGGCGGTTTGCCGAGCCCTGCCAGGACCGCCTGGGGTCCTGGTCGTCCGCGATCGCCGTGGCGGGTGTTGCGACAATTCTCCTCATGGCCTTCGCGGTATTCTGGTTCCTTCCAAGTTGGCGCCTGCGCCGCAAGGTTCCGGTGCTTCCCTATTCTCACAAGCTACCCGGCGTTACGCTAAGGCGGTACTGGGAAGGAAACGGGCACCGCCCAGACCCGTGGTTTATTTCTCTTAATGACGAACAGTGTAAGAAACCGGTAAGCCTGTACGAAAAGCTGGAGAGTTTGCGCACAGAGTGCCAGCTTTCGGTCAGGCCCAGGTACGTCATCGACCCCGGAGGTCGCAGCAAGTCGGCGGTAGTATTCGGCCGCCCTGGCCTGCTTGTCCTGTGTCTCAACAACGGCCTGATGAAATCCCTCAAAGAAGAGCCCGAAATTTTCGAATCGGTAATCCTTCACGAATTCGCTCATATTCGCAATCGAGACGTCGGTATTGCATATGCCACCGTTTCGCTGTGGCGCTGCTGGGTGGCGATGTGTATCATTCCATGGGTAGTTCACTGGGTCTGGGTGCAGTTCACGGATGGCTTTTACTGGGCGATCGAGTACAAAAATATCGGCACGGCGTTATTGGGCCTGATATTCACTTTGGCAGGCCGCTTAGTCCGGGCGGATGTGTTGCGAAACCGGGAAATTTGCGCGGATTTAGATGCTCTCCGATGGGGCGCCGACATTCAGCTATGGAAAAATGCGGCTGACTCGGAGCGCCAGAATGTGCGCAGGCTACATCGCTGGTGGCGCCACCTGTGGCGGTTTCATCCGCACTGGCAGAAACGTTACGATATCCTGTACGAAGTGGAACGGGGTTTCTACGAAAATTATCGATGGGTTCCTTCCTTTTCGCAGGGACTGCTCTTCATTTTTGGAGTCTTCTCGCTAGGATTTGCTGTGGTGAATGATCAATTTCCCCCTCTATGGGGGCCTGCCTACTCAATATTCTTTTACAGCGCTGTTTTGCTACCCGTAGTGACTCAAGCGGCTGCGCTAGGGGAAAAGGGCGGAACGCCCCTGCGGAAAAAGCAGGAAGCTCCGGTGCAACCGTCTAATATCAAGCAAGCGGTCGTCCCACTGCTGGCGGTGCTGATTCTTGTAGTGGTGCTATCTATTCTGCTTCCCATGGATCGTTTCTGAGATCACTCATCATATAGTGACCGACAATACGGTAGGGCCCAAAATCCTAAGTGCCGCCAAAAGCGTAGAAGCCGTGGAAGCGCGAGACCCAGAAAAAATCTGCCATGAAAGTCCGGAGTCTTCTCGGATACTAATATTTCCGGCACCTTCAGCGAAGTGTTCGGCGTCATGTCACGCCCACTGAACGCCCAGCTCGGCGAGCGCGGCGCGCTGGTCGGAGGTGAGCTTGCCCCGCCGTGCTTTGGTGTTGGAGATCCAGACACCCAGTTTGTGCTGGTGCTCCTGGCCGTCGATGACGATCTGAAGTTCCCCCCTGATCACGGACAGCGGATGTTTACGCTGCGGGGGTGAGGTCTTGGGTGAAGTTCCCCCAAGGCCGGGTAGTTAGCGTTTTCGCAGGGCACGCAAGGGAGTTGAGAAAGTCCTGACACGGAGCAACGGAGCTCGTTGGTACAGGCAGTCGTCCAAGACAGCTTGTTCCCGAAGGAGCTCCGTTGC
>NZ_BMVU01000083.1 GCF_014650875.1 Streptomyces minutiscleroticus
TTTGTCGTTCCCGGGGCGCGCGGCGGCTGGCCGCGACCCGGCCGCCGCGCGCCCCGGGACACATCAGCTCGAAGCGCATCAGCACCGCACAGTCCATGACCATGACCCGGGCCGCCGTCCCGTCGCGGAGCCGGCCCGACGACCGGCTGCCGTCGGCCCGGTCCCGCCTCGCCGCGGGCCGTCGCCGTCGCGCGCCGTGCGAGGGAACGGGAGCCCGCAGCGTGAAGATCACGTTCCTGATTCACACCGTCTACGGTGTGGGCGGCACCATCCGCACCACGCTCAACCTCGCCGCCGCACTCTCCGACCGGCACGACGTGACGATCGTGTCCATGCTCCGCAACCGCGCGCAGCCGAAGTTCCGCGTCGACCCGCGCATCACCGTGACACCGTTGGTGGACATCCGCAGGGACTCGCCCGACCTGGAGGACCCCCTGTCGCGGGAGCCCTCGCGGGTCTTCCCCGACACGGACAACCAGTACAAGAAGTACAGCCGGCTCACCGACCGGCGGGCCGAGGAGTACCTGCGCGCCTGCGACGCGGACATCGTCATCGGCACCCGGCCGGGCATCAACGTCTACCTGGCGCGCTTCGGCCCGCGCCGCGCCCTGCGCATCGCCCAGGAGCACCTCACCCACGACATCCACCCCAAGAAGCTGAACACCGTCCTCGCCCGCCACTACCGGGACCTGGACGCCGTGGTCACCACCACCGAGGCGGACGCCGCTGTCTACCGCAGCAAGATGCGCATGCCCGGCGTACGGATTCTGGCCGTTCCCAACAGTGTGCCCGCACCACCCGGTCCGCCCTCCGACGGCAGCGCCAAGGTCGTCGCCGCGGGCGGGCGGCTGGTCCGCTCGAAACGGTTCGACCTGCTGATCGAGGCGTTCGGCAAGGTCGCCGCCGAGTATCCGGACTGGACGCTGCGCATCTACGGCGCCGGCAACGACCACGACCGGCTGCGCCGCCTCATCGAGGAGCGCGGGCTCACCGACCGGGCGGCCCTGATGGGGGTGGTCTCGCCGATCGAGGCCGAGTTCGCGAAGGCGTCGATCGTCGCGGTCGCCTCCGACGCCGAGTCGTTCGGCATGACCATCGTCGAGGCCATGCGCTGCGGCGTCCCGGTGGTCAGCACGGACTGCCCGCTCGGCCCCGCCGAGATCATCGAGGACGGGGTCGACGGCCGCCTCGTCCCGGTGCGCGACCCGCAGGCCCTGGCCGCCGCGCTGATCGAACTCATCGCCGACGACGAACTGCGGCGCCGGATGGGGCGGGCGGCGCTGGCCGCGTCGCGCCGGTTCGACCCCGCCACCGTCGCCCGCGCGTACGAGACCCTCTTCGCGGAGCTCGCCGCCACCCGCTGGTCCCGCGCCTGGCAGCGGAACCGCCCCCGGGTGCGCAACCGGCTGCGCCGCTTCCTGCGCCGCGTGCGCCCGCAGCGCCGCCGCCGGACCGTGTGACCGGTGGCCGGCGACGGCCGGACCGTGCGACCGGTCCGGTGGCCGGCCGATGCTGTGGACCCGGCCGTGGCTGCGCTACAGTAGATCTTGAGCGGCTGCCGGATCCCCGGTCAGCGGCCGTGCGTTGGTGGTCCAAGGAAAGACGCCCCGTTTCCTGCGGGGAGATGCAGGTGCAAGGCCTGCCCGGCGCTCCAGAGAACCCCGTGCCCGGGTCACCGGGCACGGGGTTCGTCCGTTCACCGTGCGGATGACACGGCATCAACACTGAGTGCCGGCACCGGTGGTCAGCGGTGCGCAACGCCGGGGTCGGCGGCCGGCGTTCCGTGCCCGGCCGAGGCCAGGGTCTGCCAGGCGCTGGGGGACATGCCGTAGGCGTCGCGGAAGACCCGGCTGAAGTGCGACGGGCTGGCGAAACCCCAGCGGTGGGCCACGGCGGCGACAGTGGGTCTTCGGTGCGACGGGCGGCCGAGTTCGAGCCGGCAGGCGTCGAGCCTGCGCCGGCGCACCCACCGGCCCACTGTCGTGCCGTCGCCCCGGAACAGCTTGTGCAGGTAGCGGACCGAGATGTGGTGGGCGAGCGCGATCGACTCCGGCGACAGGCCCGGGTCCGTCAGGTTCTCCTCGATGAACGCGTGGACACGGGCCAGGAGTTCGGCGCCGGGGACCGGCCCGGCGGCCGCCCGCGCGTCCAGCAGTTCCCTGAGGAGCAGCGCGACGAGGTCCACGGCGTTGCGGGCGAGCAGGCCGCCGGAGGGGGTGCGGCGCAAGCCGGGTTCGGCGGCGAGCGCGGACAGGAACGCGGACACCAGCGCGCCCATCCCCGAACTCCCGCGCACCGGCAGGCCCGTCACGCGCCGCAGATCGGCCGCCGGCACGCCCAGGTGGGGGGAGGGCACCCGGAAGAACACCATCCGGCAGTCGCCGCCCCGGCGCACGAACGCCGGGCTGGGCGTGTCGCTGACGACCAGGTCGCCGGGGGCCAGCGGGACCCGCGTCCCGTCCCGGTCGAGCACGGCCCGGCCGCCGCGGTGGATCCCGAGGTACAGGAAGGCCGCGCCGTCCCCGCCCTCCCCGCCGGGCGCCGTGGAACGGCGCGGCTCCTCCGCCGGTCCGTCGATCAGCTCCCGCAGCGTGTCACCGCCCTCACGCGACGGCTGGAACCGTTCAGTCATACAGGGCCCTTCCCGCAGGACTCGTCCCCGCGGGGCGCGGAGACGAGCAGGCAGATCTTCGACAGTGTGCGGCGACCCGGCGGCCGCCCCCTCGACGAGCCTAGAAGGCCCGGTGAAAGTGTGTTGCCGCGGAACGCATAAGTGACTTGACCTGCAGGGAACAGCCCCGCGGCACGAGACGCGGGGGGACCGGTCGGCCGGGCGACTCGTCCAGGTACTCCCGTACGTGCTCCAGGACCCGCCCGGTCCAGCGCCCCGCAGCCCGATCACGACGCGGACCGAGAAGCCGTCCAGCGGGGCGGGCGGCCGGGACGCGAAGCGGGCGGTGCCGGCCGCCGGACACGGGACGGCTCCGTCAGCCGGCCGCGCCGCGGCGGACCCGGCGGGACGGCGTGAACGCGTACAGGTCGAGCACGCCGGGCGGACCGGTGATTCCGGGACCGCCTTCGGAGACCCAGGCGGCGATGTCGTCGACGGCGTCGGTGTCGTCGACCAGGCCCAGCCACACCGGGCGCCCGCCGGCCGCGCGGCCGGCGGAGGAGGGCTGCACGACGACGACATCGGCGTGCTCGCAGGCGCCCAGGCAGTCGGTCACCCGTACCAGCGCGAGGTCCCCGACGGCCCGGCGCAGCCGCGCCGGCCGGGCGGCGTGGTCCGGGCCGGGGACCTTCCCCGTCCCGCAGCAGCAGCCGCGGCAGACGGTGACGGTGCAGCGGGCCGCCGCCTCCGGGGCCCCGGAGGCGGCCGCACCGCGACGGCGGCGGCTCATCGGCCGTCCTCCGCACGGGCGCCTTCCGCACGGACGTCCTCCGCACGGTCGGGACCGTCCTCCGTACGGGAGCGGGCGTCCCCGCCGCGGGCGCGGTCGTCCTCCGCACGGGCACGGCGCCAGGCGCCGTCGGCGAGCAGCCGCAGGCCGTTGAGGCCGACGAGCACCGTCGAGCCCTCGTGCCCGGCGACGCCGAGGGGGAGCGGCAGGGTGCCGACGAGGTCCCAGACGACGAGGACGGTGATGAACACCCCGGCGACGACGAGGTTCTGCACGACCAGGCGGCGGGCACGGCGGGCCAGGCGCACGACGGCGGGGAGGGCGGCGAGTTCGTCGCGCACCACGACGGCGTCGGCGGTCTCCAGGGCGAGGTCGGAGCCCGCGCGGCCCATGGCGATCCCGGTGTGGGCGGCGGCGAGCGCGGGCGCGTCGTTGACACCGTCCCCGACGACGAGCACCCGCCGCCCGGCCCGCTCCATCTCCCGTACGGCGGCGACCTTGTCCTGCGGCAGGAGCCCGGCGCGCACGTCCGTGATGCCGGCCTCCCGGGCGAGCCGGGCCGCGGCGCGCGGGTTGTCGCCGGTGACCAGCACGGGCGCGGAGCCGGTGAGCGCGCCGAGCGCGGCCGTGGCCGCGGCGGCGTCCGCGCGCAGCCGGTCGGCGATGCCGAGCACGCCGGCCGGGACGCCGTCGAGCGTGACCAGCACCGCGGTGCGGCCGTCCTCCTCCAGCGCCGCGGCGGCCGCCGCGGCCGGGTGGGCGCCGCCGTCGAGCAGGCGGGCGGGGCTGCCGACCGCGACCGTCCGGCCGTCGACGACGGCGCTCACGCCGGTGCCGGGCGCGGAGGCGAAGTCCCGGGCCGGCGGCAGGTCGAGGCCGCGGCCGCGCGCGGCGTCCACGACGGCGCGGGCCAGCGGGTGCTCGCTGGAGTGCTCGGCGGCCGCCGCGAGCCGGAGCAGCTCCTCCTCCGTCACACTGCCGCCGGGCAGCGGGCGGACGTCGGTGACGCGCGGGGTGCCCTCGGTCAGGGTGCCGGTCTTGTCCAGCGCCACCGCGTCCACCTGCGCCAGCCGTTCCATCACGACGGCGGACTTCACCAGCACGCCGTGGCGTCCCGCGTTGGCCATCGCGGACAGCAGCGGGGGCATGGTGGCGAGCACGACCGCGCACGGCGACGCCACGATCATGAAGGTCATCGCACGCAGCAGCGTGGACTGCAGATCGGCGCCGAGAAGCAGCGGGACGGCGAACAGGGCGAGCGTCGCCGCCACCATGCCGACGCTGTAGCGCTGCTCGACCTTCTCGATGAACAGCTGGGTGGGCGCCTTGGTCCCGGAGGCCTCCTCCACCATGGCCACGATCCGGGCGATCACCGAGTCCGACGGGTCCCGCCCGACCCGTACGCGCAGCGCGCCCGTGCCGTTGAGGGTGCCGGCGAACACCTCGTCCCCCGCCTCCTTCGCCACCGGCAGCGGCTCGCCGGTGATGGTGGCCTGGTCGACCTCGCTCGCGCCGTCCAGCACCCGCCCGTCGGCGCCGATCCGCTCGCCGGGCCGTACGAGGACGGTGTCACCGACGCGCAGCCGCTCGGTGGGCACGCTCTCCTCGGTGCCGTCCTGGACGAGACGGGTCGCCGTGGCGGGGGCGAGGTCGAGCAGGCCGCGCACCGAGTCGGCGGTGCGGGCGGTGGCGAGAGCCTCCAGCGCGCCGGAGGTGGCGAAGATGACGATGAGCAGCGCCCCGTCCAGGACCTGCCCGAGCGCGGCCGCGCCGAGGGCGGCGACCACCATCAGCAGGTCCACGTCCAGGGTCTTCTCGCGCAGGCTCTTCAGCCCCTCCCAGCCCGGCTCCCAGCCGCCGGCCGCGTAGGTGAGCGCGAGGAGCGGGCCCCAGGTCCAGGCCGGGGCGTCCAGCAGGTACAGCGGCAGCGCGGCGAGGAACAGCAGCAGCGCGGCCGCGGCCCAGCGCGCCTCGGGCAGGGCGAGGATCCGCGTACGGCGCCGGGGCGCCACCACGTCGCGGACGGCGCCGCCGGGCGGGGCCGGGCGGGTGAGGGTGGAGGTCATGGCAGGGGGTGCCCTTCGCAGACGGGGGCGGACGGGTGCGTCGCCACCACCGTAACAGGAACGAATGAACATCTCTTCATGTGTTGGGGGCGCGGCGTACGATGGCCGCATGGGTCACGGAGCCGCACGATCTGACAGCAGCGCACGGCGCACCCGTCTGGACGCGGCCGGCGCCGCCAAGGTGGCCACCACCCTCCAGGCACTGGCCACCCCGTCGCGGGTGCTCATCCTCGCCCGGCTGCGCGAGGGCCCGCTGCCCGCGACCGAACTCGCCGCCGAGGTCGGCATGGAGCAGTCCGCCTGCTCCCACCAGCTGCGCCTGCTGCGCAACCTCGGCCTCGTCGTCGGCACCCGCAAGGGCCGCTCCGTCGTGTACTCCCTGTACGACAACCACGTGGCCGACCTCCTCGACCACGCCCTCCACCACGTCGAGCACCTGCGCCTCGGCCTCAGCGACACGCCCGCCGCGGCGGGGGAGGAGCCGGTGGCGGCACCGGCACCGACCGCCTGACCCGCTCCACCGCGGCCGGCCGCGGCCGAGGTGCCGGGCCGCCCGGCCGGATCGGGCCGAAAACCCCGGACGGCGTAACACGCGGGCACCGCCGCGCGGAATAGTGACGGTGGACTCCGACTTGGGAGATCACGTGAGTCACGACGCGAGGCAGACATGACGAACGCCCCTGCGCCCCGGCCGGACGGCCGGGCATGACCTGCGAGGCCGGCGACTACACGGGCCGGACCCCGGGCGGCGGCGTCCGCTCCCCGCTGCGCGACTTCCTGCGCACGGAGACCGGGAGCGCCGCCTTCCTGGTGGCGGCGGCCCTCGCCGCACTCGTCTGGGCCAACGCGTCCCCGGCGTCGTACGAGTCCTTCTGGCACACGCACCTGTCGGTGCGGCTCGGCCCGTACGGCCTCTCGCTCGACCTGCGCGAGTGGGTCAACTCCGGGCTGATGGCGCTGTTCTTCTTCGTCGTGGGCCTGGAGGCGCGGCGCGAGTTCGACATGGGGGAGCTGCGCGAGCGCAGCCGGCTCGCCCTGCCGGTGGTGGCGGGCGTCAGCGGCATGGCCGTACCGGTCGCCGTCTACCTCGCGTTCAACGCGGGGCACGGGACGGCGCAGGGCTGGGGCGCGGCCATGTCCACCGACACGGCGTTCGCGCTGGGCACGCTCGCCGTGGCGGGCCGGCGGATGCCGGCCGGGCTGCGGGTCTTCCTCCTCACCGTCACCGTGGTCGACGACTTCGTGGCGCTCGCCGTCATCGCCGTCGCCTACAGCGAGCGCGTCGTCCTGCCGGCGCTGCTGGTGGCCGTCGGCACGTTCGCCGTCGTCCTGCTCGTCCGCAGGCTCGGGGTGCGGCACGGCGCCGTGTACGCGCTGCTCGCGCTCGTGGCGTGGGCCGCGCTGCTGGAGTCCGGCGTCGACCCCGTCGTCATCGGCCTCGCCATGGGCCTGCTGACCTACGCCTACCCGGCGCCGCGCGCGGAGCTGGAGCGTGCGACCGGCCTGTTCCGGCGCTTCCGCGAGCAGCCCACCCCCGAACTGGAGCGCTCGGTCCGCACCGTCCTCGCCTCGGCCATCTCGCCGAACGACCGGCTGCAGCGCATGTACCACCCCTGGACCAGCTATGTCGTCGTCCCGCTGTTCGCGCTGGCCAACGCGGGCATCCCGGTCGGCGCCGAGGCGCTGGGGCGCGCGTTCACCTCGCCCGTCACCCTCGGCATCCTCCTCGGCTACGTCCTCGGCAAGCCGCTGGGCGTCCTCGGGGCGACGGCGCTGGCCACCGCGCTCGGCCGGGGCCGCGTCCGGCCGCCGGTCGGCTGGGGCGCCGTCACCGCCGGGGGCGCCCTGGTCGGCGTCGGCTTCACGGTGTCGCTGCTCATCGCGACGCTCGCCTTCGAGGACACGGGCACCCTCCTGGAGGACGCGAAGATCGGCATCCTCAGCACGGTCGTGTGCTCCTTCCTGGCCGGCCGGCTCGTCACCGCGGCCGTCGGGGCGATGCCGCGCCCCCTGCGGCTGCGGGCGCTGTTCGGCAGGGCGGAGGCGCTCGTCGACCTGGAGGTCCCCGTCGACCCCGGCCGGGACCACGTCCGCGGGCCGCGGCACGCCCCCGTGACCCTGGTGGAGTACGGGGACTACGAGTGCCCGTACTGCGGCCGGGCGGAGCCGGTGGTCCGGGAGCTGCTCAAGGACTTCGGCGACGTGCGCTACGTGTGGCGGCACCTGCCGCTGACGGACGTCCACCTCCACGCGCAGCTCGCCGCCGAGGCGGCGGAGGCGGCCGACCTGCAGGGCCGGTACTGGGACATGCACGACCTGCTGATGGGTCACCAGGGCGCGCTGGACTTCGACGACCTGATGGCGTACGCGCAGCGGCTCGGCCTGGACGCGGAGCGCTTCGAGAAGGACGTGCGGGCCCGCGCGGGCGCGCCGCGGGTGGCCGAGGACGTGGAGTCGGCGGACCTCAGCGGCGTGGCGGGGACGCCCACCTTCTTCGTGAACGGACGCAGGCACCAGGGCGCGTACGACATCGCCGGTCTGTCGGCGGCCGTGCGCGCCGCACGCGAGCGCGCCGCCCTGGAGGTGTAGCCGGTCGCCGGCCGCGCGCCGCCGCGGCCGGTCACACCTTCCGGGCGACGGCCCGGAACCGGGCGCGGCGGCCGGGAATGGGAGGGCGCACCGTGGTGTTGAGGAACACGTGGCTGACATGAACGGACCAAGGGTCCGTGATGTGGGCGACGAAAGGAGGGCCTCATGGCACGCAACACCGCGCGTCCCGTCGTCACGCTGAGGTCGACGGCCGGGACCGGCGTCGCCTACGTGACGCGCAAGAACCGTCTCAACGACCCCGACCGGCTGGTCCTGCGCAAGTACGACCCGGTGGCCGGGGAGCACGTCCCCTTCCGCGAGGAGCGATGACGCGAGCCGTCGCCCACCGGCGGACGACCACGAGGAAGGACACACCATGAAGCCCGGAATCCACCCCGAGTCCCGCCCGGTCGTCTTCCGCGACCGCGCGGCGGGAACGGCGTTCCTCATCCGCTCGACCGCGCACGCGACGCGGACGATCGAGTGGGAGGACGGTGTCACCCATCCGCTGATCGACGTCGAGATCTCGTCGGCCAGTCACCCCTTCTACACCGGGACCTCGCGGGTCCTGGACACCGCGGGCCGGGTGGAGCGCTTCGAGCGCCGCTACGGCCGCACGGCCTCGGCCCGCGCCTGACCGGCCGGCGCCGGTACGGGAGCACGCAAGCAAGGAGACAGCCATGAAGGTGCGCAAGTCACTGCGTTCGCTGAAGTCGAAGCCCGGCGCGCAGGTGGTGCGCCGCAGGGGCGTGACGTTCGTGATCAACAAGAAGGACCCGCGTTTCAAGGCCCGCCAGGGCTGAGACACCGTGTCCGTCCGGCCGGCCCGGTCACCGCAGCGCGCGGTGACCGGGCCGGCCGTCGTCGTGGGGGTGCGGGCGTCACCTGGCGAGGAAGTCCAGCAGCGCCCTGTTCACTTCCTCGGCGTGGGTCCACAGCAGACCGTGCGGCGCGCCCTCGACCTCCACGTACTCCGCCGACGGCAGGGCCTCGTGGAAGGGGCGCCCGGTGGAGTCGATGGGCAGGATGTTGTCGGCCGTGCCGTGCAGGATCAGGGCCGGTACGTCGATCTTGGGAATGTCCTGGCGGAAGTCGGTGAACCAGGTCAGCGGGGCGGCCGCGGCCGCGTGGGAGCCGCCGGCGGCCGCGGTGTTCCAGCTGTTGCGCAGCGCCTCCTCGCTGATGCGCGAGCCCAGTGTGTCGTCGAGGTTGTAGAAGTCCTCGTAGAACTGCGTGTAGTACGCGTACCGGTCGGCCCTGACCGACTCGGAGATGTCCTCGAAGAACGCGCGCGGCGCGGCGCCCCTCGGGTTGTCGTCCGTCTTCAGCAGGTACGGCTCCAGCGAGGCGAGGAACGCCACCTTCGCGATCCGGGAGGTCCCGTAGGCGCTCACGTAGCGCGCCACCTCGCCGGTGCCCATGGAGAAGCCGACGAGCACGGCGTCGGTGAGGTCGAGGGTCTCCATGACGGTGTTGAGGTCGGCGGCGAAGGTGTCGTAGTCGTAGCCGGTGGTGGGCCGGCTCGACCGGCCGAAACCGCGCCGGTCGTAGGTGACGACCCGGTACCCGGCGTCGAGCAGCGCCGCCGCCTGCTTCTCCCAGGACTGCCCGTCGAGGGGGTAGCCGTGGATGAGCACGACGGGGCGGCCGCTGCCGTGGTCCTCGTAGTACAGGTCGACGGAGGCGGAGTTCTCCCGCCCGACGGTGATGAACGGCATGGTGTTCCCTCTCGCGTGCGTCGCGCCGGGGCAGGCCCGCCGCCCGCCCCCGGTCACCGGCCGGGGCCCGGGGCCGGGCGGGGCGAGTACCCCGGGGCGGCGCGGCCGAACGGCGCTCCGCGGCCGTGGGCGGGTGACGGCGGGGGGACGGCGGGCGACGGAGGAGGGTGACAGGTGGAGGACCGGCCGTCCGATCGGTCCGGCTCTCCGGTGAAGTGCCACCGTGTGCGCCACACGCGCCTTGGATGAGACAAGAATGTCTCATGCGCGCTATCTTTGTCTCATGCCCTTCGATCGTGACCGTGTGCTGCGCGGAGCCGCGGCCCTGCTCGCCCGGAAGTCCACCGCCACCATGGACGAGGTCGCCAAGGCGGCCGGGATCAGCCGGGCCACGCTGCACCGCCACTTCGCCGGGCGGGACGTGCTCGTCCGGGCCTTGGAGGCGCTCGGCATCGAGGAGTGCGAGGCCGCCCTGGACGCGGCCCGGCTCGACGAGGGGCCCGTGCGCGACGCCCTGCGCCGGCTGGTGCGCGAGATCGAGCCGGCCGCCGGCCTGCTCTCCTTCCTCTACAGCGAGAACCAGCTGTTCGAGGGCGAGGGGCAGAACGAGGGCTGGGAGCGCATCGACGCCCGGCTCGTCGCACTGTTCCGGCGCGGTCAGGAGAGCGGCGAGCTCCGCATCGACCTCACGCCGGCCTGGCTCACCGAGGCCCTGTTCGGGCTCGTCGTCTCCGGCGGCTGGGCCGTGCTCGACGGCCGGGTGGCCGCGAAGGACTTCCCCTTCATGATCACCGAGCTGCTGCTCGGCGGCGCCCTGCGCAGGGAGGGGCCGTGACCGGTGTCGTACGGGCGGCGGGGACGAGGGCGCCCGAGGGGCACCCCGGGCGCTGGCCCGCCCTGGGCGTGCTCGTGCTCGCCGTGCTGCTGGTGGCCGTGGACGCGACCGTCCTCGGCCTCGCGACCCCCTACATCAGCGAGGACCTGAGGCCCTCGGGCACGCAGCTGCTGTGGATCGGCGACGTCTACTCGTTCGTGATCGCCGGTCTGCTCGTGTCCATGGGCGGCCTCGGCGACCGCGTCGGGCGCAAGCGGCTGCTGCTGACCGGCGCCACGGCGTTCGGCGCGGTCTCCGTGCTCAACGCCTACGCGACCACGCCGGAGCTGATGATCCTCGCGCGGGCCCTGCTCGGCGTCGCGGGCGCCACCCTGATGCCCTCCACGCTCGGGCTGATCCGCAACCTCTTCCACGACCCGCGCGAACGCAGTCTCGCCGTCGGCGTCTGGGGCGCCGCCGCCTCCGCCGGCACGGCCGTCGGCCCCGTCGTCGGCGGCTTCCTGCTGGAGCACTTCTGGTGGGGCTCCGTCTTCCTGATCAACCTGCCGGTGATGGCGGTCCTCGTCCTCGTCGGCGCCCGGACGCTGCCCGAGTCGCGCGACCCGGACCCCGGCCCGTGGGACCCGGCCAGCGTCGCGCTGTCCCTCGTCGGCATGGTCGGCGTCGTGTACGCGATCAAGGAGGCCGCCGCGCACGGCTTCGCGTGGGCCACGCTCGGCGCGGGCCTGGCGGGCGCGGCCGCCCTGTACGGGTTCGTCCGCCGCCAGCTCACCATCCCGGCCCCGCTCCTCGACATGCGCCTGTTCCGCGAGCGCGGGTTCAGCGGTGCCGTCCTCGCCGACCTGCTGACCGTGCTCGGCATGTCGGGCCTGGTGTTCTTCCTCTCCCAGTACCTGCAGCTCGTCCAGGGCAGGCAGCCGCTGGAGGCCGGGCTCGCCGAACTCCCGGCCGCCGTCGGCGCGGTCGCCTCCGGCCTGGTCGCGGGCCGCGCGGCCCGGCGCTTCTCCGTACGCGCCGTCGTCTCCGGCGGGCTCGCGGCCGTCGGCCTGGCCCTGGCGGCGCTCACCGTCGTCGACCGCTCCACCGGCTGTCCGCTGCTCGGAACCGCCCTGCTGGTCGTCGGCGTCGGCGCGGGCCTGTCGTTCACCGTCACCGCGGACGTCATCCTCTCCAGCGTGCCCGAGGAGCGGGCGGGCGCCGCGTCCGCGGTGTCGGAGACGGCGTACGAACTGGGCGCGGCGCTCGGCATCGCGCTGCTCGGCTCGATCGTGACGGGCGTCTACGCCGGCTTCACGGCCCCGCCGGGCAGCCCGGCCGCGGCCCACGCCTCGCTCGGCGGCGCCGTCGAGGCCGCGTCGGCCCTGCCCGCCGACCGCGCCGGGGAACTGCTCTCGGCCGCCCGCGAGGCCTTCGTCGACGGGCTCTCGCTCGCCGCCGGCGCCGGTGCCGCGGTCCTGCTGGCCGCGTCGGCCGCGGCCTGGTTCCTGCTGCGCGGCCGGCGCCTGGAGGACTCGGCCGGGTCCTAGGAGCAGGAGGCCGCCGGCGTCACCGGCGCTCCCGCAGCCGGCGCACGACGAGGCCGGCGATGCACAGCGTGCTGACCGCACCGCAGACCAGATGCGCCGCGGTGGGGCCGCCGCTGTACGTGGCGATCATGTTGCCGACCGCGCTGACCACCAGCAGTACCCACAGCGCGGTGCGGACGACGTCGGTGCGCGGGACGTCGGACCGGGTCTCGCGCGAGGCGTCGGCGGACGTCCCGTACGGGGCGGCGGCGTCGGTGCCGACGACGGTCGGGCGAGGGGAGTGGGTGTCCGGCATCGGTGTTCTCCAGGGTGTGTGGTCCGCTCCTGCTGTCACCGACGACGCTACGGACCGGGGCCCTCCCGGCCGATCCCGCCTGCGGGCCGCCGCGAGGTACAGCAGGCTGTACTTTCCGGCCGCGGAGTGGGGAACCGGCCGCCGCACCCCGTAGGGTCCGTGCCGGAGGAGGGACGCATGCCCACGCACCAGCACCCCGGGACCGGGAAGCCGCGAGCCGGCACCGCCGCACCGGCCGCCACCGTCGCACCGGGCGGCACCGTCGCACCGGACGCCGCCGTCGCACCGGACGGCACCGCGGCACCGGCCGACGCCGCCCGCGGCCCCGGGCCGAAGGAGACCGCCGCACGGACCGCGTCCGCCGCGCTGTCCGCGCTCGGGCAGCTCATCGGCGGCTTCGGCACGGCGTTCCTCGCCGTGGCCGTCCTGCTCCTGCTGGCCGTCACCGCCGTCACCGGCGTCGTCGGCGTGGGCCTGCTCGCGGCGCCCGCGGCACTGCGCGCGCTGCACGCCCTGGCCGGGCGGGAACGCGACCGCCTCGGCCGCTGGGGCCCCGCGATCGCCGCGCCGGAACCGCCGCCGACCCGGCCGCGCAGCGCCCTCGCCGACCCCACCACCCGCCGCGAGCTGCGCTGGCTGGTCCGGCACGCCACCCTCGGGCTGCTCCTCGGCCTGCTGGGCGTCCTGCTGCCGGTCATGGCCGTCCGTGACACCACCTTCCCGCTGTGGTGGCGGCTCGCGCCCGCGGACGCGAACAGCACGTCGGTGGGGTTCGGACCCGCGCAGTCCTGGGCGGAAGCGATCTCCGTGGGCCTGCTGGGCCTGGCCTGGACCGCCATCGTCCTGGGGCTGGCCCCGGGCATGGCGCGCCTCCAGGCGCGGCCGGGCCGCCGGCTCCTGACGGCCGGCCCCGACGCCGACCTCTCGCTGCGCGTGGCCGAGCTGACCGCCACCCGCGCGGCGGCCCTGGACGCGCACGCCACCGAACTGCGCCGCATCGAGCGCTCGCTGCACGACGGCGCGCAGAACCGGCTCGTCTCGGTCACCGTCCTGCTCGGCGCCGCCCGCCGCATGGTGGCCCGCGACCCGGCGGGCGCCGAGGAACTCCTCGAACGCGCCCAGTCGGCCGCCGAGCAGGCGCTGGCCGAGCTGCGCACGGTCTCGCGCAGCATCCTGCCGCCCGTCCTCGCCGACCGGGGACTGGCGGGCGCGCTCTCCGGCCTCGCCGCCCACTGCGCCGTGCCCTGCCGCACGGACGTCGACGTGCCCGCGCGGTGCGCCGCCTCCGTCGAGGCGACCGCCTACTTCGTCGTGGCCGAGGCGCTGACGAACATCGCCAAGCACAGCGGTGCCCGGCAGGCCGCCGTCACCGTCCGCGGCGAGGGCGGCCGGCTGCTCCTGCGCGTCACCGACGACGGCCGGGGCGGGGCCGACGAGAACGGCGGGTCCGGGCTCACCGGCATCCGCCGCCGCGTCGCGGCCCACGACGGTACGCTCTCCCTCTCCAGCCCCCCTGGCGGCCCGACCACTCTCGAGGTGAACCTTCCGTGCGGATCGTGATGGCCGAGGACGACCCGTTGCTGCGCGAGGGCCTCGCCCTGCTGCTGCGCGCGGAGGGCCTCGACGTGGTGGCGACGGCGGGCACCGCGGAAGGCGCCCTGGAGGCCATCGACGCGCACGAGCCCGACGTGGCCCTCCTCGACGTCCGCATGCCGCCCACGCACACCGACGAGGGGATCCGCGCGGCCGTCGAGGCCCGGCGCCGCCGCCCCGGCCTGGCCGTCCTGGTGCTGTCCGCGTACGTCGAGCAGAGCTTCGCCACCGAGCTGCTCACCGGCGGGGTGGGCGGTCTCGGCTACCTGCTCAAGGAGCGGGTCGGCCGGGTGGAGGAGTTCCTGGACGCGCTGCGGCGGGTGGCGGCCGGGGGCACCGCCATCGACCCCGAGGTCGTCGCCCAGCTCTTCACCCGCTCCCGCCAGGACACCCGCCTGGAGCGGCTCAGCCCCCGCGAGCGGGACGTCCTCGCGCTGATGGCCGAGGGGCTGGGCAACTCGGCCATCGCCGAACGGCTCGTCGTCACCGACGGCGCGGTCCACAAGCACATCCGCTCCATCTTCGCCAAGCTCGACCTGGCGCCCACCGACCGGGTGGACCGCCGGGTCGCCGCCGTCCTGCACTACCTGGAGGACGCCCGCCGCAGGGTGTGAACCGGCACGGCCCGGCGGCCGTGGCGTGCTCCGCGCCGGTCAGGCCGGGCCCAGCAGCTCCGTGAGGACGGTGACCACGCCGTCCTCGGTGTGGGCCGGGGCCAGGTGACGGGCGCGCCGCTTGACGTCGGGGTGGGCGTTGGCCATGGCGTAGGACCAGGTCGCCGTGGAGAGCATCTCCAGGTCGTTGAGGTAGTCGCCGAAGACCACGGTCTGGTCCGGGGTGACACCGAGCCGCTCCTGGAGCCGGCGGACCGCGGTGCCCTTGTCGGTGCCGGGGGCCATGATGTCGATCCAGTGCTGTCCGGACAGGACGACCTGGTGGGTGGCGGCGAACCTGCGCAGCGCGGGGCCGGTGCCCTCGTCCGCCCGCCCGAAGTCGTGGAAGGCGAGCTTGATGACCTCGTCGTCCACGGCGGTGAGGTCCTCGACCTGCCGCAGCTCGGCGTAGTACCGGGAGGCCTCGGCGAGGAAGGCGTCGTCGGTGCGCTCGACGTAGGCGGACTTCTTGCCGCACACGACGGTGCCCGCGTCCACGCCGGCCGGCAGCCCCCTGACCGTGCGGACGGCCTCCTCCACGACGGCCCGCTCGAGCGGCGCGGAGCTGAGCTCCCGGTCGTCCTGGACGACGTAGGCGCCGTTCTCCGCGATGAAGACCATGCCCTCGGCGGCCTGCCGGAACTGCCGGGCCAGGGTGGCGTACTGGCGGCCGCTCGCGGGGCTGAAGACGATGCCGCGGCGGCGCAGTCCGGCCAGCAGCGGCCACAGGGTGTCGGGGATGCGGCCCTGCCCGTCGAGCAGGGTGCCGTCCATGTCGGTGACGACGAGGCGTATGTCGGGCGCGGTGGTGGCGGACAAGAGTGTGTCTCTCCTGGGGCGGTGGGTGCGGTGGGGACGGTGGGAGGACGGGCGGGCCCCGCGCGGCGGACCGGGCCGCCGCCGTCACCGGGGCCCTCGCCGTCCGGTGCGCCCCCGGCCGCCGCACACCGCGGAGGACGGTGGGCCCGGCGGCGCCCGTGTGCGAAGACGTCCGCCCGGGCCGACCGGGCGTGCTCCGGGAGCACGCGCGGGCCGTTCTCGCCGGTCAGCACGCGCGGCTTCTGCGACGAGGGTCCGGGCGGGATCACACATCCACTTTAGTGAGGTGCCTTTCCGCGTCCGGCCGCGTCGACGGTCACTCGCTCCCCCCACCACGGCCGTACGGGTCCGGGGGAGGGAGGGACATGAAGGCGTAAGCCCGCGAAGGGGGGAATGTGACGGTTGTTGAAGGAAGGAACTTGTGAGTAACCGCGTCTACCGTGCAATTTCACGATGGTCAAGGACAGCCACCCGAAGGGATGACGGTCGCAATCGGGGGGATGACGCATCGCGCATGATCAACGTAGCGTCACATGCCGAACGCATAGAGCAAGGCCATAGCCGTCGATACGGCCGTAGCCGTCGACGCGGGCCAGGGGAGAGGATGGTACTGCGGTGAGGACGGACAGCGACTGGAACCAGAAGGGGGCGTGCCGGACGGCGGACCCGGACGAGCTTTTCGTCGAGGGGGCCGCGCAGCGGCGGGCGAAGGAGATCTGCACGGGCTGTCCCGTGCGGACCGAATGCCTCGCCTACGCCCTGGACCACCGTATCGAGTACGGCGTCTGGGGCGGTATGACGGAGCGTGAGCGCCGGGCGCTGCTGCGCCGCCGCACGACCGTCACCTCCTGGTGGAACCTGCTGGAGACGGCGCGCACGGAGCACCAGCAGCAGGCACGCGCCGCCGCGGCGGCGCAGAGCCAGGCCGCGTAGCGGGAACGCCGCGCGCCACCCGTAGAGACGGTACGGCAGCCCGAGAGGGACCGTCCGTGGGCGCTTCCGCCCGCGCACGGTGTGCCGCTCATGGGTGTTCGGGGAACACGCAGAACTCGTTCCCCTCGGGATCCGCCAGGACACTGTGTCCCTCGTGGCGGGCCACCACCGTGGCGCCGAGCGCCACCAGCCGGCCGACCTCCTTCTCCGGTTCCGCGGAGCGCAGGTCCAGGTGCAGCCGGTTCTTCACGACCTCGGGTTCGGACACGAGCCGGCACCACAGGCGGGGGCCGCCGTCCCGCGGCTCGACGAGCACCGTCGGATCGTCCTCCGGGTCGTCGACACCCCGCGCGCGAAGGCGCGCGAGCTCCGCCTCGTCATACGGTGCCACGGCGTATCCGTCCAGCGCGGCGGCCCAGAAGCGGGCCAGCGACGCCGGGTGGGCGCAGTCGAGGACGATGTCGTGCAGACGGGCCATGCGGCCATCATGCGGCGCGACCGTCGTGCGCGACAACGTGTGTACCGAGGGGCGACCGGTCGGCGCACGCCCGGAGTTGGGATATGATCGTTCCGAAGACGCCGCCGGGGAACCGGCGGGGGAATCACGCGTTGGTGGTCCAAGGAAAGACGCCCCGCTTCCTGCGGGGAGATGCAGGTGCAAGGCCTGCCCGGCGCTCCACGGCAACCCCGCTCCCGTGACCACGGGAGCGGGGTTCGCGCGTTGTGCCCCTCCTCGCTCCGAGGGGGGCGGAGCGGACGGCCGCCTCCGGCCGGGGGCCGCCCGCACCGCTCCCGTCACCGGGGGACGGGAACCGCACCGGCCTCCCCGAGGGCGTGGGCGACATGGGTGCGGAAGTCGCGCGGCGGCCGCCCGGTCAGCCGTAGCACCGTGTCGGTGGTGCGGTCCTCGGCGCCGCGCGCGATGGCGTCGTCCATGTCGGCGAGCAGGCCCGCGAACTCCGCGGGGAGCGAGGCGGCCAGGCGGTCGCGCATCTGCGCGCGGGTCAGTCTGCGGTGCGTGACGGTGCGTCCGGTCGCGTCGCCCAGGATCGCCGCCACGTCGTCGAAGCGGAGCGCTTCGGGGCCGGTGAGGACGAGGTCGGTGCCGGGGGCGTGCGTATCCGTCAGGGCGTGCAGGGCGACCTCGGCGATGTCGTCGGCGTCCACGAAACCCACCCGCCCCTCGCCGGTGGCGGAGTACAGGGCCGCCTCGTCGCGGACGGTGTGCGCGTGCATGTGGTCGCCGGTGAAGTTCTGCATGAACCACGAGGGGCGCAGCACGGCCCACTCGGGGAACAGCCCGGGCAGCGCCTGGTGGACGAGTCCGGTGGCGGGGCCGCCCGCCGGGATCGCGGAGGAGCTGAGCAGCACCGCGCGGCGCACTCCGGCGGCGCGGGCCAGGCGCAGGAAGGGCAGCATGGTGTCGGCCGGCGAGGTGGCGCCGAGCGGGGGGACCAGGTACACACGGTCCGCGTCGCCGACGGCGCCCTGCCACGTGCCGGGGTCGTACCAGTCGAAGCGGACGGGCGTGGCGCCGCCGACGGCGGTGGCGCCGCGGCTCGCCGCCCTGACACGGTGTCCGCCGGCGAGCAGCCGGGCGGTGAGCCGGCCGCCGGTGGTACCGGTGGCGCCGAGCACCAGGGCGGTGGTGGTCATCGGTCGCTCCCCGCGAAGTCGGCCGCGTCGTCCCGGAGCACGAGCAGCGGGTTCCAGTAGTCGCGGTAGTGCCGGATGAGGCCGTCGCGCACCGTGACGACGGCGACGTAGGTCATGTCGAAGGGCTCGCCCGACCGCACCAGCCGGCCCACGCCCCGCATCTCCACGACGACGGTGTCCGGATCGGTCGTCCGGTGGATCGTCAGGTCGGGGAAGTCGTGCAGGTCGATGTGGTCGGGATAGTTCCGCATGTACGCGGCGACGGCCTCCTTGCCGTCCAGGCGCCGGGGCCAGCCCTCGGGGGCGAAGGGGAACTCGAACACACCGTCGTCGGCCCACAGGTCGACCCAGGCGGACATGTTCTTGTCCAGGAGGAGCCGGAGGCCGTGACGGAACAGGTCGTCCGGCCGGAGCCGGGCGGAGGCGGGTGAGGGTGCGGCGGAGACGGGCATGGCAGGGGTGGTCATGAGGATCCCTCCGATAGAATGCGGACCGACGGTCCGTTTCGATGCAACAATACGGACCGCGGGTCCGTTTTCGCAACCGGGTCCGGCCGGGACCGGCCGTACCCGACGGAAGGAGTGCCGTGACCGAACGCAGGCCGCGCGCGGACGCCGCCCGCAACCGCGAAGCCGTCCTGGCGGCCGCCGACGAGCTGTTCGCGAGCAGTGCCGACCCCCGGGCGATCACGATGGCCGACATCGCGGTCGCGGCGGGGGTGGGCAAGGGCACCTTGTTCCGGGGCTTCGGCGATCGCACGGGACTGATCCGGACGCTGTACGCGGCGCGCCTGGAACCCCTGCGCCGGGCCGTCACGGACGGCCCGCCCCCGCTCGGCCCGGACACGCCGCCCCTGGAGCGCGCGCACGCCCTGCTCGACGGCCTGCTGTGCTTCAAGTTCGACCACCGCCACCTGTCGCTGGCGCTGGAGGAGGCTGCCGCGGCCGGCCCGTACGAGGCGGAGCACTACGCGTGGTGGCACGGCACGCTGCGGGACGTGCTGGACCGCCTCCCCGGCTTCGCCGAGGGAGGCGGGAGCGACTTCGCCGCGCACGCGCTCCTGTCGGCCGTCCGGGCCGACCTCGTCGACCACCTCGCCGGCCGGGAGGGCCTGGACCGGCGGGAACTGCGCGCCGGGCTCGGCGGCTTCGTGACGCGGGTCCTCGGCGCCCCCTCGTCCGCGGACGGCGCCGGGCCGGCCGAAGACGCCGAAGCGCCCTCCTGAGCAGGCTGCGCGGGCCCTGCGCTCACGCCGTGCCGGGCCTGCGAGGACTGCGAGTGGGGACCGCCCGCCCGGTTGCGGTCCGGGCCGGGTGCCGTCCGGCTCGACTGCTGTCCGATTCGGTCACCGGCCGCCGTGCGGGGGCGCGGCGCAGGGCTCGCCCGGCTGGACGATGCGGGTCAGGAGATCCACCAACTGCGCGCGTTCGGCGGGGCTGAGGGCCGCGGTCAGCTCGTCGTTCGCCGCGTCGCCCAGCCGGACGGCCCGGCGCAGCAGGCGCCTGCCGCTCGCCGTGACGGCGACGGCGTTCTTGCGCCGGTCCGTGACGTCCGGAGCGCGGGTCACCAGGCCCTCGCCCTGCAGGTCGTCGAGGATCGCGACCATGTCCTTGCGGTCGATGCCCAGGCCGCGGCCCAGCTCGGCCTGGGAGAGAGGTCCCGACTCGGCGACGGCGGACAGTACGGCGTGGTGCATCATGCGCAGCCCGACCCGGGCCAGCGCCTCCCCGACGAGCCGGTGGCCGCGCGCGGCGGCCCGCCCCAGGAGCCAGCTGGGGAGAGTGCGGATGTGCGCGGGCGCGCGCGGGGTCTCGGCCATGGGCGCAGCGTATCCAATAACCATTGGCCCGCCCAACGGTTCCTGTCCTATCGTTGGGAAACCCAACGGTTCGGAGGTGCTCATGCGGCGTGTCCGCTTCTACGCGTACGGCGGTCCCGAAGTGCTCCGTGTGGAGGAAGCCGAGGCCCCCGAGCCCGGTCCCGGGGAACTGCTGGTGCGGACCGAGGCCGTCGGTGTGACGCTCCCGGCGGTACGGAGGGTGCGCGGCGAGGGCGGCCGCACCCCCTTGCCGGGAACGGTGGGGGGCGAGGTCGCGGGAACGGTCGTGGCGCTCGGCCCGGACGTGGCGGGCTTCGGGGTCGGGGACCGTGTCACGTCCCTCACCTTCAGCGGCTCGTACGCCGAACTGGTCCTGGCCCCCGCCGCCCTGGCGAGTCGTGTGCCCGACGGCGCGAGCGCCGTCCGGGCGGTGACACTGGTGCGCAGCGGGCACGTCGCGCTCGCGGCGCTCGCCACCGCCCTTCCCGCGTCCGCGGGGTCGGTCCTCGTCACCGGGGCCGCGAGCGGCGTGGGGCACCTCGCGGTCCAGCCGGCCCGGCTCCGGGGCGCCGGCCGGGTCGTGGCGGCCGTGGGGTCGTCCGCCAAGGCGGACTTCGTCCGCGGCCTGGGAGCCGACGAGGTGGTGACCTACGACAGCGAGAGCTGGGGGAGCCGGTGGACGTCGTCCTGGACGGCGTCGGCGGAGACGTCCTCCCCCGCGCGGTCGCGGCGCTCGCCCCCGGCGGCCGGCTGGTGTTCTTCGGCTCAGGAGGCGGCACCCTGCCCGCTCACGACCTCCTGGCGGGGTCGAAGACCGTCACCGGGCTCGCGACGGCACGGTTCGCGCGGGTGAGCCGCGAGCTCTACGAACGGCACGGCCGGGAGCTGTGGGACCTGGCACGGTCCGGACGGCTGCGGCCCACTGTCCACGCCGCGCTCCCCCTGGCCGAGGCGGCCCGCGCCCACGAGATCATCGAGTCCCGGGCCAACCTCGGCAAGGTGGTGCTCCTGCCCTGATCCGGGGGAACGGCGGAGGCGGCGCGCGGTCCTGGACTCACCGCCGAACCGACCCTCAGCGAAGCCACCGTGAAGTCCCACGTGGCCCGCATCTTCGCCAAGCTCGCCCTCCGCGACCGCGCCCAGGCGGTCGTCCTCGCCTACGAGACGGGGCTGGTGAGACCGGGCGACCTGTGAGGCGTCGCGACCGCCTCCCGCCCCGAGAGGCCGTTGCGTGAGCCGCGGGCGGTGACCGGCGGATTGCGGGCCACCGTGTTCCCGCCGGGTGCCCGGCTACGTCGCTGACGCCTCCGGGTCGGTCAGGGCCCCGGCGTAACGGGCGACGGAGACCCCGTAGGACGGCAGGTGCCGGGCCAGCGCGCCGATCGCGAGCGCCGCGGCCTCCCGTTCGCGGCCCAGGTCGACGTAGGCCAGGGCGAGGAACGCCGTCACGGCGTCGTCGAGGTGGTCCGAGGCCGCGTCGCGCTCCGCGAGCAGGAGGTCCGCGCAGGCTTCCGGGTCGCCGAGCGCGCGCAGCGTACTGGCCAGCTGGACGACGGCCTGGCGCCGCCGCTCGCCGCCCAGGCCGCCGGCCAGGGCCTCCCGGTACAGCGGCACGGCGCGCTCGCCCAGGTCCGTCGCGTCGTGGGCGGAGGCGAGTTCGAAGAGGGCGACGGGGTGCCCCTCGGGCGCCTCGCCCACCAGGGCCTCCATCCGGGCACGGAACTCGGCGGGCTCGTGGTCGTCGAACCCGTCCCACAGGGCGGCGCAGCGCCGCTCCCACTCTTCGGTGATGTGCGTGGTCATCACCGAAGAGTGGCAGACGGCGCACGCCGCCGCGTCGGCGGGCGGCACGCCGTGGCCGGTCCGGTCGCGGGAAGCTGCCGGACGCCGGAGGGGCGGGACGGCGGGCCTGAGGGGGGTGCGCGAGTCGCGGCGCCCCGCCCGCGCCTACCACCGCTTCGACGACACGAGCGCGGCCCGCGCGCTGCGGGAGCGCGGCCCGGCGTCCTGACCGGGGGCCGGACGAGTCGGTCATCGGGTCGGGAGGGGCGGGCAGAGCCGGGGCCGCTGTCGTCGAGCCGGGTACCGGCGCCGCGCAGGACATGACGTGTGCGTACGCGGGGAGTGGTGGTACGGCACGCCGGCCCGCACCGGTGCTGCCGTACGTCTGCGAGGAGAAGCCGGCAGCACCGGTGCGGGCCGGCGTGCCCGGGCCCCGACGGCGCGAGGCGCAGAGCCTCGACGGTGTGGGGTGCCGGGCCTCGACGGCGCGAGGCGGTCAGTAGGGGAGGTGGCCGCTTCCCCTGGTGGTGATGGGGTGGTCGTGCAGGAGTTCCTCGGCCACGCCGAAACCTTCCGTCAGGGTCATCGCGTGCGGGGCCAGTTCCTCGACGAGGGCCTCGGTGAGGTCGGGGAGGTGGCGGACCTGGTCGGCGGTGAGGGCGCCGTCGG
>NZ_BMVU01000084.1 GCF_014650875.1 Streptomyces minutiscleroticus
ACGCGGCGGCGTCCACCGCGACGGCCTCCGGCACGATGCCGGCCACCGGCGGGAAGAACATCGACCCGTCCTCGGTGGCGATGTCCACGGCCAGCCCCGCCGGCTCACCCAGCAACGGCACGACCTCGTCCACGACCCGGGCGCCCAGCAGCGCCGCGTACTCCATCGGCCGATCCCCCGGGCCGTGCTGCACGGCGAACCGGGCCAGCGCCGCCTCGTCGGTGAAGCCGCAGACCCACCGCACCCCACCCGAGCGCACCGACCACAGACCACCCTCGGCCACCGGCACCAGAAGCACCGAGCGCCGCATCTCACCCAGCAACGCACGCGGATCACCCACGCCCGCTCTGCGCTCCGCAATCCGCTCCGCCAGCGCTGTCCCTGTCATCTCCACGGCCCCCCGTCGTAGGCGACTCACGACACCGTAGAGCACGACGCGTCCGAAGGTGCTGACGGTTCTCACGGGATCCACTCGGAACCGAATGACCGTGCTCCTGCCCGGCCATGGCGGGTCGGCCGTGGTCGGTGGGAGGACGGCTTCCCGGCAGGATGCCCGGATCTGTTGGCGATAACAGGCCCTTAGGGCTTGTCACCTCATGATCATTTACGAAAGAACGGCACCGGGCAGGGGAGGGAGTCAGCCGATGTGTGCGGTCGGGGCGGTGTCCAAGGGGACCGGTGGGGTCTGGTCGAGGACGGCGCGGCGCAGTTGCTCCAGTTTGGGCGGCAGCAGGGTGGTGAGGCCGTAGCGGGCGCGGCCGGTGCGGTAGCTGAGGAGCAGGCCCTTCTCCTCCAGGGGCAGGCCGGGCGGGCGCAGGACGGCCCGGCCTTCTTGGTGGCGGGTGCCGTCGTGGTTGACGAACAGGCTCACCCACAGCCGGCTGGTGCCGTGGGCGCGTTCGACCAGTTGGGTGCGGACCGCGAGCCAGCGTTCCAGTGCGGCTCGCGCTAGGGGGGAGAGGGCGAACCACGCGTCGTCCGCCTCGCCCCCGCCGCGCTGCGGGCGGCGCTGGATGTACACCGCTTCGTGGTCGGGGGTGAAGTGGGTCAGGCGCAGTGCGGTCAGCTCCCCGGCGCGCGGGGCCGCGTCCAGGACCAGGGCGAGCACGGCGGTGAGGCGGGTGTGCCCCGGGGACATCGCTGTGGCGAGGTCCTGGTCGAGCCGACGGCGCAGGGCGGTGAGGGTGCCGTGGTCGGGGGTGGGCCGCAGTGGCACCCGGCCGCCGGATCCCAGGCGCAGCGAGGGCAGGCCGTACGCGGTGCGCAGCAGGTGCAGGCACTGGTGGCGGGCGGCGTTGGTGGCCTGGGAGGTGGGCGGGTAGCCACCGTTCACCTGGCGCTCGCGCAGGGCGCCTGACTCGGCGAGTCGCAGGTACGTCGTCAGCGCCTCCTGTTCCAGCAGGCGTCGCAGGCTGCGCCGGGCGCCCACGGGCAGTCCGCCCCGCTCCAGGGCCCGGTACAGCTCCCCGCGGACCATGCCCAGCTGGCGCCGGCGCGCCTGGCCGACCCGCAGGTCGGCGAGGAGCGCGTCAAGCGCGATGATCGAGGCGTATTCCGGCACGCGGCCGATTGTCCCGCACATAGGTGCTACGGCGGTGGACCGGAGGGAGGACGCCCGGCGCCTCGTGGCAGATGACGTGACGGCCGGTCGGCAGTCATCGGTGTGCTGGGTCAGCGGTCGCCACTACGTCGGCGGCGTACTCGTGGCACGAGCCAGATCCCGACTGCGATGACGGGGAGCACGATCAGTGCCACCCGTGGAACGGCGATGATTCCCACGAAGAGGAAGACGAGCAGCAGTTCCCCCGCCGAGGGATCCGGTTCCACGTCGCGTCCTCCTGCAGCCGTCGTGTGATGGTGGTCTTGGCGGTGACGCACGCGCAGTTCCTGCGGTTCCTTGAATCACCTGGGCACGGGCGCGACTGGCCCAATGTGTCGCAGGGGGGAGAGGTGGCCGTGGGTTTCTGGGGCTCGTACGTCGTGTGCCGCGGTGATACGTCACTGGACGGTCTGCAGGCGGTCGTCGAACGGCACGACGGGATCGACGGGCACGAGTTCCGGGCAGGAGGGGGTTCTTACGACCGAGGGAGCGATTGGGATCGGGGCGTGCTGGCCTGGCGTTTCGGCTGGTGGTTGATCAGCAGGCGATCTGCCGGACAAGCACCAGTTCGGCGCAGGTCCTACGGCGGGTGGCCCTGCGGGCGGAGCGGTCGGAGACCGGTCCGGCGATCGTGAGACGGATCTGGGCGCAGGCCTCTCGGCGGCCGGTGAACCGCTGGAGCAGTCGCCGCTGCTTGAGCTCGGCGTTGGCGTGCTCGACGCAGATCCGTGCCGAGGACCGGCGGCGCCGCTGCTCGCGCCGGGCAGGATGACCGCCCAGCGGCGCGTTGTCCTTCGGCTTCTTCGGCGGGGCGACGATCAGGACCGCTGCGTCAGCCAGTCCGGAAGCGAGGGGCACATCGACTCCCGCTTCCGGTACGAGCAGGGTGTGACCACGGTCGTCAGCAGCCCCGGCCGTACGCGCCGCTATGTCATCGACGCCCGGATGCACGTCGTCTCCGAGACCGACGGGAACGACGCGACGACGTACTTCGAACGGGACCGTTTCAACCGGCTGGTCCGCCGCACGGATCCGCTCGGGCGGACGACCGGGATCGAGTACGACGAACACGGCCGTGTCGCCTCGGTCACGCGCCCGGACGGCCGGGGCACCACCGTGGAGTACGACGAACTCGGGCTGCCCGTTCTGGTGACCAGGCCGGACGGTTCGAGGATCCGGCGGGAGTACGGCGAGCGGGGCAACCTCACGGCGGTGACGGGGCCGTCCGGTACGACGCGGTTCACCTACGACGCCCTCGGCCATCCGGCCTCGGTGACCGACCCGGCGGGCCGCACCACCCTCGTCCGCTGCAACGCCGCGGGTCTCGCCGTGGAGTCCGTGGCCCCGTCGGGCGGTGTCACCCGGCACACGTACGACGCTCTGGGCCGGCCGTCCTCCATCACCGATCCGCTGGGCCGGGTCACTCGTCTGACCTGGAGCGTCGAGGGGCGTCTGCTGCGCCGCACGGATCCCGAGGGCGGGGAGCACACGTGGAGCTACGACGGCGAGGGGAACGTACTCACCCACACGGCTCCGGATGGCGGGCGCTCGGTGTACGAGTACGGCGCCTTCGACCGGCTGGTGGCACGGACGGGGCCGGACAGCGCCCGGTACGAGTTCGATCACGACACCGAGCTGCGGTTGCGTCGGGTGACCGATCCACGGGGTCTGACCTGGACGTACGACTACGATCCCGGCGGCCGGCTCGTCTCCGGGACCGACTTCGACGGCAGGACGCTGCGGTACGGCTACGACGCGGCCGGCCAGCTGACGGCCCGTACCAACGCGGCCGGCCAGACGGTCACCTACGCCTACACCGCCATCGGCCAGTTCGCCCGCAAGGAGGCGGACGGAGCGGCGACGACCTACGAGTACGACACGTTCGACGAGTTGGTGCGCGTGATCGGCCCGGACGCCACTCCGACCCGGCTGCGCGACCGGTCCGGACTGCTGCGGTCGGAGACGGTCAACGGTCGCACACTCGCTTTCGGGTACGACGCGCTGGGCCGTACCACGCGCCGCACCACGCCCACCGGGGCGGTGAGCGAGTGGGACTACGACCGGCCGGGGAACGCGACGCGGCTCACGGCCTCGGGGCGCACGGTGACCTTCCACCACGACGGCATGGGCCGGGAACGGTCCCGTACGTTCGGTTCGGCCGCGACCCTCTCGTACGGCCGGGACGGACCGGGGCGTCAGGTCGAGCAACTGCTCACCGGTCCGGACGGCCACACCATGTGGCGGCGGGGCCACCACTACCGGCCCGACGGGCACCTGACCGCGGTGGAGACGGATCACGGCCGGCGCGATTTCACGCTGGACGTCGTCGGCCGGGTCACCGCGGTGACGGCATCCGGCTGGGAAGAGCGCTGTGCCTACGACGAGTCCGGCAATCAGGCCGAGGCCCAGTGGCCGGATTTCCACTCCGGCGCCGGGGTGGCCACCGGGCACCGCGTGTACGAACGGAACAGGTTCGTTCCGGCGGGAGGGCTGCGTTATGAGTACGACGCCCAGGGCCGCGTGACGCTGCGCCAGAAGGCCCGGCTGTCCCGTAAACCGGACACATGGCGTTTCGCGTGGGACGCCGAGGGCCGCCTGGTCGGGCTGACCACGCCCGACGGCACGGTCTGGCGGTACGTGTACGACCCGCTGAGGCGGCGTATCGCCAAGCAGCGGTTGTCCGCGGACGGTGAGGTCGCCGAAGAGGTCACCTTCACCTGGGAGGGCTCGGCCCTGTGCGAGCAGACGAGCGTGTTCCAAGGAGGAGCGGGTTCCGTCACGCTCACCCGGGACTACAGGGATCTGCACCCGGTGGCGCAGACGGGGCGTCTCCTGTCGGCTTCCCAGGAGGAGGTCGACAGCCGGTTCTTCTCGATCGTGACCGACTTGGTGGGGGGCGCCCACCGAACTCGTCGACGAGCGGGGTGCCGTCGCCTGGCGGACCCGCGCGACCGTGTGGGGTCACACCACCTGGAACCGCGGCGCGACCGCCTACACGCCGCTGCGTTTCCCGGGGCAGTACTTCGACCCCGAGCCGGGGCTGCACTACAACGTCTTCCGTACCTACGACCCCGGGAGCGCCCGGTACCTGACGCCCGACCCGCTGGCCTCGCCCCGGCGCCCAACCCCGCGGCGTATGTGCACAATCCGCTCACCTGGTCCGACCGCCTGGGTCTCGCGCCCGACGAATGCACCGTCACCGTGTACCGGAAGCAGACGCGGCATCCGCTCAGCCAGCGCGTCCATGTGGACGAGAACGGCAACGTCACCATCAGCGGCAACAATCAGCTCTATGTCAATATGAGCGGCGATATCAAGCACACCGTGGAATTCCGTGGTGACGGTGGCCGGATCGTGTCCTTCGAAGTGCCGAAGAGTTTCGTCGAGGACGTACGGAGACATGCCGTTCCGCAGGACCAGCCGGACGGTCTGGGCTTCATCAAACAGGAATGGAAGCAGGTCAAGAAGTACTATCCCGAGATTTCCGACCCGACGAAGGGGCCCGACCTGTACGGTCTTCCCGGTGAGGTCATCGAAAAAATGCGCAGGGTCATTATTCCCGGGCCCGGTAAGATGATCCAGGATTATGGCTGAAAGTTGGGGAAATGCTGCACGAAGTCGAGGGAGTCGAGCAGGAGCGCGCGCGGGTTTCCGAAAGGCCCGACAGTGCCGCCGGTATTCCTGTTCTCACCTGTGTCGAAGTGGCCCCGAGCGGTGATCCGCAGGTCTGCTCCGACAGGTTGCGCGATGTCCTGGCGGCCGTCTTCGGCCTCGCCGTGCGTGCCGACTTCGACGAGGACGAGATTCCCGTCGACACCCTTCCCGGCTGGTTCGTCGACGTGTGCGACGCGAGTGCGACCACCGACGCTCTCGCGGTCGAAGGACGGGAGAAGTACCGCGAAAGGACCGGCGCCGGTCCCTGGAAGGTGCAGGACTGGCTCTCCCGCTTCGACCCCGAACTGGAGGCCCGGGGCTGGGCGTTCTGGGATCTCACCCGCTCTCCCGACGACAGTGGGCGGCTCCGTATCTGGCTGGACACCTGGGGCGAGCCGTTCTTCTCCTGGGAGGACGTGCGCTGGCTCGCGCACGTCTGCGGTGCGGACTCCGTCGCCGACCCGGTCGTGGCCAGGTCCGAACAGTGGGCGGGGGAGCGGTCCGTATGAGCGATGCGCTGCCCTCGCACCAGATCCGCGCGGTCTTCGACGACGAAGTCATCACCGTCTACCAGGCGTACGGAGAGCGGATAGCGGACCCCGCCCTGCGGGCCAACACGTTCGTCGACCCGTTCAAACGGACGCGTATGACGTGGATCAAACCGTCGTTCCTGTGGATGATGTACCGATCCGGCTGGGCGGCCAAGCCGGACCAGGAGCGGGTCCTGGCGATCGACATCACCAGAGAGGGCTTCGAGTGGGCCCTCGACCACGCGTGCCTCAGCCATTTCGACCGCACCCGCTTCGCCGACGAGGCCGCCTGGCGGGAAGCGGTGCGCAGCAGCCCGGTCCGCGTCCAGTGGGACCCCGAGCGTGACCTCGGACTGAACCCGCTGCCCCACCGCGCGATCCAGATCGGCCTCTCGGGCGAAGCCGTGGACCGCTACGTGGACGAATGGATCACCTCGATCCGGGACGTGACACCGCTCGCCCACCAGGTGCATGCCGCAGTGGCCGCGCACGACACCGACACGGCCCGGGCGCTCCTCCCGGCGGAGCAGGCGTACCCGCTCCCCGACCGCCTGATCGACCGGGTCGGCCGGCGCTGAGGCATGCGGCCCTCCCGGCGTCGCGCCGGCAGGGCCGCCCCTGTCGCCGCGCTCGACGCCGACCGGCGCGCCTACGCCGCCGGCCTCCTGGCGGGGAAGCCGTGGCCGCGGGCGAGCACGACGACGGCGATCACCGGCAGCATGAGCAGCAGCGCGCTCCACGGCAGCGAGTCACTGCCGCGCAGGTCGGGGGTTGTCGAGGAACGCGGCGATGTACGCGTGGACGATGGTGTGCGCCGGGACGAAGACCAGCGTCACGAACAGCACCGGAACCGCCCCCGGGACCCGCGGGGCGTGCAGCGTCCTCGGCCGCTCACCGCGCTCTGGGCCGGGGAAGTCCGGTACGGCGGCGGCGATCCGTGCCGGAGGAGGCACTGCGCCGGGCCGCCGCCGCGGGTCCGCGCCCCCGGTGCGGTGGACGACGACCGGAAGCGCGGACCTCGATGTCAGGCGTGCAGGAGGAGACTGAGCTCCTCGGGGAGGCTGCGCCGGTCCGCCTGGGCCGGCAGAGGACTGCTCACCTCGAAGCTCCAGCGATGAGAGGGCGCGCAGCCGAACAGTTTCGTCGATACCGTCGGCAGCGACCGGGCGGCGCTTGTCGCACTGTCCCAGAACAGGGCCAGCCCTTGCCGGTCGGCGGCCGGATCGGTGAGCCACCGGCTGGTGCGCAGCCCGGGAACGGCGTCGAGGTCCGGCCCCTCTTCGGGCTTCGGCGACTTCTGCGCCTGTGCCCGGCCCGTGTGCGGTGCTCCGGCGGAGTGTGCGCCGTCCCACCAAGCGATGACGATGTGCATGGTGTCTCCAACTGCCTGGCATCGTGAGTGATGTGGCGGTGTCCCCGTTGACACCTGTGGTGTGCGGGCCCGCCGGGGGCGGGCCCTGCGGTCAGAGCTGGGAGCCGCCGGTGGCGTCGATGACCTGTCCCGTCACCCAGCGGGCGTCGTCGGAGGCGAGGAAGGCGACGATGCCGGCCACGTCGTCGGGGCGGCCGACCCGGCCGAGGGCCGACAGCTGCGCGGCCGACTGCTCGGCGGCCTCGTTGCCCCGCAGCCAGGAGGCGTTCATGTCGGTGTCGATGATGCCGGGGGCCACCGAGTTGACGGTGATGCCACGGTGTCCCACCGCCTTGGCGAGGGTCAGGGTGAAGGTGTCGATGGCGCCCTTGGTCATGCCGTAGGCGATGATGTCGGTCAGCGCGATGCGGGTCGCCCCGGAGGAGACGTTGATGATGCGGCCGCCGTCGCGCAGGCGCTTGAGGCCCTGCTGTGCCAGGAAGAACGGGGCGCGCACGTTGACCGCGAACGCCTCGTCGAAGAGCTCGGGAGTGGTCTCCTCGATGTGGCCGCGGGGGGTGATGCCGGCGTTGTTGACCAGGATGTCCAGGTCCGCGCTGTCCGCGTGCTCCAGGATCTGGCGGTCGTAGGAGGCCCACAGGGACTCGATGTCGCCGGGCGTGCCGAGTTCGGCGTGTACGGCGAAGGCCCTGCCACCGGCGGCCCGGATGCCGTTCACCACTTCCTCGGCGGCCTCCGCGTTGCGTCCGTAGTGCACGGCGACGAGGGCGCCTTCGCTGCCGAGGTGTTCGGCGACCGCCCTGCCGATGCCGCGGCTGCCGCCCGTCACCAGAGCGTTCTTGCCCGTCAGCTTGCCCATGATCTCTCCCCGATCATTCTGTAGTGGTGGCTACAGAACTACCATACACGGTTTCTGTAGCGATCGCTTAAAATCAATGCATGACGACGAAGAAGCGGGGCAGGCCGCGGAGCTTCGACCGTGACACGGCGCTGGCCCAGGCGACGTTGCTGTTCTGGGAGCACGGCTACGAGGGCGTGTCCATCTCCGACCTCACCCAGGCGATGGGCATCTCGCCGCCCAGCCTGTACGCGGCCTTCGGCGACAAAAGGACCCTCTTCAAGGAGGTCGTCGACCGCTACGGCGGCACCTTCGGCGCCTTCATGGGCAAGGCGCTCGAAGAGGAGGGCGACGCGCGCACGGGATTCGCCCGGATGCTCCACGAGGCGGCGGTGTCCTACACCGACCCCCACCACCCGGCAGGATGCCTGGTGATCTCCGCGGCCATGAACTACTCGGCGGCCAGCGCCGATGTCGAGCAGGAGCTGCGGGAGCGCAGGGCGGCGAACGTCCGCGCCTTCGAGGAGCGGCTGCGCGGCGCCGAGGCCCTGGGGGCGCTGCCGGACGGTGCCGACGCACGAGGGCTGGCGGTCTACTTCGCGGCGGTGGTGCAGGGCATGTCCCAGCAGGCGCGCGACGGCGCGAGCACGGCGGAACTGGAGCGGGCGGCCGAGTACGCGATGGCCGTATGGCCCGAACCCGCGCCGTGAACCCGGCCCGGCGAGGCCGGCCGGACGGCTCACGGGGACGACGGCCCGTCGCACGGCCCGGTCCCGCCCGTCCGGCAGAGCCTGGCCACGATGTGGGCGTACTTCTCGTGGAACGCCAGCACGTGGAAGGCCGTGCGCAGCTCGTGGTCCAGTGTCCGGCTGGCGCGGTCCCAGACGCCCCGGCCGGCCTCCGTGGCACGGAGCCTGCTGATGCGCCGGTCGCAAGGAGCCGATGAGCGGTTCACCCAGCCGGACTGCTCCAACTGGGCGAGCAGCCGGCTCGCGGACGAGGCGTTCACGCCCAGGTGCCGGGCGACCGACCCGACCGTCGCGGGTTCCGGGTGGCTGCGCGTCACCGCGCCGAGCGCCATCAGCGATGCCAGGCCGATACCGTGGCGGTGCAGCAGGACGCGGTCCAGCCGGCTCTCGACGGTGGAGAACAGGGGCACCACCCGTTCCCACAGCCGACCGGTGTCGCGCCAGGGGTCACCGGCGGCTGGAAGGCTGTCACTGGTGTGCGGCTCGTCCACGAAGTCGCCCTTGGGTCGGTCCGGCGGCCATCGGCCGGCATTGCGAATGGTCGTCACCACGAGGACGCTCCGCCGGTCCCGGTCCGGCAGGGCGCCCGCGTGTCGTCGGTGATCAGGGCACCAGGAGGAGCTTGCCCCGTACCCCGCCGGCCTCCAGCAGACGGTGTGCCTCGCACGCGTCGTCGAATCCGATCTCCTTGGAGAACCGCAGGCGCAGCGCCCCGCGGTCCAGGAGGCCGGTGAGCTCGGCCAGCCGTGCGCCGTCCTGCTCGACGTGGGAGACCGACACCTCGATACCCCGTTCGGCGACGGGAACCCTCGTGGGCACGATGGAGACGGCACGGCCGTGGTCGCGTACGGCACCGATGGCCTGCGGCAGACCCGCCGTCTCCAACAGCGCGTCGGCGCGCGGCCCGGACGCCGTGAGCAGTTCCCCGCCCACCACCACGTGATGGGCGCCCAGTTCCCGCACCTGTTCCGCGTCCTGCCCGGTGCGCACATGGGCCAGCACGGTCAGGCCGCGCAGGCGTGCCAGCTGCACCGCCGTACCGCCGACCGAACCCGCCGCACCGGTCACCAGCAGGACAGCCCCCTCGGGCAGGGCAAGGACGTCGAGCGCCTGCAGCGCGGTGAGCCCGGCCAGCGGGAGTCCGGCCGCCGTCACCAGCGGGACGGAGACGGGAGCGGGCGCGGCGACGGCCGACGCGACGGTGACGGTCTCGGCGTAGGTGCCGCGCCCCGTTGCCATCTGCGCCGACATGGCCACGACCCGGTCACCGGGCCGGAACGCGGTGACACGGCCGCCCACCGCCGTGACGGTGCCCGACACGTCCCAGCCGAGAACCATCGGAGGCTGCAGCAGGCTGCGCCGGGCGTGCAGACCCGCCCGTGTCTGGAGGTCTACCGGGTTGACGGCGGCTGCTGCGGTCCGGATCAGAAGGTCGTCGGGACCCGGTGCCTGCGGTTCTTCGACGTGCGAGACCTTCAGCCGGTCCGGACCGCCGTACAACGTGAGGACCACGGCGCGCATGGGACTCCTTTCGGGGGACGAGGCCTGTGCGGCCAGGGTCGGTTCTCGAGCAGTTCGGGGACGCGCGGTGGCAGGCGATCGGTGACGGATGCCGCCAGGGTGCGGACGGTGATCAGGCGTACGGGACCGTCGCCCGCCGCGAGATGCGCGTCGGCACCGTGCGGGAGGAGGACGAGCTGCCCCGCCCGTACGACGCGTTCGCCGCCGGACGAGGTCAGCCGCAGTTCTCCGTCGAGGACGAGCACCGCTTCCTCCACCCCGTGGCGGGGAGTCGCCCCGAGCGCGGCGCCGGGGGAGAGGTGCCAGTGCTCGACCGCCTCGCACTCGCTGTGCAGCATGCCGCGGCGCACCAGGCACTGCCACGGCACGGTGGGCGCGTCCTGTCCGGTGCCGGCCGCCGCCCGCACCGGTTTCTCGAGCGTGGAGATGATCACCGTGCCTCCACGGTGTGCCCGGGCACTGCGAGGGTCACCACGAGCAGCCGCAGTGGGCTCTCCGCATCGACCCTGGTACGTGTGCCGGCCGCCAGCGTGACGCAGGTGTCCGCCGCCAGCTCCACCACGGTGCCGTCCTCGGCCGTGGCACGCCCCTCACCGCCGTGCACGAACACGGCGAGTTCCGCGTCCGGGACCGCGAGCACGCAGTGCTGTCCGGCGTCGAGGTCGGTGACCTCCACGCCGCGCAGCGGGCCGGAGAACACTCCGGCCGTGGCGACGGCACGCTCCTTGAACAGGTTGTGGACGACTGCTTCGGTCATGGGCGGGACTCCCGGTGTGAGGTCGGTTCCGGACAGGACCGCTTCGGTCGTGGGCGCGAGGGTCTCGATGACCCACCAGTCGAGGTCCGTGTCACCGGTGTTGCGCAGGCCGTGGACGTTGCCCACGGCGGTCAGAGCGAGTGATCCGGGGCCGACGGGGTGGGGCCGGCCGTTGAAGAGGAACTCGCCCTGTCCGCGCAGGACGAGGTAGATCTCCTCGGTCCGTGTGTGCCGGTGCTCCCCGCTGAGTCCGCCCGGTGGGACGGAGGCCCATTCCACCGCCTCGGTGGCGGAGGCGAGCTGCCGGCGGCCGGCGAAGCACTTCCAGCGGGTGAGGCCCGCGGCTCCGTGGACTCCGTACACCGTCGCCGCCCCCGCGACGGAGCCGACGGAGCGGAAGGAGGCGCCGGTGGCGGCCGCCGCCGCGCGCGGGACCGCGGCGGCGCCGCTCACCTGGCCGCTCCGGTCGTGAGCAGGGCCAACTCCCGTGCGGCGGAAGCGAGTTCGCTCTCGGTGACGTCGTTGACGAACACCGCGCTGCCGATGCCGACGGGCAGGGGCAGGCGCTGCTTGCCGTCACGGTGACGGACGGTGTCGCACAGTGCGGGCTGCAGGACCTCGGGCGTGCACAGCGGGTGCCAGACCGGCAGGCCCAGCAGGTTCATCACACCGAGGATGCGGTCGCGCTGATAGGCGCTGACCAGGCCGCGCCGCTCGGCCATCACGGTGGTGAGCGCCATGTCCACGGACACGGCTTCGCCGTGCAGCAGCGCGGGCAGGGCGTGCATCTCGATGGTCGGGCTGAAGGTGTGACCGTAGTCGACGACGCGTTCCAGGACCTTTTCCCAGAGGTTGGGCTGCAGTTCCTCCAGCATGCCGTGGATGGCGCGCTCGACGACCTCGGTCGCCGGGTCCAGGTGCAGGCCGCGTGAGGCCAGGCGCTGGTCGACCGGGACGTCCGCCGGAGTCGGCCCGATGCCCGCGGCCGGGCTCTGGAGCTTGTTCTCCAGCAGATCGGCACCGTGCTGTTCCAGCAGGTCGAACAGGCGGGCGTCCTTGATCAGCGCGATCTTGAGGATCTCCGCGAGTCCGTTGCTGATGTGCCGGCCGTCGAGCGTGGTGAGGAAGGTGCGGTCCAGCAGGGTGCGATCGGCGGGGAAGTACGTCCCCAGCCGATTCTTGTGACCGTTGTGGTTCACGCCGGTCTTGGCGCCCACGCCCGCGTCCACGAGGCCGATCAGGGTGGTGGGGATGCGGATGAAGGGCGTCGAGCGCCGGTAGAGGCTTGCCGCGAAGCCGACGATGTCCATGAGGACGCCGCCGCCGACCGCGACGACCGGCTCTCTTCGGCGGTCGACACCGAAGGCGTCCAGGGCCTCGGAGACCCGCAGAACGGCCTCGACCGACTTGTGTTCCTCACCGTCGTCCAGGACCAGGACCTGGTGCTCGACACCGTTGTGCTCGAAGTAGGCGCGGATCCGCTCGCCGTAGAGGGAGTCCACCACGCGGTCGGTGACGACGAAGCGGCGCGGGCCCGCGGTACCGGCGGCGTCCTCCAGGACCGTGGGGTTGTCCGGGTCGAAGACGTTCTCGCAGACCCGGATCTCGTACTGGACCGGCTTGCTGGTCTGCACCGACCAGTGCGTCACCGGACTGCCCACCGCGAAGAGTCCCTCGTCGCTGCGGGTGGTCTGGGTGTTCTGGGCGTTCTGCTGCATCAGGAGTCTGTCCTTCGACGAAGAGTTCGGTTCGTGTCCGTCGTGGATCGCTTCGGGGCAGCGTGGGATGAGGGTCCATGGCGAAGCCGAGAGTGCTGTCGCGGACCTGCCACTGTGTGTGCCGTGGCGTGTGCCCCCCGTCATCGACGACCTTGCCATACGGATCGTTGCGCGCGCAAGAAAGTCGAAACAGGTGAACGTTTTCGGCCAGGCGTGATGCGGCCGGGGGTGTGACCACACCCCTTCTGAGCTGCACGCACGCTGCGCTCGGAGTGGGTCGGATGGCCGGAAAGCGGGTGGGTCCCCTCGTCCCCGCAAGGACTCGGACCCGGTGGGGAGAGGCCGTACGGGCACGAAAAACCCCCGCCGGCCTGCGGCGGGGGCTTGGCGCCTGACGGGTGCGGGCGGTCAGCGGTCGAGGGTCGGGGCGTATCTCAGACGGGCCACCACCGAGCTGGTCCTGCTGTCCATCGCGGCCACTTCGAAGGCCATCCCGACTTCGCGGCGGAACAGTTGACCGACGTCCGCCACGATCGAGCGGCCGGTGTCGGTGATGCGCACGACCACGCCGCGCCGGTCCGTCTCGTGCGTCAGGCGTTCGGCGAACTCCCGGGCCTCCAGCCGCTTCACGGCGCGGGTGGCCGACGACTGGTTGAGGCCCAGCGACTGGGCGAGCTCGTTCATGCGGATGCCGGCCGGGTCGCCGTTGGCGAGGGCCTGGAGGGACAGGAAGTCCGTCAGGCCGAGCCCGAAGTCCTCGGAAAGTCTTCGGTCCAGGGTGGTTCCGACTTCGGCCACCAGTACCGACAGCTGGCTCCACAGCTCGATGCTGTCTTCTTTGCGAGGTCGCATGGCTTTCGCCTTCTTCGAGGTGCCCGAGGGGCTGACTGCGTGATCTAGGCAGGCCGGCAGGGGTGGGCGTCCCCTCCGGCGGTCGCGTCGATCGCCTTCAGGACAGGGTACGAGGGACTGTCGCGCTCTGGAAACCTGCTGGTGCGTTGTCTTTTGCATGTCCAGGCAATGAATGTCTCGCCCTTTGGCGGTAGGACGATCCAGGGGAGGTGGGTGAACCCTACGTCAGCCCAGCTCGGAGCCGGTTTTACAAGCCGTGGGCGGTTGTTGGCCACTCCAGCTTTCCTTGCGTGCGCAAGTACATTCCTCTAAGGTCGCCACCGATCGGCCGTCCCGCCGTCGTGGGGAGCGACGCGCGCGCCGGCTCTCGGGCACGTCACGTGCCCACGCGGTGCCCTGGCATCCAGCGCACTCACTCAAAGGGGGAACGCATGCTCAGCGCTGCACGCACACCGACTTCCGCACCCGCGCCCGCCGGCCTGCCCACGGCCCGCGCGGTCGACCACTACGCCTTCACCGTGCCGGACCTCGACCAGGCCGTCGCCTTCAGCACCGAGGTGCTCGGTGGTGAACTCTGCTACCGGGAAGGTCCCGTCGAGGACCCCACCGGTGACTGGATGACCCGGAAACTGGGGGTGCATCCCAGCGCCCGGGCCCACGTCGCTCTGGTCAGACTCGGTCCGTACAGCAACCTGGAGCTCTTCGAGTACACCGCTCCCGGCCGCCGGACCCGCCCGCCCGGCCCGAACGACGTGGGCGGCCACCACCTGGGGCTGACGGTGGCCGACCCGGACGCCGCCGAGGAACACCTGCGCGCCGCCGGACTGGTGCGCCTGGGACCGCCCGCCGGCCACGGCGACCGCCGACGCTGGTTCTCGACCCCCTGGGGCATGCTCTTCTGCCTGTGCGCGCCAAAGGGGGACATGACCGAGCAGAACCGATTCGTCCCGGCCCACGGCGACGGAGAGGGGCCTTTGAAGCTGCTCGGCGTCGACCACGTCGGCTACACCGTCGCCGACCTCGACGCGGCGACCGCCTTCTTCACCGAGGTGCTGGGCGCCGAGCGGGTCGGCGCACCCCACGACACCGTCCCGGACGACCACTGGCCGCCCGGCGCCGAGCGGACCCGCCGCTCCGTGCTGCGTACCGGCCCCACCGCCAACTGCGAACTGACGCAGAGCGTACACGGCGCCCTGCGCACGGACCCGCCCCGCAACAGCGATGTCGGCGGTCACCACCTGGCGTTCTACGTGGACGACGTGGACGAGGCCGCCGCGTTCCTCCGCCGCCAGGAGGGCGTGGTGCTGATGGGCGAGCCGGAGACCATCACCGGCGGACCGATCGCCGGGGACCGCTGGCTCTACTTCCGTACGCCCATCGGCATCCAGATGGAGATCATCCACATGCCGGACGGCTCACTGCCCTACGAGACGCAGACCACCGCCCGCCGCGCGACACCCGGCTCGCTCCGCTGGCACGACCGCCCGTGACCACGGGCCGCACCCTCCGCCCCGCTCCGGCGGCCGCCGCGCAGCGTGCCGAACCGGCGGGGCCGTGCCCACCCGCCCTCATCCCTTCACCCATCTTCATCTCTTCACCACCGGGGGACCACCCATGACCGTGCTCGCACAGAGACCGGCCCGCAGCCCCGCCGGACCGTTGCACAGAGCCGCGGCGGCCGGCGTGACACTCTGGCTCGACGCGCGCAGCGCATCACCCCGGACACCGGCACAGGTCCACGCGGAAGCGGCCGACGTCGTCCGCTGTGTGCTACCGCCCGCCGCGGCTCCGCCGGACCGTGCCCCCGGCTCGCATCCATGCGCCGTGCCCGCCGGACCCGTGTACGGCCTGAACGAGTTCCGGCGGCTGATGCGGACGCTGGCCGAACGCGCTGAGCGGATGCTGGCCTGCGACGACGTTTTCGCCCCCGTCGTCGTCGAGTACCCGGTCCCGGCCGTCGACGTCCTGGTGGACGCCCGCCTCGACCTCATCGGGAGCTGGGAGGCCAAGGCACTGCGCTCCCGTGCCGGACTCGCCGGAGCACACCTGCTGTACGACGAGTTCCGGCGAGCCCTGCGCTCCCCGCACTGGTCGCGACTGAGCGCACAGGGCGTACCCGCTCCGTCCCTGCTGTGGACGACCGCGTCGGTGGACGGACCGGCACGCGGCGTCGAGTACGCGCAGAGCTGCCTGTTCCCCGGTACCACCGTGGCCCTCACGCCCGACGCGCTGGAGGAGTTCGGACGGCGTGCCGCAGTGACCGGTCCGACCGCACTCGATCTCACCGACGCGCGGCGAATGGCGGAAGCCCTCGCCTGGTGCGGGATCCGGCTCGAAGATCTCAGCCGGCCGGACGCCACCGCTCCGGCGGCCGGCTGACGGCGCCGGACGGCCCCTTCAGCCCTCACCGCTCACGCGTTCGCCCCTCACCGCTCACACGCCCGGGGCACCGGCCGCGACCGGCGCCCCGATCACACCGTGGGCACGTCTCCGCGGACCGCCCGCGGCACATCCGGCTCGTGCACCACCCGACGCCGGACGAATCGCATTCACCATCACCTCAAAGGACCCACTCATGCCTTCCAACCCCGGCGTCATATCCACTGATCGACGTGTGTTCCTCACCGGAGCCGCAGCCGCCGCCGGCGGCGTGATCGCGGCATCCGCCGCCGGACTGAGCACCGCCGGCACCGCCGAAGCGGCCGTCCCCGTCCGCAGATCCGCCCCCGGCGCCGTCACCGTCGGCCCGTCGGACCGCCGCTACGCGGACCTCAGACGCGGTACCAACCAGCGCTGGGTCGGCAGCCCCGAGCGCATCCACCTCGCCACCAGCACCGCCGAGGTCGTCGCCGCCGTCCAGCAGGCGGTGGACACGGGCAGGCGGCTGGCCGTACGCAGCGGCGGCCACTGCTACGAGGACTTCACCACCCACCACGACATCGACGTCGTGCTGGACCTGTCACGCATGGACGACATCTCCTACGACGCCCGGCGCAAGGCCTTCGCGGTCCAGCCCGGTGCCGCCCTGGGACGGGTCTACGACCGCCTGTACAAGGGGTGGGGCGTCTACCTGCCCGCGGGCAACTGCCCGACGGTCGCCGCGGGCGGCCACATCCAGGGCGGCGGGTACGGGTCGATGAGCCGGCGCGACGGACTCGCGGTCGACCACTTGTACGGCATCGAGATCGTCGTCGTCCAGGCGGACGGCACCGCCCGCGCGATCACCGCCACCCGCGAGGCCGACGACCCCCACCGGGACCTGTGGTGGGCCCACACCGGCGGCGGTGGCGGAAACTTCGGAGTGGTCACGCGGTACTGGCTGCGCTCACCCGGCGCCGAGGGCGACGACCCCGCGGACCAGCTGCCCACCCCTCCGCGCGAGGTGTGGCTGAGCGAGGTGGCGTGGCCCTGGCAGGACCTGACGCAGGCCCGCTTCAGCCGGCTGATGTGGAACCACGGCGACTGGCACGCCCGCAACAGCGCACCCGACTCCCCGTACACCGCCCTGTTCAGCCAGCTCAAACCCTTCCACAAGTCGGCCGGTGCGGTCGTGCTCGATTCCCTGGTCGACGCCGGAGCCCCCGGCGCCGAGCGGCTGCTGCGGAACTACATCGACGCCGTCGGCGCCGGTGTCGGGGTGGAACCGGAGGTCAGGCAGTACCGCCGGGTGCCGTGGCTGCACGCCACCCAGTGGCCCGGCTTCACCGGTCCCGACCCGACCGTCAGGTTCAAGGGGAAGTCCGTGTACGCCCGCCGCAACTACACCGACGAGCAGATCGCGGCCGCCTACCGGCACCTCACACGCGATGACTTCCGCAATCCCGGAGCACTACTCATGATCGCTTCCTACGGGGGAGCGGTGAACCGGGTCGCCCCACAGGACACCGCGGTGCCCCAGCGCGACTCGGTCCTGAAGTACCAGGTCGTCTCCCTGTGGAACGACGCCGCGGACGACGAGGCCAACATCGGCTGGGTCCGCGAGTGCTACCGCGACATGTTCGCCTCCACGGGCGGCGTCCCGGTCCCGAACGAGACCAACGACGGCTGCTTCGTCAACTACGCCGACACCGACCTCGGCGACCCGCAGTGGAACGCCTCCGGCGTCCCCTGGCACGACCTCTACTACAAGGACAACTACACGCGTCTGCAGCGTGTCAAGGCCCACTGGGACCCCACCGGATTCTTCCGCCACGCCCAGTCCGTGCGCCCGGCCTGACCTCTGCGCCGTACCGGCGGCAGTCCGGTACGACACCCTCCTTCCCGACCTCTCACACCTTCAGGTGGTCCACTGTGTCTCTCGCACCGTCCGCGCCGGGGCCGATCACCCGGCTGCCGTCCCTCACCGGCATGCGGTTCCTCGCCGCGTTCCTGGTGTTCCTGTTCCACCTCTCCCTGCTCGACGCCTACTCCACGCCCGAAGAGGGGCACGGCCCGTTCGCCGCGGCCCTGAAGAACGGCGGCTGGGCGGGCGTCACCTTCTTCTTCATCCTCAGCGGCTTCGTCCTGACCTGGTCCGCCAGGAAGGACGACACCCCCCACGCCTTCTGGGGCCGCCGCCTGGCCAAGATCTACCCCAACCACGTCGTCACCTTCGTCCTCGCCCTGGTCCTGTACGCCTCCGCGACGGCGACCTGGGAACGCGGCCTTCCCAACTTCCTGCTCCTGCAAGCGTGGATACCGCGCGACGACGTGTTCTTCAGCATCAACAACCCGAGCTGGTCGCTCTCCTGCGAGCTGGTCTTCTACCTGCTCTTCCCGGTGCTGCACCGCTGGGCGCTGCGCATCCGCGCCGAACGGCTGTGGTGGTGGGCCGCCGCGAGCGCCGCGGCGATCGTCCTCCTCCCGCTCGCCGCCCAGCTGCTTCCCGCCGGCGAGGACTTCGGACCCGCTCACGCCAACTCGCCGCTCCACGGTCACTCCATCAACCAGATGTGGTTCGTCTACATCTTCCCGCCCACCCGGGTCCTGGACTTCGTCCTCGGCATTCTGATGGCACGGATCGTTCTCACCGGCCGGTGGATCGGCCTCGGCGTACTGCCCGCGCTGGCGCTCTCGGCGGCCGCGTACGCGACGAGTCTGTGGGTGCCCTTCCTCTTCTCCCTCAACGCGGTCGTCGTGGCCCCGTTCGCACTGCTGATCGCGGCGAGCGCGGCACGCGACGAGCAGGGCCGGCCGACCGCGGTGGGCTCACGGGCCTGGGTGTGGCTGGGCGAGGTGTCCTTCGCGTTCTACCTGGTGCACCAGACGCTGCTGTCCTTCACCCAGGAGCGGCTCGGGTTCAGGGACGCGGGCTCCCCCGTCGAGGCTGTCGGCGTCGCGGTCCTGGTCGCCGTGGTCAGCCTGGCCCTGGCGTGGCTGCTCTATGCAGGGGTCGAGCGGCCCGTGATGCGGACCTGGTCCCGCCGCGCCCGTGCCCGCGCACACCACCGGGACGCCGGACCCACCGCCGCACAGCCCGTCGAACCGGTCGCACAGCGCAGCAGCGACGAGCCCGTCCCCACCACCGCCCCCTGAACACGCGCTCAAGCGTTCACCGCCGGCCACACCCCCGGCGGTGAACGCGCCGCACCGAGACAACCCCACGGTCGTCCACCGGCCGCACCGAAGCCGTCCGGCCGCCCCGAAGGAGCACCCCATGCCGCTGTCCCTGCTCGCCATGATGCTCTGCACCTTCTGCGTGGGTACCGCGGAGAGCGTCATCGCCGGAATCCTGCCGGCCATCTCACAGGACGCCGGCGTCTCCCTGAGCGCCGTCGGCATGCTGATCAGCGTCTACGCGATCGCCGTGGTCGTCACCGGCCCGTGCGTGACCGCACTCACCGCCCGGATGCGACGCTCACGGCTGCTGCCGGCCATGATGGGGGTGTTCATCCTCGGCAACGCCCTGGCCGCTCTGGCGCCCGGGTTCGCCTGGCTGGTGGCCGGACGCGTCGTGAGCGCGCTGGCACACTCCACCCTCATCGCCGTCTTCGTCGCCGCCGCACGGGACATGGCGCCCGTGTCCCGCAAGGCGGCCTACGGAGCCAAGGTCACCCTCGGCATCGGCCTGGCGACGGTCGCAGGGGTCCCGGCGGGAACGCTGATCGGACAGACCTGGGGCTGGCGCGCCACCTTCTGGGCCCTGGCCGGACTGAGCCTGGCCTTCACCCTGCTGCTCATGCGGTGCACCGTGCCCGAAGCCCCGGCCACCGGGGGTACCGCCGGACACGACGCTGTACGCGGCGGACGTCGGGGCCGTGGCCTGCCGCTCCCCATGCTGCTGGTCGCGGTGGTGATCGTCCTGGGTACCGGCGGCGTCTTCGCGCTGTACACCTACGCCTCCCCCTACCTGACCCAGGCCGCGGGATTCGCCCCCTCCACGGTCACCCTGCTGCTGTGGCTGTACGGCCTGGGGGGAATCGCCGGCAACACGGTGGGAGCGCGTGCGGCCGACCGGCACCTGCCTCTCGCGGTGCTCACGACGCTGGCGGCCGCCGCGACAGGACTGGTGCTGCTCACCCTGCTCGCGAGCAGCACATGGGCGGTCGCCTGCCTGTTCTGCTTGCTGGGCGCCGCCTACTTCGCCACCATCCCCGCCCTGAACTCGCAGATCGTGGCCACCGCCGGGACCGCGTCACCCACGATGGCACTGACGGTCAACAACTCCGCTTTCTGCGTGGGCATCGCACTGGGCAGCTGGCTCGGCGGCACACTGCTGTCCCACGGACACAGCGTGCTGCTCGTGCCGGCGGCCGGAGCGGTCCTCGTCATCGCGGCGCTGCTGCTCGGCGCTGTGGTCTGCCTGCCGGCCGCACGACCGGCCGCGCGCACGAGCGGAACGCCGTCCGCGCCGGACCCGTCGACGCCGGCCGGCGCGTCGCGTGACCCGCGAGGACACTGTCGCGCAGTGGACACGTGATCTTCTGTTCCCGCTCCGAGCCGGGTGGGCCGGCGGCCGCCGGGACCAGTTGGGAAGTCCGGCGGCCTACGGCATGTCTCACAGGTGCGGGTAGTCGGTGTAGCCGTGGTGGTCGCCGCCGTAGAAGGTGGAGGGGTCGGGTGTGTTGTAGGGGCCGTGGGCGGCCAGGCGGGCGGGGAGGTCGGGGTTGGCGAGGAACAGGGCGCCGAAGGCGATCATGTCCGCGGTGCCGTCCTGGACGAGGTCGAGGGCGTCCGGGCCGGTGGGCGCGGGGTGGGTGAAGGGGTTGAGGACGAACGGGGCGGGCCAGGCTTTGCGCAGGCGCGTGGTCAGTGTCCGGTCGGCGCCTTCGATCATGTGCAGGTAGGCGAGGTCCAGCTCGCCGAGCCGGCCGACCAGGGTGGTGTAGGTGTCCTCGACGTCCGCCGGGTCCGTCTCGGTGATGTCGTTGTAGGGATTGCCGGGGGAGATGCGGAAGCCGGTGCGGTGGCCGCCGATCGCCTCCGCGACGGCGGCGGCCACGTCCAGGCCGAAGCGGATCCGGCCGGTGACGTCGCCGCCCCAGTCGTCGGTGCGCCGGTTGGTGTTGGGGGCGAGGAACTGGTGGATCAGGTAGCCGTTGGCGCCGTGGATCTCCACGCCGTCGAAGCCGGCGGCGATCGCGTTGCGCGCCGCGTCGGCGAAGTCGGTGATGGTATGGGCGATGGCCTCGGCGTCCAGCTCCTGCGGGGTGACGAAGTCCAGCGGTCCCTGGTGGGTGAAGACCTGGCCCTTGGCGGCGACGGGCGAGGGGGCGACGGGGGTCAGGCCGTCGGGAAGCAGGCTGGGGTGGCCGATGCGGCCGGTGTGCATCAGCTGCGCGAAGATCACGCCGCCGTTGCGGTGGACGGAGTCGGTCACCTTGCGCCAGGCGGCCACCTGTTCGGGCGAGTGCAGGCCCGGTGTGTCGGGGTAGCCCTGGCCGGCCGCGGAGGGCTGGATCCCCTCGGTGACGATGAGGCCCGCGCTCGCGCGCTGGCTGTAGTAGGTGGCCATCAGGTCGGTCGCGGTGGCTCCCGGTCCGTAGGCCCGGCTGCGGGTCATCGGCGCCATCACGATGCGGTTGGCCAGCGACTTGCCGGCCATGTCGATCGGGGCGAACGCGTTCGTCATGGGAATCTCCTTGCTGTCACAACGGGTGGAAGGGAAGAGCAGGCTGCGGTGCGGCTGCTTCGCGGGCAGTTCTTGGGCACCGGCCGGAACCGCGGGGTCCGCGCCCGTGGGGCGCGCGGGCCGACGTGCGTGCGCGTGGCCGGACACGACCGCTCCCTCATGGGAGCGGGAGCGAGGGTTCAGTCGAGGGTGAGGACGAGCTTGCCGCGGTTGTGGCCGGCGTCGCCGGCCTGCTGGGCCCGGGCGGCCTGGGCGAGGGGGTAGGCGGCGGCGAT
>NZ_BMVU01000085.1 GCF_014650875.1 Streptomyces minutiscleroticus
AACTGCCGCACATACCGCGCCAGCGAAGGCCGCGCACCACTCACGGTGAGGCCGTACTTGGCGGCGAGCTCCGCCGCGGTCAGCCCGTCGTCGGGCGACGGGGTCACGGTGCTCACCGCGACTCCGACGTCATGCGTTGTCTCACTCACCAGGGGAAACTCTCGTTCTCAGGATGCGCGGCCGGGTCGGGCGCAGGCAGGAGCCGACGGCCGGGGTACGGCCGCATGGTCTCAGATGTCGAGGGTGTCAGATGACGGGAGGCCGGCCCAGCCGGGTCAGGCGCCACACCGTGCGCCACTTCATGGGGCGCCGGGGGCCGCAGGAGCCCTTCCAGCCCTCCTTGAAACCGCCGAACCATGCCTTCAGGGCCGGTCCCGAGGGACGGCGGGCCAGGGTGAGCAGCAGCCAGACGCCCAGGTAGACCGGGACGAGGAGCGCGGGCAGGTTGCGGCGGGCGAGCCAGACACGGTTGCGGGCCACCATGCGGTGGTAGACCGCGTGCCGCGAGGGGGCGGTCGTCGGGTGGTACAGCACCATGTCCGACCGGTAGTCGATCATCCAGCCGGCGTCGAGGGCACGCCAGGCCAGATCGGTCTCCTCGTGTGCGTAGAAGAACTCGTCGGGCAGACCGCCGACGTCGGCGAAGACCTTCGTGCGCACCGCGTTGGCGCCGCCGAGGAAGGTGGTGACGCGCGAGGAGCGCATCGGGTCGGAGGCGCGCAGCCGGGGGACGTGCCGGCGCTGGGTGACGCCGGTCTCCGGGTCGGCGATGCGGAAGCTGATGATCCCGAGCTCGGGGTCCGCCGCGAAGGCCTGCCGGCACAGCTCGGCGGTGTCGTTGCGGGCGAGCAGGCCGTCGTCGTCCAGGAACAGCAGGATGTCGACGTCGCTCCCGCCGCGGCCGAACGCCTCGATGCCGACGTTGCGTCCGCCGGGGATGCCGAGGTTCTCGGGCAGCTCGACGGTGCGGACGCCGTCGGGGACGTCCGGGACGGGCGAGCCGTTGCCGACGACGACCACCTCGACCGGGTCGCCGTCCTGCTTGGCGACCGATTCGAGGAGGGCCCGCAGCTCGTCGGGGCGGTTGCCCATGGTGATGATGACCGCGCCGACCTTCGTACCCGTCATGCCCGCGCTCACTTCAGCCTGCTGGAGGCGAGGACGGACACCAGGTGCAGCACGGTCTGCAGCAGGGCGATGCCGGCCAGGACGGCGACGCCGAGCCGCGAGAAGAACAGGTCGCCCCTGGCCTCGTCCACGATCGCCAGGACCAGGATCAGCAGGGACGCCTCGATGCCGAGGACGAGGCGGTGGAACTTCAGCGCCGAGGCGGCCCTGCGGGCCAGTGCCACGCCGGACGAGCGCGGCGCGGACGCCGCCTCCTTGACCGGTTCCATGCCCGCCTGGTGCCGGGCCACGCCGACCAGGTCCGTCTCGGCCTTGATCAGGATCGCGCCCAGGGCGGCGAGGGTGCCGAGGAAGGCCCACAGCCAGTCGATCCGGCCGGTGCCCCACAGGTCGGCGGCGCGCAGGCCGAAGCCGACGAGCACCGCGGCGTCGGTGAGGTACGCGCCGACCCGGTCCAGGTAGACCCCGGACAGGGAGTACTGCTTCTTCCAGCGCGCTATCTCGCCGTCCACGCAGTCGAGGAGCAGGTAGAGCTGGACCGCCACCACGCCGAGCACGGCGCCCCAGATCCCCGGCACCAGCAGGGCCGGGGCGGCGAGGACGCCGAAGACGGTCATCAGGTAGGTCAGCTGGTTGGGCGTGACCCGGGTGTTCACCAGGTGCCGGTCGATGCGCAGGGAGATCTCGCGCATGTACAGCCGGCCACCCCAGTGCTCGCCGCTGCGCCGGTCCTTCACGCCCGGTGGGTGGACGACCGGGCGGAGCTCAGCTACCGATGGCTTTTGCATAGTCGGCGTAGGCGTCCTTGATCTGGTCGGTGGAGAGGTCGAGGTGTTCGAGGATGGTGTAGCGGCCGGGCCGGGTCTTCGGGGCGAACTCCACCACCTGGACGAACTCGTCCGGGGTGAAGCCGATCTCCTCCGGCAGCACGGGCAGGCCGTGCCGGTACAGCACCTCGGCCATGTTCCCCGACTCCTCGCGGGCGCCGCGCAGGTACATCGCGAAGGCCGCGCCCAGGCCGCACTGCTCGCCGTGGCTCGCCGCGCGCTTGGGGAAGAGGAGGTCGAAGGCGTGGTTGATCTCGTGGCAGGCCCCCGAGGCCGGCCGCGAGTCGCCGGCGACGGACATGGAGATGCCGGTGAGCACCAGTCCCTCGGCCAGCACCTGCAGGAAGCCGTCGTCGCCGACGCCGCCGGGGTGGCGCAGCACGGCCTCGCCGGCCTGGCGGGCCATCGCGGCGGCGAGGCCGTCGATCGGCTCGCCCTTCTCGCGGTTGGCCAGCTCCCAGTCCGCCACCGCGGAGATGTTGGACAGGGCGTCGCCGATGCCCGAGCGCACGAAGCGGACGGGGGCCTCGCGGATCACGTCGAGGTCGATGACGACGGCGATCGGGTTCGGTACGCCGTAGGAGCCGCGGCCCGCGTCGTTGTCGAGGGTGGCGACCGGCGAGCACAGGCCGTCGTGCGAGAGGTTCGTGGCGACGGCGACCAGCGGCAGACCGATGCGCGCGGCGGCGAACTTCGCACAGTCGATGATCTTGCCCCCGCCCAGGCCCACGACGGCGTCGTAGCGGCCCTTCTTCATGGCGTCGGCGAGCTTGATCGCGTCGTCCAGGGTGCCGCCGCCGACCTCGAACCAGTCGGCGCCCGGCATCGCCGGAGCCAGCCGCTCGCGCAGCTTGGCGCCGGAGCCGCCGCTGATCGCGACGGCCAGCTTGCCGGAGTGCGAGATGCGCTGGTCGGCGAGGACCGCCGCCAGGTCGTCCAGGGCACCCGGACGGATGTCGACGACGACCGGCGAGGGGATGAGCCTCGTCAGTACTGGCACGCGATCTCACGTCCCTTGGCGAGGTCGTCGTGGTTGTCGATCTCGACCCACTTGACGTCACCGATGGGCGCGACGTCGATGCGGAAGCCGCGGTTGACGAGCTCCTGGTAGCCGTGCTCGTAGAACTGCTGCGGGTCCGTCTCGAAGACCGTCCTCAGCGCGTCGGCGAGCTCGTCGGCGGCCTCGCCCTCGATGAGGGTGACGCCGATGTACTCGCCGGTGGCCTCGGCCGGGTCCATCAGCTTCGTGATCTTCGTCATGCCGCCCTCGGGGCCGACGACGACCTTCATCTCCTCCTCGGCGAGGGACTTCACCGTGTCGAGCGCGAGGATGATCTTCTTGCCGTCACCGCGGGCGGCCAGCAGGGTCTTCTCGACGGAGACCGGGTGCACGGTGTCGCCGTTGGCGAGGATCACCGAGTGCTTGATCGCGTCACGGCCGCACCACAGGGAGTAGGCGTTGTTCCACTCCTCGGCCTTGTCGTTGTCGATCAGGGTGATCTTCAGGCCGTACTTCTGCTCCAGCGCCTCGCGGCGCTCGTAGACGGCCTCCTTGCGGTAGCCGACGATGATCGCGACCTCGGTCAGGCCGATCTCGGCGAAGTTGCCGAGGGTCAGGTCCAGGACGGTGAGGCTGTCCTCGTTGCCTTCGGGTCCGACCGGCACCAGCGCCTTGGGCAGGGTGTCGGTGTAGGGGCGAAGACGCCGTCCGGCGCCGGCCGCCAGCACGAGGCCGATCATGCGGGTTCTCCTTCATCGTGTACGGCGGGTGCTTGCGAGGACACCCAGAAACGGATGCTCTCGGCGAGCACCACCAGTGCCACGGCCACGGCGAGTGCCGTGAGCGCGACCTTGAAATCAGTGGTGGCGAGCAGCGCGGCCAGGACGGTGACGAGCAGGGTCCTGCCCTCGTGGCCGCCGATCGCGCGCACCAGCCAGTGCGGCGGCGCACCGGCGTCGCCGCGGATGCGGTACACCGTGTCGTAGTGATGGTAGGCGACGGCCGCCACCAGCCCGAAAGCCGCCGGAAGCGCTCCGTTCGCATCGGCTCGGACGGCCAGTGCGAGGACGGTGAGGTACTCGCCGGCGCGCAGGACCGGGGGAACCAGCCAGTCCAGGGCGCCCTTGAGGGGCAGGGCGACCGCGACGCCCGAGGTCAGCACGTAGACGACGGCGGCGAGGACGGGCAGCCAACTGCCGTACGGGGCGGCCCAGGCGGTGGCGACCAGCAGCGCGGTGCCCGGGAGCGCGAGGAAGGCGCGCGAAGCACCCGGCAGGCGCGCGGCCACTCCCTTCAGCAGCCGTGCCGCGCCCCGCGCGAGCGGGCCGCTGTCCGCGAGGTCCGCCAGGGCGCGGGCCGCCCGGTCCGTGCGCCTCGCCTTCCTCGTCAGGGACCGCAGCACCCGGCCCGCGGTGGTGTAGAGGGCGGCGAACGCGCAGCCGATCAGCAGGACGCAGAAAGTGATGCGCGGTGTGGTGAGCGCGGTGAGGACGGCGATCAGCGCCCAGCGCTCGCCGATGGGCAGCACGATCATCCGGCGCACCCAGACCGTCCAGCCGACGCTGTCCAGCTTGTCCGACAGGGCGGCGGTGGGGCTGGTGTTGGCGGTGGCGTCGTGGTTGGCCTCGTTGAAGCTGAAGTCGACGACGTGCCGGCAGGTCTGCAGGACCATCGCGCCGAGCGCGAGCGCCCACACGTCGTCGCCGCCGCGGGCCGCGCCGAGCGCGAGGCCCGCGTAGTAGGCGTACTCCTTGGCCCGGTCGAAGGTCGCGTCCAGCCAGGCGCCGAGCGTGGAGTACTGCAGCGAGTAGCGGGCGAGCTGGCCGTCGGTGCAGTCCAGGACGAAGGAGAACAGCAGCAGCAGTCCGGCCGCGACGAAGCCGCCGCGGGTGCCGGTGGCCGCGCAGCCGGCCGCGACCAGCGCGGTGAGCAGCGAGGCGGTGGTGACCTGGTTGGGGGTCAGCCCGCGGCGCGCGCACCAGCGCGCGATGTAGCGGGAGTACGGGCTGATGCAGTGCGTGGTGAAGAAGCCGTCGCGGGACTTCACGGCCGTGCGCAGCCGGATCGCCTCGTCGTCGACGGCGGCGACGGACTGGCGGACCTCGTTGCGGGCCTGCGGGTCGCGCGGCACGGCGGCGACGAGTTCGCCCAGTTCGGGGCGGTGCACGGCGGTGTCGAGGACGTCGGCGACCTGGTCGGGCAGGACGCCGACGGCGACCGGGCCGTGGCCGGGGGCGCCCGCGCAGGCGCGCACCGCGCGCAGGAGCGCCTGCCGGGCGGCGGGCCGGGCGGTCACGGCGCCCGGGATCGCGGCCGCGTCGAAGCGGGGGTCGGTGAGACCGAGCCGCAGCGCGTGCACGTGTCCGACGAAGCGGGCGTCGACGACGGCGACCCGCTGGTCGGCGGGGACCGCCGCGAGGAGCGCCTCGGTGTCACCGGCGCCGGCCGCGACCCGCACGTCGAAGCCGAGCGACCGCAGGTCGCCCTCGAGCGACGATCCGGGGACCGGCTGGCCGGTGAGGATGGCGGTCGACAGCGGACTCACTCCTTGGGTGCCGGCGCGGCGGCGCCGGGCATGTGTGTGGTGGAGCGCCCCTGGCTGCGGTGCCCGGGCGGCATGTCGGCAGAGGTTATCGGATGATGGGAAGCGGGCGTTCACCGCCCGTTCACGCTCCGATCAGCGAGGTCCGGGTGCCGACCGCGCGATCATCATGGGCGATCCCGGGCCCGCCCCACAAACCCGCCCTTCCCTTACGTCATGATTCACGGCATCCCTCCCGGTTGCCGCGGTGGGCCGCGCGCCCGCATAGGGTGGACGCCCATGACGTGGCTGATCACCGGCGGAGCCGGATACATCGGGGCACATGTGGCGCGCGCCATGGCGGCGGCCGGTGAGCCCGTGCTCGCGCTCGACGACCTCTCGGCCGGGGTGCGCGCCCGGCTCCCGCGGGACATACCCCTCGTGCAGGGCTCGTCGCTGGACGGCGACCTGCTCAAGCGGATCCTCACCGAGCACTCCGTGACGGGCGTGGTGCACCTCGCCGCGCGCAAGCAGGTCGGCGAGTCCGTGGCCGAGCCCACCCGCTACTACCAGGAGAACGTGGGCGGTCTGGCGACGCTCCTCGACGCGGTCGCCCAGGCGGGCGTGCGCCGGTTCGTCCTCTCCTCCTCCGCGGCCGTCTACGGCAACCCGGACGCGGACCTCATCACGGAGGACACGCCCTGTGCCCCGATGAGCCCGTACGGCGAGACCAAGCTCGCGGGCGAGTGGCTGGTGCGGGCGGCGGGCCGGGCCCACGGCATCGCGACCGTGTGCCTGCGCTACTTCAACGTGGCGGGCGCGGCGTCGCCGGAGCTGGCGGACACCGGGGTCTTCAACGTGGTGCCCATGGTCTTCGACCGGCTCACCCGCGGCGAGGCCCCCCGGATCTTCGGCGACGACTACCCGACGCCGGACGGCACCTGCGTGCGCGACTACATCCACGTCGCCGACCTCGCCGACGCCCACCTGGCGGCGGCCCGGCACCTGGCCGCGGACGGCGCGGAGGGCGACCTGACGGTGAACATCGGGCGCGGCGAGGGGGTGTCGGTGCGGGAGCTGGTCACGCTGATCGGTGAGGTGACCGGCGACCGGCGGCCCGCGCTGGTGGAGCCGCGCCGCCCCGGGGACGCGCCGCGCGCGGTCGCCTCGGCCGGCCTGGCCGCCGAGGCGCTGGGCTGGCGGGCCCGGCGGGGGCTGCGCGAGATGGTCGAGTCGGCGTGGCAGGGGTGGCTGCTGCACCGCGGTGGATGACCCCGCGGACACCGCGGGGAAGAGCTCTGCGGGGGCGCTTCCCCGCGCTGCGCACGCGGTGCGGAGGCTTCCGCGCTCCTCCGCGCGCCGCGTGCATCCGCCCGGACGCGGAGGACGAGACCGGGCTACGACGGGTGCGGGCGGCCGGGTACGGCGATGCGCGCCGGGGCCACGGCCCGCCGCGGTGGTCGCGCCGGGACGGCCCGGAACCGGGACCCGTACGTCGAAGCCGTGTGCGACCGGGACCGACACGATCGTGTGCGGCCCGGCGGGCAGCGGTTCCCCGCCCGCGGCGCCGGGCACGATCAGGTGCCTGGGCACGCTCCGGCCCCCCGGCCGCCCGTCCCGCCGGTGCCCGCCGCGCCGGGACATGCGGCACCGCGGAGAACCGGCTGCGTCCGGTGCGTGCGGCAGACTGGGCACGAAGACCGATGTGAAGGATGGGTATGCCGATCACACCTGCCACCGCGACGAACAGTTCGTCGAACGGCACCGCCGAAGCGATCCTGCTGGAACTGGTCGACGAGAACGGCACGACGATCGGCACCGCCGAGAAGCTCACCGCGCACCAGCCCCCCGGGCAGCTGCACCGGGCGTTCTCCGTCTTCCTCTTCGACGAGCGGGGCCGCCTGCTGCTCCAGCAGCGGGCGCTGGGCAAGTACCACTCCCCCGGCGTGTGGTCCAACACGTGCTGCGGCCACCCGTACCCCGGCGAGTCGCCCTTCGCGGCGGCCGCCCGGCGCACCTGGGAGGAGCTCGGGGTGTCGCCCTCGCTGCTCGCGGAGGCCGGCACCGTCCGCTACAACCACCCGGACCCGGCCTCTGGCCTGGTGGAGCAGGAGTACAACCACCTGTTCGTCGGACTGGTGCAGGCCACGCCGCGGCCGGACCCGGAGGAGGTCGGCGGGATCGTCTTCGTGAGCGCCGCCGAGCTGGAGGGGCGGCACGCACAGGACCCGTTCTCGGCGTGGTTCATGACCGTCCTGGACGCGGCCCGCCCGGCGATCCGCGAGCTGACGGGCCCGGCCGCCGGCTGGTGAGCGGGGCGGCGCGGCCGCACGGAGCCGGATCGGGCGCCTAGGACTCCGGGCGCCGAGGGGACTCCGGACGCCTACGGAACGGTCCAGGCACCGACGGGACGGTCCGGGTGCCGACGGGACACGGTCCGCGCACCGACGGGCGGTCTAGGCGCCGGCGGGCTTGAGCGGCAGGGCGGTCCAGATCACCTTGCCGCCGCTCGCGGTGTGCTCGACGTCGCAGACGCCGCCCGCCTCGCGGGTGAGCTCGCGCACGAGGAGCAGTCCGCGGCCGCCGGTGCGGCCGTGGTCCGCCTCCAGGGCGGTCGGCCGGTAGGGGTGCTCGTCCTCCACGGAGACCCGCACCCACTCGGCCCCCACGGCGATCTCGACGGCGAGCGTCGGGGACAGCACCGCGGCGTGCCGGACGGCGTTGGTGACCAGCTCGGAGACGATCAGCAGCAGCGTCTGGACCACGTCGTCGGCGGCGGGCACCCCCTGGCGCACCAGCAGGTCGCGGACGGCGTGCCGGGCCTGGGGCACCGAGGCGTCGACGGCGGGGGCGGTGAAACGCCACACCCCCTCGTACGGCAGTGGCCCCGGAGGTCTGCGCTCCGGAGCCGCCCTGCCGCCGCCCTCGGGGCGCGGGCCGGGCCCCCGCCCGTGATCGTCCATCGTCCGGTCGCCACCCTTGCGCTCGGTTGTCACCACACGTCGAGTGTTGGGAACGCACAGGTCCGTACCGGATGCCTGAACAGAAGTCAGCGACTATCGACAGCTTCTGATCGTCCGCGCAGTATCACGTCGGTCACAGGACAGAACCTGTCCTCGCTGTGCAACTTCACGAACTATTCGGGTTGTACGGGTTTGCCCCGCACCGGGCCGGGAGAGGAGCACCGCCCGCCGTTCGGGGAACATCCGGTGAACGGCGGGAACCGGCCGGGCCGCGCCTCGCCTCCCCGCGCCCGCGCCCCCGCCCCCTCCTCGATCGTGGGCGCGCGGACCGCGGATAGCATCCGGCGCATGGAGCCGCAGCTGACCCACACGGTCGCCGACGGGGTGGCCACCGTCGTGATCGACCATCCGGCCAAGCGCAACGCGATGACCGCCGCCATGTGGGCCGCGCTGCCACCGCTCCTCGACGTCCTGGCGGCCGGCCCGGACGTACGGGTCCTCGTGCTCACCGGCGCGGGCGGGACGTTCTGCTCGGGCGCCGACATCTCCACGCTGCGCGGCTCGCCCGAACGGGCGCAGCGGCTCGCGGTCGCCGCCGAGGAGGCGCTCGCCGCGTTCCCCCGGCCGACGCTCGCGGCGGTGCGCGGCCACTGCGTGGGCGGCGGCTGCCAGCTCGCGGCCGCCTGCGACCTGCGGTTCGCGGAGGAGGGCGCGCTGTTCGGGGTGACCCCGGCGAAGCTGGGGATCGTGTACCCGGCCTCCTCCACCCGGCGGCTGACCTCGCTGGTCGGACCGGCCACCGCGAAGTACCTGCTGTTCTCCGGCGAGTTGATCGACGCGGCGCGGGCGCTGCGGACCGGCCTGGCGGACGAGGTCGTGCCGGCCGGCGGGCTCGACGGGCGTGTCGCGGAGTTCGCCCGGATCCTGGCCACGCGCTCGCAGCTGACGCAGGCCGCAGCGAAGGAGTTCGTGGACGGCCGTACGGACCGGGACGCGTACTGGGCGGCGCGGGCGCGCGAGAGCGACGACACCGCGGAGGGCGTCGCCGCGTTCCTGGAGCGCCGCGCGCCGCGGTTCACCTGGACGACGACGCCCTGACCGTGCCGGTCCCGACGGCCGCGACCGCCCTGACCGTGGCCGTCCTGTCGTGGTCTTCACGGTCGCCGTCCGGAGCCGTCGGCGGGCGGCGGCCGCCCGGCGGCGTCCGCGCCGGTGCGGCGGACGAATCCCGCCGCACCCCTGTCCCGCATACCGACCAGTCAGTAACGTACGGGTATGACCACCACCGCACTTCCGGAGCGCGCCGGGCGGCGCTGCCACAACGTCCTGAATCCGCTCCACTCGGCGCACTACTTCTCGCCCGACCTCGGGCGGGAGCTGGCCGCCGTCGGGATCGCCGATCCGCGGGGCGCGTACTTCGCGGTACGGTCGGCCGCCATGGGGCCCGTGGGCGCGGGCACGGTGACGGCCACGTTCTACAACTTCCGCCACGGGCTGGTGGCGGAGCACGTGCCGGCGGTATGGGAGGCCGCGTCCCCGCGGACCGTCCTGGAGGCGCGCGGGCGGGCCGTCGACGCGACGCTGCGCCGGCTGCTGGGCGAGGAGCTGATCCGCTCCGCGGAGACGGCCGAGGCGGCGGAGCTGGCGCTGCGCGCGGCCGAAGCGTGCTCCCGCACCGCGCGCCCGCTGTACGCCGCGCACGCCGACCTGCCCGTGCCCGAGGAGCCGCACCTCGCGCTCTGGCACGCGGCGACGCTGCTGCGCGAACACCGCGGCGACGGGCACCTCGCCGTCCTGCTCGACGCCGAACTCGACCCGGTCGAGGCGCTGGTGAGCCACAGCGCGACCGGCAAGGGCATGTCCCCGAAGTGGGCGCTGGCCACCCGCGGCTGGGACCGGGCGGACTGGGAGGCGGCGGCCGGGCGGCTGCGCGAGCGCGGACTCCTGGACGCCGACGGGGAGTTGACGGAGGCGGGCGTCGCGCTGCGGCGCGGGATCGAGGCCGAGACCGACCGCCTCGACCGGGCCCCGTACGAGCACCTGGGCGCCGCGGGCGTCGCCCGGCTGACGGAGATCGCGACCGGTCTGCTGACGACGGCGTCCGCCGCGGGCGCCTTTCCGGCAGGCATGATCGGAAAAAGCTGAGGTACCCGTTCATTGTCCGGCCGGAACGGCCGGAGGACGAAAGGGGATGCACATGTTCCGCGCGATCGCAGATGTGCTGCGACAGATCGGCGGGGCGATCGCCACCGTGGTGACGCTCCCGTTCCGTGCCCTGGCCCGGCTCTTCGGCGGGGCCTCCCAGACGACCCGCGGGCGGGCCTGACGCCCACAGCCCCGCGGCACGACGGAGCCGGACGCGCGAGAGGCGCGTCCGGCTCCGTGCGTTGCGGGACCGGTCCGCGCGTACGGGACTCGTGCGTACGGGGTCCCCGTGCACAGGGCTCGTGCGTACGGGTGCCGGGGTCCGCGCCCGCCGGGGCGGTGTCCCCCGGGCTCACGGGGCCCGGGCTCGCCGGGGGCGTCCCCTGCGCCGCGCGCGGGCGGGCCACGGCGCCCTGATCCCCCGCTGTCGGCACGACCTGCCACAATTGCCGCGCAACCTCAGTGGAGAAGGCGGTACGGGATCGTGACGACACCCCTCGTAGGGTCCATCGAAGGCAGGATCGCCGAGGAGCTCGGCGTACGCGAGCGGCAGGTGAAGGCCGCGGTCGACTTGCTCGACGGCGGGTCGACGGTGCCTTTCATCGCCCGCTACCGCAAGGAAGCGACCGAGATGCTCGACGACGCGCAGCTGCGCACGATCGAGGAGCGGCTGCGCTATCTGCGGGAGCTGGAGGAGCGCCGGAGCGCGGTCCTGGAGTCGGTGCGCGAGCAGGGCAAGCTGACGGAGGAGGTCGAGGCGCAGATCCGCGGCGCGGAGACCAAGGCCCGGCTGGAGGACGTCTACCTGCCGTTCAAGCCCAAGCGGCGGACCAAGGCGCAGATCGCGCGCGAGGCCGGTCTGGAGCCGCTGGCCGACGGGCTGCTGAGCGACCCGTCCGTGGAGCCGCTCGCCGCGGCCGCCGCCTTCGTCGACGCGGACAAGGGCGTCGCCGACCCGCAGGCCGCCCTGGACGGCGCCCGCGCCGTCCTCACCGAGCGGTTCTCCGAGGACGCCGACCTCATCGGCGAGCTGCGCGAGCGCATGTGGGTGCGCGGCCGCCTCGCCGCGAAGGTGCGCGAGGGCAAGGAGGAGGCGGGCGCGAAGTTCGCCGACTACTTCGACTTCGCCGAGCCCTTCACCGAGCTGCCCTCGCACCGGGTCCTGGCGATGCTGCGCGGCGAGAAGGAGGAGGTCCTCGACCTCGTCCTGGAGCCGGAGGAGCCCTCCGGGCAGCCCGGCCCCTCCTCGTACGAGGGCACGATCGCCCACCGCTTCGGTATCGCGGACCGCGGCCGCCCGGCCGACAAGTGGCTGACGGACACCGTCCGCTGGGCCTGGCGCACGCGCATCCTGGTCCACCTCGGCATCGACCTGCGGCTGCGGCTGCGCACGGCCGCCGAGGACGAGGCGGTGAACGTGTTCGCGGCGAACCTGCGCGACCTGCTGCTCGCCGCCCCGGCCGGCACGCGCGCGACGCTGGGCCTCGACCCGGGCTTCCGTACGGGCGTGAAGGTCGCCGTGGTCGACGCCACCGGCAAGGTCGTCGCCACGGACGTGATCCACCCGCACGTCCCGGCCAACAAGTGGGACGAGGCGCTGGCCAAGCTGGCACGGCTCGCGAAGGAGCACGCGGTCGAGCTGATCGCGATCGGCAACGGCACGGCGTCCCGCGAGACGGACAAGCTCGCCGGCGAGCTGATCGCCAGCCACCCGGAGCTGGGGCTCACCAAGGTGATGGTGTCCGAGGCCGGCGCGTCGGTGTACTCGGCGTCGGCGTTCGCCTCCCAGGAGCTGCCCGGCATGGACGTGTCCCTGCGCGGTGCCGTCTCCATCGCCCGCCGCCTGCAGGACCCGCTCGCCGAGCTGGTGAAGATCGACCCGAAGTCGATCGGCGTCGGCCAGTACCAGCACGACCTGTCCGAGGTGAAGCTGTCGCGCTCGCTGGACGCGGTGGTCGAGGACTGCGTGAACGGCGTGGGCGTGGACGTGAACACCGCCTCCGCGCCGCTGCTCGCCCGGGTCTCCGGCATCTCCTCCGGGCTCGCCGAGAACATCGTGGCGCACCGGGACCAGAACGGCCCGTTCCGCTCCCGTACGGCCCTGAAGGACGTGGCCCGCCTCGGTCCGAAGGCCTACGAGCAGTGCGCGGGCTTCCTGCGCATCCGCGGCGGCGACGACCCGCTGGACGCCTCCAGCGTGCACCCCGAGGCGTACCCGGTGGTGCGCCGCATGGTGAAGACGACGGGCGGCGAGGTCGCCTCGCTGATCGGCGACACGGCGACCCTGCGGTCGCTGCGCCCCGACGACTTCGTGGACGAGAAGTTCGGCCTGCCGACCGTCACCGACATCCTGAAGGAGCTGGAGAAGCCGGGGCGCGACCCGCGGCCCGCTTTCAAGACGGCCACCTTCAAGGAGGGCGTGGAGAAGATCTCCGACCTGTCGTCCGGGATGGTCCTGGAGGGGGTCGTCACGAACGTGGCGGCGTTCGGCGCGTTCGTGGACGTCGGCGTCCACCAGGACGGTCTGGTGCACGTCTCCGCGATGTCGAGGACGTTCGTCAAGGACCCGCGGGACGTCGTCAAGCCGGGCGACATCGTCAAGGTGAAGGTGCTGGACGTCGACATCCCGCGCAAGCGGATCTCGCTGACGCTGCGGCTCGACGACGAGGCCGCGCCGGAGGGCGGCGACCGCCAGGGCGGCGGCGAGCGCCGGCGCGGCGGGCGCCCGCCGCAGCAGCGGGGCGGCCAGCGGCAGGGCGGCCGGCAGGGGCGCGGTGGCGGCGGGGGCGGCTCACGCCAGGCGCCGCCGCCGGCCAACAGCGCGATGGCGGACGCCCTGCGCCGGGCCGGGCTGGTGGACCCGAAGAAGCGCTGACGGAGGGCCGGGGCGCCGCCCGCCACGAGGCGGGCGGCGCCCCCGCCGCACGAGTCGGCCGCTTCCGCGCCCGCAGGGCCCGGCCGCCTCTCCTCCGTGCGGGCCGGCCGCTTCCGCATCCACCCGGATCGGCCGCCCCTCCCCCGTACGGGTCGGCCGCCCGCCCTTGCGTACGGGGCAGCCGCTTCCCTTTCGTACGGGTCAGCCGCCTCTTCCGTACGTATCGGGCCGGCCGCCGTCCCTCCGTACCGGTCAGCCGTCCGCCGTCGCCCGGTGTTCCGCCACCTTGCCGTCGGCGACCTCCAGGCGGCGCGTCGTGCGGACCGCGTCCAGCATGCGGCGGTCGTGGGTGACCAGCAGGAGCGTGCCCTCGTAGGAGTCCAGGGCCGACTCCAGCTGCTCGATGGCCGGCAGGTCGAGGTGGTTGGTCGGCTCGTCGAGGACGAGGAGGTTGACGCCCCGGCCCTGGAGCAGGGCCAGCGCCGCGCGGGTGCGCTCGCCCGGCGAGAGCGTCGCCGCGGACCGCAGCACGTGGTCGGACTTCAGACCGAACTTCGCCAGCAGCGTGCGCACCTCCGCGGGCTCGGTGTCGGGCACCGCCGCGCAGAACGCGTCGAGCAGCGACCGGGAGCCGTGGAACAGCCTGCGGGCCTGGTCGACCTCGCCGACCACCACGCCGGAGCCGAGCGCCGCGTGCCCCGCGTCCAGGGGTACGCGGCCCAGCAGGGCGCCGAGCAGCGTGGACTTGCCCGCGCCGTTGGCGCCGGTGACGGCGACCCGGTCCGCCCAGTCGATCTGCAGGGTGACGGGCCCGAGCGCGAAGTCCCCGCGCCGCACCTCGGCGTCGCGCAGGGCGGCGACCACGGCGCCGGAGCGCGGCGCCGCCGCGATCTCCATGCGCAGCTCCCACTCCTTGCGCGGCTCCTCGACCACGTCGAGCCGCTCGATCATGCGCTGGGTCTGCCGGGCCTTGGCGGCCTGCTTCTCGCTCGCCTCGCTGCGGAACTTCCGCCCGATCTTGTCGTTGTCGCCCGCCTTGCGCCGCGCGTTCTTGACGCCCTTGTCCATCCAGGCGCGCTGCGTCCGGGCGCGCCCTTCGAGGGCCGCCCTCTTGTCGGCGTACTCCTCGTAGTCGTCGCGGGCGTGGCGGCGCGCCACCTCGCGCTCCTCCAGGTACGCCTCGTAGCCGCCGCCGTAGAGGTTCACCGTGTTCTGGGCGAGGTCGAGTTCGAGCACCTTGGTGGCCGTGCGGGTGAGGAACTCGCGGTCGTGGCTGACGACGACGGTCCCGGCGCGCAGGCCCGTCACGAACCGTTCGAGGCGCTCCAGGCCGTCCAGGTCCAGGTCGTTGGTCGGCTCGTCCAGCAGGAAGACGTCGTAGCGGGAGAGCAGCAGCGAGGCGAGCTGCGCGCGGGCGGCCTGCCCGCCGGAGAGCGAGGTCATGGGCTGGTCGAGACCGACCCCGAGGTTCAGGGAGCCGGCCACCTCCTCGGCCCGTTCGTCGAGGTCGGCGCCGCCGAGGCCGAGCCAGCGCTCCAGCGCGGCGGCGTACGCGTCGTCCGCGCCCGGCGCCCCGTCGACCAGCGCCTGCGTCGCCTCGTCCATCGTCCGCTGCGCCTCGGCCACGCCCGTGCGGCGGGCCAGGAACTCCCGCACGCTCTCCCCCGGCCGCCGCTCCGGCTCCTGGGGCAGGTGGCCGACGGTCGCGGCCGGCGGGGACAGGCGCAGCTCGCCCTGTTCCGGCGGGAGCGCTCCGGCGAGCAGCCGCAGCAGGGTGGACTTGCCCGCGCCGTTGGCACCGACGAGACCGATCACGTCGCCGGGCGCGACGACGAGGTCGAGCCCGGAGAAGAGCGAGCGGTCGCCGTGGCCGGCGGCGAGGTTCTTGGCGACGAGGGTGGCAGTCATCAGGAGGCCGATCCTAACGAGCGCGACGGCCGCTTCCGCCACCGGATGAAACCGGCCCCGCGGCCGGGGCGTCAGCGCCGTACCGCCGCCGCCAGCACGCTCCCCGCGGTCCGCGCCACCACGAAGGACTCCCCCTTGACCGCCCCGGCGTCGAGCGGGACGCGGTGGCGGCCGGTCTCCAGGACGCCGTCGAAGACGGGGTGGACGCGGGTGCGGTGGAGGCGGTCGACGCGGTACGCGGTGAGCTGCACGCGGCAGGGGGAGGCGACCTCGACCTCCGCCCCGCCGCCGGCGGCCGTCAGGCCCGTCAGCCGCCGCCGGTCCGCCGGGCTGCGGTCCAGGGCGTGCTCGGTCTGCGCGACCAGCAGCGGGACGATCGGCGCGAGCCCGTCGACGTACGCCACGTCGGCGCCCGCGCGCCCGAAGGCGGCCCGTACGGCGGCCCGTTCGTCCGCGCCGACCGCGGGGCCGAAGACGACGGCGCCGTACGTGCGCAGCTCGTCGGCGGGCACGTCCGCGGCGTCGCCGGTGATCTCGGCGCCGACGCCGACGGTGCGCAGGGCGGCGGCCAGCCGGGCCAGCACGGCGACGCGGGCGCCGATCAGCAGCACGCGCCGGCGGCCCGCGGCCACGCCGTCCAGCAGGGAGCCGAGCGCGGCCCGGTACTCGGCGCCGCGGAAGCGGAACGGGCCGATGCCGCGGTAGCCGTTCAGCTCCAGGTCGGCGTGGTCGCCGGTCTGCCAGGCGAAGTCCCGCCACACGAAGTCCTCGCCGGCCCGCTCGATCACCGCGGTGACCGCGCCGCAGGCGAGGTCGGCGCACTCGGGGCAGCCGTAGATGACGTACCGCCCGCCGGCGAGCGGGGCGGCGGCCTCCAGGAGCAGGGCGCGCACCTGCTCGGTGAAGATCGCGGGCGGTACGTCGGAGGCGAGCGGGGAGACGGCGTCGAGGTCGGAGAGGCGGAAGAGCAGCGGGCGCCCGTCGACGACGAAGTCCACGAAGTCCCGGTGCGCCCGGTGGTCGCCGCCGGCGAGGATCTCGCCGGGGCGCGTCGCCGGGGCCAGGCCGAAGGTCGCGTACTCGGCAGACATGCTGTGAGTATTCCCGCACGCGCGGTGGTCCGTGTGCGGCGCGAGCCATTCCGCTACGGTCCGGCCGTGGACGGAATACGAAGCGATGATGTGATCGTGGTCGGCGGTGGTGTCATCGGGCTGACGACGGCGATCGTGCTGGCGGAGAGCGGAAGGCGCGTCCGGGTGTGGACGCGGGACCCGGCCGAGCGCACCACCTCGGCGGTCGCGGGCGCCCTCTGGTGGCCCTACCGCATCGAACCGGAAGCGCTCGTCGGCGCGTGGTCGCTGGAGTCCCTGACGGTGTACGAAGAGCTGGCGGAGCGGCCCGGCCAGACGGGCGTACGCGTGGTCGAGGGCGTACACGGCGAGACGGAGCTGGACGGGCTCGGGGCGTGGGCGGCGCGGGTGCCGGGGATGCGCGCCGCGACGACCGAGGAGTATCCGCCGGGGACCGGGCTGTGGGCACGGCTGCCGCTGATCGACATGCCGGTCCACCTGCGGTGGCTGCGCGGGCGGCTGGCCGCGGCGGGCGGCGTCGTCGAGGAGCGGTCCGTGCGGGGTCTGGCGGAGGCCGCCGCGCGGGCGCCGGTGGTGGTCAACTGCTCGGGGCTCGGCGCCCGCGAGCTGGTGCCGGACCCGGCGGTGCGGCCCGTGCGGGGGCAGCTGGTCGTCGTCGGGAACCCGGGGGTGCGCACCTGGCTGACCTCGGTGGACCACACGTCGGCCGCCCCGACGTACGTCTTCCCGCAGTCGGACGTGGTGATCCTGGGCGGGACCGCGGAGGAGGACGCGTGGTCGCTGACGCCGGACCCCGGGGTGGCCGAGGCGATCGTGCGGCGGTGCGCGGCACTGTGTCCGGAACTCGCCGGTGCGCGCGTCCTCGGCCACCGGGTGGGGCTGCGGCCGGCGCGGGACGCGGTGCGCCTGGAGCGGGAGGAACTGCCGGGCGGCGGTACGGTCGTGCACAACTACGGGCACGGCGGGGCGGGCGTCACGGTGGCGTGGGGGTGCGCGCGGGAGGCGGCGGCGCTGGCGGGGGCGGCCGCCGCCTGACGGGGCACGCGTGTGCCCGGCGGCGCCCGTACGCGTGCGCCGGGCCGGCGTACGCGTGCCCGACGGGCGCCGGCACGCATACACCGGCTGCCGCTTCCCCTGTGCGGGGGCGACGGCTTCGGCCGCAGGGCGCGCCCGCCGCCTTCGCGGCCCCGGCCCCCGCCGTACCTCCCGGCCGGGTCGGTCGCGCCCGGGACCGTAGGGCACGGCCACGGCCGCGCCGGGCACCCGCACCGTCCTTTCGGGCCCGGACCGCGGGACTGTACGGGCTGACGGTGCCCAGACCTTGCCCGCCGGGCGGACGGTGCCCGGACCTCTCCACCGGACGGACAGCGCCCGGATCCTGCCCGCCGGGCGGGCGGTGTTCGGAGCCTGCCCGCCCGCCGGGCGGGGTCTATGCCTTGCCCGCCGGGCTGCCGCCGGTCGGCTCCTTGTCCCGTTCGCCGTCCCGTTCGGTGTTCCGCTCGCCGCTCGGCTCGCCGATCGGCGGCATGCCGATCGGGTCGCCCTCGACCTCCGTGCCCTGACCGGGGCCGATCCGGATCTCGAACTCGCCGTCGTACTTCTTGTGGCCCTCGATCACGGCGAGCTGGACCGCCTCGGAGCCCATCGCGCGGCGCACGACGACCGGGTCGGCGCGCAGGTCGCGCATGAGGGCCACGCACATGCCGATCATCACGAGGACGAACGGCGCCGCGACGAGGATCGTCAGGTTCTGCAGGCCCGAGAGGGCGTCGCCCTCCCCGCCTCCGACGAGCAGCATCACGGCGGCGACGGCGCCGGTGACCACGCCCCAGAAGACCACGACGAACCGGCCGGGTTCGAGCGCGCCCCGCTGCGAGAGCGTGCCCATCACGATGGACGCCGCGTCGGCGCCGGAGACGAAGAAGATGCCGACCAGGACCATCACGAGCAGGCTGGTCGCGGTGGCGGCCGGGAACTCCCGCAGCACTCCGAAGAGCTGGCCCTCCGGGGTGGACTCGTCGCCGAGCCGCCCGCCCGCCCGCATCTTGGTGGCCGAACCGCCGAAGATCGCGAACCAGAGCAGGCTGACCGTGCTCGGGACGAGGATCACGCCGCCGATGAACTGCCGGATGGTGCGGCCCCGGCTGATGCGGGCGATGAACATGCCGACGAACGGCGTCCAGGAGATCCACCAGGCCCAGTAGAAGACGGTCCAGCCGCTCAGCCACTCCGCCACGTCCTCGCCGCCGGTGGCCTCCGTGCGCCCGGCCAGCTGGGGCAGGTCGCCGAGGTAGGTGAAGAGCGAGGTCGGCACCAGGTCGAGGACGAAGACGGTGGGACCGGCGACGAACACGAAGAGCGCCAGGACCAGGGCGAGCACCATGTTGGTGTTGGACAGCCACTGGATGCCGCGCTCGACGCCGGAGACGGCCGAGGCGACGAAGGCGACGGTGAGCACGGCGATGACGGCGACCAGCAGTCCGGTGCCCGCCTTCTCCATCCAGCCCAATTCCTGGATGCCGGAGCCGATCTGCAGCGCGCCCAGGCCCAGGGAGGCGGCCGAGCCGAAGAGGGTGGCGAAGATGGCGAGGATGTCGATGACCCGCCCGGCGGTGCCGTTGGCGTTCCTCTCGCCGATCAGCGGCGTGAACACGGCACTGATCGTCTGGCGCCTGCGCCGCCGGAAGGTGCTGTACGCGATGGCGAGACCGACGACCGCGTAGATCGCCCAGGGGTGCAGCGTCCAGTGGAAGAGGGTGGTGGACATGGCCGTCTCGATACGCTGGGCCGAGCCGGCCGGATCGGTGCCGGGCGGCGGCGACGTGTAGTGCGAGAGCGGCTCGCTGACGCCGTAGAACATCAGGCCGATGCCCATGCCGGCGCTGAACATCATCGCCACCCAGGAGACGGTGCGGAACTCCGGGTCCTCGCCCTCCTCGCCGAGCTGGATGCTGCCGTACCGGCTGACCGCGAGCCACAGCGCGAAGATGACGAAGCAGGAGGCGGCGAGCATGAAAGCCCAGCCACCGTTGTGGATCAGGCCGTCGAGCAGGCTCTCCGAGGTGTTTTCGAGGGAGTCCGTGGCGACCGCTCCCCAGACGACGAACGCCAGGGTCAGCACGGCGGTCACGCCGAAGACGACCCGGTCCGTCCGTGGTCCGCGGACACTGCTTTCGACGCGTTGTGTCTCTTGTGTCATGGGCGACGCCTTTCGGTCATGGCTGGGACACGCTGTGCGCCCCTATGCCCTGCCCCGGCCTGCGCCATGCACAACTATTCGATCACCGGCGGCGGATTGCCCGTCGATGTGCGGGTATGGCCTGCGCGTTCCGGCGATCGACGGGCGGGTGCCCCGGTTCTGGCGGACCGATGCCCGTACACCGCCCGGCCGGGCGGAACATGGCCGGGACATGGCGATCGCGTGAAGCGCGAAGCCATGTACATGACCTATACACGCGGAACTGCGTAGGGTCCGACCGGCCCCGTCCACCTACGACTTGGAGCTTCCGTGCACCGCAGACTGATCGTCCCGGGCGCGCTCGCGGCCTCCCTGCTGCTGGCGGTCCCGGCATCGGCGGCCGCCCCCACGCCCGGCGCGCCGGGCATCGGCGACCCCTACTACCCGGCCTACGGCAACGGCGGGTACGACGTCTCCCACTACGACCTGCGGCTGACCTACCGGCCGGCGACGGACGAGCTGGAGGGCACGGCGACCCTGCTGGCCCGCACCACACAGGACCTGTCGCGGTTCGACCTGGACTTCCTGCTGGACGTGAGCGAGGTGCGGGTGAACGGCGCGAAGGCGTCGTTCACCGCCTCGGGCGAGCACGAGCTGCAGATCACGCCCAGGACGCCGCTGGCCGAGGGCACGGACGTCACCGTCGTGGTGCGCTACGGCGGGGTGCCGTCGTCGAAGTCGGCGTACGGGTTCACCAGCTGGCACCGCACCCCGGACGGCGGGGTCGCCGCGAACGAGCCCGAGGCGGCGTGGTGGTGGTTCCCGAGCAACGACCATCCGCTGGACAAGGCCACCTACGACGTGTCGGTGTCCGTGCCGGAGGGGACGCAGGCGATCTCCAACGGCACGCTGCAGTCGCGGACCACGCAGCGCGGCTGGACCCGCTTCGCCTGGCGCTCGAACCGACCGCAGGCCACCTACCTGGCCACGCTGGCCGTCGGGAGGTTCGACGTCACGACGGGCACCACGGACAGCGGCATCCCGGTCGTCAACGCGTACAGCGAGGACCTGGGCGACCACTACGGGGCGGCGCGGGCGAGCGTCGAGCGCACCGGCGAGGTCGCCGACTGGCTGGCGGAGTACTTCGGGCCGTACCCGTTCGGCGCGCTCGGCGGGTACGTGCCGAACACGACCACCGGGTACGCGCTGGAGACGCAGACCCGGCCGTTCTACAGCCCGCGCCAGTTCGCGAACGGCTCCAACGTCTCCGTCGTGGTCCACGAGCTGGCCCACCAGTGGTACGGCGACAGCGTGTCCGTGGCCGGCTGGAAGGACATCTGGATCAACGAGGGCTTCGCGCGGTACGCGCAGTGGCTGTGGTCGGAGCACGAGGGCGAGGGGACGGCCCAGGAGCTCGCGGACCACGTGTACGCCTCGCACCCGGCCGACGACGCGTTCTGGACGGTCGGGCCCGGCGACCCGGGCCCGGAGAACCAGTTCCACACCGCCGTCTACGACCGCGGGGCGCTGGCGCTCCAGGCGCTGCGCAACGAGATCGGCGACGAGGCGTTCTTCACGGTCCTGAAGGGCTGGCCGCGGCGGTACGCCTACGGCAACGCCACGGTCGGCGACTTCCGCGCGTACGCGGAGGAGGTCTCCGGCAAGCCCCTCTCGGCCTTCTTCGACACCTGGCTGTACGAGCCGTCGAAGCCGGCCGCGCCCGCCGCGCGGGCGGCCTCGCTCGCCCGCACCGCGAAGCCGGCGCCCCGGCCGGAGTCCTGGAAGAAGATCGCGGCGACGAACACGGTCCACGCGCACGACGCGCACCACGGCCGCTGAGGGGAGGGAGGGTCCGCCTCCGGAACGGGTCCGGCCCCGGCACCGCGCGTGCGGTGCCGGGGCCGGAC
>NZ_BMVU01000086.1 GCF_014650875.1 Streptomyces minutiscleroticus
GGCCTCCACCTACGCGCCTCGATGATCTGGCTCAGGGACCTCACCCGAGCCACCCCTTGATCGGAACTCAATACGGTCCCTAGTGCCGTGACCGGAGGGGTTCACCGGCTCACGACGCCCGGCACGGCACCAGCCGCCCTCCTTGACTGCATAGGTATGCGACCTCCCGTAAATCAATTGACCTGCGGCCGGTCGCGTCCCTATGCTCGCGCGGCATGCAGCTGATCCAGGAGAACCCCGACCTCTCCGCCTATCTGGCAGCCGACGAGGTCGTCGACCACGGGCATCCGCTCGTGCGCGAGACGGCGGCCCGCCTCGCCGCGGACGCCGATGACTCGTATGACTATGCGCGCCGCGCCTTCGAGTTCGTACGGGACGGGATCCCGCACTCCGCCGACAGCGGCGACCCGCGCGTCACCTGGCGCGCCTCCGACGTCCTCCGGCTGCGCACCGGTGTCTGCCACGCCAAGGCGCACGCCCTGGCGGCGCTGCTGAGAGCGGAGGACATCCCCGCGGGGTTCTGCTACCAGCGGCTGGGGGACGACGGCGGCGGTCACCTCGTGCACGGCCTCGTCGCCGTCCGGTTCCGCGGGGCGTGGCACCGCCAGGACTGCCGCGGGAACAGACCCGGCGTGGACGCGCACTTCTCGCTCGACGGGGAGCGGCTGGCCTGGGTGCCGGATGTGGAGTCCAATGAGTTGGACTATCCGGTCTTGTATGCTGAACCTCATCCGGTCGTGGCGCACGCGCTCCGGCACGCCCGCGACCGGGAGCACCTGTGGAAGACCCTTCCCACCGAACTCCCCCTGCGAGGCGGACGATGACCCCCACCCCCACCGTGTCCGACGAGGTCCGCGCCCTCGCGCCCGGCTTCACGCACGTCGCCGTCGAGGCGCACGGGCTCGTCAACGGGCCCAGCACGGACGCCAGTGCGGCGCTCCTCGACGACGCGGCCCGCCGTCTCGCCGCGCGGCTGGCGGGGCGGGCGCCCCACGAGGACCCCCACATGGCGGCCTGGCGGGAGGCGTACACCGCCTTCGGCGCCAAGCCGTCGCGCACCCGCAACTCCGCGGAGGCCCTGGCCCGCCGGGCGCTGACCGACGCCGGACTGCCGCGGATCAATCTCCTCGTCGACCTCTACAACGCGATCAGCGTCGCCCGGCTCGTCCCGGTCGGGGGCGAGGACGCCGACCTGATCCAGGGGGAGATGCGCCTGGTCAGGGCGCGGGGCGACGAGGACTTCATCACCGTCGCCGGGGGCGAGGAGACCGTCGAGCACCCCGAGCCCGGTGAGGTGGTCTGGCGCGACGACGCCGGCGTGACCTGCCGCCGCTGGAACTGGCGCCAGGGCCCGCGCACCCGGCTGACCGAGACCTCCACCTCGGCGCTCTTCCTGCTGGAGAGCCTGGCGCCCGAGCCCGTCGCGGACGTGGCGGAGGGCGCCGCCGAACTGGCCGAACTGCTGGAGAAGTTCAGCCCGGGGGCGCGGGTCACCGTCCACGCGCCCGTCTCCGGCTGAACCGCGCCGGGCGGCCTCAGCGCGCCTCGGCCGCCCGGACCTCTTCGGGGGTGGGCGCGGTGCCGCCGAGGTGCGCGGGCATCCACCACGTGTCGTGCGGCCCCTTGGGGCGTACGGGATAGGCGCGCTGCGCGGCTTCGAGGAGTTCCTGGACGCGGTCGCGCAGCCGCCGGGTGATCGCCCCGGCGTACTGGTCCTTGGGCGCCTCGATGGGCTCCCCGACCCGGATCGTGACCGGGATATGGCTGCGCCTGAAGTTGCGCTGGTGCCCCTTGGTCCACAGCCGCTGCGTGCCCCACACCGCCATCGGCACCAGCGGCACGCCGGCCTCCTGGGCCAGCCGCGCGGCACCGGACTTGAAGCTCTTCAGGGTGAACGACGGCGAGATGGTGGCCTCGGGGAAGACGCCGACCACCTCTCCCGAGCGCAGCGAGTCCAGGGCGTGCTGGTAGGCCGCCTCGCCCTGCTCGCGGTCCACCGGGATGTGCTTCATGCCGCGCATCAGCGGACCGGAGACCTTGTGCCGGAACACCGACTCCTTCGCCATGAAGCGCACCAGGCGCTTCTGCGGCAGAGCGGCCAGGCCGTTGAAGACGAAGTCCAGGTAGCTGATGTGGTTGCTCACCAGCACGGCGCCGCCCGAACGCGGAATGTACTCCGACCCCCTGCAGTCGATCTTGAGGTCCCACACCTTGAAGAGCGTGCGGGCGAAACCGATGACGGGACGGTAGACAAGTTCTGCCATGGACGGGCTGGACCCTTCTCTCTGCCTGGGAAGGGGAGGCTCCCGGCGGGAAAGTTACGGTGCCGTAGGTTTACGGCGTTGCGCAGATCGTGCCCCAAGAACGGACGGGTGACCAGCCCTGGTGCCGTTCCACGGCGAGATCCTCGTCACGTCCCGCACTCGATCCACCTCGGGCTTTTACCCCGCCTTTGACCTCCCACGCACCCGCGGCGCGCGTCCCGCGGGACGCCGCGGCCCGGGGCGACGCCGTCCCCGGGGCCGCGGCGTGGTGCCGGAACCCGACGTCAGCCGCGGCGCGGCGCCCCCCGCGGACCGCCGTGCGCGCGGCGGGCGGCGGTTTCGGACGCGCGGACGCCGGGCAGCCGGGAATCCTCCGGCCCTCCCGGACGCTGAAGCGGGGAAACGACCGAATCGGGACGTGCGCGGACGCGCGCGCGGTGCTCGCGACGCGAGCGGGCCGGACGGAGCGCCGCGACGGCGGCGGAACGGGAGGCGCGGTGCGCGAGCGTGTGGACCAGGGGCGGCTCGGCGCCCCGGAACTGGGGCGGGAGCCGGGGGAGCGCGCCACGCTCGTCCAGTTCTCCAGCGCCTTCTGCGCCCCGTGCCGGGCCACCCGGAGGGTCCTCGCCGACGTCGCCGCGCTCGTGCCCGGCGTGGCCCATGTGGAGATCGACGCGGAGGACAACCTCCCCCTCGTCCGCGCCCTCGGCGTCGTCCGGACCCCCACGGTCCTCGTCCTGGACGGCGAGGGCCGGATCGTGCGGCGCGCGGCCGGGCAGCCGCGCAAGGCCGACGTGATCGCCGCCCTCGGCGAGGCCGTCGCGTGACGGCGCCGGCGTCCGGCCCCCCGTGCCCGCCCTGTCCCGTGCGCGCCGCCGGCCGCCGATGTCCGGCGTGACCTCTCCGCGAGGCGTGCGCCGGCCGTCCGACGCGCTTGGCTGTATGTAGCACTTGTCCTCGGCCCGGTCCCGTGCCTCGGACCTCCCGTGCGTCTTCCCGCGCACTCCGCCGCCCGCGCGCGTGCCGACCGGTCCGTCGAGCGACCGGGAGGCCGCCCGTCCCCAGAGAAGGACACCCCGATGACGGCCTCACCCGGTCTCGGCACCTCCCGCACCGGCTCCGCCGATCTGTTCCGCTCCGTCTTCCGCCGGCACGCGGCGGGCGTCGCCGTGATCACCGCCCGGCGCGGCGGTGCCCCCGCCGGCTTCACCGCGACCTCGCTCACCTCCGTCTCCGCCGAGCCGCCGCTCGTCTCCTTCGGGATCAGCACGGCGGCCTCCAGCTGGCCCGCCGTCTCCGGGGCCGGACACGTCGGCGTCCACATACTCGGCGAGCACCAGGAGGGGCTGGCCGCGACCTTCGCCCGCAGCGGCGCCGACCGGTTCGGCGCGCCCACCGGCTGGCGCGAGGGCCCCGAGGGCGTCCCGCTCCTGGACGGCGTACTGGCCTGGCTCGTGTGCCGGGTCGTGGCGCGGGTGCCCGCGGGCGATCACCGCGTCGTCCTCGCGGAGGTGGTCCACGGCGACCCGTCCGCCGGGCCGGGACGGCCCCTGCTCTATCACCAGGGGCGCTTCGGTGCGCTGCGGGAATGAGCTGGTGGGCCGTGGCGCGGGGGGTCCTGCGCGACCGCCGGATTCCGATTACGCTGCGTTGCACAGGTCACAGTTCAAAGCGCTTGCTCAGCAGGCGCGAGCTGGGTGTACTGGTGAGTAATATTTCGTTCGGAGCGCAGGCCGCCCCGATCGGGACGGGCCGCTCGAGGCGCCTATGCTGCCTGCAGGAAGGCAGCACGGAAAAGACGATTGCAGTAGGGGAGCCGGCGTGAGCTTGAGGATCGTTGTCACTGTGAAGTACGTGCCCGACGCCACGGGCGACCGGCACTTCGCCGATGACCTGACTGTCGACCGCGAGGACGTGGACGGTCTGCTCTCGGAGCTGGACGAGTACGCGGTCGAGCAGGCGCTGCAGATCGCCGAGGAGGCGGACGACGCCGAGATCACCGTGCTGACCGTGGGGCCGGAGGACGCGAAGGACGCGCTGCGCAAGGCGCTGTCGATGGGCGCCGACAAGGGCATCCACGTCGAGGACGACGACCTGCACGGCACCGACGCCATCGGCACCTCGCTGGTGCTGGCCAAGGCCATCGAGAAGGCCGGCTACGACCTGGTGATCACCGGCATGGCGTCCACCGACGGCAGCATGGGTATCCTGCCCGCCCTGCTGGCCGAGCGCCTGGGCGTGCCGCAGGTGACGCTGCTGAGCGAGGTCTCCGTGGAGGACGGCACGGTCAAGGGCCGCCGGGACGGCGACGCCGCCTCCGAGCAGCTTCAGGCATCCCTGCCGGCCGTCGTGTCCGTCACCGACCTGTCGGGCGAGGCGCGCTACCCCTCCTTCAAGGGCATCATGGCCGCCAAGAAGAAGCCGGTTCAGTCCTGGGACCTGTCCGACCTGGACCTGGAGGCCGACGAGGTGGGCCTGGAGGGCGCCTGGACGAAGGTCGAGTCCGCCGCCGAGCGTCCGGCGCGCACCGCCGGCACGATCGTCAACGACGAGGGCGAGGGCGCCAAGCAGCTCGCCGAGTTCCTCGCGGGCCAGAAGTTCATCTGACGGCCCCCGAGTTCGCCGAACCGCCCCCGAACGCCTTCGTATCGCAGGAGAGCAATCCCATGGCTAACGTTCTCGTCTACGTCGACCACGTGGACGGCGCCGTCCGCAAGCCCACCCTGGAACTGCTGACGCTGGCCCGCCGCATCGGCGAGCCCGTCGCCCTCGCCCTCGGCTCCGGCGCGGAGAGCACCGCGTCCGCGCTCGCCGAGCACGGCGCCGTCAAGGTGCTGACCGCCGACGCCCCCGAGTTCGCCGACTACCTGGTCGTGCCCAAGGTGGACGCGCTGCAGGCCGCGGTCGAGGCCGTCTCCCCGGCCGCCGTGCTGGTGCCGTCCTCCGCCGACGGCAAGGAGGTCGCCGCCCGCCTCGCGCTGCGCATCGGCTCCGGCATCATCACCGACGCCATCGACCTGGAGGCCGGCGACGAGGGCCCGGTGGCCACCCAGTCGGTGTTCGCCGCCTCCTACACCACCAAGTCCCGCGTCACCAAGGGCACCCCGGTCATCACGGTCAAGCCGAACTCCGCCGCCGTGGAGGCCGCCCCGGCCGCCGGTGAGGTCGAGGCGCTGACCGTGTCCTTCTCGGAGCAGGCCACCGGCACCAAGGTCGTCTCCCGTACCCCGCGCGAGTCCAGCGGCCGTCCGGAGCTGACCGAGGCCGCGATCGTCGTCTCCGGCGGCCGCGGCGTCAACGGCGCCGAGAACTTCGCGATCATCGAGGCGCTCGCCGACTCGCTCGGCGCGGCCGTGGGCGCCTCGCGCGCCGCGGTGGACGCCGGCTGGTACCCGCACTCCAACCAGGTCGGCCAGACCGGCAAGTCGGTCTCGCCGCAGCTGTACATCGCCAACGGCATCTCCGGCGCGATCCAGCACCGGGCCGGCATGCAGACCTCGAAGACCATCGTGGCGATCAACAAGGACGCCGAGGCCCCGATCTTCGAGCTCGCCGACTACGGCGTGGTGGGCGACCTCTTCCAGGTCGTCCCCGCGCTCACCGAGGAGATCAAGGCCCGCAAGGGCTGACCGTCCCGGCAGGCGCACGCACGGCCGGGGCCCCGGCGACCGCCGCACGGTCGCCGGGGCCCCGGCCTGTCCGCATCTCCGGAAGTCCCGGGCCCCCAGGGCTCACCCCAGGGTCAGCGACGCCTGTACGGGCAGGTGGTCGCTCGGGAACTGGCCGTCCCTGGAGAAGGTGTCGACCGAGGCCCGGTGCACGCTCACGCCGGGCGAGGCGAGGATCCAGTCGATCCGGTCGCCGTCCGGCACCAGCGGGCGGTAGCCGTGGAAGGTCGCGTACGACGCGCCGCGCTCGGCCGCCGCGTCCCAGGCGTCGACGAGGCCGGCGCCCAGCATCGTGTCGTACACGGGGTTCTTGTGGGCGGCGGCGTTGAAGTCGCCGGTCACCACGAGGGGCAGGGAGCGGCCGAGGCCCGCGACGCGCTCGGCGATCAGCCGCGCGGCCCGCGCGCGTGCGTTCTGGCTCGCGTTGTCCAGGTGGGTGTCGAGGACGTGGAACTCCCGCCCGTCGCGCAGGTCGCGGAAGCGGACCCGGGTGACCATGCGGACAGAGCCGCCGCCCCAGGTGTTCGACCCGATCACGTCCGGGGTGTCGGAGAGCCAGAAGTGGTCGTACTCGACGGGGGCGAGCCGGCGGGTGTCGTAGAAGACGGCCATGAACTCGTCGCGGCTGCCGCCCGCGCGGCCCGTGCCGATCCAGGCGTAGTGCGGCGCGAGGTCGGCCTCGATGTCGCGGACCTGCTGGTAGAGGCCCTCCTGGGTACCGATGACGTGGGGCCGCTCCCGGCGCAGCAGGGCGCGCATGACGGGGCGGCGGGCGGCCCAGCTGTTGGGCTCCGCCGTGCTCGCGAAGCGCAGGTTGAAGGACATGATCCTCAGGGAACGGCCGAAACGATTCGCCGCCGCCGCGGCGGGCGTCCCGGAGAGCGCCGTGCCGGACAGGGGCAGAGCGGCGGCGGTGGCCACGGCGGTCTTCAGTCCCAGACGGCGGGTGACCCGGCTGCGGTGGGGCAAGGGAGGGCTCCTTCTGTGAGGGGCCGGCGGATGCCGGTGCGGTGGCGGATGCCGGACGGAGGGTGCGCGTCGCAGTGTCGAAGCTGGGCGTGAACATGTCGAGATGTGCGGGTGTCCGCCCGGGGAGGGGGTGTTGACCGGCGCCGGGGCCCGTGGCTACCTTCTTTCAACAGATTGTTGATTGCGAAGCGCGCCGTATCGCGGAACCCCGGGAGGGTGTGGCATGGGCCAGGACCGGCAGGAGAAGGTGGCGACGAGCCTCGCGGACGCGGTCGCCGAGGAGGTCGGCGCCTCCCTCGCCCCGGTCGACGCCGAGCTGGAGCGGCTTTACCCGGGGGACCCCGGCACCCGCCAGCCCGTCCACACCGTGTACGTGCCCGGCGACGTGTTCGCCGCGGACACGGTCCGCTCCTGGGGCGACGCCGCGCTCGCGCTCCTCGACGAGCACGCCCCGGACGCCGCCTCCTTCGCCGCCGTCCTCGGCCTCGCGGACGACCTCGCCGGGCCCGTGTACGAGCGGGTGCGCGCCAAGCTCGCCCGCGAACCGGTGGAGGATCTCCGCGTCGACTTCGAGGACGGCTACGGGCCGCGCCCCGACGCGGAGGAGGACGAGCACGCCGCCCGCGCCGCCCGGCTCGTTGCCGAGGCCCGCCGCGCGGGCACGGCCGCCCCGTACATGGGCATCCGCATGAAGTGCCTGGAGGCGCCCGTGCGCGCCCGCGGCATCCGCACGCTCGACGTCTTCCTGACCGGGCTGGTCGAGGCGGGCGGCCTGCCGGACGGGCTCGTCCTGACGCTGCCCAAGGTGACGTACGCCGAGCAAGCCGCCGCGATGGCGCGGCTGCTGGACGCGTTCGAGAAGGCCCACGGCCTGGAGCCCGGCCGGCTCGGCTTCGAGATCCAGATCGAGACCGCCCAGGCGGTCCTCGCGGCCGACGGCACCGCCACCGTGGCCCGGATGATCCGGGCCGCCGACGGCCGGGCCACCGGACTGCACTACGGCACCTTCGACTACAGCGCCTGCCTCGGTGTCGGCGCGGCCCACCAGGCGTCCGACCACCCGGCCGCCGACCACGCCAAGGCCGTCATGCAGGTCGCGGCGGCCGGCACCGGCGTGCGCCTCTCGGACGGCTCCACCAACGTCCTGCCCGTCGGGCCCACGGAGCGGGTCCACGACGCCTGGCGGCTGCACCACGGCCTCGTCCGCCGCGCCCTCGCCCGCGCCTACTACCAGGGCTGGGACATGCACCCCGGCCACCTCCCCACCCGGTACGCCGCCGTCTTCGCCTTCTACCGCGAGGGCTTCGAGCGCGCCGCGGAGCGGCTGGCCGCGTACGCCGAGCGCGCCGGGGGCGACGTGCTGGACGAACCCGCCACCGCCAAGGCCCTCGGCGGCCACCTGCTGCGCGGCCTGGACTGCGGCGCCCTCGACGACGAGGAGGTCACCCGGCTCACCGGCCTGACGCGGGAGGGCCTGGAGGCCTATGCCGCGCCGCGGCGCGCGGGCCTGACGGCGGGGGAGTGACGCGGACGTACGGTCACCATACCTGACATATCGTCACATATGGTGATCCGATGGTGCCGTGTCTTCAGACCGCGGGCGGGATCTCGCCCGAACCGCGGGTGATCAGCCGGGTCGGCAGCTCGATGCGCTCGGGGACGATCAGCCCGCCGTCGAGCTGCCGGAACAGGCGCTCGGCGGCGGTGCGGCCGAGCGCCGCGGCGTCCTGGGCGACGACCGTCACGCCCGGCCGGAGCAGGTCGGCCAGCTCGATGTCGTCGAAGCCGACGAGGGCGACGGGGCGGCCGCGCTCGGCGATGACGCGGACGACCGTGACCGTCACGCGGTTGTTGCCCGCGAAGACCGCGGTGACGGGGGTGGGCGCGGACAGCATCTCCTCGGCCGCCCGGCGTACCCGCTCGGGGTCGGTGACGCCCAGGGACATCCAGCCGTCCTCGACCTCGATGCCCGCCTCCTCCATGGCGGTCCGGTAGCCGCGCAGCCGCTCCGCGGCGGTGTGGATGCGGGGCATGTCGCCGATGAAGCCGATCCGGCGGTGGCCATGGGCGATCAGGTGGGCCACGCCGTCGCGGGCCCCGCCGAAGCTGTCGGAGAGCACCACGTCCGCGTCGATCCGCCCGGCCGGCCGGTCCACGAAGACGGTGGCGACGCCCGCCCGCATCTCCGGCTCCAGGTAGCGGTGGTCGTCGCCGGCCGGGATGACGACCAGGCCGTCCACCCGGCGCGCGCACAGCGCGAGGACGAGCTCCTGCTCGCGCTCGGGGTCCTCGGCGCTGGAGCCGTTGATCAGCAACGCGCCGTGCGCCCGCGCCACCTCCTCCACCGCGCGGCTGAGCGGGCCGTAGAAGGGGTCGGCCAGGTCCTCCAGGACGAGCCCGATGCTCGCCGTACGGCCCTTGCGCAGCACCCGGGCGCTGTCGTTGCGGCGGAAGCCCAGCGCCTCGATCGCCTCCTGGACCCGGCGCTCGGTGTCCGGTGTGACCCCGGGCTCGCCGTTGACCACGCGCGACACCGTCTTGAGACCGACTCCGGCACGCGCCGCTACGTCTTTCATGGTCGGACGGTTGCCGTAGCGGTTCACGGTTCGGCGGGCGGTCTCGGCCACGATGCGCTGTCCTGTCCTGTAGTGCACGGGGGGTGCGGCGGTCCAAAAGGTGCTGCCGGAAGGGTGTGGCGTCGAGCATAGAGCCTGGACAACGTTGTCAGATGCGGGAGAGACTGTCCATCGCATTCTCCGGCCTGCCCCTCCCCCACGCGGAAACCGGTCTGTACATTCCTCAAGGTCCACACGGGAGTTCTGACACTGATGCACACCGACCTCGTGGCCGCGCTCGACATCGGCGGCACCAAGATCGCCGGAGCGCTCGTCGACGGCCGCGGCCGGATCCTCGTGCGGGCCCAGCGCGCGACGCCCGCGCGGGAGGACGGCGACACCGTCATGGGCGCCGTCGAGGAGGTGCTGGCGGAGCTGCGCGCCTCCGCGCTGTGGAGCGGCGCGACGGCCGTCGGCATCGGCAGCGCGGGCCCGGTGGACGCCTCGGCGGGCACGGTGAGCCCCGTGAACGTACCGGGCTGGCGCGCGTACCCGCTGGTCGAGCGGGTCCGGGCCGCCACGGGCGGACTGCCCGTGGAGCTGATCGGCGACGGGGTGGCGATCACCGCGGCCGAGCACTGGCAGGGCGCGGCGCGCGGGCACGACAACGCGCTCTGCATGGTCGTGTCGACCGGCGTGGGCGGCGGCCTGGTCCTCGGCGGCCGGCTGCACCCGGGACCGACGGGCAACGCCGGGCACATCGGCCACATCAGCGTGGACCTCGACGGCGACCCCTGCCCCTGCGGGGCGCGCGGCTGCGTGGAGCGCATCGCGAGCGGGCCCAACATCGCGCGGCGGGCCCTGGAGGGCGGCTGGCGCCCCGGACCCGACGGCGACACCTCGGCCGCGGCGGTGGCCGCCGCCGCGCGGGCCGGCGACCCCGTCGCCCTGGCGTCCTTCGAGCGCGCGGCCCAGGCGCTGGCCGCGGGCATCGCGGCGACCGCGACGCTCGTCGAGATCGACATCGCGGTGATCGGCGGCGGCGTGGGCAAGGCGGGCGAGATCCTCTTCACGCCGCTGCGGGCGGCCCTGCGGAACTACGCCACGCTCTCCTTCGTCCAGCGCCTGACGGTGGCGCCCGCTCAGACGGGTACGGACGCGGGCCTGGTCGGAGCGGCGGCGGCCGTGCTCACCCGCACGCCCGCGACCACGGTGGCGGGCGTCGGGGGCTGAACCGCGACCGCGCGGGCGCCGGGACCGGACGGCCCCTGGGCGGAACGGAGCGGTGCGCCGCCCCGCGGCGGCGGGTGGCCCGCCGGGGCGCGGCGGCGGGGGCGGTACCGCGGGAGCGGGCCCGCCGGGCGGTGCCGCCGGGTGGTGCCGTGCGGGTGCGGCTCGGCGAAGGCGGGTGCTCGGGTGCGGCTCGGTGAGGGTGGATGCTCGGGTGCGGTTCGATGAAGGCGGGTGTTCGGGCCCGGCCGGGTGAGGGCGGCCGTGCGGGTGCGGGTGCGGGTGCGGCTCGGTGAGGGTGGGTGAGGGGGCCGTGCGGGGACGGCCCCACGGGACGGTCCGCCCGTTTTTGTCCGACGGCGTCCGATGAGGGACCGGCGGCCGGACGGCTCCGCGCGGCGGGCGGTGCCGCGCGGTGTCCGGTACCACGCTCCCGAATTCGGTCGTTGATTCGACGGGATACGGCCGTGACCCCGTGCCCGGAGGGGAGTTGAGCCGGGCATGAAGAAGCGAAGCATGCTCGCCGTTGCCTCCCTCGCCGCCGGGTTCGTCGTCGCGGCCGTCACCCCGTCCCACGCGGTCGGCGCCGACGCGACCGGCGGTCTGAACCTGGAGGACACCCTCAGCACCCTCGACCCCGGCCAGACGGTGGCGGAGGACAGCCTGGACACCGGCGACGGGCTGCTGCCCAACGGCTGACGGCCCCCGCGCGCGCCCCGCTCCGAGCGACACACCGCCCGGAGCGGGGCGCCGTCGTTGGGTGGCGTGTGCTTTCGCGACACCGGCGCGTGGCGCGTTCCCGGCAGATTTCCGCGCCGACGTGGCCCGCCGCGGCCCGGAAAGGACCGCTTTCTGCCGCGTCAACAGGGGCTGGTTTCCCCTGCGGGGTGGAGCGGGCAAGCCACAGGGGGCCAACGGAAGAGGGGGAACCGTGATCGTCTGGATCAACGGTGCGTTCGGTGCGGGCAAGACAAAGACCGCACGGGAACTGATCGACCTGATCCCTAACAGCACGCTCTTCGACCCCGAGGTCGTGGGTGCGGGGCTGGCGCAGCTGCTGCCCGCCAAGCACCTCGCCGAGGTCGACTCCGTCCGGGACCTGCCCGTCTGGCGGCGGCTCGTGGTCGACACCGCGGCCGCGATGCTCGCCGAGCTCGGCGGCGTCCTGGTGGTCCCCATGACCCTGCTGCGCCAGGACCACCGCGACGAGATCTTCGGGGGCCTCGCCTCCCGCAGGATTCCGGTGCACCACGTGCTCCTCTCTCCGGCGGAAACGATCCTGCGCGCCCGCCTGGCGAGCCGCGGCGCCCCGTCCGGCGCCGAGGGCACGCCGGCGCGGCGGTGGCCGGAGGACGCGATCGCGCCCTACCGGGCCGCGCTCGGCGGCTGGCTGACCGCCGACGCCCACCCGGTCGACACGAGCCTCCTCACCCCGTACGAGAGCGCCGTGCGCATAGCGGAGGCCCTCCGGACCGGGGCGGTGCCCCCGTGCGACATCGTGCAGACCCCCGAACCCACCGCGGAGACCCTCGCCGCGGGCGTGCTGCTCTTCGACGAGCGGGACCGGGTGCTGCTGGTCGACCCCACGTACAAGGCGGGCTGGGAGTTCCCCGGAGGCGTCGTGGAGCCGGGCGAGGCGCCCGCGCGCGCGGGGATGCGCGAGGTCGCCGAGGAGACCGGCATCACGCTCGACGAGCCGCCCCGGCTCCTCGTGGCCGACTGGGAGGCCCCCCGGCCGCCCGGGTACGGAGGACTGCGGCTGCTCTTCGACGGCGGCCTGCTGGCCGGCGACGAGGCCCGCCGACTGCTGCTGCCGGGCCCCGAGCTGCGCGGCTGGTGCTTCGCCTCCGAGGAGGAGGCCGCCGGCCTGCTCCCGCCCGTGCGCTACGAGAGACTGCGCTGGGCCCTGCGGGCACGGGAGCGCGGGGCCGCGCTGTACCTGGAGGCCGGGGTGCCGGTGGGCGAGCCGCACCTGTAGCGCGCCCGCCCGCGGAGCCCGGCCGTACGCGGGACCGGGCGGGCCCCCGCCGCACGGCGGGGGCCCGTGCGCGCCGCGGCCGGACGGGGAACACCCGCCGTCCGGCCGCGCGGAGCGCGGAAGGCGCTCAGCTCGCCGCGTACTTGCGCAGGAACGCTCAGCTCGCCGCGTACTTGCGCAGGAACAGGGCCTCCGCGACCGACAGGCGCTCCAGCTCCTCGGGCGACACGCTCTCGTTCACCGCGTGGATCTGCGCCTCCGGCTCGCTCAGGCCGATCAGCAGGATCTCCGCCTGCGGGTAGAGCGACGCGAGGGTGCTGCACAGCGGAATGGAGCCGCCCTGGCCCGCGTACTGCATCTCCTCGCCCGGGTAGGCCTCGCCCATCGCCTCGGCCATCGCCGCGTACGCGGGGCTGGTGGTGTCCGCGCTGAACGGCTGGCCCTGGCCGACCTGTTCCGTGCGCACCCGGGCGCCCCACGGCGTGTGCGCCTCCAGGTGGGCCTGGAGCAGCTTGGTGGCCTCGGCGGCGTCCACGCCCGGCGGCACCCGCAGGCTGACCAGCGCGCGGGCGCCGGCCTGCACCGACGGGGTGGCGCCGACCACCGGCGGGCAGTCGATGCCGAGCACGGTGACCGCCGGGCGGGCCCAGATGCGGTCGGCGACCGTGCCCGAGCCGATCAGCTCCACGCCGTCCAGCACCTTGGCGTCCTTGCGGAACGCCTCCTCGTCGTACTGCAGCCCGTCCCAGCGTCCGTCGCCGGCGAGCCCGTCGACCGCCGTGGAGCCGTCCTCGGCGCGCAGCGAGTCCAGGGTGCGGATCAGGGCGCCCAGCGCGTCGGGGGCCGCGCCCCCGAACTGCCCGGAGTGCAGGTTGCCCTCCAGGGTGTCGACCTCCACGCGGACCATGGTCATGCCGCGCAGCGCCGTGGTGGCCGTGGGCACGCCGACGCGGAAGTTGCCCGAGTCGCCGATGACGATCGCGTCGGCCTCCAGCAGCTCCGGGTGCTCCTCGGCGTAGCGCTCCAGGCCGCCGGTGCCCTGCTCCTCCGAGCCCTCGGCGATCACCTTGACGCCGACCGGCACGCCGCCGTTCGCCTTGAGCGCCCGCAGCGCCAGCAGGTGCATGATGACGCCGCCCTTGCAGTCGGCGGCGCCGCGCCCGTACCAGCGGCCGTCGCGCTCGGTCAGCTCGAACGGCGGCGTCGCCCAGCCCGCCTCGTCCAGCGGCGGCTGCACGTCGTAGTGCGCGTACAGCAGCACGGTCCTCGCGCCCTCGGGGCCCGGCAGGAAGCCGTACACCGACTGGGTGCCGTCCGGGGTGTCGAGCAGCGCGACGTCCTGGAAGCCCTCGGCACGCAGCGCGTCGGCCACCCAGTTCGCGGCCCCCTCGCTCTCGCTGCGCGGGAACTGCTCGAAGTCGGCCACCGACTTGAAGGCCACCAGTTCGGCGAGCTCCGTCCGCGCCTGCGGCATCAGGGAGGCGACGGTCTCGGCGACCGGATTCGACGGCATGGGCACGCTCCTTGTAGGTGCGACGTTGTCCTGGTGAGGACCTGGTCCTGATGAGTACGTGTGCGATGCACGCGTCAAGGGACGGTACCGCGCGTGCGGTGCAGATCCTCCCACAGCGGCCTGCGGCGACGCCCGCCGTAGGATGCGGGGGTCAGGTGCGACAGGCGGCTGGATCGGGAGCAGTAGACCATCGTGAGCAGCGAGAACTCCTCGGCGGACGAGGCGCAGCGGGTGTGGGACGTCGTCGTGGTGGGCGCGGGCCCCGCGGGGGCATCGGCGGCCTACGCGGCAGCGGTCGCGGGACGCCGCGTCCTGCTGCTGGAGAAGGCCGAGCTGCCGCGCTACAAGACGTGCGGCGGCGGCATCATCGGTCCCTCACGCGACGCGCTGCCGCCCGGCTTCGAGCTGCCGTTCAAGGACCGCGTGCACGCCGTGACCTTCTCCAACAACGGCCGCTTCACGCGCACCCGCCGCTCCAAGCACATGCTGTTCGGGCTGATCAACCGGCCCGAGTTCGACCAGCAGCTCGTCGAGCACGCGCAGAAGGCGGGCGCCGAGCTGCGCACCGGCGTCACCGTCACGCGCGTGGAGCAGCACGGCTCGGCCGTCCCGGACCGCCGTACGGTCGCGGTCGTGCTCCAGGACGGCGAGACGGTCCTCGCGCGCGCGGTCGTCGGCGCGGACGGCAGCGCCAGCCGCATAGGGGCGCACGTCGGCGTGAAGCTCGACCAGGTCGACCTCGGCCTGGAGGCGGAGATCCCCGTGCCCGAGACCGTCGCCGAGGACTGGAAGGGCCGCGTCCTCATCGACTGGGGCCCGATGCCCGGCAGTTACGGCTGGGTCTTCCCCAAGGGCGACACGCTCACCGTCGGCGTGATCTCCCGCCGCGGCGAGGGCGCCGCCACCAAGCGGTACCTGGAGGACTTCATCGGGCGCCTGGGGCTCGCCGGCTTCGAGCCGAGCATCTCCTCGGGGCACCTGACGCGCTGCCGCGCCGACGACTCGCCGCTGTCGCGCGGCAGAGTGCTGGTGTGCGGGGACGCGGCGGGCATGCTGGAGCCGTGGACCCGCGAGGGCATCTCCTTCGCGCTGCGCTCCGGGCGGCTCGCGGGCGAGTGGGCGGTGCGCATCGCCGAGGCCCACGACGCGGTGGACGCCCGCCGCCAGGCCCTGAACTACGCCTTCGCGATCAAGGCGGGCCTGGGCGTCGAGATGAGCGTCGGCAAGCGCATGCTCGCGATCTTCGAGCGGCGCCCCGGAGTCTTCCACACCGTCCTGACCGGCTTCCGCCCGGCGTGGAAGGCGTTCGCCGGCATCACGCGCGGCTCCACCACGCTCGGCGAACTCGTCCGCAGCCACCCGCTGGCCGGGCGGGCGCTGAACGTGCTGGACCCGGTGGCGCCCAGGACTGCAAGGACCGCCGACCCCGCCGAGGCCTCCGAATCCGCCTGAGGCCGGGTTCCCGGGGCCGTCCGGGGCCGGGTACGCCCTGCGCGGTACGGGTGACGGAGGCGGGGACGCGGCGCGGACGCGTCCCCGCGCGGTGCCGCGGCGCGCGCCGGTCGCCCCGCGCGGTGTCACGGTCCGCGGCAGCCCGGCAGCCCGGCAGCCCGTCCGGTGGTGCGCGCCGGGCCGTCAGCCCGCCGTCGCGTGCCGTGTCGCGTACCCGATGGCCGCCGCCACCGCGGCCAGCGCCGCGACGCTGGTGAGGGCGGCGGGCAGGGAGAACCAGTCCGCCATGAAGCCGATCACGGGCGGCCCGAGCAGCATGCCGCCGTAGCCGAGGGTGGACGCCGTGGCCACCCCGCCCGGACCGGCGAGGGCGCCGGCGCGCTCGACGGCCACGGGGAAGATGTTGGCCAGGCCCAGGCCGGTGACGGCGAAGCCGAGGAGGACGGCCCACACCGCCGGGGCGAGCGAACCGACCAGCATCCCGGCCGCGGCGGTCGCGCCGCCCGCCACCACGGTGCGGGTCCGGCCCAGCCGCTCCAGGAGGGCGGTGCCGCTGAGCCGTCCGACGGTCATGGCCAGCGCGAAGCACGAGTACCCGGCCGCCGCGACACCGGGACGGGCGTCCAGATCCTGTTCGAGGTGGAGGGCGCCCCAGTCCGCGAGGGCGCCCTCGCCGTACGCCGTGCAGAGGGCGATCAGGCCGAAGACGAGGACGGGCCCGCGGGTGTGCCCGGCGGAACGGCGGCGCCCGTCCGGTCCGCCGGGTTCCCCCGGCCCGCCGGTCCCCTTCGGACCGGCCGCGTCCTCGGGGCGCTCGCGCGCGGGCGGCGGCGCGGGCGGTCCGACGCGCAGCAGCGCGCGTCCCGCGACGGCCGTCACCAGCAGTCCGACCGCCGTGAGGGCGGACAGGTGCCAGGCCGGGGAGAGGCCGCCCGCGACGAGGCCGCCGAGCCCCGCGCCGACCATCCCGCCCAGGCTGAACGCCGCGTGGAAGCTCGGCATCACGGGCCGCCGCAGCACGGCCACGAGATCGACGGCGGCGCTGTTCATGGCCACGTTGATCCCGCCGTACGCGGCGCCGAACACCAGCAGGACCAGGCCGAGCGCGAGCGCCGAGTGCGTGAGCGGCGGCAGGGCGACGCTCAGGGCCAGCAGGACGCCGCAGGCCACCGTCACCGGGTGGCTGCCGAACCGCCGGCACAGCCGTCCGGTCAGCGTCATCGTGACCACGGCTCCCGCGGAGACACCGAGCAGCGCCATCCCGAGCGCGCTCGCCGAGGCGCCGGTCTGCTCCTTGATCGCCGGGATGCGGACGACCCAGCCCGCGAAGACGAAGCCGTCCAGGGCGAAGAAGGCGGTCAGGGCGGTACGCAGCCGGACGAGCGAGGAACTCGGCGCGGTGGTGTGCGGGCGTAGTTTGTTTATTAGCGGCACAAACGCAGCCTAAGTGCGCGCTCGGTTGAGGACAAGGGTGTTCAGCTGTGCGGAACGGGAGAGTGCGGGCAAGGGAACGCGCGGTGCGCCGGAGAGCGGAAGAGGGGAAGCGGGGAGGGGGGAGCGGGAGAACCGGCAGAGCGGCAGAGCGGCAGAGCGGAAGAGGGGGCCGACGTGGGGCTCCGGGCGACCAGGACGGCTCCGGGCACGGTGGGTCCGGACGCGGACCGGAACTGCCCGCGGTGGCCCGCCGGACCACGGTGGCCCCCCGTGGTGCCTGCGCGGACCGCGGTGGCCTGCCCGTAGCGTCCGGCCTGTTCGCGGCGGCGCGCCCGGGGCATGGCGCGTCCGGCCGGAGCACCGCCCTCGCTCGCGGTGGCCCGCTCGGGTCACGGTGGCCGTCCGGAGTGGCCGCTCGGATCGCGGTACGCCCGCCCGGAGCGCCCGCCTTGCTCGCGGCAGCCCCGATGCCTACTTCTTGACGGCCTGCAGGATCACGAACTTCGCGTCCCCGGCGACCAGCCGGCTGTTGCCGAAGATCCGGCGTAGCTTCACGTGGTAGCCGAGGTGCCGGTTGCCGACCACCCACAGGGCGCCGCCGGGCCGCAGCGCGCGCCGCGCCCCGGTGAACATCCGCCAGGCCGTGGCGTCGGTCGTCGCCTGGTGCGAGTGGAAGGGCGGGTTGTTGAGCACGAGATCGACACTGTCCGCGGGCACCCCGCTCAGCGCGTCGCCGACCCGGAACTCGGCCCTGCCCCCGGCGTTCTCCCGGTACGTCGCCTCCGCCGAGGCCACCGCCTGGAACGACTCGTCCACGAACAGCACCTCGGCGTCCGGGTTGGCCAGCGCCACCGCCGTGCCGACGACGCCGTTGCCGCAGCCGAGGTCCACGACCCGCTCGGCCCCGCGGGTGCGGGGGAGGTGCCCGAGGAAGAACCGGGTGCCGATGTCGAGGCGTTCGGCGCAGAAGACGCCGGCGTGGTTGACGACGGTGCGGCCGGAGACGGGGCCGACGCCGTCGGGGAGGGCGTAGCGGTGCGGCCACGGGTTGACGCCGGACCCGGCGAGGGCCGGGTCCGGGGTGCAGAGGATCAGCCGGGCCTTCTTCTGCGCGAGCGAGGTCTTCGTGGGGCCGAGGATCCGCTCGAAGAGCCGCAGCGTCGAGGTGTGGATCTCCTTGACCATGCCGGTGCCGACGACGAGCGTCCCCTCGTGCACGGCGGGCGCGAGGCGCAGCAGCTGGTCCTCCAGCAGAGCCAGGCTCTTGGGCACCCTCACCAGCAGGACGTCGACGCGCTCGGGCGGGGTGTCGCGCGTGGTGAGCAGCCGTACGGAGGCGGGGTCCAGGCCGTTGCGCGCGAGGTTCGCCCGGGTCGCCTCCTGGGTGAGGTAGGACTCGGTGATCTGCGTCGGCCGGTGCTCCGCGAGCGCCGTGACCAGCGCGCCCCAGCGGTCGCCGACCACGACGACGTGGCCGCCCCGGGGCTGTCCGCTCTCCGCGAGGTGCCGCAGCAGGTACTCGTCGGCGGCGTCCCAGGCGCGCAGCCGGTCGCGGGGGTCTTCGGGGAAGCGGGCCAGCGCGAGCTCGCCCCAGGGGGTGGTCAGTCGGTCGTCCATCGTCCGGCAAGGCTAACCGAGTCGCGGGTCCGGCCCCGCCCGCGCGCTGCCCGCCGGGCCAGCGACGGCCTTCCGGGACGCCCCCCGGGCCGCGGCGGGCGGGGATGAGAGATTGAGGGGCATGGACGCCGAACTGTTTCCCAGGAGCCGCGTCGAGGTCGCCCCGGGCGCGGTCCACGTCCCCGAGTGGCTGACCCCGTCCCAGCGGCGCGGACTCCTCGACGCGTGCCGCGCGTGGGCGCGTCCGCCCGCCGGGCTGCGCACGGTCCGCACGCCCGGCGGCGGCACGATGACGGCCCGGCAGGTCTGCCTCGGGCGCCACTGGTACCCGTACGGGTACGCGTCCACCGTCGTCGACGGTGACGGCTCCCCGGTGAAGCCCTTCCCCGGGTGGCTGGGCGACCTGGGCCGCCGGGCGGTCGCCGACGCGCTCGGCCCGGACGCCGCCGCGGACGCGCCGTACGACATCGCGCTGATCAACTTCTACGACGCGCGGGCCCGCATGGGCATGCACCGCGACAGCGACGAGAGGTCCGGCGCGCCGGTGGTCTCGTTCAGCCTCGGTGACACCTGCGTCTTCCGGTTCGGCACCCCCGAGTCGCGGTCGCGGCCCTGCACGGACGTGGAGCTGCGCGACGGCGACCTCTTCGTGTTCGGCGGCCCCTCGCGGTTCGCGTACCACGGGGTGCCCCGCGTGCGTCCGGGCACCGCGCCGCCGGAACGGGGCCTGACGGGCCGTCTGAACATCACCCTGCGCGTGAGCGGATTCGCGGCGGACTGAACGGGTGGAGGGTGCGCGGATCATGGGAGACTCGCCCTCATGAACGGCAAGGCGGCCCCCAGGACGGCAGGGGAAGGACTCACGAGGACGCGGCCGCGGCTGGACCGCGGGCGCGGGGCGCTGGGTCCCGCCCTGGAGCTCGTGCACACGGGACGCGCCCCGACGCGCGCCGTGCTGACCGCCGAGCTGGGGGTGACCCGGGCGACGGCCGGCGCCGTCGCCGCGGAGCTGGAGGCGCTCGGCCTGATCCGGGTCGACGCGCGCCCCAGCGCCCCCGCCGGCGCGCAGGGGCGGCCCTCGCACCGCCTGGAGGTCGCCGAGGACGGCCCCGTCGCCCTCGCCGCCCAGGTGCACGCCGACGGGTACCGGGCCGCGCTGGTCGGCCTCGGCGGCCGGATCGTCGCCACCGCGCCCGGCTGCGAGACCGTCGACGCCGACCCGGCGAAGGTGCTCGGCTCCGTCGTCGAGGCGGGCGCCGGGCTGCTGCGCGAGACCGGGCGGCACTGCGTGGGCGCGGGCCTCGCCGTGCCCTCCGCGGTCGCCGAGCCCGAGGGCACGGCGCTCAACCCGCTCCACCTGGCGTGGCCCGCGGGCGCGCCCGTACGGCAGATCTTCGCCGAGCGGGTGCGCGCGGCCGGCATCACGGGCCCGGCGTTCGCCGCCAACGACGTCAACCTCGCCGCGCTGGCGGAGCACCGGCACGGCGCGGGCCGCGGCGCCCGCGACCTGCTCTGCGTGGCCACCGGGCACCGCGGCGTCGGCGGCGCGCTCGTCCTCGACGGCCGTCTGCACACGGGCAGTTCGGGCCTCGCGCTGGAGGTCGGCCACCTCACCGTCAACCCCGAGGGCCGCCCCTGCCACTGCGGAGGCCGCGGCTGCCTCGACGTCGAGGCCGATCCGCTCGCCTTCCTCACCGCGGCGGGCCGCGGCGACCCCGGCCCCGACGTGTCCCTGCTGCAGCAGGCCGACGAGCTGATCCGCGGCCACTACGACGACCCGGCCGTGCGCACGGCCACCGAGGCGCTGATCGACCGCCTCGGCCTGGGCCTGGCCGGACTGGTCAACATCCTCAACCCGGACCGCATCGTCCTCGGCGGCCTGCACCGCACGCTCCTCGGCGCCGACCCCGAGCGGCTGCGCGCCGTCGTCGCCGACCGGAGTCTGTGGGGGCAGAGCGGCGGCGTCCCGATCCTCGCCTGCTCGCTGGACCACAACAGTCTGGTGGGCGCCGCCGAACTGGCCTGGCAGCCGGTCCTGGACGACCCGTCGGCAGCACTCGCCGCGGCCTGAGGACACCCGGCGCCGGCCCCCACCCGTCGACGGCCCCTCGCCCGACACGGCTTTGCGCTCGTCAGCGGCCCTCGCCCGGCACGGCTCCGCGCTCATCAGCGGCTCCTCATCCGGCACGGTCCCTCGCCCGACAGCGGCTCCTCGCCCGTCAGCGACTCCTCATCTCATCCGACAGCGGCTCCTCGCCCGGCGCGGCACGAAGACCTGCGCGAGCGGGCACGGGGTTCCTCCGCGCGTCTCCGTGCGCGCCCGCCCGCGACGGTCCGCCGAGGTTCGCAACGGTCCGCGGCGGCGGAGCGCGGGTGACGGGGGCTCACGAGCCGTGCGGGCGCGGCGTCCACGCGGCCGGGACACGTCCGGCACGTCGAACACCTCGCTGTGCGGCGCGCCGAGCCGGTC
>NZ_BMVU01000087.1 GCF_014650875.1 Streptomyces minutiscleroticus
CGGCTGCCCAGGGGGATCGGGCGCGAGAGGGCTCTTGTGGCGCGTCGGCGAAGCCTCCGCGCGCTGGGATGGGGCGGGCGGCTGCGGGGCCGCCTGGAGGGCCACCAGAGGGCTTCCTGGACTTACATGGATTGCTTCGGGCCCGAAGCCGCATGAGGTATCTCGGGTGCGAGTAGTGAGGCGCGATGCGGGCGGTGCGTCAGGCGTCGTTCGCTGCGGTGGTGTAGTCGTCGTAGAAACCGCGGCCGGTCTTCACGCCGAGGCGGCCGGTGTCGACGTATTCGTGCAGCAGTCGGCGGGGGCCTTCGGGCAGGTGCGGATTCTCCGCGGCGTAGTGGTTTTCGATGTCGAGGACGACGTCCAGGCCGACCTGGTCCATCATCCGGAACACTCCGAGCTTTGCGCCGGTGTTCACCTGGAACATCGCGTCGAATTCCTCCGGCGTGGTCACCCCTTCGGCCACGACCTGCAGCGCCTCGCGCTTGATCGCGGCCCAGACCCGGTTGAAGATGAAGCCGGTGCTTTCCCGGCGGGCCTCGAAGGGGTGCACTCCGTAGCGCGGCAGCTCGTTTTTGAGCCGCTCGATGATTGCGGGGTCGGTGGCCCCGTCGCTCATCAGGTCGACCGCGTTCTGCGCCGGGGGCATGTAGAAGTGCATGTTCAGCACCCGCTCCTTGTGCTCCACCCGGTCGATGAACAGGCGGGAGGCGTAGGAGGAGGAGTTGCTGGCCAGGATGGTGTCGGGCGGGGCGATCCGGTCCAGATCGGCGAACAGGTTGCGCTTGAGGTCCAGCCGCTCGGGCACCGCCTCGATGACCAGCCAGGCGTCGTCCAGTGCGGCTTCCAGTGTGTCGACGCCGACCACGCGGCCCTCGGTGGCGCCGAGCCGGGAGGCGACCACCCCCGGCAACTCTGCGGCGATGTAGTCCAGGGCCGCTGCCCGGACGTCGGCAGACAGGTCGTACAGGCGCAAGATGGTCATGCGCCGGTCGAGATCCACGATGATCATCGAGCCGCCCCAGCCGCCCCAGAACGCGATCCTGCCCTCCGGAATCCAGGACAGGGTGTCCTTCCTCGGCAATGCGAAGCCGATACCCCAGCGAGACGGCAGGCCGTTGACGAGGTCGACTCCGTCCGCCTGCACGTCGAAGATGAGGTCGATCGTCTTCTCGCTGAGCAGCCGGATGCCGTCGACCTGGCCGCCGCGGGCGAGCGCGGACAGGACGCGTGCGACGGATCGGGCGTTGCCGTGGCCGTTCGCCGCACCGATGTCCGCGGCCCGCCAGGCCGGGGTGTTCGCGGTTGCCGCCGCCACCGCCGGGCCCGTCAGGGTCTTGTAGGCGGGACTGGCTGTCGTGAGGGCGGCCGGATCGGACGGCGGCGGGGGCGGCGGCACGATGTCCGCGACCCGCGTCCAGTCCGCTTCGGCTGCGCCTGTCTGGAAGTCCGCTCCCAGCGGGCGAGCGACCTCCTCGGCGACGAACTGCCGCAGGGACCGGCCGGTGATCCTGTGCACGAGTTCCCCGATGAGGTGCCCGTAGTTCATCACGTGGTAGCCGGAGGCCGTGCCCGGCTTCCACCACGGTGTCTGCGCGGCCATCCGGGCCGCCGCGCCGGTCGTGTCGTACAGGTCCTCCACGGTCGCCGGCTGCTCAAGCCCGGAGACGCCGGAGGTGTGGGAGAGCAGATGGCGGACTTCGACGTCCCGCTTGCCGCCCGCGGCGAACTCGGGCCAGTACCGGGCCACCGGCGCGTACACGTCGAGTTCGCCCCGGTCCACCAGCGTGAGCGCAGCGAGACTGGTGACGGTCTTCGTGATCGACCACACGTTGGTGAGGGTGTCCTCCTCCCAGGCGGCGGTACGGGCGACGTCGCGGTGCCCGCCCCACAGGTCCACGACGCGCTCACCGTCGATGTCCACGACCAGCGAGGCGCCGATCTCCTCACCGGATACGAGGTTCTGCCGCAGTGTCTCCCGCAGGCCCGCGAAGCGGGGCTCGGACGTTCCGTGGAGTGTGGTCATGGCGCGCTGTCCTTCGTCGATGTTGCTGGCCGCGGCCCCGGTGTGCCGGGGGTACGCCGCCGTGGCGGCTCCGGTATGGATGGCCGATGCCGTCAGTGTCCGGGGCTGACACTGGTGTGAAGGTCAAGCGGTGCAGGTCACGCGCTTTCAGACGCTGGCCTCTTCGGTGCGGCCTGGTGTGTGTTCCTGCTGCCCGTTCGTCTCGCGCAGGGCCGCGAGGTAGTCGGCGATCGCGTCCCTGTTGCGGGTCAGACAGTCGATGCGTGTCGTCAGGCGAGCCTGCTCGGCTTCCAGGAGCGCGACCATCTCCGGTGTCAGGCCGGAGAAGCGGATGCTGCTGTGCGGGGTGGAGATGCACGGCAGGATCTGCTGGATCAGGCGGGTCGGCAGACCGGCTTGCAGCAGGTCCCGGATCTGCACAATCCGCCCCAGGGCGTTTTCGTCGTACTCCCGGTAGCCGTTCTCGGAGCGACCGGGCACGAGCAATCCCTTCTGTTCGTAGTACCGCAGCAGTCGCGGAGTCGTTCCCGTGTGCTGCGCCGCCTCTCCGATGTGCATGTCCTCGATCTTAGAAGACCGTCTCCATAGGGCCGTGACCTGCACGGTTTGACCTTGACATCAGTGTCAGGGACGGACACTGACGACGTTGGCGAGGCCACCGGAACCGTTTCGGCGACGACCACCCACAGGACATGTGTCTTGTCCGTGTGGCGCACCGGGGCCGCGCGATCAGCGACATCGACGAAGGACGTGAGCACCATGAACTTGACACCAGAGGCCACAGCGCTGCTGGGACGCTGGACGCAGGCGGCCAGCAGCATCGCTCCCGCGCTTGCGGGGGAAGGCGACCTCTCCTGGGCGGAGGTGCGGGAGTCCTACGGCAAGCAGCTCGCCGCCGCCCTCCCGGCACCGCAAGGCGTAACCTTCGAGCAGACCGCGCTCGACGGCGTGCCGGCCATGCTGGTGGTGCCGGAGGAAGTGACCGATGACCGGAACCTGCTCTACATCCACGGCGGAGGCTACGTACACGGGGCGGTCGAGGGCTACGTCGGGCTGACCGGCCACTACGCCAAGCGCCTGCGGGCCCGGGTCTACGTGCCCGACTACCGCCAGGCACCCGAGCATCCCTTCCCCACCCCCATCGAGGACGTGTTCACCGCCTACCGGGCGCTCCTCGCGGCGGGGACCGCTCCCGAGAAGATCGCGATCTCGGGCGACTCCGCCGGGGGCGCGATGGTGATCACCATCATGCGCAAGGCACGCGCCGCGGGCCTGCCGCTGCCCGTGGCGGGCGTGGCCATCTCGCCCTGGGCCGACCTGACGCACTCCGGCCCCTCGGCACGCAGCCGCGCCCACACTGACCCCCTGTGCGGCGTGGACTTCCTGGAAGCGCTCGCCCGTTCCTTCCTGGGCGACGCGCTGCCGACCAATCCGGACGCCTCCCCCATCTTCGCCGACGTGCGTGGCCTGGCCCCGACACTGATCCAGATGGGGGAGAACGAGGTGATGCTCAGCGGCGGTGTCACGCTCGCCGACCGGCTCGCCGAACAGCGCGTGCGTACCACCCTCGAGGTATGGCCCCACATGTTCCACGTCTGGCACCTGCTGGCCGGCCACATGGCCGAGTCCGACGAGGCCCTCGATAACGCCGTCTCCTTCATCACCCGGGAGTACGAGCGAGCGCGCTGAGCCGGCACCCCCACGCATCCCGGCCTCCCGGCTCCGCCTGTCCCACCCTGTGGAGGTGATCCTCGGCTTCCAAGGCTTCGGGTGCTGCGGGCGTTCGATCGCCACCTCGGTCATCACGAGTCCGTCGTCGATGGCGCGTCGGTGCCCGCCGGGATGCGGGCGCGAGGCAGCGGGGCATCACCTGGCTCAACGCGGTCAACGACCAGGTCACGGGCATCGGACAGATGGCTGTGGTGTGACATCAGCGGCGGGACAGGGGGATGACGCTTCCGGTGTCGTCCCCCTGCTCGTTGTCGCAGGCAGGGCCGGCGTGCGTACGGGCGAACGTACTCAGCTCGCGGCGGAGACGCTCCAGCTCGTCGTCCTTCGCGGCGAGGACCGACAGCAGCCGACGGTGCTGCTCCTTGAGGAGGGCCAACTCGGTTCTGGTGCAGGCGAGTTTGCTGGTGAGCCGCTGGTTCAGGTCCCGCAGCCGGCCGATGCGGGCCTCGCGAGGGTCGGGCTGGTGCCCGGCAGCCCAGGCCGCGGCCCGTCGCTTCTCGAACTCGTCCTTGAGGTGGCCCCAGGTCCGGTAGAGGGCCGCGCGGGAGATCCCGGCCTCGCGGGCGAGCGTCTTGACGTCGCAGGCCCCGCCCTCGGGGATCTGCCCGGCCAGCAGGCGGTCGACGGCTGCGCGGATGCGCCGCTCGACCTGCTCACGCTGGGTCTGGCCGAGTGCCATGTCATCCGGCCTTTCCGGCTGCCTTGTCGATCTCTTCGAGGACGCGCATCGAGCGTTCGTGCTCGGTCTGCGGGCGCTTCTTCTCCCCGGCCGGGACGCGCGGGCTGGCCAGCAGGACGGCGCCGTTGTCGGCCGCGGCCTGCCAGACGGGCCGGTGGACGAGGTGGTGAGTGGCCTGCGGGCAGCGGGCGCTGTCGCAGAGCCCGCTCAGCGGGCCCGCCGCCCCCTTCGCGCCGGCGAGCTTGAGACACAGCGCCTTCGCCGGGTCCTCGAACCAGCAGTAGTTCGCCGCGGCCAGGTGCAGCACCGACGCCTTCTGCTTCAACAGCAGCTCGATCTGCCGATCGGTGACGACCTTCGCCGGGCCCGGCTCGTGATCCTCCAACTCCTCCTCGACGGACCGGAAGAAGGTCAGCAGGGCGTCCGCGCCAGGTCCGGCGGGAAGCTGACCCTGCTGGAACTGGTGGAAGGCCTCGACGGTCCGTGCCCGCTTCTCCGTGTCCTCCGCGGTCTTCCACTCCTGATGGAAAACCGCCTGGGCTCCCCCGGGACGGGCGGTGCAGCCCTCGGTGGTGGCCACCCGCAAGTGCTTGAAGTGGACCTTGGCGGCGAACAGGCCCCCGGGCCGGGCAGCCATCTCCAGCGACAGCGTGCGCCGCAGACTGCGCGGATGGACCGGGTCGTCTGGGATCGGCTTCAGGCCGTGCCGGGCGCCGGCGGGCGAGGCGACCCACTGTCGCAGCCAGTTCATGGCGCCGCGGCTCTCGAAGGTGCGGAAGCCGCCGAACAGCCGCTGTCCGAGCCCGGCGTCGGTGAGTTGCCCGGCCAGAGCCACGATCCGCGCGACCTCTTCGATCACGACCCATTCATCGGGCTCACCGCCCCAGCGGCGCCCCTTGACGACCTTGCCCACCAGCCGGTGCCGGACCAGGTCCGTGCCGTTCTCCATGTCGGTGCGGAGGCATCCGACCGTCAGCTCCATCAGCTCGCTGGAGCGCATGCCGGTCAGCGCCGATGTCGCGACCAGGCAGGCATGAGCGACGACACGGATCAAGGAGGCGGCCGGGAAGTGCGCCAGCGGCAGGGACCACGCGATGAGCTCACCGTTGTCCGCCCGGGGAACCTCGGGAGCGTCACGACACCACAGGTACTCGGTGCCGACCTCGGCGACCGCCGCCTCCAGCGCCGGACGTGCCTTGACCAGCAGGGCCTTGCCGATGTCCCGGTGTCGGGTGGGCCGCAACAGATCCAGGAAGTTGACGTGCAGCAGCGGGTCCTTCGGGTCCCACCCTCTTCGCAGCCGCTTGGACACCACCCAGCTCTCCAGCCGCGGCAGCGGCCGGCCGTGAGCGAGGTGCTCATCCACGAGAGCGCCGAGCACGCCCGCGTCGTGGAGGTTGCGCGACGTGATCTGCTCGCGTGCCCGGCGCTCCGCATGCAGCGCGGTCCGCAGCTCGACGACGTGCGGGCCGAGGACATCGACCAGGTGCAAGCAGGCGGTCAGCAGCGGGTCCAGGACGTCGTCGTCCAGCGGCGCCGTCTTGATCACCGCCTGCGGCCGGGCCGGCGCCCCCACCACCTCCCGCGGGGAGCGTTTGCCCCCAGGGGCGGAACCCGTCCCGGTGACGGTCGGCAGACAACAGACCGCCGTAGTCGGTGATCTCCTGCATCGCCGAGACCACAGACCGCAGCGAGCTCGCCGCCTTGTTTCGGACGGCGGCTCCCGTCGCGCGGTCCCGGACCACGCCGTACTCCTGCAGGAACGCCTCGCAGTGGTCCTGCGTGACCGCCGCGAACGTACGGACTCCTCGCCTGTGCAGCCAGTTCAGCCAGAACGTGAGGTGATAGATCCGCGCATGGATGGTGCGAGGGTGTCGTGGGATGCGGCGAGCCTGCGGCAGCGCCAGGACACGCTCGTCACGACTCGCGACCCAGGCCAGGGCGAGTTCCTTGGCGACGACCCGCCATGCCGGATAGGCGATGCGGTCGAAGCGCCAGGTCTTCTCCGCCGGCGTCATCTGGGCTGGGGCATCCGTCCAGCCGGCCAGCGACCACACCTCGTCCTCGAACCGCGGCCGCGGGCAGCCCGCCCGCCAGGCGAGCCGGGCGGTGGCGGCGACATCGGCCCCCGAGAACACCGATCGGGAAGGCCGTCCGCTCCACTCCGGCAGCAGGGTCATGAGGTGAGCTCCTCGGCCCGCAACGGGAGTTCTGCGTTCTCATCGCGGACTTCGCGCTCGGCGGCCGTGACGGCGGCAGGCGCGAAACGCGGGAGGATCTCCGCCGAGAGGCGACGGGCGTATGGGGCGAGCGTCGCGGCGAACTGCTCGCGCGGCATCTCGCGGAACTGCCGGGCGAAGTAAGCCTTCAGCCGCAGCAGATTGGGCAGGTGACGCGGCGCGAACAGCGCCAGCGGACACAGCAGGCAGACCCAGGGCCGGGCCGGACACGGCTTGCCCCTGGGGCCGTGCAGCCCGGCGAGCTGGTCGCCGCAGGCCCCCGTGAACACGTCCCGCTCACCGGCGAGTAGTTCGACCAGGACGTCGTCCTCAAGTCCGAGACGGCGCACTTCCTCCGGCAGCCGGGCGGCGCTGACCGCGTCGTCGACCACCACTGGCGCGCTCGCCCGCCGCAGCAGATCGCCCTGTGCGTCCCGGGCAATCTCCTCGACCACCGCCCGCTGGGCCGGGGTCGCGGCCGACAGGTAGTGGTCGCCCTCGACCTCCGGGGAGTGATTCGGATCGATCGTCGCCCGCGTCGACCACCGCCGCTGCCCCCGCTGGGCGATGAACGTGGTCCGCAGTCGACGCCGGTCGATCCAGAGCGGTCCGCCCTCCTCGGAACGCAAGTCATGGGCCGCTACCCATTTGCGCAGCACGAAGTCCGCGCAGGTCGCCGCCCCGACCTGGTGGCCCTGCTGCGTCACCAGCCAGAAACGGTCGGCCAGTTCGCTTGGGGCCCGCTCACGCAAGAGGGACGAATGCCTCTGCCACCGCTCCAGCAACCGCGACGCGCGAGCCGACAGCACCAGGCTCTCGTCCCCGGTGCGGCCCTTGGTGTAGGAGAGAAGCGTCGCCTCCTTCCCGACCCAGCGGATGCCGGAGACCTGCATGCCCATCAGCCCGTCCGGGACGACACCGGTCCAGCCCGCGAGCAGCAGCACGTAGGGAACAGCTTGGTCGTGCGAGGGGAACAGGGCCCTGCGGACCCGATGGATGCCGCGGTGCCGCGTCATGAACGCCGACCTCGTCATGCCCATGTGCTCGGCGACCACGGCCGTGGTGACGGGCCCGATGCGCGACAGCAGCCAGGCCGCGTTCACCTCGCTCCACCCGCCGACCGTCGGATCCTGCCCCGTCTCGGCAAGCGCGACCATCGCCTCATGCCGTTCCAGTAGCCGGCGTACCTCCTGCTTGCAGAGGTCCATGAGCCGGTTCCACTCCGCCGGGGCGTAGGGCGGCAGCGGCCCGTTGAGCACCGGCCGTTTGTAGTTGATGCCGAACACCATCTGCCGCACCGGCTCGTCCAGCACCCGGCGTTGCAGGTCAAGAGCACGCAGCAAGGCCCGGGTCCGGTACTCGACCAGGTAGTGCGAGCGCAGCCAAAACGTGCTGAGCACGGGCCGTGTCAGGTCGGCCGCCGACCCCTCGAAGCCGTCCTCGGCCAGCTCACGGACCATCCGCCGCAGCGTGTAGAGGAAGCTGCTGAAGGTGGTCCGCTTGCCGAGCGGCCCGTGGGGATGCACCGAGGCGGCCAGCCCTTCGGCCAGATCGGCCGCCAGCCGGGGGTTCGGCAGGTCCCCGATCTCGACGACGCACGTCTCCTCGCCGGGCAGCGACAGCTTCAACGCGAGTGGCTCCCGCAGCAGTTCGGCCGGCATCAGAACTCCTCGTCGAACTCGGCGGCCGCGGCCGCATCGACAGACCCGCGGGTCCGTTCCCAGGCCGCCCGGTAGATCCGGTTCACGTCCAGGCGCTTGAGGTAGACCTCCGTGGTGACCACGCTGGAGTACCCGAGCAGGTCCCGCAGGATCAGCAGCGGATCGGCTTTTAGCAGGTAGAGCGCGAGCCCTGCCGTGTCGCCGGTGGCCGCGGCGAGCTCGGCGGCCTGCCGGTAGTGCCCCTCCACCAGCTTCTCCAAGGTGGCCATGGCGAACGTGTGCCGGCATCGGTGCGGCGCGACGTCCGGGAACCGCGGCTCGAAGCGCTCACGGATCCGGCGCGCGGTGCGGCGAAACTGCGTTCCCCAGTCCACGAAGGGCCGCCCGCCATAGCTCAGCGCCAGCAGCAACGACCCGCCCTCCGGGCCGACCAGCCGCACCCTCTCCTCCGGCCGCAGGCTCGACCAGCGGGTCCGCCGGCCGTTGATCCGCCCGCCGTGGAAGTCCGCTTCCTCGACCACCAGCGGGTTTCTCGGCCGCCACGGCCCCCGCGCCATCTCCCGGTCCAGGGCGATGTAGGAGTGCAGCGCCGCGAGCGCCGCGTAGTCGATCCACGTCCAGCGGAACTTGCGGCCCTTCGCCCCCAGCTCTGGCACCGCCCACGGAATCGGCACCTCGGTCGGCTCCGCGGGCAGCGGAGGCACCTCGTGCACCAGCAGGTAGGTGAACTCCCGGCTTCGCATCCCGGTGCCGAGCACCAAGCCTCCCATCGCCGCGTTTCGGCCCGGGAACCGGCCCCGGAACGTCGCATCGTCCAGCCCGTCCGGGCCCAGCCCGGCCAGCCCATGACGGAACAGGTCGGCGAAGTCCGGCGCCAGGTACTGCAACCTCACGTGCGGCTTGGGCCGACGCGTCCGGGCCCGGTTCCGCCGGGTCTCCATGAACCGGCCCTGCATCATCCGCTTGCCGACGGCCACCGTGAACGGCGCCGCCTTGGCCAAGCCCTCCTCCTGGGCCCAGTCGTAGAACCGGCTGAGCGCGGTGACCTGCAACTCCCAGGAGGAGGCTTCAAGCCGCTCGTCCACCGGCCCCGACAGGCAACGGTCCGCGTACGTACCCAGCGCGGCCACCAGCTCCTGCCGCGTACCGAACACCGCGACCCCATGCCGCCGCAGATGCGCCAGCCAGTCCCGCGCCGCCAGGGCGTACGCCCGCCACGAATTCGGCGATGGCGCCCCGCGCGACGGCAGCGTACGAAGCCACGCGTTCACCGCCCGCGTCGCCCGCGGCCCGTACGCGTCCTCGAAGAGGAAGTCGTCATCGACCAGCACCGGCATCCGTTCAGGGATCAGCGGCTGCCCACCAAGCCCCCACGACTGCCAGCCCTCGACAGAGAAGTAGTGCACCAACACGGAGCGGGACCGTAGGCCCGCGACACGACCCTCATCAACTGCTAACCCCACGCCAGATCAACGGGAGTTGAGGAATGCGAGACACGCAAACAATGCAGCAACAATCTGGGTCCAGAACGACTTCTGCGCCCGCGTGAAGGGGGCCTCCGACGACGCTCCGGTCACCTACGAAGACCCGGCCACCAAGGAGAAGACCACTCACGGCACCGCCGACGGCCGCAAGGCGTGCCTGCACCACTGCGTCACCTACACCGCCACGCAGGCGATCGTCGCCGGACTCGGAGCCCGCGCGCTGGGCATCCGGGTCCACCCCGGCGCGGCCGCGGCCGCACTCGCCCTGTCCTTCGGCACGCACTACATCGCGGACCGCCGGGTGCCGGGCCACGGGGTTCTGGAGAAGCTCGCCGACAAGACCGGCAAGACCAACTTCTACAAGCTGGCCTCGCACGGAATGAACGGCGCCTTCCACCTCGACATTCTCTGCACCAACGGTGGGAGCCAGGGGCGGCAGGTTTTATGGGGCGGGCGTGGCCGTAGGTCCCTGGACTTCCAGGATGACAGCCGTGCCACCGATGGTCCGGTCCTCGTGCATCGTGATCGTTTGGCCGGGCTGGAGGTGTCGCCACTGCGAGGGGTCGAGGGGTGCAAGTCGCACCGAGGAACGCTCGCCGGGCCCCAGTGTGGGAGTGAACTCGACCCACAGGAGTGCGATGTTGAGGTCCTCCTCACCGGTTGGAGTGCGATTTCCGATGTTCCACATCGGCCGCAGGACACCGGCTCCGGAGAAGTGTGTCTGCCGTCGGTTCTCGTTGGCTGGCCGAAGCGTGAGGTCGGCGCGGATGATCCCATTGCCAGCCTCGTAGCAGCGCCAGTGGCACCAGGCCGCGCTTCTCTCCATCCGCATCTGCTCGGCGGCCGTGGCGAGGCTTTCCCAGAACTCGAGCGGAAGCGGGTGGACGTCGCCGAGTTCCTCCAGGACTCCGAGGGCCACCTCCCACTCATCCTGGGCGAGGTGGTCCCAGATGTCGTTGATCGTGATGTCGTTCTCCGTGGCGATCTCTGCGGGGACCAGCAGGGAGGCGGCTTCCAGCAGCTCGGGGACGTCCATGCGTTGATTCTGGACCACGGTCTCCTGGTGGCGGCAGGAGGTGCACGATGACCTCCATTGAGCAGATCGCGACCCCGGCGACCTTTGGGGCGGTGTGGGCGGTTCTCTCCGTCGGTCACAACCTCGCGGACCATGTGATCGGGCAGACCGACCAGCAGGCCGGGAACAAGGCGGCGCCGTCAGCGACGGAGGTCGCCGACGGCGTGAGCCCGCGGCAGGGCTGGGGCGCGTGCTTGGGACACGTCGCCCAGTACCACGTGGTCATGGCCGTGATGCTGGCCCTGGTCTGGGCCGTCCTACCGCTCCAGATGTCCTGGACCGGTCTGGCGGCCGGGCTCGTCGTCTCGGCGGTGACGCACGCGTTCTTCGATCGCCGATGGCCGGTCCGCTGGCTGCTGGAGCACATCGGGTCGAAGGGCTTCGCGGAGCTGAAGGCCGCGGGGATGAACGGCATGTATTTGACCGATCAAGCCCTGCATCAGACCGTGCTCCTCGTCTCCGCTCTCCTGATCACCCTTCTGTGAGCTGGGGATTCTGATGAGGAACTGCGGGAAGTCCGAGCGAGACGGGTCCGGTTCGCTCGAAGCGGCGGGCCTGTTCTCGCTTGCTTCTCAGAAAGGTGAGGGTGAGGTCGAGGCCGTCGATCTCACCTCGCCAGTCCTCGGCGACGGCGCGTTCACGGCGGGCGAGGAGGTCCTCCTCCAGTTCGTCCAGGCGAGGCAGCATCTTCGGGTTGATGCTCAGCATCGGGCAGCGGATGCAGGCGTGTTCGTGCTGGCAGGGAGTCCCGTAGGGGCGTCCGCAAGAGCCGAGTTCGACCCGGCGCTTGTCGAAGTGCTCGTTGAACTCCGACCATTCCGTCTCGGACGGCTTGCGGTACTCGCTCTCAGGCCGCTGAGCCCGTCGGCGGTCGAGGAACTGCTGGTAGTGGCGGACCACGTCCTCGTCGAAGACCGCGACGTAGCCACGAGTCGTCTGGATGTTCAGGTGGCCGAGCAGAGCGGCGCCGATGTGAATGGGCAAGCCGCTGTTGACCAGCTCGGTCGCGAAGAGGCGGCGGAAGTCGTGCGGAGCGAACTTCACCTCGGCGAACCGCGGATCGGTTTCGATCAGTCCCTCGGCGGCCCGGCGGATCATCCGCCACATCGTCGTGGTGGACATCGCCCGCAGTCCCCCGGCGTGCACGTTCTGGAACAGGTAGGGCAGCGGCTCGCTCCAGACCTTTTCGTGCAGGTCGTAGCGGACGCAGATCGGAACTGTGCCGTGCGCGCTGATGTGACGCCGGATGATCTGGGCGATGACGTGGAACAGCTCCGCAGACATCGGGATCACCCGTTCCCGGTCGCTCTTGGATGGCGTGATGACGAGCAGGGCGACGACTTCCCCGCTCGGGCGCTGATAGTTGCGCACGCTCAGGTGGGTCAGCTCGGTCAGTTCCTCGGCGCGCAGGCCAGCCAGGCGGAGCGTCTCCACGATCGCCCACTGCCAGAACGCCTGGTTCTCGGTGTGCGTGAGCTGTACCAACTTCCCGGTTGCTCGGTTCACCGCTCGGATCGGTGCGGTCGTCGGGTCTCTGCGCTCGGCGTCGATCTTCGCGGAGACGCGCTGCCACCCGGTCCCGTCGACGGTGAAGTGCTCGCCGAGCCCGACCGCCCGGGCGCTCTCCAGCAGGGTGCGTTGCCGCTGCCACTGATCGGTGACGTGCTGGGACAGGATCGGCAGCAGGGGCTGGCGCTCCCGCGTGCGGTTGGCCATCCGCTCCTGGACGCGGCGCCGGCGGACATGGAACCAGCGCAGGTCTTCATCGCGGATCGGGCAGGGGGCCACCCACTGGGCCCAGCGTTCCGGCTCTGCAACCGCCCAGGTGTGCAGGTCCAGGTAGAGGGCGCGGACCGCGAGGAAAGGGCCCTCGATGTGCAGCCGGGGCTTGCCGTCCGGCCGGACGAGCAGGCTCTCCTTCCAGTGGGTGACCGCCTCGGGCGACAGCCGCAGGTCGGCCTGGTCTGGGTTGAACTCCTCGATCACCCTCCAGAACAGCCGCACGAGGTTGGTAACCAGGGAGGTGAGGGTGGAGTAGTCGACCTCGACCGAGCGCCGACTGATGTAGTGGATCAGCAGGTCACGGACATCCTGGTTGCGGATCTTGTGCTTGTCGACGAGCTCGGCGACAGGACGCTGACCCTTGACCACGGCGGCCCGCAGTGTGCGTGGGGTCGAGGCCGGGAAGTGCACCATGTCGGAGAGGATCGGCCAGGCCTGGGTGGCGGCGAAACAGCCGTCCCCACCCGCCTCGCCGGACACAACGCCGTACTTCCTGGACTCCGTCGCGTAGTGGAGCAGGGCCTCCGGGGTCAGGTCGGCGAAGTCGATCCCGAAGACGGTCAGGGGGACGATCACGTCAAACTGTGCCCGCTGGATCGACTGGCGGCTCACCTTCAGCGACAGGGTTCGCTCGCAGAACTCCTCCAGCACGGGGTCCTTTGCGATGGTGCGGAACCAGCGCAGGTAGTGGGAGAAGCGGTAGGAACGGAACGCCAGCAGCGACGGCTGGATCAGGCGCATTGCGAAAGCGTGGCCCGCGAAGGTGTTCATGGTGCTCTTGATCGCTTTTCCGCGGCCCTTGTAGATGTGCTCGGCTCGTCGTCCCCGCTCGTTGAGGCCAGCGGCCTCCCACCTCGCCTGCCATGTGGCGCCGGGGAACTCCTCCAGGTGCTCCAGCAGCCGCTGCATCTCCGTCGTCCACTTCGAGACACCAGACCCGATCCCCAGGACCGTCCCGGCCAGTTCGGCGACGTCCTTGATGGGAGCCGTCGACAACTCGCCCAGAGGCCGGGGTGGATGGATGGGCCGTGGCGGAGGTGCGGGCTCCACTGCGGTCGGCTTGAAGCTGAAGTCCCGTTCGTAGGTCTCCAACGAATGGCGGCGGACCCGTCCGGTGGTCGGGCCCTTCACCCGGGCGCTGTTGCCCGCCTGACTACCGGGCACCGAACACCACCGCCACGTCCTGCGGGTCGTACTGCTGAGACCACGCGGCTGGCTGAGCCGGGCGGCCATAGTGCTCGGCGAGCTTGTCGACCAGGTCCTCCAGGCCGACCACGGTGTAGAGGGCGGTGGTAGTGACGTGCGCGTGCCGAAGGATCGTCTGCACCTCTGCCAAGGTCATCGCGGTATCCCGGGCGAACCGGGTCGCTGCTGTGTGTCTCGCGTCGTGGAGCGTCCAGTTCATGCCCAACTGCTCGGTCGCCCGCTGGAGAATCCGCCGGGCCGCCCAGTAGGTCAGCGGACGCGTCTCACCACGGCGAGTGCGCCAGACCGGCCCGCCGTCGGGCAGTCCGGAGTCGTCGAGGTAGGCCGCCAGGTAGGCCAGAGCCTCGGGCGAAACCGGCACGGGCTGCCGGTCGCGGGTCCCCTTGGAAACGACCCACAACCGGCCCTTCTGCCAGTCGACATCGGCGAGCCCGACGCCCAACAGCTCGGTGGCCCGAGCCCCGGAGGAGACGTAGCAGGCCAGAAGAGCCCGGTCCCTGGTGCACCGCATCTGTGCGAACAGCTCCTCCCACTGGCCGTCGGGAATCGCCCGCGGCTGACGGACCGGGACCTTCGGCCGCAGACGGCCTCGGCGGTGCCTGCCGGGAACCTCCAGCGGCGAGCGGTGCGCGAGCGTCGCGCGGCGGGCCCGGTTCTCTGGCACCGGGTTGAGCACCGGACCGCGCCCGAAGTGCAGGTGGAAGGCGTAGAAGCCGTGCACCGCCGACAGGCTGTGCGCGATCGTCGCCGGGGCGTATCCCGCCGCCAGGACCCGCTTGCCGGTCGTCGGGTTCACCGACCCGGGCGGGAAACCGCCCTCACGACGCCTGTGCCGCTGCGAATTGCGGGCCGACCGCAGCCAGCCCACCATCGCGGCTGCCTCCGCCTCCGTGGCCTGCTCCCAGGCGACATCCACGGTCCACAACACCCGGAACCAGCGCAGCAGGTCATACGCGTAACTCCGACACGTCAACGGGCTCACGTCCCCCAGCAGACGGTCCCGGAGATAGCTGCTGACCGGCTCGACCTCACGCCCCGCACCATCCACCACCAGCCACGGCAACGACACCGACGTACCAGCAGCAACCGCCCCGATCCTCGACAGCCGTACACGGCCGTCCATCAGGTCTCGATGTACACGGGAGAACTCATGCGACAACGACATGCCCAGATGTTCCTGACGCACCACCATCAAGTCGAGCCGTGGCCTGAGTTAGTGCAGTCAACTGACCACTCCTGGCACCACGGCTGGGAGACCGTCGCCGCGCTCATAGCCACGACCAAGGCCACCGCCCGGTGACCGTCTGGCCACGGACGCGACTGGAACACGTACGCGCCTCGGTCGGGATCGCTTCGCTGGCCCTCCAGCAGATCGAGGACGACCTTCGTGCCGACGACGTCGACCAGGAGGAGCTCGCCGCGATCCTGCGCGAGCTCATCGAGGACACCGACCCGCCCGGCGGGTTCATGGCGGCCGTCGCGCAGCTGCTTACCGCCGCCGCGCGTCGTGCCGAGCAGGTCGAGCCGGACCGCGACGGCGACGCCTCGTGGCCCCTGCACGAGGCCGCCGCCCTGATCACCGACAACGCCGGGCAGCGCCTCATCTGGGCTGCCCGCGCCCTCACCCGCAAGGAGAGATCTCGCATGACCGAGCTGATCTACCCGCAGATGCCCGAGCACAGCCTGGTGGTCCTGATCGGCCCGTCCGGCGCCGGAAAGTCCACGATCGCGCGCACCTGGCCCGCCTCCCAGGTCCTGTCCCTGGACGCGTTGCGCGAGGTCGTCAGCGACGGCTTCTCTGTCAAGTTGAGCGTGTTGAGGAACTTCGCGCGAAGCGGGCTGGGCTCCTCATGAGCCATGAGGGAGTGAGTGCGGTGGGTCATGTTCGCTGCGGAGACCCGGTAGACCGAGGAAGAGGTCGCTCAGTCGGCCCCGCCTCCTACCCGCGCCAGGCCTAGCTCATAGGCCGCGATCACGGCCTGCGCCCGATCCCGTAGCTCCAGCTTCGTGAATAGCCGGTTGATGTGGGTCTTCACAGTGTGATCCGTGATCGTGAGACGGCTCGCGATCTCCGCGTTGGACAGCCCTCGAGCGATCAAGACGAGCACCTCCGCCTCACGTGCGGTGAGCTCTCCCACGGAGTGAACCGGCAGTCGCGAGGTCCGCGCATGCACGAACTCGCCGATTACCCGCTTGGTGATTTCGGGTGAGAGCAGGGCGTTCCCGGCCGCTACCACTCGCACCGCGTGCAGCAGTTCAGGGAAAGTGGCGTCCTTGAGCAGGAAGCCGCTCGCCCCGGCTGCGAGCGCGTCGTACACGTACTCGTCGAGGCCGAAGGTCGTCAGGATCAGGACCTTGGTCGTGCTTTCGGACCCGGCCAGGATCTCGCGGGCCGCCTCGATGCCGTTCTTGCGCGGCATCCGGATGTCGAGGAGCACGAGGTCAGGCCGGGTCTCGGCGGCGATGCGTACCGCCTGCACGCCGTCCTCGGCCTCGCCCACGACCTCGATGTCCTCCTGAGTGTTGAGGAGGTTGACGAAGCCCGTGCGGACGACCGCCTGGTCGTCGGCGACCAGCGCCCTGATCACACCCGTCTCCTTCTCCGTGCCGATCACCTGGTCCCCCAGGGAAGCTCCGCCTTCACCAGGAACCCTCCGTTCGGGCCCGCGCCCGCGCTGAGCCGACCGCCGACCAGGGCCGCCCGCTCCCGCATTCCGGTCAGGCCGTGGCTCGCCCCGGTGCCCGGACCGGAGATCGGGCCCGGGCCGTCGTCGTGGATGCGCAGCGTGAGCAGTTGGTCGGCGCCGTAGCCGATCTCCACCACGGTACGGGCGCCGGGCGCGTGCTTGCGCGCGTTGGTCAGCGCCTCCTGGGTGATCCGGTAGGCGGACAGCTCCCACGCGGCGGGCAGCGGCACCCGTTGCCCGGTGATCTTCAGCTCGGCCTTGCCGCCCACCGCCCGGTGCTGCTCGATCAGTTCGGCGAGATGGTCGAGGGTCGGCTGCGGGGCGGTGAGGGCCATGCCTGCCTGGCCCTGGGGGCTTCGCAGGACTCCGAGGAGGCGGCGCAGTTCGGCCATGGAGGAGCGGGCGGTGCTGGCGATCTGCTGGAAGCCTTCACGGGCCTCGGGGGTGAGTCCGGGGGTGGTGTACGTGGCGCTCTCGGCCTGCACGGCGATCATCGACACCGAGTGCGAGACGATGTCGTGCAGCTCACGGGCGATGGCGGCCCGCTCGGCCTCGGCGGCCTGCTGCCGCTCCATGGCGATCAACTGGGCCTGTGCCAGGTTCCGTTCCTTGCGGGTCTCCTCCCGGGCACGGACCGCGTCACCCATCATCACCGCCCCGAAGATGACCACGGTCAGCAGGAACGACTCGGCGAACAGACTGAGCGAGCCTTCCTCCCAGAGCGCGGGCACCGGCAGGTCCATCCGCGACCAGGTGTTGATGTGCACCAGGTTCACGCACAGGGCCCCGAGCGCGGCGCCGGCGACGGTCAGCGCGGGGTGCAGTACCCGGTTGCGGCCCAAGGTGTAGCAGCCGATCAGTCCGCTCGCCATGATCGAGACGTACAGGTTGACGGCCCCGGCGAATCCGAGCAGCCCCGCGGAGACTGTGAGCACCGCGACAGGCGGGAAGGACCGCCGCCACATCAGCGAGGCGGAAGATACGAGGACCCCGGTTACGGTGGTCACGGATCCGGGATAGACGATCAGCTCCGCCACGGCACCGACGGTCAGGGCACCGCCGGTGACCCAGGGGTAGGCGGGCCCGGCGATCCAGACGCGGAACCGTTGTTGCAGGGACTCACTCATACGTCCATGGTCCGTGCCGGCGTGGGTACGCGCGTCACCGCACGGGTTGAGCCTGCGGCCGGATGTCATGCCACGGGTTGAGCCCCAGGTCCGGAGTCTCGGTTGACGCCCTCCCACCTGCGGATTCCTACCGTCGATGGTCATGGCGAAGAGACTTGAACGGTACGTGCGGCACCTCCGGTACGTACGTCCCGAGCGGTACGAGCGGTACGCGTGGGCCGGCTGCGCGGTCGTCGCGCTGGGACTCGCTCTTGCCTCGGATCTGGGGCCGCACCGGGTGTGGGGGATGATGGCGGGGGCGGGCTACGTGGTCGCGGCGGTCCTGGCCTGCGGTGCGCGCTCCCGCCCCGCCGCCCGGGTGGTCGCGGTGGCGGGGGCCGTCGTGGTGCCGCTCGTCTCGCTGGTGACGGCCGGACTCGGGCAGCTGGAAGTCACGGTCGTCGAGCGGTCGGGACAGCTGCTGCTCACGACCGGCAGTCCGTACGTCGCAGACCCTGGGGCCGTCGCCGAATTCAATCCCTACCTGCCCGGGATGGCGCTCTTCGGTGTGCTGCCCGGGGATGCGCGCTGGTGGCTGGGCGGCGCCTTCGTGGCGGCCCTCGCCGCGGTCAACCTGTACCAAGCATGGTTGCTCGCCTGCCCTCTGGTCGCGCTGCCCCTCGCGGTGGGCGGGATCGATCTTCCGGTCGTCGGCCTGATGTGCCTCGGGGTTGTGCTCGCCGAGCGGGGGCAATCGGCTCGGGCGGGGCTGGTGCTTGGGGCCGCGGCCGCGCTCAAGTGGACGGCGTGGCCCGCGCTGCCCGTGGCGCTGGCGCTGGTCGCGGTACGCCGGGGCGGTCGGCCCGCGCTGCGGTACACGGTCATGGCCCTGACCACCGCGACGGTGACGGTGCTGCCCTTCGCCCTCGCCGACCCCGTCGGCTTCTACCGGAGCGTCATCGCCTTCCCGCTGGGCCTCACCGACACCGCCTCGCCGGCCGCGAGCCCGCTGCCCGGGCTGCTGCTCGCGACATACGTCCCCGGCGGCAGGGTGATCGCGCTCGCTCTCCTTGCGGTGAGTGCGCTGCTGATCGCCGTGTCGCTAATAGTGCGGCCGCCGGTGACGGCACGTGCGGCGGCCGCCCGGCTCGCGCTCGGTCTGAGCCTGGCGATGGTCCTGATGCCTTCGACCCGCTTCGGCTACCTGGTCTATCCGCTGACGCTCGGGGCGCTTGCGTACCGGATGCAGCAACGCGGCATCACCACTGCTACCCCCGTCACCCCTGTCACCCCTTCCAAGAAGGAGGCCGCCGTATGACGCACGGTTCCAGCCCTCGCACACTGATCGTCACCAATGACTTCCCGCCCAGGCAGGGCGGCATCGAAACGTTCGTCCGTGAACTGGCCGATCGCTTCCCGCCCGACGAGGTGGTCGTCTTCACCTCGATGCCGAGCCCGGTCACGGCGGAGTCGACACCCGGCCAGTCCTTCCCGTACCCGGTGATTCGTCACCGGGTACGCACCCTCCTGCCCACCCCCCAGGTCACCACGCATGCGGCAGCCGTGGCCCGCCGGTACGGCTGCGACCGGGTGTGGTTCGGCGCGGCAGCACCGCTCGGCCTGATGGCGGGCCGACTTCGGCGGACGACGGACATCCGCACCGCCGTCGCCACCACGCACGGCCACGAGGTGTGGTGGGCCCGCACCCCCGGAGCCAGGGCCATGCTGCGCCGCATCGGTACAGAGGTCGACGCCCTCACCTGGCTGAGCGCGAGCACCCGCCGGCCGATCGAGGCGGCCCTCGCTCCCGGGACCCGCACCGCACGCCTGGTCCCCGGCGTGGACACCACGACCTTCCACCCCTGCCTGGACGGCGGCCCGGTGCGGGCCCGCTATGGCCTGGGCCGCCGCCCGGTGATCCTGTGTGCGGCCCGGCTGGTTCCGCGCAAGGGCCAGGACACCCTGGTCAAAGCGCTGCCCTGGATCCGCAGGGTGCTCCCGGACGCCATGCTCCTGCTGGTCGGCGACGGCTCTTACGCCTCCGAACTACGCCGACTTGCCCTGGCCGAAGGCGTCGTGAATTCGGTTGTCTTCGCAGGCGGCCACCCCCACCACGCCCTCCCCTCCTTCTACGCCGCCGCCGACGCCTTCGCCATGCCCTGCCGCACCCGCAGACGCGGCCTGGAGGTGGAGGGCCTGGGAATCGTCTACCTGGAGGCCGCCGCGTCCGGCCTCCCTGTCCTGGCAGGTGACTCGGGTGGCGCCCCCGACGCGGTACGCGAGGGCGAGACCGGCTACGTCGTCGACGGCCGCTCGGTGGCGGCGACGGCGGACCGCCTGATCAGACTTCTCCGCAATCCCGGGCTCGCCCGCGAGATGGGGGTGAAGGGACGCCACTGGGTTCAGACGGAATGGGGCTGGGACAGCTCCTACGCGACTCTGGCGGGGCTGCTCCAACCAGAGGGTGCAGCGGAGTGAGTGGGTGTTTCATCCCGGTGATGGCGTCTCGTTCAAGGTGTCGGGTCTCGCCAGGTTGGTGTGGATTCTCCGGTCAGGCGGCGGGTCATGAGGTCGATCATGCGGAGTTCGATGAGGGCTTCGGAGCGGACGGTCAGCGTCTCGTGGTCACGGGCCAGTCTGCGGAAGATCATGAACCAGCCGTACGTTCGCTCGATCACCCACCTTCGGGGCAGCGGAGCAAACCCTTTTGTGCCGGGGATGCGTTGGACGACTTCGAGGTCGATGCCCAGGTGGGCGGCGCGCTCGAGGACGGTGGTGCGAAAGGCGCTGTCCGCCCACACTTTGCGCAGGCGGGGGTGGGCGGCATGGACGGGATCGAGCAGGTGCAGGGCGATGGCGCTGTCGGAACGGCCGGCCGCGGTGACCAGCACGGTGAGGAGCAGGCCGAGGGAGTCGGTGACAACTGCGCGTTTCCTGCCGACGATTCTCTTGCCGACGTCCGTGCCCTGACTGGCTGCGGGAACATTGTTGGAGGTCTTCACGCTCTGGGTGTCGAGGGCGCCGGCGCCGGGCTCGACGGCACGGCCCTGGCTCTGGCGGGTCAGCCGGTGCAGGAAGCCGTGCAGTTGGTGGAGGACGCCGTCGCGCTGCCAGTGGGCGAAGTACCCGTAGACGGTGG
>NZ_BMVU01000088.1 GCF_014650875.1 Streptomyces minutiscleroticus
GTCCCCTCCGGGCTTCGCCCGGAGGCAGCGAATGCGCTGCGCGCATTCCGCTTCCGCTCCGCGGAAGCGTGAGGAAATCGCTCCGCGATTTCCTCCTATTCTCGCTCCGCGAGAATAGGAGGCCGTTTTCCGCTGCGCTCCAACCGGCCGTACGGGCACGCGCTGCGCGCGCACCCGAGGGCGTCCGCTACGCTCCCGCCCACCCGGCTCCGCCGGGGCAGCAGCAGGAAGCGGGGGCGGTGCATCACTGCGACTAACAGGTAGGATCCCGAACCGATGCCCACCACCATCCGGGGGCCGGCCTCTCATGTCGAGCGGGACCAGGAGCAGGACAACGCAAGGGGCGGAAAGCCTCCCCCGCATGTCCGCCGAATGCGTCGCATCGGACTTTGGACACCCTCACGATGAATCAACCGCTAGAGCAGCGTAGCACGTTGACGCGCCATCACGGGCGAGAGTGAGGCAACTTCTAGTCGCAGGCGTCGAGTCTGCATCAAGCGGTAGTGCATCAAGTGATGCAGCGGGTAGCATCACGAACGAACTAGCACCCCCATGTCAGCGCGCGAGAGGTGACCTGTGTCCGGCGAAATCAAGCTCCGTCCGCATCAAGAAGAAGCAGTTGAGGCCATCGTTTCTGGGTTGGAAATCAAGCCTGGGCAGCGTATTCCGGATAAGGGGTTGCGTGGGCAGGTGCACGCGGCTTGTGGTACTGGAAAGACGTTCATTGCGGCCGGTGCGGCTCAGCGTATTTCGCCTGGTGGTCGTGTGCTGGTGCTGGTTCCGACGCTTGATCTGTTGTCTCAGACGGTGCAGGAATGGCGTGCCTTTGGGCGTACTGGGCCCATGGTTGCGGTGTGTTCGATGGAGGATGACCCGCGTCTGTATTCGCTGGATGTGCCGTCCACGACCAGCGCCCCGCAGCTGGCGCTGCACCACGGCCGTGGGCCGGTGACGGTGTTTGCGACCTACGCGTCGCTGCCGGTGCTGGTTGAGGCGCATGAGGGGCTGTATGGGCTGCCCATGGATGTGTGGGACCTGGTGGTAGTGGATGAGGCGCACCGTACGAGTGGGTCTTTGGGTAAGGCGTGGGCTGCGGTGCACGATCAGGAGCTGTTGCCGGCGATGCGGCGGTTGTATCTGACGGCGACGCCGCGGATCTGGGTGGAGCGGCCGGTGCAGCGGGGCCGGCGGGAGAGGGACAGCCGGGGGCGGATGCCGGTTGATCCGCTGCCGCAGGAGTTGGCCTGTTCGATGGATGATCCGGCGATTTTTGGGCCGGTGCTGTGGTCGATGTCGCTGGCGGACAGCATCAGCCGCGGGCTGCTGGCCCGCTACCAGATCGTGGTCCTGGAGCTGCGGGATCCGCGGCTGACGCCTGAGCGACTGTACGGCGAGGAGCGGTTCGAGGAGCACGTGCGCGGTGAGCGGCTGGCGGTGCTCCAGGCCGCGCTGCTGGAGACGATGAGCGAGCACCGCCTGTCGCGGTGCATCACCTTCCATCACCGCACCATCGAGGCGAGAGCCTTTGCCGAGGGCCTTTCACGGGTGGCGGGCCGGCTGCACGCGGCCGACTCCGAGCGGCATCCAGCGCGGGTGTGGTCGGGGTGGCTGTCGGGCGAGCACCAGCCCGAGATCCGTTCGCAGAAACTGCGGGAATTCGGCGCGCGAGCCGGGCGCGCCATCATGTCCAATTGCCGGGTCCTGGGCGAGGGCGTCGACGTTCCCAGTGTGGATTCGGTCGCCTTGATCGATCCGAAGGGATCAGCGGTCGATATCGTCCAGGCCATCGGGCGCGCATTGCGGCAGAACCCTGGGCAGGACAAATTGGCGACGCTGATTGTGCCGGTGTTTCTTGGGCCGGATGAGACACCGGAGGAGGACATGCCCTATTCGGCTTCCTACCGGCCCCTGGTCAAAGTTCTGTCCGGGCTGCGGGCGCATGATGAACGCGCCGTGGAAATGCTCGCCATTCCTCAGGAGAGCGCGTATCGCACGGAGCAGGCGTCGTCGTGGCTGGGTGAGGCGCCCGCGAGTGACGATGAGGATGATCAGCGGGTGCTGCTGCGGTTCGGCGCGCACCGCGACCCCGCTCTGGTCGCGCAGTTCGTGCGCTACCAGCTGATCGAGCCCGAGCACGCGAACTGGAAGGCCGGCCATCGCGCGGCCGTGGCCTACCGCGAGCGGGAGGGTGACCTGGCCGTGCCCTACCACCACATCGAGGGCGCTGTGGAGGGTGAGGGCGGGTTTCCGCTAGGGCGGTGGCTGTCGGACCAGCGCCGGGCGATGCGAGCCGGGACGCTCGACTCCGGGCGGGCGGCCGATCTGGAGGCGCTGGGGATCGTGTGGGATCCGGCGGATGAGGCGTGGGAGGAGAACCTGGGGGCCGCGCGGGCGTACTTCGAGACGTACGGCACGCTCGCGGCACCGGTGACGGCGGCGATTTTGGATAAGCCGGTGGGGCAGTGGCTGGCCAACGCGCGCAAGAAGCACGGCCTGGGCAAAGACCCCGTGCGTGCGGAGCGGCGGGCGGGGCTGCTGGCGGCGATCGATCCGGACTGGCGGCCGGCCTGGCCGGTGGACTGGCAGCGTCACTACGCCGCGCTACGGCAGCTGGTGGAAGCGGGGACCACGGCGAGCGGGATGGAGCCGGGTATGCGTCTGCACAGCATGGACGTGGGCCGGTGGCTGGCCACCCAGCGTCAGGACTGGCCCAGGCTGGCTGAGGGGCAGCGGGCACGGCTCGCCAAGCTGGGTGTTGAGCCCGTTGAGCGGCCCGTAGCGGCCCCGGCGAGCCGGAACGGTGGGAAGGGGGCGGGGAAGACGTCATCGGCCTTCCAACGTGGGCTTGCGGCTCTTGCGCAGTGGGTAGAGCGTGAGGGCTTGGGCCGGGCGGTCCCGCGCGGCACGATCGAGACGATCGTCATCGACGGCCAGGAGCACCAGCACAAGCTGGGGGTGTGGGTGTCCAACACCAAAGCCCGGCGGGACAAGCTCACCGCCGAGCAACGGGCCGCGCTCGCCGGGCTGGGAATGGAGTGGGCGTGATGGCATCTGCACCGCGCCGGCTAACGCGCACCGCACCGAAGCTGTCCGTCTTCGAATCTCTACAGGCGGCGCAGCAGCGCGCTCGGGAGACGCGTCAGGAGTCCGAGGCGGCGAGGATGCGAGCCCGGCAGGCACAGCAAACGGCCCGGCAGATGCGCTCCGACACCCAGAAGATTCGCGGCTTGTAACGCAGGTTTATATTCATGCCCCGAAAAACCGCGATCTCCTGGAAATAGACGGAATTCTAACTCTCGCGCTCTTTTTCTCGGGGGTGATTGGAGCGTTAAGGTTCACGGGAGAGTTGTCCCCAACCGTGATATGGATATTTTGCACTGCGGTGTGCACTTGCTCAACTGTAGGGTCCACTGTTCCCGGAGTCGCAGTGGCGCGCAATTCTGCAATAAATTCAAGTAGACGATTTCTGACCTGTTCGAGAATGTCTTGGAGTGCTGAAACATGCACCGCCCAGTACAGGGACTCTACGATTACTCCTTGCTCCCGCCTTTCGTAAGTCATAGTACGGGCGAGCTCAGCTCCCCCCGGCAGGCTTACCTTCACTTTCCGCTTGTCATCTGCCGTATCAATGAGATTCTGGATTTTCGCAACACCAAACCGTATGGGCAGTTGCTCACTAATTAAGTCCTGCGCAAAGTCCGGAAGCTCAAGCGCACTGATGGTTTCACCTCTTCCGATCCAATAGGAGGAGCGCGAATCTCCTTGGATTGGGGCCACTACAATTCGATAGCTCGGGATCTCTTCTATCGGGCCTTCGTATCCGCGCAGCTCGTTCAAGGCCCACTGGCGAAGCGGCTCAGAGAAAGCACGCCCACCGATGACGACTACCAACTTCAGCAATTTTTGAGTCGTGACTGATTCATCCAGGATGTCTAGCTCAAGTTGGTCAAGTGGAGAATTTTTTGCCATAAGGTCCTGCTCCGGGTTAGGTGTTCAGCTCCGTGATCTTCGCTGCTTCGGTGTTGCTTCCAGCGCGATCTCAGCGGTGGAGTCATGCTCAGCGATGGCTACAGGGGCTGTCACGTAGATGGGAGAGTTGTCTCCCGCTGTGATCTGGATGCTTGAAACTGCCTCCCTGATCGCTTCGGCAGTTGGCTCTTGGGCTCCTGGAGGCATGGCGGCTCGTATCTCTGCAACAAACTCTGTCAGCTGTGTCCGGACTTGATCCAGGATTCCTTTTAGGCTACTGACACTAATCGCCCAGTAGACGGAAGTGACCTCAAGGAAAAAGTTCCCCGTCAAATTACGCTGATGATGCGTCATGAGCCGAGCCAAGTCGGACGTGTTTGAAGTTCCCAAGCGAATGTGTTCTTCTTGAGACGCTGCGATGGTCGCCTGTATTTCTGCGACACTCCAAAGTATCGGGAACTGATTCGGGACGGCGTCGCGCGCCTCCTCGGGGAGATCCCATTTGCTTATCTCTCGCCCGTTGTACTGAGCTGGGCCGGACGTGATGTTGGCCTTCACTGGGGCAGCGATAAAGCGATATTTAGGAACAGCAGTTTCAGTGCCACTGTAGCCCTTAAGTTCGTGCTGCGCCCATTTTCGCAAGGGTTCCGATGATGCGTGGCCACCCAAGATAAGAACCTGGCGCAGCAGCGACGCCACTGGCACTGATTCATCAAGTACATCATGTTCGAGGCGGGTAATCCCGCTCGCGTCATTCATTTTTTCCTCTTACTTGAGGGCGATGAACGCAATGACAGCAGTTGCGACAGTGGCTAGCGAACCAATGGCCGTCCACATCACTGAGGAACGGTTCCACCAAGGCGTTGACGCTGAGGCCGGTGAATTCGTGTTGGTATTTGCTGTGCTGCCATGGTTGGCATAGGAGAAGGGCGCATTTACGTTAACAGGGGATTGGTTTCCGCTTGTAACGCCGATGTGCTGGCCGATGGGTCGGGATGGTTCGTCGGGGGATGCACCGGCGGGAGGTGTGGGTTGAGTGGCCATGCCGCCTCATCTCGTGAGGGAGTCCTGGCAAGGACTCCTGGGCTTTGCCTGCTTTCGGTCTGCTCTGGCTGCGGACGGTAGCACCCACCTCAGACATTCGCTCAAAGTTGCACCACAGGCGTCGCTGGCAAGCAGAGTCACGGACCTGGCAAGCCAGTTGGACGAGACGGCGGGACCGCCCTTGCAGCAAGCAGGAGCATCTCTTGTAAGCGCAGCGGCGCCGCTTCGACCTTTTGGCTATGTGCGTGAGTAGCGACGTCGTTTTGGCACGACAATGGAAGTCGCACGCCAGCGCGGACAGGCGGTGTTCGCGAGAACGGGAGTCGGTCGTCCCGGGTTTGCTCAGGGGATGTACCCGAGTACGAGGAAGCGGCCGGGGCCCCGCCCGGGTGCGGCGTCGTTCGCGGCCGTTCCGGCCGGGCAGGCGGTGTTGTTCAGTCCATCGGGGCCCGTACTGCGTCGTCCCGGGCGTGGGGGCTACGGTGGTGGTTCCTACGTCCTGCGGCGAGCACGGACCGTAGCTCCGCGAGGTGTGGAGTGTCCGCCGGGAGCTGCAGTTGTGCGAGCAGGGTGAATGCGGCCGTCGGCTCCAGGTGGCCGTGGACATCGTGGTAGCCGGCCAGCAGGCCTTTGTACAGCGGCCCGTGCAGGGCGGGAAGCTGGGCGGCGGCTTCGTACGTCGGCTGCTTCACGGACCAGGGCACGGGGCCTGAGCAGGTCAGAACACGGCCGGCCCGGCGCAGCAGGGCATGCGATCTCTTGGCCAGGATGTGGTCGATGTCGTTGCCGAGCACCTCGGCGAAGGCCGTCGCAGCAGTGTCGTGGTCCTCGAACCAGTCGGCCCAGAGCGAGTAGGTGAGGACCTCGACGTCGCGCTCCGCCTCCAGCCGTCGACGGTAGCCGTTCCACAGCACGTCGACAGGCAGGGGCCCTTGCGCGCCTCGGTCCGCGAACCGGATCTCGCACGTCACCCAGTAGCTGTCGAGGAGATCCAGCAGCCCGAAGGCCAGCCGCACCTGCTCGGCCGCGGCCAGGCAGCCGTCGGTGAACACCTCGCCGGCCCAGGAGTGCGCGATCTCCTCGGCAGTGCACGGCCGGCCCGGCTCCGCGGCATCAACCCACCCGTGACCAACCTCGACCACACCCCGTTCGGCCAGCCATCGCCGCGCTTCTTCGCCGGCTTGAGTCTCCATATAAAAAAGTATGACGAGCCGCGGACCTTCTCCGGCCGACGGGCCGCGAGCCCGGCCTGATCGGCAAGTCGTCGCCGGCGCTGACAACGCCCGTCTTCAGCCAGAGCAACTCCCGAACTCATCGACATTGATCATGATGGCGGCACACGGAGCGACTTCCAAAGCCGTCAACAAACGACTCCCGTCCTCAGGCTCTGGTCCACTTTGTGTGGCCGTCTCACCGACAGTGATGTCAGTGGCATGTGCTGAGATGATTTCGCTCTGTCAGCCGTCTGTTGGGAGACCTTGTCGATGTCTGCGTACTCGTCGCTGACCCGTGCCCTGGCGCAGGCTCTGGTCGATGTCCTCTGGTTCGTTGAGGGGTGCGACGACGACCAGATGAACCAGGATGAGGCGGTCAAGGTCCTGGAGGGCGTTGCCCACCTGGTGACGCAGTTGTCGAGTGATCAGCGGACCGAGCTCATCGAACTGCTGCATTCGATGGCCGAGGAGGAGCCGGACCCATCTCGCCGTGAATTCCTGGAGGGCTTCCCCGCGGGGTTCGGCCTCGTCGAGGAAGACTCCTGACCTGCACCTTACTCATAGAGCAGGACCCGCTTTCGGAGGAGCTCGAACCCTGCGCGGCCGAACATCTGGCGCTTGAGCATCTTGATCCGGTTGACATGACCTTCCACGACGCCAGAGTTCCAGGGCAGCGTGAGGCCGGCGATGACGGCGTCGAGGTCGCGTTCAAGGTACTGGGCGAACCGGCTGAGGCTGGGCAGGTCGGCGGCTCGGGCGGATTCGATCCACTCCGGCAGTCGCTCGCCCTGCAGATCGGTGACCGTGCAGGCGAAGGAACGCACATGCTCGGCGAGCGCAATCAGTTCAGGACAGCTGGCCAAGTGCGCCTTGAGCTGGATCCGGTCGCATTCCGGCAGGCTGTCGGGGCGGGTGAGGATCCAGCGTGTGATGGCGCGGGCCGATGGCGGGCGGGGGCCGACCGGTTGAGGCTTGCCGCGCAGGTGCCTGCTGACGTAGGCGCGGACGCTGGCATAGCTGCGGGGGTAGCCCTGTTCCTTGATCTCTTCCCATAGTTTCCAGGCGTTGGTGCAGCCTTCTTGCCAGCGCTGATGGAGATAGGGCTTGTAGGCGTCGAGCCTGGTCGGACGGTCTTGCCACTGCCCGGTGAACATCTCCTCCGGGGTGGTGGCCCGGGAGAAGCGCAGAATCGTGTTGAGCGTCATGCCGAGTTGCCGGGCGACGGACCGCTTGCTGTGTCCGGCGGCGAGGAGGGCGTGGATGGTGGCGTGCTTGGCGCGAGTGCGTTCGGCGAAGCGGTGCCCTGTCGGCCAGGGCGATGACGCGGCCGGTCCCGGCTCCTCCTGGGGCTCCTCCGGGTGTTCCGGCGTGGGGCGCAGGCAGCCGCGATGCCGGTAGACGCACTTCTCGGCAGCTTCGCCCAGGGTGCCATCGGTCGGCAACTTGGAGGGCCTGCGGGGCGCCGCGGGCGGCTCCGTCGGCGAAGAATGGGGCGCGGTCCCGACAGACGATCTCGATGCCGGGCCGCTCGGCGAGCCAGGCCGCGAGCGTGTCCGCCTCCCGGTCGGGGAGCAGGTCGATCGGACGACGTGTCTCGACGTCGACGAGCACAGTTCCGTAAATCTGTCCTTTGCGCTGGGCGTATTCGTCCACACCGACCACGCGGGGCGTGGCGGTGGGCGGATCCGGGAGCGAGGCGATCAGTCTCAGCAGGGTGTTGCGGCTGACCGGTGTCCCGAAGGCGTCCGCCAGGCGGGCCCCGGCCCGGCCCGCGAGCGCCAGTCCGACCGAGATGAGCGTGGATCGCAGCCGTTCCGTCCGCCGGCCGAACCGGCGGGTGAGCCCCGGTACCTGTTCGGCGAAGGTCTTGCGCGGACAGGAACCGTCCGTGCAGACGAACCGACGCACCCTCAATGCCACCACGACGGACTTGCCCGCCGTCGGCAGATCATGGGGAAACCGCAGATAGGAGCCGTGTATGCGCTCCGACAGGCGCCCACAGCCCGGGCAGGCGGCCTGCCGGGCCGTACTCAGGGCCTCCACCCGGAAGGCCATGTCGGTCGTCTCGACCGACTCCACCAGCACGTTCTCCAGCGAGGAGAACAGCAACTCTTCAAGTTGCGGCCGTACTTCGTTCACGGCGCAGCACTGTCGGCCACGCCGTCCACCGGCCGGGCGATTTCCGGGCTATCTCAGACACCCTCACGATGAGATCGGCAGTGACGCTACGTACGCGACCACACGAAGTGGACCAGAGCCTGAGAACGGACAGCAGATGTTCACCATTTCGGGAGGCAGCACGGCGCACCGAGGATTCGAACGCTGCGTGAGGTGTGGCCCGGGGGGTGGCCGCCGAGGTCTCACGGGGCGAGCAGCCGCAGGGCGGAGGCCGACCCCCGTTCGCGCTGGAGCCCGTTGTCGACGTCGTGGCGGCGCTCCGGTTCCGCGGCGGACGAGAAACACCATGGCTCGGCCGCCGCCAAGCTGCGACGATGCTGTTTTTCAGGCGGAGGGCATTTGTTCGTCTTCGTGTGTGCGGGGTGCGGCGCCGAGCTGACTGCCCCGCTGTCCCAGGTGGTCCTGCCGGTCCACACCCATCAGAAGTACGGGAACGGGATTCAGCTCCCGGTCCTTATGGAGGCGGGCACGTTCGCCGTGGAGCCGGAGCCCTCGGGGCCTCCGTGGCGGAGGTGGGAGGAGATCGATCCGGACGAGCTGGCCGCGCGCGGCATCTACGCGCCGGTCCACGTCCTGTCTGACGGCGCGCCGGGCGCGATCGTCATCGCGCCCGGAGATGTCCGCGGCACCGCGCTGATCCCGGAGAAGTGCGGTGGCTACTGTTGCGGCCTCGACGGCGCTGACGGCCCCAACTTGGCCTGCGAAACGTGCGGCCTGCCCGTGGCGAGCAGGATCGACGACTGCTCGCTCTGGCAGGCAGTGTGGCTCGCCCCCGACGCGGTGCGCCGCCGCCGAGTCGACGGCACCGATGCCGCACCGCTTTCCTGGGCGGAGCTGGTGGCGCAGGGAAAGGGCACGCCTGCGTTCGAGCCGATCACCGCCTGGGACGGACCACGGCTGGGGCTGAACCACTGGTGGTCCTGGAGCCCGCGGTGGGAGGCGGCGGCCGGCCGGGCGCTCGCTCATCTGCTGACGGCGTCGGAGGGCCGGCCGGTGACCGTCCCGGACGGCCTGACCGAGGAGGTGTTCCAACGCGTCCTCGACACCCTGCTGCCCGCAGGTCCGCCGGCGAGGCGCGCCGTCCTGGCCGGACCGGGGCTGCCCGCCCCCGACGCGGACGTCGACATCCTCATCGTGCCGGTCCATCCGCAGACGGGGGAGACCTGGGCCCCGCCCAGCCCGGCCGCCTCGGCACACCCGGTGCCCCTGCCGTTCGGGGTGTGGTGGTGGTTGGCTTTCCCCGAGCCGCACCTGCCCGCCCCCGCGTCGGGCGTCATGCCCGACGGGGTCCTACGCGACGATCCGCCCGCGCCGCACCCCTGCAGCCTCTTCAGACCCGACCCGGGAATTTTCTGGCACACCCTGGTCCGGCTACCAGCCGTCCGCAACCAGTGGCTGCGCGAGATCTTGAGAACCTCACGCAGGACACGCGCACGCCTCTTCTGACCAGCTGGCAGAAGACGCCGACGCTCAGCCTCCGACCTGTCGGGGGATCATGCCTCCGCAATCGAACAGCGCCAGACGGTGGCGCCTCCCGAAGTGGTGAACATCTGCTGTCCGTCCTCATGAACATAACCAGGCACTCGGGGATCGGCTGGCACACACCTGCCTCCGTCCACTTCGGGACCGCTGAGGAGGTCCGCGATCAGCGCGCGGTCACCCTCGCCGAGGCATACGCCCGCCACCCCGAACGCTTCGGCCGCCGCCCCCGACCACCCGCGATACCCAAGACGGCCTGGATCAACGACCCGGCCAAGCGCCGCGAACCCACACCACAAACCTCATAGCGTCACGACCGTCTCACTGGACTTGAAATCTTCCGGGAGAGGCGGTCGTGGCGCTCAGGGCGGGACGTGGCTGCGGTGAGGGTGCAGCCTTCACGGGACAGGTCCAGTTCGGATCCCCCGGTCAGGCAGGCGCCGATCATATGCACTTGCTGGCCGTAGGCACGGCCCTGGACGGCGGTCACGGTTCCGTCCTGTTCCACCTCGCAGGGGTTGTTGTCGGTGCACTGCTCACCGCCGGTGTTGTGAGTGTTGTGGATCCCCATGACCGTCGTGCCGTCCGGGGCCAGCAACGCGGCACCGGACGTGCCGTGCCAGGGGGAACAGTCCTCGCTGGTGGCGTAGCGAATCGCGTCGGTCTGTCGGTAGTCGCCCTCTTGCAGGCGCGGCACCACGGTTTCGGCGGTGCAGTCGAGTCGGCCGCTGGTGTGGGCCAGGGTCAGCGGGTCACCCGGGCGCACGGCGGAGGAGGTGAGCTGGAAAACCTTGGCGCCTTCGGCCTGGAGCTGCGCGTAGGTCTTGTCCAGCCGGTAGAGCGCGACGTCGGTGCCGGTCATCGTCGCGTAGACCAGCCGCTCCGCACGGCCGGTGGTGCGGGGGTATCCCTGGGGGTCGGCGATGTGCACTTCCCGGTCGGCCGGCTGGTCCACCAGCGCGGTGCCGGGTGCGGGCCGTTGCCCCTCCACGCAGTGGCCGTTGGTCAGCATCAGTGCCGGGTCCTGCGGCCGGGAGGCCGGGGTATTGATCACTGAGCCGGCGCAGTTGCCCAAGTCGACGGTGCCTTCCACGTCCGGGATGTGGTCATCGGGAGGCACGTCGGTGCCGGTGACGATGCCGTTGATCCAGTCGGCGTGCTCGGTGACATCGGTGTACAGGGTCTTGCCGCTGTGGTCGGGGCCGCTGACCACGCCGGCCACGGCCCACCGGTCGTCCTCGCGGACCAGCGCCGGCCCGCCGGAGTCCATGTTCGTCGCGGCAACGCTGCCGTCGGCGTGCCCGATGCACAGTTCCCCGTCTGTGCCCGACGGGCATTCCGCGGCCGGTTGCACCACGGTGTCGGCCTCCTTCAGCCGTGTGGGGAAGCAGGCCACGTCGTTACTGTCGTCGCAGGTCATGCCCCAGCCCATGATGCGCACGGGGGTGTTGTCCGGCGGTGTGGCCGAGGCGATGGGTACCGGTTCGGCCCGCACCGGGGTCCGCAGGTGCAGCAGCGCCACGTCCCGGCCCCAGAAACCGCCCTCGTCGCGGTTGGTGGCCAGCCGGTAGTAGTGGTCGACCTCGGCGACCTCGCCACCGGAGGTGGTGTCCAGTGATCCGACCCGCACCTTCCAGCCGCTGGGAACGCCCGTCTTGGCGCCGGTCGGGTTTTTGCCGGCGCAGTGACTGGCGGTCAGGACCCACTGCGGCGCGAGGACCGCCACCCCGCAGCCGTGTCCGTCCGGGCGCGGCGGCGCCGGGTAGGACGGCTGGAAGGAGCCCATGAAGGAGTAGGCCCGCGTCGATTCCTCCCCTCCCATGATGGCCTGCGCCGGAGGGGCGGTCATCAGGGTCGCGGTCACCGCGGCCCCCGTCGTCAAGGCGGCGGCCGCCCTGACCTGTATGCGATTGCGCATGCGTGCATTCCCTTTCGTCCGCCGCCGGTCCTCTCGCCGACAGGCTCGTGCGGAGGAGCAGCCGCCCGGCCGCTCCGTCCGGTCTTCGATCCTGGACTCCGTGGTCCTCCGGCCGGCCTCGTCCGTGTATCGGGCGCATCTCGGCAACCGCTCGGCCGTGTATCGGCGCTGGTCCGGCCGCCGGGCCCGGCGCGGCTGCCAGGGCAGGGCCGCCGGCAGCGGGGACTATATTGCGTGGCAGATGAAAGCAGTGGCCCGCGACGTCGACGGCGAGGTGGACCGCCGCTGCCCGGGCGGGTGGCGCGCGGCCGCCGGGCACTTGTGAGGGCGGGACGGGACGTCCGGCCCTTTGCACGGATGGGTGATGATGGCGTATTCAGCATCTGGTGACGGGCTTCCGGCGCCGGTCGCGGTCCTTCTGGTGGAGGACGACGAGGTGATCCGCAGGTCGGTCGCGATGGCGCTGGAACGCTACGGCTACCGGATCACCACGGCCGCGGACGGGTTGGCGGGCCTGGAGGCGTTCCGGGACGGCGGGCACGACCTGCTGCTGCTGGACGTCATGCTGCCGCAGCTGGACGGTATCGGGCTGTGCCGGCGGATCCGGGAGACCAGCACGGTGCCGATTTTGATGATGTCCGCGCGCGGTGACGCGCTGGACGTCGTCTCCGGTCTGGAGGCGGGCGCCGACGACTACGTCGTCAAGCCGGTGGACACCTCGGTACTGGTGGCCCGCATCCGGTCGCTGATGCGGCGGGCCATGCTCGTCCCGGCCCCGGCGTCCCAGGCGCCGACCGGACCGGCGACTGTTGCGCGGTCCGTCGAACGTCCCGGGCCCGCGCTGCTGCGTTTCGGGGACCTTGCCATCGACCCGGCGGGCCTGGAGGTGTCGCGGGCACAGGCGCCGGTGGCACTGGCCCCGACCGAGCTGCGGCTGCTGCTGGAGTTCGCCGCGAACCCCGGCATCGTGCTGGACCGCCAGACGCTGCTGCGCAACGTGTGGGACTACGGCTGGGACGGTGACAGCCGGGTGGTGGACCTGTGCGTGCAGCGGCTGCGCAAGAAGATCGGGGCCGAGCGGATCGAGACCGTCCGCGGCTTCGGCTACAAGCTGCGGCCCTGACATGGACCACGCGCACTCTCTGCTCAACTGGCGCTCGCTGCGCTGGAAGATCGCTCTGCTTGTGGCGGTGGCCTGCTGTGGCACCGCACTGACGGTGGGGGTGCTGGTCCACCGCAGCACCGAGGCGCGGTCGATGAACGACGGCGGGGCCCGGGCGATCAACCGGCTGTCCCAGGCGCTGAAGGACTACGAGAGGGACGGTGTCGCGCCGGACGGGCTGGTCACACAGCCCGCAGCCATGCCCGGACAGCTCCTGGACCGGCTGGAGCACGAGCAGGGTGACGGGCAGGCGATGGTGACCTGGTACGAGGGAGGAGGCCCCGGGGATCACCCCTCGATGTGGGCGGCCCGGACCCACCGCGGCTCACCGGTGGCGCTGGAGACCGACATGACGTCCGATCTGCTCACCCGGCGCGCCCTGGACCGGCACATGTGGAAGTACTCCCTGATCGCCCTGGCCGTGATGGTGCCGCTGTCGGCGCTGGCCGCGGAGCTGCCCAACCGCCGGCTGCGGCGGGTGGCCCGCACGGCGCGACGGGTGGCGGCCGGCGACCTGGCCGCCAGGACCGCAGCCGGCCGGGGCCGGGACGAGGTCGCCGCGATCTCGGCCGCCGTGGACACCATGGCCGACAGCCTGCGCGAGCGGCTCCTGGCCGAGCAGCGCTTCACCGCCGATGTGGCCCACGAGCTGCGGACCCCGCTGATGGGCCTGGTCACCGCGAGCGGGCTGCTGCCGCAAGGTGAGGCCACCGAGATGGTGCGGGACCGGGTGGCCGTGCTGCGGGCCCTGGTGGAGGACCTGCTGGAAATCTCCCGGCTCGACGCGGGCGCCGAGCGGGCCGAGCTGCGCCCGGTGCCGCTGGCCGACGTCGTCACCGAGGCCCTGGCCCGCACCGGCCTGGACGCACGGTTGTCCACCGTCGGCGCCCAGCCGGTCATGACCGACCCGCGGCGGCTGGACCGGATCGTGTCCAACCTGGTCGCCAACGCCCACCGGCACGGGCGCCCGCCTGTCGAGGTCACGGTGACCGGGACCGGCGTGACCGTGCGGGACCATGGGCCGGGCTTCCCGCCCGAGCTGCTGGCGGAGGGGCCGCAGCGGTTCCGCACCGGGGCGGCCGAGCGCGGCACCGGCCACGGCCTGGGGCTGACCATCGCGCTCGGCCAGGCCCAGGTCATCGGGGCAGAGCTGTCCTTGACCAATCAGCCCGACGGAGGGGCCGCCGCCACGCTGGGCCTGCCGGCCGTCACCGACCGGGGCGGCATGGGACGCGAAGACGATGGTACGGGCCCGGACCGTCGCTCGCACTGAGTCCGGCGCGCCTCCCCGGCCCAGCTCAGCGTTCTGGTCGACCCCGCCGAAGTGCCTCGCGGCAAGGTGACCGCGGTACTGCGGCCGCCGGCCGCCTCGGCCCGACGGCGTCGCTGCACGGTTCGGATACACAGCCGATGACCGGCGGAGCGGTGAAGGACACCCGGACGCGGCCGTACAGAGATCCGCACCCCGGACAGTGGGCGACGTGCGTGAATGCCGCGCACGTGCTCCTGGAGGTGTCCCGCCCATGTCCCCGGTCATCGCTCACCACCGGGCCGGCTCCCCCGGTGCCGGCCCACCGGATCCCAGCGGCTCCGGCACCGACGACTTCAACGCGCCGCCCCGCCCGGGACGCCGTGCCCGGCTGTGGCCGGCCGCTGTCGGCTCCGTCGGCCTGCTGGGCCTGGTCACCCTGATGTCCGTGACCGGCCTCGCCGGCACCGCTTTTTGGGGCCCCAGGACCACGGCGTCCCCGGTTGCCGCCGTGACCTGGCCGGCCGAGGGCCAGGCCGGTGTCCTGGTCGAGGGTCTGGGCGCCCGGGGCGACCTCGGGACGACGGGTGCACAGGAACCGGTACCGATCGCCAGCGTCACGAAGGTGATGACGGCCTATGTCATCCTGCGCGACCACCCACTGGAGCCCGACGGCACAGGTGCCCGGATCACCGTCGACGAACAGGCCGCGGGCGAGTCCTATTCCGGGTCGGAGTCGACCGTTCCGGTGCGGGCGGGACAGCAGCTGAGCCAGCGGCATCTGCTGGAACTGATGCTGGTGCGCTCGGGCAACAACATCGCCCGGCTACTGGCCCGCTGGGACGCGGGGACGGAGAAGACGTTCACCGCGAGGATGAACGAGACCGCCCGCGAACTGGGGATGCGCCACACCACGTACACCGACGCCAGCGGCATCGCCCCCACCAACATCAGCACAGCGGCCGACCAGCTGGTACTGGCACGGCAGGTGATGCGCGACCCGGTGTTCCGCTCCGTCGTCGCCCGACCGGACGTCAGGACACCGGAGACAGCCGGACCACTGCCCAACACCAACACCCTGCTCGGCCAGGACGGAGTGATCGGCATCAAGACCGGCTCCAGCACACCCGCCGGCGGCAACCTGATGTGGGCGTCCGTCGCACCCGACCGCAACGGCGACAGTCGGCTGGTCCTCGGCATCGTGCTGCACCAGGGCGCCGGCACCGACCCCCAGCGCGGTATGGCATCCGCGTTCGACACCAGCCGTACCCTGATACGCGACGTACGGCAGTGGGTGTCCACCACAGCACCCGGGCCCCGGTGACCGCCCCGCCATGGTCATCGATACATCACCTCGGTCCGGCGGCGCAGCCGGCACCGACCGGGCACCGCGCCCCACCCCGGCCGCACCGGGCCGACACCCGGCGTCCGGCATCCGGCGGCGCGGCCGACTCCTCGCCGCTGCGGCGGCGGCCACCCTGCTGCTGCTCGGCCACGGCATCATTCCCGATCTATCTGGCAGCCCGGGAAATCTCGTGGAGACCTTCCTGCCCTGGACGGGCGCCGTCGTCCCGCTCCTGCTGCTGGGCGCACTGCTGCGGCGACCCGCTGCGCGCGGATCTCCTCTGCGCGCCGGCGGTCGGCCTGGGCGCGCTCGCGGTAGGCATCGAGGCCGTCGAGGTCGGCCAGGGCCACATCGAGGCTCTCCCACTCGGTGTGTCCGTAGCGCCACCACACCGGCCCGTGCGGGCCCTTGGAGGCGAGCCGGCGCAGGGAGGTGGCCAGGAGCGGGATGCGCCGCTCGAAGTCCTGGTAGCCGTCCTCGCCGCCGATCTCCGGCGGCCGGGGCCACCGGTGCCAGACGCCCTTCCAGTGGGCGTGGGACAGGCGTCCCAAGGCCGTCATCCGGTTCTGCAGCGCCTGCGGTCCGGTGTCCTGGGTGAACACCACCGCCACCGGCGGATACGCGGGCCGCTGTCCGGCCTCGGGGGCGGCGTGGGGCCAGACGGTGTGCCACAGCGCCGGCCCCGTGCTGGCGTGGACGGGGCGCCGGGAGTCAGCCGGCCGCTTGAAGAAGGCGGCGTAGCGGGCCACCTTGTCCGCCAGGACCTCCGGGCTCTCGGTGCCGTTGTCGACCTCCACGAACAGCAGCTGCGGCGCGGCGCCGGGCAGGGCGTAGACCAGATCGGCACGCAGCGAGCCGCGGGCGGGTGAGGCGAACGTCCCCGCGACAGGGAGAGTGACCTCCGTAGTCCAGGCCGTCAACGGTCCCAGACCCGGCGGGCGATCCTCGAGGACACGCGGCGCGGCATCCGGCGCGGTGCGGGGGCCGGGCAGCGTCGGCTCCGGCGGGGTCTGCAGGAGCGCGGCCAGGGTGTCGGTGACTTTGCGGGCGTGCGTCGCGCCCGAGGCGGCCGCAGCTTTGGCGGTGCCGCCCATCTCGCGCGCCGGGCGGTCCAACGCGGCGGCCGCGGCCTCCAGGCCGGCCGGGGTCAGGTGCCACAGCTTCTCCGTGACCCGGTTGCCGGCCTCGTTGACGCGCACCGCTGTACCGGCCGTGGCGACCAGGCGGTCGGCCTCCAGGTCCTTGAGGCCGCCGCGGACCGTGCCCGCATCCTTCGTGCCCGGACAGGCGATCTGACGGATCTGCTCAGCCGTGGCCACCTTCACCACCCCCAGCACCGCCAGACACAACCCCCGCGTCCGCGTGGTCGACCCGTACTTACGCCGCACCGTCGCACCCATCCCCGCCCGCTCCTCTCCACGCGCCGCGGCCGTACCCAACCGGCCACGCCGACCACAGGAGATCACCTCCCTCCCCCTGTGACCAGGGGAAAGAGAAGGCGTCGAAGTCCGGCAGACCCTTTGCCTAGGTGGCCTGACCTGGGCAAACGCAGAATTCGAGAGCGGAGTGCATCACAGGGGAAACCGCAGGGACATCACAGGGGAGATCACAGGGGCTACGCGGGCTTGCCCGACCGACCAAACCACCGGGCAGACCACAATCCGGGTGCGCAATGCGCACCCGGACCAGCTATTAGCCGCACAGGGGTCAAGCGGCCAGCCCACGGTCTGCCCGTGTCCCCGCGCGGGTGCCGATCCGCCGCCTATGCCCTGCCGGTGCGACAGAGGCCTCCGCACCCATCGGGCATTCAGTGACTAGAAATTAAGCCGAAATGCTATGTTGCTGCTCATTCGATAAGTGATTAGCTTCCTGGGGGGATCATGGCTGGTGAAATCACGCCGTCGCAGTGGGCCGTTGAGCAGTTCGGTGATCACGCCGCGGAGGTGATACGGCATGTGGTTGAGGGTCTGGCACGTGGTCAACAAACCGCCTATGAGGTGCAGGTAGCGGCACAGAAAGCGGGGGCCGAGGACAAGCGCGCCTACGGCAGCATGTGGGCCACGCGCTACGGACAGGTCGTCAAGCAGTTCGAGCTGGCCAAACTCCCCGGCTATGAGGCCCGCAAGCCCAAGGGGGCGTCGTACAGCCTGGCGGTCGTCAACGGGCGGGTGCTGATCCCCTTTCGGCACGCCGACTCGCTGAAGGAACCGATCTCCCGTGCAAAGCTGAGCACGAAGATTCCCCAGCAGGTCTCCCGCGACAACGGCGTGGGCCCTGCGCTGCCTCCGCTGTCGCTGTTCGACAGCGATTCCGAGGCCACGGAGCCGACGGCGGACCCCTCGGTGGCCGAGGCCGCTGCGGCGGCTGAGGCGGAGCAGCTGACGGTGATCTACGTCGCGTACGCTGCCAACGCCGACAGCGACAAGGTCCTGGCCGCCTGGTGGGGTACGCCAACGTCGCTGGAGGACGACGGCACCATGGTATGGAACCCGGAGCCGCTCGACATGAGCATCGCCACCGCAGAGCAGGACTCCAGCGACTCCCGCGACGACCTGCGCGATGTGGGTACCACCGTCCCCCGCGCACAGGGCTTCACCGGGGGCGACCTGCCTGATCTGGGCGTCACGCACCGCTCCGAGGACGCCAAGCGTCCGTCCGCCGAATAGGAACCGACCATTTCCGACATAGAAAACGGCGATGAGTAAGAACACCCAACCACCGCTGTTCACCGCCCCCGGTAGCCGCGGCGCCGGTAAGGGCCGCGCCGACCGGGGGCAACCGTCCCCGGCTGCCGTGCACGAGTTCTTTGACCCCGCCCGGTTGGCCCAGGCTCGCAGCCTTATCGGGATGACGAAGAAGCGGCTGGCCGACGAGCTGGGGGTGACCCCGGCTGCGGTGAGCCAGTACGAGACGGGCACCAACCGACCGCGCCCCGACCTGCTGCCGCGCCTGGCTGAGATTTTGGATGTGCCGCTGACGTACTTCCTGGCGGGGCGCCCGCACGCGCGGCTGGACCCCTCGGGTGCGCACTTCCGCAGTCTGCGCAGTACCCGGGCCTACCAACGCGCCAAGGCCGTCGCGTTCACCGAGCAGGTCTGGGAGCTGACCTACGCACTGGAGAAGCGTGTCCAGCTCCCCGTGGTCGACCTCCCCGGCTTCGCCGGCGGCGAGGTGCACCCGGGCACCGATCTACCCCGCGATCCCGCCTCCGCAGCCCGAGCCCTTCGAGTCGCGTGGGGGCTGGGTACCGGGCCCATCGCTCACCTGGTCCGGCGCCTGGAAGCACACGGCATCGTGGTGGTCACCCCGCAGCGCGACGAGGATCTGCGCTCCGTCGACGCCTTCTCCACCTCACGCCTCCCGCGCCCGCTGATCGTACTGACGCCCAACCGGACCGACGACGTCTACCGGCACCGCTTCAGCGCCGCCCACGAGCTGGGCCACCTGATCCTGCATGGCGACACCAATCCGGGTGACATCACCCAGGAACGCGAGGCCGACACCTTCGCAGCCGAGTTCCTCACCCCCCGCGAATCGATCCTGCCCGAGCTGCCCGCACGGATGGACCTGCACAAACTCTCACAGCTCCGCGCCGACTGGGGCGTCTCGGTGCACTCCCTGCTGTACCGCTGCCGAGAACTCGGCCTCCTGTCGGACTCCTCTGCCAGCCGCGCCTACCAGCGGCTGCACGACCTGCAGGGGCAACCCGGCTTCGCTCCAGACCCCCTGGCTGGCTATCCCGGCGAACAATCCGCGCTGCTGTCCCAGGCTTTCGCCCTCGCCTGCGACCACGGGCTGACCATGACTGAACTGGCTCACGAGCTGGCCTGGAGCACAGCCCAGGTGCGGCGCATACTCGGTGTCGAGGAAGACCGACCCGCCCTCCGGCTGGTCAGCAACTCGTCCTGATGGCTTGTCGGCGGGGCCCGGCCGCCGGGCCCCGCCGCAGATCAGTCCTGCGGGCCCCGGGCAGAAAACGGCCACGGTGGGCCCCGAGCGCGCCCTCGACCAGCCATGGTCTGGTCTCTGGCCGGCTCCCGGACTCACTCTGCCGCCGCTGTCGGCGTACCCCCTCACCACAGCCGTGCTGGTCTTGCACCAGACGAGTGTCCATGCTCCGGGCTCGTCCAGCCCTCGGACACCGGCTACCACACCACGGTCAGAGAGCACCGGCACCCGAGGACACCACCACGAGACAAGGCTTGCCCAGCACCCGTAATGACCCGCCAGGACCGGAGCGACGGCAGCGTCCGCTACCAGGTGACCGTCGACCTGAAAGGCGACGCCTCGGTGGTCGCGCGCACCTACCGCTGCCCCCAGCCCGGCCTACGCGTCGCCCACGCCCCCTATCCCGAACCCGAGCAGCCAGGAAACACAGCGGCACCGAGCAGGTCCTGAGCGCAAGGGCCAGGACGTGGCCGTCGCGCCTGCTCCGCGCAGCGGCACATGGAGATGTACATCTTCCTCAACCGGTCAGCGTCACATCGTCCTGCGTCGGCTCCGACGTCTGAACCGGCACCACCGGCTGCGCCTCCGGCAGCTGCTTCAAAGCCTGCCGCGCTTCGTATCCGGTCGTGCCCGTGCACTGCTTCCAGTGCGCATGCTGGTGGACCTCGGTGGCCTTGTCCCGCCACTGCTGCCACAACCGGTCGTAGGTGGCCGCCTGCTCTGCCGTCCAGCCCTCAGTCGCCGGCCGGGACGAGCCGTAGCCCCGCAGACCACCGCTCTGCTCCGGCGCCTCCCACCCCTCGTGCGGTTCCCGCGACCACGGCAGCGTGCCCTGGAAACGGTGCAGCTCCGCGTGCAACTCGGCCGCCTCACGCTGCGCGGCGATCAAGTCAGCCGGGAAGTCGAACGGATCAAACGGGGCATCGGCGCTGTCGGCGGCATCGGTCATACGAACGAGCCTAATCCTCGCCTCGGACGATTCCTGCGATGAGCAGCCCGGGACAGCTGACGGGTCGCGCCGGAGCGCCAGCAGGTGGAAGGACGCGCCCCGGCGCTCCCCGGACAGTGAGCTGTTTCAGCGCTGCCGCTCCAGGGTGAGGACGGCTGCTGCGATTGACGTCATTCGATTCGGGCTGCACCGAGCCTTGCGGAAGATTCGCCA
>NZ_BMVU01000089.1 GCF_014650875.1 Streptomyces minutiscleroticus
TCGGCCTGGCCGCCCGGCACAAGGTCGACCCGCCCCGCCACGACCAACACCACCCCGACGCCTTCTGGCGCGCGGCCGTGATGCTGGAGGAGTGCGTGGTCCTGCGTCCGCTGCCCGCCCGCAACGAGCTGTATGGCTTCGGCGTGGCGGTGGCGTACCTCGGGATGCACGGGGAGCGGGTGAACACCAAGTTTGAGGCCTGGCGGGAGCTGATCGCCGACATCGCCGCCCTGCGTCTGGACTCGTTCGCCGTCGCCGAGCGGCTGCGCTCCCTGCGTATGCCGACGAGCTGACCCTCCTGTCGATCCCCGGCCCGGACAGGGCGGGATCAGGAGGCATAGGGATTCTCGTCATCAGCGGAACATGGTTCCTGGGCAAGGCCATCGCGGAGGGCGCGCTACCGAGGGGGTGGCACGTCACCCCCCTTCAACCGCGGTCAGTCGGGATCGGACGTGGTCGGCGTAGAGCCCGTGCACGGTGACCGCACGGTTCACGAGAACCTGCGGAAACTCGCTCAGCACGGGCCGTAGGACGCCGTCGTCGACCTGGTCCAGCCTGGCCATCACGATGGGAGCGGCGCCGTGACCGCTCCGTCCGCCGCCACGCACCGGTGAGCCGGCACCGGCACCTGTGCCGATTGGGCGGAGCCAGCCGTCCGGACCCTCGAGTCGTCGCCGCGGAGACAACCGCACGGTGCCGCCCCGGACCGGCCCAGTCACGGCGCCCTCCAGACCGATCCGGCGAACGTCGTGGCGGCGTCACGCGGCATCATGCGGTGTCATCAGTCGACGTGCGAGGCGGCCGACCACCACAGGCGTACCTCCTTGCGGGCGTCCGTCGGCCGCAGTTCCCATCCCTGGGCCAGAGCGACCTCGGCCACGTATCCGGCGCCCACACCGCGGTAGTCACGAAGGGGAATGGCGCACTCCACGGGCGGTCGCGGCTTCTTGGGTGCGCGCGGGGCCGAGGCCCGAGCGGTCCAGTGGGCGACGCGTCGGTCGACCCGGGCACGGTAGTACTCGGTGTCCCCTTCGTGGCGCAGCTCCGGCCAGCTCACGAACCAGGAACCCAGCCGGGCGATGGCGCCCAGCGTGTTGTCCATGAACCGCATGTAGCCGCGTTCAAAGCGGTCGCTCACGGCCGCGATCGCGTCAGCGAACAGCCCCACGGCGAAAAGCACGGCCGCGACCGCCAGCCACAGCGCGCAGAGCACCGGGAAGCACAGCAGGGTGGCGGCGAAGCGCAGGACCAACTGCCAACGTGGCCGGATCGGTTCGGGCGTCCAGACCGCGAGGTCCTCGTAAGTGCGCATGACAGGAATTCTGTCGTACGCACGCGGACGGCCGTCCGACACGGCAGCTGTAGTTCCGATCATGGCTGGTCGTGGAGGATGTGTCGTCGCTGGTGGCAGGCTTGTGCGACGGCTTGATGGTGGCGGCGCCAGGCCGTCCAGTACAGGATGTGTTCTGCGTCCCGGACGGGTGGTGTGAGGACGAAGGCCCGGAGCAGTCGGACGAGTTCGGGGCAGGTCAGCGGGACGAGGCGGGCCGGTCCGGTGGGGTCGGTTGTGGTGGTGGCCGCGGTGGTGAGGGCGAGGACGGCGGCGGCGATCAGGGAGAAACGACCAGCGCATCCAGGAGTTCCAGCAGGTCACCTGGCCCTCGTCCAGGCCGGTGAAGGTCTTGCCGAGCTGAAAGGTCTCCTCGATCCGCCAGCGGCGGCCGATCACGTCCACGAGCTGGGCGAGGGCGACGTCCCCGGGCGTGAAGCAGCGGAAAAACGACAACTCGCCTGTATAGCGGTGCCGGCGGGCGACCAGGACGTTGGTGCCGTCCGGGTGCCCGTCGGGGGTGTCGTCGGCCCGGACCTCCAGCCAGGCCCAGTCGTACTCGCGCATGCCCTTCGTTCCGTGCCCGGTTTGCATGCGCATCCACTGGTGCGGCAGCACCTTGTTGATCATCTGACGGGCCTGCCAGCGCCGGCCCGCACCATCGGTCACCCGGTACGCGCGGGACTCCCCGACCGCATAACCGAGCCCGAACGCCCGTATACGCGTGCGCAGTTCACGGCCGGAGTAGACCTCGTCCCCCGCGAACCAGCGGGCCCGCACCCCCAGCTCGAGCGCATCTGCGACCATGGCCACGGCCTGCTGCGGCTTGGTGGCGAACAGAATCTCCTCCGGGACACCGGTCATCTCGCGGCACTCCTCGTCCGCGGCCCAGTCTCTGGGCAGATACAGCATGCGGTCGATCACCACCCTGGTGGTATCGGTGACGGCGGCCAGATGGACGGCGACCTGGCACAGACCGACGCCCTTGAGCGCGCCGGAGTACGGGCGGCCGGCGCCCACGCAGTCGGTGGAGGACTTGGCATCACCGGTCCCGTCCGCGACCAGCATCATGTCCTGACCTGCAAGTTCACGCACGACGAGGCGGGCGATCTCCTGCCCGGCCCGCTCATGATCGAACCTCGCCCTGGACAGCAGGTGCTGCAGCCGATGCGGGCCGGAGTGCCCCAGCGCCTGCGCCAGGGTCCAGCAGTTACGGGTGTCCACCTCCGCCAGCAGCCCCGCGATCATCTCAGCCGCACTCGCGCGTGTCTCACGGCGCACGAAGCAGTGCGCGATCGCGTCCATCGCCGCCCCGAACACCCGGTCCCAGACGGTCTGGACTATCGTGACCTCTGCGGCCACCTGGTCCTGATACGTCGTCACAAACGTTCATGATCACGGTGGCCGTACCCATGCCCCCACTCAGCCCCTACGGACAGCTGACCAGCACAAACGCCGGAACTACAGCTGCCGTGTCACAGCCTGAGAAGGGTGTAGCTCGTGGCTCATACAAGATTTTCGGGGCCGGTGGTCATCCAGAGGTTGTCACCGACGGGCTGTTGCCTGGTGCGGCGGGAGTGAGCGACGAGAATGACACGCTTGCGCAGTAAGGGGATGCCGGCCTTGCCTGCCATCTGGCGTTTGATGAGCTTCAGGTCGGTGACCCGGCCCTCTGCCACGCCTGAACTGTGTGGCAGGGCCACGCCGGCCCGTACTGCGTCGAGGTCGTCGAGCAGTCCATTGGCATAACGGACCAACTGCGGGATCCCGTCCGTCTTGACCCGGGTGATCCAGCGGTCGAGCAGGGTGATGCGCTTCTCGGTGAAAACGGTCGCGAAGGAGTGGATGCGGTCGTGGAGGGTGGCCAGTTCCGGGCAGCGGTTGCGCAGGTGCTTCACGAAGGTGCGCTGGTCCTCGTCCAGGTGCTCCGGCCGGCTCATCAGCAGGCGGGAGACCTCGAACACGCTGCGTGCCGGTGCGGGTGGCGGCAGCCCCGCGTCCAGGGCCTTTCGGTGCGTGGAGACATAGAGGCGGACCGTGCCCTCGCTGCCGGCGAAGCCGCGGGCGGCCACCTCCCGGAACAGACCCGCAATGTTGTGCTCGCCCTCGTTCCAGCGTCGGTGCAGATGGCTCTGGTAGGGAGCGAGGATTCCGGCGCGCTGCGGCCAGGTGGGAGCGGCCTGCTGCCAGGTGGTGGCGCGGGCATAGCGCCGGACGGCGTTGCGGTCCAGATCCAGATGCCGGGCGATGGCACGGATCGCCATCCCCTCGTCCATCAGAGCGTGCACCGCGGCGTGCAGGCGACGTGTCCGGGCGGCCGTGAGGCCGCCGAGCCCCCGGGGCGCGATCGCGCCAGGCTCGGGGTCGGGCAGACAGCCGCGATGGCCCGCGATCACCTCGTAGACCTTCCGCCCGAGTCCCTGCCACAAGTGGAAACGATCGCTGACCTGGACCGCCTGGGGTGCGCCGGCCCTGATCGCCCTGCGGTAGGTCGACGAGCCGTCACGGCAGACCACCTCGACGTCCTCGTGCGCACGCAACCAGGCGGTCAGCGGTTCGGCCTCGCGCGTGTCCCACACCTCGATCGGCAGGCGGCTGTCCGCGTCGACCAGCAGCGTGCCGTAGCGACGCCCCCGCCGCAGCGCGAAGTCGTCCACCACCAGCACCATCGGCGTCGGGGCGGACGGATCCGGCAGCGCCATCACACAGTTCAGCAGCGTGGCCCAGCTGAGTGTGTGGTGCAAATGCACCAGCAGCCGGGATCCGGCCTTCCCCGCCAGCGCCACCGCGACCTCTGCGACCACGGCCTGAAGGGCTGGAGTGCGCCTTTGATAGCGCACGGTCAGCCCTTCCACCTGCTCAGCGAATGTGGTCTTCGGACAGTGGGGGTTCTCGCAGTACAGACGGCGGACCGTCAAGTCGATCCGCACCGGCCGTCCACCGACCGCCTCGTCCGCGACATGCCGCTGGTAACGGCTGTGCTCCCAGGCGGAATCGTCTCCGCACCCGGTGCACGAGGTCGATCCGTCACGCGTACGCGCGGTGATGACCACCGTGTCATCGAGCACGACGACCGAGTCGACCACTACCGGACTCAACTGCGGGAGCAGCAAAACGAGCAACTCATCAGACACTCCCCAGCATCCCGCCAGATGCCCGCCGCGTCACGCCTCGCCAACATCCCAGATCACCGGCTACGAAAATCTTGTATGAGCCACGAGCCGCACCCATCTGACTTGAGTGCGATGAAATCGCTTTGAGCAACCACGTCTTGCGACGCAGCATTCGCAGAGTTTAACGCTCCGTAAACATCTTACGGAGATTCCCCGTCAGGTGTTCACGAATGCGGAACCCCTCTTGACCAGAGTAAGGCAGGTTTTCAACAAACGAAACCCTGACCAATTCCCTGACTGCGCAATCGCCATGCACGTACGCACCCTCGATGAAATTGATCAACCGAATCCCGATGGCTTCCTCGGTCGAACTCTGGCCAGCCTCACTGAACAAACCTACCGCCCATCGGACGACGTCTGCCAGGAAAACGTGGGAGAGGAACTCTTCGTAGAACTCCACATGCTCGGCATGCAAGCTCTCAAGCTGTGGAAAGTTCTGAAGGAGGCCATGAAAGAACTGATCTTCGTTCATCTCCATCAATTCCCTGCGAGGGCCGACTTAAGGTCGGCAAGTAGGCTTCTCGCCACGATCAAGTCGTGCGGGTCGCCGTCTCTGTGATTCCTTGATATCCACTTATTCAGCGCCTTGGCGTACTGGTTCCCCTTGGCTACATGGTTACGGCCATGTACGAGTTGACCTGAGCTGAGCTCCTCGCGAATCGCCGACATCGTCGTACCATCTCCAGTTCGGGCCGTATTGGTCGTCCCCTTATAGAGATCGTTAACCAAGTTCTGAAGCTTGGAATCAGAGACGCTTGGCGTTGGCAGGATGCCGCAGTTGCTGTTGTGAACGAGTACCGGCGTCTCGCCCGCCAGTACATAGTACGTGTGCTACGCGGCACCGCTCTACCTGGTTCTTCGCAGGTCAGCGCGTGATTTGCGTTCCGCTGGTGTCCGTGGATGTGCGGGGAAATCCGTGGGTGTTGCCGTCGCTACTGCCGTCAGGAGTCGGGCGGCTGGCGCTGGTGCCATTTCTCGCCTCGCCGGTCACCGCGGAGTTTGTCGGGCCACTGTGTACGCGGTGGGGCCGGTAAGCCCTGTCCCTGTGCCGTCGAGCATATCCAGGACCTCGAAGCCGACGCCCTCCGCGTAGCGTTCGAGCTCCCGGGGGAACAGGACGCGCCTGCGGATCTCGTCTCGGGCCTCGTCGCCCGAGGGGAGCATCCAGTGCCGGTGCATGGTGTTGATCTGGGTCCGCAGATCCCACGTGTGGCGGATGGTGACGGTCGCGGGTCCCGTCGGGGTGTCGACCGTGGCGGTGGTCGGCTCGGTCCGGGTGATCGGGGCGACGGGGGAACACAGCACGAGCAGCGCTCCTGGCCGGGCGTGGGCGGCGAAGGTGGCGAAGACCTGGCTGATCGCCTCGTTGTCGTGCACGTAGGCGAGGCTGTTGCCCATGCAGGTCACCACGTCCATGCGGCTGCCGAGTCGTGCGGTGCGCATGTCGCCGGTGCGGATGTCCAGCCCGGGCCGGGCCTGGTGGGCGTAGTCGACCATGCCGGGCTGGAGGTCCACGCCGATGCACTCGAAGCGCTTGGCCAGGATCTCCAGGTCGCGGCCGGTACCGCATCCGAAGTCGACCAGGGTCCGGGCGTCCGGCCGGTGCAGATCGATCAGGGTCTGGCACATTCCGGCGCTCGTGCTGTCGGACTGGACCACGTCGTAGAGTGCCGGATCGCGGTACAGGAGGTTGGTGGCTTCCACGTGCTCGGCTTCCGTGTCGGGGCTGGTCACATGAGGCTTCGCAGCCCGATCTCCAGGGCGAGCACATCGCACAGCAGATCGGGGACGACCGGCGCAGCTTTGGCGTCCCTCTGCGCCTGGGCGAGAGCCTTCCCATCAACGTAGCCGAGGTCCACCAGGATGGACTCTTTCAGCATGTCGTCCAGTACAGGCAAACCGTAGGACCGCAGTCCCTTCTCCAGAACAGCCAGGAAGTTCTCCGGTTCGGCCGGCGTGGCCACCCACTCGGGTAGCCCGGCCCGTCTGAGCCTGTCGCGGAACAGCGCCTTGCCGCGCTTGTGCTCGCGCGGCAGCTGCTCCATGAACCGCACGATCCGCGGGTGCGCGAGCGGGCTCACTGGCCAGATTCCGGCCCGGAGGAATCCGGGGTTGTGCATCCCGAACGCCATCAGGGTCGGTACGGGCAGTGTCGGGATGGGCGCCAGATGCTCGTTCACCTCGACGAGTGCTCGGGCTGCCTTGGCTCCGAGCCACGGTACGGGTTCGGGTGTCGGCAGTTCGGCGTGTGTCCTGGAGTGGTGGGCGTTGATCTCGTCGCCGCCGCTTCCGGTGAACATGACCTCGCACCGCCGGGCGGCTGCCTGCTCGCGCACGACGTCGAACGCTTCCTGGTAGAAGGCTCCCGCCGGATCGTGCGGCTTGCACAGATCGCGCACGCCTCCAGTGCAGAAGGGCGGGTGCTGCATGGCGGGGGTGGCCGTGTCCCGGAAGCCGCAGTGCTCCACAAGGGCCTGACGCCGCTCGCTCTGTTGCCTGCCGATGCTTCCTCCCACCAGCAGGCCGAAGCTGTACGCCTCGGGGAAGCGGGCCGCCTTGATGGCCAGGGCGACGTTCCCGGAGTCCGCGCCGCCGGACAGTTCGACGCCCACGCATCCGGTTGCCGTCGGCGCCTGACGGATTACGTCGGTCAGCAACTCGTCCAGAGCTACGAGGGGATCAACGCCGGGCCGCAGCGTACGTGGTTCAAGCACGTGTTCGGCGGGGTCGGGGTAGTGGATGCTGAGTCCCGAAGGGGTGAACGTGGCCGCTGCCCGTTCGGTGAGGCGGTAGACGCCTTGGAAGAGCGTCTCGGACGTGTAGCGGTGTTGCCTCGTCAGCGTGCGGGCGACAACGCGCGGCACCAGGCGGTCGGCCCGCAGATGCGGTCGCAGTAGTGTCAGGTCCCAAGAGGCGTGGAGCTCGCCGGCCTTCTCTGCCAGGTAGAGCGGGGCTGTGCCGAAGACGCCCGCCGCCAGGCGGGCTTGTCCGGGCTCCATGGTGAGTTCGACGAAGTCGGCCTCGTCCCCCTTGCACTCCTTCACGCGGACCCGTACGCGCGGCGCTTGGTCGTCGTTGACCTCCATGACCAGCGGGGATACGTTCGCAGGCTCGATCCAGCTCTCGCCGTTGATCCAACGGCCGCCCTGCGATCTCCACTTGGGCTCCTGGAGATCGGCCAGGCGCAGACGCATCGACAACATGTAGTCCCCTTCCGATGTCGTGCGGCGGGGCGGGGCCGCGCACGGCCCCGCCCCGCCTGGCGTCAGCCCTGGATCACTTGCTGCAGTGGTCGCCGTTGTTGTCGCCGCCGCCCGGCATCTTGTCGAGCAGCGCGGCCTCGATGGCCGGGACGCCGGTGGTCAGGTCGCCGGTGAACAGCTCGTCCACGTTCATCGTTTTCTCCCTTACGGTTTTCAGTGGACTCCGCGGCGGATGCTGCGGAGTTCGACCCGTCCGGCTGCCGGACCCTTGCGAAGAAGGCAGCCGGGCGGGGTGCCCGCCGCTTCCGGCGGCGGGCCCTCCCTCGTCACAGGTGGGGAGCCTGGATGCGTGACGGGGAGGAGTCAGGTGGGTGTGGATGCGGCGGCGACGCCCAGGACGAAGCCGACCAATCCCGAGATGGTGATGATCAGGAGTGGTCCGGCGTAGCGGCCGACGGCTGCGGCTAACCGGTTCACAGCCGCTCTCCGCGGCTTCGCTGGTTGGCCTCGCGTACTGCGACGCTCAGCTTCTCCGCGCCGTACTCGAGCGTGGCACTGCCGTGCTGCGGGCAGAGACACGGCGAGAACTGGTTCGAACCCGGCGGCAGGTGCGCGCCCTCTCAGGTGTCGATCCTCAACACCCCGTCCATGCCCCGTTCCTCGGTCATCCGGGCCAAATGGGCCCGTGCTTCGCTTCTCATCCCTCAGCCCTTCAGACGACGGCTGCGGCGAGGACTCGCCGTTGCCTGCTGCCTCTACGCAACCGCACGACCACGCTCAGCGGTACCGTTGCCGCAGCACCAGGACTTGAAAGCCTTGAAAGTTCGCAAGGTCACGGGGAGTTGAGGGCATGGCCAAGCGTGAACCAAACGTGGCGCTCGGGCGCCTGCTCACCGAGAGCCGCTGGACTCACCGCCAGTTCGCACGGGCGTTGAACCGCGTAGGTACGGAGACCGGAATCCCTCTGCGTTACGACGAGTCGGCGGTGAGCCACTGGCTCGGTGGCACCGTTCCTCGGGGCGCGGTGCGCGGATGCATCCTCGAAGCTCTCTCCCGCCGCCTCGGCCGCCCCATCACCCATGCCGAGGCCGGGCTGCCCGTTCCACGCGATCGCTCCTCCGCGGCTGCGGATACCGTGGAAGGGGTGATCGACCTGGGGAGGCTGGATATGGACCCGTCCCGCCGCAGTGTCCTGGGTGCCGGCCTGTTCTCCGTGGCCGTCACCATTCCCGGCTGGCCTGATGTAGTCGGGCGTGCCGATGCCATTCAGTCTGGCCGCACGAGTCGCATCGGCATGAGCGAAGTGGACATGGTCATCGCCATGACCGAGCGTGTCTCGGAGCTGGACGACGAGTTCGGCGGCCGTCACGCACGCCCCATGGCGGCCTCGTTCATGGTCAACACCGTGGCCTCCTACCTGCGCGCCGACGCACCCGAGGACGTACGCAAGGCGATGCAGTCCGCCGCCTCGGACCTGCTCTACTTGACCGGCTACATGGCCGTGGACGAAGGCCTGCACGGTCTCGCGCAGCGCTACTACGTCAAGGCCCTGGAGCTGGCGGGCGCGGCCGAGGACCACCTGACGTACTGCACCACCCTGCGGGGCATGAGCGTCCAGGCAGTCGACCTCCGCCACGGGGAGAAGGCCATGGAGCTGGCCGACGCCGCTGCCGCCGCCTCCCCGAAAGCCGGACCCCGGATGCTGGCCTTCCTCGTCGGCCAGCAGGCACACGCCGCCGCGCAGACCGGCGACCGTACGGGTGCGCTGCGCTACATCCGGGAGGCCGAGGCGGCCATGGACCGCGCTGAATCACGCGGAAAGGCGTTCGGCTCGTACGACCCCTCTTCGCTCAACTACCACGTCAGCCAGGTACGTTACGAACTCGGTGACAAGGCCGGAGCCGTCGAAGCCATGCAGCAAGCGGACCGGCTCCGCCCCAGCGTGTACCAGCGCACACGAGTACACCGTCGTGGCCTGCTGGCCGAACGGCAGCTGGAACTCGGCCACCTGGAAGCGGCCTGCGCCACCTGGCACCAGGCCCTCGACGACTACCCCAAGGTGCAGTCCGGCCGCGCCGACGACCGCGTGAAGGCGATGTTCGGTCTCCTGCGCCCTCATCTGAAGAACGCAACGGTCCGCGATCTGTACGACCGAGCACGGACGATCGCGCCACCGTCGCTGGTCGCCTGATCCCCGTCGGGCCTTCAAGCTCAGCCACAGAAAGTCAGCCACGACGGCGGGCTCGCCGAGAGATCACGCGCCACGTGTGCTTCCAGCAACCCCGCGCCGGCCTCAACCACGCCTCTTCCTTCCGTCACGGCATCCGCCCTGCTCCGGCCTGGCCGCTCGGCAACGGAATGGGGCTGCGGCTTCGCCTGTGACGGCACGCCGACGACGATCGCGGCCCTCGGCTGCCGCGGTCTGACGTGGTGCTGTGCGGCGTTCGGCGGAGTCGGCCTGGCGGCGCCGCTGCGGACCGATGAGGTTGCTTCCGGGATCGGGGTCGGCTCGCTTGCCTGCCACTGCGCGCCGAGTGGCCGGTGGGCGTCGCCAGCGGGGCGGCAGACAGGAGCGGGCGGCGGCCACCGGCCGCCAGCGCGCGGCGGCCCGCGCAAGCGGGACGCCCTTCTTGATCAAGTAAAGAAACTCTGAACAGCTCACCCACTGGCCGAGCTGTCAGCCTGGTCGTCAGGGGCCCTGCTGTCGGCGCTTCTTCGCGTCGGCAAGTCTGCCTTCGAGTTCCTTGCGGGCGGCTGCGGGATCTTCGTGGAGCGGTGGCGCAAGTTGGCCGCGGCGGGCCAGTTCGCGGGTGATCTTCCGGCCTTTCTCAACCGCTGCTTGGTACGCCGTGCGGGCCTGGTTGAGCTCGTCATGGATTTGGTCGGCAAGCGCTTTGAGCTCAGCGTCGGAGAGGTGCGCGAATTCGCCCGCGGTGCTACGGGCCTGGCGTTCGACCTCCTCGCGCTGGAGGTGCTGGACGACCTTGGAGCTGTAGTTCTTGCCGGGTGTCGGGGCGGTGCGGACGAAGACACCGCGTCCTTTGACGGCGTAGATCAGCCCCTCGCTCTTGAGGAGACGAAGGGCTTTCTGCGCAGTGGAGTTGGCGATGGTGAACCGCTCTTGCAGCTCACGCGCGGAGGGCAGCTTGCTGCCCGGGGGGAAGAGTCCTTCCTTGATCTCTTCGCGCAGGGTGTCCGCGGTCCGGACGAAGGGGGGCGGTTGTCCTCTGCGCGGGCCGAACGCCATCCAGGAGGGAAGGGACCGTCTCCTGCCGCGCCTTCGTCGCCGTCCTTTTCTTCGGTGTCCTGTTGGTCGAGGGGCAGGCTGACGTAGCTGCCCCGGCCGAGGACGGAGTAGACGAGCCCTTCCTGCCTCAGGACGCGCAGGGCGTTTTGGACGGTGGAGCTGGCGACACCGAACCGCTCTTGGAGATCGCGCGCCGACGGCAGGCGCTCACCGGGCTGAAGCTCGCCGCTCAGGATGGCGGCCCGCAACACTTCGGCGGCCTGGAGGTAGGGGGGGCCGCGGGTCGTCGTCCAGGGGCAGGGTCATGGGCCAACCGTAGCGTCCGTAGCGCCTGCTGCACACGCCCGCACCACCGCCCTTATCGACCGTCCCACCTATGCGTGCGTTGCATCTGTATCGCCGTAGCGCTGTGGTCATCGTCGAGTCGATCAAGCGGCTCCATCTCGAACGATGAGGATGTGATGGCATGGCCATGCCTCGAATCCGTGTTGCTCTGCTGCCGTCGGCGGTGTGTATCGCGGGCACCGAGCCGGTGCTGAAGATCAAGGACCAGCAGACCGGGGAGGTCGCCACCGACCGGCAGACCGGCGCGTCGCTGTACACCGTGACCGTGATGCTCATGGAGGACGGCCGGGCCGAGGTCCTGAAGATCACGGTCCCGGAGACGGGCCTCGCGGCCGGACTGAAGCCGGGCGCGATGGTCCGGCCGGTGGAGCTGTTCGCCACCCCGTGGGCGCGGATCTTCAACGGGCAGCTCTCCGACGGCATCGCCTACCGCGCCAACCGCCTGGAGCTGGTCGCGGCGGAGGCGGCCCAGTGACCGGCCTCGACAACCAGGGGCCGCAGCGGAGGCTGCACGCGCTGCGCCCCTTGCCGGGCACCGAGGGCAAGGCGACGTTCGCCGCCTCCGGTGCTGTGCTCGCCCGGCTCGGCCTGACCCCAGCAGACGCGGCCGGGCTGGACCTGGCCGAGATGCTCCGCCTGATATCCGATACCGAGGGGGACTGACGTGGAGGACCTGACCGACCGCGCGCCGCAGGTGCTGCTGATCGTGGCCGTGCTGGCGGGCGCGTGGCTGCTGTGGGCAATGGTGCGCTATATCCGTGCCGACCGGGGCACGCGGGTCAGCATCCGGCAGGCCATGCGGGTGCGTTGGGGCTGGGTACGGCTGGCGCGGATGGCCGGACTGACGGTCACCGACAAGACCCCGGGCCTGCTGGCACAGATCACCGCGCAGAAGGACACTCCTGCCCCGCGCCCCGGGTGCTGACTCCCAGGATCAAGGTCAAGCCGGACCGGTTCGGCGTGATCGTGCGGGCCAGGACGCTGCCCCAGGTGGGGTTGGAGGAGTACCAGAAGGCGGCACGCTTCCTGGCCGACGCCTGGCGGTGCACGCGGGTCTCCGTCCTGCCGGACGGGCCCGGCCGGGTGGTGATCCGTGGTGTGCGCTCCGACCCTTTGACCACGCCGACCGAGCACCGTCCCACCGGCCGCCCGCTGGAGGAGGTATCGCACTGGGAGCTGGGGGTGGACGAGTACGCGGCGCCGGTGTGCGTGTCCTTGGCGAATGTGCCGGGGGTGACCGTGGCCGGCACGCCCGGTGCGGGCAAGACCTCGGCGGTCAACAAGTTCGTCTGTGACCTCGCGCCGGCGGCGGCCGTGCAGTTCGTGGGCTTCGACGGGAAGGTGTCGCGGGCCGAGGAAGGCGACTACGCCGACCTGGTCAAGCGGATGTTCGCGTTCTGCGGTGACGACCTGGACGAGGCCAACACGCTGTTCAAGCGGCTGGTGGAGCTGCGTCGGCGGCGGTCGTCGGTGATCCGTGACGTGCTGGGCGTGAAGAACATGTGGCACGTCGGCCCCTCGCGGCTGTGGCCGCTCACGGTGGTGCTCATCGACGAGGCGCACACGTTCTTCCGTGAGTACAAGGGCGGCGACGCCGAGACGAAACGTTTGGCCGCGCTGACGGCGGAGAACGCCCGGCTGGTGGAGGACCTGGTCAAGAAGGGCCGCAGCGTCGGCATCCTGACCATCCTGATCAGCCAGAAGACCACGGGCGATGCCATCCCGACGTTCATCCGCGACGTGTGCCCGGTGGGGCTGTCGTTCGCGCAGAAGACGGTGGAAGCCGCGGTGGCCGCACTCGGTGACGACATCCGCAACTGGCCGGACGCCAGCCCGGTCACCTTGCAGGACCCCGCCTATGTCGGGGTTGCGGTGATGGCGATGCAGGGCCGTCCTGGCTTCACCCGCATCCGTACCCCGTACGTCTCCGACGCCAACGCCGCCCGTATCGCGGAAGCCACCTCGCACTTGACCGCCGACCCCGCCGTGTGCCTGGACGCCCTCCTCGACGCCACCGGCCACACGGGCCCTGGCGGCGACGGGCCGGACGACCCGGCCGTCTCCCTGGCCAAGCCCTGAACGCCCCCAATCCCACGCGCCGAGAGGAGGCCCCGCGCATGGCGGAGGAAGGGTTCACCCGGCACACCGTGACCGTGGTCATGGCGGTCATCGCGGCCCTGGCCTTCGTCTCCTCCTTCGGCAACGTCTGGGCACTCGCCCTGCGGCTCGGCGTCCCCCGCCCGATCGCCCCGCTGATCGCCCCCATGGTGGACCTGTCCGTCATCGGACTCCTGGTCGCCCTGCGGTTCCTCGCCCTGCGCGGCGTCCCCGAGCACGACCTGAAGGCCGGCACGCGGCTGCTGCACCTGTGCGGGCTGCTCACCCTCGCCCTGAACACCGCCGAACCCCTGCTGACCGGACGCTACGGCCGGGCCTGCCTGGACACCGTCGCCCCGCTCCTGCTCCTGGGCTGGGGCCACATCGGCCCTACCTTCCTCACCCACTTCCACACCACCGCACACCTGGAGGACACCACCACATCTGCCCCAGCACCCGCACCCATCGCTGAGCCGGTGCCCACTTCGGCGCCCGCTCCCGAGACGGCGGCCCCGGCCCCTGAGCCAGACCCCGCCGCGACACCTGCGCCGCCCCCGGCCGAAGTGCCTACTGTGATCGAGGCGCCCGACTCCGCCCCCGCCCCGGCCGTCACCAAGGCGCCTGCCACCAGCACCCGCCCGGCCCTACCCGCCGCCCTGCTCAGTGCGGCCCGGCGCATCGCGGACACCCACCACGCCGAACACGGAACACCAGTCACCGCCGCCCAGCTCGCGACCCGTATGGGCGTTGCCCTGCCGGTGGCCACCGCCGCCCTCGCTCAGCTCTGAGCCACCCCGGCCACCGGCCGGACCACCCCTCCCTGAGATCCACGCCCGCCCATGGGCCTGGTTCGTCATGCCCCGAGCAGCACCAACACGCCCCCAGCCATGACCGGTTGCTGCTCGGGGCCACCCACTCGACAGAAGGGACACGCCCCGAATGGTCACCCTGGACCTGCGCCACGTGGCAAGCCCCGCCGTGCGGGACCTGCTCCACCTCGTCAACCACCCCGACTTCGACCGCGCACAGCAGCAGATCGAACGCCTCGGCGGCTGTACCGAACCCGTCCGCCTGACCGGCAACACCACCACCATCGACACCACAACCGGCGAGGTACTGCGCTCCTACACCTCCTCCGACGAACCTGCGGGCAGCCTGCTGACCACGTGCGGCAACCGCCGCGCCTCCCGCTGCCCGGCCTGCTCCCGCCTGTATGCGGCCGACACCTACCACCTCATCCGCGCCGGCCTCTCGGGCGGCAAGACCGTGCCCGACACCGTCCGCATCCACCCTCGCGTCTTCGTCACCCTCACCGCGCCGTCGTTCGGCCCCGTCCACAACCGCCCCACCACCCCGGGCGGTGATGTCCGGCCCTGCCGCTGCCGCAAGCTCCACGAACCCATGGACGCCCTGCTCGGCACGCCACTGAACCCCGCAACGTACGACTACGCGGGCGCGGTCCTGTTCAACGCCCACGCCGGAGCCTTGTGGGCCCGCTTCACCACCTACCTGCGCCGCGAGATCGCCGCCCGACTCGGCATGACCCAGAAAGCCTCCCACGCGGTCCTGCGGGTCTCCTTCGCCAAGGTCGCCGAGTACCAGCAGCGCGGCCTGGTCCACTTCCACGCCGTCATCCGCCTCGACGGCCCGCACGGCACCGGTCAGCCTCCGCCGCCGTACGCCACCGTCGCCGTGCTCACCGACGCCGTTCGCGCTGCCGCCGCGCGGGTCCGCGTCGCCGTCGAGTCGGATGCGGTCGGGGAACGCGAACTCACCTGGGGCGAACAGCTCGACGTACGCGAGATCGCCGCCTTCGGCACCGACGCCGAAATCACCGATCAGGCCGTGGCCGCCTACGTGGCGAAGTACGCCACCAAGTCCGCCGACGCCTCCGGCACCCTCGACCGCTCCCTGTTCTGCCGCCCCTGCCAGGGACACGGCGCCACCCTCCTGCCCCATGGAACCCCGCTCCCCTGCACCACGTGCGACGGCACCGGCCAGGCCCGCCCGTTGCCGCGCCTCGCGGTCGCCCGGCACGTGCGGCAGATGATCCGCACCTGCTGGGAGCTGGGCAAGCTGCCGGAGTTCGCCGAACTGAAGCTCTGGAAGTGGGCGCACATGCTCGGCTTCCGGGGCCACTTCTCCACCAAGTCCCGCCGCTACTCCACTACCCTCGGCGCGCTGCGCGCCGCCCGCCGCGCCTGGCGCACCGAACAGGCCCGCGCCCACGCCGGCCTGCCCGAGCCCGACCCGGACACCACCCTCGTCGTCGGCCACTGGGCCTATCAAGGCTCGGGTTACAGCCCCGGCGGCGCGCTCCTCGCGGCCCACGTCTGGCACCGCCGGGAACTGGAACGCCGGTTCATCGCCGAAGGGGGCTGCGGATGAACGCGCAGGAACCCGCCCCGACCCGGCGGGGACTGAGTACGCCGGAAGAGCTGCTGACCGTGCCCCAGGTCATGGCCCGCCTCCAACTCGGCCGCTCCGCCGTCTACGACCTGCTCCGCACCCGCCAGTTCGCCTCGATCACCCTCGGCCGCGCCCGCCGCATCCCCGCCCACGCACTGGCCGACTTCATCCGCACCCGCCTCGAACAGGAAGCCGCCGCCTGATGACCACGCCCCGCCACACCCCCGCCTCCCGCCGCGTCCGCGCCAACGGCGACGGAACCGTCTACCAGCGCAAGGACAGCCGGTGGGAGGCTGCCGGATACGTCCTCGCTCCCGGCAATACACGCAAGCGCATCCGCGTCTACGGCACCACTCGCAAGGAAGCTCTGGCCAAGCTCACCGAGAAGATCGCCGCCAGCAACCGCGGCCTCCCCATGCCCTCCGCGCAGGGCAGCGTGGCCGCGTACCTGACGTACTGGCTGGAGAACGTCGCCGTCCACCACCTGCGCGAGAACACTCACACCCGATACACCGCCTGCGTCGACCGGTACCTCATCCCCGGCCTGGGCAAGAAGAAGCTCACCAAGCTCACCGCCAAGGACGTCCGCACCTGGCTCAACCAGCTCCGCACCGCCTGCCAGTGCTGCACTCGCCGCATCGACGCCCGGCGCGACCAGCCCCGCTGCTGCGCAATCGGCCAGTGCTGCTCCAAGCTGCTCTCTCCACTGACGCTGAACTACATCCACTCCGTGCTCAAATCCGCCCTGGAGCACGCCGTCCGCGAGGAGGAGATCCCGCGCAACGTCGCCCGCAACGTCCGCACCGGCACCCCACGGCCTCGACGCTTCGAACCCCTCACCGCCGACGAAGCCCGTCAGCTCCTCACCACAATCCAAGGCCACCGGCTGCACGCCCTGTTCGAACTCGCCCTGCACACCGGACTCCGCAATGGCGAACTCCTCGGCCTCCGCTGGGAAGACCTCGACCTCGACGCAGGCACCGCCACTATCCGCCGCACACTCCAGCGCACCAGCACCGGCGGTCTCACCACGCTACCCACCAAGACGTGAGCCTCCGAGCGCCGCATCGCCCTCCCCGCCCGCTGCGTCCAGTCGCTGAAGCTCCACCGTAAGCAGCAGCAGCGCGAGCGGGAGGCCGCGGGCGCCGCGTGGCAGCACAGCGGGCACGTGTTCACCGCTGCGCAGGGCACACCGCTCGACCCGACCAACATCACCCGCGCCTTCACCACGCTCCTTCGTAAGGCCAGCCTCCGCCGCATCCGCTTCCACGACCTCCGCCACTCCACCGCCATCCTGCTCCTGGAACAGGGCGTCGAACTCGTCGTGATCAAGGAGCTCCTCGGCCACGCCCACATCGGCGTCACCGCCACCGTCTACGCCCACGTCCGACTCCGCCTCCAGCGCGACGCCATCGACACCCTCAGTACCGCGCTCGACGGTCCTGCTGGCAACGATCCGACCTCCGACGACGGCAACGACCCGCCGCTGTGCGGAGCCCTCGTCCGCTGACGTTGCCGTCAACCACTGCCGTCAGACAGCCGAGAGGTCCCTCCGGAACCTTCGGAGGGACCTCTCGCTTTGCCTTTGCTACACAAGCGCGTCGATCATCTGACGGAACCAGACCGACATCTCTATCCCGTCCTGGCGCGGGTCGTAGCAGGCTCCAGCCCTATCGAGCCAAAGCGCAGCTAGCTCCTCCTCACACACACCCGAACTCAACACCCTTTCCATAGCGCCTCTCAGTTCCTCGACCACCTCGGGAGGTTCACCGTCTCGGAACTCCGTCAAGATCTGAATAGGCTCCTCTGCCTCCAGGTCATAATCTTGATGGAAATACGCCTGTGCGAGGTATTGAATTTTCTCCATGTCCATCACGGACTCGGGTAGGAGGTGACGATATGGTACCCGTTCGGCATCGAAGGATTCCGCTGCAGGACGGTGGTCACCCCCGAAGGCGAGAGGATGCTCTGCGTGGCACGCTCGTACACCCTTCCATCCGCAGCACTCATCGGCCCGTTAATCACCAGACGCCTTCCATTTCCCGAAAGCCATTGAGAGACTTGCCCTTGATTGGCGGCAAGGTTTCCACCCGTAGCCCTCTCTGCTGCTGCCAAATCGGTGAATGTTGAGGAGTAACGAATATTGCGGGCCGCCAGTTCAGCATCAGTCTTGCCGACGAGCCGCGCGATCGCGTGGCCACCCGCAGCCTCATGCTGGGCAAGGTTGCAGTTGCTGTTGTGAACCAGGACCGGAGTCTTACCTGCCAGCACATAGTACGTGTGCAGATCCGCGACGGTCAGGTTGTGGACCGTGGCCAGCTGCTTGGTGTGCTGGATCTGTGTGATGTGGACGCTGTTGCCGTCGGAGGTGCGCAGCCCCTGGCCTGTGGTCAGGTCGCCCGCGTCAACCCACTGGGCGGTGTTAGGGATCCAGAACGGGTGCCCCGCGGCCGCGCTGACACGGCAGCTGTGGTTCCGGTGTCTGTACTGGTCAGCTGCCTGTGGGACCTATGAGGGTATGGGTGCGGCCACCGTGATCATGAACGTTTGAGACGGCGTATCAGAACCAGGTGGCCGCGGAGATCACGATAGTCCAGACCGTCTGGGACCGGGTGTCCGGGGCGGCGATGGACGCGATCGCGCACTGCTTCGCGCGCCGTGAGACACGCGCGAGTGCGGCTGAGATGATCGCGGGGCTGCTGGCGGAGGTGGACACTCGCAACTGCTGGACCCTGGCGCAGGCGCTGGGGCACTCCGGCCCGCACCGGCTGCAGCACCTGCTGTCCAGGGCGAGGTTCGACCACGACCGGGCCGGGCAGGAGATCGCCCGCCTCGTCGTGCGTGAATTTGCAGGTCAGGATGTGGTGCTGGTCGCGGACGGGACCGGGGATGCCAAGTCCTCCACCGACTGTGTGGGCGCCGGCCGCCAGTACTCCGGAGCGCTCAAGGGCGTCGGTCTGTGCCAGGTGGCCGTCCATCTGGCTGCCGTTACCGACACCACCAGGGTGGTGATCGACCGAACGCTGTATCTGCCCAAGGACTGGGCCGCGGACGAGGAACGCCGCGAGGCGGCCGGTGCCCCTGAGGAGATCATGTTCGCCACCAAGCCGCAGCAGGCCGTGGCCATGGTCGCAGGCGCGCTCGAGTCGGGAGTGCGGGCCCGCTGGTTCGCCGCGGATGAGGTCTACTCCGGCCGCGAACTGCGCACGAACATCCGTTGGTTCGGCCTCGGTTATGCGGTCGGCGTGTCCCATACACATGTGGTGAGTGACGGAGCGGGCCGCAGGTGGCAGGCCCGCCACATGATCAATAAGGTGCTGTCGCGCCAGTGGATGCGCATGCGGGCCGGGCACGGAACGAAGGGCACCCGCGAGTACGGCTGGGCCTGGCTGGAGGTCCGGGCCGACGACACCCCCGACGGACATCAGGACCATGGCGTCAGCGTCCTGGTCGCCCGCCGGCACCGCTACACCGGTGAGCTGTCCTTCTTCCGCTGCTTCACGCCCGGCGACGTCACCCTCGCCCAGCTCGTGGACGTGATCGGCCGCCGCTGGCGGATCGAGGAGACCTTCCAGCTCGGCAAGGCCTTCACCGGCCTGGACGAGGGCCAGGTGACCTGCTGGAACTCTTGGATGCGTTGGTCACTGAGCTGTTTCAGAGTGGCCACTGATGGGGTGACGGCGGTGGAGGCGCAACGCACGAGGCACCCGTGCCGTTGAGGGAGGTGTTCGAAGTCTCAACTCGTCAGCGCAGGTGCCTCGTTGATCCG
>NZ_BMVU01000090.1 GCF_014650875.1 Streptomyces minutiscleroticus
GACGGACCGCCGGCTGGGCTGAGCCGGCGGGCCGTCCGCCGCCGTCCCCCGCCGTCGCGGTCGTGCCGGCGCACGGCTGTGCGGGTGTCACGCCGTGGCGTGCCCCGGTGCCGGCAGGGACGGGGCCAGGGCGCGGACCCGCTCCAGGGAGCGGATCTTCTCCTTCACGTCGGTGACGTTGTTGGTGATCATCAACTCGTCGGCCCCGGTGCGCTCCAGCAGGTCGCTCAGGGCCCGGCGCACCTCGTCGGGGTCGCCGACCGCCTGACTGGCCAGCAGCGCGTCGGCCGCGGCGCGTTCGGTGTCGGCCCAGGTGTACGCCTCGGCCTCCGCGGCGGTGGGCAGGGGCACCGCCGGCGAGGCGCCGTTGAGCCGCAGCACCGGGAAGAGCGCCGGGTAGGCCAGCCGCCGGGCCTGCTCGGAGGTCTCCCCGCACACGGTGAACACGGTGACGATCGCGTGCGGCCGGTCCGCCCACCGCGAGGGCCGGAAGCCGTCCCGGTAGGCGGCCAGCGCCTCTTGTGTGCCGCGGGAGTTGAAGAAGTGGTGGGCGAAGGCGTACGGCAGACCGCGGCGGCCCGCTTCCGCGGCGCTGCGCACGCTGGCGCCCAGCGACCACACCCGCGGTGCCGCGGGCGGTCGGGGCAGCGCCTCCAGCCGCTGGTAAGGGTGCCCGTCGGGGAAGCCGTCGCCGAGGAAGGCGAGCAGTTCCCCCAGGCTCTCGGAGAATTCCTCGTTCGGCGCGCGGCGCAGCGCGTGGGCGAGCACGGGGTCCGCCCCCGACCGGCCGATGCCCAGGTCGACACGGCCGGGGAAGAGGGTGGCGAGCGTGCCGAAGGACTCGGCGACCGCGTACGGCGCGTGGTTGGGCAGGATCACCCCGCCCGCGCCGACGCGGATGCGCTCGGTCCGCTCGCCGATCGCGGCCAGCAGGACGGCGGGCACCGAACTGGCGATGCCGTGCAGGCTGTGGTGCTCCGCCACCCAGAAGCGCTCGTAGCCCAGCTCGTCGGCTGCGGCGGCGAGTTCTCTGGTACCGGTCAGGGCGGCGACGGGGCCGCCGGCGGAGTCGACGGACGCGATGTCGAGGACGGACAACGGGATCGTGGTGCTGCTCATGCAGGGACGCTCCTTCGCGCGTTACGCATACCAGGTCGGCTGGGGGACCTCACCGCACAGCACGTGCCGGCCCACCGTGCGGCAGTGGTCCGTGGCCGGCTCATGCACCCGCAGGGCCTGGACGTCGCGCCAGAACCGGTCCAGGCCCGCCGCGGCCTCCGCCCCGGTGGCCCCGGCGGCGCGGAACACACCGGCGGTGATCTCGTCGGCGGCGTCCGCCGCCTGCGCGGCCAGCGCGGCCACCCGCACCGCGTGCCGCCCGCGCTCCTCCTCGGTCACCCGGCGGCGCCGGGCGTGCAGGGCGCCGGACTCCTCGCCGACCGCGTCGGCCAGCGCCTCCACAGCCCACAGCCGGGCTGTCAGCGCGCCGTAGGTCCGTGTGGAGACGTCGGCGGCCGGTTCCGAGGGAGGGGCGTCCGACCACCGGGCGCGGGTGTACTCCTCGGCGGCCCGCAGCGCCCCCGCGGCCGTGCCGATCAGCACGTTCGCCTGGGCCAGCCGCAGCGTGGGGGCGAGGAAGGTGTTGTAGACGCGTGGCACGAACGTCTTGTGCACGTGCCCGAGGGCGCCGGACCACGGAATGTTCGCCCGGTCCGCGACGACCGTGCCCGCCGCGACCGAGCGCAGTCCGAACTCCGCCGGCTCCGGCTCGAACGTCAGCCGGTCGTGGTTGCTCATCGCCAGCGCGCTGATCGGTACGTCCCCGTCTTCGGGGAAGCCCTCCAGCATGGTGATGTCGGAGACCCGGTGGCCCAGCGTGCGCTCCAGCCGCCCGTCGAAGAGCATGTCGCCGCCGGTGTCGGAGATCGTCAGCGGGGCGGACCGGGGCCGGGCCGAACCGCTGAAGAACCAGCGGGCCCGGGTCGCGACCTCCCCGATGTGCTGGATCTTCTCGTCCGTGCCGATGAACTCCGCGATCCACAGCCACACGTAGTGGTGGGCCAGCAGCGTCCCGATCGAGGCGTCCGCGGCGGACACCGTCCGCACCACCCGGTGCGCGACCGGCCAGCTCTGCCCGCCGCCGCCGTACTCGACCGGGCCGAGCAGCGTCACCAGGCCCGTGTCCTTCAGCAGCCGGATCTCGGACGCCGGGGGAGCGCCCTCGCGGTCCCGGCGGCCCGCGCCGAGGGCCAGGTGTCCCGCGACCGCCTCGGCCCGGCGCAGCCATTCCACGGCCCTGTCCGTGGTCGGGACCCGGCCGCTGTGGACGGGATCCACTGTCGTCTCAGACATCGTTTCCTCTTAAGGGTGTGATCGGTTGGGGCACCGGTCCGGACAGGGGCGGCTCACCGGCTCCCTGCCCGGCCCCGTCCCGGGCCGGGGCGCGGACCGGCAGGCGCAGGACCGACGCGACGAGTTCACGCGTGTACGGGTGGCCGGGCGTGGTCAGGATCGTGTCCGTGCCGCCCTCCTCGACGACCGAGCCGTGGCGCATGATCAGCACCCGCTCGGTGACTTCCCGTACGACGGCCAGGTCGTGGGTGATGAACAGCAGTGCGACCCCCGTCTCGCGCCGCAGCCGGTCGAGCAGCCGCAGGACCTGGGCCTGGACCGAGGCGTCCAGTGCCGACACCGGTTCGTCGCAGACCAGGACCTCGGGCCCGGGGGCCAGTGCCCGCGCGATCGCCACGCGCTGGCGCTGACCGCCGGAGAGCTGGTGCGGCCGTCTGGACAGCAGGTCCGCCGGAAGTCCCACCTGGCGCAACAGCTCGGCGCCGCGCTCCGCGCGCGCCGAACGTCGCAGTCCCGGCAGGGCCTCGCCGAGCACGCGGGCCACAGTGAAGCGCGGATCGGCGGAGGCGTACGGGTCCTGCTGCACGAACTGCACGGCTGCCCGGTGGGGCCGCCGGTCCCGTTCGGCCGGCGCCGACCAGGGCCGGCCGTGCAGCAGCACCTCGCCCGCGTCCGGGCGGACGAGCCCCAGGGCGACCCGCGCCAGCGTGGTCTTGCCGGACCCCGACTCGCCGACCACGCCCAGCGCCTCGCCGGCTCGCAGTGTGAACGAGACGCCGTCCAGCGCGCGCCGCCCCTCGGGGCCGTAGGACTTGGTCAGGTCCCGCCCTTCCAGGACGGTCCGCTCGACGCGGTCGTGTCCCGGCCCCGTGCGTGCCGTGCCGCGCGGCACCGCACGCACGGGTCGTGCCTGCCGTGCCGGGGCCGGAACGGTGGATTGCGCCTTCGGCGCCGGGACGGGGCGGCCGTGTCCACCGGTGCCCGGCACGGCGTCCAGGAGCATCCGCGTGTACGGGTGTAGGGGGTTTGTCAGCAGGCGTTCCGCGGGGCCGCTCTCCACGACCGCGCCCTGGCGCATGACCAGGATCCGGTCGGCCAGCTGCGCCACCGCTGCGAGGTCGTGGCTGATGAGCAGCAGTCCGCGTCCGCTCTCGGTGAGCCGGCCCAGCAGGCGCAGGATCTGCGCCTGCACGATCGCGTCCAGAGCGGTCGTCGGCTCGTCCGCGACCAGCAGCGGCGGGTCGGCCGCGAGCGCCGAGGCGATCAGCGCCCGCTGGCGCAGTCCGCCCGACAACTGGTGCGGGTACTGCGCGCGCCGCGCCTCGGGCTCCGGGACCCCGGCCCGGGTGAGCAGGTCCACCACGTGGGCCTCGGTGCCCTCCGGGCCCACCGCGCCGTGCAGCCGGGCCGCCTCGGCGATCTCCGCGCCGACGGTGCGCAGCGGGTCGAGGGCGACGAGGGCGTCCTGGAAGACCATGGCGATGTGCCTGCCGCGCACGGACCGCCACTGTCGCTCCCCGAACCCGGTGGCGTCGGCTCCGGCGACCGTCAGTTCCCGCGCGCTCACCCGGGCCCGGGCCCCGGCGAGGCCGATCAGTGCTCGTGCGGTGACGGACTTGCCCGAACCGGACTCGCCGACCAGAGCCACGCACTCACCGGGCGCCACCGACAGCGACACACCGTCCACGGCGGGCCGGGGCTGCCCGGGGAAGGACACGCGCAGCCCCTCCACCCGCACCAGGTCCCCGGCCGCCGGCCGGCCGTCCCCCACCGCGCTCATCGCACCGCCCGCAGTTGCAGCCGACGGCCGGCCAGGGTCGTGGCGACGACCAGGACCGTGACCGCGAGGCCGGGGAAGACCGAGATCCACCAGGCGGTCTGGAGGAAGTCCTTGCCGTCGGCGACCATCGCCCCCCAGTCCGCGTCCGGCGGAACGGGCCCCAGTCCGAGGACGCTCAGTCCCGCGCCCGAGACGATCGCCGAGCCCAGCCCTATGGAGGCGAGCACCACGAGCGGGCCGCCGACGTTGGGCAGCACGTGCCGCAGCACGGTCCGCCAGGGGCGCACGCCGAGGACCCGGGCCGCCTCCACATACTCCGAGCGCAGGACCAGCCGTGCCTGGCCGCGCACCAGCCGTGCGTAGCTGGGCACACCGGCGATGCCGAGGGCGATCGCGACGTTGAGGGTACCGCCGCCCAGCAGCGCCACCACCAGCAGGGCCAGGAGCAGTTCGGGGAAGCCCAGCAGTACCTCCACGATGCGCATCAGGGCGAAGTCGACGCGTCGGCCGCCGCACGCGGAGAGCAGCCCGAGCAGAGCGCCGCCCCCGACGCCGATCAGCGTCGCGCCGACGGCGATGAGCACGGACAGCCGGGTGCCGTACACCAGCCGCGCGTACACGTCCCGGCCCAGCTGGTCGGTGCCGAGCCAGTGCCGGCCGTCCGGTGGGCGCAGGGCCGCCGCCACGTCGGTCGCCTCGGGGGAGTGGGCGGTGAACAGGCCGGGGAACGCCAGGACCAGTGCGAGCAGGACGAACAGCGTGGCCGCTGCGGCGAGCAGGGGGGAACGGGGCCGGACGCGTCCGGTGGTGAGGACCGCGGCCTCGGTTTCGGCCAGCACGGTGACGGCGGAGCTCATGCGGCGCCTCCCTCGCGCAGCCGGGGGTCGATCAGAGGATGGAGCAGGTCGACCAGGGTGTTGACGATCACGAAGACGGCGCTGGACAGCACCACGAGCGCGGTCACCACGGGCAGGTCGCGGGAGCCGACCGCGCTCGCCAGGACCCGGCCGAGTCCGGGCCGGGTGAAGATGTTCTCCACCAGCACCGCACCGCCGAAAAGACCGCCGAGGACGAATCCGGCCAGGGTGGTCAGCGGCAGCAGCGCGTGCCGCAGGGTATGGCGCAGCAGCAGTGCCCGCTCGCCCAGGCCCCGGGCGCGTGCGGTGAGCACGAACGGCCTGCCGTCGGCGGTCTCCAGCTCGTGACGGATCACCTGGGCCAGCAGCCCGGCCAGCGGCAGCGCCAGCGACAGTGTCGGCAGTACCAAAGAGGCCGGTCCGCCCGCGCCGATCGAGGGGAAGACGTGCAGCCGGTACGACAGCGCCGTCAGCAGGATGATGCCCAGCCAGAACGACGGCATCGACACCGCCAGCAGCTCCGTCAGGGCCGCGGCGCCGCGCACCGCCCGGCCCCGCCCCGCCGTCAGGGTCGCCGCGAGCACCGCGAGCACCAGCGCGGTGGCCAGCGCGGACACCGCCAGCTGGACGGTCGGCCACACTTGGCTGCCGAGGAGCCGGCCGATGGGCTGGCCCAGCTGGTACGACCAGCCGAAGTCGCCGCTCGCCAGCTGCCTCAGCTCCTGCCCGTACTGGACGAGCAGCGGCTGGTCGAGACCCGCCTCGGCGGCGATCTGCCGGCGCAGCTCGGGCGTCGCGGCCGCGCCGGGGCCGATCAGCCCGTCCACGATGTCACCGGGCGCCAGGTGGATCGCGAAGAACGTCACCGTGACCGTCCCCCACACCACGGCGACGCCCGCGACGGCGCGGCGCGCCGCGAAGCGCGCCCAGGGCGGCAGGCCCGGTACGGACGCGCGCATGCTCACGCCACCCCGATGCCGTAGAAGTCGGTGTTGGCCTCGACGTCGAGCCGCAGTCCCGACACGCGGTCGCGGTGCGCGACGTCCATGGTGGCGATGTAGGCGGGGATCGAGTACGCCTGTTCCACGATCCGGCGCTGCACCTTGCGGTACAGCTCCAGGCGCTGCTCGGCGCCGGTGGCGGCCTCGGCCTGCTCCAGCCAGTCGTCGAGGCGCTCGTCGTGCACGCGGCTGCCGTTGGCGCCGCCGTCGGCGAACTGCTGCTTGGAGGAGTACAGGGTCTGCAGCACGCTGGGGTCGGAGCCCTGCCAGCCGAAGGCGAAGAGGTCGTAGTCGCCCTTGGTCGTACGCTCGATGGACGACGCCGAGTCCAGGGGGAGCAGCTTCAGTTCGATGCCGACCTGTTTGAGGGCGTCCTGCACGCCCACGTCGAAGGTGTGGTTCTGGGCCGACACGAAGGTCTTCACGTAGGGCTGCTCGACGGTGAGGCGCCTGCCGTCCTTCGTCCGGTACCCGGCAGCGTCCCGGCCGGTGTAGCCGAGGTCGTCCAGCAGCTCGTCGGCCTTGGCCCTGCTGTACGTCCACGCCTTCGCCAGACTGCTGTCGTGACCTGGTGTGGACGGGGCCAGCGGTCCCCACGCCCTGTCGTACACGCCCTGGAAGAGCCCCTTGGTGATGCCCGCCAGGTCGATGGCGTGACGGACGGCCCGCCTGGCGCGGACGTCGTCGAACGGCGCCCGGGTGGTGTTGAGGTAGTAGGTGTACGGCACGCCGGGTATCGCCTTGCGGGTGAGTTCGAGGCCGTCGCGGCCGCGCAGGCCGGCGACCCGGCTCGCCGGGATCTGCTCGGCGACGTCGACCTGGCCGGAGGTGATCGCGCCCACGCGCGCCGCGTCCTCCTTGAGCAGCAGCACCACGACGCTCTCCAGCTTGGCCTTCCCCTTGTGCGTGGCGGTCGTCGGCGCCCACGCGTAGTCGGCGCGGCGGCGGAACACCGCCTGCTGGCCCGGTGTGACCGAGGCGAAGGTGAACGGGCCGGTGCCGACGACATACTTGCCGCCGGAGGACAGGTCGGCGGCGTGGTCGCGCAGCGCGGCGGGGGAGTGGAAGCCCAGGAAGGTGCTTCCGGCGGCCTGCAGGAACGAGGAGTGCGGGGCCTCGAGATGGACCGCCACGGTGTGGGCGTCGACGACCTCGGTCTTCCTGTAGGGGCCGAGCAGTCCCGCCGCGCGCTTGGAGGCCGTCTTCGCCGCGACGATGTGGTCGAAGTTGGCCTTCACCGCCTCGGCGTCGAAGGTGGCGCCGTCGCTGAAGGTGACTCCGGAGCGCAGCGAGAAGGTGTAGGTGAGTCCGTCGGGGGAGACCTTCCACGAGTCGGCGAGCCAGGGCCGCACGGTGCCGTCGTCGGCGATGGAGACCAGCGATTCCAGGACCGGTCTGAGCAGTCGCCCGGTGATCGAGGTGGAAGCCGCGTGCGGGTCCCAGCTGTCCGGCTCGACGGCGGCGCCGTAGCGCAGGGTGCCGCCGGCGCTCCTCGCCGACGGGGGAGCGGAGTCGGAGGAACACGCCGTGAGAGCGGCCGGGCCGAGGAGGGCGACGGCGGTGGCTGTCAGGGGACCGCGGAGGAAGGTACGCCTGCTCTGCATGGTTGTTCCGATCCTGAGAGATGCGGGGTGAAGGGGGACGGCGCGGCCGTCGACCGCCTCCGGTCGCGCGCGGGGCCCGGAGCGTCCGCCGCGCGCGACGCATCAAAGTCTGAGGTGCCGCACCGTCCGCAACCCCCCTGGTCACCCCCCTAGAGGGGCCCTGTCTGCGGGGTCGAGGGGTGGTGGTCCGGCTGTCGGACGGCCGGACCACCGGTGGCGGCCGGTGTCAGCCCGTCGCCGCGGCCGTGTCGGAGGGGGCCTGCTCCGTCGCCTGCGGACCGGCGGAGCGCGGCGTGCGCAGGACGAACGCGGCCACGAGGAGCGACACCAGGACGAAGGCGGCGCTGAGGGCGTAGGCGAGGCGGAAGCCGCCGGTGAGCGCGTCGATCTGGTTCTCGTGCTCCCGCAGGAGTGCGGCTGTGTGGGAGGCGGCGGCGGTGGCGAGGACGGCGGTGCCGAGGGAGGCGCCGACCTGCTGGGTGGTGTTGACCAGGCCGGAGGCGATGCCGGCGTCGTTGGGCGAGTTCACGGACATGGCCTGTCCCATCAGGGCGGGCATCGCGGCGCCGAAGCCGACGCCGAGCAGGATGAACGGCGGCACGACGTCGAGGGCGTACTGGCCGTCGCTGGGCACCCGGGCCAGCAGCGCCAGGCCGGCCGCGACCAGCAGCAGGCCGCCGATGAGGACGGGGCGGGCGCCGAAGCGCTGGTTGAGGCGGGCGGCCAGCCCGAGGGAGACGACGGCGATGGTCACGGGGGCGGGCAGGAAGGCCAGGCCGGTCCTGAGCGCGTCGTAGCCCAGGACGTTCTGGAAGTACAGGGCGGTGCAGAACTGGTAGCCGAAGAGGCCGGCGACCATCAGCAGCATGATGACGTTGGCGCCGGAGACGGTGCGCGAGCGGAAGATGTGCAGCGGCAGCAGGGGGCTGGCGGCGCGGGCCTGACGCAGCACGAAGCCGGCGAGCAGGGCCAGGGAGGCGAGCAGCAGGCCCAGGCTGCGGGCGTCGCTCCAGGTGTAGTCCTCGGCCTTGATGATCGTGTAGACGAGCAGCATCAGTCCGCCGGTGGCCAACACCGCACCGGTGACGTCGGCGCCCTGGCGCAGCCCGAGTCCGGGCAGGCCGGGGACCACGCGCAGGGTCAGGACGATGGCCACGACGCCGATGGGCACGTTGACCAGGAAGATCCACTCCCAGCTGAGGCTCTGGGTGAGCACCCCGCCCAGGATGAGGCCCAGCGAGGAGCCCGCCGCGCCCACGAAGGCGTAGGCGGCCAGGGCCTTGGCGCGCTGGGCGGGGTCCTGGAACAGTGTGATGATCATGCCCAGGGCGACGGCGGAGGTCAGGGCGCCGCCCACGCCCTGGACGAAGCGGAAGGCCACCAGAGCCCAGGGTGCCGTGGCGAGGCCGCAGGCGAGGGAAGCGGCGGTGAAGAGGACGAGTCCCGCGGTGAAGATGTGCTTGCTGCCGAGCAGGTCGCCCAGGCGGCCGGAGAGCAGCAGCAGGCCGGCGAAGGCGATGAGGTAGGAGTTCACCACCCAGGCCAGGCCGGACTGGGTGAAGCCGAGGTCCTGCTGGATGGTGGGCAGGGCGACGGTGACGATGGAGCCGTCCAGGATGATCATCAAGTTGCCGACGCAGAGGATGACCAGCGCCAGCCAGGGCGACCTGGCAGTCTGGGCGGGGGGCGGGGCGGGCGTGGACATGCGGGCCATTCCTTCACGGGGATCGGAGAACCAGGGAGACGAGCGCCCCGGGGGCGCGCCGAAGGGGCGCCCGCTCCCATGGGGCACTACTTGTTACAGCCCCCATCATGTGTGACCATCAAGTCCGCCGTAAGGAGGCACTTTTATGTCTCAGGGGAACATCGATGTGACCCACGACCGGGAGTTCCTGGACGAGCGCCCGGTCTGCACCGTCCTGGAGGCCCTGAACCGCATCAGCGGCAAGTGGGCAATCGGCATCCTGCTCAACGTCAGCCACGGCCCGGCCCGCTTCACGGAGCTGGAGCGGGCGGTGCCCGGCATCAGCCGCCGCATGCTCACCCTGACGCTGCGCAACCTCGAACGCGACGGACTCATCTCGCGCACCGTGTACGCGACCGTGCCGCCGAAGGTCGAGTACCGGGCGACCGGCATGGCCGTCGAGCTCTACGACTCGCTCACGGCCCTGACCGCATGGGCCGAACGCCACCGCGAGACGATCGCCGGCTCCCGCGAGGCGTACGACCGGGAGCACGGCCGGCCCGCCGGGGCCGACGCCGACTGCTGACGGCCCGCGCGCCCCGCCGGCACCGCTGGCGTGCGGCCGGCACCGTCCGGGAGGAGACGGGCACCGCAGGGCCGGCGTCCGATGGGCGCCGAGTTCCCGGCCGATGGGCGGACAAGGACCACCATGCCTGTGCCCGTGGCACATGCTGCGGGATCTCCGCAGCGAAAGGCATCCCACGCCATGGCCGTCCCTCCCCCCAGGGACCTGCGCGTCGTCCGGCCCTCGTCCGCCGTCCCCCCGTCGGGGCGCACGGCGTTGCCGTCTCTCACCGGTGCGCGCTTCTGCGCCGCACTGCTCGTCTTCCTGTACCACACCACTCTGCTCAGTAACCCGATCGCACCGGCCAGTGCCCAGACCTTCTTCGGCGACCCCGGTCAGGCCGAGGACCTCGCGTGGTTCTTCGGCTCGTGCGGCTACATAGGGGTGTCGTTCTTCTTCGTGCTCAGCGGCTTCGTCCTCACCTGGTCGCACCGTCCGCAGGACACCGCCCCCCGCTTCTGGCGCCGCCGCCTGCTGAAGATCTTCCCCAACCACCTGGTGACCTGGGCACTGGCCATGATCCTGTTCGCCGGCGCCTACACACCGGTGGAGTCCTGGCTGCCCAACCTGTTCCTCCTGCACTCCTTCCTGTCCGATCCGCAGACTTTCAGCGGGGTCAACCCGCCCGCCTGGTCGCTCTGCTGCGAACTGCTCTTCTACGCCCTGTTCCCGCTGCTGATCCGGCCGGTGCTGCGCATCCCCGAACGGCTGCTGTGGTGGGGCGCGGGAGCCGCAGTCGCGGGCATCGTCGTCATGGACCTGATCGGCAGGTACCTGGTGGCGGACACCCCCCGCGTGCCGCAACTGCCGCTGTCCTTCACCCAGATGTGGTTCAGCTACGCCTTCCCGCCGCCGAGGATGTTCGAGTTCGTGCTCGGCATGGTCCTGGCGCGGATGGCCCTGAGCGGCCGCCTGCCCCGCATCCGTCCCGTCTGGGTCGCCGCACTCGCCGTCGCCGGATACGCCGCGGCCCTCACCGTCCCCGCGCCCTTCAGCTTCACCCTGGCCACGATCGTCCCCATCGCGGCGATCATCTGCTCTCTGACCACAGCCGACCTCTCGGACCGTCGCACCCTGCTGAGCAGCCGCCCCGCCGTATGGCTCGGAGAGATCTCCTTCGCGTTCTACCTCGTTCAGGGCATCACACTCTTCTACGTCCGCGAGCGCTTCCTGACCGGTAGCTACGACCTGCCCGCCGCCCTGCTGCTGGAGGCGGTCGTGTTCCTGCTCACCCTCGCCGCGGCCTACGCGCTCCACCGCGCGGTCGAGCAGCCGGTGATGCGCCGCTTCGCCCACGGGCGTCCCCGGCCGGCCCCCGTGGCGGGACCGGCCCAGTAGGGGAGGGACGACGTTCCCGGAAACCCGCGCACCGCGCGCCCTGAGCTCGTCCTTCGGCCGCGCGATGTGGCGGCACGGATACGGAATCCGGAAGTGATCACCACTGAGAAAGCGTCGCTCATCGGCACCAGTCGCAGCGTGGCGAACGTGTCGAAGAGCACCGAGGAGAGCTTCATCCCGGTGTCCTCCAGCTCCTTCTCCAGGCGCTGGACCTCCTGGCCGCGGGAAGTGACCAGTTCGGTGCGGCGGCGGGTGAGATCCCGTAACTCGCGGATCTCGCGCTCGGGCACGAAGGAGCCCATCACCATGCCGGAGGCGCCCGCCCGGGCGAGGAACGCGGCGTCACTGGGATCACTCCTGCGCCCGCGATGCCCTTGAGGTGGGCCGGGTTGACCAGCATCAGGTTCAGATGCGGCTGCAGGGTGCAGTACAGGTGGCGCCAGTAGTCCGAGGTGGCCTCGAGCACCACCACCTCGACACGGTGCTCGAGCAGCCGGGCCAGCAGCTTGCGGATCTCGGCCGGAGTGGTGCCGAACCGCTCGGTATCCAGCGACCAGGTGCCCGCCCGCTTCGCGCCGGGGGTCCGTACACACGCCAGCAGGAACTGCTTGCCCAGGTCCACCCCCGCCGCCCGCAGGTAAAGAACCTCATCCTTCACGTCCTGTCGCGCCACCGCCCTGCTCCTTCCGTGCGCACCGAGCGAGCGGGCGCCCGGAGGGATCCGGGAAGTCGTCGAATCTGACACACGCGCTCCGGGCCCACCGCGGTGGTCCTGGCGCAAACCGAAGTCCCGTAACGGATCCCCATCGCCATCCTGTCGGGCGAGCTGACCTGCATCACAGAGTCACCGGTTAGAAGCTGTTGTCTTTCCGCCTGTGATCGCCGCGTTTTACCTGGTCAGGATTGAGGTCGGCTGGTGTGCGGCAGAGACGGTGCAGGGTGTCGTCTCTTGGGTGGAGGTTGCCGGGTGCCGTCGGTGATGGGGTTGCTGGAGGAGCGGGAACTGGCTGCTCGGCAGCGGGTGGAGGCGCTGCGTGTCGGGCTGGAGCAGACGCAGGAGCGGTGGCAGCGCTTGGTCATTGCCCGGGAAACGGTCGGCGAGGTGCTGAGCGCACCGGCTGCTGACGGCCCGACCCAGTCGGCAGAGGCGGCTTCGCCCGTCGCGGCGCCGCGGGCATCGCCCGCCACTTGATCCCGTCGTCGACGAGATACCGGATCCATCCAGCATCTGACGGTGGCAGTAGCCCTCCGGCGGTCCGCCGCGGCCCTCCAGCCGGCCCGGCACCGGCAGCAACGGCCGCACCGCCGCCCACTCCGCGTCCGTCATGTCCGAGGGATAACGTCGCACACGCTCTCCATGGTCGACGGCATTGCCGTACGCGCGGGCGAGACAATCACACGACCGAGCGGCCGAGTTGGACTCCGCGGGCGCCGGCGCGAAAGATTGCGGCACAGGGCCTCCTGTTGCTCGTGGTCTTCGACACCCACGAGCTGTTCAGGAGGCCCTGCTTTCATGCCCCGGCCACGAGAAGACCACCCCATCGGGACTCTCGTTCGACGCGCACCCCTCGAGATCGGAGCGACAACAGCCTCTGAGCCTTCTGCGCTTGCTGGAGGATAGATGACCCTCCCGAGGGTTACTTCACGTCGACGTAGTCTGCCGCGGAGGCGACTGCCGGGGTGGTGGACGTGCCTGCGAAGGAGTAGCGGAAGTAGCCGTCCGCCGTGGCCTTCGTCGTCGTCCTCAGGTTGCCCTTGCTGTCCGTCGTGACGGTCTTGAGGGTCTTGTAGGTGCTGGTGCCCTTCTTCTTGAACTGGAGCTTCACCGGCTGCTTGGTGTAGCCCCCGTACTTGTAGGTCTCCCAGTTGGCGCGGGTCAGAGTGCCCGTGACGGTGATCGTCTTGTTCTTCTTCACCGGTTCCGGCGAGGCGTTGACCGTCAGCCTGGAGTTGCGCAGGACCTTTGCCTTGGCGGTGGAATCCTTGGTGATGTAGTCACCGTCGTTGGCCAGGGCGTGGGCTCTCACGGCCCAGGTCCCGGCCGTGGTGTTGTCCTGGGGATGGATGCGCGGGTTGATTTTCAGCGTGTAGGTGCAAGTGGTCGTGGTGAAGCTCTGGCGCACGCACTTGCCCGCGATGTTGTCGGGTATCACGAGACCGTAGTAGTCGCCGTTCGGGAGGGGCGTGTGCCACATGGCCGGGAAGGTACTTCCGACCTCGATGCCCGAGTCGTCCGTGGCGGTCACCGCGATGGTGAACGTCTTCACGTCCGTGGTCCCCAGGACGATGTCCTTCCCTCCGTTGACGACCACCTTCGTGATCTTGATGTCGCCCGAGAAGTCATCCGCCTGGGCGGCCACCGGAATCGTGAGCGCGGACAGGGCGAGGGCCCCGGCAAGGCCTGCCACGGTGGTGCGGTGATGCATGAAGACGTTTCCCCGTGTTCCAGCGCCTCAGAACGTCCCGAGGCGGAGCTGACAATGCCCGCCCACTATGCGAGCGGCACGGACATGACCATCAAGTCGCAGGAATGGTTGCCCATCGATCGCACGGCTGCCAGGAGGAGTTCGGGGCTCACGCTGTCTTCCGGCCTCGGTCGACTGGTGGGCCCGCATGTTGAGGTGTCGCGTATTCCTCGTTGAGGCCGTGCCTGGTGTCACCGTGTGTGGTGGCCTGGGGCGCGGGCCCAGGTGCCTCCGACATCGGGGACCAGGCGGGTGGCGGTTTGTCGTGGTAGCCGAGGGCCTTGGCGATGACGAGGGCCGGGGCCCTGGAGGATGAATTGGCGGATCGTGGAGGTCCTGGCGCGCTGTGGCGGGACGCCGGTCTTCCGCAGGTGGGCTTGGGGACTGCCCGGATCCATGGGGGCGGGATCGGCGATTGTGCTTCCCTGCCGTCCCCATCGCGGGCATCGACGATCCGGCGCTGCCGGGGACGTCGGCCAAACGCGCGGCTGCCCACGTGGGGCGACACCTCCACCCCGATGCTCCTGGACCGCTCCCGCCACGCCTCCGTCCCCGCCCTGGAGCGGTATGCCCACCCCGGCATCGACGCGGTCGCCAGGCACGTCGCCCAGGGCGATCCCGCCGCCCGACGGAAGCGGAAGCGCTGACGCCTCAAGATCATCACATTGCCGAGCATGTCGTGCCCGTCACAGCGCCATCCACCGGCCGGGCGCAGAACTCGACGCGCCGTGAGCCGCACTGATACAGATCGTCAACTGATTGATTCTCACGGGTCTGGTCGCTGTCCTGGTCCTGCGTAGGGTTTCAAGAAGACGACAGTGCGACATTTGAGCACTCGATCTGTTGCCGCGCCGAATGTTCAGGCACATCCACGAGAGAAGGAAACACACCCCTATGCGCGCCCTTGTGGTCGATCACAGTGGGGCCGGACCCGTCCGGTTCGCCGATGTCGATGAGCCCGTACCGTCCACCGGTGAGGCGTTGGTGGAGATACAGCACATCAGTCTCAACTTCGGAGAGCTGAATTACGTGCACCAGTGGCCGGCCGGCGCTGTGCACGGTCACGACGCGGCCGGCATCGTGGTGCGCGCCGCATCCGACGGTTCGGGGCCGCCCGAAGGTACGCGCGTCGCAGTGGGAATGGCCCCCCACGCGTGGGCGGAGCGGGTGGCAGTCAGCCCCGCCTCGCTCGGCACCGTCCCCGCGGGCGTGGACCTGGCCGACGCCGCCGCGCTGGGGATCGCCGGGGTCACCGCATTCCGGGTGCTGCGCAAGCGTTCCCTGCTGGCGCGCGACGTGCTGATCACCGGCGCCAGCGGGGGCGTCGGGCACTTCGCCGTCCAACTGGCGGCGCTGGCGGGCGCCCGGGTGACGGCACTCGTCGGTTCGCCGGAGCGGGCCGCCGGGCTCCGTGAACTCGGCGCCGACAGGGTCCTGACCGACTTGGCTGAGACCGAGGACCGGTTCGACCTCGTCCTGGACACGGTCGGTGGCCCGCTGGTGGCCCAGGCGTGGAGTTCCCTCGCCGAGGGCGGCACCATCCACTTGGTCGGTTACTCCTCGGGGCAGGAAACCACGTTCCCGTCAGGGGCCTTGTTCGGCTTCGGTGAGCCCCGCAGCATCGCCACCTACGGCGACATGACGCCGACCGGCGGGGAGCTGACGGACCTGCTGGGCCTCATGGCCGCCGGGAGGCTCTCGGCACCGGTCGGACTTCGAGGCGACTGGCAGGACGTGGACGACGCCGTCCGGGCGCTGTTCACGCGGAAGGTGCACGGAAAAATTGTTCTTGACGTGGCCTGAGGCTGTGGACGAGGACACATGCGCCGGCGGCGGTTCGCGGTGGTGGACGAGAATGGACCCATGGATGTGCTGGCGGAGGTCTTGCATGTTTCGGGTGCGCGTGGGGCGCTCGGGGTCATGCTGAAGGCCGGAGGAACCTGGGGCCTGTGGCTGGACTCCTTTCCAGGAGCGGCACTGCACGTGGTGTCCCGCGGCACTATGTGGCTCCACGTCACAGGCGAGAAACCTCTTCAGGTGCAGGCCGGAGACGCCGTCCTGGTGTCGCCGGGCATCGCACATGGGATAGCCGGCAGCGCCGGCGTGACGATGGGTTCCTGCGACCGGAAAGAGGCGGCCCGAGCTATTGGCGATGGCCGGGCCCTGCGTCTGGGCTCGGAGCCAGTGCAGACGGAAGTGATCGTCCTGCACTATGAGCAGGACCCGGAGGCGCGCACACCGGTGCTTACCTCCCTCGCTCGGCCGATGCACGTTACAGCCCAGGAGAACGCGCAGCTCAGAAGGACCGTCGAACTTCTGGCTGCCGAGCTCGCACAGCCGCAGATCGGCACCACCGCCGCCATCAACAGCATCGTCGACCTTCTGCTCGTTCAGTTCGTACGCGCCTGGCTGGCCCGTTACCCGCAGGAGCAGTCCGGCTCATGGCTGGGAGCGATGCGTGATCCGGTCGTGCGCGACGCTCTGGCATGTGTCCACGCCCAACCGGGACACCCCTGGACCACACAGACCCTGGCCGCCGCGACGAGCGTCTCACGGGCGACGCTGTCCAGGCGTTTCCGGTCCGCCCTCGGACAGACGCCGGGCGCGTACCTGACGCAGTGGCGCATCGACCTGGCGTCCGTCCGGCTCCGCGATACCGATGAGCCGGTCGAGTCGATCTCCCGCGCGGTCGGATACGGCTCTGCGCACGCTTTCAGCCGTGCCTTCAGACGTGCCCGAGGCACTGCCCCGGGCGAGTACCGTTCTCGACTTCGCAAATGATCCGGGGTCGGGAGAGGTCAGCACCAGGTGGGTGCCCCCGTGCTCACATCGGCACGAGGAATACGCGACATCTCAAGCATGCGAGCCCACCAGTCCCCACGGCCGAAAGCAGCCGACGCATCGTTGCCCGACAACGCACTTGCCCAATGGACGCCGGCCACGAGTGCACCTCGGCTTCAGTTCTAGCGGTCGTTGCAACACCTCAGCTCAAGGGGTGGCATGGAAGCACTCCGGATCGGTCTCACCGGCCGCGGTGAAGCACAGCCGCAGACCGGCCCGATCCGGGGCGCCGATCATCGCCGTGAAGCGGTAGACGTCGGTGTCCGCGGTGCTGTCGATGAGGACTCTGCGCGGCCGGACGCCGAGGACCGACAGCTCAAGGACGTCCCCGATCCTCGCATGCCAGATCCTGCCCCACGCGGCGGCGCACACGCTGCTGTACCGGATTTCCACGCCCGTACCGGTACGGGTGCGGTGCGGTGGTCCCAGTGAGTCGGCCCGGCCGGGCAGCCCACAGGCCGACCGGCCGGGATCCATGCCGTCGCACGTCGTCCCGTGGCAAGCGGGCGGGGGATCAAGCACGGGGGACGCCGTCAGGCCCGTCGGTTCTCCGGCGCCGGAATCCGGGACGGCCAGGGCCGCAGTCACGGCGGCCAGGGCCGCCGCGGCACCGGCGACGATGGCCGGCCAACGCCCGTGCCGGGGCCGTCGCGGGACAGCCCCGTCACTCCCGGCGTCCGTCGGCACGGCAACGGAAGGGTGCTGTGCGGCGGGGCGGGAGAGGCGGGCGCGCCCGCTCCATTCGGCGTCCGCCAGCTCCCACAGGGCGAGGAGCCGCTCGGGAGGTTCTCCTGCCGTGGTCATGTCCCCTCATGTGGTGTACCAGCGATCACTGCAAAGTTGCAGGTCGCGCCGGCAATCAGAGGCGCCCGCGACTTTCGTGGCCCGACGGGCCGTCAGCCTGCGCCGTCGACACAGATGATCGACGACTCATGCCGAGGGGCAGGCACGAAAGCTGCTCCTGCGAAGATCGCTGCTACACCACGCCGCAGGACACCATCCCTGCCGTGGCGCACAGCGCCTCGACGGCCTGGCGGGGCACCGGCTTCTTCCCGTTGAGATAGCGCTCCCAGGACGACTTGCTGTACGCCGTGCGTTCGGCCAACGCCACAAGGCTCGGCCCGGTACGCGCCCGGACCGCACGCAGTCCTTCGGCCAGCGCCGCGCACTCCGGTGCACCGCTGGTCATCCGCGCAGCACCCGCCAGGTGTGCGGGCCGACGACGCCGTCCGCGGGCAGCCCGGCTTTCCCCTGCAGTCGCATCACGGCCGCGATGGTCTGCTGTCCGTACACCCCGTCGACGATGCCGGGTTCCATGTGGTGATGGCGCAGCAGGCACTGGGCCTCCACCACGTCCCACCCGGGCCCCGTGAGGACGGCACTCTGCGTCACGCTGTATCCGGCGTACGGGCCCTTCCCGGCCGCTTCGCTCCTGCGGACCTCGCAGGGATAGGACTTGCCGGGCTGGAAGACGTAACGTTTCCTTTCGGCCGTCGCGCTGGTCCTACTGCTGCTGAGTCCTGGAGCCGCCGCCGTGGTCTTGACCTGGTTACCGGCGGAGCGGTCACCGTTCCACGCCGAGGAGATCACCATCCCGGCGCCCACGCCGGCCAGCGCGGCGACGGCGAGGACTACGCCTCTGCGCACCAGCGGCGGCCGGGCATCCTTCAACGATGCCGGTTCCACCTCCGGAACGTCGGCCCTCGGGTCCGTTGCACCGTCCGACGGAGACAGTGCGCTCCGTCGCTGCCGGGCGTCCTCGGCAATCTCGTGCAGGACCAGCAGGCGGACGCTGTCCGCCCCGGAAGTCCGCGCCAATTCTTCCACCGCGCGGTGCGGCGGCAGGGTCTTCCCATTGAAATAGCGGTCCCAGGACGAACGGCTGATGCCGGTCTTCGTCTCCAACGACTCCAGGCTCAGCCCACTGCGGTCCTTGACCCTTCTCAATTGAACGACGAGTTGCCGCACTCGTGGATCCAAGGAATCCGGTAATTCCTTCCAACGCCGCATGACGCCCCCTGCTCCCATGCACAGTTGTCCGTTGCCCTGCTAAGAGGTCATCTCATTTGGCCTTGGCGGTAGCCTGAGTCCGTGTTGATGGTTGAGCGTCTGGTCCCGGACGGGTTGTGGGAGCTGTTCCAGCGGGTGGTGCCGGAGGCGCCGTCGCGTCCGCAGGGTGGTGGCCGGCGCCGGTACGGCGATCGTGAGGTGCTGGCCGTGATCATCTTCGTGGCGACGACGGGCTGTACGTGGGCGCAGGTCCCGCCGATGTTCGGGCCGTCCGGTGCGACGGCCCATCGCCGGTTCACGCAGTGGACCAAGGCCCGGGTGTGGGCGAAGCTGCACCGGCTGGTGCTGGACGGGCTCGGTTCGCGGGGTGAGCTGGACTGGTCGCGGTGCGCGATCGACTCGGTGACCATGCGGGCCATGAAGGGGGGGACCTGACGGGTCCGAATCCTGTGGATCGGGGCAAGAAAGGGTCGAAGATCCACTTGATCACCGAGCGGACCGGACTGCCCCTGTCCGTCGGGATCTCCGGCGCCAACCTGCACGACAGCCAGGCCCTGGAGCCGCTCGTGCGCGGTATCCCGCCCGTCCGCTCCCGCCGCGGCCCGCGCCGGCGCAAGCCCGCCAAGCTCCACGGCGACAAGGGATACGACTACGCTCATCTGCGGAAATGGCTCCGCGCGCGTGGCATCCGGCACCGCATCGCCCGCAAGGGCATCGAGTCCTCCCAGCGGCTGGGCCGTCACCGCTGGGTGATCGAGCGCACCATGGCCCGGCTCGCCGGCTGCCGCCGCCTGCACCGCCGCTACGAACGCAAGGCGGAGCACTTCCTGGCCTTCACCAGCATCGCCT
>NZ_BMVU01000091.1 GCF_014650875.1 Streptomyces minutiscleroticus
ATACGCGACGACATCCACGAAGCGTTCCTCAGCCTGGCCTGCAGCATCATCTGCTGGCGCCGACTGAAAAACCTCGCCCTTTGTTAGGAGTTCTAAGGCGCCATGCCACTCACCATGCTGCGTTCCTCAAAGGCGGTACTCGAAGCGGCGTCTCATGGTGCGGGTCGGTGGCGCGGGTCGACCCCATACCCAGGAACGGGCAGAGGTGTTGAGCTGGGTGGTGGCGATGTGAGTGGCCCGGTCGATCTCGTCTGGGGTGGCGAAGGACTGGCCCGCCAGAGCAGCCTTGCGGAACAGGCGCCACCAGCCTTCCTGCAGGTTGAGCCAGCAGGCGCCGACCGGGATGAAGGGGTGCTGAATGCGGGGGTGGTCCGCCGGCCATTCGCGGGTTGACTTGCTGTGGTGGCTGGACAGGTTGTCGGTCACCACCATGAGGGTGCCGGCCGGGTTGGCCTTTTCAAGTCGCTGCAGGAATGCCTGGTAGTGGGTGCTGCTGCGCGACGGTGCCGTCATGGTGAGGGCCTGCCCGTCCGTGGGCCGCAGGGCTCCGTAGACCCAGGTCTTCTCCGGCCCTCGGGCGTAATCGAGCACGGCCTTGATGCGATGCCCGTCCGGCGACCAGCCCGGCGCGGGTGGGAACGTGCGTGGGATGACCGGGCCCAGTTCATCGGCGCAGATCACCCTCGTGTCGGGCGGCGGGTCTGTGCAGAGGCCGATGACGGTCGTCCTTTGGGGGCGAAGTCCGAATCGCGGCTGCCGGTCCAGGACCGGGTACGACGCCACCGCACCCCTCAGCCTGCAGGATGCGACGCACCTGGGAACGGTGGACATCGATGCCCTGGCGCCGGGCGGCGGCGGTCAGGGTGTCCAGGGTCCACTCACCCGGTGCCGTTTCGTCCTCGGCCGCCAGGTCCCCCCACGGCTCACGCACCAGCCGCCCGGGCGGATCACCGCGGACCAGCTCGATGATGCGAGAGCGCCCGGCTTCGGTGATACGGCGCTTGCGCCCGCATCCGGGCCGGTCACCGAGCCCGTCGACGCCTTCGGCGTTGAACCGGCGCAGCCACTTGCGGACCGTCTTCTCCCGACACCTCAGCCGGTCCGCGATCGCTGGAACGCGCAATCCGTCCCAGCTCAAAGCGATGATCTTCGATCGCAGGATCCAGTCCGCCGGCGCGTGCCGGGCACCGGCCAACTTCCGGATCCGCTTCTCCTCGGCCGCGTCCCTGGCCGGACAGGCCGACAACATCTTCGGCATGACACCCCCACACCGATCCAGGCTCTTCCCCTGCCCTCGTAGTACTCCGCCAAAGAGGAACGCAGCACTATAAGCGTCCTCGTGTCCGGCAAGTCCTCAGAGCATCCCGGAGGGTGCTTCGTTGATCCCGAGCAGAAGCACGCCGTAATCCTCTTCGACGACGTGGGAGGTGAACTGGACGTGCCGCGACCCCACTGCGAAGTCCCGCCAGTACCGCTGCAGTGGGTTGGAGTTGTCCAGGCCGGTGGATCCGTGCAGGTCCAGCAAGTCCTCCAGTGCGCTACGACATTCCCGCACAGCGGCGATCAGATCCATTCGGAGCCGCGCACGCTCTTCGGCCGCAAGCATCTCGCCGGGTTGCGTGGCGTCGACTGCAGCGGCGATCCCGAGCATGCGCCGCTCAGCGGTGTTGATCTTGTGCGCGGCGACGGCGAGGTTCCTCCGGGCACCGGGAGAGTCGGCCAGAGTGGGGTGGGCGGGGTTCGGCGACGTCCGCTTGGCAAGGACATTGACCACGATGTCGAGGGCGCCGCGCGCGGCACCCCACAGGGGAGCGAACAGCCCGACCGCGATCGCGATGTTGGATGCCGCGGCGGCGATCCGGGGCAGGTCGAGCAGATGAGAATCGGGGATCCACACGTCGTCGCCGACGAGAGTGTGGCTTCCGGTGCCGCACAGTCCCGCCATGTGCCAGTCTCGGTCGATGGTCAGATCCCGGGTGCGGGCTAACACCGCAGTTGGCTGCGGCGGGCGGTCACCTTCCCCGGGCAGTTGCACGGAAAGTATCGCCCATTCGGCAAGTTCACATCCCGAAGCGTACGACCATCGGCCGGAGATGCGCAGCCCGCCGGGCTCACGGACGGCCGTCCCCGGCCGAGCAGACGCGCACGCTACGCTATCGACATCGCGAAACGCATCCGCGTATGCCTCGTCTGACGTGCCGATCTGCAACACCCGCTTCGCTTCGAGGTTCGTGGCCGCGACCCAGGCCGTCGACGGGCAGCCCCGTCCGAGTTCAGCCAGGAACCGGACCCTCATGCTGAGGTCGGCCTCGATCCCTCCATCGGATCGGCGGACGCCCAAGGCGAACGCTCCCGCAGCCCGAGCAGCGGCGGCACTCACGCCGGTGATCCGCCGGTCTCGCTCGGTCGCTGCGGCTTCGACCGCTGCTTGCTTCGCCGCCGTACGAGCGGCATCGAGCAACGGGACGGACGCGCCGTCGATACTTTTAGTCGTCATGCGCCAGGCAACGTTCCATGATCTACCTCTATTCCTCAGGTAGCGCTGGCTGCCAGCGCGCGAGCGGCCGGCCTGCCCACCGAGCAGTACGTGCTGCGCGGCTTCCGTGCGCCCGGCGGCGGCAATGTCTACAGCGTCTCCGCCGAACCCTGCCGCCACACCCTCTGATCGGTGGCGGCGTGCGGCCGGGTGCCGTGATTGCTGCCCGTGGGCCAGGGCCTGGGGGGAGACCCGAGAGTGTCTGGCCAGCGAGGTGACCGAGGTGTGTCCGGACAGGGCCAGCAAGGCGACGGTGTTCGAGCCGTCCTCGGCGGCGTGCGTGACCGCGGAGTGCCGTAGCTGATGCAGGCTGAACGGGCCGCCCGGCAGTCCGGTGGTGTCACTGCGTTCGGCGGACGGGCTCGAACTCGTCCGCTCCGGCCAGCCGGCTCATGTCCCGCACTCCCGAACCCGAGCGCTAAGAGATCCCGCGGGTAGGGGCGCCGTCGCGAGCGCTGCGATACCGTCGCCAGGACCAGCGGAATCTCTTAGTGATCGAGCGATGATCGGTGGTGGCGACGGACCCGCGAGGGAGGTTTGCCGTCGGGGGCTGAGTAGTGCCCCACGCGCTCGGCTGGGAATTGACAGTTTGTTACTCGATACCACTGGGTTCTCTGATACGTCTGGCCGAAACGGTTGAAACCTGACAGAGCGCGCATGCTCCACGCCTCCGAATTTGCGATAGAGCGCACTTCGATTCCTAGGTTCGGAGGCATGTGATACATCAAACTCGGAACGACCGGACTGGAAGTCTCCGCCATCACCCTGGGCTGTATGAGCTTTGGCGAGCCGGGCCGGGGCGGCAAGCCCTGGTCGCTGGGCGCGGACGCCAGCCGGGACATCATCAAGCAGGCCCTCGAGTACGGCGTCAACTTCCTCGACACGGCCAACGGGTACAGCGCCGAAAGCCGCGAGGAGATCGTCGGCCAGGCGGTCAAGGACTTCACCCGGCGCGAGGAGGTCGTTCTCTCCACCAAGGTCTGGATGCGGATGCGCCCCGGTCCGAACGGCGCCGGGCTGTCCCGCAAGGCGATCTCCGCCGAGCTCGACGCCTCCCTGAAGCGGTTGGGGACCGGCTACATCGACCTGTACCGGATCCACCGCTGGGACTACGACACCCCGATCGAGGAAACCTTCGAGGCGCTGCACGAAGCGGTCAAGTCCGGGAAGGTCCGCTACATCGGAGCCTCTTCCATGTGCGCCTGGCAGTTCGCCAAGGCCCTGTATCTGGCTGACCTGAACGGCTGGACCCGGTTCGTGTCTATGCAGGACCACTACAACCTCATCCACCGGGAAGCAGAGCGGGAGATCCTCCCGCTCTGCGCCGACCAGGGTATCGGCGTGATCCCGTGGAGCCCGCTGGCGCGGGGCAGGCTGACGCGGGCCCGGGACACCGCCGCGGCGCGTGCCGAGACCGACGCGGGCGGCAAAATCCTCCACCGCGACGAGGACCAGGCAGTGGCCGAGCGCGTCCACGAGGTCGCGGGCAAACGGGGTCTGCCGCCGGCCCAGGTCGCCCTGGCCTGGGTCATGCGCAACCCGGCGGTGACCTCGCCCGTCGTCGGGGTCACCAAGCCGGCCCAACTGGCCGACGCGGTCGCCGCGGTGGACGTCGAACTCGACGAAGATGAGGCCGCCTACCTGCAGGAGTTCTTCTACAAGTCGCGCCCTGTGGCGGGCTCCCGGTAGTCCGGGCTACCGCCGGGCCTTCGATGAGTCCTTGACCCCGGCTTTACAGCCCTGCGGTGGGACCAGCGGTGCTTGCGGGCGGTCGCGCGCAACTGCATGATCCTCGCGCTGCCCGCCAGCGCGGTGAGCAGGATGCCCCCATCACGGCCAACAGCAGGGCACGCGCAGCGGAACGTGCCCGTGGGCACCGAAGTAGCTGACGTCAACAGACTGATTCTGAGTTTGGTCAATTGACAAGAGATTTCGCGGGTGGGGGCGTCAGGGTGATGTGACGCGGGCCGGCGCTGGTGGGGTCGAAGGGGCCTCGTGGCTGTGCGGAACCAGATCGTTCGTTTCAGGCACGAGGCCCTCGCCGTGCCGGGCCGCTTCAGGTCGCCGACCTCGGCGGCCGGGTGCGGTTACTGGTGCGTGGCCAGGAACGGCAGGAGGACGTCGGCCATCTCGTCGGGTACTTCCTCTGCGAGGTCGTGTCCGGCGTCGAAGGTGTGTCCGGTGACGTCGTGGGCCATGAGCCGCATCTGGGACTCGTTGCGGTCGCCGATGAACGCGGATCCGCCGAGGGCCAGGACCGGGATGTCCAGTTTCTTCTGTGCGGTCTGCCGGTTCTGTTCGGCGTCGACGAGCATGGCCCGGTAGATGGAGAGCATCGCGCGGATTCCGCCGGGCATGGAGTAGCAGCGCACGTATTCGTCGACCGCGTCGGGGGTGGCGCTGTCGGGCCGGCTGCGCTCGTACTTGATCATGTAGGTGATCAGCTCGCGCTCGTGTCCGGCGATCAGCATCTCGGGTATGTCCGGCTGGAAGTAGAAGCCCAGGTGCCACAGGTGCATGCCGCTGGAGATGTTCTCGGGGGTGAGTGCCGTGTGGTCCTCGAAGCCGAATCCGGGGAAGAGGGCCTCGGCGAACACGAGAGCGGTGACGTGGTCGCGGTGGCGGGCGGCGAGTTGGTAGCCGATCACCGCTCCCCAGTCCTCGCCCGCCACGGCGTATGTCTCGTGTCCGAGGTGGTTCATCAGCTCTGCAATGTCGTCGCTCATCGTCGCGGAGTCGTAGCCGTCCGACGGGCGGGCGGAGTCCCCGAGACCGCGAAGGTCCGGGACCACGACGGTGTAGTTGGGCGTCAGCTTCGGGACGAGGTGGCGCCAGTGGTAGCTGGTCTTGGGCACGCCGTGTAGGAGCACCACCGCGGGGCCGGACCCGGCTGTGCGGTAGTGCAGACTCGTTCCGTTCACGGCGGCTCGGCCCGTGCGGACGGGCGATCCGTCATGGTCGAACATCATGTTTCAACCTTCTTGGTGTACGTCGCGATGCGGGTGTCAGTGGGCTTGCGCGGGGTCGACGAGGGTCACCAGGCGGCTCGGTCCGGTGCCGTCCGCGGTTGTCCGGGCAGCGGAACGGCCGACGGGGCGCAGGGTGACGTTCTCCGGGTAGAGCCGGCCGAGCAGGGCCAGTACGACGAGGTCGTCCTGGCCGGTGGCGTCCAGGGTGACGTCGCTGCTCTGCGTCCACACCAGTCCCGGCGCGCAGCGCGGACCAGGCGGCGGTGCCGGATGCGTCGCCTGCGGCGGGGTTCTCACGCTGAGGGAAGCGGTGGCCGCACAGGGCTTGGCCGAGGTCGACGTGGGCGGTGGTGCCGTCGTGGGTGACCTCGATGCGGGCGGTGCGGGTCCCGTCGGCGACCGGCGCGGTGACGGTACGGGCGGAGAGCGGGCCGGATGTGGTGTGGCGGGCGGCAGGTCCTCGACGAGGGTGCGGGGTGCGGCGTAGTAGTCCTGTACTTCGGGGACATACGTGGCGGCTTCACCGACGGCCGGGTCGGGGCGCCAGGTCAGCAGGTGCCGGGGTGCGGTCAGGGATGGCTGGTCGAGGACGGCGGGCAGGGCGGTGCCGCCGCTGGCCTCGAAGCCGTAGCCGACCGGGCCGGAGGCGCCGGTGACGACGTTGCGGGCGAAGGCCGCGATGCTGGTGTGCCGGATCTGGCGGACCAGGAGTTCGGTGAGGAACGCGTCGCGGGCCGGTTCGGTGTGCCGTAGTCCGGTCGGGGTGATCAGGAGCGGGACGTCCTGCCAGTTGGTGAAGGGCAGCAGGGCGTCGCGCAGCAGGACCATCTGGTGGAGCCACTCGTTGTAGAGCTGCATCATGACCGGTCCACCGTGACGTCCGCGGAGCAGATCGGCTGCGGGAGGGATAAGCAGGTGGCCGTAGCAGTGGCTGCGGACGACCAGCGGGCCGGCGGGGAGCGGTACCGGAGCGGTGAGCAGCCTCTCCAGAGCGCCTTGGTCGACCAGGAGGCAAGCTCCTGGCCGATCGTCTCGGCCTGCGCATCCAGTTCGCGCGCTGCCGAGGCACTGTCCGGGCCGAGGGACAGCGGGAGGGAGGTCTCCCGGGTGCCGAGGGCGAGTGCCGCGCGGATCTGGCCCTCCAGCACCGCGCTGTCGGCGCTGGTGAGGGCGTTGTCGTCGATGATGCCCTGTAGCAGCGGCTCGGTGGCGGTGAAGAACTCGCGGGCGGTCAGGGTGGTGCCGGCCGCGGGGAAGGTGTTCCAGCGGCTTCCGCCGAGAGCGGGTGTACTCGGGATGGGGGCGGGGGGCATGGGTCCTCCGAGGTCTTCGATTGAAGCGGGGCGGGGGCGCCGGATCCCGTGTCCGAGCGGGTACCGGCGACTTTTCTGGATCGACTGATACAGATTCAGGGCATGAAAAAGTCAGTCGAGGGCAGCCAGCGCGACCTCCACAAGGGGTTCGAGGGCGCGGACGTCCGGCGTGATCTTCGCGGAGACCAGCAGTCCGTTGAGGAAGGTGACGAGGAAAGCGGCGAGGGTGTACGGGTCGTGCCGCTTCGCGATCTCCCCCCGCTCCGCCGCGACCCGCAGCACCTCGGCGAGCGCGTCCCGGCTGGCGTCCTGCATGTCCCGAACGGTGCGCCGGGTCGCTGCATCCTCCGGCAGGCGCTCACAGGCGGCATTGACCACCAGGCAGCCCCGGCCGTTGTCCTCCACGGCGATCCGGACCCGCTCGACCAGCATCGCGCGGATCGCCGACCGGGCGTCCGCCCCCTCCTCCAGACTGCGCAGGGCGGCCGCCGCGAGGGTGGTGCGGTAGTGCTCCAGCGCCGCCCGGTACAGGCCGCCCTTGTCGCCGAACGCGGCATACAAGGACCCCTGCCCGATCCCCAGGTGCCCGGTCAGATCGCGCACCGAGGTGGCCTCGTAGCCGCGCGTCCAGAACAGCTCCATCGCGCGGCTCACCGCCGCCTCAGTGTCGAACTCCCGGGTCCTTGCCATGACCCCACCGTAACCTATCTGGATCGTGCGCTCAAGAAAAGAGCCTGTGGCCGCCTGGCCATTCGCTGACCTGCAGGCCAGCCTCACGGCTACTCGTCGTCGGCGTCCTCGGCGGTGTCAATCCCCTCGCAGCGTGGAAACGATCCATGCGGCCAGTCCCTCGGCGAGGGTGGCTCGGTAGTCACGTTCGTAGTCGATCTGGCTCTTGAACCCGCACACGCTCTGTAGTCGCCTGGCGTTGTAGAAGTCGGTGATCCAGGTGGTGATCTCGATACGGGCCTCATTACGGGTGGCGAAGGTGTGGCGGTGTACGTACTCGACTTTGAGGACGCTGTTGAACGCCTCGCTCAGGCGTTGTCGAAGCAAGATCCGACTCTGCCCATGGGCTGCAACACCGAGCTTGCGGCAGGCCCGCTTGAACCGCAGCGAGCAGTACTCGCTGCCCCTGTCCGTGTGATGATCACGCCGCGCACGTCGCCGCCGCGGGTGGCAGGAGTCCCGCCACAAGCTGGCCGGGACGTGTGCCACGGCAAGCGCGGCACCCTCCACCAGGCATACCGCGACGGGATGGACGACCAGCTCGGCGAGCTGAAGGCTCTGGGCCGCGAGGAGGCGGCGGCGCTCGGCCTGGCTCAGGTCAGTGAGCGCACAGACGTGGCAGAACAGCAGGCCAGGGCTGGTGGGGGCGTCGGGACGCAGCCAGTTACTCACGTCCACCGCGAGGACGATCCGCCCGTCGGCGGCACGCGGCAGCGGCGTGGTGGCCAGCAGTCTGCGCAGTCGGCGCGGCTCCAGCCAGCCGTGGTTGACCGCGTCGTACATCGCCCCGTGCCCGCGCCGGTGCTCAGCCGTGAGCGTCAACTCGACCAGAGACGTCACCGGTCCGTCCGCGCACAGCACCGCGTCGGTGAGCTCGAGGAGCGCATCCGCCCGCGTATAGAGGCAGTCGTAGAACTGGACACGAAAGTGGGACAGGACACCCAACGCGGCGTCAGCGGACTGTTCAGCGGTGAGACTCTTCACCAGCTGCCGTTCCTTCACGTGACGTTGCTCGACACCTCGAAGCGTGAAGAAACGGCTGCCCTGCTGTCCCGCGAACAGCCCAACATCAGCGGGTCAGGTGAACGGCCGAGGTTGAACACCAAGCTCAGCGCGCGACCTGAGCTTGGTGTTCCTCAGGCCGCTGGGCCCGGTACACCGATGCGATCACCTCGGCCAGCTCGTCCGGCCGGGACAGGAACGGTGAGTGCGACGCATCGAGCTCCACCACGGTGGTCGGACGAGCCGACACCGCGTCGATCTCGGCCGTGAAGCGGCGCTGCAGGGCCACCGGAACCACCTTGTCCTGCAGGCAGACCAGGTACGTGTGCGGGATCGTCCCGTACCGCTGCGGGGTCACGGTGACGGGCTCCCCGGCCATGCCCGTCGGCCCATCCGGAGTGAGCAGCGATATCGCGGCGGCCGCCGTAGCGTCGTCGACGTCGCCGTAGAACACCTCTTGGAGGGAGGGGTACCGTTCGTCGTCGCCGGTGTCCTGCCGAAACGCTCCGTCCTGGGCGGGATCGGCGACGAGGAGACCGGTCAACATCTCTCCGGCGTTCTCGGGCTCCGTGATGTAGTGGGCCGCGGGACTGCCGCTGACCGGAGCGAACGCCGACAGGTAGACGACCTCGCTGATGAGGTCGGGTGCCTGCTCCGCGGCGACGGTGGCCACGACACCTGCCACGCTGTGCGCCACCAGCACACACGGTCGTCCGTTGCCGATCCGGCGTAGCTGTCCGATCAGTGTCTCGGCTGCGGAGGAGGCGGTGACGCCGGCAACCGGCGAAGGCTCGGTGGCACAGGCGGCCGGGTCGAACGGCTGACGCAGACGAGCCTGCGGTGAGCGGCCTTTCAGTCCGTGTCCACGGACCGGCTCAACCTCACTCATCGACAGGCTGCTGCTCACCGCACTTCCCCAGTCCGTCGAGAACTAGATCAAGTGTGGTGAGGAGCAGGCATGGTCGTTTACAAGAAGCCAGGGCGTGGTTGAAGAGGTTGGCCGCGGTGGTGTGGTCCCCTCGTCAGGCGGCCTGGTAGGCGAGGTCGCCGAGGAGACCGTCTTTCGGGTCAGACTCCTTCCAGACGAGCACAAGCCCGACCGTGCTGGTGACGGTGACAGGCTGACAGCTCTGGTTCAGCAGCCGCACCCGCATGCCGCGATCCTTGCCGCTGGCGCCGGTGGGCGTCCTGCTCGCGTGCCTGCACGCGCGGCTCGAAGCCGACACCGTAGAGCCCCAGGGGCGACCGGCGCCCCGGAAGGGTGGGCCTCGGCGTTGTCACTTGCGGCTGGTAGAACTGCCGTGCAGATCAAGGGCGCTGGACGCGCCGGACACCTCGTACGGCGGGAGCAGGCAGGCACATGCGAACCAAGGACGATCACCTCACCGAGCTCTACGGGCTCCCCGCCTTCACGTTCCCCGAGGAGCGGGACGCGGCCGGCGTCGTGCTGCCCGAGGCCGACGCCGTGGCCTGGCGGATCGGATACGAGCGAGGGACTTCCGGCGAGCGGTGGACGGACACCTTCGAGCGGCTGTGCGCGGCCGTGGACAGCGCGCGCATCCGCGCGCTGATCATCGGCATCTGGGGAGACCCGGAGGACACCGAACCCGACGAGGTCATGGAGGCGTTCCTGGGCGCGCGGGACCGGCTGACCGGGCTGCGATCCCTCTATTTCGGCGACATCACCGACGAGGAGTGCCGGATCTCCCGGATCGGCCAGACCGACGTCACGCCGCTGCTCGCGAGCTATCCGGCCCTGGAGGAGTTCTCGGTCCGGGCCGGCGAGTCCTTCGACATGGAAGGGCTGCACCCGCTGAGGTTCCCCCGTATACGTCACGACGCGCTACGCAGGCTCGTCGTCGAGAGCGCGGGGCTGCGCGGCCACGTCCTGCGCGGGGTGGGCGAGAGCGAGCTGCCCGCACTGGAGCATCTCGAACTGTGGCTGGGGGCGTACGAGGACGGGGGCGACGGCGAGATCGCCGACCTCGCGGGGATCCTGTCCGGAAACCGGCTGCCGCGGCTGCGGAGTCTCGCCCTGCGTAACAGCGAGATGCAAGACGAGGTCGCGACGGCCGTGGGGGCCGCGCCCATCGTCGCCGGCCTCGACGTGCTCGACCTGTCGCTCGGCACACTGACCGATACCGGCGCCGAGGCGCTGCTCAGCGGGCAGCCGCTGACCCATCTCAGGAAGCTCGACCTGCACCACAACTACCTGAGCGAGCCGATGAGACAGCGCGTCCGGGACGCGCTCGAACCGGCCGGCGTCGAAGTCGACCTCGACCCGTCCGACGCCGAGGCGGACGAGGACGAGAACGGCGTGCCGGTGCCCAGCATCAGTGTGGGCCCGCTCACTTACTGACCATCCTGCCGGGCGCGCTACTGACCGGATCCGTCCGGCGCCGCCCTGGCGTTCCGGCCAGTCCGGGCACGCCCGCCGATCACCAGCCGGCTCGGGCGGCCGCCCACCGGATGCTGCAGGTCTCCGCCGGGATCGCGGCGCACAGGCTCACCGCAGTGCACGATGTAGTCCCGCAGCACAGCGGCCGGCCGCGCACCGATGCCGTACAGGGCCTCAATGGGCGGCGCGCCCAGCTACTGCTGCGTTCCTCAAAGGCGGTACTCGAAGGGCAGCAGACCGTGCAGTACACGCCGGCCCCATAAACTCGCAGCCGACCGTGCGGCCGCTGAGCGCCCTTGATCGGACGAGGGCGGCTACGTCCGCGCGGCGGTGCACTACGACTCCGGGCTCGATGTGGTCACGGATCCGGAGGACGAGGAGTTCCGACCATCGCCCGGCCGCCCTGTAGCCGCCGTACACTGCGAAGCGATTTCACGTCGACGGCCCGGACCTCTCCTCTGCCTGGGCCTTCGACGTACGGACGCGCGCCCCGTGCCTGCTGGCCACGGGGAAGACCGGTATCGCTGTGCCGTACGTCAAGCGAGCGAGGGGAAAAACCGGCCACCGCTACCGGACCCCGGTCAGCGCGGCCAGGCGGCCGGGGTGGTGGGCGGCAACGGGATCTCGTCCAGCCGCAGCCATCGCTCCCCGCCGTCCTGATCAGGCAGGCAGAATCGCACGTCGCCGACCTCGTCCGTCTCACGGGGCATCTCCGACCGCCCGCAGCAGAGCGCGCAGCCTCGGAATAGGGGGCCTGCATGGCTCGCCCGCGCACCTCTTTACCGCGCAGGGCGACAAGAGTGAAGGACGCAACATTCACTCCGGTGCGCCGGTACCCATCGGTGTGGACCGCCACCTCGGGGTGCTCCGTGATGGAGGTCAGCGCCTCCGGTCCGGTGACCGTGTAGGTCAGCACCAGGTCCCCGCGCTGGAGCACCACCTGTCCCCCGGCTGCATCAGCGAGCCGGCGCCGTCGGTCGACAACGCCACTCTGCCGACCATCGGACCCATGCCAATGTCACGGACCTCGGTGAACTGCTCCACCGTTGCGTCCACGAACCGCTCGGAGTCGGGCAGCACCAGTACGCAGTGCCCGTTCCACGAAGGTTCCCGTCCAGCTCGGCTGGAGTGAGCCGTAGCGGGTCCCGCCTCCGCTTCACTTGCTGGGCCGGGCGGGGGCGAGCGAGGTCAGTCCCGTGTCGATGAGGCGGGCTGCACGTTGGACGTCGGCGCTCACCATGTCGTGCAACTGCTCGGGGGTCTGGACGCGGTTCAGGTGCCTGCGTAGCGCCTGGAACTGGATGGGCCACAGGGCGAGCAGGGCGGTTGCGGCGATCTGTGGTTCAGGGTCGTCCGGGCTCATCTTATTGCGCTGAGCCAGGACTTCGGCGGCTACGGCGACCTGCTGATCAACCATGTCGCGCTGATAGGCCCGCAGGGACGGGGTGGATCCGATCAGCATGCCGAAGCGCAGAAGCATGTTCTTTGCCTGGGCCAGGTCGTCCTGTTCGGTCAGCCAGGATGTGATGCCCGCCAGCTCGCCGGACAAGATCTTCAGCACGGCCTCGACCGGCGACAGATCCGGATCGGCCAGCGTGGTCCGCAGGGAGCCCAACGTGACCTCGCCCAGGTCCAGGACGAGGGACTCCTTGGTGGGGAAGTAGTTGAACACGGTCTTCTCCGACACCCCGCAGGCTTCGGCGATCTCGGAGACACGCACGGCGTCAAAGCCCCGTTCCATGAACATCTCGGTGGCCGTGTCCGACAGCTGCCGCCGCAATAGCCGCTTCTTGCGCTCCCGTAGTCCCTCAGCGGCGGGTTCCGCGTCGCGGCGACGCAAGGCCGTCCAGTCCACAGTGCGCATGCTCATGGATGCAGCGTAGTCCAGCCTCCATAAAATTACTGTTGCTATAAATTTTTATTGACTGTAAATATGTGCTGCGCTTGACGTCCATGCCCGAGGAGCCCCCCATGAGCACCATCCACATCGTCCGCGACTACCCTCACCCGCCGCAGAAGGTCTGGCGCGCCGTGACCGATCCAGAGCTGATCCCGCTCTGGACGGCCACCGGCGCCGGCGCACGCCCGGAGGGCTTCACGGCCACGGCCGGCACCACGTTCAAGTTCATCGCGAAGCCGAAGCCGGGATGGAGCGGCGTGGTGCTGTGCGAGGTGCTGGAGGCACGTGAGCCCTCGCTGCTGCGCTACTCCTGGCAGGACGAGGGCGGCGGCGAGGTAACGGAGGTCGCCTACCAACTCGCACCGCACGGCGGCGGGACCCGTTTCACCTACCACCACACCGGCTTCACCGGCGCCGGAGGATTCTTCATGGCCAAAATCCTCGGCACCGTCCGCACCAAGATGCTCACCAAGGGCCTGCCCGCCGTGCTGGACGACCTCGACGACAACGGCACCCTGCACCCGGACAGCACCTTGCGCCCCAAGCGGGACTAGCCTCGATCTTTCGTGACGGTCCGTCGGTTCTTTCGGCGGGCCGTTTCGGCTGCTCAGGTTGGTGGCAGCCAGGCTGATGGCCCGGCTGTCGCGTCGGGTGGGCGCCGGGTTCCACGGCTCCGGTCGGGGTAATGCTGCTCGCAGGGACGGGGACGTGCTGCTCAGCCGGGGTTCGGGAGAGCTTCGAGCCGTGCCAGGGCGTCGGTGATCACGCCGGTCCAGGGCCAGTGGCGGGCGAACCGCAGATATCGGCGGCGGGCGGTCGTGACGATCTGGGCGGCGGCGCAGAGAAGGCGGAAACGGAGACGGCGGGGCTCCCACCTGCGGATTTCGCCGGTCAGAGCGAGCATCGGCATCCAGGCCAGCAGGTCCAGGGCGAGCTGGACGATCTCCAGCCAGATCCGGTTCTGCGCGGTGTCGTGCAGGGGCAGGTTGCGCAGGCCGGCGGCCCGCGCGGCCCGGATGCGGTCCTCGGCCCGCGCCCGCTGGCGGTGTCGTAGCTCCAGTGCCGCGATCGGCATGACGGTGGTATTGGTGGCGAAGCAGGTCAGCCGCAGTCCGTCGGCGTCGGTGATCCGCAACTGGGCGCCCGGGTGGGGCCGTTCCTTGCGGACGATCAGCCGCATTCCCTTGGGCCAGCCCTTCAGACAGTCGCCGGAAAGTTCGGCGACCCAGGCGCCGTCGCGGATCTCGCCGCCGGGCTCGATCGCTGCCGTCCAGGCCGTGACGGGAACCTTGAGGACGGCCTGGTGGATCTGCTCGGTGACGGTCATGCCGACCGAGTACGACAGCCACCGGCCGCGCTGGGCGAGCCAGGCCACGAACTCGTGGGTGCCGCCGCCGGAGTCGGTACGGATCAGCGTCCGGCGTCCACGCCGGTACTTCTTCGGCAGTTGCGCCAAAGCGAGTCGAGCCGTGGTGATGTGGTCGGCGGCGGTGTTGCTGCCCGCGTTGCCCGGCCTGAGCAGGCCGGCCACCGGCTCACCGCTCCCGGCGCTTCCGTGGTCGACGAAGGCCATCAGAGGATGGTGTCCGAAGGTCTTCTTCCAGGTCGCGGTGGCGTCCTGCTTCTCGGAGTGAGCCAGCACGAGCACACCGTCCAGGTCCACGATCACCTGTCCCGCGGCATCCGGCGCCGCAGTGCCGGCCAGCTTCCACACGTGCTCGCGCACGCCGGCCCGAGCGGTCCTGATCGCGGACAGGGCCTTCGGCCCGGCTGCGGCGAGGGCGTCGACGAGCCGGGAGACCGTGGGGTCGGAGGCCACCGGCCCGAACACGCCGGGCTCGACCCGCAGCGTCCCGACATCCGCGAGGCAGTCCCCGCCCAGCGCGACCGCGAGGGCCACGTCCAGGAGGATCTTGCCTGGATCGTGCACCGCCCGCGGCCGTCGCCATGGCGCAAGCGCCGCCGACATCGCCTGGTCCAGCCCGGTCTTGCGGACCGTCTCGACCAGCAGTACGGCCCCGGCCTGGGACACCACCCCACGGCCACCGCCCTCGATGCGGACGCGTGGGTAGGACCCGATACGCTTCTTCACCTGAGAAGTGCCTCCGACCGTGGCAGGAACGAGGACCTTGGCAATCCTCATTCTTGCTGGTCAGAGGCACTTTTCGCTTACCTGCCCACCCGTCGGACAGTCCGTTTCATGAAAGCGCGAGGCTAGTAAGGCATACAGGGCAATACGCCTAGATCAAACGCCCTCTCACGTCGCCTCGTCCTTTGAATCAGCCGGGTCGAAGCAGCTCAGTGCTCAGGAATGCTCTCGAGCAGGTGTGGGCGGCCCGGGACGCCCCGGGCCACCCACGCGGCTGGACGGGTCAGGTCAGGAGGGTCCCGCACTCACTCCTGGTCACCCATCGGTGCGATTCGATGTTGTCAACCACTAGGGCATCACCGTTGGGATCACCGGTGAACCGGTCGTTGTTCAGGTCATCGGCGTACAGCTCACCCGGTGCGAGGCAGGCGTGCCCGCCCCCGTAGTAGATGTACTCGTAGAACTTGACGTGGTCCCTACCGCCGACGTAACCGCGGTTCATGACCGACGCGGCCCTGTTGCGCGCGCTCCCCCAGTCGGCGCTGTCCCCGGACGCGGCGATCAGCAGAGGGTCATGGCAGTCCAGGTGATCCCAGGCGTACATGTAGCCGTTGCGCGGACCCCAGGCGCTTTCGCAGCCAGGGCCGGTAACGGTGCTCTCGGAGGCTTGCGCGGCCGTGGTGGGGACGGCGGCACCCAGAGCGGTGAGCCCCAGGAGTGCCGCCATGGTGATGAATTTACGCATGGTGTTTCCTCTCGTCGGGTTGGTGGTGCGTGAGTGGTGGTGCGTCGGTGCCGGTATGCGGTCGGACGAGCGGTCCGATGGGCCGGCGCCGGTGGGTGGGGATCGTCCGGGGAGCGCGAGGTGGTCAGTCGCGCTCTGCGACGATGCGCACCGCCCGGTCGTAGGCCTGCTGGCCGATTTGGCGGTAGGTGTCGATGTCCTTGCCGAACCGGTCGCGCAGGCGGTTGACGTAGTGCGTCTCCCGGGCCGCGGTTATGGCTCTCAGGGAGGTCTTGCGGGCGCAGGTGGCATCCGCGACGGCTGTCTTCCGCTCGACGGTGAACGCCTCGTCGGCGCGGGCCGCACCCAGCTGGCTGGTGCGGGCCCGGATGGCGTCACGGGCCGCCTGGGGGTCTTTGTAGTGCTGTCCCGCTTGCTTCATGCACCGGGACCATGCCTTTGTTGCCGCGGTGAGTTCCCGGTCCGTCATGAGCTTTGCGCCGTACAGGAGGTTGAGTCCTGTGGCGGTCTTGCTGGTGCGGAACCACACGGCCGGGTCGCCGTAGAGGGTGCGCTCGGCCTCCTCCGTACAGCCTCCGATGATCTTTTGGATCTCCTTGCCGTTCGGCAGGGACGCGGTGAGCATCCGGGCGTTGTCGCCGCCGTCGAGGGCGGTGTCGAAGGCGGTGCGTCTGGAGGGGGAGAGACTCCGACGGTACGTGGTGTTGGGGTTGTGCTCGTGCAGGCGTGCTCCCTTCGCGTCGATCCGGCCGCCGTACCCATAGGTGCGGGCCCACGCCACGTCGTCCTGGACGTAGCGCACCGGGCGGCTCTCCTGCAGCGTCAGCGTGCGGTCTTCCCAGTAGCTGAAACCTTTGCGGTTCATGCACTGCTTGGTCAGTCGTTGCTGTGCGTCGGCGATCCGCAGTTCCTGCTGCCAGGTCAGCGCTTGGGGCCTGTTTTGCGGAACCTGCCGGACAGGGACACCACTTCCATGGTCGGCGCATCCGGCCATGACGGCCGCGCCGGCCACCGCCGTCCCACACAACGATATGAGCACACGTCTCATGGATCCGCCTTCTCAGCCGTAGGGGGCCTGTTACTTGCTGATGGTGGTCTGTCTCCGGTACCGGTCGCGGTGCCCTGGTTCTCTCATGGCGAGGAATCGAGCAGGCCCGTCGGTTCCTCGCTGATCTCCCGTTTATCGGTCCCTCGTACGTTAGGAACTCCTGTGCGCTGGAGATTCAAGAGGTTGTGATGCAGAACACATGGAGCATCGGCGAACTCGCCGAAATGGCTGGTTTATCCGTCAAGACGATCCGTTACTACTCCGACAGCGGACTGCTGCCTGTTGCCGAACGCAGCACCGGCGGCCACCGACGCTACGGCCCGCAGGCCCTCAATCGCCTGCGGCTGATTAGGCAGTTACGGTCACTGGAGATACCCATCGCCGCTATCACCGAGGTTGTGACCGGCGAGCGTTCCTTGGGCGATCTGATGACGGGCGAACTGCTTGCCACCCAGGAGCGGCTGTCACAGTTGCGCTGGCGCCAGGCCACGCTGCAGGCCCTGGATGACTGTCCGCCCGATGTCCGCCTGAACCGTCTGCAGATCCTCTCGCGTGTGCATAAACTCCCCGAAGCCCGGCAGGCTCTGACGCATCACTGGGCACACTCCTTGCCTGCGGACATGCCCAAACGCTGGCGCGACCGGATGGTCGCCCTGCTCTCCCCCAGCCCTCCAGACAACCCCTCAGCGACATCAGCACTGGCATACGCCGAACTGCACTTGCTGATCGCCGCCCCAGGCTTTACCCGCTGGACGCAGGACCACAAGTTGGAAATGCGGGATGCACCGTCCTTCTACGCGCAAGTCGACCACGCAGCAGAACTGACCATCGTATCCCTCCTGCACGGACTGCCGCCCGGACAGGGGGGCCCTGTCCCCGAGTGGTGGACACCTCTGAGCCCGGCCCCGCCAGGGGGCGGGGAGGAGGGATCTCTTATGGTGATGAAGGTCTACTCGCCCGAGTTCAAGGCGGACGCCGTCGCGCTGTACCTGTCGGACCCGAGCCACACCTTCGAGGGCATCGGCAAGGACCTGGGAATCAGCCGGGAGACGCTGCGCAACTGGGTGCGGGCCGAGCGCGTCCGCCGCGGTGAGAGCGGCACCACGAACACGAAGGAAGTCCCGGTGAGCGAGGCCACGAGGCAGGAACTGGAGGCCGAGATCGCGGCCCTGCGCGCGGAACTGAAGACCGTGCGCAAGGAGAACCAGAAACTGGCCACCGAACGGGACATCCTGCGCAAGGCGACGAAGTTTTTCGCACAAGAGATGACCTGGTGAACCGCTGCCAGTTCATCGAGGACCACCACCGCGCCTGGGGCGTGAAGCGGTTGTGTGCTGTGCTGGAGGTCGCCCGCTCCAGCTTCTACAAGTGGCGGGCCGGCCGCGCGGCCCGCGCCGCGCGTGAGCGGGCGGACGCGGTGCTTGCCGAGCGGATCAGGGCCGTGCATGCCGAGTGGGACGGCACCTACGGTCGTCCTCGCATCACCGCCGAGCTGCGCGACCAGGGCGAGCGCGTGAACCACAAGCGCGTCGGACGGGTCATGCGGAAGTTCGCCATCGCCGGGCTGCGGCTGCGCAAGCGCCAGGTCACCACCGTGCCCGAACCGTCCGCCACACCGGTGCCGGACCTGCTGGGGCGCGACTTCACCGCGAGTGCGCCGAACACCAAGTACGTCGGCGACATCACCTACCTGCCGGTGGGCGACGGCGAGTTCCTGTATCTGGCGACAGTGATCGACTGCTTCTCGCGCCGCTTGGTGGGCTGGTCGATCGCCGACCACATGCGCACCTCGCTGGTCACCGACGCGCTCAGGGCAGCCGCCGCGACCCGCGGCAGCCTGGCCGGAGCCGTGTTCCACAGCGATCACGGAGCCCAGTACACCTCCCGCGAATTCGCCGCTCTCTGCGCCGAGTTGGGGGTGCAGCAGTCCATGGGCGCGGTCGGCACGAGCGCGGACAATGCCCTCGCCGAGTCGTTCAACGCCGCCCTCAAACGCGAGACACTCCGTGGCGCCCGCCGCTTCGACGGGGCCCGCGCCTGCCGCCTGGCGGTCTTCCGCTGGACCACCCGCTACAACACCCGCCGCCGGCACTCGGCGAACGGGCAGCAGACACCGATCGTCTACGAACAGCAGTCAGCTACCCTGACACTTGCCGCATAACGACACGAACAGGTGTCCACTCTTCGGGGACAAGGCCCGGGAGAGGCCTTAGACGCCTTCGTGGCCGCGCATGCACGCGCCCGCGGAGAAGAAGACACCCCCGCTTTCCGCCGACACCTGCACAACCTCCTCTCCCACTCCTCCGACTTCGACGACCGGCTGCAACGCTATTGGCGATTGGTCGACACAGTCACCGACGGACAGTCGTTCAACATGGCAAAAGCCCGTGTGTGGCTGACACGATCACTGGCAACCTCCCTGCCCGACCACCGATGACGTGAGAGGGCGTTTGAGCTAGCGGTGGTTTGTTAATCCGGGCAGTAGAGGTCAAGAGGTCTGCCAGTGGTGACGGCGGCGATGAGGTTCTGGAGTTCGGTGGGCGGGGGCTTCACTGTCCAGGCGCGCCAGTAGCGTTGCAGCATGGCCCAGGGCGTCAGCCAGCCACGAACGGC
>NZ_BMVU01000092.1 GCF_014650875.1 Streptomyces minutiscleroticus
GCTCGTCGGTCAGTTCATGTCGCCGCACCATGACCAACGCCTGACCGGCCCAGAGCTTGGTCCACCGCGCCGGACAAGAGCCATCAGAAACGACCTAAGCGAGCCGTCGGCCGGATGTCAGTCAGCTGACGGAGGCTGTCGGTACGGCCGCCGAGCCATTCTCGTGGAGACATCGAAACCGCCCGGTACCCGGGCGAGACCACGAGGAGCAGACCATGCCGTTCGTCACCGCCAGCGACGGAACCGAAATCTTCTACAAGGACTGGGGCTCGGGCCGGCCGGTCATGTTCCACCACGGCTGGCCGCTGAGCTCGGACGACTGGGACGCCCAGCTGCTGTTCCTCGTCCAGCACGGCTACCGTGTCATCGCCCACGACCGCCGCGGGCACGGGCGCTCCGCCCAGGTCGGCCACGGGCACGACATGGACCACTACGCGGCGGACGCCGCCGCCGTGGTGGCGCACCTCGGCCTGCGCGACGTCGTCCACGTCGGCCACTCCACCGGTGGTGGAGAGGTCGCGCGGTACGTCGCCAGGCACGGTGCCGGGCGGGTCGCCAAGGCCGTCCTCATCGGAGCGGTCCCGCCGCTCATGGTCCAGACCGAATCGAACCCGGGAGGGCTGCCGGTCGAGGTCTTCGACGGCTTCCGCGAGGCCTTGGCCACCAACCGCTCCCAGTTCTACCTCGACCTCGCCTCCGGGCCGTTCTACGGGTTCAACCGCCCGGGCGCGGACATCTCCCAGGGCGTCATCCAGAACTGGTGGCGCCAGGGGATGACCGGCAGCGCGCAGGCGCACTACGAGGGGATCAAGGCGTTCTCGGAGACCGACTTCACCGACGACCTCCGGGCGATCGACGTGCCCACGCTCATCATGCACGGCGACGACGACCAGATCGTCCCGATCGCCGACTCCGCCGAGATGGCGGTGACGTTGGTCAAGAACGCGCGCCTGAAGGTCTACCCGGGACTGTCGCACGGCATGTGCACCGTGAACGCCGACACCGTCAACGCCGACCTCCTCGACTTCATCGAGAGCTGACACCGGCCCGGTATTGACACACAGCTCGTCAGCACGGAACAGAAGAGGAATCACCATGACCGCAACATCCACCGGCTACGTGACCGTCGTGTGGGACGCGAAGGCCAAGGCGGGTAGGGAAGCCGACCTCAAGGCGTTCATCACCGCCGCCGTCACCCCCTCGCGCAACGACCCCGGCAACATCGACTACGAGGCCCACGAAGTCGAGGGCCGACCCGGCGAGTTCGTCATCTACGAACGCTGGGAGACCCGCGCCCACCTCGACGCCCACCTCGCCGCGCCCCGGATGCGGGAACTCGTCCCACAGATGCTCGAACTGATCGACGGATCCATCGAGGACGGCATCCGCCTGCTGCGTCCGTTCCGTCCCGCCCACTAGCGCCGGACGCCCGCCGGCATCGACGCCGGCGGGCCGCACCACCGCGAACCGATCCCGCGGGTGCTCCCGGTGACCGCTTTTGCGGGAGCACCCGCTCCGACGACACGCACAGGAGAGACACGACGTGACCACCACATTGATCACCGGCGGCAACAGGGGCCTCGGCCACGAGATCGCGCGCCGACTCGTCCAGGCGGGCCAGACGGTCTGGATCGGAGCCCGGGACGCCGGGAACGGACGCAAGGCCGCCGACCGGCTCGGCGCCGGCTTCGTCCAGCTGGACGTGACCGACGACGCGTCGGTCGACGCGGCGGTCGAGACGCTGCGCGCACGGGTCGGCCACCTGGACATTCTCGTCAACAACGCCGGCATCCTCGGCGAAGTGACCGCACCCGAGGACATGACGGCCGATCAGGTCCGCCACGTCTACGAAACCAACGTCTTCGGCCTGGTGCGCGTCACGCACGCGTTTCTGCCCCTGCTGCGGAAAGCGACCGCCCCGTCCGTCGTCAACGTCACCAGCGGTCTGGGGTCGTTCACGCTGACCCATGACCCGGAGCGGGTCGAGTCGCAGTATCCGCTCGCCGCCTACGGCTCGTCGAAGAGCGCGGTCACCATGCTGACCACGCAGTACGCCAGGACGATCCCCGACGTCCGCTTCAACGCGGTGGACCCCGGCCAGACCGCGACCGAGTTCACCGGCCACATCGGGCACAGCGTCGAGGAGGGCGCGGAGGCGGCGGTGCGTATCGCCACCCTGGGGCCCGACACGCCCACCGGCACGGTCACCGACCGCGTCGGCACACTCCCCTGGTGACGGCGGCAGGCCCGACCCCGCGACAGTCCTGGCAACCACACCCCACCCGGCGCACCGGTGAGGGCCCACGGGTCCTCACCGAGGCAATCAGGACTCAGTCGCCAAGCCCCTGCAACCACGTTGTCCGGCGCGGGCAGCTCCCCCGGACCGGACCACCAGCCCCGCATCGATCTCGCGGTCGCAGCGATGGGTACTCTACGAGAAGAGAGATCACGATGGACGAACGACTCGAGGAACTCGGCGCCCTGCAGGCGGCCTTCGCCGGGCGTGCACAGATACAGCAGTGGGCGCGGGGTGCCGAGCTGCTCGCTCTGCTGCAGGTGACATCGGACACGAAAACGCTCGACCTTCTGACCCGGCCCATCACCGCGGAGGCCCTCGCCACCGTCAGTGACATCACCACCGACCGAGCCCGCCGGATCATCGAGGTACTCCAGGCTGCCGGGGTGGTCCGAAAGGCGGACGACTCCGCACCCGCCTACGTGCTGAGCCCGGAGTTCGGCGCTTTGCACGCCGGCGCCTCCGGGGTGGAACTGGCGACCGTGCTGGAGGCATCGAACGCGGCACTCGAGCGGGTGCACTCGGCCTTCTCCCCACCCACCGCGTACGACTGGGAGTCGGACGCGCTGGTCATCGCCCGCGACTGGGGCGTCCGGCCCACCCCGGCCGCGCGCAGCATGTTCGTGATGGCCTACGACGCGCTCCCGGCCTACCGTGACCGGCTGGCCGCCGGCGGCCCCCTGCTGGACGTCGGCGGCGGGGTCGGCGGAGCCGTGCTGAGTGCGCTGGTGGAGTACCCCGCCCTGCGCGCTGTCACCGTCGAGCGAGCTTCCGACGTCGTCGAGGAACTGCGGCAACGTGCTCAGGCCGCCGGTGTGGCCGCACGCCTGGACATCCGGCATTCCAATGCCCAGGAGCTCGATGACGACGCGGTCTACGGTGTTTGCTACTGGGCCCAGGCATTCTTCCCGAGCCACACCCGCGAGTCCACCCTGGCCGCCATCCGGCGCGCACTCACCCCGGGCGGTCTGCTTCTCGCACAGGAACTCGCCGCGCCGGCCGACGACTCGACGTCCGCCCGCCTCGGCGCATCTCTCGACGCGCTCGTCGCCGACTGCCGCGGGGTCCCGCCTGTTGTGAGCGCGGAGGACCTGGCCGCGGAGCTGCGGGCCGGTGGCTTCACCCGCGTGGAGGTCGTGCCCACCCCGGTCGGTCGGCTCGTCCTCGGCCGTCGCGGACAGTGAGAACCACCGAGTTGGTGGAACACGAAGCAGGGACGTCGGCCACCAGATCCACCTCGTGGCCGACGGGCTACCCGCTACCCGGGCATCACCCACGACTTCTTCGTGCTCAACGCTCTGCGCAACACCGACGCCGCCCAGGCCGCCATCACCCTCCACGCCGCCTGAACCCACGCCACGACGATGCCCGGGGAGCGGGCCCACTGCTCACCCCGCCGCCGGAACGTGTCGCACTGCTCCGTATCGCCGGAGCCGATTACGCAAGGAGAACCGCCGTATGACTGTCATGAAGGGCATGATTCCCGACGCGGCCCGTCAGGTCGCCGGGAGCGCGCTGCAGAGCACCCTCGTGGATTCCCTCGGGATCTCGCTGATCGGGAAGCAGACGCACTGGAACATCGTGGGGCCTCGCTTCCGCTCCATCCACCTGCAGCTCGACGAACTGGGGGCATGACCCGGATACGCCAGAAACCCGCCGCGGGATGATCTTGAACGCCTGAGCGGGTCCGCCCGTCACCCGTTTCAAGCGGGCCAAGGCGGAGCTGGAGAGGGTCCGGGTGCAACGGCGGGCCATCGTCGAGGTGTTGATCGGGAACTACCGCACCGTGCTCCAGCACATCGACGCCGACAGTTCCGTCCGGGCCGCCCGGGAGAAGGCGGCTGTCATGACGGCCGAGATCCTGTCGGCGGTCGGGGAACTCGACCAGGACACGAAGGCCGACTCCGTCGCCGCGCGGCTCGGCGAAGGGCTCGGGCCCGCCCTGCACATGATGGTGCAGGCCCTGCGGGTGCAGGCCGGCGCCCTGGGAGTGCCCGCGGCGGCGGTGGACGACTTCGGCGGGTTCGCGGGCCAGTACGAGCAGATCGAGAAGGTCGCAGCCCACCACGGCAACTACTGGGAGGTGCTGCTGTACGGGCACCTGCCCAAGGACCGCTCCACGATGTACGACCTGACCAGCTGCCTGGAGCTGCGGGCAACCTCCGAGGACAACCGCGTCCTGGACGCGCTCGCGCACGTCCGCCGGTACAAGACCTCCCGCGACTGCGTCCTGGAGCGGCACGAGGACGGCCGCCCGCTCGGCATCTCCTTCGCCACGCTGAACTGGCAGAAGGCCGTACGGGACAAGAACCGGCCCGGTGTCTTTGCGCAAGCACTTCGAGGCGATGGTGTTCGCCGCGCTCGCTGAGGAACTGCGCACCGGTGACGTCGCGGTGGCCGGGTCGGAGGAGTACGCCGATTCGTGTTTCCACCGCTGGTGGTAGAGGTTCACCAGCACAGCGGCGGGGTAACGGCGAGGATCAGTCAGCGTCGTGGCCAGTCGGTAGGAGCCGGCGAAGACAGTGCCGTCGGTGCACCTCACGGTGATCTGCGCATCGACGACTCGCCCCTTCACGGTGCCGATCACCGGCAGGTACGAGCCGTCGGCCAGACGCGCGAGGACCGGGGTGCGCCGTTTGCTGCGCAGCCGGCCCAGGAACTGGGCGCGGGTCGAGGTGACGGCGGCGAGGAAGTCGTTGCCGTCGAAGCCCTTGTCCCACAGCACGAGCATGTCCGGCCGGAGCAAGTGCAGGAGACGGGTGGTGTAGCTGGTCCCGCCCTGCGTGGTGGGGCCGAAGACCGCACCGATCAGAGCTTTCGTCCCGGTTTCTACCAGCGTCATCAATTCCAGCGTGGGGTACCCGTGGTGCGAGGTTCGGCCCAGCCAGGCACGATTGCGTTCCGTGCCGGGGACCTTCTGCGAACTGTAGCCGTCGAAGGAGACCGTCCGGTACGGACCGAACCGCACTCCTGAGGTCGTCGGCCGGGCCAGCGGTCCGGCCAGCACGTCGAACAACGCCCGTACCGGTGCGCAGCCCAGCCTTCGGCGCAGATCGCGCAGAGCCTTCGGTGTCGGAGAGGCCACCGGCATCCCGCTCAGCCCGGCGGTCAGCTTGTTCCAGACCAGCTGGTAGCCGACCTCCGGGAAGAGGCACATGGCGAGGAGGAAGTAGACCCGACACGGGAAGGAAGATCACGAAGCCGTCTCTGCACGCTACGGGTCTCCTCAAGGACCGCGTCGATGAGCTCGAACGGCACGACAGCCGTCAGCTCACCCAGATGACCGGGCGCGAACTTCCCCGCGGCCACGGTGACCGTACGGGTGATGGTCACCAGCGGGGCGGACAGGACATGATGAGACGGCAACGGAGCTCCTCGGGACAAGCTGTCTTGGTCGACGGCCTGTACCAACGAGCTCCGTTGCTTCGCATTGGAAATCTCTCAACGAGCTTGCATGACCTGCGAAAACGCTGACTGCCCGGCCTTGGGTCAAGGCCCCCGGCCGGGTGCCCCTTCTGCCTGACCACGTAGGCGCTGCACAAAACGTCAAGATACTGTGCACAGGAGGCCAACGACGGCCCCTCACACACCCTCGTAACGTCGTCTCCAGGTTCGGCCCGACAAGGACCGGCAACGACCGACCAGGGAGAACACCTGTGAGGAATACCGTCATCCGAGTGCTGCTGGCCACCACCGCGACCGTGGGACTCGGCCTCGCCGCCCTGCCCGCCACGGCGGCTCCGGCCACCGGGCACACCGGTGTGCTGAACGCGGGCGGGGCATGCAGCAGCGGCAACTTCTGCCTGTACGAGAACTCCGAGTACAACGAGAACGCCGGCGACCACTGGAGGAACCTGCGCGCGAGCGACAAGGACTTCGACAACAACAACTGGCGCGACGCGGTCGGCGGCGACTCCGGAGACGGGATGAACGACGAAACCAGCTCGGTGAAGAACCGCAGCGGGTGCACCGTGGCCCTGTATCAGAACGCCGACCACAAGGGGGACCACACCGTCTTCGCCAACGGCACGTACGACGCGTATCTCTCCAACAACAAGATCGGCGACAACCGGGCCTCCTCCGCGAAGTTCGTCTGCTGACGCGGAGCCCCAGACCGGTGGTGCCGGAAGCCGCACGCCGTGGCTCCCGGCACCACCGGCGGCCCGGCACGCCAGCTCACCCGTCCATTACTCCACCGCCGAGGAGGCTGACATGCGTGTACTGCGATCCCTGGGCGTCAGTTGTGTCGCGCTGGCCTCTGCCGTGTCGCTGCTCGCCGGGTGCGGGGGACCCGGCGAGCAGCGACACGGCGGAGGCCGCGCTGACGCCGCCCGCCCTGCCGCCCCGGGCGGCAACCGCCCCGAGGGCCGGCCGCCCGCCGCCCTCCGGCTCGACCTGCCTTTCGACGCGTACAAGTGGGACGACCGGGACGTGTGGCTGCTGGAGCGAGCGCGGTACACGCTGGTCGCGCGCTGCGTACGGGAGCGGGGCCTGGACTTCACCATGCCGCGCAACACGGCGGACACCGGGCCGCCGGCCGGCTACGACAACAGCCGCCGCTACGGCGTCGCGGACCCCCGCGCGGTGTCCCGCTACGGCTACCACCTCCCCGCCGATCCGGACGGCGATCGGCGCCGCCGGCGGCTGCAGGTCTGGAGCGAGCAGGTGAGTGCGGCCGAGGAGAGCGCGATCTACGGCGACGGCACCGAGGGGGACCTGGGCTGCTACGGGCAGGCGGACGCCGTGGTGGACCGGGGCGTCGCCGCGACCGCCGACGCCGACGACGGTTGGCTGGCCGCACGCAGCTCCGCCACCCTGGAGCGCAGCGGCGCCGACCCGGAGGTGGTTCGGGCGCGGGTCCGCTGGCGCGACTGCATGTTCCGGGCCGGATTCCGCCACCGCGATCCGGACGCCGCTGGCGGTGACGCGCGCTGGAACCTGGATGGGGCGGCCGTCCCGGCGGCGGAGGTGGCGACGGCCCGGGCGGACGTCCGCTGCAAAGAGTCGTCCGGACTGCTGCGCAGTTGGCACGCCGCCGAGACCGCGCTCCAGCGGGACGCCGTCGGCCGCGATCGCCCTCGCTTCGACCGGATCGCGGCGGCCCGCGCCACCCGACTGGGCAACGCCCGCGTGGTGCTGGCTGGTGAGCAGCCGAAGTGAACGCACCGACCCGTGCCCGACGGCCCCCGCCCGCATGCGGTTAACTGGAAGGATGAGGCATGACATGGACGAGTCATCCGGTCTGGACCCGGACGCCTGGCCGTTCGAGCTGCGGGCCGCTGACCCCGCCGCCCTGCACCTGCGGTCCCGCGCGCTGCGGCTGGGTGCGGTGGAGGTCCTGGACCTGAGCTGTACGACGGTGCGTGTCGCCCGCGACGTGCGGCGGATCCGGCGCTGTGACCCCGAGCTGTACCACGTGTGCCTCCCCGTGCAGGGCAGTGTCGGCAGCAGTTGGGTGGACCGGGACGGCCGGGTCGATCCGGGCGGCATGCTGGTGCACGGTACCTCGAGTCCTTGCGCCTTCACCTACGTCCAGCCCGACGACGGTCGTCCGTACCGCGGGCTGGCGGTGGCCGTCCCGCGTTCCCTGGTCACGCTGCCGGCCGACCCAATCAACCGGCACCTGCTCGGCCGACGCGCCACGGCGCGCAACGGGGTCGGCGTCCTGCTGGCGCAGTTCCTCACCGGACTCGCCGACGGGATCGGCACCGACTCCTACCGTCCCGCCGACGGGCCCCGGCTGGGGGCGGTCCTGGTGGACCTGGTCTCCGCGTTCTTCGCCCAGCTCCTCGACGACAGGAGCGCCTCAGCCGCCCTGGAACCGGAGTCCCGCCGCCGCACCCTCGCGGCGTCCGTCCGGTCCTTCATCCAGCGGAATCTCACGGACCCGGACCTCAGCCCGGCCACCGTCGCCGCCGCCCATCACATCTCCCTCAGCTACCTGCACCGGCTGTTCCAGGAACGGGAGCAGAAACCGGCGCCGGTACGGGAGGCGGGACCGGGGCCCGTATCGGAGCATGGGCCGGCACGCGAACCGGCCGCCATCACGGTCGCCGCCTTGATCCGCCGCCAGCGTCTGGAGCGCGCTCGCCGCGACCTGGCCGACCCGGCGCTGCGGGGCCGCCCTATCCACGACATCGCCGCCCGCTGGTGCTTCTCCGACGCGGCCACCTTCAGCCGCGCCTTCCGCTCCGCGTATGGCCTGCCGCCCCGCGACTACCGCCACCACGCGCTCGGCGCCGGGTGAGCGGCGGCGTCGTGCACGGGCCTGGCCGCCCCCCTGGTCACCGACAGCCATGGAGGAGGATGAACGCTGGCGAACACACCACCTCGGGGGCGGGTCTGTGAAGGACGAGTACGACGGCCGCAGTCCGGCGCTTTCCGAGCTGCGCAGGCAACTGGCCGACCGGCTGCCGGGGTGGGGCTGAACAAGACACAGCTGGCCGTACGTGCCCGGCTGGGGCGGACCACCGTCTCACAGGCGCTCTCCCCTCACGCCTCGGTGCCCTCACCGGCGACGGTGGCCGCGCTGGGATGGGTGTTGAAGCTGCCGGTGACCGAGGGCTGGAGTTACAGCGGGCCGCGGCGCAGGAGCCGGGCAGGGCCGAAAATGAGCCGGGCACGGCCGACGTGGACGGGCCGGTGCAGGGAAGGCGGGGAGGGGAGTGGGAGCCGCACGCCTTGGAGGTCCATCCGGCCGGTTCTGCTGCGCGGGGTGCTGGTTCGGCTCCACCGCAGCAGCGGGCGCTGCCCGGATACGTGGTGCGCGACCATGACCGGGTGCTGGCCGAGGCGGTAGGGCAGGCCGGGCGGGGACGCAGCCGGATCGTGGTTTTGGTGGGCTCCTCCTCCACCGGCAAGACCCGGGCGTGCTGGGAAGCCGTCCAGCCCCTGGCGGCCCAGGGGTGGCGGCTGTGGCACCCCTTCCATCCGGACCGGGCCGAGGCTGCGTTGGAGGAGTTGCGCCATGTCCGGATCCCCTCACCAGCGGGAGGTGAAGGAGCGCGGGGAGAAGTGGGCGATGCTGACGGTGTACGGCATGTACGTCACGGCGACGTTTGGCGAGGTGGGTATCCCGGTGCTGCTGATCAGGGACTCGGCGTCGAACAATATTTTCGGAAACACGTCGTCGCTGCCGGTGACGGTGGGCGAGCTGCTCCCGCTGGTTCGCGCGGTGTCCGGGGCCGCCCGGAGGGCGTTGGTGATCGCGGACCTGCCGTTCGGCTCGTACGAGGCGTCCGCGGATCGGTGCTTTCTCGCGGCGGTGCGGTTCACGAAGGAGGCCGGCGCACACGGTGAAGCTGGAGAGCGGCCAGGAAATGGCGGGGCAGGTGGAGCTGCTGGCCCGCTCCGGGATCCCCGTGATGGCACATCGAGTTCCTTCCGCAGTCCGAGCACGGCATCGGCGGCTACCGGGTGCAGGGCCGGAGCCGGGTGCACAGCGGCTGGTGTCGGCGGCGAAGGCTCTGGAGGCGGCCGGTGCGTTCGCCGTGCTGATCGAGATGATCAACGGCCGGCCCGGTTGTCCGGTCCTACCGGTGAACGGCGCGATCCGACCACGAGGAACGTGCCGATCTCCGCCTCGGCCTGCCCCGACTGGCCGGCTGCATCATCGCTGGCGACGGCTTTGAACGAACGTCGTTCCGCACTGATCAGTCAGCCGAGGGGAGCCTGCGGTACCTAACGCGGCGTGGCGAGCGCTTTGGCCAGCATCGCCTGGAGCCGGTGTTGCTCGGCGTCGCCGAGCACCGACAGTGGGGAGCGGGCTGCGACGAGGTCGAGCAGCTGGGTGCGCACCTCGACGCCCCGCTCGGTCAGGACCAGTGTTCGAACACGCCCGTCCTCCGGGTGGGGGCGGCGCTGCCCAAGACCCTTGTCCTCCAGCTGCACGCTCAACTGGGAGATGTTGGACGGGTCGCAGTGCAGTCGTAGCGCCAGCTTGCGCAGCGGGAGTGGAGCTGCCGCCGGGTCAAGGATCCAGAGCAGATTGGCCAGTGGCTCAGTGAGGTCCAGCTCTTCCAGGCCGTCACGCATGACGCCCGTGATGCGTGCGGCGAGCTGCACCACCTGATCGAGCGTGTGGGCCGTGATGTCACTGGATGGCACGTCGCGACCTCCGCTCGTCTCGATGGCGCCGTCCGGCAACGCGCGCCTGCCGGCATGGGGTGTGGGGTGCCCAGCCCGCCCAGTACATGACTTTCTCCTTGACTTTAACACCCGAAAGCGCTGGGACGTCGAAGGCCGGGTGACGCACACCCCCTTCGCCGTGACGCGAGGACCGGCGACTTTTACTTGAGAAAGTCATGTAAGCTCTCACGTATGCAGCCAATCGCAGCCCTGAGCATCGCGCTTTCAGCAGTCGGCGGGCCGGACGTCCTGCGCGTCGAGGAACACACCCTGCCGTCCCCGGGGCCCGGCCAGGTCCGGATCACGACGGAAGCGGCGGGCGTCGCCTTCAACGACATCACCACCCGCCGAGGTCTCAATCCCGGCCGCCTGCCGCGCGTGCTCGGATTCGACGTGGTGGGCCACGTCGACGCCGTCGGCCCCGGCGTCAGGGACCTCGCGATCGGTCAGCGCGTCGGAGCCCTGGTCGGCACCGGCGGGTACGCAACGCACGTACTCGCTCCGCAGGGACGGGTCGCGCCGCTGCCGGAAGGGCCGGACGCCGCTGTACTCGACGCGCTCATGCTCAACTACCTCACGGCGTGGCAGATGTTCCAGCGCATCGCCCGGCCACGGCCGGGGCAGAGCGTCCTCGTGCTCGGAGCGGCCGGCGGGGTCGGGTCGGCGCTGTGCCAGCTCGCCGCCCACGCCGGCGTCACCGTCTACGGCACGTCCAGCCCCTCGCGCCGGGCCCAGGTCGAGGCGCTCGGCGCGACATGGGCACCGAACGCCGCCGCGGTTCCCGCACCGGTCGCGGCGACGTTTGATCCCGTCGGAGGACCGTCGCTGGCACGGTCCCGCAGAGCGACCGCCCGTACCGGCGTCGTCGTCTCCTACGGATTCAGCTTCGCCGCCGGTTCCGGACACTCCCGTACCGGGGCCCTGCTGCGTACCGCCGCGGCGATCGCACGAGCCAAGCTGACTCCAGGCCCTCGCCTGGCCCTGCACACCGTGGAGAGCGCGGTCGACCGGGACACCGCCACCTTCCGTGCCGACATCACCACACTGACCGAGCTGCTCGCACAAGAAGCGATCACACCGAAGGTGAGCACGCTCCGGCTGCGGGATGCCGCCGAGGCCCACCGGCGTCTCGAAAACCGCGAAGTCACGGGAAAACTGGTCCTGCTGCCCTGAACAGCACTGATCCTGAACAGCACTGATACATCGCTTCGCGCGCGAGTCCCATGAACCGCCGTCTTCGGCCACGGCGTCCCCGAGTCCCTGCCTGTGGATGCCCTGCACAATCGCACCGAGACCGGGAGTGTCACACACCTCATCTACAACACGTTGAACGGGAAGAACCCGTAGCGCGTGTGGATCCTGGATGCGGACTTGGCGGCGGCGTTCGACCGCATCGACCACGATCACCTTCTCGCCCAGCTTGGCACCTTTCCCGCCCGGGACATGGTGCGGCAGTGGCTGAAGGCCGGCGTGGTCGAGCGTGGTCGGTTCACCCTGACCGAGGCGGGGACGCCCCAGGGCGGGGTGATCAGCCCCTTGCTCCTGAACGTTGCCCTTCATGGGATGGAGACGGCTGCGGGCGTGTACTACTACGCGGCCGGCCCCCGCGCCGGTCAGACCATGCTCAACAGCCCGGTTGTGGTCAGATACGCCGACGATCTTGTGGCCATATGCCACAGCCGCGAAGCGGCTGAGCAGGTGAAGGCACGGCTTGCCGCCTGACTCGCGCCGAGGGGGCTGGTCTTCAACGAGGACAAGACACGCATCGTCCACGCGGAGACCGGATGCGACTTCCTCGGATTCAACGTGCGCCGCTATCGAAGCGGCAAGCTGCTGATCAAACCGAGCACAACGGCCGTCAAGCGGATCCGGGAGCGGCTGCGAGGCGAAATCCGCGCCCTTCGGGGCGCTTCTCCTCTCGCGGTGCTGCGCACGATCAATCCGATCGTGCGCGGCTGGTCGGCCTATTACCGGACGGTGGTGTCCAAGGAGGTATGCGCCTCCCTGGCAGCTACTTGTGGCAGCTCACCTACCGGTGGACGCTGCCCAGGCACCCGAAGAAGTCGAGGCACTGGATCATGGACCCGTACTTCGGCCGCTTCAATACGGCCCGGCAGGACCGATGGGTGTTCGGTGATCGGGAGACCGGCGCCTACCTCGTCAAGTTCGCCTGGACGAAGATCATCCGGCACCAGCTGGTCAAGGGCACGGCGTCCCCGGACGACCCTGCCCTGACCGACTACTGGATTAACGCGGCAAATGCCGTGTCCGCCTTCCTCGGCGTCTCGCTTTTGAGGGGCAGTAGCCGACAGTGGCATGGCTGGGATTCCCTCGGGTGTCTCGGTTGGCAGGCGTCGACGTTGCGCCTCGGAATGCGCCCCTGGGGGTGACGGCATCACGGCTGACGCACACCTGGTCATCCGCTGCGACGCCGGAAATTTTGCCGAGACCGAAGGCCACTGCGGCTCTGAGGGCAGTTGGCCAATCCGTGTCGAGAACCACACCGAACTTCAACTCGCTGGCCTGGGCGTCCGACTGCTGCGGCCGGTCCGCAAGAGCAAACCTGAACGGGTCGGCTCAGCGCTGTTCAAGCCGCTACGGCAGCTGATCGAGTCCGTCAAGCAGACCCTGCCGGGGTAGCCGTTCGCGTCGTGCAACGACTCCTCGCTCTGACCGCCGCGATTTGGCACAATCGTCACACCGACCAACCAGTCATCCGGTCACTGACCGGCTACGACCACTGACCTTGGAATCAATCGTGTGGAAGGCTGCGCGTCATCGACATCAGCAGTCCGTGGGTCTCCTCGTCGGCGGCGACCACAAGCCCACGACCCGCCTCGCCAATCGGGACACCGTCGATCCCGGTGACGACGCAGCCAGCAGCCCGGCACAAAGCGATACCGGCCGCGAAATGCACGCTCCCGGAGAGGTCGCCGCCATCGGTGACATACGCGGCGCGCTTGCCGGCAGCCACTCAGGCCAGCGCCAGCGTCGTGGACACGACGCGCGGCCGGAAACGCTCGACGAACTCAGGGCAGGCCAGCAGGTCCACAGCCCGGAATCCCGGCGCACTCGGGAAGGGCGGATCCAGGTCGACGTCCACCAATCGGGTAGACGGCGCGGGTCTCAGCAGTGCGTCGTCGACCCCGTCACGCCGCACCCAGGCGGCCTCCCGATCGGTGAAAAAGACCTCGCCGCTGAACGGGTCGGCCACCGCCGCCCCATCGCGCAGCGCCACGTTGACGGCCACCAGCATGCTGCCGACGGCATAGTTCAGCGTGCCGCACAGGGGGGGCCACCAACCACTGGCGCACAGCTTCGGCGGCACCCTGCTGCCCGCCTTCCTCTCCGAGCACCGCATCATTGGGCCGTGCGGCAAGGATGACGCCGAGGATCGCCTCCTATGCCTCCACGTCGGCGGCGGTGGCAAAGTCCCCGGCACCCTTGTCGATGCGGCTGAGTCACCGACCGTACATTCTGCGGATCACGTTCGCGCCAGCCCGCGCCCCGGCTATCGCGACTGCAGCGTCGTCGGAGCTCGCGTATGAGTCGATCATGCCGTGCAGACTATCGAGGCGAAGCTATCGCCTCGGCGATCCTTTCCGGACGGAGCACTGGCGAAGCTAGGCGCTCCTACCCGGGGCGATCAGCCCCGTCTCGTAGGCGAAGACGACGGCCTGGACGCGGTCGCGCAGGTCCAGCTTCGACAGGATGCGACCGACGTGGCTTTTGACCGTGGTCGGGCTAAGGAACAGCCGGGAGGCGAGTTCGGCATTACTGAGGCCCGTCGCGAGTAGGCGGAGCACTTCGAGTTCGCGCGGGGTCAGGCTGGACAGATCGCGGTGCGGGGCGATGGCCTGGGGTTCCTCGTGGTGGGCGAATCGCTCGATCAGCCGACGAGTGATCGTGGGTGCGAGGAGAGCGTCGCCGGTCTGCACCAGGCGTAGGGCGGAGACCAGATGTTCGGGGGCGATGTCCTTGCCCATGCCTCGTGCATCCGAAGCAAGAGAACGGACAGTGCGAGACATCAGCAGACCCGAGAGCCTTCAGGGCTCGCTTGAGCCGAGATGCCCGGAAATCGGGCACGTCCGGTTCTGAGAGGGCCCTGGTGCAGCAATGCACCGGGGCTACCCGACAAGCGTATCGGGCCCTACCCGCGTGTCCGTACCGAAGGCGGTGGTCGCGGAGTCGTCTCCCAGGCCCGGGGTGTGCTGCTGGTGGAGACGGTCCGCAAGACCGGTCTGGATCAGGCGATATCGGTGGTCCTGGCGCCGTGGTGCAAGTCACGGGCGGTGCATGATCCGGGCAAGGTCCTGCTGGATGCGGCGCTCGCGGTCGCGCTGGGCGGGGACTGCCTGGCAAAGGCCGCCGAGTCGTACAGCCACTGACCAATCTGGACCGAACCGGTCGGCACGAGAGCCGACCGCTTCGGTCACCCGGGTCGTGGTGTCTTGATGATCAGCGGTCCGTCATCGACCTCGGAGGCGAGGTGAGACGAGACCTGCGTTGTTGTCACCGGCTGTCGGCACTCAAGGCACGTCGCCATTGCTCGATCACCTCTGTGCGTAGCCGTTCGACGTCGACGGCGTCCACATCGAGCAGTCGCTGCATGCCGATTCCGCGCAGCTGTCCGACAACGGCGACCGCGACGGCCTCGGGGTGAACGGTGTCGCGGATCGTGCCCTCGGCGATGCCTGCCGCAACGTCCTCGGCGATGGCATTGCGGAACGCGCTGTCTCGCTCCCGGAACGTCGGGGCCAGTTCGGTGTCGGTCACGGCTTCGGACCAGAGCACCAGAAAGGCGTGGCCGGCGGTCGAGGAACGGGCGCGCGCGCCGAGGTAGCCGTCGATCAGGGCGAGCAGGCGGTCGAGTCCGGGCGGCTTCTCCGCCAGCCCAGGGACGAATCCCTCCTGCAGTGCACGGGCAAGGGCGTCGATCAGTCCCTGCTTCGAGCCGAAGTAGTGGGTGACGATGCCGCGGCTGTACCCCGCCCGCTCGCTGACCCGAGCCAGCGTGAGCGACCGTACACCGGATTCGATGACCAGCTCGGCGGCCGCAGCCATGAGCGCCGCCGCCGCGCTCTCACGGCGCTGCTGCTGTGTGCGACGAACCAACGACATGCAGCCAGGGTACGCATCGTCCGTACTCCGGTACGAACCGACGAGAGTTTACTTGTTGGTCGACCAACAAGTATCATGAGGGCATGTCCGCACAGTCCGCTTTCCAGGCCATCGAGTTCCTCCGCGACGATCCGCTGCACACCATGCGGATCGTCCCCGATCCGTTACCCGAACCAGCGCGGGGCAGCGTGCTGCTCAAGATCGAGCGCTTCGTCCTGACCTCGAACAACATCACGTACGCCCGCCACGGCGACCGGCTCGGGTACTGGGCTCCGTTCCCTGCCCGGGAGCACGGATGGGGACGAGTGCCTGCCTGGGGCACCGCCCGCGTCATCGGCGGCGACCCCGACCTGGCGGCGCCCGGCGAGCTGTTCTTCGGCTACATCCCGATGGCCACACACCTGCTGGTCGAGGCGGAGCCGCTGCCCACCGGGTTGCGCGCCACGTCGCCGGAACGGTCGGAGATGTATCCGCTCTACCGCGACATGACCCGGATGAACGACCCGGTCGACGACGTGGTGCTCGCGACCACCGGGGGAGTGGCAAGGACTGCGGCTCACCTCAGCGATGAGATACAGGCGTCGGCTCCTGCGCACGTCGTGTTCTCCAGCGCCACGAGCCGTACCGCCCTCACCACAGCCGTTGTGCTGCGGGAGGCGGGCCTGCGGGTCGTTGGGCTGACCGCGGCTGACCGCACCAAGGCCGCTGCTCGCGCCGAGGCCTTCGACGAGGTTCTGTCCTACGACGAGGTTGGAGATCTCGTGGGCATTCCGGGCACCGTGTATGTCGACGTGGCCGGGCGGCCCGAGATCACCGCCGCGGTGGCCCGGACCCTCGGATCGGCGCTCGTTCGCAGCCTCCGAGTCGGCGCCACGCACCCGTCGAGCGAGCCTTCCGCGCAGATCTCCCCGCAGGGGCCACCCGCCGAGCAGTTCAACGTCGGGCTTCGCCGGATCGACGTGGCCGCACGGATCGGCGAGGAGAAGATGGCGGCTCTCGAGCAGGCCGCCGAGAAGTCGCTCGCCGTCTGGGCCGCCGAGCATCTCGCAGTGGAGACGGTCACCGGACTCGAACAAGTCCGTCACGTCTGGCACCGCGTGCTGCGAGGTGAAGTCGATCCGTTGACGATCGCGGTGATCGTTCCGTCCTGAGAACGGTTCGCCTGGGACAAACGCTCAGCCGCCGCGCAGGACTTCGCTTGGGACGCAACCAGATGGCGGCGAGAGCCTAGCCTCGTGCTTTCACGTGGCGGGCCTCCGGCGGCGATCAGAAAACGCAGTGAGTGCTCCTGACCTGCAACGATGGGACGTGTCTAGGGCCTTGTTGGCTGTACGGAAAGAAGCACTCTCCAGGTGAAGAAGCGTATCGGGTCGTACCCGCGTGTCCGCATCGAGGGCGGCCGGGCGGTGGTGTCGCAGGCCGGGGGCGTGCTGCTGGTCGAGACCGTCCGCAGGGCCGGCCTGGACACCGCGATATCAGCGGCGCTGACGCCGTGGCGGAAGGCTCGGGCGGTGCACGATCCGGGCAAGATCCTGCTGGACGTGGCCCTGGCGGTCGCGTTGGGCGGGGACTGCCTCGCGGATGTCGGCATGCTGCGGGCGGAGCCTGCCGTGTTCGGGCCGGTGGCCTCCGACCCGACGGTCTCGCGCCTCATCGACACCCTCGCAGCCTCCGGGGAGAAAGCCCTGCGGGCGATCCGTGCCGCGCGGGCCGAAGTCCGCCGACATGTCTGGCGTTTGGCCGACGGGAAAGCGCCTGATGAGGGCGGGGCGGTGACCGTCGATCTCGACGGGGTGCTGGTGATCGCGCACTCGGACAAGGAGGACGCCGCACCGACGTGGAAGAGAACCTCCGGTCACCACCCGCTGATGGGGTTCGTCGACCACGGACGGGGTGGGTCCGGGGAGCCGGTCGCCGGGCTGCTGCGACCCGGGAACGCGGGCAGCAACACCGCTGCAGACCACATCGATGCCGCCCGGCTCGCGCTGGCGCAGTTGCCGAAGAAGTACCGGCGGGGACGGCGGACGCTGATCCGTACCGACTCGGGCGGGGGCACTCACGAGTTCGTCGACTGGCTTTCCGCCCGCGGCCGGTGGCTGTCCTACTCGGTCGGTATGACCATCACCGATGCCATCCACCAGGCAGTCCTGAAGATCCCGGCATCGGCCTGGACGCCGGCCGTCGAGCCGGACGGCGAGGTTTGCGCCGGCGCCCGGGTGGTCGAACTCGACGGCGGCTGCCTCAAAGGCTGGCCCAAGGGGATGCGGCTGATCGTGCGGAAGGAACGGCCGCACCCCGGCGCACAGTTGCGCTTCACCGACGCCGACGGCATGCGCCTGGCCTGCTTCGCCACCAGCACCAAGAACATCCCGATCGCCGCACTCGAACTGCGCACCGCCAGCGCGCGAGGGCCGAGGACCGCATCCGCGCCGCGCGGGTCACCGGCCTGGGCAACCTGCCCCTGCACGAGGCCGCCCAGAACCAGATCTGGCTGGAGATCGTCCAGATCGCCCTCGACCTGCTGGCCTGGCTGCCGATGCTCGCTCTCACCGGCCAAGCCCGGGTGTGGGAACCCCGCCGCCTGCGGCTGCGGCTGTTCTCCGCCGCCGCCCAACTGGTCACCACCGGTCGGCGTCGCATCCTCCGCCTCGCCATCACTGGCCCTGGACCGGTGTGATCACCGACGCCCTGCAACAGCTCACGGCTCTGCCGAACCCTGGCTGACCAGCAACTTCCCGCCCCTACGAGCAGCACCACACCCGACCGGAGCGTGGAACCCGGCGCCCACCGGCGCGGCAGCCGGGCCACGAGCCTGCACACCGGCAGGAATCTCCACCCCGAACGAGCCGAAAGGGTCCGTCAGTAAGCTGACAGACCCTCACGAAAGATCGAGCCCAGAAGGCCGCCCAGTGCAGACCGCCGGCCCGCGACGAGTGGGCTGATCGTTCGTCATCGGAGCGGGGAGGTCGGCGTGGACTATGGCGACAAGCTCTTCTGGCTCTCGGTTGTGATCCAACGCAAGTACGCGCAGATCTGCGCCGGGTTCGACCTGACC
>NZ_BMVU01000093.1 GCF_014650875.1 Streptomyces minutiscleroticus
TGAGACTTCGAACACCTCCCTCAACGGCACGGGTGCCTCGTGCGTTGCGCCTCCACCGCCGTCACCCCATCAGTGGCCACTCTGAAACAGCTCAGTGGCCACTCTGAAACAGCTCACTCACATGATCACCCGTTCCCGTGCCTGCACTGCGTTCCGCACAGCTACGGCTGAACCTTGACATCACGGCCCATCGCACACAGATGCCGCGACGTCGCTTCATGCAATGACCCTGGCCTCCTACCACCGGCCTACGACCGCCCCGACCTGCGGTCAACCCACGCAACCACCGAAATCAACGAACTACCGGTAAATCCTATGCATGCATTTTGGAACACTATGGGTGAAAGTTCAACAGATGGCACTGCTTGCTGGTAGGCCGATGTATGCAAAAATGATTACGAAGGTAGCACACCCAGCAACAATCATGCGCTCGTCCATCAGTACGGGCTTACACTTTCATTCCCCATCAGCACAAGGAGGTCGACGGTGTCCCAGAAAGTGCGTATCGAACGTGCATGGAGGCGCATTACTGAGTGGTTGGGCGAGAACGCGCCACGCCATGTCGAAGCAATAAATCCCGGCATCGATGAGGGATTGCTCGATATGGCCGAAGAGGAGATGGCAACGGCGATCCCCGACGAGCTTCGGGTATGGCTGCTATTGAACAACGGCAGTACCGCCAAGGACGTACTGGACGGACACGTTTATAAAACGCATCAGGATGCTTCTTTCCTACCCGGCAATCGAGTATTTTTCGATCTTTGCCAGATCATTCATACGTATCGAGATCTTCTCGTCCCCGGAACGGAATGGCAGCCCCGATGGATTCCGTTCGCTCAGGATTCTGATGCCTCCTATGGATACTTCCTCGACGCGGGCACAGACTCGGATCAGGCTCCGGTGATGTACTTCGCTGAAGCGTCACTTCCCAAATTCGCCTTCCCCTCTCTCGCCGACTTCCTTGAAGCAACGGCCGACGCCCTGGAGGCCAGGGCCGGGATTCGCGCAGCGGGCAACCGGGTCTTGTACGCACCTGCCGTGGAATCGGGGATACTGCGCTGGGAGTATGCGGGACTTGCCCCCTGAAGCAGTACAGGAAGGTAATACGGAAGGGCCCGGAAGCTTACATACGCTTCCGGGCCTCTCCCTGCGGCTAGGTCATCTGACGTCGCACACCTGAGCGTTCATTGCACAGTTGTCGAACCCTGGCAGGCCGAGCCAGTAGTCATCCCCGTCCCGCAACCGGTTTCGAGTGATGAAACCACCGAAGAACGACATGGACTGGCTGTTTTGGTTACCCGAGATGCTGGAGCGGCCGCACACCTCCCCGCCGATCGGCAGGTCATAGTTGTCGTCACTGTAGAGCGTCCAGTGATTACTACCCAGCTTGGGCGCATATGTCGACAGGCACTCTGTCGGGTCCGTTACCGGGTTTTTGCCATCCAGGTTTCCTGGCATACCCGCGCTCTGATAGCTGTTGGCAAAGGCGAATTCGTCGCAATTCGGCCTGTCTGTATTCGCCGATGCCAACTCCGGAGACAGGCCGGCTTCGGTGCGCCGGATGAAGGCAGGTGAATCCGGGCATATCCTTTTTCGGCTCTCTTCGCTAGTCCAGTCGTCGCGATTCATATAGGTGAGCGCCGTGCCTCCGTCCCTGCGGCCGAAGTGCTTATCGTTGCGCGTCTGGACGAGCCAGGCGTGCGCCGCAGCGGCGGGGAATTTTTTGGCGTTCATGACATAGGTCGGCTTGTAGTACTCAAGTACGCAGCCTGGCTTCGTGGTGACGACGCGGTCGCAGCGCAGCTGTGAGTACCGATCGGTGCTGACGGCAACAACATTCTTCGAGGGCGACCCAGCCACGTTGGCTCCGAGCTTCCAGCTCACACCGAGCAACTCCGAGGTACGGGTCTGTTTCCAGGACAGGATCGTCTGTACAGCGCCGACGTGGCGGTCGCCCGCGCCCCACTCCCAGGTTGATGGGGTGTTCCAGATGGGATTGCCTGCTGTACAGTCGAAGTCGCAGGTTTCCTCAAAGGTGATGGTGACCGGTGCCGTCGTCGCCACACCGGTGGCGGAGGTCGGAACGAGCTTCAGCTTGGTGTTGATACCGTTCTCGTCCTGATACGACTTGATCTCCGCCTGGACATCGAAGTCCATGGTGCCGATGATCGCCCCGTCCTGATTGCTGATGACAACCGGTATGTGATCCTTCAAGCATGCCTGGTAGCGGTTGATCCACTGCACATGGTTGTTGAAGGGCTTACTGTCGCACCATTCGACGAAGCTGCTGGTACCGGATGCCTGGAGGGCCGCTACCGAGGCCGCCGAGGTGCCTGAGGGACCTGCCGGTCCGGCGCCGTTGATCACACTCAGGCTGACATCCGCGGGCGTGCTGTCATCGGCGGGTTGATCAATGCTCAGGTTCGGGTCACCGAAGAGTACCTGCGGCAGTTTCGACTGGTCGCCGGGAACGAAGGCGACCGCGTCCCAGGCGATGTCTTTGTCACCGGTGCCGCCACTGTTGAAGTTGGACAGTCGCACCTCGGGGTGTCTGTCCTTGAAGCGGTAACCACCTAGTGAAACCCATTTGTTGGATTGGTTGGCGTCCTGGGAGATCGTCTTCTTCTTCGTGCCGAATGCGGTGACGATTTCGTAGGTTGCTTCGGCGGTCTGCGCCCCGTGGTCAGGGATGTGCACGAAGACCTCGGCGTCGCCGCCGCGGCCGGGGACCGTGGAGTTCAGCTTCCAGACGCCGGTGGCCTGCATGCGGTTGGCCGTGCCTGCCGTGGATTCTGGTTGCCGCGTGTGCGCGAAGTAGAAGTGGTTACCGTATCCTGCGCCGATCTGATGGGTGTCCGTCTTTCCGGGATATGTGCCGTTCCATATGCTGTAGTTGAGCGTGAACGTACCGTCCGAGGTAGATGCTCCGCAGCTGCGTGAGGACGAGCCGGCCGGGACGACACCCTTGTCGACGTCATCGACGATCAGGGCGTTGGACGGCAGGCCCGTGGAGCAGCGCGGCGGGTAGGAGTTGGCGTCGGGCTGCTCGGGGTAGGACGTGTTGAACCGGTGGACCTGGTTGCCGCACTGGGCGAAGGTCGTGCAATTCTTCCATTCCACCGACTTGTTCCACCAGCAGTGCAGCCAGTGGGGGTTGGTGTCGCCGTCGCCGGAGTCGAGGGTGCAGGCACCCTGGCCGGGGTCGTTGGAGTCACCATCTGTGATCTTGTCCGGGTCGCAGGAGTTGGCGGAAGTGCAGAACAGGTCGACCGGCGGCTTGGCGGTGGTGCGGTCGGCGTTGCTGTTCCACCATGCGGGGGTGAAACCCGCCGTGACGTTACCGGGACTGGCCAGGGCGGCGAGGGGACGCGCGGCCCAGCCGATGACCTTCTCCTCGTAGGGCCAGTCCTGCGGGTGCGCGGCGTCGGCGTAGTTGTCGCCGCCGGAGGCGTTCTCCAGGAACGGAAGCCGGTTGGCCTTCCACAGTGGGTTGCCGGGGTTGTTGGTCCAGCCCACGCCCCAGTGACCGGCCGAGTCCGCGTCGGACTGGGGGTAGAAGCCGGAGTTGTAGGCCCACAGGGCGAAGAACCAGTTCTCAATCCACTTCGGGTGGCCGTCGTTGACCTTCATGCCCGCCTTGCGGGTCTGGTTCCACTTGTCCGACAGGATCTGTGCGCCGTAGGCGATGTTGGCGGTGTAGTCCAGGGCGACGGCCTCCTGCTTGAGGGTGCTCATCGCCGTCTCGCCGGGCTTCTCCTTGCCGGCCAGGCGCATGCCGTCGGTGGCCTGGGTGATGCCATACCCGCAGTCCGCATCCGACCAGTCGATCGCCCACGGGTCCTGCTGCTGGCCGGAGGCGCTGTAGTCGACGCCGTAGTAATTGCCGATGAGGCTGTTGGAGGTGACTCCGGGGACGGCGAACCGAGCAGCCTGCCACATGTTGGATTCCTGGGCGGTGACGCCGAGGAAGATCTGCGCGGGGATGTGCCAGCGGTCGGTGACGTTGGGGTCCTCGTTGTCGAGGGTGCCGTTGGGGTCGCCCTCCAGGACGACGGGCGGGAACAGGCCTTGGGGCTGGTAGCCGCCCATGCCGGTGTTCTTCCAGTTCGGCGAGCGATAGAAGTTCAGCTCACCGACGACGGCCTGGTCCACCGCCCACTCGACCTGGCGCGGGGTGGGCTGGAAGGCCTGCTTCTTCACATCGTTGCGAGCGACGGCGCAGGTACGCTCGCTCGCGTCCTCGCTCGGATCCGAGGGCGAGACGGCCAGGAGCTGCGTGCGCGCCGTCTGCGCCGACAGCCCGGTGCCGCCGGAGGCGGCGGCTTCAGGAAGCTGCTCGGACGCCGGCTTCTTCGTGGGCTGTGGCAGCGCGGGCGAGGTCGTCCTTCCCTGCCGTTCGGCCTTCTTCCCGCCGATACGGTCCTTGCCGGGCAGGGCGTCCAGGGTGACGGTCTTCTTCGTGTCCAGCAGACGCAGGCTGATGCGCGCGGTGCGCTCGGTCAGCGCCTCCTCGGACCGGATACGGGTGTCCTTCCCGTCAGCCCAGGCCGTGGTGAGCGCGGCGCCGCCGTGGCTGGAGACGAGCGCGCCCTTGGTGATGCCGCCAGGGTTCTTCACCGTCTTGGGCAGTGCGCCCTCGGTGGTGGCCCTGCCGGTGATGTAGACGGTGCCGTCGGCCGAGGATGCGAGGTCCCAGTCCGTGAGGATGCCGGAGGCCACTGTGTCGGCCTTGACGTTGCTCTTGCGGAGCTGGCCGGCGCTCAGGTGCCGGGCATGGCTGGCGGACGTCTTCTTCGCGTCGGCGTTCCTGGCTCGGTCGATGTAGGTCAGGCCCCCGTCCGCGTCCACGGTGAGCTGGAACGGAACCGCCTTGGTACGGGTGATCTCCGTGAGCCTGCCCTTGGCTCCGGCGGACACCAGCCGGTTGCCGTGCGCGGCGACGACACCGTCCTCGGTCGGGACGGCCGAGGTAACCTGGCCCCGATAGGAGGCCGGTGCGCCGGCCTCACCCGTGGCAGCGTCCACGCTGATCAGACGGGTTCGCTGCTGAGTATCGCCTTCGTAGGAGAGCTGGGTGAACACAGCCTTCTCACCCGAGCCGCAACCGGGGCTGAAGTAGGCCAGCGACGCCTGGAAGGGAAGCTTGGTGACCTCGCCGGTGGTGAGGTCCACGGTGGCCGCGAACGCTCCCCGCGCCATCAGCTCGGGCTTGTTGGTGAAGGTGCGTGGAGCGTAGGCGACGGCCGCCCGCTTGCCGGACGCGGTCAGGCAGGCGTTGCCGATCCAGGTGTCGGTGTCGAAACCGGGCTCGGAAAGGGTGGCCGCGGTCCTCCAGGCATAGCCGTCGTCCTCGTCGGCGACGAGGAGGTGGAAGCCGGTGCCGTCACCGGAGGTGGTGAAGGCGGTGTCGGTGGACTTCTCGTAGTCGCGGCCGAGGAGATCGGCACGGTCTTCGGAGGCGACAACGCCCGGCTTGTCGACGTCCCTGACGTCTGGAGCCCGCCACTGAGCGGCGTTCTCCGGTGGGATCGGTTCGGCTGCCTGAGCAGGCATGGTCAGTGGTATCGCCAGCGCGGTGGCCAGCGTGACAATGACAGGCGCGAGCATCCGTCTCGCGCGTTTTACCCCTCGTGCTGTGGTATCGGCAGGTGCCGATACCACAGTCGTCGCATATCTGGATATCAACCGCTTCTCCCTGTAGAAGTTGCCGCGCAGGGCGGAACAGCCGGCTGGCCGCTGGCGCCCCGGGGGGTGTTTCGGGGCGCCAGCGGTCAGTCGGCTTCATAAACCGGAGCTCACGTTTATGGCCGATTAAATCGGTTGGGATTTTTGTGCACCCAAGCCAAATTATCGGCGCAGCGCCGCGATAGGCTGGATTCGACTTGCCCGCCATGCTGGATACAGACCGGCCAGTAGCCCTGTAGCCCAACCTAGAAGTGGTGCAGCGGCCACGATTTCTAGGTCTATGACTGGAGTCCAGTTCCGCGCCAATGCCACTGAAGCAATGGTGAGGATGGCGAATGTCGTACCGATTAGACCACCGAGAGCACCCAATATTCCAGATTCTACTAGAAATTGCGCCGCTATGTGGTGCCCACGTGCTCCCAGCGCTCGACGCAAACCGATCTCACCAGTACGTTCTAGAACTGCCACGAGTGTGGTGTTAGCTATTCCGACAGCACCCACGAACAGGCAGATGAACGCCAGGAGCATGAAGAGCTGGTCAAGATCACCGGTAACTTGGGTGCGCAAAGCTTTGGGGTCGGGTGGTGGGATAACTTTGTAGTGATCAGGATGAGCGGCGTCCAAGGCTATTGGAGCCTCCGCAGCGACCTGTGCGGCCGCACCCAGGCGTGTCGATATAATCATTTTCACATCGCTCGCGGGAGGACCCCACATCTCTTCGGCTGTGGAACGAGGAATAACCACAGAAAGCAGCAAGTCCGCCTTGCGCCTCACGTTATCGATGATGCCCACTACGCTGAACGCCTCGTCACCGATAAAAATAGCCGGCTGCGTTTCCAAGGTGGTGATGCCAAGGCGGGCCGCCATCCCAGTTCCGATGACCGCGACGCGCTGCGCGTCGTCGTCATGCCAAGTATTGAAAAGGCTGCCCTGGGTCAACAGCGGCTCGGCCGCCTCCAGCACGCCAGATGAAGCAGCGACCACGCGAATCTGAGTATCTGCTGCCAGGGAGTTGACCGGGGCGGAGTGAACGGCCAGGGTTTGATCCAATTGGACAGGCCAATATATACCGGCGTGCTCGACGCCGTTCAGACGCTTGACGCGTTGGTCCGCATCAACCGGAAACGGTGAGTCGACACCGCTTTCGTCTTGTGGGGCGCTCTCGACTGTCACCTCCGTCGCACTGAGCACATTGAAGCGCTCATTTATCTGCGTGGAAGCCGTGGCGGTTAGCCCTAGTACCGCTACAAATGTACCAACACCGAGCACTGTTCCTACGGACGTCAGTGCAGAGCGTGCCGGTCGCTGCAGCATGCCTGCTAAAGATTCGGACAGCAGGTCCCGCCAGTGAAGCTGCGAAGGCTCGACCGATGTGGACAAAGCTCCACGCCGTGCCCGCAGACGGCTCAGCCGCTTCACGCCGGAACCTGCTCGGCAAGCACTCCATCGCGCATAGCCAAAACCCGTTCACCGTGACCCGCCACCGTCGCGTCGTGGGTGATAACCACGACGGTCATGCCGCTGCTGTGCAACTGATCGAGAAGGTTTAGGACCGATGCAGCGGTGACGGTGTCCAGGTTTCCTGTCGGTTCGTCGCACAGCAACAGTGACGGACGGCCTGCGGCTGCCCTAGCGATGGCCACTCGCTGACGCTCGCCTCCAGACAGGGTCGTTGGCGATGCGTTGAGGCGATGCTCCAGCCCGACGCGCACAAGAGCCTCCCTCGCAACTTCTCGCCTGCTGCGGCGTGATGTCCCGTTGTAAAGCAGCGCAAGTTCGACATTCTCCCATGCCGTGCGATGAGGCAACAAATGGAATGCCTGGAATACGAATCCTATACGGCGGCCTCGAAGGGCGGTGCGCTCCGCTTCACCGAGAGATGCTGTATCCAACCCGTCCAAGAGGTAATTGCCTTCCGTCGGAATATCCAGCAGTCCAAGAATGTTCAAGAGGGAGGACTTTCCGGCTCCAGACGGTCCGATCACGGTAATGAACTCACCCGGCCACACAGTCAGGTCACACGGCAAGAGGGCTGTTACCGGAGGCGGTCCCGGGTAGGTCAAGCCCGCATGCCTCAACTCGATCACTGGTACTCGGACCGCTGCGGGACCGGGCATCACTGGGTGCCTGCTGTGGCGGCTTCGCTCTTAACCCCAACGACGACCTTTTCACCCGGCGACAGGTGCCCCCCGGCGCTCGGACGGACTTCGACGTATCCGTCCCCAGTTGTACCAGTTATGACGAGAACGCGATGGCGTTCACCACCACCGGTAATTACCGTCACTGAGGTTTGGCCGTCCGCCCCGGCGGAGATCGCTGAAACGGGAACTATCAGCACTTTCATTTTAGTCGTTGCGGCCTGGACCGTAAGGCGCACGTCTTGTCCCACAAGACCTGCTTTGAGAGCACTATTGGGTTTCACTGTGAGCAGGTAGCCCTGTGCACTGTCAGTTGCGCCGCTTTCCGCCTTCACCGCAGACTCACCGTCATCCGTCGACTGAGGCTGAGTCATCGTGTCAGCAACGGATACAACTGTTCCCTGCGCTTCCTCACCCGACGTCTCTGAAAGAATCTCGACCTTTTGCCCGTTTCTGATCAGATTCTTTTGGTATTTCTGCAGGTAACCACGAACCTCCAGTTCGCCTGACGACACCGTGAGAATTCCTCCGGAAGCCTGTTCACCGAGACGGGAGGTCACACCGTCGATTCTCCCTGGGAACCGTGACAGAAAAACAACCTCTGAAACCGGTAGTATCGGCCCCGTCTTTGCCTTGGCTTCCGCCAAGCGTGTAAGCGCTTTATCCAGATCCTGCTGCGCGCGCTGTACCCGTCTGTGCTGCAAGCGGCTCGTCTTGGGGTCCGTTACTGCTCGTGCGTCTTCAAGGGCACGCTTGGCGGAGGTTACTTCCTCTTCCGCACCTCTTAAGAGGGTTGCGTCGTCTGACTGCGCCGGCAGAGGGTCATAGCCAACGCTCTCATACAGAGCTGACAGCGCGGCCTTTGTTTGTACGCCAAAGTAACCTACAGGATCGCTTGCTGTGCTGTGCCCGAGTTCGGTCAGGGCCTTCTGGAGCTGTGTGACGTCATCACCTTTAGTGCCCGGCTTGAGATCCCTGTACACTGGGAGGTCGCCCTTGAGTGCGATAACTGGTCGCCCGGAAATCTCTACCAGTACCTGTCCCGCGTGAATTTTGGCACCAGTTGCAAGAGGCAACTTAGTTACTATGGCAGCAGATGTCTCTGCGTCGCTCACGGCCGGAGCGATCTCAACGTGCTGGGCCGCGGTTACGCTGCCACGCAAGATCACCGAGTCGGTTAGCACGCGGTGCTCGACTTCAGCAGTTAGCACACTGGGGGGCGGAGGAGATGACTCCGCTGCTGCTTGAGCCGGCGACTTGATCAGCTGAGCAACTGTCATACCCGTAGCAGCGAGCACTACAGCGCTGGCGGCCACACCGCCAACCCATCGGCGCCTACGGCTGAGCGTCGTGAGCGTCTGCGCCTCAGCACCCGTCGGCATTCTTCTCTCCCCATATTTCTGTCAGGCTGGTAGAGTACCGAAATCACTATTCCGTCTTGCCTGCTAGGGCGTCATTAGCGATCGAAATTTCGTGACGAAGGTTCTCTTTTATTTCCTTCAACTCCTCCGCGTTCTGTTCGATGGCGACGCTCTGGTAACCCATTTCGACAGACGACCACACGCCTACTACGTTATGCCTTTTCTTGCATCGGACGTCAGCTATGGCCATATTTATCTCGCGCTCATCGGGCGTCGGCGACTCAAATGTTTGGGCATCTTCGAGGACTGCGACAGGAGACTCGTACGAGTAACCGCTGTCGTTCATGCATACAGACCACTTTTTGAATGCTGATTGCACTCGGCTGTCGTCCTGCGCTTTGGCACTTGAGGAAAAAATGAGCTCATCCGCCAAGCGGACATTATCGACCTTATGAGGACCCGAAAGAATCGTCATGCTAGATTCTGCAGCGCATCCCCCCTTTGGAACTTTCTTCCCCGCAAAAGCCGAGATTTTCCCATTGAGCACTGCCTGTTCATCCGGTGTGCGAGCCGGCTTGCCTGAAGTTCCCGAGGGCCTTCTTTCCGGGTTGTGATATCCGTACACGCTCGCTTCGCGCTCGTCCGTGATCCCGTAAAGTCGGCTTCGCGATTGTCCAGGTGGCGTTTCAACTGGCGTGGCCTTGTACTGAAGCCCGTACCGAGCCATACACTTGGCAGTCAAAGCATCGATAGCCTGCTCCAGCACCATGTCTTCCTCGGAAGAGAGCCGATATGCATCAAGAGGAAAAGACAGGTCAGTGGTGTGAGTGCGTACAACTATGCGAACGTCAGGTTCAGTGGTGTTATCGGTCTCTCCGACCTCTCCGCATGCAGTGCTACCGAACAGCGTGATGACAGAACAAATAGCTAGACCTGCACCATAACGGAATTTTCTCCGCATTCCCTACTCGCAATCTTAGGCTCTAAGATGGTTTAATCGACGGGACCCTTGGCCGCGTCCGGATGCTGAGAGAACCAGACTTTCAATTGACTGCGAGCATTCAGAATGGGCTCTTTCATGGTGTCAATGTCGGTGCTGCCGGGCGAGGGAGTAGATATGTCATCGATTATCTCGATCGGCTGCGCGAATTCTTTTTCACTGGCTGTCTCCATCGATGCCTTAAGACTGTCTAGCTGCTGCACAAGATTGGTCAGATAATCTTCACAACTCCCTTCTCCGCAACCTGAATACTCCGTTGCTTGTACACGAGCCCAGGCGGCTGCCACTGACTTACCCGCGCTCTGACTGCTGATGTCCGATGCCTTGGAACTACCGTCAGCGGAACTGCATGATGACAGAGCCAGGGACACCAAAAAAACGCCGAGAGAAATAAATGAACGCTTCGAGAAGCCTTCACCTTGGACCATGTGAAACTCCAGAATATTCTGTTACGCCAGATTTCCCATGCGGGCCTCAGTCGATACTGAGGCCCGCAGTTATAAGATCTAGTAAAACTCGTGAGAACTAAACTGGTTCTTCCGAGTATCAGGAAGAGTGCTCCAATCGCTGTACCCCTCTCGCGCTCCCCACGAGTCCACAGTACCGAAGCTCCAGATTTTGAAGCTCCAACCCGTGTAGTCGAAGTATTGATACTCAAGGACATCGTAATCACCTTCTCTGTTTTTGGCTGAGGCGATGTTATTATTGATGTCGCCACCCTCGCCAGTGAAGTAGTAGTTCTGGTACTGTCGAATGCCGCCGTAGAAATATTTAATACCGTCTGCGTAGTACGAGCTCCAATAAAGGCAGATAGAGTCTCCAGGGCAACTGGGCAGGGCGGTTGTTGCCGCAGAGGCGCTTCCGGCGGCCCCACTGAGCATGGCTGTTGCACTAAGAAGAATCGCTGCCGAGATAGCACCGATCTTATTTTTCTTGATAATTTTCACGATCGTCCCCTCCTGAAGCTTGCGCTTGCTGCAAATGAATGGGCACCCGGGTTCATTCTTGCCATACATGCAGACGAAAGGCTAACCGCATGCAAAGCCTTGCCCTTCAGGCGTAGCTACGGAAGGGCGTTGGTAAACCGGTCGGCTCGCAACGCATAGGTAATGAATCGCTGCAATCTTTGGTCAGTTAATTTCGCGCGAAAATATCGCAATTTAAAAAATGCGGTATGAAATCGATGCGATATACCTATTGCTCGCCATCCCCCGGATTGCACTGAGCGTTCCGCATGAGGATACCTAATGATGCGCACATGGCAACACTAAGAAAACCGACAAAGGTACTATACCGTCATGCGTAGGGCAGGTTTTCTTGCGCTCCGTTCCCGGGCCGTCGCCCAGAGTCTTCGGGGAGTCCAGGGAGCTGTCGAAAAATAACTCCTTGATTCGGGCGCGGGTCATGAGCTGGCAAGGTCGTGACCGGCGATCGAGGCAAGTTGTTGTGCCGTGGTCACGGTGAGGGCGCCGGTGGGGGCGGTGTGACCCAGTGCGGTGAGTACCGGGGCCGCGTCCCGGACGGTCGCGCCGATCCGGTTCTTGCTCAGACCGGTCGCCTCGGCGAGTGCGGCGTTCGTCATGGACCAGCGTTTCTTGAGGAGGAAGACGACGATTTGGTCAGCGGCGGACAGTCGTCTGCCGCTGGCTCCGGGGCCACCGTCGGGATGTTTCCCGGGGAGAAGGATCGGCAGGGCTTGGTCAAGTTCCGGAGTCGTGCGGCTGGGCCGGGCTGTGACCGGTTGGGGTGCATAGCAGAGCAGGTACGGGCTTCGCGACCATTGGGGTGTCTAAGCTCAACGATCATGAGGTGGCTCGTGCCTGCCGCTGTATCCTCCCCTATCCCCGCAGTGCTGGTGAAGCTGGGTCCGCTGGGCGGCGGCCGGATCGCTGACCTGCGCCCCTACCTGGACCTGGTGCCCGACCCGCGTGCGCGGCGAGGCCGTTGGTACTCGCTGACCGCCATTGGCTCTGAACGGATTCTCTGGCCCCGGTGGAACGAGTTCGGTGGCCCCAGGGGCTTGATCGGGAAGTGTGTGTTCGTCAGAAGTGGCCCCAGGGGCGGTCTTGCGGTGGGAGCATCGTTGTGCTCCGACAGTCAGGGGGCCCGGATGGACGGCCCGAGAACCAAGGTTGAGCTCTTCGCGGCGATCCGCCGGGATGCGCGTGTGGAGAAGCTGTCGATCCGCGAACTCTCTCGCCGCTACGGGGTGCACCGGCGACTGGTCCGCGAGGCTCTGACGTCGCCGTGGCCGACTGCGCGTAAGCCGATGCCGCCACGCGCGTCGGTTCTGGACCCGTACAAGCATCTGATCGACTCGATCCTGCGCGCCGACCTGGACGCTCCGCGGAAGCAGCGGCACACCGCCAAGCGGGTCTTCGACCGGCTGGTGGACGAGCACGGCATGGAGGACGTCTCCTACGGCCGGGTACGGGACTACATCAGGCGCCGCAAGCCTGAGATATGGGTTGAGGAGGGCCGCGGCCCGCCCGCGGTGTTCATTCCGCAGACCCACCGGCCCGGTGAGGAGGCCGAGGTCGACTTCGGCGACGTCTGCATCACCCTCAACGGCGTGCGCACCCTGTGCTACCTGTTCGTCTTCCGGCTGTCCTTCTCCGGAAGGCCGTCCACCGCATCTTCCTCTCGCAGGGGCAGGAAGCCTTCTTCGAAGGCCACCTCCACGCCTTTGAAGTGCTGGGAGGAGTACCTCGTGGGAAAGTTCGCTACGACAACCTGACCTCCGCAGTCGCCCGGGTCCTCGGCTTCACCCGCGCCCGCGTGGAGACCGACCGCTGGACAGCCTTCCGTTCCTGGGCCGGCCTGGAGGTCTTCTACTGCGCGCCGGGCATCGACGGCGCCCACGAGAAGGGCGGTGTCGAAGGTGAGGTCGGCCGGTTCCGCCGCAACCACCTGGTCCCCGTCCCCGACGTCACCAGCCTGGCCGAGCTCAACGCCCAGATCGACGTGTGGGACCGGCAGGACGACCAGCGCCGGATCGGCGAGCGCCCTCGCACCGTCGGTGAGTACTTCGCCATCGAGAAGTCCCTGCTGCAGCCGCTGCCCGAGGATCACTTCGAGACCGGCTGTCGGCGTACGGCCTGTAGTGGCCCTGGCAAGATTTTCGTAGCCCGAGATCACCACCGGGATGCGGCCTGAGCGGAACGTCGTCAATGACGCCTGCAACTTGCCCTCGTCGCGCAGTCGTTGATGGATGGTGGTGACCGTCGTGGTCGTCAGCAGTTCCTTGACGTAGTCGCGGTGCGGCTCGATTTCATCCCACCTGACCTGGTTCAGCCTCCGACTCGTGAGCTCCGGGAACCAGCTCTTGAGCAGCTTGGCCCAATCCCTCTCACTCATGGGCGGCCCGCCCGGGGTGATCCCCGCCTTCTCCGCCGGCGCCAGGTACTTCCTGATCGTCTTGCGGTCCACCCCCAGCGAAGCGGACACCTGGCTCTTGGACCGGCCTGCGTACCAGTGCACGTAAATCTCAACGATGTCGACCACGGTGAACGTTCTCCTTGCCATCCGGTGCGTCCGTCGGCCTCTCGGCTCGCGGATCGAGGCCCCGCGACGCTCCGAGAGGTCAGGATCCTCAACCCGGGCACCGGCATGCCCATGGGGACCCCGACCGATCCGCAAGGAATAGCCAGAAGGTGATCAAACCACCCGAAACAGGGAACATGACGTCACTTCGAGCGTGATCGGCGACACCATCGGTGGTCGGCGCCCCGGTGGGGAACCGTGACCGCGCGGCTGGGGAATTACGTGGCGCTGATCATGCAGAACGTGGGGAATTACGTGACCGCCGACAGGCTCCAGCAGCAGAAGCAGCCAGCCACGTGGGCCCGGCTCCTGCCCGAGCAGCAGGAGCGACTGTCCGTGTTGGGCATCAAGCCGCTTGAGGAGCCGTCTGCCGCCCCGGCGGCCAGGCGCGCGAGGAAGGGGTCCGAGCAAGACGCAAGAAGCGTTCCAGCGGGGCCTTGCGGCCCTCGCGCAGTGGGTGGAGCGGGAGGGCGCCGACCGGCCGGTGCCGCGCGGCCACACCGAGGAGATCACCCTCGACGGCGAAGACGAGCCGGTGACCGTCAAACTGGGCGTATGGATCTCGAACACGAAATCCAGGAGGGACCGGCTGGACGCCGACCAGCTCGCCGCCCTCCGGGAACTCGGCATGAAGTGGGCGTGAGGGCGCGGCTACCGCCTAATCCGCGTCCACCGGACCACGGGCGGCAACTCTGTGCCGCCCGTGCCAACGTCGATAAGGCCGCGCTACGACCTGCGCCAACGGCGGTTTTGCCGGGGCAGGCCAAGCCGGGCCTGGATGGTGCGCTCGAGCCAGTCGACAAACTCGTCAGGCGTGTCCGGCTGGAGGGGCAACACCCAGCACCTCGCCCACTCCTCATACTTCGAACGGGCGCTGGCCGTGTGCTGCCGCAGCCGAGAGACAGCTGCCCCCCGACGCGGAAGTCGGGTCGGTCGGGTCCGGCCGGCGTAGCAGGCCATGCCGTCGGCGTTGACGACGATGTACACGGCCCGCTCCTCCCGGCCGCTGTCCTCATCGATACCGAGGGGACAACACCTGAACTCCTCGAGCCAGGGCCGAGCCAGGTGTGCGAGCGCCGCGTACCGGTCCGGCGTCATGGTGACGACGCCGGACCACACGGGAGCCGTCACCGGTTGCGCGGCTTGCGCTCGGAGATGAGGCGCAGATCGTCGGCGATGTCGTCGATCTGGTTGAACGACGCCTCGACCTCGACCCACGCGAGCTTGTCCGTGGTGCCGTTCTTCTCGCGCAGCTCGAACAGGTCACGCAGGCGGTCGACGGCGGTGCTGAGCTGCTCCTGGAACACCGTCAGCTTGTCGGCCTCCTGCTCCGCCGGGGTCTTCTTCTCCTTGCCTGGGGCCTTGGCCTTCCAGCCGTGCCGGACGGCGCTGCGGAGCATCGCGTTGTAGGTGGAGCCCCGCCAGTCGGTCTTCTGCTCGACGAGTTCCTGCTTCTCCGTGTCCCACCAGCGCAGGGGCAGGCCCGCGCGTACGCGTTTGATCGCGTCCGCGAGAATCAGGCGTCCTTCCCTCTGGGCGAGCAATCCCTTGGTGATCAGACCGACGCTCGTGCGGGCGATGGTGGTCCCGGCGTCCGCCTCGGCCGAGCCGGCGGCCGCGAGGAGGTGGCCGCTCATCACCAGGGAAATCATGCCGAGTGCGCCGAGCAGCAGCGTGGCCTGGGTTTCTCCCGTGTCCGCGCGGCCGAGGAGTTCGTCGACCTTCGTGTCTGTGTCGATGTTCTCGACGACCCAGGAGTTGTCGACGAGGTCCTGCCACAGGCAGATCGTCTCCAGGGCAGTCCGCGGCGAGTTCGTGGGCATGCTCGCGGAGTAGGAGCGCAGCCCCAGCTCGACGATCGGCCCGTTACGGCGGCTGAGCACGAGGTTGCCCTCGGTTTGCAGCTTGCTGCGCACCAGCGCGTTGAACCTCGGGCTCTTGTAGGTCAGATGCTGCATAACGAGGGCAAACCGCAGGTCGGGAAGCTCGGGGTTAAAGCCGAGTCCCTCCATCGAGGCGGCGACGTCCCCACGGCCGATCAGGGCGTCACGGGTGGGCCGGGCCTGCGCTTCGGGGCCCAGGAGCCCCTCGTCGTACAGCCCGTTGATGATCTCCTCCGCCTTCACGGCGTTCTTCGCGCCGTCGGCAAACACCTTGCCGCCGGTGTTCATGCGCAGCAGCAGGGAGCGGACGCCGGCGGGGAAGCGCTGCATTCCACGCTGAGCGTTGTCGTCGCGGTAACCCACGATGACTGTGACGGGGATGGTCAGGGCGTTGAGGGCCATGGCCCACTTGTTGCGGTCCCTGATGTCGGCCGAGGAGCCGGTGCGCGGCGCCTTGAGACGGCTGTACGCGGCCTTGATCACCTTCCGGACTAGCTCGCGACGGCGCTCGAGAGACATCCGCATCAGGTGCGAGGGCCGCAGCACCACACGCTTCTTGCTCGCGTCCCCGATCAGGGAGTCGTCCACCCATCCGCGCGGCACGGGCGGGATGCGGTGGTAGCAGAAGGCGAGGCGGCAGTTACCGTCGACGGCGGTGAGGTCGTCAGCGGGCTCGCCGGTCTCGGACTTGAAGGTCACCGGCACCAGCATCAGCGGGCGCTCAACGAGCCGCTCCCCCACTTCCTGAGGGTTGTCGGTCAGTACGCGCTTCGCGGACCGATCGACGGACTCCTCGATGTCCTTGTAGGCGTCGGGGTGGATCAGGACAGCATGCTCGGTGTGGGGCCTGGGCATGGCCAGGGCTTTGCGTACGTCGGCGGCGTGCGGATCGGCCGCGTAGGAGACTTCGGCCAGCAGACGGTCGTTCTCGATCGCGAGCGAGACCATGGGAGAGTAGGCCCGGTAGGAGATAACCATCAGCCAGCCGGTCTCCACCCGGTGCCGCTCGACGCGAATGCCCTCGAGGTCCTGGGGCTCGACGGCACCCTGGACGAGGCGGCGGATTGCCTCATCGGAGAGGTGGACGTCGGGGTGGTTCTGCAGGTACTCCTCCGCGTTCGTCGTCGCGCTCGGCGGAGGAAGCCGATGTTCGAAGTCGCCGTCGACGTTGCGGAAGTCGGTAACGGGGATGACCTGGATCTCGTTGTCAGCCGACTCGAACTCCGGCATGGAGGTGTCGCTCACGCGACCGCCCTTCTGGGTACGGCCGCACACAAAAGGATGGCGCGGCCTGCGGAAGTACGCGAGGCAGCACCATTCGGAGGAGCTACGCACCCTCGTCGCCGTCGGAGGACCGCAGTCCCACGGGGCGTACTCGGCGTCAGTGTGTAAGCCGTCGGCAATCCGGTTGCCCACCCCAGGGATGGCGGGTGAGGAGACGCGGGTCGTGCGCACGCGGACCGCAGTCCTATGCGCAGGCGTCCGGCCGCTGCATCAACGGCGTCAACTAACCAGGATAGTACTGGCGCTTGTCACGCGGTACCGGAATGCGAGAACAGGGAGGGGCGGCCCCGCAGGACCTTGACCGGCCGGAGTCGTGTGAGCTGCTGAACGAGTCGTGGGAGCACCACATGCTCAAGCTGGAGGTGGCGGGTGCGATCCGGACGGCCGGGTGGTCCGCGACGTTAGAAGTGCCGGCGGAGGACGGGTCGTGGCGGGCGGACGTCATGGCCTCGTCCACGGACGAGAGCCGGCGCATGGCCTGGGAGGCGCAGTTGTCGCCGATCACTGTGGACGACATCGCCGCCCGCACTGACCGGTACGCCAAGGAAGGTATCCGAGTGTGCTGGGTGCACCCGGGCGCGCGGCCGCCGCAGTGGATCACCGCGGTGCCGGCCGTCCGGGTCAGGGCTCCGCAGGAGCGGAATGAGCCGTGGGTGGTGGACGACGGCCTCGCCGGGTTCGTGTACCGAAGCGGGCGATGGAAGTTCCAGGAAGAGCCCTTGGAGCGGTTCGTGCGGTGGGCGCTGGAGGAACAGCTCGTTTCCGCTGAGGTGCTGCCCCGGTACCGGCGGGTGTATCTGGTGGTCGACGGTGAGCAGCGGCGGTTCCGCCGGGATCGGTGGTGGACGTCGCAGAAGTCGATCGCTGACCAGGGCAGGCACGAGGTGATGCGGCAGCGGCAGGATGCCGCGCGGGCGCAGCGGGAGGCGCGGCAGAAGGAGCAGGAGGAGGCTGCGGAGCGGCGCCGCCGGGAGGTGGAGGAGCAGGAGCGGGCGCGGAAGGCCGAGGAGGCTGAGCGTCGACGGCTGGAGCGAGAAGAGGAGGCGCGTCTGCGCCTTGAGGAGGCGCGGCGGCGGTGGGCGGAGGAAGCTGAGCGCCGGGAGCGGGAGAGGGCGGAGCGCGAGGCGCGTCTGGCCCGGGAACAGGCCAAGCGTGAGGAGCAGGAGCGCCAGGACCTGGAGACGGCGCGGGCGTGGTGGGGCCGGCTGTCGCCGCAGCAGCAGACCGAGCTGTTTAGAGGTCATCTCATTTGGCCTTGGCGGTAGCCTGAGTCCGTGTTGATGGTTGAGCGTCTGGTCCCGGACGGGGGTGG
>NZ_BMVU01000094.1 GCF_014650875.1 Streptomyces minutiscleroticus
GGGGACGCGTCCGGGGACGACGACGGAGGAATCCGCCCAGCTCAAGGCGTTGAAGAAGGAAAACGCCGAGCTGAAACGGGCCAACGAAATCCTCAAGACCGCGGCGAGTTTCTTCGCGTCAATGCCACAATGGGTACAGCCCGGTGGGGTTCGCTCATTTTTTCGCTGCTCCGGCTTGCAGCCGGTGGCTTTTCTGGCGATGTGCGGCTCCGCCGGGTTCCTGGCCGGTCGGTGACGTGGCCTGATAGGAGCCTGCCTCGCGCCCGATTGACGCCTGCCCGCACCGTCCGCCCGTACCGTGCGGGACATGGAACTCAAGGAGCTGATCCGGCAGGTTCACGCCGACAACTACCGCGTCCACGGGGCCCGGAAGATCTGGCGGGAGCTGAACCGGCAAGGTCACACGGTGGCCCGCTGCACCGTCGAACGACTGATGCGCGAACTGGGCATCGCCGGCGCCGTCCGCGGCAAGAAGATCATCACCACGATCCCGGACCAGCAGGCCGAGCGGGCACCGGACCGGCTGGACCGCGACTTCGTCGCCACCGCACCGAACCGCTGCTGGGTCGCGGACTTCACCCACGTGGCCACCTGGGCCTCAGTGGTCTACGTCGCCTTCGTCGTGGACACCTTCTCCCGCCGCATCGTCGGCTGGTCCGCCTCGACATCGAAGAAGACCCAGCTCGTCCTGGACGCTGTGGAGATGGCGCTGTGGCAGCGCGACCGCGATGAACACCCCCATGTTCGGGGCGAGTTGATACACCACAGTGATGCGGGCAGCCAGTACACCAGTTTCAAGCTGGCCGAACACCTGGACACGGCCGGCATCGCGGCCTCGATCGGCTCTGTCGGCGATGCATACGACAACGCCCTGATGGAGAGCACGATCGGTCTGTTCAAGACCGAGTTGATCAAGCCGCAGCGGCCCTGGAAGACCCTCTCCCAGGTTGAGCCGGCCACCGCCGAATGGATCGACTGGTACTGCCACCGACGACTCCACGGTGAGACAGGCCACGTCCCACCCGTCGAGTACGAGACCAACTACTACACAGAACTCACAAAACCCCAGGTCACAACCACAACCTGAGGTCTCTACCGAACCCGGGGCGATTTAACCCGCACCTGGTGGGCCGCCGAAGCGCGACTTGGCTGGTGGGGACCGGACGGCAATGTCCGCCTGGTCGTGGCCACCGCCGACCCGGCCGCACTGCCGGAGAAGGCGACCTGGTACCTGGCCACCGACCTGCCCCGCCCCCACTCACCACGCGCCGCCACCTCACCCCATCCACCCGCCGACCTGGCCGAGGTGGTGCGCATCTACGGGCTGCGGCACTGGATCGAGCAGAGCTACCAGCAGGTCAAGGACGAACTGGGCCGGGCCGACTTCCACGTGCGCTCCGACACCGCCATCCGCCGCCACCAGACCCTCGTGAACTGCGCCTTCAGCTTCTGCTGGGACTCCTGGTTCGCCTCACCCCTACCGGCCGCCGATCCCTCACCCGAAACCGGAGCGTCGTCGGCACAGGAAGAGAGGGGGAACCTGCGAACCGCAGCAGCCCCAGGAGTCGCAGCCAGTCAGTTGACCCCGCGCGATCCGGGCCGTTCGTGGCTGGCTGACGCCCTGGGCCATGCTGCAACGCTACTGGCGAGCCTGGACGAGGAGGCCCCCGCCCACCGAACTCCAGGACCTCATCGACGCCGTCACCACCGGCAGACCTCTTGACCTCTACTGCCCGGATTAACAAACCACCGGTAGAACTGCTGATCCTGTTCGGCACCCAGGGAGAGCGGGCCCACCTCAAGGCCCGCACCACCTGAATCACGCCCATGGCGAAGACGCCAGCACCGCTCAGCGACCGTCCACGAGACCCTCCAGGCCATGCACGCGCGGGCTCAGCACCCGCCACGACACCTCGGCCTCCGAGCGCCGACCCGGCCCTCGACCACACTCGCGCCCAGAGCAGACAGCTGTTCCCGCTGCTCCCGGGCCAGCCCCGCGGCCTCGTGCAGGAACAGGGTGACTTTCTGCCATCCACCAGGCAACTCCTCTGCTGCACCTGGTGATCGACGGCCTGCGCTGCTGCCCGGGCCGGAAGCGATCCGGAATCTTGCCGAAACAGCATGGTTTCTGGGCACCGGACAGGTGCCGGGTGAGGCTGTTGGTATGACTGAGATTGCGAACAGCCCAGGTGGTGTCGATACCGAGGTCGTCGGCGACGCCGATGTCGATGTCGTGGTGGTGGGCGGTGGAGTCGCCGGTCTGTCGGGCGCGGTGACGCTCGCCCGGTCCCGGCGTTCGGTGGTGGTGATCGACGCCGGTGAACCCCGCAACGCCCCGGCGTCCGGTGTGCACGGCCTGCTGTCGAGGGACGGCATCAACCCGAGCGAACTGCTGCGCGTGGGGCGGGAGGAGGTCATCTCGTACGGCGGCCGGATGATCTCCGACCGGGTGGTCACGGCAGGCCGGGACCGCGACGGCTTCGTGGTGGACACGGCTGGCGGACACCGGTTCCGGGCACGGCGGCTGCTGATGTGCACCGGGCTCGTCGACCGGCTGCCCGACATCGCCGGGCTGCGCGAGCGGTGGGGGCGGGACGTGCTGCACTGCCCGTACTGCCACGGCTGGGAGGTACGGGATCAGCCGGTCGGGGTGCTCGCCACCGGCCCGGCGGCCGTCCATCAGGCGCTGCTGTTCCGCCAACTGTCCGACCAAGTCACCCTGTTCCGGCACAGCATCGGTGAATTCGGCGTCGAGGACGGGGAGAGGCTGGCGGCCCGAGGGGTCGCGGTGGTGGAGGGGGACGTCACGGACCTGGAAATCGAGGACGACCGCCTGACCGGTGTCCGACTGGCATCGGGAGATCGGGTTCCGCTCACCGCGCTGGTCGTGGCTCCCCGGTTCGAGGCCCGGGACGACGTCCTCGCCGAGCTCGGTCTGACGGCCGTGGAGCATCCGTGGGCCATCGGCGATCAGGTGGGCGCGGACGGTACCGGACTGACTGCGGCCGGCGGAGTGTGGGTCGCGGGGAACGTGGCCGACGTCCTGGACGGAGTCCCGGCCGCGGCCGCCGCCGGCGTACGAGCAGCCGCGGCCATCAACGCCGACCTGGTGGCCGCCGACACCGACGCCGCACTCGCCCGCCGCCGGACCCGTGACGTCGCGGGCGTCTTCACACCCGAGGCGGAGGCGGCCCTGTGCGAGCAGGTCATGGGCGAACGCCGCCACGGCCTGGACGGCCTGTTGCCTCTCGGGCCGTCGCAGCAGGGCTGACGCACCCATGCCCGCCCACCGGCCGTCAGGTGGCTCGGGCCCGCAGATGGGCGCGCTCGCCCTGTCTGCCGAACAGCACCAACAATTCGACCGGCCGGACATCGGCCGGCCCCGCCGGACAGACCACCACCGTCACGACCCGGGCATCGCCATCCGCCGTCTCGCCACGTGACCCCCCGACCCGACCGACCAGCCACCGCCGACAGACACAGCCACCCCAAGGAGAAACCCCAAATGCCCGACCTGTTCAGCCCCGTAACCGTCGGCAAGTGGACATTGCCCAACCGGATCGCCATGGCCCCCATGACCCGCAGCCGCGCCGACGCCTCCGGCGTGCCCGGCGAGGCCACCGCCACCTACTACCGGCAGCGGGCCACTGCCGGCCTGATCATCACCGAAGGCGTCCAGCCCAGCGCAACCGGACAGGGCTACTCCAACACCCCTGGCCTCCACACACGCCGTCAGATCCGCGGATGGCGCGCCGTCGCCGACAGCGTGCACGAGGAAGGCGGCCACATCGTCGCCCAGATCATGCACGCGGGACGGATCGCGCACCCGGACAACAAGAACGGCCACGAAACCGTAGCCCCCAGCGCCCTCGCCGCGCCCGGCGAGATTTTCACCCCGAGTGGGCCCAGGCCACACCCGGTACCGCGGGCCCTGACCACGGCGGAGATCCCCTCCGTCATCGAGGAGTACGTGGACAGCGCACGCGCCGCCGTCGAAGCCGGCCTCGACGGCATCGAACTGCACGGTGCCAACGGCTACCTGATCCATCAGTTCCTCGCACCGTCCACCAACCACCGCACCGACACCTACGGCGGATCCACCACAGGCCGGGCACGCTTCGCGATCGACCTGGCGACGGCCGTGGCCGAGGCGGTCGGCAGCGAACGCGTGGGCCTGCGCATCTCGCCGGGCATCAACCTGCATGGAGCGATCGAGGACGACCCGGCCGAAACCGCCGCGACCTACCGCACTCTCATCGACGCGATCACCCCGCTGGGGCTCGCCTACCTGCACACCATCGGTGCCCCCGCCACACCCCTGCTCACCGACCTCCGGACCCGCTTCGACGGCACGCTCATCGTCAACGACGGTTGGTACCCGATGACCGACGCCACCGCCGCCCGCCGGCACATCGACAGCGGCCGGGCAGACCTCGTCTCCGTCGGCAGGGCCTTCATCGCCAACCCTGACCTCGTCCGGCGCTGGCAGAACAACGCCCCCGTCACCGAACCCGATCCCACCACGTTCTACGGCGGCGACACCCGCGGCTACACCGACTACACCACGCTCGCCGACTGACAGCGATACCGCGCAAGCAGAAGATGGCCCACGCGACACCTCGGCCACGCTGAAGCCGCACCAGGACCCGGGCAGGGGCGAGGGCCCCTCGACCGCCATCGCCCACGAACTCAACCACCGTCCACGCAAGACCCACGGCTACCGCACGCCTGCGGAGGTCTACGCTGGCCTCCTGAACAGCGGTGATGCGCTGACCGCTTGAGTTCGCCAACGTTTGATGACAGATGATCGACCCCCTCCGTGGCGGATCAACGCCAATCCCGGCTGGGCGATCAGAGGTGAGTCTCCTGCGGGAAACCACTCCAGCGCGGCCGTTCGGCGTCGCGTCCGGCGGTGCCCCCGGGCGCCGCCACAGGCGTTCGCATCGAAAAGTCCAGGTGAGTGGCGAGTCGCGGCCGATCATGACCTCATAACTGTACCTTCCGTAAGGTACAGTTATGAGGTGGTGCTGGTCTGCCGGAGAGGCGTGCGGAGATGGTTTTGAGTACGAAGCGGCGCTGGTTGCTGCTCACGGTGGTGAGTGCGGGGCTGCTGTTGATCACGCTGGACAATTCCATCCTGTACGCCGCGTTGCCGACGCTGGTGGAGGACCTCGGCGCGAGCAGTTCCGAGAGCTTGTGGATCATCAACGCCTATCCGGTGGTGATGGCCGGGCTGCTGCTGGGCAGCGGAACGCTGGGCGACCGGGTGGGGCACCGGCGGATGTTCCTGATCGGTCTGGCGGTCTTCGGGACCGCCTCGCTGGCCGCCGCGTTCTCGTCGAATCCGGAAGCGCTGATCGCGGCACGGGCGTTCCTGGCGGTGGGGGCGGCGACGATGATGCCCGCGACCCTGGCCCTGATCCGTGTCACGTTCGACGACGAACGTGAGCGCAACATCGCCATCGCCGTCTGGGGAAGCCTGGCGCTCGTGGGCAGCGGGCTGGGCCCGATCGTCAGCGGCATCCTGCTCAGCCACTTCTGGTGGGGGTCGGTCTTCCTCATCAACGTCCCGGTCGTCATCGCGGCGATCATCGCCACGCTGGTCCTCGCGCCCGCCAACGACGCCGATCCCTCCAAGCACTGGGATCTGAACTCCTCGCTGCTCGCGCTCGTCGCCCTGGTCGGCCTGGTGATCGCGGTCAAGGAGACCGCGAAGACCAGCCCCGCCCCCCTCGTCATGGCCGCCGCCGTCCTCGCGGCCGCGGTGGGCGGGTGGGCGTTCGCCAGGCGGCAGCGCCGCATGCCCTACCCGCTGCTGGACTTCGCGATCTTCCGCAACCCGGCGTTCCTCGCCGGCGTTCTGGCCGCCGGGCTGTCCATGTTCGCCATCGCCGGCATCCAGCTGGTCACCACCCAGCGCTTCCAGCTCGTGGAAGGCTTCACCCCGCTGCGCGCAGGGCTGCTGGTCGCCGCCGTCGCCCTGGGGGCGCTGCCGACGGCCATGATCGGCGGTGGCATCCTGCACAAGGTCGGTCTGCTGCCCATCGTGGCGGGCGGCCTCGTCCTCGCCGCGGCCGGCGCCGCGGCGGTTCTGGCCAGCTTCGACACGAGCATGGGACTGCTGGTGACCGGGCTGCTGCTCACCGGAGCCGGGCTCGGGGCGGCGATGTCCGTCGCTTCCAGCGCGATCATAGGCAACGTCCCGGCCCGCCGGGCCGGCATGGCGTCCTCCGTGGAGGAGCTCTCCTATGAGTTCGGCAGCCTCATCGCGGTCGCCTTCCTCGGCAGCCTCCTGACCGCCGTCTACAGTGCGACCATCGACCTGCCCGCCGGGGTGCCGGACCGGGCGCGCGACAGTCTCGACGCCGCGCTTGCCCTGGGCAGGGACAATCCCTCGCTGATCACCGCCGCCTCCGACGCGTTCGACAACGCGTACTTCGTCGTGATGGTCGTGGTCACCGCCGTGATGGCCGTCGGCGCGCTCGCCACGGGTCTGCTCCTGCGCCGTCACGGGCCCGGATCAGCCCTGACCACCGCCGCGCACGCCGCCGACGCCCCAGCACACCACTGACCGACCGGAGCACCCATGCGGACCAGCAAGCGAACCCAGATCCTTGAAGCGGCCGCCCGCGTCGTGGAGCGCGAGGGCGTCAAGAGTGTCACCTTCGACTCCGTCGCCGCCGAGGCCGGCCTGACCAAGGGCGGCCTGCTCTACCACTTCGCCTCCCGCGACGACCTCGTGCTGGCCATCCACCAGCATCTCGCCGATCAGTGGGAAGCGAGCCTGGCCGCAGCGGCGGGCAAGCCCGCAACCGAAGCCACTGCCGCCGAACGGCTCACCGCCTACACCCGCGTCTCCACCCAGAGCGCCACCCGGGCCGAGCTGCTGTTCATGCTGGAAGGATCAACGACCGACGAACACGCCGCCGCCTGGAACGCGGTGATCGAACGCTGGGCACCGCCCCCCGCCGCCGCCACCGACGACCCCGCCACGCTCGACCGGTTCATCGCCCGCCTGGCCGCCGACGGACTGTGGCTGTACGAATCCCTCACGGCCGAACGCCTCGACCCCGACCTCCGGCAAGCCATCGCCGAACGCCTTGCCGCCACCCTCCACCGCGACGGCGACTGACCGCACCCTGTACGGCCCGGCCCGTGTCTCGCTCGCACCGCGGAGCCCTGCCGGGATCTTTTGTCAGACGGGCCTTGCTACCGCGTGCGCACACGGTCGGTGTACTCCGGAGGGTCCAACGTCGAAGAGAGGCCGGCGGTGCCCCGGGGCGCCGTACGGTCACGCGGCCGGGACCTGGTCGTCGTCCAGCACGCTGAAGTCGACATCCAGGCGGGTGTCGTAGTCCTGCGGGGTGATGCCTATCTCGTGGGTCGAGTAGACGCCGAACCGGTTGCCGTGCTCCGCCAGGTACGGCGAGATCTGGGCCAGGTCCAGCGGGTCGACCACCTCGCCCTCGGCCTGCAACTGCCGCACCACGTCCGCGATGTCCAGGGTGTTGTGGAAGATCAGCAGGTTGGCGAGCAGAGAGGTGAACCTCACGTCCTTCTCCGACTTCCCGCAATTCCGCGGCGTTGTTCCGCCAGCCGCCGGTCACCACCAGGTACCGCCAGCCAGCCGCAGCCGCCACGCGGGCGGTCGCGGCAAACACCTCGGTGTCCGTCTCCCGCACCAGGTAGGCCGGGCGAACGTCGATCAGTAGCGTCGAATCCTTCGTGGACACCAGGAAGTCAGGTACGTGTTCGCGGCGCCGTCCGGCGAAGAACCGCAGGCTGAACGGCTGCGAGAGCACATCCCGCACCTGACCGCAGAAATCCAGGACGGTCAGCGCGCGCCGCTCGGCCAGACTCTCAAACCCATGCCCGCTTCCCGTCGCCTCCAGGTACGCCAGCCCGGGCCGGTACCGCAGACATCGTCGAACGCCGCCGCCAACTCCAACACCTCGGTCGGCGTTTCGGACTTCCTCCAGACCGACCGGGCGCGGGCGGTACGCGGCGGTGACGCGCTCGGCGACGATGCCCTCGACGCCCTGCTCGGACAGCCACTTCGATCCACACGCGCGCGACCTCGACGTCATCGGTCGCGGGCACGGGGCTGCAAGGGCGGACCGAGCGGCTGGAGGACGTCCAGGAGCACTGCGCACCGCTCCAGGTACGAGCAGCCCCGAAGGTCCCGGCCCGCGACGGCCGGATTGTCGAACGCGGCATACGCGGCAGGGTAGCGGCCGAACCGGTAGAGCCCGGGTCGGTCCGTCCGGTCCTCGATCACACACCATGGAGACTTGCTCAGAGCTGGTCGTAGATGGCGGCGAGCTGCCGTAGGACGTCGGTCGCGGTGTTCAGGGCAGTGGTGTCGTGGTGTGCGAGTGCGGCGTCGAGTGCCCGGGTCAGGGCGGCCTGGCGTTCGCGGTGGCGGCTTCGGCCTGCGTCCGTGAGAGTGACCAGCACCGATCTCTTGTCGCCGGCGGGGCGTTCGCGGGTGACGTAACCGGCGGCGGCGAGGCCGTTGACCAGTTGGGTGGTGGCGGCGCCGGTGGTTTCGGTGGCGGCGGCGAGCCGGCCGATCGGCAGCGGCCCCGCCTCGGCCAGCACGCGCAAGGCTCGGGCATGGGTGAGGGAGAGCGCGCCGGGGGTGCGGGTGGCGCGTCCGCGCAGGCGGGAGTCGGCGGCGCTGAGGCTGTAGGCGGCGCGGGCGAGTTGGTCGAGGGCCGCATCGCGGCCGGCGTCGGACACCAGTGCATCTCCGTGTCGCTGGTCGGGGGCGGGTTGACATCACCCTACCCTAAGTACTTAATAGATAAGTACTTAGGCGTCGCCGGATGGGACGTCTCCTGCCCCCTTCACCCGAAGACACGAGGACACCTGTCATGACTGTTCGTTCGACCGGCCAGAGCTGGGCTCTGGACATCGCCCTCGCCCAAGGCGGCTTCGACGCCCTGCACCCGCAGGCCAAGGGCACCCTGGAGCAACTGGGCCACGACCACACCGACTTCGACAAGGTCTTCGACCTGGTCCGGAGCGGCGTGATGCTGCCGAAGGCCTGGGCCACCATCGCCGGGCAGGCCGAGGAGCGCGCCGGCCACCACGAGCGCGGCGGCTTCGTCCAGACCGCCGCCGACCTCTACGTGCGCGCCTCGGTGATGTGGGGCCGCGCGCAGTACTCGATCTTCGACGCCACCGACCCGCGCAAGCTCGCCTTCCGCGAGCGCGCCAACCACTGCGTCGAGCGTCTGGGCGCACTGCGCGACAACCGGGTGCGCCGCGTCGTCCTCGACTTCGAGGGCAGGCAGATCTTCGCCCTCCTTCACCTGCCCGCCGGTGAGGTCCGCAACGCCCCCGCGGTGATCCTCGGCCCCGGGATGGACATGATCAAGGAGGACTACATCTACGCGGCCGAGCGGTACTACACCTCGCGCGGCATCGTGGCTCTGTCCATCGAAGGTCCGGGCCAGGGCGAGAGCCGGGCCAACGGGCTGACCGTCGACCTCACCAACTACGAGCGCGCCATCAGCCGCTACATCGACCACCTGGCCTCGCTCCCGGAGGTCGACGCGGCCCGGATCGGCATGTTCGGCATCTCCATGAGCGGCTACTGGGGCTCGCGTGCCGCCGCCACCGACCCGCGCCTGGCCGCGCTGGCCGCCTTCGAGGCCGTCACCGGCGACTTCACCACCATCTTCGAGCGCGCCCAGCCCACCTTCAAGGCCAACTACATGTTCATGGCCGGCTATACCGATGAGGAGGCCTTCGACACCGAGTTGGTCGCCCGCATGCCGCTGGGCGACCTGGTCCAGGACATCACCTGCCCGGTCCTGTACGGCATCGGCGAGTTCGACGAACTCACCGTGCTGGAGCAGGCGCTGGCCAGCTACGAGCGCGTGCGCGCACCCAAGGAGATACGTGTCTACGAGAACGAGTTCCATCCGCTGGGCGGCACCGCCGCCGAGGTCTTCCGCTTCGGCGCCGAGTGGACCGAACGCGCCCTGAACGGCGAGTTCGCCGAGCCCGGCCGCGACGTGCGCCACTACGTCCACAGCGACGGCCGCACCACCGACGGCACCGCGAACCCCACCTGGTGGCTCGGCACCACCCCCAGCCAGATCACCGCCGTCAGCCAGGCATAACGCCAGGGCATCGACAACACCCACCAACAGGAGAAGGTGTCCGCGTACAGCAGCCGCCCGCCCTCTCCGCGCTTGGGGCCTTAAGGAAGCCGGGCCCACGGGCCCCGGTCGCACCCACCGGCTTCCGCCTGGGCGCACCGGCGCTCGGCACAGTCGGGCCTTCACGGAGTCGGGTGTTGACATCGCCTGCCGAGGCGTTCCGGTGATCGCCGATGGCGGCTGCCAAGGTACCGGCCTGCTCATTCCTCACCGCCGTCGACGCGGGGTCACCCGAGTTCATCGCGCACGCGGGAGAGTTGTGCAAGGACTGTTCAGATAGCTGATGGTGCCAGCTTCCACGGCTGCACGGCTTGCCGCTCGGCGCCCGTGTTGCCACAACCTCGAGCCAGCCAGACGGACTGCTACTGGTTGAGATCCATCACTGGCACGTTGAGTCCCTCGTAGGCATGCGGGTCGGTGGTGGTGATGAGGGCGCCGTCGGGGCGCTGCAGGGTGGGGCGGGTGACGTGGACGGCGGCTCCCACGCCGAACGGCACCCCACGGCAGTGCAGGCCGGCGACGGCGTGGACGGTGGCGTAATCGGCGTCCAGGGTGTGCAGGACGTCGAGGATGCCGAGGTAGTCCACGATCCCGGCCCGATCGCGTTCGGCCTCCAGCGCGCACACGATCGGCACCCACAGCCGCACGGTCGGATCGCGGCCCGCGACGTGGATGAGGCCGGAGACCTGCTTGTGGCCGCCGAGCGCCAGCAGGGTCGCGGTGTCCAGGACGTAGTGCTCGAGGATCACGCTGCCGCGCCCGGGGCGGGGCGCCGGCGGGCGGTCTGGGCCTGGCGCATCCGCTCCCGCAGCGCACCGGCCTCGTCGGCGTCGACGGTGTGGCCGAACTCGGCGGCCAGGAAGGCGTCCGTGCGCTTGACCCGATCCAGCTTCACCGAGGACGCCTCACAGCTCCGGACCGGCAACGCACCACGCGCGATGGCCACCTACCGCAACCTCGCCATCGGCGCCCTCCGGACGGCCGGAACGAAGAACATCGCAGCTGGCCTCCGCCGTAATGCCCGCGACCCCCGCCGTGCCCTCACCTGCCTCGGGCTCACATGATCACGAACTGGACATCACGCGACAACGCCGAAGCCTTGCCCCATAGCCGCGGAGGCACCGGCCACTGCGGGCCTCACGGCTACTGGTCGGGGCTGGGGTTCGGCCACACCGAGTCCGATCGGCCAGTTCGCCATGCGCAGCGTTCACAGGCTGGCCGTACCGATCCCGTGATCGGTCCGTTCAGGGCAGGCATGGTTCACCGATTACAGGTGCTCGATCAGCTTGTCGAGGGTGATGGGCACGTTGCGCACCCGGATCCCGGTGGCGTTGTGGACGGCATTCCCGATCGCGGCCGCCGAGCCCACCGTGCCGATCTCCCCGAGACCGCGGGCGCCGAGACTCCTGGTCCCGACATCCTCGCCGCCGTCGCCCAGCGGACCGGTGAGGACAGGGTCGGGCCGGCCGAGCAGGTGCACATCGATGTCGGGGACGTCGGCGTTCACGGGCACGAGATAGTCGGCGAGCGTGCTGGACGCCAGGCGCCCGGTGTCGAGCCCCAACGGGTTCTCCTCCAGCAGGGCGTGCCCAATGCCGAAGATGACGCCGCCGACGAGCTGGCTCCGGGCGGCCCGGGAGTTGATCACGCGGCCGACGTCCGCGACCGTGGTGAACCGGGTGACGCGGGTCTCGCCGGTGAACCGGTTGACCCGCACCTCGCAGAAGTGGGCGCCGAAGCTGTGGTGCACATACCCCGGGTCGACGTCGCCAGATGACTCGGCGAGGGCGGTGATGCCTGGTGAGCCGACGGTGGCCAGTAGGCGGCCGAAGGTCATCGACCGGCCCTGGCCGTGCAGGATGCCGCGCTCGTAGCGCAGGTCGTCGGCGCTCGCGCCGTGCCACGGCGACCTGTCGTCGGTGACGGCGAGCCGCTTGAGCTCGTTGATTGCGTCGCGAGCGGCGTTCACGATCAACGGCACGGTGGCGTGCGTGGCGCTGGACCCGGCGGCGGGCGCGCCCTGCGGCAGCAGGGTGTCGCCGATCTCAGGCGTCACTCGCGTCAACGGGATCCCCAGGGCATCGGCGCCAGAGATCCCCACCATGGTCGCCCCGCCGGTGCCGAAGTCCGAGATCCCGGTCGAGACCACGGCGGTGTCGTCGTCGAGCAACCGGACCCGCACGCTCGCGGCCCGGCGGTGCGCCGGATAGATGGCGGTGGCCATACCGGTGCCATACAGCCACTGCCCGTCGACGCGTGAGCGGGGCGTGGCGCTGCGGGCCGACCAGCCAAATCGCCGCGCGCCGACGCGGTAGCACTCCTCAAGGTGTTTGCTCGACCACGGCAGGCCCGTGGAAGGGCTGGTGGTGGCGTAGTTGCGCAGCCTCAGCTCCACTGGGTCCACGCCGGTGGCGACGGCCAGCTCGTCCATCGCCGTCTCCAGGGCGAAGGCCCCAGGTGCCTCGTTGGGGCCGCGCATCGCCCGGCTCCCGGGGATGTCGAGGGCGGCCAGTTGTGCATCGACATGCAGGTTCGGCGTGCGGTAGAGCGCGTCGGTGGTGGCGTGCGCCGGAGTCATGGGGAAGGTGACGGTGGTCGGGCGCTCGGAGACGCTCTGGTGGCTGACGGCGTTGAGGACGCCGTTGCGGGAGGCGCCCAGTCGGACGGTCTGCGTGAGCTGGGGCCGGTGGCCGGTGAGGGTGAACATCTGCTCGCGGGTGAGGACGAGCCGGACCGGGCGGCCGATCTCCCGGGCCGCGGCGGCGGCGAGCGGGGTGTCGCTCCACAGGATGACGCGGGCGCCGAAGCCGCCGCCCACGTACTTCGTGATCAGCCGGACGTTCTGGGGCAGGACGCCGAGACGCTGGGCCATCCCGAGTGCGTACGCCGAGGGGACTTGGGCACCGGCGTAGATGGTGACCTGGTCACCTTTCCACATGGCGAGGGTGGCGTGTGGCTCCATCGCCACGTGGTGTTGCATGTGCTGGTGGAACTCGGCCTCCACGACGACGTCGCTGGCGGCGAGCGCGGCGTCGATCGAGGCGACGCCGGGCGCCAGGATATTGAGGCTGCTCGGTGACCCGCTGATGGTGGGGCCGGCCGGGACGTGGGGCTCGTCCGCGATCGAGGTGCGCGGCGGCTGGGTGTCGTAGGTCGCGGTGACCCTCGCGGCGGCGTCGCGTGCCTGCTCGGGGGTCTCGGCGACGACCATCGCAATGGCCTGGCCGTGGAAGCGGACCTCCGCATCGTGCAGCGGGACGTAGTTCTCGACGAAGCCGGCGAGCGGGCCGGTGATGGGATACAGGCCCAAGCGGGGGTCCGGCGCAGCGTACACGCGCAGGACACCGGGTGAGGCCAGCGCGGCCGCCGTGTCGATCCCGGTGAGGGTGCCTCGCGCGATGGTGCTGGTGACGAGATGCGCGTGTGCGAGGTCTGCGGCGCGGTAGTCACCGGAGTACTCGGCCGCGCCGGTGGCTTTCAGCCTGCCGTCGACGCGCTCGGTCTCGCGTCCGACTGGGGAACGGGGCATCGTGAATCCTTCAGCTGCTGAATGCAGGTGCGCCGGTCGACGGGGCACTGCGGTGGATGGGGACCCCGGTGCTCAGGGGTGCACCCGAGCCACCGTGCCGGTGGGCGACGATCTCCGCCGCGATCGACAGCGCTGTCTCCTGTGGGGTACGTGCCCCGAGGTCGAGGCCGATGGGCGAGTGCAGGCGATCGAGCTCGCCGCTGGTGAGACCGGCGTGGCGGAGCCGGGACAGGCGTTCCTCGTGGGTGCGGCGGGACCCCATGGCTCCCACGTACGCAACCGGCATGCGCAGGGCGGCGGTCAGGAGCGGCAGGTCGAACTTGGGGTCGTGGGTGAGCACGCACACGACGGTGCGCTGGTCCAGCAGGCCGGCCTCGGCCTGGGACCGGAGATAGTGGTGCGGCCACTCGACGACGACCTCCGCGTCCGGGAATCGTTCCGGGGTGGCGAACGTGGCCCTGGCGTCGCAGACGGTCACCTGGTAGCCGAGAAAGGAGCCGAGCCGGGCCAGCGCGGCTGCGTGGTCGATGGCGCCGAAGACCAGCATCCGGGGCGGTGGGGAGCTGCTCTCCACTAGCAAGGTCATCGGCTCACGGCAGTAGCTGTCGGCCACCCCGAGCTCGAGCGTGCCGGTCCGCCCGGCGTGCAGGGCACCGGTGATCTGTGCCTCGGCGACCTGGTCGAGCGGTTCGTCCCCGAGCGTCCCCGCGACGGATCGCCCGGGCCGCACGACGATCGCACGACCGAGGTGGGTCTCCGGACCGCGCACGATCGTGGCCACGGCCACCGCCCGGCCGCCCGCGGCATCGGCCAGAGCCGATTCGAGCCATGGTTCGGTGGTCGGGTCGTGGTGGCGCAGGAAAAGCTCGATGGTGCCGCCGCAGGTCAGACCTACGTCGAACGCGTCGGCGTCGCTGTACCCGAACCGCAGGGCGCGGGCTCGGTGGTCCCCGGCCAGCATCTCCCGACACGCGTCGTGGACCGCGGCGTCGACGCACCCGCCCGACACGTTGCCCAGCACAGTGCCGTCCGCGTTCACGACCAGGGACGAGCCAGGCTGCCGCGGAGCGCTGCCGGCAACGCTCGTGACGGTGGCAGCCACGAACGGGACCCCGCGACGGACACGTTCGACCAGGTCAGCGGCGATCTCAAGCATGTGCGCCGCCAGATCCGGGGCCGCCTGCCTCGACGGAGTCAGGCCGGGCGGGGCCGCCGCGCCGGCCGCTCACCGGTTCTCCTGCAATTCGGTCAGCGCCCGTACCAGGGTGCGACGCAGCAGCACGGACTTGAACCGGTTGTGTTCCCGTGGTCGGGCGCCGTCCGCGGCACTGGCGACGGCCGCCTCGAACGTCGCGGAGGTGGCGGGCCGGCCCGTCAGGGCGCGTTCGACGGCCGTCAGCCTCCACGGCCTGGTCCCTACTCCGCCCGCGGCGATCCGGGCGTTCACGATGGTGCGCCCGCGCAGTTGGAGCGCGACGGCGGCCGAGGTGAGCGCGAACTCGTACGACTGCCGGTCGCGGATCTTCAGGTACAGCGAGTGCGCCGCCCAGGGCGAGCGCGGCACGGTGATTCCGGTGATGAGCTCGTTCGGCCGCAGCACGTTCTCGACATCGGGGGTGTCACCGGGCAGGGTGTAGAACGTCTCCAGAGGTACGGTGCGCGTGCCGCGTGCGGAGGCCAGGTGGACGGTCGTGCTCAACGCCACCAGCGGGACGGCGAGGTCGCTGGGATGGGTGGCGATGCACGCGTCGCTGGTGCCCAGCACGGCGTGACTGCGGTTGATCCCTTCCAGGGCTGAGCAGCCGCTGCCCGGCTCACGCTTGTTGCACGGGGTCGTGACGTCGCGGAAGTAGCTGCACCGCGTGCGCTGCAGCAGGTTGCCGCCGATGCTCGCCATGTTGCGCAGCTGGGCCGAGGCACTCAGCTCCAGCGCCTGCGCGACCATCGGGTAGCGCTGGCGCACGGCGGGCGCGGCGGCCACGTCGCTCATCCGTTCGAGCGCGCCGATGTGCAGACCCTCGTGGTCCAACGAGATGCCGTCCAGGGGCAGCCGGTTGATGTCCACGACACGGTCGGGGGACACCACCTCGAGCTTCATGAGGTCCACCAGGGTGGTGCCACCGGCCAGGAACGCGGTGCCGGGCTTGGCGTCCCGCACGGCCTCACGGACCGAGTGCGCCTGGGCGTAGGTGTAGGGCCGCATCAGCGCATCACCCGCTGCGCGTCCCGGATGGCGTCGACGATGCGGGGGTAGGCGCTGCACCGGCAGATGTTGCCCGACATGCGCTCACGTATCTCGTCGTCGGAGCGGGCGGGGCCTTCGTTTTCGACCATGGCGACCGCGGACATGATCTGCCCCGGGGTGCAGAAGCCGCACTGCAAACCGTCGTGGTCGACGAATGCCTGCTGCATGGGGTGCAGCCGGTCGCCGTCGGTCAGCCCCTCGATCGTGGTGACCTGGTGGCCGCTCGCCGTGGCGGCCAGCGTGAGGCACGACAGCACGCGCCGGCCGTCGATGTGCACGGTGCAGGCACCGCACTGTCCCCGGTCGCAGCCCTTCTTGGTGCCCTTGAGGTCGAGCCGTTCACGGAGTGTGTCCAGCAGCGTGGCCCGCGGGTCCACCCGCAGGGTGACCGGATCGCCGTTGACGGCGGTCCGTACCGTCACCAGCGTCACGCCGTCGACGGTGGCTGCCGGGGCGGCTTCTGCCGTCTCGGCCTGTCCGGTCAGCAGCGGCGCCACGGTGGCGGCGGCCAGGCTCCCCCCTACGAAGCTGCGCCGGGACACACCCGAACCGGCGCCTCCCACGTCGTTCTGTTCGTTCATCAATGCCTCCTGGCTGATGGCAAGTTCGGGCAGGGCAAGGCTGGCGCCGCGACCATCCGTGTGGTCTCCGGGTCGAGCGCTGCTCCAAGGCTGGCCACCGGGAGCAGGATCATCCAGGCTCTGCCGATCCCAGGCTGAGGTCGACCTAAAGGAGCCGGAGCGGGCAGCGATCCGGGCCCGCAGGATGATGCGGAATCGGATCGGCCGTATGTGACACATCACGCGCCGGAACGGTAGAAATGGTCCAGCCGGTCCAGTAACCACAGAGGACAGCGCATGACGACCGACCGGGCTGGGCCGGGCCGGGCTGGCCGGTTTCCTCCGACGGCGACAGGCGACACTACAGGCGGAGGACGTCGGACTCGTCCGTGGTGCGCGACGAGGACCGGCGAGCTGCGGGCGAGAGAAGGTGGCTCTGCTGTGCAGCATGTCGACCGACTACTACGAAAGTCGATGCCAACCTCGAGCGTCGTCAGGACGGCATCCGGCGGAGTCGGTCTTCGGTTCGCCGGTTCAGTGCAGCGTCTGTGTACCGATCACGGACAGGACCTGCAGCTTCTCGTAGCTCTCCGTGCCCGGGACGGCGGTGTAGACCATCAGGGAATGAGCCTGGTCCGGATCGATCAGGCGCTGGCAGTTCAGCTCCAGAGCACCGACCTCGGGGTGAACGAAGTGCTTGACCTCGCGCGGACGGATCCCGATCTCGTGGTCGTCCCACACCCGCCGGAACTCTTCGCTGGAGTCCAGGAGCAGGTCCGCCAGATATGCGGCTCGGGAGTCAGGACCCCGGAGGGTGACGATCGCGCGCAGGCCTGCGGCGTACATCCGGGTCATGAACGCGTGCTGCTCCGGAGCGTAAAAATCCCGGGCACTGGGGTCGGTGAACCACCGGTAGCCGCTGCTGCGAGCAGGACCCGTGTACTGCGTCGTATCGCCGGTAAGGGCGACACCCATCGGTGTCTGCCGCAAGGTCTCCCCGAGCTCGGTGACGATCTCCGCAGGCGTGTCCGGCAGCCGGTCCAGAATACGCAGCAACCCCGGGCTGATGTGCTCACTGGAGCTGTCACGCGGCGGCGGGTTGTGCCCGGCCAGCCGGAACAGATGGTCACGCTCGTCTATGGACAGGTGGAGTCCCTGGGCGATCGAGGCGAGCATCTGCGGTGACGGCTGCGGACCACGCTCGCGCTCCAGACGGGAGTAATAGTCGGCCGACATGTTGCACAGCGTCGCCACCTCCTCCCGCCGTAGCCCGCTGGTTCTGCGACGCCGTCCCCGAGGCATGCCGACGTCCTCCGGCTGCAGCGCCTCACGACGGTTACGAAGAAAGCCCGCCAGCCCTGCGCGATCGATCACGGCACTCCCCTTCTAAGAGTTCTGCCCTCGTTTCTTCGTGCTGTTTCACTTCTATCGCCCGCGCATTCGCGTATCCACGGCTTGTCGATCCCCCCTTAGGGCCAATGCCGTTGCTTTTACTTGCGGGCGTAGGCTGCTTGGTAGTGGTGGCCGCTGGGGGTGGTGCGGGTGTCCGCGGATGTGTCCGAGGTTTCGGGGC
>NZ_BMVU01000095.1 GCF_014650875.1 Streptomyces minutiscleroticus
CGTCGATGACCGCGTGCGCGACCGCCTCGGAGCGCAGCAGCGCCGACACCTCCCACCCCACCGTCGTCTTACCGACACCAGCTCGCCCTCCGATGAGCAGCACCTCTGCATGATCCATGCACGGCAGCCTGCCAGCCGACGCCTCCCCCACGCGATCCGATATCCATCCGACCACCGGCCCGGCAGCAGCCCGTACAACCGCAGCCGGCGACTGCCGTATTCAGCCTTTCCACCATCATGGAGAAGGAAGCGGTGAATAGCGCGATCGTACGGTGGGCGCAGCATCCATAAAAGGATGAACAAGAGCCGTTCATTCGGAGTGATTGAATCCGAGATATCGATCCGTTCGGAACTCCGGGAATTCATGCGCGGATCCGCTCGGGGGAAACTACGCCATGAGAACGGGGTCTTGACAGGGGCATTGCATGAAGCGGATCGGTCTGGTTCTTGCGCCTTGTCGGTGACGTCGCGTCATGTCCCGGTCTGGGGTCGGGAAGCAGTGCAGGCACGGCGCCGGTAATCATGTGGTTGTCGAGACCCATGCGAACCGAACGAGACCGTGCCTGCCCCTGCATCATCCCCCATGCCCGTCGCGCTGGAGCACCTGGCCCGCGCTCCTTCGTCTGGACCCCTCATCGACGCAGCCGGCTTGCGTCTCTTCCTGGATGCGGTGCCCGACCCGCGGGACCGCAGGGGCCGCCGGCATCCGCTGTCCGCGCTGCTGGCAGCGGCCGCCGTGCTGGCCGGCGCCCGTTCCCTGGCCGCGATCGGTGAGTGGATCACGGACGCATCACGCTGGGCCGTACGCACCCTCGGTTTCGCCCCGGATCCTCTGACCGGGCAGATGATGCTCCCGCACCCGGCGGCGGTGCGTCGTCTGCTTGCCCGGCTGGACGGCGACGCGATGGATGCCGCGATCGGGGCCTTCCTGTCCGCACGGGCAGCCCGCACCCGTGCGCCGGACGCGCTGCGGCCGATCGCAGTGGACGGCAAGACCGTCCGTGGCTCACGCACCCGGACCACGGCGGCGATCTCGCTGCTGGCCGCGATGACGCACAGCGGAGAGGTCCTCGCCCAGCGCCAGGTCGCAGACAAGAGCAACGAAATCCCGTCCTTCGCGCCACTGTTGGACGACGTCGACCTCACCCGTGCCGTGATCACGGCCGATGCTCTGCACACCCGGCACGGCCACGGCACCTACCTGCGTTCGCGAGGAGCCCACTACACCGCCGTCGTGAAGAAAAACCACCCCGGCCTGTTCGGCCGCGTCCGTGCCCTGCCCTGGCGTGAGATCACGCTCGATCACTACGAGCGCACCCGGGCCCACCACCGCGACGAAATCCGCCGGCTGAAGACCGCCGCGTTCGCCCACCTGGACTACCCCGACGCCCGCCAGGCTCTCCAGGTCGTGCGCTGGAGACGAGACCGCGGCTCGGGCAAGCTGAGCATCGAACGTGTCTACCTGATCACCAGCCTGCCGCCCGGCGCGGCCACCGGCGCCCAGCTCGCCTCCTGGATCAGAGGTCACTGGGGTATCGAGCACCTCCTCCACCACGTTCGGGACCGAACCTTCCGCGAGGACGACTCCAAAGTCCGCTCCGCTCACCTGCCCCGCACAGTGGCCAGCCTCCACAACCTGGCCATCGGCCTCCACCGGCAGGACGGCCAGAAGAACATCGCAGCCGCCCTCCGCCGAGCGGCCCGCGACTACCGCAGGCCCCTGGCCCTCCTCGGCCTCACCGGATGAAACCGGACAAGATCACTTCACGCAAAGATCCTGGCGGCAGCCCCTCAAGACTGCTGGAGGACGCGTGTCAGCTCGTGGGCCAGCGTATGGCGGACCACGCCGCTCTCTCCGATGACGACTTGGTTGCCCAAGGTGTGGGCACAGGAACCGATCTCGGCAACAACACGCTGCGCCGTGATACCTGAGTGCACATGTACATCGGAGATGTCTCTCCCCAGACTGCTTTCCATGCCGGCCCATGCTCCCCCGCCCAATAGACGCCCGGCATAATCTATGCTTTCTTGCGGTGTTCGCCGTACGGTCGCCGGCAGGAGGTTCGTTCGTGAAAGTGCCTGCTCGGATGTACCAACTTCCGACTTGGCAATGCACCGTGAACCTTCGGAGACTTTCCGTTTCGGCCTCTCGTGCGCGTACATGACCGTCTCCGATCGTATGCGTGGGCAATCGTTCCTTTCTACCGGACGCGGTGTCACTGTGGCGTCACCAACGCCTCATGGCGGATGCCTTTATCCCAGCGATCTAATCCTTAATTAAGGATTGCTTGTGCTGCTGAAATTCGGTGATCTAGCGAGGCGGGTAACCATCGCGTACGCAGAAAACATTACTAGCAGTGATTCGTTGATTCGGGCAGTAAAGGTCAAGAGGTCTGCCGGTGGTGACTGCGTCGATGAGGTGCTGGAGTTCGATGGGTGGGCAGGACTTCGGCGTTGTGGCGTGACGTCCAGTTCGTGATAGTCCGCCAGCTTGACGGTGCCCCAGAACGTGACAGGTACGGCTTCCAAGATCATGGAGTTCTCTACACGAGTGATAAATTTCGCAGACAAATACGGAAGTTGAGTATGCGGCAATCAATGGGCCGTGTTGAATCCTGTTACGATAATGCCACCGCGGAAAGCTGGTTCGCCATCCTGAAAGCCGAGGTCGGCACCGGCACGTGGGCGACTCGAGCCCAAGCCCGCGCCGACATCCTCCGCTTCATCGAGATCGAGCACAACCGCAACAGGCTCCGCAAGCCCGAGTTCAGGTACCTCACCCCGCTCGGGACTCGGAACCGACTGCAACACGACTTCACCCCCGCAGCGTAATCACCCGCTGTCCAAGATCATGGGAGAACTTCATTCTCCAAAAACAACCATGGCCGAAACCGCAGCTGCCGCCCTCTGCCAATGCCATCTCGCAGCTGTCTCCACAGAGAAATGACCGGCTGACCCGGTCAACCGAACCAATCAGGGCGCTAATCTGCCGGGTGGGAGTAGGCGACGTCTCGAAGGAGGCGGCCATGGCACGTCAGGAGAAGCCTCTAGATCTAAACGCCGGACCGGCGCAAGCGTTTGCAATCGCGTTGAGGGGCGTGCGTCGCCGAGCCGGGCAGCCGACTTATCGGATGCTGGCGCGGAAGGCAGGGTATTCGGCAAGCACGCTGTCAGAGGCGGCGGCCGGGGAGCGGTTGCCGTCTCTGCCGGTCACCCTCGCCTACGTGGCCGCCTGCGGTGCCGATCCGAACGAATGGGAGGAACGTTGGCGGGCGGTGGCAGCTGTTCTCGCCGCACGTCCGACTGAGGATGACAGCGCGCAGGCACCCTATCGGGGTCTGGCTCGCTACGAACCGTCCGACGCCGCCCTGTTCTTCGGCCGCGACCTGCTCACCCGCGACCTGCTCGATTTGGTCCGCCGCCACCGGTTCACCGCGTTGTCCGGCCCGTCCGGCAGTGGCAAGTCGTCCCTGCTGCGGGCCGGCCTGCTGCCCGCCCTCCAGCAACACGCGGACGTCGCCGGGGCGCCGCCGGCTGCGCTGCGCATCCTCACCCCCGGACCGCACCCCGTCCGCGCCCACGCCGCGGCGTTGACGGCCAAAGAGGATGCGGCCGGGAACACTGTGATCGTAGTTGATCAGTTTGAGGAACTGTTCACCCTGTGCGCCGACCCGGCCGAACGCACGGAATTTGTCGACCGATTGCTGAGCGCCCGGAAGCCAGGCAGCCGGCTGCGCGTGGTCATCGCCGTGCGCGCCGACTTCCTGGGGCGCTGCGCCGACCGCCCTGAGCTGGCCGCAGCGTTGCGTGGCACGCTGCTGCTGGTGGGGCCGATGGATCGTGACGAACTGCGACAGGCGGTCATCGGTCCGGCCCAGGCATCTGGGTTGATCGTGGAACGCACCCTGACCGCCCGGCTGCTTGCCGAGACCGAAGGCCGGCCTGGCGCCCTACCCCTGCTCTCGCACTCCCTGCTGGAGACCTGGCGTCGCCGCCAGGGCCGCACCCTGACCGAAACCGCTTACGAGGCGGCCGGTGGACTGCACGGCGCTATCGCCCGCACTGCTGAGGACTGCTACCTAAACCTTACCCCCGGCCAGGCCGACCTCGCCCGCTCGTTGCTGCTGCGGCTGATCACTCCCGGTGATAACACACCCGACACTCGGCGCCCCACCCCCCGCACCGAATTCGGTCTGGGCGACCCCGTTGAGGTTACAACCGTTCTGGAATACCTCACCCGTGCCCGCCTGATCACCTGCGACGAAGACACCGTCGACCTTGCCCATGAGGCCCTTATCGCCTGCTGGCCCCGTCTCAGCGCATGGCTCGACACCGACCGCGACCGGCTGCGCCTGCATCGCCGGCTCACTGATGCCGCCACCACTTGGCACACCCTCCATCACGACCCAGGCGCCCTCTACCGCGGCACCCGGCTCACCGATGCCGAGAACGCCTTTCCTCCGGCCAATCGCCCGGCCGAACTCACCGCGCTCGAGAACGACTTCCTCACCGCCAGCCAAACGGCTGCCACCCGCCGCGCACGCCGTGCCCGTCGCCTCAACTCCACTTTGATCGGCGCCCTCGTCCTGATGCTGATCACCACTGTGCTCACCCTTTGGCAACGACAGACCGCGGTCGATGCGCAGCATGAGACACTGTCGCAGCTGTCACAACAGCTGGCCCTCAAATCCAACGCTTTGATCAGCACCAACCCCGACCTGGCCTCGCTCCTTGCCGTCCAGGCCTACCGCACCGCACCTACTACCGAAACCGCTGCCAGTCTGTACGCAGCTGCAGATCTCCCCCTCCGACGCCGCCTCACCGGCCACACCGACAGCGTCTGGGGAGTGGCGTACAGTCCCGACGGCAAAACCCTCGCCACCGCCAGCAAAGACAAGACGGTGCGACTATGGGACGCCACCACCGGCGCATCCCGCAAAACCCTCACCGGACACACCAGAGACGTGTACGCGGTGGCGTACAGTCCTGACGGCAAAACCCTCGCCACCGCCAGCAAAGACGAGACGGTGCGTCTGTGGAACGCCACTACCGGTATTTCCCGCAGAGTCCTCACCGGACACACCGGCTTCGTGTTCGCGGTGGCGTACAGCCCCGACGGGCACACCCTCGCCACCGGCAGCCAGGACAAGACCGTACGACTATGGAACGCCGCCACCGGCGCATCCCGCAAAACCCTCACCGGACACACTGACGAGGTGTACGCGGTGGCCTTCAGCCCTGACGGCAAGACACTCGCCACCAGTAGCCAGGACAGCACGGTGCGGCTGTGGGATGCCACCACCGGCGCACTCCGAAAGGTACTCACCGGCCACACCAAGGGCATCTGGGGGGTGGCGTACAGTCCTGACGGCAAGACACTCGCCAGCGGTAGTCAGGACAAGACGGTGCGGCTGTGGGATGCCACCACCGGCGCACTCCGAAAGGTACTCACCGGCCACACCAGCGACGTGTACGTGGTGACGTTCAGCCCCGACGGAAAGACCCTCGCCAGCGGTGCCTACGACAACACCGTGCGGCTGTGGGACACCGCCACCGGCGCATTCCGAAAGACTCTCACCGGACACGCCGGCTTCGTGTACGCGGTGGCGTACAGCCCCAACGGACGCACCCTCGCCACCGGCAGCGAAGACAAGACCATACGACTGTGGGACACCGCCACCGACGTACCCCGTAAAACCCTCACTGGACACACCAGCGGAGTAGACGCGGTGGCGTACAGCCCCAACGGACGCACCCTCGCCACCGGCAGCGAAGACAAGACCATACGACTGTGGGACACCGCCACCGACACCCTTCGAAAGGTACTCACCGGCCATACCGACGCTGTGCTAGGGGTCGCGTACAGCCCTGACGGCAAAACCCTCGCCACCGCCGGTGCGGACAAAACGGTACGACTATGGGACATCGCCACCGGCGCACTCCGCAAAACCCTGACTGGACACACCAGCGGAGTGAACGCGGTGGCGTACAGCCCCAACGGACACACCCTCGCCACCGCCAGTAACGACAGCACCGTGCGCCTGTGGAATGCCATCACCGGCACCCACCGCAAAACCCTCACCGGACACTTCGGCTTCGCATCCTCGGCGGCATTCAGCCCTGACGGAAAGACCCTCGCGAGCGGCGGTTACGACAACACTGTGCGGTTATGGGATGCGACTACTGGCACACCCCGAAAGACCCGTGCTAGCCAAGCCAACATCGTGTACATGGTGGCGTACAACCCCAACGGCAGCACTCTTGCCACCGCCAGCGAAGACGGAACAGTGCGGCTGTGGAACGCCACCACCGGCATTCTTCGCAGAACCCTCACCGGCCACACCAGCGCCGTGTACACGGTAGCGTTCAGCCCTGACGGCACAACCCTCGCCACCGGCAGCGAAGACAAGACCATACGACTGTGGGATGGCGCCGCTGGTACCCCCCGCAAAGTCCTCACCGGTCATACCGACGCCGTGCGAGGGGTGGCGTTCACCCCCGACGGCACAGCCCTGACCACCGCCGGCAAAGACAGGACGGTACGACTGTGGGATTTGCATCATCGCGACGCGAAGGAGGCCGAGAAGAAGATCTGCACGGCCCTCCGGCGGAATTTTACAGAGGAGGAACGGTCCACGTACCTGCAAGGCCAGCACGCCGAACCACTATGCACAGCACCGGTCCGAAAATAGAACATGGACCTTGTCTCCGGGCGGACATGAATTCGCCATCTGCAGCTGCCGACCGACGCGGCACAGCATGGGAAGATGTCGGCCCCGGCGGAGAGGTTTCCGCCGGGGCCGTCGTGGTGCTGTCAAGATGACGCGAGGCTCACTCCGGGACGGCGGCCTTGGCCGGCCGGGGGGCGAGTTCTCGTGCGGGGTTGCCCGCCCAGCGGGTGCCGGGGGTCACCTGCTCGCCTTTCATCAGGAAGGAGTCGGCGCCGATCACGGCGCCGTCGCCCACGGTGGAGCCGTAGTGGACCAGGGCCCCGACGCCGATGGTGCAGCCGTCGCCGACGGTGATGCGGTCGGACTTGAAGGTGCCGTCCTCCTGGGAGTGGCAGTGCAGGACGACGCCGTGGTTGAGGGTGCAGTCCTCTCCCAGGGTGATGAGGGTGCGTTCGGGCATGCTGCTCCCGTCGTCGAAGAGCCGCCGCCCGCCCCGCACGCCCAGCGCCCGCCAGAACAGGCCCTTGAACGGGGTGCCGTTCAACAGCTGCAGCTGCGTCCCCGCGTGCTTCCAGAAACGCTCGTGCCGCCAGAAGTCGGGGTGGTAGATCGAGCAGTACAGCGGACGCTGCCGGCGGAACCCTGCGGCGGCCCGCTCGGACACGACGGTGAGGCCGAGGGTGAACAGCAGGGAGGCCACGGTGGCCAGGGCGATCGCCGCTGCGCCCAGGAGGTCGTGGAGGCTCGCCGCGGCCCAGAAGAGCGTGAGCACGACGAAGGCCTGCAGCCAGCGGACGAGCAGGAACGAGGCCAGAGTCACCGCGTTGTGCCGGTTCTTCGCCCTGAGACGGCGGCGCAGCTCCTGGCCGTTGCGCAGGTGGTCGAAGGCCGCGTCGCGCTCCACGGTGCGGGGGATCTCGAAGCTGGGTGAGCCCAGCAGCCCGGTGTCGTGCCGGACGGGGCCGTCGACGGGCACCATGGCCTTGGTCGCCAGCAGCACGTTGTCGCCGGTGCGGCCGCGGGCGGGGTAGGCGATGCGGTTGCCGAGGAAGTTGTTCGCCCCGATCTGGACTTTGGAGAGGCGGAAGGAGCTGCCGGAGTAGTCGGCGTTCAGCACCGACAGCCAGTCGGCGACCATGGTGCCGGTGCCGACGCCGCTCAGATACGGGTCGTCCTGCTCGACCTTGGCGCCGAAGTTCGAGCCGGTCTGCTCCACATCGGAGAGGTCCCAGCCCAGGGCGCGCAGGTAGCAGGTGATCGCGGAGCTGTCGCCGAACAGCCAGGTGAGCTGCCTGCTGTTGGTCAGGCGCGCCACCGCTCGGTGCAGCGAGTAATGAAGCCCGTAGAGCCGGTAGGTCTCCTCCGCCTTCAGGGGAAGGTGTAGCAGCCGGGGCAGTGTGGACACCAGGAACAGGCCGGCGAGCAGGGCGCCGAAGTACAGCACGAACGACATGCCCAGGGCGCTGGCGAGGAATGTCCAACCGAATGCGGTCGGTGTGTGCGTGAGGGCGCCGAGCTGCGGGATTGCGGCGATCAGCAGGCCGGCGCCGCCGACGGTGAGCGGTGCGTAGAGCAGCAGCGCGGCCAGCAGCTGCGTGGCGCCGAAGAAGAAGCGGTGCCAGGGGGTGCAGCGGACCGGTTCGACCGTCTGGTATTCGGTGGTGCAGGGCTGTACCGGGGAGCCGTGCCAGGACTGTCCGGCGGGGACGGACTGTCCTGGGTGCAGGGAGGAGGCGTGGCCGAGCCGGGCCCGGTCGCCCATCGCGGTGTGGATGTCCAGCACCGTCTGCTCCCCGACGTACACGTCCTTGCCCAGGGTGACCGGGCCGGTCTGGATCCAGCCGGCCTGCGCCCGGTAGCACGAGAGCAGGACATTCTTGCGGACGACCGTGCCGTCCCCGACGGTGAGCAGGTCGGTGCAGACCGGGACGTGCGCGGACAGGATCAGAGTGCCGCGCCCGATCTTCGCGCCCAGCGCCCTCAGGTAGAGGGTGTAGACGGGTGATCCGGCAAACAGCGCCAGCGGATTCAGCTGTATGAGCGTCTTCACGAGCCAGAAGCGCAGGTATCCCGGGCTCCAGATGCGGATCGCGCGGGGTGTCCAGCGGCCGATCAGTGTCCATTTGGCGGCGATCGGCACAGTGCACACCGCGAGGAGGAGGCCGCCGCCGAACAGCACCGCCCGCAGATAGCTCGCCACCAGGCCCGAGCCGGCGGTGACCCAGTCGTACCCGAGACCGATGACCGTTGCGCTGGCGTAGACGTAGGCGAGGAAGGCCAGGAGCTGCACTGCTCCGCAGAGGAAGTAGCCGGCCGTGCCCGTCCTGACCGGGGGCACGAGGTCGACCGGTGCCGCGGGCGGCGCCGCCACGGAGGCGGGCGCGGGGGCCGTGAGCGCTCGGGCGAGGCTGCGTACCGTCTGGTGCCGGTAGATGTCCTTCATCGACGCCGACGGCAGGTCCTCACGCTTTCTGGCCCGTGCGCAAAAGCGCGCCATGACCATGGAGTCGGCTCCCAGGTCGTCGAAGAAGTTGCTGTCGGCCGCCACCCGATCGGTGCCCACCACTTCGGCCAGCACCTCGGCGAGACGACCTTCGACATCGGCCCCGGCATCAGCGGGTATGCCCGGTGCGGGCGTAGTCCCGGTCCTCTGGGTCGTCGAGGCAAGGTCAGCACGGTTCACGGCTGGGCTCCTTGAATGTCACGATCATGCGGATGAGGGCGCAGTCGACCGGCCGACGGGCGGAGCCGGTCGCTGGTGTGTGGTCAGGTCGTGGGTGTCACCGCAGGGCGCGGCGGGGGCGGTGGTGACGGCGGGTGGCGGGCGAAGGCCTGGCGTCAAGCTCGTTGGCGCACGTAAAGCGTGGTGATTGCGATAGGGCCGCTGCGCAGTTGGAGGAAGGCGGCCGAATGATCACTGCTCTGCGGTCCGTGAGATCACCGAGGCGACGTTGTATATCCTCCGTGCACCGTTCCGAGCGTCGGTGTGGAGCTGGACGGCCGGGTCACACAGAGAACCGGGCGAATGAGGCCAGGGCGATTCGTGGTGCGGGTCGCGTGCCCGCTGCCCCTCCAGGGCGCCACCACGACGGCCGCGCAGTCTCGGGCCTGCGGGTGGAGGTGGAAAGAAGGGCACGTCGGCGTTGGCGCGGACCACTTGTCTCACTCCTCCGAGCACTAACGCAGACACCGTGCGCAGCATCTCGTGTGGCTCGGCGACACCGTGTAGGGCGCGCTCCGGCGGGGCCGGGTCGAGGCGGTCGTTCGGCCTGTGCACCCGGGGCAGGTCGCGGATGGCCCGCCCCGGTGCCCATCGGGAAGGGCGCCGAGGATCGCTGACCGGCCGACGGTGGTGCCGTCGCCTCGCCGGCGTGCACAAGGAACGGATGGGAGGTGCGCACTTCACTTCGCCTCGGTTTCGAGCGCGGTCACCGCGCGCACCCATTCGGCGTCCTCCAGCGGTGCAAGCGAGGCCACTGCCCAGGCCCGTACCTCCAGCTTTTCCACGGAGTCGGCGCTCGCGCGGACCGATCGGGCGAGCTGGGCCATGGTCTGGCACTGAAGCATCGTGCTTAACGGCACGTCGACGCGGAGCGCCAACGCGATCCTTTCCCGCGCCCGCAGGACACTGAGCACGTGCACGATGCCCGAGGCGAACAGACCTTGGCCCCGGTCAAGGCCGGGAAGCCCGAGGACCGTCGACCAGATGCGGCTCAGTACGTGCTCCACCGGCTCGGCAGGGCCCCCACCACCATCCGCACCACTAGAGGCTGTGTCCGGTGGCGGCGGACTACCGGCACTGCCGTCCCGCAGGAGGAGTGGGCCCATCCTGCCATCGCATGCGAAGGGTCCGGTTTCGCTCACGCCGCCCTCCCTTCCGGCTTAGCCACGATCATGAACCTGTCCCCGCGTGCGCTGTACACGACCTGTACGTTTTCGCCTGCCGCAGTCCGGCCCGCCACCTCGGCATCCAGCCTCGGCAACGAGCGCGAATCCCCCGCGGGCAACCACCGGTGACCGGTGCCCCGCCTCGAAACGGTGCCGCTGACTGCGTCTTCCTTATCCCTGTATGACCGATGGGACAACAGGACCTGGCGTCCCGTCGGCAAGAACATCGTGGCCGCGATGCTGCTGTCGCCGCTCGATGCCTCTCCCCCGGCAGGACTCCGACCAATTGGTGCGTTGCTCATCGATGCGCCTCCTGTGTATTCGTCCGACGAACCCCGCGCCGAGACCTGGCGGGCTGCCGCCTTCTGGACCGGCCGGTCGACCGGTCCAGACCCGTCAACCGACGGGCCCGGACCGCCCCTCCGTTAATCGAGCGAGATTCTGCAATCCACTGCAGCGTCCGGAACATTGATTGACAGCCCCGATCCGCTGCGCCGAACAAGAACGGCGGCCCCGGACGCCGAAACGGCCTCCGTTTCCCAGCCAGCTGGAATTGATGGGCAACCCCCTCGCCCGCGCCGGTCAACCAACACAGCCCGCACGTCCGACGAACCCTGGTACCAGAGCCTGCCTGCGGCAACGGCTTCATTGCGGAGGTGGACCCGGCTAGCCCTTCGGTTGGAGATCGACTGCGTTGCTGCAGTTCGGTGATCTGACGAGGCGGGTGATTACCGGGTAGGCAGGCGCCGTTGCTGGACGTTCCGCCGGTTGTCACCGACCGCGAACGGGCGGATGGGTGGTCGGACCGGCTGGAGGATGTGCTGCTGGAGGCCGGGAGCGTCTTTCCGCGGGCTGATCTGCGGCGGCGGGCAGCCGCGTGTATCCGCGGCCTGCTGGGGCCGCTGTCGCGCAAGAACGGGTGGCAGTTGGCGGAGTACGCCGGCGACGCCCGCCCCGATGGCCGGCAGCATCTGCTGGACCGCTCCCGCTGGGACGTGGACGAACTGCGCGATGTCGTGCGCCGCTATGTGATCGCCGGACTGGACGACGGGGGCTGCGGCGCCGGGCCGGCAGGTGCGGGAGTGCTGGTCGTGGACGAGACCGGCTTCGCCAAGAAGGGCCACGCCTCGGCCGGGGCGGCCCGTCAGTTCACCGGCTCGCTCAGCGGGGTGTTCCCCTGCCAGGTGGGGGTGATGGCCGCGTGGGCCACCGGCGCCGGGCAAGCACTCATTGATCGGGAGCTCTACCTGCCGCAGGAGTGGACGCGGGATCGCGCGCGTTGCCGTGCCGCGCACGTGCCCGACGGGGTGGGCTTTGCCGCCAAGCCGCGCCAGGCGGAGCAGATGATCGACCGGATTCTGCCCGACCTGCCGCAGGGGCAGGTGTGGGTGGCGGCGGACGAGGTCTACGGCCGCGACGGCGCCTTCCGCGCCTTCTTGGAGTCACGCGAGCTGCCGTATGCGGCGGGTGGTGCAGGCCAACCAGACGGTGTTGCCGCGGCCGGGCCGGCGGCACATCGCCCGGCTGGTCGAGCGCGTCGCCCGGGAGGAGGACTGGGTGGAGCTGCCCGCCGGACCCTCCCAGCTCGACAGCCGCAGCCGGCAGCGGTGGGTACGACGCGTCCCCGACCCGGACATGAGGGTAGGTGACGAAGCACGGGCGCGCCGGCTCATCGGCCGGGCCCAGCAGCGCTGGCCCACCCTCGCCCGCCGGGCCGCAGCCCGTGGGCATGACCTGCAGCAGGTGTTCGCGCTCGCCCGGGCGGTAGTCGTGTGGTGGTGGCGGCAGGCCCCGCACTGGCCGGACGAGCAGATCTGGCCCGCCCGCACCGCCGCCCTCACCCACGCCCACCACCGGCGCGGCGGCGCAGGCGAACCGGGCGGGCCGGGCGAGGGGTGGCATGCGCTGGTGAGGGACGCCGTCGTCCTGCCCGAGCTGGTCACCGTCGCGGCCGCGCTGACCGACCCCGCGTGCGAGCAGCTGGTGCGCGCCGACCACGGCCGTACCAGGCCGGCCGCGCTCGGGGCCGGGGGCCGCTTCGTCCACCACCTCGCCCACCGCCTGCACCGCCCCTGGCTGGGCCCGCTGCTCGGCGTCGACTACACCAGCCCTCTGCAGACCTGGGTCGCCATGGTGCTCGACCCACGCCGGCGGGCAGCAGCCCGTGTGCGCCGGGGAGAGGAACACCGTCAACGACCCGACGGAGGGATACCGGCCGGTTCGGCTGCGCCGCCGGGTCCGGATCGGCTTGCGTGACGGACATGCACCCCAGCAGCACCACCAGCGCCGCACCCGCCGAGGCGGCCACCGACGTTGCCGTGCCGGAGGCCGCGGCAGTCCAGGCGGTCTTCACCGCGCCCGACGGCAGCCGGATTCAGCGGCGCTGGTGCGAGGCGGCCGTGTCGGCGCGGCTGGAGGACATACCTCCGGTGGCACCGTTCCCGACGGTGCCCGGGCGGCGCTGGGGGCCGGGCTGGTGGTGGTCGTCCACCACCGGCCGGCACGTCACCCACGGCTCGCAGGCCATGCGCACCCAGCTGATGTTCCTGGACTGCGACCCGCAGGTGGTCGCCTTGGCGGCGCGGCCGGTGCGGCTGCTCTGGCGCGATCCGGAGGATGGCCGGGTGCGGACCTGGGTGCCGCAGGTGTTCGCCCGCTACGCCGACGGCCACGGAATGCTCGCCGACTGCCCCCACGTCCCCGGCGCGGGCGGCCGGCGCGCGCAGCGGGCCGCCGCCATCCTGGAGGCGGCCTGTGCTGCGGTGGGCTTCGTCTACCGACGCCTGGCGGTGCCGGAGGCGGTGTGGCGGCCAACACCGCCTGGCTGGCCGGCTACCGCCACCCCCGCTACCGCAACCCCGGCGGCCTTCAGCAGGCCGTCCTTCAGGCGTTCGCCACCGCCCGGCCGCTCATGGCCGGCGCCGCGGCCGCCGGCGAGGTCCTGACCGCGCTGCCGGTGACCTACCACGCCCTGTGGAGCGGCCGACTTCACGCGGACCTGCCCCGGCCACTGAGCGAACACACCCTCATCCAGCCCAGCCCAGCCCGGCCACCCCCGGCACCCGCTCCCGCCCCGATCCCGGCTCTGGCGGCGCTCCTGATCCCGGCAGCGGCGGCAGCCGGGCAGGCAGCGAGGTCGGCTGTGCTGAGCGGGAGCAGCTGTGAGCCCGCCTCCGGCCGCCCGCGCCGACGGGCGGCAACTGGTGGTGGGTGCGCCGGTGACGTTCGAGGACCGCACCTGGCAGGTGCCGCCGTCATCGGACCGTGCGTCCACCTCATCGATGCCGCCAGCAGGTACGCCCCCGTCTCCTGACTCCGTGCCGCAACCGAAAATCGGCCCTCCGCCGTCTGACGAAAAGTCAAAACCTATGCCGGGGAGTCAGTCCGTCCCGAGGGTGTCTAGTCCTTCGGCCTCTCCGGCTCCCGCCCCAGTTTTTTGTGCAACTTCATGCACGGCACATCGGCAACCTTCGCGCGCAGCGCCATCCCAGTGTCGTACGTCACCAGCGTGACCGGACCGGCCGCCACCGTTCGCAGTGCCAAGGCTCGGTCCACGATCTCGTCGTCCTCGTCCGGCAACCGAACATGCCCAGGGGGGTCCGGCAAGACCTCGACCTCCACGGCCCCCAGCATGGACGGTCCATTCAGGAGCCGGTCCAACACCGACAGCCCATACCTCGCCCGCCACCGGGCGTGCGGCGACACTCTGGCTTCCTTCAGCCGATCCAGCTCGTCCACCACCGTCATTGGAACAGCGACGCGGACCTTGCCCTCAAAGTCGGCCAGCCCGAACAGGTCGGCGTCCTCGAGCTTCTCCTCGTGCTCAATGAAGAAGCTGGTGTCCAGCACAAGCGTCGAAACGTCCTCCGTCCACCTACGGATGATCTCCCGTACGGACGAGGCTGCCCGCTCCAGGTCCGCCATCCGCTGCCGGATCTCCTGGTCGATCAGCCCGTTCGACACCTTCGGCGCCAACATCCCGCTCATATGGCCACCGCCGCCCAGCAGAGCCCAATAGACCGGGGTGAAGAACAGCGCGTCAATGTCCTTCGCACGGACCTGGGACCCCAGCACCCTCGCCTGCTCCGTCGTCCACGTCAGGTACTTGAGCAAGTACTCCTCAGCCGAGGAGAAGTTCCCAGCCAGGTTTTCGGCCTCGATACGGGCCGACTTCAAAAGCCGGTAGACGGTGTGCAGCTCGGCACCAGGTATGGGGGTTACGTACATCCACGGATCATCCCAGAACCTGAACTCTCTGCGCGCAGCGTTTCCCACACTCCATCGCCCTCTTAGAATTACCAGACTCAGTGAGGCTGCGGCAGCAGACCCATCGCATGCTCCATGCGGTTCTCCACCTCACGCTCCTGCACCGTCCCGTGCCGGTTGACATCGCCCTGCGGACACGCACGGATTGCGTCCCCGGCCCCCACGTCGTCGGGGCAAAACTAGGCTCGGGCTTGTTCGACGGCGGCCACGAGCTTCTCAGCGAGGTCGTTACTCTTGCGAGGAATCGACAGACTGTGCGGGTCGTCGTAGGGCGGGCGGCCCGCGTGCAGGATTCCGCCCTTCTCTCCCGCGGCTGTGGCGCCTGGCAGGAGGAATTGCACGTAGCCGTGGACGAGCCGAGTGCCAGGCTTGTAGCGCGTGCCCGTTACGTCGACAGCCCGGATACGTACAGGTGCGGGCTTCGGCCCTACCGGCGTCTTTGTGATGGTGATCCATTCGCCGTCGAAGCTAATCGTGCCAAGCACGCCTTTGACGTCCATGTTCGCCCCCTGTGGCTGCATTTCCTGGAGGGGCCATAGCAGCACGTGTTCGAGCGAACCGTAAAGAGGTCGGCAGAGGCTACGAACGCCTCCATACAGGCAGGGATACCGCTCGTCTGCCGCAGTGTTCATGTTGCCGGAGTGGTCTCGTCCTGTTCCTCCGCGAGGATGCGGTGGACCAGTCTCGGGGACCGTCAGCGCGCCAGCCTGAGGCGTGCCGTCTCTGCGGAATGGGACGCGGCTTCGATCAGCCCGAATTCGTCGGCGAGTGTCCGCACAATTGAAGTGGTCGAAACTTAAACCACAGAACGGCACCCCGGGCTACCGGTAGCCGCATCCCGACGCACGGAGGCACCTGAGCCGACCGGCCCTTCAGGCCCGGTCGGCGGAGCCACCCGCCCACAGCGGCCACGCCTTTGCTGCGTTTGTCCGTCTCGGCCGCCACCACCCGAGACTCAGATCCGCTGGTGCCGCCCACTTGCCGCACCAGACGTACCCAGCCGCACGCGAAGCCTCCTCAGCCCAGGTGCCCTTGGAGTAGGGCACGGGCTCGTTTCGCTTAGGTGCTGGAGGTCGGGGGCGACCTCAGCCACTGATATGTAGCGAGATCAAGAAACCGCAGGTCAGAGCGTTGCGGATTCGGAGATGAGTACCGGCTGAGGGGACGTATCGCGGGCGATGTGTCCCGAGTGAGGGGGCACATCGCCACCTCTATGTCAACTGGAGGCGACATGATTTCCGCCCGCATGTCAAGTACAGGCGACATCCGAGGCTGATGCGCCCTCAGGGAGGGACTGCCCGACAGGAGGGAAGTAGTTGTGTCCCTCTGGAGGGACACAACTCGCTCTGCATGTCGCGTCGGAGCGACATGCGTGTCAAGTAGGGATGACATACTGCTGCGTGTCCGGCCAGTAACAGCTTGGAGAGCAGCCTCGTGTCGACAGATCCGCAGCGTCGCCGTACGAGCGCCCCCCGAGGGGCGCCGCAGCCGAAGCTGCCGTTGTCTGATCCGGCTGACGCCTGGGATCGGCCGCTGCGGCCCGTCAAGGACCTGGATGCCATTGCCCGGACCTATCCCGGCCGCAAGCTCACCCTGGACGGTGAGCGCAAGCCTCTGGAGTTCTACGGGCCGCCGGGTCAGCCGAACGCATTCAGCATGGACTCATTGGAGTTTTTCCTGGTCATCGCGCAGTTCTTCCGCGAGGCGCTGCCGCTGCGGCTGATGATCGCCTGCCAGCGCGCCGGCGGACGCATCTATCTGACCCAGGAGGAGATGGCGCACGTCCTGGACGTCGCGCGGACCAAGGCGAACGAGGCGCTGGGTGAGATCATGTCGCACGGGATCGTGTTCCGTGTGAAGCGTGGGGTGTACCAGTTCAACCCGCCGTACTCCTACCGGGTGGCCGAGTTCATCCCGGGTACCGAGACTGTGGACGCGGAGTACCTGCGCATCGACCAGCACGAGACCATCGCGAAGATCCGGTCGGACGAGAGCCTGCCGGACCTGGTGCGCTTCCCCTCGCTGGAGCGGATGCGCCAGGAGATCGAGCGGATGCGCGAGGAACGGGCGAAGATGCGTGCTGAGCGCCGCCAGGAGCGGGCGCAGCAGAAGAAGAAGGGGGCCGAACAGTGAGCGGTCTGCATTTCGCCGCGGTGAACGCGGAGGGCGTCGTTGCCGATCTGGATCTGCTGCCCGCGGCGTACCGCGTGCTGCTGAAGATGCGCGCCTACAGCGAGCCGGGCGGACGGATTGAGGTCGATCAGGTCACCCTCGCGCAGATGCTCGGCCTGAGCCGGGCGGCCGTGAACGCGGCCCTGCGCGACCTGGACCTGGCGCAGCTGGTGAAGAAGGTGCGCGCCGGCATCTACCAGCTCAACCCGATGCTCGCCGCCTACCTCTCCCCCGAGGACGCCATCGCGGCCGTCAAGGCGATGCCCAAGAGCGAGCGGCTGAACTCCCCCGGCTTCGTCGAGCACTACCGCCAGGCCGTCCTGGCCTACCAGGACCAGCTCGCCGAGAAGCGCCGGCGTCGCGAGAACGCCAAGCGTCGCGAGACCCTCAAGGCCGTCTCCTGACCCGGCCGACCACTTAACACGAAGGCGCTGCACCTCACGATGCAGCGCCTTCGTGTTGCTGCAGTTGGAGGCGGTTGGAGGAGATGTGCGCGAAGCGCGCCGGGACCATGGTCCCGGCGCGCTTCGCGCACATCTCCTCCAACCGCCTCCAACTGC
>NZ_BMVU01000096.1 GCF_014650875.1 Streptomyces minutiscleroticus
CCCGTCCGGGCCCTGAAGAGCACCCCGTTGACCACCGTCCGGTGATCGGACCACTGCCCACCGGGCCGACCGTTGGCCGGCAGCAAGGGCGCGATCGCCTGCCACTGCTCGTCGGTCAGTTCATGTCGCCGCACCATGACCAACGCCTGCCCGGCCCAGAGCTTGGTCCACCGCGCCGGACAAGAGCCATCAGAAACGACCTAGTAGCGGTAGGGGTTGTACGCCGGATACGGCGGCACCTGCCCGTACGGATGGCCCTGGGGGCGGCCGTACGGGGGCCACGGCGGCGGCACCGGGAGCGGGGCCGTCGCCGCGGCCGCGTGGGCCAGCGCCGGCCGTGCCGTCTCGCGGCGGGACCACAGCCCCTCCAGCAGCTCCCGCTCCCGGACGGCGAAGTCGGCGCCCGCCCGGCCGCGCCGCCCGCGGTGGCGCAGGAAGGCCAGCGACGTCGCGTACGCCACGTACTCCGTCACCGCGCGCCCCGCGGGCCTGCCGCCGTGGCGGACGGCGTACCGACGGGCCAGGCGCCGCGCCTGCATGGAGCCCAGCGCGAACGGCTCGGGGGCGGTCAGCCAGCCGGCGAGGGCGTACGCGGGCAGCTCGGCGCGCACGGTGCGCAGCTCGCGCTGGCGGGTCCAGATCACCAGCCAGGTCAGCAGCCCGAACGCGGGCACCATGAAGACGGCGTACACGGCGAAGAAGCCGTAGTCGCCGAAGGACGAGGAGCCGTTCCAGAAGGCGTGCATGCCCATCGCGAGCAGCAGCCCGGTGAGCGGGAGCAGGACCCGCCGCACGTGCTGGCGGTCCGCGGAGAGCGCGGCGATCCCGAAGCCGATGCCCGTGAGCACGGTGAACAGGGGATGCGCGAACGGCGACATGATCACGCGGACGAAGAAGGTCGCGGCGGTCACCGACGTCAGGCCGCTGTCCCCGCTGAGCTGGTCGGTGCCGAAGGCGGTGCCGAGGTAGAGGATGTTCTCGGTGAACGCGAACCCGGTCGCGGTCACCCCGGCTATCACCACGCCGTCGACGATGCCCGTGAAGTCGCGTCTGCGGAAGAGGAACACGAGCAGTACGGCCGCCGCCTTGGCCGACTCCTCGACGACCGGCGCTATCACGGTCGCGCCCAGGGTGTCGGCGCCGGAGGGGTCGGCGGTGGCGGTCGCTATCCACTGCGTCGCGAAGCTGTTGGCGACGATCGCTATCAGCGCCGCCGCGCAGGCGCCCCAGGCGAAGGAGAACAGCAGGTTGCGCCAGGGGCCCGGCTCCACCCGGTCCAGCCAGCGGAACGCGGCCAGCAGCAGCGGGACGGGCAGGACCGCGAGCCCGAGGCCCACCAGGAAGCCCTCGGTGCCGGTCTGCTCGCGGACCAGGGCCAGGATGACCAGGCCGGAGAGCGCGAGCAGGACGGTCAGCGCGCCGTAGCGCACCCACGTGCGCTGCCACCAGTGGGCGTGCCGTCCTGCCGCCCCGGTGGAGACACCGGGGTCCGTCGGATACGGGGGGGTGGTGGCCACGACATTGACCCTAACGAGGGAAGGGCACCGCCCGCGACGGGGTCTCAGCCGTCCACGGGCCGCGCGACCCGCCGGAACAGCAGGTCGTGCACCACGTGTCCCTTCTCCAGTCCCTGGCCCTCGAAACGGGTGAGCGGCCGGAACTCCGGTCTGGGCGCGTACCCGCCGTCTTCCTGCGTGTTCTCGAAGTCCGGGTGCGCGGTGAGGACCTGGAGCATCTGCTCGGCGTACGGCTCCCAGTCGGTCGCGCAGTGCACCACGGCGCCCGGCCTCAGACGGGCCGCGGCGAGGTCCAGGAACTCCGGCTGGATCAGCCGGCGCTTGTGGTGGCGCTTCTTGGGCCACGGGTCCGGGAAGTAGACGCGCAGGCCGTCGAGGGCGTCCGGCTCCAGCATCTCGCGCAGCAGGATGATCGCGTCGCCGTTGCCGACGCGGACGTTGGCCAGGCCGCCGCGGTCGGCCAGATTCAGCAGGTTGCCCTGGCCCGGGGTGTGCACGTCGACGGCGAGGATGCCGGTCCCCGGGTCCTGCGCCGCCATCCGCGCGGTGGCCTCGCCCATGCCGAAGCCGATCTCCAGCACCACCGGCAGACCGCCGAACATCTCGTCCAGGTCGAGGACCCGCTGCCCGTCGATGTCCAGGCCCCACTTGGGCCACAGCCGCTGCAGTGCGTCCGCCTGCCCCGGGGTGACGCGGCTGCGGCGCGGCTGGAAGCTGCGGATGCGCCGCTCGAAGTGCGACCCGGCGGGATCGGCCCGCGGCCCCTCGGGGAAGCGCGGCTCGCCCTTCGGACGGGACCGGCCGGCGGACGGACGGGCGGTGTCCGCGGGCACGGCGGGACGGGGCTCTTCGGAGGCGTTGCGGGAGTCAGACACAATGCACCGATTCTACGGAGGCGGCGACGGACCCCGCGGACGTGTGCGGACCGGTGGAAGAGGGCCGGTCAGACGCGGTTCAGCGCCGTCAGCACCCGGCGTCCCACCTCCCGTCCCAGGGGCAGGGAGGCGGTGACCGCGGGCGAGGACGCGTTCAGCACGTGGACCGTCCGCGGGCCCTCCTTGATCAGGAAGTCGTCGAACGGCGTGCCGTCGCGCAGGACCGCCCGCGTGCGCAGCCGGGCGGGCCCGGGGACCAGCTCGTCCCGCGTCACCGAGGGCAGCAGCCGGCGCACGGCCTCCGCGAACGCCTCCTCGGGGAGCGGCCGCCGGGTGTCCCCGGCGTCGTACCGCCCCGGGCGCCGGGGCGCCGGCCGGTCCGTCCGCCGCTCCGCGGCCCGGCCGCCGGGGCGGTCGGGTGCGACGGCCGTCCTGACGTCCCTCCCGGCGTCCGCCGCGGCCCCCTGGGCGCGGCCGCGCGCGGCCGTCCGCGGGACGGCGCGTCCCTCGCGGACGGCGGGCGCGGGTGCCGGAGCGGCCGCGACGTGCGCCCCGACGCTGACGCCGCCGTCGATGTCCCGGGCCAGCCGCACCCCGGGGAAGGGCAGCGCCGGGTCCGGCACCGGGTGCACCACCCCGCCCACCAGCGGCCGGGCCAGGGAGTAGGACACGCCCCGGAACGACTCGATCCGCAGGCCGGGGTCGTCCCCGGCGAGGCGGGCCACGGTGCCGCCGTGCGGCCCCGCGCAGTTGACCAGCACGCGCGCGCGGAGCACGGCGCCGTCCCGCAGCCGCACGGCGACCCCGTGCTCCGGGCTGCGGTCGACGTGCGCGACCTGAGCCCCGTGCCGCACGGCGGCGCCCGAGATCCTCGTGAGCCGGCGGGCCACGCCGGCCAGGTCGCAGACGCCGGTGCCGGCGACGTGGATCGCGGCCAGGCCGCGCACCTGCGGCTCGTACTCCGTGATCTGGGCGGGGCCGAGCTCGCGCACCGCCACGCCGTTGCGCCGGCCGCGCTGGGCCAGGGCGTGCAGGCGGGGCAGCTCCTCGCGGCGCGTGGCGACGACCAGCTGGCCGGTCACGGCGTGCGCGATGCCCTGCTCGGCGCAGAACCGCACCAGCTCGGCGGCGCCCCGCACCGCGTACCGGGCCCGCAGCGAGCCGGGACGGTAGTGGATGCCGCTGTGGACGACCCCGCTCTCGTGCCCCGTGCGCCGGTCCGGGCCGGGCTCCGGGTCCAGCACCGTCACCCGCGTCCCCGGCGCGGCCCGCGTGAGCGCGAACGCCGTCGACAGACCCACGATCCCGCCGCCGACCACCAGCACGTCGCAGTCGTACGCCGTCTCCCGCCGCACCCGGACCACCTCCCGCTTCCGATAGTGCACTGCGCCACTGACAGTGCCCTCAAACCGGGAAGATCCACGGAGGCCGTCGCGACCGGGCGACGGCGGCGGTCAGGCGGGGGCCATCAGCAGGGGCCGTGCCCGCTCCCGCAGCTCCACCACGCGCGGCTCGTCGCCGTACGGCTCCAGCCGGTGCAGGAGGTCCTTCACGTACTCGGTGGTGCGCGCGGACGATATGCGCCCGGCGACCTCCACCGCCCGTACGCCCTGCTCGCAGGCCGCGTCGAGGTTCCCCGACTCCAGTTCGGCGACCGCCGAGACCACCAGCCGCAGGCCGTGCGAGCGCACGAACTCCTCGGTCGGCTTCGACAGGGCGTACTCGGTGAAGCGGCGGACCTGGCGGGGGGCCTTGAGGTCGCGGTAGCACTCCGCGGCGTCGGCGGCGAAGCGGTCGTACGAGTAGAAGCCGAGCCAGGACGGGTCGTTGTCACCGTCCCGGGCCCGCTCAAGCCAGCTCTCGGCGGCCTTCAGAGCGGTGCCGGCGGCCTGGGCGTCACCGGCGCGCGCGTGCGCGCGTGCCTCGACGAGGCGGAAGAAGCTCATGGTGCGGGCCGTGGCCAGCCCGCGGTTGCGTTCCACTGCGGCCTGCGCGAGGTCGACGCCCTCGTCGCCGAAGCCCCGGTAGGTCGCCTGCAGGGACATCGTGGCCAGCACGTAGCCGCCGAGGGGCACGTCCGCCGCCGCTCTCGCGAGCCGCAGGGCCTGGATGTAGTAGCGCTGCGCCGCCTCCTGCTGGCCGGTGTCGAAGGCCATCCACCCGGCCAGGCGCGTCAGTTCGGCGCTCGCCCCGAACAGGGCTCTGCCCACGCCGTCGGAGTAGGAGCCGAGCAGCAGCGGGGCGGCCTCCACCCGCAGGCACTCCGGCACCATCGACGAGCGCCAGTCGCCGCCGCCGTACTTGGAGTCCCAGCGCCGCGCGTCCTCGGCGGCCTCCCGCAGCTTGCGCACATCGCTGTGGCCGACTTTCAGCGCCGCTCCGGAGCCCTCCGCCGGGCCCGCGTCGCGTGCCACCGAACTGTCGGCCGGGGTTATCAGCCACCGGCTCGCGGGCGTCGCGTACGCACTCACCGCGAACGAACCGGCCAGCGACTGCCAGATGCCGCCGGAGCCGGCCCGGCGTCCGGCGAGGTCGAGGCGGTACAGCTCCGTGGCCGACTTCACGGCCTGTCCTACGTCCCGGGGGAAGGCGAGGCCCACCTCGGGTGCGGGATCCGCGTCCGCCAGACCGATCTCGTGGAGCGGTACGGGGCGGCCGAGCTTCTGGCCGATGGCGGCGGCGATGAGGTGCGGCGCCGCACCCTGCGGCACCATCCCCTTCGACACCCAGCGCGCCACCGAGGTCTTGTCGTAGCGAAGAGTCAACCCGCGTTGTGCGCCAAGATCGTTGACGCGTCGCGCGAGTCCTGCGTTGCTGATTCCCGCGAGGGCGAGAACGGCGCCGAGCTTTTCGTTCGGCCCGCGTTGCTCCCTGGACATGCGCCACCCCTCGACACAGACGGCTGCCGCGCTGGCATAGCCACGCGGCATTCGTAAACCCAGCGTAGTTCGCCGCATCCCAAGCGTTAAGAGGCGTAGTTCCGGATGGCGGGATTGTGGCCGGTTGTGCAAGTACGGTGCGTTGCGGCGTGCTCCCGCTGTGTGGCCGTGCGCCCGCCCGTGCGCTCTTCTCCGGCCACCGGGGGAGCGCTTCCATGGACCGTGCGTGGGTCGGCCCGCTGTACTGGATCCAGTGGGCTGGGGGACGCCGCCGCCTCCATCCCCGCGGGCGGCGGATCGGTCCGGGAGGCGGAGTCCGCCTCCCGGACCGTGCGTTGCGCAGCGTTTGCACGGAGCGTGTGCGCCCCGCTGCCGCCGGAGCCGATTAGGCCGAAAATCGCCCCTGCGTGCAGGCGTCGAATGGGGCTGTCACCACGGCACTTGAGGGCGCACAAGGGCTCTCGACGGCGCATATCGGGGGCGCATTAACGCCGCGCCGGACCGCCGTCCCGGGCGTGTCCGCCGAAGCGCCGACCGCCCTTCGAGGGCGCGACCCGAGGTGCGCGAGCGTCCGCAGAGCCCCTCCCCGGCGCGCCCTTCGTGGCAGCATGGTGCCCTGTTCGTACGGTGCACTGGTTGTCCACAGCCTGTGGAGGCGGCGATGCGGTGGTTGGTGGGGTGGAGCAGTACCGCCGCGAAGACCCCTGCCTTCGACTCGGCCGGAGCCACGGGGAACGACGGGGAGACGGTGCACCCGGTCGGGTCCCATCTGATCTGGGGCGATCCCGACCCGCTCTGGGCGGTCGGCGACTGGCGCCCCGACGAGGTCCGCGTCGTCCAGGCCGACCCGCAGACCCGCATCGCCGTCCTGGGCACCTGCGGCGCCTCCGACGAGCAGCTGCGCCTGGGCCTCTTCGCCGCGCGCGGCGGCGCGCTGCGCCACCTGACCGCCTGGCCCGGCAGCTACACGGCCGTCGTCCAGGTCGGCCGCCGCGTCACCGTCGTCGGCGACCTCGCCGGCGCGCGGCCCGTCTTCTACACCCCCTGGGCGGGCGGCACGGCGTACGCCACGGCGGCCCTGCCCCTGGCCGACCTCATCGAGGCCAACCTCGACTTCGGGCACCTCGCCGCCCTGCTCGCCGCCCCCGACGTACCGGCGGCCGTGCAGGACTCGACGCCCTACCTGGGCGTGCGGCGCATCCCGCCGGGACACGCGCTGATCCTGCGGGCCGGCTCCCGGGAGATCGCCGGGTACGAACCGGTCGCCTCCCTCGCGGTCGCGGCGCCCGCCGCCGACCCCGACAGCGCGGTGGACGCCGTACGGGACGCCCTGGTCGAGGCCGTGCGCACCCGGCTCGCCGCGCCCCGGCACGTCCCCGGTGCCGGCATCGACCCCGGACCCGTCCCCGGGATGGGCCCCGCCGAGCGGCGCGCCGCGCGCGGCACGCCGGTCCCGGGGATCGGCGCCGACCTGTCCGGGGGGCCCGCCTCCGGGACGCTCGCCCTGCTGGCCGCCGGGCTCCCCGGGATGCCCGGCACCATCCTCGGGCACGGCACCGGGGCCGGCGAGCGGCTCCTCGCGGTCACCTTCAACGACCTGGCCGTGCGCGGCCGCGAGGCCGAGCTGGAGCGGGCCGGCTCCCTCGCCGCCAACCCCCGGCTGCACCACGTGGTCGTCGCGGGCGGCGAGGAGGTCCTCCCGTACGCCGACCTGGACGGCCCGCTGACCGACGAGCCCGGGCCCTCCCTGGTGACCGCCGCCCGGCACCGCGCGCGGCTGGCCTCCGGCAGCGCCGACCACCTCACCGGGTACGGCGCCCGGCAGGTCCTCGACGCGCACCCGGCCCGCCTCGCCGACCTGCTGATGGACCGCAAGCGCCGGCATCTGGTGCGGCCGGTCGCCGCGCTGACCCGCGCCGACGGTTCCGTCATGGTCCCCGCACGGGTGTACGGCGCGGCCCGCAAGCTGGCCCGCACGTCCTACCGCGCCGGGGTCGAGGGGCTCGCCGATCGGCTGCTGCACCGGAGGTTCGAGGAGCCCGGCGGCGCGGTGGGCGCCTCGCTCGCCGCCCTCACGTGGGCGAGACCGGGGCCGGCCGCACGCTGGCTGACCGGTGAGGCCCTCGCCGAAGTATCGGTTCGCCTGACCGGGGCGACGCACCGCGCCGCCGTCGGTCCCGGACAGCGCCCGGGCGACTTCCGCGCGCGCTCCGCCCTGGCCCGCCACGCCGCCGATCTGCGCATCCTGGAGCAGGCCGCCGAGGTCCGCTTCCAGCGGCTGCACGCGCCGTTCCTGGACAACCAGGTCGTCCGCGCGTGCCGGGCGCTCCCGGAGGCGCTGCGGGTGCAGCCGGGGGCACGGGCCTCGATACTGCGTACGGTCCTGGAGGGCGCCGGGGTGGCCGACCTGCCGCCCGGCTGGGGCGCTCCCTCGCACGCGACCTCCGCCGCGGCCGCGCGCACCGGACTGCGGGTCGCGGCCGACCGACTCGTGTCACTCTTCGACACCCCGCTGCTCGCGGAGGCCGGACTGGTCGAGGCCCGCGTGGTCCGCAAGGCGCTGCGCGCGGCGGCCGAGGGCGAGCCCCTGCCCCTGGACGGCCTGGCCGACCTGGTCTCCCTCGAACTGTGGCTGGGCAGGCTGCTGGCCCGCCGGGGCACGTGCTGGACCGGCACACCGGCCCGCCAGCGCGCCGTCCCGGCGGGGATCACGCCCCAGCGGGGAGCGCTGGGAGCGGGGGCGACGGCCCGGCGGGCCTAGTCCCTGCACAGACTTCCGGTACCGGTACCGGCCGCGGCTGCACGAATGCATCGCGGAAGCCGTTCCGCGAGCGCGCCCCCGGGCCGCGTCACCGGCACCGGAAGCGCGACTCCGCCCAGTCCGCCAGCGTCACCGGGGCGAACGGCGTACGCGGTTCGACCGTCAGCCGGACCGTCTCGCGGCCGGTGAGGTCCACGTGCACCGGCACCGCCGGATCGCCGCCACGGAGCGGCGGCGACCGCCACAGCCGGACGCCGTCCGCGGACACGGAGAAGGCGACCCGGCCGGGCCCCGCCGCCAGGTCGTCCACGCCGGCCAGCGCGTCGTACGAGGAGCAGGGGCGGTTGAGGTCGACGGTGACCGAGGAGCCGCCGCGCACGGTGACGCCGCCCGCGTACCGCTCACCGCCGATCGACACGCCGTAGCGCTGCCACACCCAGCCGCTCCCGCGGAGCCGCATCTCGGGCGCGCGGCCGTCGCCGAGGAGGTCGTAGCGCAGCTCGTTCCAGGGGTAGTCCTCGGGAACGGGCTCCTCGGACGGGGGCGGCGCGGTGGACGGGGACGGCGACGGCGCCGACGGCGTGGGGGACGGGCTCGGCGAGGCGGGCGGAGTGGGCTCGGGGGCGGGCCGCTCAGGAGCCGGGGTGCGCGCCGGGGGCGGTTCCGCCGACGGTGCGGAGGCGCCCGGTCCGGCGGAGGCGGGCACGGGCGGCTCCGGCTCCGCCCTCCCGGACGGTGGCGCCGGGCCCGGCCGCCGCGGTCCGACGGCGGGGGCGGACGGCGGTGCCTCGGCCGCGGGCCCGCGCGCGGGGCTGTCGTCGCCGACGAGGGCGAGCGCCACCACCGCGGCGGCCACCGCGACGACGCCCGCCGCGACACCGGCCTTGACCGGCGCGCCGAGCCCCTCCGAAGCGGCCCCGCCGCCCGAACCGGCCCCCGGACCGCCGCCCGCCCCGGCCCCCGCGCCGCCCGGACCGCCACCGGTCGCGGCCCCCGTACCGCCCGCCGCGGAGGCCGCTCCCGCCGCCCCGGCCCCGGCCGCGCCCGCGCCGCCGGTGAGGAGCGCGGCCGCCTTGGCGTACCCCGCCGCGCCGAACCAGCCGATGACCGCGACCGGCACGACGGCCGGGATCCCGCCGGCGACCTCCGCGATCTGGACCGCGGCCAGCCGGCACCGGGCGCACTGCTCCAGGTGCTTGCGCAGGCCGCGCTCGGCACGGGTGCGCAGCCCGCCCCGGGCGTACGCGCCGAGCCGGTCGGCGTGGCGCGCGCACTCCTCGTCCTCGGTGAGCGCGGTGCTCACATGGGCCTGCAGATAGGCCTGCCGCAGCCCCTCGCGGGCGCGGCTGGCCAGGACGCGCGTGCCGTTGGCGTCGAGACCGAAGAGCGTGGCGACCTCGCTCGGCGACTCGTCCTCCACCTCGGTGTGCCACAGCACGGCCTGCCAGCGCTCGGGCAGGCTGCGGAACGCCCGGACGGCCATCGACTGCTCGGCCTCGTGCAGCGCGCGCACGTCCGCGCCCAGTTCGAGCGTGTCGTCGGCGGCCTCGGCGCCGCCCTGGACGGCGGCCTGCGCCGCGAACACGGCGAAGTCCTCGACGAGCTGCTCCCGCCTGGCCGATCTCGTCCAGGCGGCGGCGACGCGGCGGACGGTCGTGAGCAGATAGGCGCGTACGGCGTGCTCGGGCCCCGCGCCGCCGCGCACCGCCTGCAGCATGCGGGCGAAGACCTCGGCGGTGAGGTCGTCGGCGGTGTCCGCGTCCCGGCAGCACGTGCGCGCGTACCGGCGCACGGCCCCGGCGTGGCGCCGGTACAGCTCCTCGTACGCGCTGTCGTCGCCCGCGCGCATCCGTTGCAGCAGGGTGGAGTCGGAGGGCGGCCGGTCGGCGTCGGCCCGCGACCGTTCCGCCGGGGCGGCCGGGTCCGCCGAGGGGCCGCCGTCGCCCCGTACGCGCTGCGGGGGGACACCGGCGTCGGTGGGGGAACCGGTCTCCGTGGACCACGACGGATCATGCTGCGGGAGATCGCGCTGCGGGAGATCGCGCTGCGAGGAGTCGCGTCGCGAGGGATCGCGCTGTGAAGGGTCGCGTTGCGAGGGCGCGTGCCGGGAAGGGGGGCCGGGCCGGGGAGGGGTGCCCTGCGGCGGCACGTGGCCGTGGGGTGCGCGGCCGTGCGGCGGTCCGCCGTCCGTGGTGCCGTCGTCGCCGAGCCGTTCGCTCCGCCCGCCCCTGCTCATCGAGGTGAGCCCCCGCCCGCACGCTCCGCTCCGATCACCGGAAGAGCGTGTCATGCGGGTGGCGGGAGAGGTGCGTGTGAGGGCAACAACCACTCGTCCGGGGGGGACTTGGCCCTCGGACGTCATGACACGTACCCGTACGGGGAAAGGGAGGTCGACGTGCTCCTCACCCCGTACGGGTCCGCGCGCGTGCGAGAAGGGCCGTGCCGTGCGCGGTACCGGGCGACGACCGTGGTCCGGGGTGACGCCGGGAGGTACCGGTGGTGCCGAGGGCGGTCCAGGTCCCTACGCGGGACGGGACCGCAGGCCCTCCAGCAGGATGTCCAGCAGCCGTGCGGAGGCCGCCGCCTGCTGGGCGGGGTCCGGCAGCGAGGGCGCCGCCGTGGCGATCACCAGGAGGACGTCCGACACGGTCACGTCCGTGCGCAGCTCACCCGCCGCGCGCGCCCGCTCCACGAGCCGGCCCACGACGTCGAGCAGCGCCGCCGCCCCGCCGTCGTCCTCCCCTGCCGGTGCCCCGGCCTCGTCCGGCACGGGCGCCCGGTCGACGAGCCGCAGGTCCGGGGAGGCCGACGGGGTCCGCTGCTGCGGCACCCGCGCCTCGTCCGGAACGCGTCCGTCCTCCATGACGCCGACCCGCAGCACCTGCGGCGGCAGCAGCCGCCCGGCGCCCGAGGCCACCGACGTCCGCAGGAAGCGCGAGAGCGCCGACCACGGTTCGTCCTCCTGCCCGAGCGCGGCACGGGCCTGGTCGGTCAGCCGGGAGGTCTCCTCCTCGGCGATGCGCCGGACCAGGACGTCCTTGCTCGGGAAGCGCCGGTACACCGTGCCGACGCCGACCCGCGCGCGCCGTGCGACGTCTTCCATCGGCGCGCCGTATCCCAGCTCGCCGAAGACCTCGCGCGCCGCGCGCAGTACGTGCTCGAGGTTGCGCTGTGCGTCCACACGCAGCGGTGCCGTCCGCGGTACGTCCCCCGTACCCCGTCCGTTGGCCTCCGCCGCGCCCACCGCGCCGCCGGGTGTGACGGCGGACGCGGATGTCCAATGAGAGTCCTGAATGTGCATGGGCGTTCCCCCGGTAATGACGTCTCCCCCCGGAGACTTCTCCCCGTCATCGACTGCCGGAACGAGCGGAACGGACTCGGTCCCGCGGGTCCTTCGTACGGGACCGCTGTGCGCCTCCCCCTGCGCTCCGACGACACACGAACATAGTTGAGCGGGGGTCAATTCAGAAGGGGCAGGTTCCGCACGGAGCGCCCCCCGATCGGAGTACGGGTCTGTTACGTCCCGGTTGCGCCCTTACCTGCCTTCTGATGCACACCTGCTGACCTGCACGTCTCTCCATCACTCAGGCAAATCGGCCAACTCTGCGCGCGGACTTCGGGCGGTCACACAAATCGCCGGGCCTGTGGACAAACACGGGAGCCGGGTGCGTCATGGGATGGTGAAGGAACCTGTGCGCGTACTCGTTGTGGGCGGCGGCTACGTCGGGATGTACACGGCACTGCGTCTCCAGCGGCGCCTGAGAGCCGAACTCGTCCGGGGCGACGTGGAGATCGTGGTGGTATCGCCCGATCCGTACATGACCTACCAGCCGTTCCTTCCGGAGGCGGCCGCCGGCTCGATCTCGCCCCGCCACGTCGTCGTCCCGCTGCGCCGGGTCCTTCGCCGCTGCCGGATCGTGGTCGGCGAGGTGCGGACGATCGACCACGCCCGGCGCACCGCGACCCTCACGACGCCCGCCACCGAGGAGAAGGGCGCCCCCGCCGAGCGGCTCGGCTACGACGAACTCGTCCTGGCGCCCGGCTCCGTGTCGCGCACCCTCCCCGTGCCGGGCCTGGCCGAGCACGGCATCGGCTTCCGGACCGTCGAGGAGGCCATCGGCCTGCGCAACCACGTCATCGAGCAGATGGACATCGCCTCCTCCACCCGCGACCCGGAGATCCGCGACGCCGCCCTGACGTTCGTCTTCGTGGGCGGCGGCTACGCGGGCGTGGAGGCGCTCGGCGAACTGGAGGACATGGCCCGCTACACCGCGCGCCACTACTACCCCAACGTCAAGCCCGAGGACATGAAGTGGATCCTCGTGGAGGCGTCCGGCCGCATCCTGCCCGAGGTGGGCCCCGAGCTGGGCCGCTACACGGTCACCGAGCTGCGCCGCCGCAACGTCGACGTACGCCTGGAGACCCGTCTCGACTCGTGCGCCGGCCGGGTCGCGGTGCTCAGCGACGGAGCGCGCTTCCCCACCCGTACGCTCGTGTGGACCGCGGGGGTGAGACCCCATCCGCTCCTCGCCGCGACCGATTTGCCCCTCACCGCGCGCGGACGGCTGAAATGCACCGCCGAGCTGACCGTCGAGGGCGTCGCGCACGCCTGGGCCGCGGGCGACGCCGCCGCCGTCCCCGACGTCGCTTCGGAGGAGCCCGGCAGGGAGACCGCGCCCAACGCGCAGCACGCGGTGCGCCAGGCGGGCGTCCTGGGGGACAACATCGTCCACTCCCTGCGCGGCGAGCCCCTGGAGACGTACGCGCACCGGTACGCCGGATCGGTCGCCTCCCTGGGGCTGCACAAAGGCGTCGCACAGGTCTACGGGCGGCGCCTGAAGGGCTACCCTGCGTGGTTCATGCACCGCGTCCACCACCTCAGCAGGGTGCCCACCGTCAACCGCAAGGCCCGCGTGCTCGCCGAATGGACGCTCGCGGGGCTCTTCAAGAGGGAGATCGTCTCGCTCGGCTCGCTCGAACACCCCCGTGCGGAGTTCGAACTCGCAGCCGGTGGAAAGCCTTTCCAGGACCCGAACGAGTCGTTCTGACCGGAGCCAGGAACTCTGCCGCCGGGACCGACGTCTGACGGATGTCGGCCCGTTCCGCCAGACTGGTCCACGGCTCCGGGCGACCCGACCGTCCGCCCGCATCCGCACCAGCTTCGCGGGGCACATCAGCCCCGCACGGCACCAGATATTCCAGACGCATATTCCCCGGGGGCCCGTCCCCCGGACCCCGGCCGGATCCGGAGCCGGCCGGAGCCGACACTCACGAGGCAAGGATTCGGTGAACTTCACGCGCTGGAGCGCCCGGCTCCCCGGAACGCAGCGACGCGCCGCAGCGCGGACCGACCACGCGGTGGCACCGGACCGGCCGGCGGACGGCACGACGGTGCCCGCCGCCCGGGCCGAGCCGCCGCCCGACAAGTCCGCGCCCGCGCCCGCCGTCGACGACCTGCCGGTCCGCGAGGTCCTCGACCGCATCCCGGCCCTCGTCGCCCTCGTGCACGGCCGGGAGCACCGCGTCGCGTACGTCAACGACGCCTACGTCGCGGCCTTCGGCGTACGCCCGCTGGGCGAACCCGCCCACCAGGCCCTGCCCGAGCTGGCCGAGATCGGCCTGCTGCCCCTGCTCGACCAGGTGCTGCGCAGCTCCAGACCGCGCACCCTCAAGTCCCGCAGAGTGCCCGACGGCGGCTCGTACACCTTCACCTGCACCCCGGTCGACGTCCCCGGCCCCGGCGGGGGGCACGGCGTCCTCGTCTTCGCCACCGACGTCACCGACCACGCCGAGGCCGCCGGACGGCTGCGCGCCAGCGAGAGCAGACAGCGCGAGACCGCGGTCACCCTCCAGCGCTCCCTGCTCCCGCAGGAGCTGGAGCAGCCCGACGACCTGCGCATCGCCGCCGCCTACCAGCCCGGCGGCACGGAGACGGCGGTCGGCGGCGACTGGTACGACGTCATCACCCTCGGCGGCGGCCGCACCGCCCTGGTGATCGGCGACGTGATGGGCCGCGGCGTCCGGGCGGCGGCGGTCATGGGCCAGCTGCGCACCGCCGTCCGCGCGTACGCCCGCCTCGACCTGCCCCCGCACGAGGTCCTCCAGCTCCTGGACGGCCTCGCCGCCGAGATCGACCCCAACCAGATCGCCACCTGCGTGTACGCCATCCACGACCCCAACGAGGGCCGGCTGGTGTACGCCTCCGCCGGGCATCTGCCGATCCTGGTCCGCGACAGGGACGGCACGGTCCACCGGGCCGACGACGAGGCCACGGGGCCGCCGCTGGGCACCGGCGGCTGGCTGCACACCTCGGGCTCGGTCGCGCTCGGCCCCGGCGCGACGGCCGTCCTCTACACCGACGGCCTGGTCGAGCGCCGGGGCGAGGACCTCGACGAGGGCATCGCCGCCCTCGCGAGCGCCCTCCAGGGGGCCACGGGCACGCCCCAGGTGGTGTGCGACCGCCTGATGCGCACCGCGGGCGTCACGGCGGGCCACGACGACGACGTGGCCGTCCTCGTCCTGCAGCACCCGGTGCGCACCGGCCCGCAGGACGAGCTCTTCCGGAACGCCGCCCTGGACCTGCTCGGCGGCGTGGAGGCCGCCCCGCGCGCGCGGGCCTTCGCCTCCGGCGTCCTCACCAGCTGGCGCTTCCCCACCGACCTGCACGACCTGGGCGTCCTCGCCACCAGCGAGCTCGTCGCCAACTCGCTGCAGCACGGGACCCCGCCCATGCGCCTCAGACTCCGCCGCACCGACCGCCGGCTGATCATCGAGGTCACCGACGGCGACGACCACCTGCCGCGCCGCCGCCGCGCCGAACCCGCGGACGAGTCGGGCCGGGGCATCGCGATCGTCGCCACCATCGCCTCCAACTGGGGCTCGCGCCGCACCCCGGGCGGCGGCAAGTCCGTCTGGTGCGAGTTCGCCCTCCCGGGCTGAGCGCGGACACGGCACCGGCAGCACGAAGGCCGCCACCACATGAGTGATGACGGCCTTCGCCCGCCGTGTCCGCCCGTCCCGGGGGCGTCTCCTCAGGCCTGCGCCGGTACGGACTCCGCCGTCGGGGCGCCGCCCTGCGCCACGACCCGGCCGGCGGCCGCCGACGGCTGGTTCTGCGCGGGGGTGAGCCGCCGCCCCAGCCGCAGCGCCAGAGCGGTGATACCGAGCGAGAACAGCAGGAACGTCACGATGTACGGGCCGTGCAGCGACGCGCCCATCGGGCCGCCCACCGCCGGGCCGATCGCCAGCGCCAGCTGCTTCACCAGCGCGAAGGCCGAGTTGTACTGACCGGCCAGGCCGGTCGGCGCGAGGTCGGCCACCAGGGGTGCCAGGGTCGGCGACAGCAGCGCCTCGCCCAGCCCGAACAGCGCGTACGTGGAGATGAAGGCGGCGGTCGCCATCGCCTGGCTGCCGTGCCCGATCCCCGCGTACCCGGCCGCGGCCCAGGCCACCGCCCAGATCAGACCGACGCACGCGATCACGCGGGACCGCTTGCGCCGCTCCACGAACCGCAGCACCGCGAACTGCGCCACCACGATCATCGCCGTGTTGGCCGCCAGCGCCGTGCCGAGCGCGGAGGTGGAGATCCCGGCCGCCTCGATGCCGTACGCCGAGAGCCCCGAGTCGAACTGCCCGTAGCAGGCGAAGAACAGCACGAAGCCCAGGACGCACAGCTGCACCATGGCCCGGTTGCCCAGCAGCTGCTTCCAGCTGGACCGGGCCTGCGGGGCGGTCTCGTCGAGACGCGGCGCGTGCGGCATCCGCACGGTCACCAGCACCCCCACCAGTAGCAGGAACACCGCCGCCTCGATCGTGTAGAGCAGCGTGAACGTCCCCGGCCGCTCCGTGTCCACGATGTGCCCGCCGATCAGACCGCCGATGCCCAGGCCCAGGTTCTGCAGGAAGAACTGCATCGCGAACGCGCGCGACCGCGTCTCGGCGGTGGAGAGGTCGACGATCATCGTCGCCAGCGCCGGCTGCATCACGGCCTGCCCGGCGCCGAGCAGCGCGGCCGTCGCCAGCACCGTCGGCGCGCTGCCGGCCAGACCCAGGCCCATGGCGCCGACGGCGGCGGCGACCAGGGAGGCGATCAGGATCGGCAGCGGACCGCGGCGGACGATCATCCGCCCGGCGAAGGGGAGCACCACGAGCGCGGCCACGGCGAAGACGGCGAGCACGAGACCCGCCGTCATGGAGCCGAGGCCCCGCACCTGCGCCACGTACGGGTACAGGAAGGGGACCGTGAAGCCGAGTCCGAACGCGCTCAGCGCGTTGCCCGCGTGGATCCGGCGCATCGCCGCGCCCATCGCCCTGGTCACTTTCACCTGCCTCGAGTCGGGAAGTCCGCGCAGCCGTACGAGGGGACCCGGGGTCACCGGGTCCCGAGGCGCCCGGGGTCGCCGGGCTCAGACGTTAGAGCTGAAGACTTCGAACCTAAAGTTAGGAGTTCAACAATACACCTCTAAGGAGTTCAACGCCAAGGAGCGACGTGCCATACTGCGGGGATGGGCGACACCCCCGACATCGGCGAGCCGACGCTCGAAGAGCAGATCGCCGCCTACCAGCGCGAGTTCCGCGATCTCGACCCCCAGGTGGAGAAGATCGTCTCGGCCCTCGGCCGCCTGAACCGCCGGATGAACGTCGCCTACGGCCGGCAGACCGCGACGCTCGGCATCAGCAACGCCGAGTGGGAGGTCCTCAAGGCCCTCGTCCTGTCCGGCTCCCCGTACCGGATGGGTCCGGGCGATCTCGCCAAGCGCCTCGGCCTGACGCCGGCCGCGATGACCCACCGGATCGACCGCATGGTCACCGAGGGGCTGGTCACCCGGGAGCGGGACGAGTCCAACCGGGTGCGCGTGATCGTGGAGCTGACGTCCGAGGGCCGCGAGAAGTGGCTGGAGGCCATGCGCCTGGCCACGGTCTTCGAGGAGGACCTGCTCCAGGACCTCTCCTCCGACGAACGCGCCGTGCTCGGCGAGGTGCTGACCCGGCTGCTGCGGCGAGTGGAGCACGCCCAGCCGGACGCCGGCGGGCGCCTGAGCGACCTGGACTGAGGCGCGCGCCGAGGTTTGGCGGTCGGTCGCCCTGGGGAGACTTGACAGTCCGCCCGCAGGTACGTAAAGTTCTTCGAGTTGCCACGGGGCCGTAACGGTTCTGCGGCAGCACCTCAGCCGCTTGAGCGGCACTCCCAACCACCAGCTAGATCGCCCGACGGGGCTGAATTCGGTGCGTCCGAATTCAAATGCCTTCGAGGACTTCGCAGCCCGATTTTGGACTGACGAAAGGATCGGCTAAAGTCTGGGACGTCGGAACGGCCCAACGGCCGCGAGGACAAACCCGGTTGACAGGGAATCAGGCCCGCAAGGATCTGATAGAGTCGACACCGCCGGAAAGGGAAACGCGAGAGCGGGAACCTGGAAAGCACCGAGGAAATCGGATCGGAAAGATCTGATAGAGTCGGAGACGCAAGACCGAAGGGAAAGTGCCCGGAGGAAAGCCCGAGAGGGTGAGTACGAAGGAA
>NZ_BMVU01000097.1 GCF_014650875.1 Streptomyces minutiscleroticus
CGACAAACGCGACTACATCTTCAACGGCACCCTCACCGTCACCGCCATCGTCATCTGGCTCCGCGACACCGTTCAAGAGCCATCAGAAACGACCTAGGCCAGTACCGGGGCAGTGCTGGGACCCGACCGGCAGCTCTCACAGCCGGGTGGCCGAAGGCTCGGGAGGCAGCGCCTCCAGTGCGTCGCGGAGCTCGGCCCGCGACGTGATCCCCAGCTTCGGGAACACACGGTAGAGATGCGACGACACGGTCCGCGGCGAAAGGAACAGACGCGACGCGATCTGCGGGTTGGACAGCCCCGTCGCCGCCAGCCTGGCGACCTCCAGCTCCTGCGGGGTGAGGGCCTCACCGGCCTTGCCCCGGCCGGTCCGCGTCATGCCGGTGGCGCGGAGCTCCGCCGCGGCCCGGGCCTCCCACGAACGGGCCCCGAGTTCCGCGAAGCGGTCGCGGGCGGCGGCCAGCTGCACCCGGGCGTCACGGTTGAGCCCCTGACGGCGCAGCCTCTCGCCGTACGCCAGACGAGCACGGCCGACCTCGAAGGGCCACTGCTCGACGCCCGGCAGCGCGAGTGCCTCCTCGAAGCACCGGACCATGTCCTCGGCAGCCGATGTCATCGCCGTGACCGTGGCCGAGCTCAGCGCGAGCCGCGACGAGAGGTGGCCGACACCGGCGTCGCGCAGCGCGTCCGCGTGCCGTCGCGCCTCCGCGTGCCGCCCGGTGCGCACGGCGGCCTCGACGAGGTCCGGCGCGGACCAGACGGCTTCGGGGTTGAACGGCGGCAGCACACCCGGGGCGCAGATCGCTGTGGCGTGCCGGAAGGCTGTCTCGAAGTCGGCGGCGCCGAGGGCCGCCCGGGCCGCCGCTTGGTGGGCGCAGTTCTCCAGCCGCCGCAGTCCCCTGGGCCCTGACCACCCCCAGATGTCCTCGCAGTGGCGGCGGCACGCGTCGAGGTCGCCGCGCTGGGCCGCGGCCATCGCGGCGATGTAGTGCCCCACCTGGGCGAACAAGTGGTATCCCGTCTCTTCGGACAGGGCGATGAGCTCGTTCGCGGCGTCGGCCGACGGCTGCCACCGGCCGGTGTAGAGGTCGTCCAGGGCGACGAACATCAGGGCCGGCATGCTCGACCCCACCGCGTCGCCGTCGCGTATGACCCGGGACACGGCCTCGCGACAGCCCGGAAGCCGGTCGAGGTAGGAGGCGGTCAGGGCGGTGCGGACGACCACGTCGGCGTTGCTCTGGTCCCTCAGCCGCGCGATCTCCTCGTCCAGGCGGCGCAGCATGCCGTCGGTGATGGAGCCGAGGTCGTGGTGGACGCGCCCCAGGGACGCCGCGGCGGCGGGCGCCGCCGCGGGAAGCTGTGCGAGGACCTTGGACAGAGGCTGCCAGTGCTCGGGCCGGCCCGAGTACTGGCTGGCGAGCGTGAGGGTGAACAGCGCGGTCTCCAGCTCGCCGGACGGCGGACCGGGCGACATCGGCGCCTGCTCGATCGCCTCCATCAGCAGCGCGTGGGCGGTGTCGGCGTCCCCTTCCGTGACGAGCACGAGGAAGCCGGCCGTCGCGGCCGCCGAGAGCGACCGGACCGCCGGATCGCCCTCGACCTCACGCATGATCTCGTGGCTGACCTCCAGATGACCCGCGACCCAGGCGGCGACGTAGGCGGCCTGCGACAGGCGGCGTCTGCGGACTGCTCGGTCGGGGCTCAGCTCGGCCGCGCGCCGCAGCCTCGCGATCGCGCCGTCGGCGTCACCGCGTCGCAGACTGCTGCGGGCCGCCGACTCCACGACGGCGGCGACCGCCTCGTCGGGCGCCGTCGTCGCTCTCGCGAGGTGGTCACCGCGCCGCTCGGGCTGGTCGCCCAGCGCGTCGGCCAGCCGACGGTGGGCGCTGCGCCGCTGCTCGCCGGTGGAACCGTCGACCACCGCGGACCTGACCAGCGGGTGCCTGAAACGCACCGTGCGGCCGTTCTCCGCGACCATGACCAGGTGGTCGCGCTCCGCGGGAGCGAGCCCGTCGAGCCCGCCCGGCCCGCCGGCCGCCTCGAGGATGCCGATGTCGCCGGAGCCCTCGAGAGCCGCGAGCAGCAGTACCTCGCGCGTTCTCTGCGGTAGCCGTCCGACGCGGGCGCTGTACAGGGCGCGCACGTCCCGTCCCTGGCCGCTCGCCCACCCCGCCCCTTGGCCGTGTTGGCCGCCGGACGCCCCGGTGGACCCGGCGAACTCGAGCAGAGCCAGGGGGTTTCCCTGTGCCTCGTGCGCCAAGGTCGAAAGGACCCGGCGGGGGAGGTGGGCGAAGCGCCGGGACAGCAGTCGCAGGGCGTCCGCGTCGTCCAGCGGCGCGATCTCGAGCTCCGGCAGACCGGTGGACCGGAAGGATTCGTCGGACTCCTCTCGCTGTGCTCCGAGCAGCCCGATGCGGCGACCGCCCAGTCTTCTGGCGACGAAACCCACCGCGGCCCGGCTCGCCTGGTCGACGGCATGAAGGTCATCGACCACGAGGAGCAACGGCCGCTCCTTCGCGGCCTCGTCGAACAGGGACAGTGCCGCGTTAAGGACGGCGATCCGGCTCGGCGCGGGACCGGCGCCGAGCCCGAGGGCGACCTCGAGGGCCTCCCGCGTGGAATGCGGCAGACGACCGAGCTCGTCCGGCAGCGAGCCGACGAGCTGATGGAGTCCCGCGAAGCTGATGTCCGTCTCGTACTCGTCGCCGCTCCCGCGGACGACCCGCATTCCCTTCGCCACCGCCAGCTCGGCGGTCGCGTCCAGGAGTGCCGTCTTGCCCACGCCCGGATCACCGGTGAGCAGCAGGGCGGCTCCGTTCGTCCCGGCCATGTCCAGGAACGCCGCAAGCTCGGCGAGCTCGCCCTCCCGGCCGACCAGTCCGGTCGGGCCGACGCCCATGTCTGTCCTTGACTTCGCCCACATCCGCCGTGTCCCTCGCTATGCCTCGCGAGGCAGTCGAACCACCAGCCACGCACTTGACCAGCAATTATCGCACCCACCGGCAAACGGAGCCTGAAGCCACCTGCTTCGCCGACACCCGCAGCTCCCAGACGAAGATCATGCAGAACACCAGCCGGGCGCTGCGGCCCCACCGCAACGACAGCACGAAGGTCACGTGGATCATCGTGCCGGTCGTCCCCCCGCCCGGCAAAGACCCGGCCGACATGGTCGCCTCCGCCAGCTACCGCCCCCTCGTCGCCGTCCTCCAGAGGCATGCGGCAGTCTTGATGAACGACTCGTCGAGCAGCTCGCCTCCCGCGCACACACCAGCGGACAGCGCGAGACTCACGTCCGACGCGACGAAGACGACGAATCATCGGCGCCGGCGCCGGCGGCGAGGACGACGGCGAAGACCAGGGACACGACGACGCCGACGCCGCTGCAGAGTCCGCCCTGCTCCACTTCTCCACCCTGCGCGACCAGCGACCATCGCGGCCTCACTGCGCACCCGTGTCTACCGACCCGGATCCCGGATCTGGCCGCAGGGCTGACAAGCCCTGCGGCGCTGGCGAGCCGAGAACGAGATCACCGGCCTCTACGCCGTCCCGTACGACACGGGACCGGGGTTGGCGCGACGAAGGCTTCTCCGCTTGGGAGGTGGCTTCACCAGCAGAGAAAGGCGCTGCGGGCGGGTGAGCTGGAACCGCGGCGCAAAGAGCTGCTCGACGCACGCGAGGCCGGGATGGTCTGGGAACCGCGCGAAGGAGGCATGGGAGGCCAAGCTCGCCGCACTTCGGTCCTACCGGCGGGCTACAGGGCACCTCGCACCGCGTCAGGACGCAGTGGGGCGAGGGCGAAGCGATGGTGCCCATCGGGCAACACTTGGCCAACCTCCGGCAAGGGCGGCCTCGGGAAGGCCCCGAGCGGGCCGCGGAACGCGCGAAGCAGCTCGCCGCGATCGACCCGGACCGGAATTGCCCCTGGCCCTGGACTGGCAACGCCACTACCGCGTCCTCGCCGACCTGGTCGGCGCCGACGGCAGCCTTCCCGAAATCCAGCCCGCAGTGCTGATGGATGGCGACGACATCGGACGGTGGCTCCAGCGGCAGACCCAGCCGGGCACATGGGCGCAGCTGTCGACCGAACAGCAGGAGCGACTGTCCAGGTTGGGCATCACGCCCGCCGAGGCTCCCTCTGGCGCGCCCCGGCGGCGAGGCGTGCGGCGAAAAGGGGCCCGAGCAACGCGCAGCAGGCGTTCTGGCGCGGCCCGGCAGCCTTCGGGCAATGGGTTGAACGGGAAGGCGCCCGCCGGCCAGTCCCGCGCGGTCCGGGGCTTGTTCTGCTTCTCCCGGGCGATCCCGATGCGCTTGAGGACCGGGAAGGGCTTGTCGGCAGCGATCAGGACTGCCTCGTTGATTGGTGACGTGGCCTGTTGTGGAGCCAGAGGTAGTCCTTGGCGGAGAACAGGTCCTCGATGTCAGCCGTCCCGGCGAGCCCTTCGAGTTGGCTGATGACGGTGATGTGGGTGGCGTCGACGGTGGCGGCCTGAGCGGCGTTGAGGACCTTGGTTGGTCTCGGCTCCGTCGATGAGTGCGCGACCCACTCGGCGGTGCCCACAGCGCGTACAGTCGCGTGGGTCACCGCGTCCCCGCCCCACCGTGACGACGTCGTCCAGAGCCAGCGGGTCCGCGGTGCCGAGCGGATGCGTCACCGTAGCCGGCGTGAACAACGTGTCGCCGTCGCTTGAGCAGGTGCACCGGGCGCACGGCACGGGCGCCCTCGTACGCCGTGCCGGCCAGGTTCCCGCGGCGGCGAGGGTTCCCTCACAGAACTGGCACCGCGACGCTTTCCTCGCCCCTCCCGCGCTCCGGGCTCGCCCCGAGCGCCGTCAGCGTCACCCCGGCTGCCACCGCCAGCGCCGCCACCAGCCCCGCCGCGAGCACCGCCCAGTGACCCAGGAACGTACAGACGCCCACCAGCAGCGCCGTGGCCGGCAGCACCGACTGCTGGGCGATCCCCACCTTGTAGAAGCGCGAGTGCAGCGCCCACACCGTGAGCAGGAACAGCGCTGTCGGCAGCGTCACCGCCGCCGACGCCGACAGCGCCGAAAGGTGCACCTTGCCCACCGCCTGCTCCACCGCCACCTCCAGGCCGGCCCCGATCGCGGCACCCGAGACGAAGATCAGGTAATGGCCGTAGCCCCAGAGGAAGGACTGCCGGTTGGACCGGAGGTGCCCGTGGATGGGGACCGCGAAGTACACCCACCAGGCGGCGAAGATGATCAGCAGTCCGCCGGCGGCGATGGGCAGCAACTCACCCAGGGCCTCGTGCTCGTCGATCCCCGACTTCACGGCGACGGTGGCTGCCGCGATGGTCTCGCCGAGCACGATGAGCGTGAGCAGCCCGTACCGTTCGGCGATGTGGCGGGGGTGCCACGGCGTGGGGTGGGCCCGCTCCGCATACAGCGGTACGGCCATCTCCAGCAGCGCCATCACCAGGAAGACCCACGGGCGGCCGGCCTCCGGCAGGGCCAGTAGCCCCAGCCAGCCGATCTGGCACAGCCCGATGGCGTACCGCAGCGCCATCGTCTGCTCGGGGCCCTGGCTCGACCGCGCCACGCGCAGCCACTGCGCCGTCATGGCGAGCCGCATGATCACATAGCCCAGGATGACGACCAGGTACGCGTGTTCCTCGAACGCCTGGGAGATGCCTGCAGTCAGGACGAGCACGCCGGCTATCTGGATCAGCGTGACGATCCGGTACAGCACGTCGTCGTTGTCGTAAGCCGAGGCGAACCACGTGAAGTTCATCCACGCCCACCAGATGGCGAAGAAGATCATCAAGTAGTTGAGGGTCCCCTCGCCCGTGTGTCCCTCGACTATGGCGTGCACCAACTGGGCGCCTGCCTGGGCTACGGCCACGATGAAGCACAGGTCGAAAAAGAGCTCCAGTGAGGAGACGCCGCGGTGGGTCTCGTCGCGGCCTCGCGCCGTGAGCCTGCGCAGTGGTCGGTGGTGTGCGGGCGCCGCGGAACACGCCGGCGGCGGAGCCGGGCTGCTTGTCATTTGGTGAGCCAAGCTCCGAAATGCCGCTGCAGTCGGGGATTGATCTGCCAGACCATCGCTGCTGCTGCCGCCGGGACGAGTACAGCGAGTCGCACCGGTAGGTACAGACCTTCCAGAACAGGGTTCGTGGCCAGGCCCAGCAGGACGATGGTGGGGTAGATAGCGCACACGGTGAGGAGCCACAGCTTCCAACGCCGGACGGCGGCCGGAACGGTGGGGCCGAGCCGGGGTTCGGTGTTCGCGGACGCGTTCCGGTTCTGCTCCCGGAGCGTGTGCCGGATGTCTGTCACTGCCGGTGGGCTTGGCAGTCCAGGGTCGTCGGCACCGTAGGCGTGGGAAACAGTTCTCTCGTTCATGGACCCCTCCACATCGAAATGCTGCGTATCGTTTTGATTCCATCGGTTCCTGCGCGGCCGAGGCGATGTTGGCGCTGCGTGATGGGCTGCCCGCGCGCAACAGCGGCAGCAGTTGCCGGATGAGCATCACAGGGCTCAGATGGTTCACCGCCAGCCGCTGCTGGTGCCGTACCGCCACTTCGGCCGCGAGTCGCTGGGTCTTGGCCGGAGCGGACAAGTCGGCGATGTATTGCTCGGCCCCGAAACGCTGCGCGATCCGCACCGGTTGCTGCGGGTTGCGATCGTGCAGAAGCAACTGGTGCCCGGCTTCCGCAAACTCCTCAGCCAGAGCGAGACCAAGACCGTTCGTCGCTCCGGTGATCAGAATCGACGGCATGGTGCGGCCTTCTCGTGCGGAGACCCGGGCCCGGCGCCCGGGCGGGCGCCGGCCCGGTCATGATCTGATCAGTCAGTGAGCGGATTGAGTGTGGTCCTGCTCCACGTACACCTTGAGGGCCTGGAACTCCTCGATCGCTCGCGGGCCGCACAGGTAGCCGTAACCGCTGCCCTTGACGCCGCCCTCCTCGAAGTCCTCGCTGATGGCCCCCCAGGTGTTGATCCATACCGTGCCGGTGCGGATGCGCCGGGCGATCCGGCGGGCCTTCATCGAGTCCGAGCTGAACACCGAGGCGGCCAGGCCGTAGATGGTGGCGTTCGCCTTGGTCACGGCGTCGTCCTCGTCGTCGAAGACCTCGAACGTCTGGACCGGACCGAAGACCTCTTCCTGCACGATCCGGACGTCGGTGCGGTCCACCTCGATCAGGCTCGGCCGGTAGAACGCCCCGGCGGCCAGGGGGCCGTCGGTGACCACACCGCCGCGCAGCAGTACCGTGCCGTACGAGGCGGCTTCCTCGACGATCGCGTCCACCCGCTGGGCGGACGCCCGGTCGATCACCGGGCCGAGCTGGGCCTTCTCGTCGTCGCCCGAGCCGAGCCGCACCTGCGCGAGCGCGCTGGTGAGCCGGGTGCGCACCTGGTCGGCGATGTCCCGGTGAACCAGTACGCGGGAGCCGGTGCAGCAGAACTGCCCGTTCATCAGCACCAGCGACTGCACCACGGTGGGGATCACCATGTCCAGATCGGCGTCGGGAAAGATCACCATCGGTGCCTTGCCACCCAGTTCCAGACCGAGCCGCTTGAGCGTGGTGGAGGCCGCGGCCGCGATGCTGCGCCCGACCGGCGTACTGCCGGTGTAGTTGATCACGTCGACCTTGTCCGAGGAGACCAGGAACGGGGCCCCGGTGTTGCCGGACTCGGTGAACACGCTGACCACGCCCGCCGGGATCTCCGGGACCGAGGCCAGGACCTGCGCGAAAAGCTCATTGGTCAGCGCCGTCTGAGCCGGGAGCTTGACCACGACGGTGCAGCCGGCGGCCAGCGCCGGGCCCAGTGCCCGCACGGTCAGCATGATGGGGGAGTTCCAGGGAGAAATGATCCCGGCGACACCGAGCGGCTCGGGCACCGAGTGGGTGTACTGGCCGGGTGCCGTCTCGGCGGCACGCCCGGCGGTCTGGGTGCGCGCAGAGGCCGCCGCGTACCGCAGCCACCCGACCGCACCGCTGACCTCCCACGTGGTCTCACCCAGCAGCTTGCCGTTCTCCCGGGACAACATGGCCGCAACCTCGGGTATCCGGGCCTCGAGGGCGTCGGCCAGCCGGCTGAGTGCGGTCGCCCGGAGCGAGGGAGTGCGCGCCCATGCGGTGGTCTCGAACGCGGCGGCGGCGGCGTCCACGGCGGCCGAAGCCTCTGCCTCGCCACCGTCGTAGAACGAGCCGACGACGGTGCCGTCGGCCGGGTTGATCGATTCCAGAACCGAGCCGGATCCGGTCCACTGTCCGTTGATCCAGTGCTGCGCGATGGTGTTCATGGTCTGCTCCTCGTGGTCTCGCCCGGGTACCGGGCGGTTTCGATGTCTCCACGAGAATGGCTCGGCGGCCGTGCCGACAGCCTCCGTCAGCTGACTGACATCCGGCCGACGCCTCGCTTAGAACTCCTGACAAAAGGCGAGGTTTCTCAGTCGTCGCCAGCAGATGATGCTGCAGGCCAGGCTGAGGAACGCTTCGTGGAGGTCGTCGCGTATCTCCCAGCGGATGCGGAGCCGGCGCAACCAGTGCAACAGCGCGAAGCCCTGCTCGACGACCCAGCAGTGGACTCCCGGCCCGGAGCCGTGCTCGGTGCCGCGGCGGGCGATGACCGGAGTGACCCCGAGGGTCCGGACCTGCTTGCGGTACTTGTCGTGGTCGTAGCCGCGGTCGGCATGGAGCGCTTCGGGGCGCCGGCGGGGTCGGCCACGTCGTCCCCGCACCGCCGGGACGGCCTGCAGCAGGGGGCATGAGCTGGGTGACGTCGCCCACGGTTGCCGCCGGTCAGGGGCACGGCCGGCGTAATGCCGTGCGCTTCGGTGATCAGATGGTGCCTGGAGCCCGGTCGGGCACGGTCGACCGGGCTCGGTCCGGTCGTGGGCCGCCCTTCATGGCCCGCACATGCGAGCCGTCGATCGCCGCCCTCGACCACTCCAGCGCACCGGCGGCGTGCAGCTCGGCCAGGAGTGATTCGTGCAGCCGCTGCCACACCCCCGCCTCGTTCCAGTCCCGCAGGCGCCGCCGGCACGTCATGCCGGAGCCGAACCCCAGCTCCTGGGGCAAAAACTCCCGCGGAATGCCGGTGTACAGCACGAACAGGATCCCGCACAGGACCGTGCGGTCCTCCAGACGCCTACGCCCCGGACGGCCCGCTCCGCGCGGCACGACCGGCAACAACGGCTCGATCCGCGCCCACAGCCCATCCACCACGATCCATGGAAGCTGCTCACCCCTCCTCACGCGAAGGCCAACACCCCATCTCACGGCCGCATTCCAAGGGATCACACCCACTTCTGTTAGGAGTTCTTACTGTTCGGCGGGCGCCGTCATGCTCACCGGCCGTTGTGAAAGAAGCATGGTCGAGCGCACCGCCGCGGGTGAGGGTGGTGACCTTGGTAATGCCCGCTGCGGTGCGTTGCGCGTGGGCACCGGCGATCAGACCCTCGTCGACGTTGAGAGTGGTGATGTGCCCGCTGTTGCCGATCAGGTGCCTCGGCGGGGCGGCGTTGTAGTCGGCGCCGGCGTCGATCTCGAGGATCGACTCACTCGGCCGGACCTGAGCTGCTGCAGCGTCATCACGATGGCCCTGGTTGCGCGGTGCAGGAGATCGGCGTGCCATCGATGTCGCACTCGATGCTTACCGGCGCGTCGGCGTAGGCATCTGCCAGCGAGGCGTCAGGCACAAAGGGGTGGCGGAGCGCGGTGTGCGGCGCGGTCTCGACTGCCAGCGTGCGGACGTGCCCTCCCGCCTGGAGCTGGTCGACCAGGGCTGTGCGGAGCTGCTCGCCGGCGGTGCTGGCGGCAGTGCGCAGGTCGGAGGTCATCGCATCGGCAGTATCGGCCTGGAGGACAACCAAGCACCGTGCCGGTTCGGACAGCCTGTGCAGGCGGGTCGTCGCAAGGCTTCATGGCTACGCCCGTTACCGCGATGCGAGAGGCGCGTTGATCTTGCCATGGAGATGCGACTGGGCGTTGAGGGCGGACCCGCTGACGGCCACGAGGTGATGGTGCACACGGACACCGGCCTCCCGCCCGGCCGGCAGATCCTCCAGGGAGCCCGCTACGTCCTTCGTGTGTGGGGTGCCGCACCTCACGAGGAGGCCGACTGGCATATCGCTGGTTGCAGCCGTAACGCTGTCATGAACGACTACGGTTCCTTGAACGCCGGGCAAGCAGCATCGCTCCGGGCGAGGCGGCGTCGATTCGGTGGATATCAAGTGGCGGTGGGCCAGGTCCTCAACAGAGCGGCGATCTTCTTGGCGGTGCAGGCGGAATCCAGCAGCAGGTCCTTGAGGGCGATGGCGTCCTCGCGGGCGGGCTTGACGGGTATCCCGGCAGCTTCGAGGTACATGACGCCGGTGGCGGCGGCAACAGCCAGATTGGAGCGCTCCAGCCAGCGGCACCGCCCCAGGGTATGCACCAGGGCTGCGGCCTTGGCGTAGGGGCCGTCGTAGACGGAGCCCGATCCGAAATTGATGATCCGTCCTCCGCCGTTGCGCTTCATCAGCGGCAGCAACGCCCGAACCATGAGGAACGCCCCGGTCAGGTTGATGTCGAGGACCTGGTGCCAGTCCTCGGGGGAGATTCTTCAAATGGCGTGATCGGGAAGAAGCCGGCGCAGTTGATGAGCACGTCGACATGTCCGCTGAGCTGGCGCGCCGTCTCGGCCAGCCGCCGGCAGTCCTCCGCAGAGGAGACGTCGGCGGTCTCAACGACCAGCCTGCCGGGATGTGAAAGGTCGTCACGCAGGCGGTCGAGCACGCCCGCGTTGGTGTCTGTCGCCACAACGGTATCGCCGTTGTCCACAAAGCGCTTGACGAGCGGCGCTCCCACGCCTCCTCCGGCTCCGGTGATGACGACGACTCGTCCGGTATTCACGGTTGCCTCCAGCCGGTCTTTCTCGCAGTGGGCTGTCTCGCCGGATCGGGGGGCCTGCCCGCGGCGTCGGGGCGGGGTGGTCGGTGCAGCCGCGTATGCCGCCGGCGTAGGACGTGCGGAGTCGGGCTCGTTGAGAGGCCCGCCGGCCCGCACGCGCTCGACAAGAGGTGCGCGGTGTCGCTTCACGGACCGGCTCGCCGGTGGGTTGGTCGGCTAGAACGTCCCGCCGTCCAGTTGGAGGGTGCGGCCGGTCATGTAGGCGGCGTCGTCGGAGGCGAGGAAGGCGTAGCCCGCCGCGACCTCCTCGGGCCGGGCGAAGCGCCGCAGGGCGGCCAGCGTGCCGAGCAGCCGCGGCAGATCCTGTGTGCCGGACAGGTCGGGGTGCACGTAGCGGGGCGCGGCCTCCGCGGCCATGTCCGTGTCGGTCCCGCCGGGGGCGATGGCGTTGATGGTGATGCCCCGGGTGCCCAGCTCGGCCGAGAGGTTCAGCACCATCGATTCCACGGCGGCCTTGCTGGCCGCGTACAGGGTGTGGTGGAAGACGGCCTTGGAGGCGCTCACGGAGGAGGTCAGCACGATCCGGCCGCCCTCGGGCAGATGCGGCGTGGCATATTGCACGGTGAGCAGTTGCCCGCGTGTGTTCACCGCGAAGACGCGGTCGAAGTCGGCCGGTGTGATCGTCTCCAGTGCGCCGAAGTATTCGATGCCTGCGCAGGAGGCGACCACGTCCAGCTGCCCGAACTCGGTCGCCGCCCGCTCGATCAGCGCCGCGATCTGTGCCGGCTCGGCGACGTCGGCCTGGACGGCGATCGCCCGGCCGCCCGCAGTGGACAGTTCGGCCACCAGCGCGTCTGCGGCCTGCTGGTTGCCCCGGTAACCGATCGCCACGGCCGCGCCCTCGGCGGCCAGCCGCCGGGCCACGGCCGCGCCGATCCCGCGGCTCCCACCGGTCACGATGGCCGCCTTGCCTGCGAAACGCCCCTGCTGCGTGGTTGACACCATTGTTCTGCGTCCTCATCTCGTCTCGTCTTGTCTCGGGCTGCGCGCGGTGCGGCGGGCCGGGTCATCGCGCCCGCGCCGCCTCAGGCCCGTGCCGCCAGCGCCTCGTCGAGCCAGGCGTAGACAATCTGCTCGGCGCCGGGATTCCCCATGTGCCGGCGCCCGCCCCGCACGATCAGGTCTGTGCCGCTGCCTTGGGTTCCGGCCAGGATGCTGTCCTCGATCGGGAAGATCGAGTCCTCCGTCCCGTTGATGACGAGCAGCCTGCACGCCGGCGAGGCCAGTACGCCGGAGTCGGCGAGGCTGAACCGGTGGGCATCGGCGGCGTAGGCGGCGATCGCCGCCGTCGGGTCCGCGTCGCGGTAGCCGAACTTGTAGGCCAGTGCGTCGGCGAGTGCGAAGGGGTACTCCATCTGGTTCTGTGCGTGAATCCAGTCGGCGTCGAACATGTGGTGACAGCCGCCGCCCTGCGCCACCACCGCGAACAGGCGGTCGGCGTGGGTGTGGGCGACCCGCAGCGCGTTATACCCTCCGGTGCTGACGCCTCGGGCGAGGATCGTGTCGGGGTCGAACCCGATCTCGGGGGCGGTATCGACGATCCAGTCGAGGATGCTGCTCATCAGCCGGTCGGCTGACGCAGGGTCGTGCGGCGCCGCGGGGCAGTCGCCGGTGCCGGGGATCTCGAAGGAGAGCGTCGCACAGCCGTGGTCGACGTGCTCCTGGGTGCGCGATGTGTGGTCGGTCCGGTAGGCGTCCAGGCCGCAGATGAACAACACGACGGGCCACCCCGCGGCCGGCCGCGGCCCGCGGGGCAGGCGCAGATAGGCAGCGATGTCGGTGTCGTGGTCGCCTGCGGCGGTGTCGCAGTGCGCGAACGGAATCGCGACCTGCATGCTGGGCGGGTCCAGCAACTGCCCGGCCTGCTCATAGGCGGCTTTGCCCTTCTCCCACGACTCCTGGCCCAGCGGCGAGCGGACGATGGGGAACCGCGCTATCCGGTAGACCGCAGCCGCTCGCAGAAACAACTCCCGCGCCTGGTCGACCGCGCCCTGCTCCGCCGCTGCCTGCGCGGCGACGGTGAGGAGGTCGCCGATCGGGAGGAACGGCCTGGCGTAGTCGTCCGGCCGGTACAGGATGGCCGGATCGTCGTCGGAAACGGTGCGCAGTTCGGCGAAGACCGGCTCGAAGTCCGCAAGCTGCCCGTCGCCGAACGGGTAGACCCCGCCGGCGCAAAGGTCCCGCCACTTCGTCGACCACAGCGCCGACACCGACTCGTGGTGGGGGAACAGGGGGAAGCCGTCGCGCAGAACTTGGGCGGTGGACTGGACGTGGAAGGGCGGGGTGGCGCTCCCCGCGTCGGTGGCGGCGGTGTGGGTCATGGCGACTCCCCCGATCAGATTGCTTTGAACTCGAAGCAATTTGAACCATAGTTTGCTTCGAATGTGAAGCGAAAGAGGAGGCCGATGTAACGCGCGTCACGCAGGCGCTGCGAATTCGCAGCGATATGCTGAGTGGGTGACCGAGACCCGCCCCGAATCCGATCCCGGCCCGGACGCCGGGCCGAGTGACGACGATGCGCTGGACCCGGCCGAGCTGAAGACGCTCATCGCGCTCCTGGACTCCGTCAACCTGCTCCAATACCGGCTCGAACAGCGTTTGCGCGCCACGGTCGACCTCAGCTTCGTGCAGTTCCAGTTGTTGATCCGGCTGTTCGACGCCGGCGGCACGCAGAACATGACCCAGCTGGCGGATGGTGTGGTATACAGCCGCAGCGGGCTGACCTACCAGGCCGGACAGCTGGAGAAGGCCGGATTGATCTCCCGCGGACCCGACCCCGACGACGACCGCGCCATCGCCGTCGCCCTCACCGACGCCGGCCGCACGCTGCTGCGCAGCAGCGTGCCGGAACACGTCCGGCTGGCCCGTCGCCTGCTGTTCGACCCGCTGACCGGCGACGACCTGTCCCGCCTCGCCGAAATCATGTCCCGGGTCCACGACCACATGCGTGCCCAGCCCCCCCGCTCCGCGGACTCACTCCGCGGAGCGGGGCCAAAGGGGCGCAGGGAACCGCGTGAGTGAGTGCGTTGCGGCAAAGGGAGTCCCTGTTCGATGAGCAGGGGCTTCTTCGTGTGCGAAGCATGATCGCGGAAGGGTGGGGGCAGGCGGCGGCAGAGAGCATCGCCGTCGGGGTTGTCGAGCGCGTCGGTCAGGGTCTGTTCGTCCGCGCGGCCCGGGCGCCACCACACCGCCGCGTCCGCGCCGTGCTCCGTCATCTGCTCCAGGGTGGTGACGACGACCGGCACGGCCTGGCTGTAGTCCTTGGCCGCGATCGCCTGACGGCAGTAGGTCTCGTACCCGCGCGGAGCCCAGTAGCGGCGGCCGGCCTCCTCCAGCACGGCGACCGTGTTGGCGACCTTGGCCTTGGTGGTGTCGGCGAACACGAACGTGAGTGGCACCAGGCCCTCCCGGCCGGCCGGCGGGTAGACCCGCCGCCACAGCCGCTTGTCGCGGCCGACGTCCTCGATCGCGTCCGGCCGGGAACGGACCAGGTCCACGGCGCGCTTGTCCGCGTCCCGTGGCAGCAGCCGGCCCCACTCCCCGTACCGGCGCAGCTTGTGCACCAGCTCGTGCGCGTCCTCGGTACGGCGGTCGATCTCCAGCAGCATCACCGGCACCCCCGCCGCCGGCGCCCGCACCACCAGGTCCGCCCGCTGAACGTACCCGCCCGCGAGCCGGTGCAGGACCTCGGTCTGGAAGCAGGACCGGTGCCCGCTCCCGGCATAGTGCGGCTTGGTACGGGTCTTCCGGGCCGAGGCGGCCGGTCGGACGGAATGCCGCTGTCCCCTCTCCCGGGGACACCGGCGCATGGCGGGTCGGGGCTGCTGCCGTCGGTGCGCTGCTCACGGCGGGCGATCAGGAAACTCGCGCGTCATCTGGCCGCGCTGTGTCTCGCTGCTGGCCCGCCGCGGTCGCCGCCTCCGGGGCATCTCCTCTCACGCGCGCATCATTGGAGCCCGCCGCCGTGCCCACCCCTGCCCGGGGGTTGCGGATCACCGGCGCGACCAGGGCGAGTTGACCGGCTTTGCCACGCACCGCTATTGCTGTCGTCGGCTGCGGCTGCCGCTGTGGCGTCGCAGGAGGGGGATACGCATGATCGTGATCGGGTGGGCCGTCGCCGTGGCGGCCCTGGCAGTGGCGTGGATGCTTCAGCGGCTGGTGCGGTACCCGGGTGGATGGAGATACTCCTTCCACGAGGAGCACCGTGCGGCGCGCGAGGCCCTGAGGAATGCGCGCAATGCCGTACGCCAGGTGGGCAGGGCCGCGCGCCGTGAGCGGTGGCAGGCGCTGGCCGGGGTGCAGCGGGCCGAGTGGGCCTACCGGCGCCGGATCCGCCAGGCGGAGACGGAGCTCGAGCGGCTGCGCACACCGCGCCGCGGGGAGCGGATCGGGCAGCTGGGCGACATCACTCTGTACGAGCACTCCCTCGTCGTCCGTGAGGACGAGGTACCGCTTGCGGACCTGCAGGTCCGCTTCGAACTCGCCCGCTCCGCTCACTGGTCGTACGTGTATCTCACCCAGCCCGACGGGCGTGAACGGATGGAACGCTACGAGGACCAGGAGCACTCCGAGGACGCGGTGCGCCGGTTCACCGTGCAGATCCAGAACGCGGTCGCGGCCACGGACCGGGTGCAGAAGCAGCGCGCCGAGGAGATTCGTGTGCGAGAAGCTGGACTACGCGCGGCACGCCAGGCCACTGCGCCGCTTGAGGCGGCCCGCGAGCGGCTCGAGGAAACCCGGGTCCGCCACGACGCCGACCTCAAACTACCGCACGCGCGGGCAGCCCTCGATGACGCCCGCAGTGTATGGGCCGAGCTGACCGGCCGACGGCCGCTGTGACCAGACCGCACCACCAGAACTGGGCAGCTGCCCGGCGCCTGGACATCGGCCCGGGCCCGGGACGTGGTGGGACGGATTACTGCACCAGGGCGGCCAGAGCCTGGTCGGCCGTCTGTACGCCCCTCGTGGCCGCGATGGTGGTGCCGGCCTCGAGCTCCCTCTGACCCGGGCAGGCCTCATCCCAGCTCCGGACACGCCACATCGACTGGGATCACATGGTCCGGCTCGGGCGGGTCCGCTCCCCGCAGTCGATCGAGGTCCACTTCGCACCAGCTGGGCCAGGGCCGTCGATGTCGCGCTGGACACCACGGCGTCCGTCACCGCGGTCGTCCCCGCGCATCCCGAGACCGACCGGGAGCAGCTACGCGTGATGGAGAAAGGTCAGCGCTCTCCGCTCGCCTCACTGCGCCCAGATTCTGCGCCTGCGCACGCGCAGTCCTGCTGAGGGGGCAGCCCTCCGCACCCGGGCCCTTGGTCGCGCCGAGTGCGGAGGATGGTCACACGGCCCGGCGGTGCGCGGCCTCCAGGCGATACAGGCGTTCGTAGAGGGCGCGGACGAGGCGGGCGCGGTTCTGGACGCAGCGCACGGTGCCCTCGATCGTCACGGACAGCCGGCCTTCCGCCTCGCGCGGGACGACGTCGGCGAGCGCCCGTGGGCCGCTGTCCTTCGGCAGTCGGGCGGCGCGGCGGCGGACGTCGGAGGCGACTGCGCGGGCGTGGCCGGTGAGCTGGAGGGCGATCTGCTCGTAGTCGCGTTCGGCGAGCGCCTCCGGGCCGGTCCAGGCCAGGACGGCCTTCACCAGGCACTCGTACGGCTCTCGGTCGAGCGGGAGCCCCGCCTCGATGGTGCGATACCTGCCGCGCTGGCAGCGGGTGTGTGTCCGGCACGGGCGGCGGCTGCTGGACGCGGCGGCGATCTGCTCCACGTGGCTAACCAGCCCCGCCCGGGCGGTGTGCGGGGGCGGCACCGGCGAGGTGTTCGAGGAACGGGGTGGCTGACCACACATCCGCCGTCTCGTCGGCCAGCGGAAGATGCGGCGCGTACTCCTCCAGGATGTCCAGTCAGGCCAGCACCGGCCTGGAGGTGAAAAAGAAGGTGGTGAAGCACGGGTCCGCCCAGCTGGCCAGCTCCCGCGCCTCCGTCTCGCCCGGGGACGCGAGCGCGGTCAGCTGAAGGGCACGGTCGGCGCGGCCGGGCAGCAGCAACTCACGGGCGGCGGCCAGGACCCGGCGTACTTCCGCGGCGCCGGTCAGGACGGCTTCCGCGACGGCTGCCGGGTGCCGATCCCGTGGACCCGCGAGGGCTCCTCGTACGGCTTCGGCGACGGCGGCAGCCGGCTGCCGCAGCCGGCCGAGTGGGCCGAGCTGAGCGTCGAGGCCCAGACCGGCGTCCCCGGCTAGGTCGTTTCTGATGGCTCTTGAACGGTGTCGCGGAGCCAGATGACGATGGCGGTGACGGTGAGGGTGCCGTTGAAGATGTAGTCGCGTTTGTCG
>NZ_BMVU01000098.1 GCF_014650875.1 Streptomyces minutiscleroticus
CTCCGCAGCAGACAACCTGACTTCACCAGCACGAGGACCTGGCGACATACCAATACACTACAGACTTAGAGACGCAATTTCTGGCGCATCACACTAGTGTGGGGGCAATTGATAATTAGTTCCAATTGACCCGATATTACCCTCATCACTGGGCGCACCGGCTGCCGAGGCGACGCGGAAAGGGCCTGCATGCAGCAGGCATCTCGCCGCGTCGCCTACCCCGTCAGGCGGGGCTGAACTCGCCGCGTTCCACACAAATGATCGGATCCGGCTTCGCGATCGCGAACATCACTTCGGCCAGCGCCATCGCCTCAGGATCTTCGAGTACGGCATCGTGACTCTCGATGCTGGCCCAATGCGACTGATTCACCACTCTGGTGCCGTCCGCGGAAGCGTAGAGAGTCGAACCGAGAAAGCCCGGCAATTTACGGACGACCTCGCCGGCACGGTTGATCGCTTCGACGAGGTCTTGCTGCTTTTCCGCGGCAACCGCGAAGATCCCGAATGCAGTGACTTTCAAGGCTTCTCCTCTACCCTGCGAATCATGGTAAATCTTCTCAACGTAGACTAGGTGCAATGCTGGAAGCACGCCGAGGCGCCCGCGGCGCGGCAAGCGGCTCCGGTGCTAGCCGTACACATTGTTCGGTCATGGCCGCATTGTCGGCGATGATCTTGTAGCCCACATCGATTAATTCAATACGCGGGCAAGCCCCGCGGCCATATGCCACCGTCCGTGGCGGATACGCGTTCGTCCGGACGCCGGTCAGTACGATGCGGGGGTGGATGTGATCACCGAGGCGATCGGCGGCCTGCGCTCTGGGGTCTCTTACGCCCATCGTGTCGACGAGACCGACGACTGGGGCTGGAGTCATCCGCCCTTCGAGGGCGTGGGCTTCTACGTGCTGCTCCACGGCGAGGGCTGGGCGGCTGCCGAAGGCGGCCCGTCCTACCGGGTTACGGCCGGTGACGTTGTGCTCTGCCCGAACGGTGCCCGGCACGGCTTCAGCCGCCGCCCACGCCCGCTGGACGACCTGCCCACGTGCCGGCACGAGAAGACTGCCGCCGAAGGCGAGGACAGGAACGCCGAGGCGCGGGTGATCTGCGGCGCCTACCGGCTGACCCGTGGCCGCGTGCATCCCTTCCTGCGCAGCATGCCCCCGCTCGTGGCCGTACCTGGCCTGGGCGCCGAGCGGGCACTGGTCGCGCTGCTCGGCCAGGAGGTCGCCGAGGAACGCCACGGCACGGCGGCCACCCGGGCCGCGCTGATCGACCTTATGCTGGTCACGCTGCTGCGCTCCTACGCCCCGCCGGAAGAGGACGATCCGGGCATCGCCGCGGCCCTCGACGCGATCCACGAGAACCCTCGCGCACCGTGGAACGTGCGCCGGCTGAGCGAGGTGGCCGGCCTGTCCCGCACCGTCTTCACGGGACGCTTCAGCTCATCGATTGGCAAACCACCCATGGCGTACGTCTCCAGCGTGCGCCTCGATCTCGCCGCGCGCCTGTTGCGGGGCACGACTCGCCCACTTTCCGCGATCGCCCATGAGGTCGGGTACGCCTCGGAGTTCGCGTTCGCCGCCGCCTTCCGCCGCAAATACGGCGTGCCACCCGGCCGCTTCCGGCACGAGACACCCGCGGAGGCCCCCTCGGAAGAGGGCACGAGATGCTCGGGGCGTTGGGGTCGATGAAGCCGTCAAGCTGGACGACCTTGGTCGTGGCCGACGAACCCAGGCTGACGTGACCCGCACTCAAAACCCGGACACGACCACCTAGTGTCTCGTGATTCCGTCAGCGTTACTTGATCTTGTGTGGTTCGATCTATCGGCATGGAGCTGTCTGTGGAACAGCCGTAACGCTCCAGCGCCATCGCGACCGACCTACGGATCACCTCGTCGTCCTCGACGAGGAGGATCGTGACGGGAGCGGGATCGGGAGCGCCGACACCGACGGATAAATGGGACATCTTCTCCGACCTGTGTGAGGGGCTGGCGGGGGCTGCACCATTGCCGTCAGGAGCCCTTCGAGGGCTCCTGCCTCCGGGGCCTCCCAGTCCGGGTGCCCGGGCATGGGCGGGATCTCCTCACCGTACAGCTAACTGGTGATGTATGAGGTGGCGATCTCCGTACGCGAGGGAGCGATCTCCTCGTCCACGCTGCTGAAGCGGCTGCGGTCGGGATCGTGGAAGAACGCCACCTACACCGCGTTCCGCGAGGTCGGCCGCGTGATTCGCACCGTGCATCTGCTGCGCTACCTCTCGGATGCCCCGCTGCGCCGGCGGGTGACCGCGGCGACGAACAAGGTCGAGGCGTTTAACGGCTTCTCCCAGTGGCTCGGCTTCGGCAACCGTGGCGTCCTCGCCGACAACGACCCCGTCGAGCAGGAGAAGGCGATGAAGTTCAACGCGCTGCTCACGAACGCGGTGATCTTCCACAACGCCCTGGACATCGCGGAGATCGTCCGGCAGTTGCTGAAGGAGGGTTGGACGATCGAGCCGGAGGAATCGGCCCACATCTCGCCGTACCTGACCGAGCACATCAACCGGTTCGGCGAATACTCCACGCACGAGCTCGGCATCCAGCCCGAGGCGTACGACCCGAAGCTGGATGTGGATTTCACGCAGCTACGGGAGGAGAACCTGACCAGCGAGGGCTTCGGTCGGGCGGCCTGACCGAAAGGGCGCTGTGGCGCGTTCGTTAGGTGTGTCGCTGGCCGAGGCGTATCCGCAGGTCGCGGCGATGTGGTTGCAGGAGCGCAATGGCGGGCTGACGCCGCAGAAGGCGACGCCGAGGGCGGCACCCATCTGGTCATCGTGTCGGGGCTGCGCGATGACGAACCGCCCACGGACGACGACGGGTTCGTGACGTACGTCAGGAAGAGGCTGCCGCATCCGCTTCTGCATCGGTGGCTGGACGAGGCCGAGCCCCTCTCGTCGGCGTTCGGCTACCGGCGGACCGCGAACATCCGCCGCCGCTACGACCTGCCCGGCCGCCGCCCGGCAGGATTCCTTGCCACCGGCGACGCCCTGTGCACGTTCAACCCGATCTACGGGCAGGGGATGGCTGTCGCCGCGATGAGCGCGGTCGTCCTGCGTGAGACCCTGTCCGATCCGCGCCGGATCCCCACGACGCGGCGCGTGCAGAAAGCGCTCCTCGCGGCGTCCCGGCGGGCATGGGGCATCTCCGCCGGGTCGGACCGCTCGATGCCGGGCGCGGTGGGCAGTGCCCTGGCCTCCGGGTCGGCGGACCGCGTCGCCGTCTGGTACCTGCGGCGCGTCCTGGAGCGCTACCCCGGTGACCCGGTGGTGGGGACCGCCTTCCGCTCCGTACTGGGCCTTTGCGCACCCGTCACCAGCCTGTTCGCCCCCTCCGTGGCCCGTGCCGTCCTCCTCCGGCCGCCCATGCCGACGCCGGCCGAGCCGCCGACGTCACCGGAGAAACCCGGGGTCTGAGGAAGTGCGGCAGCTGATGGTCTGTCCGGCTGTCCGGCTGGGTGGGCGGTCGCAGCCTTCTGGGCCTGGCGGGGGGCGGTCTGGGCTTGTCGAGGTGCCCGTGCACCGTGAAACGGGGCACGCCGAATCCGTCGGGGATCTGCTGGACGGTCTTCTCCCGCTCGTCGTCGTAGAGCCGCTGGACGAGCACGGCCTGGTCCGCGGTGAGCTCGGCCTGCGCCCGCCGTCTGTTCCGGCGGCGGATCCAACGCGTTCGGCGCGGGATTCCATCTCCACGCTCACGTCACTCCGCCCCGGTGGGCAGAACCCACGCCGAACCCTACGGTTCGCACGGGGTCGCCCAGCTGATCAGAGAGGCTGGCGAGGTGCCGCGAGTACGTCCCTGAGTACCTTCTCGAGCGTGACGCGGGCCAGTTCGTGTCTCAGGGTCTCCTCGATGTCCTGGTAGATGCCCCGCATTGCCGGCTGGATGCCGTGACCCACCACGCATCCCTGGTCCGGGGTGGTGCGGTGCATCGCGAACAGCGGGCCGGGTCCCCCTGCCTCGTACACGTCGAGCAGGGTGATCGACCCCAGCTCGCGCGCCAGCGACGGTCAGCCTGCTGTTGGCGCTCATGATCCCTCCTCCGGTCGCAACGCTCCATGTTGCGACAGCACAGTCGCAACAGTGAAGGTTGCGACAAGCCGCCGTAACAATTATCGTTACGACAGCCGGGAAGGGTCGATCAAAGACAAGCGCGGACCGTGAGCATGTTGCGAACTCAAAGGAGAACAGGAATGGAAAGTAACGAAAAGATCATTCGCGAGGCTTACCGGCTCGCGGAAGGGAACGTTCTCGACGGTGACGGTTTCCTGGCCTTGTTCACCGAGGACGGGTCGTTCAACGACATGTCGACCTCGCAGAGTTTCCGCGGAGAGCAGATTCCTCAGGTGCTCGCGGGCCTCGCCCGCTCGTTCCCCGATGTACACCGTGAGCTGCTCGAGGTACATGCGTTCGGTGATGTCGTCGCCGTCGAGTTGCGAATCCAGGGCACGCATCTCGGAGGGTTTCCGACTCCGGTCGGCGAGATCCCACCGACCGGGAACCGGATCGACGTGCCGGCGGCGGACCTCTGGTACCTCCGTGACGGAAAGATCGAAAGGTTCAATTGCTACAACTCGATGAGCGTGTGGCTTGATCAAATCGGGGTCCACCCCGACTTCAAGTCCGCAGTCGAAGCCACCGAGCCGGCAGCCACGACGGCGTAACTCTGCCGGTCAGCGCCGAGTATGCGACAAGACACTCCCTTCTTCGGGCCGCATACCCGGCGCTGCTTCTTGAGCAAAGTTGTTGTTCGCACCCAACTGCCGACACGACCCGGCAGGCCGACTCATCGAGTATCAGCAGCCCTGGCCGGCAGGTAGGGCAACGACCCGCATCGAGTGACGTTCTCCGGGCCCGCCTCCACGAGACACACGGCTGCGACGAGACCCCACCCCAAAGATCATCGAGGTACGCGGGGCCGGACTGCCCTTCCCCATGCCGCCAAGCCCTGCGCATCCGACGCTGACCGTGGACGAGTTCCACGCGTGCGCGGACCGTGGAGGGCTCGGCCTGCCATGAGTCCGTGACGATCACGAGAACCGGCGCTGAGGCCGGCGTAAGAGACGGCACCACCCGCGCCCCTTGCTCCGCCCTTGGGCAGGACGACGACTCCCAGCTCGACGCCTTGCGGGCCACGGCATCCCGAGGGACAAGATCTTCAGCGAGAAGATCAGCACCCGCGTCCGCGGAGGGCCCAGTTCGAGGAGGCGCTCGTACGGTGCGGGAGGTCAAGGCGCACGCCCCGCACTGCCGGGTCATCTTCACCGCGTACGAGATGAGGCGGCTCGGCCGCGACGCCGCCGAACTCACCGCGCTCGCCGACCACCTCACCGCCCACGGCCTGGTCCTGGAGATGCTCGCGAGGCCCCTGCCCGGCATCGGCAAGGTCCGCGCCGCACAGCTCCTGGACGAACTCGAAATCTCCGAGAGCCGCCGTGTCCAGGGCCTGGGCGCCCGGCAGAAGGAACGCCTGCTCTAACTCTTCACGCCAGCGGCCTGACCACCGCGAACACCAAGCTCCCGGCCGGGGCCCTCTGCTGTCCTTCTACCGCTCCCGCAGCTCGTACGGGTTGATCTCCGCTCCTGCACGACGCGGTGCATGTTCGTCAGCCGCGTCGGCCAGTCTCCCGTTTCCGTCATGCCCCCCGACATTACGGCGCGGCCCGATCGGCGGGCTCGGAATTTTCCGTTGCCGGGGTGGAGGCGCCGTGAACTGCTGCAGGATGGCCCGTAGTTCGGGGTCGCGGATGGCGGGGTGGCGCGGCTGGGTGGCCGGCGTCCCGCCGTCGTCGGGGCGTGCCACGAGGGCGGGGGCCCGCACCTGCGGGGCGGTGCCGGGGATGCGCAGCCGGGCGGGCCAGGGCATGGACGGCAGCCGGTAGACGGCCTCCTGGCACCAGGCGGCCGCGCCGGTGTTGGCCTTGGCGGCCCGCTTGGGGGTGAGCACCTCTTCGGGACGGTAGTGGGAGCGGGTGGTGGAGATGAGCAGATGCTGCGGTGACAGCGGCGCCAGAAGCTGGGAGGTGGCGGACAGCAGCGGGGGCGTGATGCCGTGCGCGCCGTCCTGACGGCGCAGGACCACGCCGCTGTCGCCGATCACCAGCAGCGGCCGGTCGGAGCGCAGCAGGACCAGGCGCCGTTCGTCGGCGCTGAGGAAGGCGCGTACGCGCTCGAAGGCCCGGATGGCCGAGCGCAGCGCCATCCGCTGGTCGGTGATCACCGACGCCGGCGGACTCTGGCGCAGGGCGGCATGGAAGACCTGCAGGCGCTGCTCGGGGGTGAGCGCACGCCCGGAGTGCTCCTCGACGAAGCCCACCGCCTCGGCCGCCCACATCGGCGGGAACAGATGCTCCCCCACCTGCTCGTCCCACGCCCGGAAGGCACGCGTGCGCACCAGCTGCCACGCCAGCGCCTCGACCAGCGTCTGCTGGTCGGTCTCCTCCAGCGGCCAGTAACCCTGGCGGATCGCCCGCATAACGCGTGCGGCCGGGTTGTCGACGCGGTCGCCCAGGTAGGTCTCCAGCACGGTGCGGCACTCGCCCTCGGCGAACGGGTCGGTATTGAAGTGCCGGGCCGCTGCCGCCCCGCGCAACCGGGTCCGGTACTCCGCACCCTCGCGCCAGCGCCCCAGCACATGGCCGTCCTCGGCGAATACGCTCAGCCAGTAACGCGGCACCAGATGATGCGTTTTGGGCCCCCCACGCTGTCAGATCCTACGCATCCGCCTGACGGAGCGGCGCCAGCAGCAGGAGAAGATCCCTTTCCGTCCTGGGTGCCCGAGGGCGAACACCGGCGCGGGCGGGACGGACATCTGACGGCGTCTGCGCAGGACGGGCCGTCTTCCGTGTTGCGTCCGGCCCCGTGGTCCGGCCTGGTGCTTCACCATGGGGGGTGAGGCACCAGGCCGGACGCGCAGGGTGTCACGTCTTCGCCTCCTGTGCCCGGGCGGTCGAAGAGGTCATCGCGCCGGGGCGCGGTTTGGCCTGCGCGGTGCGCCGGCGGGCCGCTGCCGGCCCGGTCTGTGGCCGACGGACACCGCGCACGCTGGCTGGGCTCTCGGCCCGGGCCACTCTCGTGCGTCGGCAAGGAGACGCCGGCTGGCAGTGCCCCTTCCTCTCGCGTACGGTGTGCCGTCAGCCGCGGCGTAGCGTGTTGATCTTCTGTTCTGCGGTGATGAGGGCGCGTTCCAGTTCGGTGCGGGCGGCTTCCTGGCGCATGGCGCGGACCAGCTGGTGGCGGTGTTCGCTAGTGCTGATTTTGGTGGCGGGGCCGGGGTCGGGCAGGGCGGTGGCGAGGTAGTCGTCGGCCTGTTCCACGATGTGGTTCAGTTCGGTGCGCAGGGCCGCGGTGTGGTCGGCGATGCCTTTGATCATGTTGGTGACCCGGGCCAGCTCTTTGAACTCCGCGGTGTGGCAGGGCTTTTGGGCCAGGCCGCACTGTTCTTCGTAGAGCTTGCCGATCCACTGGGCGGGACCGGCGAGGGTGGCGGTGTCGTCGTCGCGGCGACGCATGGCCTTCGTCCAGGCGAAGACCTGCTTGTGGTGGAGCAGGGTGTAGGTGGCGAGGACGGCCATGACGGCGGAGATGCCCGCGGTCAGGGCCAGGGAACCGGCCCCGGCCGTGGTGCTGGTTGCCAGCGCGGCGGGGTTCTCGGCCGCCGGTGTGGTGGTGCTGAGCAGCATGCTGTGATCCGTTCACGAAGATCACCGCTGCCCGCCTCGGTGGAGAGGGGCGGGCAGCGGAGCTCAAAGGGAGAAGAAAGAGGGAGTCGGCGCGATCCCGTGGGCAGGGGTCAGACTCCGGCGCTGCGGTGCAGGGCGTCCAGGTCGTGGACGGTGAACTTGCGGTATCCGGCCTCGACCACGCCGTGGTAGCGCAGGGTGCGGATCGCGTTCTCCACGGTGGAGACGCCGAGCTGGAGGGCGGCGGCGAGGTCCTTCTGGGTCGGGCCGTTGATGACGGTGCGCCGCGACAGGGTGGGGTCGGGGACGCCGGCGGTCTCGGCCAGGTGCGCCAGCAGTGCGCTGACGCGCTGGAAGGTGGGCCGGGCGAAGGTGGCGTAGATGCGTTCGTCGCGGCGGTGGCGGTCCTCGATGCTGCGCAGCAGGGCCAGGCGGACCTCGGGCCGCTCGTTTTGCAGGGCGGCCATGTAGCGGGCGCGCCAGGGGATGGCGTAGGTCTTGGACAGGCAGCGGGTGGTGACGGTGGCGGTGGGGTCGATGAGCTTGGCCTCGCCCACGAGCTGGCCGATGCCGCGGAACCGGGTGATCGTGGGAGCGTCGGCGACCTCGCCCAGGGGATAGCGGTCCTGGCGGACGCAGCCCTGCACGATGATGAACACCTGCCGGTCGGCTTCTCCCAGGGGCAGCAGGGCGTCGCGCTCGTAGGAGCGCACGCGCTGGTCCCAGTCCTTGACCATGACCTCCCAGGTTTCGTCGGGCAGGTGGTCCAGGAAACTCTCCTCGGGCAGGCGCACGCGCCCCAGGAGCAGGTCGGTCAGGCGGGGGGCGTCACTGGTGACGGGCATCGCGCAGACCTCGTTCCGTCAGGGTCTGGCGGCCGTACGCTACGGCGCCTGCCGGGATGGCCGGGTGGTGCGGGCGGTGCGTCGCTCGTCTACCGCTGCAGCCCGTATAGAGGGCGCGCGGAGCAACGCCACCGCAAGGGGTGGCACCCATCGTTTGGTCAACCTTTCAATCACAATCGGGCGGGTGCGCCCCCTGGTGAGGGAGGGCGCACCCGTTGTGGTGCGGGTCCGGTGCCCTCTCCTCGCGAACTCCCGCCCGGTTGTGGTGTGACCGGGCAGCACGTGTCGACGACGACCGCCGATTACGCTACCGCGCGCGATGACAAATAGGCCAGCCAACTTAGGAACGGCCTAACAACCCCCAGAGCTGGGGTTTTCCGCGCCGCACGCAGGCCGCCGGGCAAGCAGGCCGCGCGGATTTTAGTAATTCATTCAACCGTCCGGCGCGTACAGGTATGCGGAACTCCAGGCTTCAGATATCTATGGGAAATGCATAACCGGGCGCACAGGTGAGCGACCGGTAGCCCGAATGGAACGGCGGGGTAAAAAGAGGGAGGCCTTGGAGCACCACACTCCAAGACCTCCCGAATGGGCCCGGACCCGCAAGGTTCAGACCGCTGTCCAGTAAACACCATGCGCAGGTCCCGGGGCATGCCCCGCCTCTATCTCTCGCAAGGAAAACCCCAACCCTGGGGTTTCCCCTACCTCTTCCCGCCCGCCGACCGGTGACCCGGCCGCCGAAACGAGACGCTTCGCGGCGTCGCGCACCTTGAGGCGGTACGCACCCTTCGACCGAATGGTCCTCAAGATCAATGAGGTCACCTGCGGGTTTGACGGATCAGAAACCGCCGAATTCGATCACAACCGGCCGGTACCGGCCGACTGAAATTGCACGCTCCCGGCGAGGACCTCCCACGGCCGCCGGTCGGCGGGCTCGGCGTAAGTCCATCATAAAGCCGAATTAACACCTCGCTCATTGCATCCCGGCAGCCCCACGGGAAATGACACGTCACAATTGGAATCACACGGCCGTGAGCAGCCGACTTCACCCGTGCTAAATCCCGCCCGGTGCCCGGCGGGAATACCGTCGAGCGCGTGCGCTCGCACCCGGCGCGCCGGAGGGCGGCGCCGCCCCGCGCGGGAGTCCGCCTGAGCGCCGGCCATGAACGATCAGTCCGTCATATTCCGTCTGCATACGACCTGTTGCCCGCAGGACGCGAGCAGACATGCCCGACAGTCACAGAAAATTGGCGTCCCGGCACGCAACGTGACGATTCTGCAGCCGCCCTCGGGCACGGGCAGATGCCGCCGCTGCGCAGGTTCAGTGGCGGGCGGCGGCCTTGACGGCGCGGCAGTCCGGACAGCGGCAGCGGCCGAAGCGGTAGGCCATGGCGCTGCCGTGGACGAGGTCGGCGTCGCGGCCGGCTCTCAGGGCCAGGTCCAGGGCGCGGGCCCAGGCGGGGGCGTGGCGGCCGTAGCTGCGGGCGCGGTTGACGGTGATGCCGAGGTCGGCGCAGACGTCGCTGATGTGCTCGCCGCTGGCGATCCGGACCAGCAGCGCGGCCCGGGCGGCGGGCGGAAAACAGGCGTCGGCCAGCCCGCGCCGGTAGGCCCGGTCCGAGGGACGGCGTCGCATGCGGCATTCCTCGCACCGGCTGGCGCCGGTGACGGGGATGCCGCAGTGCCGGCAGCACCGGGCAGCGGCAGGTGGGAGGTCGGGCATCGGAGGGTTGACTCCTTGCGACAGGCGGGAGAAAGACGGTCTCTTTTTTTACAGGGTGCTCCCCGTGCTCGCGGAGAGCCGTCTGGTCGAGACGGTAGGGCGCCGGCGCATCCCCACGTGGGCGGGGAAGGGCCGCTGGTGCGGACTCTAGCGCCGGCCCGGGCGCGGAGCGGGCGGGCGAGGCGTGTTCACTCGTGTGGGCGGCCCCTGGCCGATCGCCGGGCAGGGCGGGCGGGTGCGGAGTCAGGCTGAGAGCTGTGACTGGTCCGTGGCAGGTGACGGCCCCGCTTCAGGGGGAGACGACCTGGTCGTACCTGGGCCGTCTGACCGCGGGGTTCGGGATGTCGCAGCCGGCGCTGCTGGGGTGGTGGCAGCAGACCAACGCCCGCCCCGACAAGCGGCAGCCGGGCTGTCCGGCGGCCGAGGTCCTCCTCGACACCGCCGGGCAGGAGGTGCTGGCACAGATCAGCGGTGTGCCCGGACACGTGCTGGCGCGGGCACTGCCGTCCTTCTCCCGCGGGCCGGCCGCCTTCGGCTCCGACCAGCTGCCCGGCGGCGCGGCACGGCCGGGGCGGGGCGGGCACGCTGGCGGGTGGCGGCCACGCTGGCTCCCCTAGCGCTCGCGTGCCGGCTGTGCACCGCCCGCCGCACCGGACGGGCCGTTCAGGTGGTGCGTTTCGTGCCGTCCTGGCAGCGCGTATGCCTGCGCCACCAGCGCTGGCTGCACGACCCCGACCACCACCGGCCACGTGGGCAGCTGAGCGTGGCGGCCTGCCCGGCCATCGGCCGGGCCCAGCAGCACTGGCCCGCCCTCGCCCGCCGGGCCAGGGTGCGCGGGCATGATCCGCAGCAGGTGTTCGCACTCGCCCGGGCGGTGGTGTGCTGGTGGTGGCGGCAGGCCCCGCACTGGCCGGACGAACAACTCTGGCCCGCCCGCACCGCCGCCCTCACCCACGCCCACAACCGGCGCGATGGCAGACAGGCCGGGCGGGCCGGGCGAGGGGTGGCGTGCGCTGGTGAGGGACGCCGTCGTCCTGCCCGAGCTCGTCACCGTCGCGGCCGCGCTGACCGACCCCGCCTGCGAGACGCTGGTGCGCGCCGACCACGGCCGTACCAGGCCGGCCGCGCTGGGCAGCGGGGGCCGCTTCGTCCACCACCTCGCCCACCGCCTGCACCGCCCCTGGCCGGGCCCGCTGCTCGGCGTCGACTACACCAGTCCCCTGCAGACCTGGATCGCCATGGTGCTCGACCCATGCCGGCGGGCTGCCACCGGTGTGCGCCGGGAATGAGATGGCCCGCACCGGGCCGGGCGCGCCCGCGCAGGAGCACCGTCAACGCCCCGACAGGGGGATACCGGCCGGTTCGGCTGCGCCGACGGGCCTTCATCGGCTTGCGTGACGGCCCTCTTGTCTCAGGGTCGCAAACGTTGCAGCACGTCAAGCACCTCTCGGGCATTGAGGCACCTAATACTCCAGTGCGGTTTCGTGGCCTATCCAGCAGGTTCGCCGAGGCGCCGTCGGTAGTGGCTGCGTCGGGCTGTTGCCTGATGCTGTCTGCGCCAGGCGGACCAGTGCAGCAGTCGGGCTGTGGGCATGGCGGCTAGTGGGTGGAACACGGCGGCGAGTAGGTGGCGGATCTCCGGGACGGTCAGGGAGATCGGGTCGTTGCTGCGGGCCGGGTGGTGCCGGTCGGGGGCCGCGTCGGCGGCGACGGCGGCCAGGAAGGCCAGGGCCAGCATGGCGAGGGTGATGTGCCGGTGCCATGAGGTCCAGTGCCTGACCTGGTAGTGGTCGAGGCCGACCTGGCTCTTGGCGGCCTGGAAGCACTCCTCGATGCTCCAGCGGGTGCCGGCGACGCGGACCAGTTCGGCCAGCGTCACCGCGGTGGGTGACCAGCACAGGTAGAAGGCGAGTTCGCCGGTGGTCCGGTTGCGGCGGATCAGCAGGTGGCGGTGGCTGCCGGTGCCGATGTGGACCCAGGCCCAGTCGTAGTGGCGCGGTCCCTTCGCGCCGTGGCCGGCACTGTGCCGCTGCCAGGCCGTGGCGGGCAGACGGCCGGCGACGGTGTCCGCGCGGACAAGGGTGCGGCCCTGGTTGATCCTCACTCTCGTCGAGCAGGCGACGGCCAGCACGTAGCCGATGCCGCGGGCCTCCAGGGCAAGCCGTAGATGAGGGTCCTGGCCGTAGGCTTCGTCGCCGGTCACCCAGGCGGCGCTGATGCCGGCGTCCAGCGCGGCGGTGATCATCTCTGCAGCCAGGCGGGGCTTGGTCGCGAACTGTACCGCCTCGGGTATCCCGGCCTCGCGGCGGCGTCCGGGATCGGTGCACCAGGACTGCTCGGGCAGGTAGAGCCGGCGGTCGATCAACGCCCGTCCCCGCTCGGTGGCGTAGGCGAGGAACACACCGACCTGGAAGTTCTCGATGCGTCCCGCGGTGCCGGTGTACTGCCGTTGCACGCCCGCCGAGGCGTGGCCCTTCTTCACGAAACCGGTCTCGTCCACGATGAGCACCGCGCCGTCGGCGTCGAGGTGGTCGACGGCGTAGGCGCGCAGGTCGTCACGGACGGCATCGGCGTCCCAGCGGGCGTAACGCAGCAGGCGCTGCATCGGTCCGGGCCGGACATGACCGGCCTGTTCGGCCAGCTGCCAGCAGTTCTTGCGTTCGACGCCCGACAGCAGGCCGAGTAGATAGGCGCGGGCGGTCGCCCGCGGCTCCACTCGGCCGAATCGTCCCGCGATCCGGGCCATGACCTGGCCGAACATCATCCGCCAGCGGGCGGGGTCTACGCTATGGCCCGCGGCCACCGCACGATCTTCGTTTGTCCACACACCAACTGATGATCACGCGGTGGCCGTACCCGTTCCCAGCCGGGTCCGCTACAAGATTGCGAAGTCAGACCGGAGTGCTGAGGGCCGCCCCACCGGGCCCCCTTTTTCGGGGCGGCCCGCTCGCTTCTCCCCCGTGATTCCACGGGGGAGAAGCGAGCGGGCCGCAGGGCCAGCGGCGCCGGCCAACCCGACCGCGTCCCGATACCCCCATACAAGTCGGCGGTTCATTCTCCCGTCCGGGATGGGCCGTCACCGGTTGCGCCAGGTGGCGGCCGACCGTCTGCCCGCCGTCGCGGTGGCACAGAACGGTCAGGCAGGCCTTGACGGCTCGCTCCCACGGATCGCCGGGCGCCGTGTCGGCGAGGAGGCAGGACGGTGGCCTACGACGCTCACATCTCAAGGACGGCGCGGTAGCGCGCTCGACCACGGCGGACGTGGTCGAGTGCCTCGTTGATGCGGGAGACCGGGTATGTCTCCGTGGCGGGGCGGATCCCGTGGCGCGCGGCGAAGTCAAGCATCTGGCGGGTCTCGGCGGGCGTCCCCGTGAGGCCTCCCGCGAGTTTTCTTTCGCCCGTCAGGATGCTGAGCGGGTGCACGGTGAAGCTGCTGTCGGGGACGCCGGCCACGCACAGGGTCCCCTGGGGACGCAACGCGTTGAGGTACGTGTCCCACGGCAGATCACCCGAGACAGTGGACAGTACGAAGTGGAACGAGCCGGCCAGGTCCTCGAACCCGTCGTGGGGGGTGACGACGGCGTGGGCGCCGAAACGGCGGGCGTCGTCCGCCTTCTCGGCACTCCTGGAGACGGCGGTGACGTGGCAGCCCCACTTGGCCAGGAACTGGATGGCCAGGTGGCCCAGACCGCCCACACCCACGACGGCGACCCGGTCTGTGGGCCGGACGTCGTGACGCACGATGGCCGAGAAAACGGTCGCACCGGCGCACAGCAGCGGTCCTGCCTGCTCGGAGGTGATGACGTCCGGGAGCGGGTGCACGTGCCGCCAGTCACTGGCGCGGAGTTGAGTGGCGAACCCGCCGCGGTCGCCGCGGAAGACGGTTGCGTCGGCGGCCGGGCACAGGTGCTGGCGGCCGGTTGTGCACCACTCGCAGGCGAAGCACGACCCCGCGTACGCGCCGATTCCCACACGCTGTCCCAGAGCGAGGCGGGAGCGGTCCACGGCGTCCCCCAATGCCGTGATCACGCCGACAGCCTCATGCCCTGCTACCACCGGGAACCGTGAGATCCCGTGACTGTTGTCGATCATGCCTATATCGGTGTGGCAGACGCCGCAGTGGGTCACGGAGATGTCCACCTCAAGAGGTTCCAGCGGCTCCGGTTCGTACTGACGCACCTGCACAGGGCCACCCGCCCGCTCCACCGCATACGCGTGCACAGTCATGCAAACGATCCAATCCGATCGCAGAAACTAACCAGTTCGTTTTCATTCATACATCATCAGAGGGCGCGGGCGCGACGAAAACTAACTGGTTTGTATGATGAGGCTGTGCCGTACCCCAAGAGTGAAGACACCCGCCGCCGCCTGCTGGACGCCGCAACCACCGACTTCGCGGCCCACGGCATCGCGGGTGCCCGCGTCGACCGCATCGCGGCCGCCGCGGGGATCAACAAAGCTCGGTTGTATGCCTACTTCGGTGACAAGCTCGGCCTCTTCGACGCCGTCTTCCGCTCCCACTCCCAAACCGTCGTCGACTCGGTCCCTTTCACTGCCGACGACCTCGCCCAGTACGCCACGGGGCTCTACGAAGCCGCTCTCGCGCAACCGGAACTGATCAGACTTGCCGCCTGGGCCCGGTTGGAGGGAGTCACGCCCACGAACACCGCGACCGCAGCACCGGAGACGGGCGCCAAGCTACAGGCCATCACGCAGGCCCAGCGCGACGGGCGAGTCGTGTCATCGCTGCAGGCAGAGGATCTTCTCGCGCTGGTGACGTCCATGGCGCTGACTTGGTCGGATATGGGCCCCTCCGGCACCGCGCAGGACACCTCCCCACCGGACCACGAGCGCCGAAAGCACGCCCTGGCCGAGACCGTCCGCCGCGCCTTCCACACCCGTGAAGTTGCTCCGTGATCGCGAACACTCTGCTTCTGCACTGCGGCCATGAGTGTGCTGGGCTGGTCGCCGTGAGCGAGCGCGAGCCCCGCGAGACCGACCTGCCCGACGAGTAGCGGGCGCCGGCCGAGCCGGTGAGTGGTGTCGTTACGCCGGGGTGGTCCGGCCTGGTTCGCGGCGGTGTGGGATCACCAGGCCAGTGCACCGGTAACCGCCATCCGCGATCACGGTGGCACGGCCGACGGAAGCCCTCGCGCCGGACACATCCCACGCCTGACAGTCGTTGCGGTTCCCAGGTACCGGCCGTCCGACCACAGGAGATCCGCCACCTCCTCGCCGCTTTCCTCAACCCACCGACCGTGTCAGCGATCCGCTGCCGAGCTGGTCCATCTGGCGCAGACGCCGCCAGGCAACAGCCTGACGCAGCCACCACCGACGCCGGACGGCAAGCGAACCCACTGGCTAGATCACGAAACCAGACTGGAGTATTAGGGTCTGTGTGATGTTGTGATCAATTGGTTGCTCGCAGGAGGTCCTCGAGCCAGATCATCGAGCCGCGGAGTTCCAGGCCGGCAATGCAGCTCTCGGGTGTCTTGTCGAAGCGGGTGGCGATGCCGTGCCAGTCCTTGAGCCGGTTGATGAGGCGCTCGACGGTGTTGCGTTCCCGGTAGAGGGCGGCATCGTGGCGGACGGGCCGGCCGCCTCGGCGGCGTCCCTTCTTCTTCCGGTTGGCCGCCTGGTCCTTCTTCTCCGGGATGACCGCTGTGATGTTGCGTTTGCACAGGTAGATACGGTTGGCGCGGGAGGAATAGGCCTTGTCCGCGGCGACGGCGCCGGGGCGGGTGCGGGGCCGGCCGACCGGCAGGCGGACGCGGATCTTGTGCAGCACGGGCAGGAACTGCGGGCTGTCCGCGGCCTGTCCGGCGGTCACTGTGCACGCCGGCGGGCGGCATCGGCGGGCGGCGGCCAGGTGCACCTTGCTGGTCAGCCCGCCGCGGGAGCGGCCGATCAGGGCCTGCTGCAGACGGACCCGGTGCCGTCGCCGGACGCGTCGGCGCTCCTCCCGCTCGCGCTCGCCGGGCTGTCCGATGTGTTCCGCTTCGCCGCCCTTTTTCGCCGGGCCCGTTCCTGCTCGGCGGCGGCCTCCTCGAGCACCTCCATCACGTCCTGGCCCACCAGCGTCCCGGCGGCATCATGACGGGCGCGCATCGTCGTGGAGCCCACGCCGACCAGGGACAGATCCGTCCGGTTCCGGCGGGCGGCCTCGGCGTTCAGCCCCTCCAGCCGCGCGGTGAACACACCGGCGTCCCGCCAGACGCGAAAGCGCCCGTAGACCGTGGACCACGGCCCGAACACCGCCGGCATCTCCCGCCCTTGCCCACCGGTCCGAAACCGCCGGATCACACCCTCGAACTGGTCCCGCAGCCGCTGGGGATACGGGCCGTACTCACCTGTCGGCAGGTACGGCTCGATCAACTCCCACTGCTCGTCGCTCAGTTGCCTCCGCGTCACGATCACACTCCTACCGGATCCACCCGCTACATGGGCTCGGATCGACAGGACTGATCACAACATCACACAGACCCTAATCCTCCCCATCAGCCACATCCACGGTCAGCGTCAAAGGGAGCGAAGGACGCGGTAGCGGTCCGCCAGGGCGCGCTGAGTTACAGCTGCGCTCTCATCCAGCCATTCGTAGCGGTGGTTTGTTGACGGCGGATTCGTGAGGGTGTAGGCCGTGCAGGGAGGCGTCGACTCGGTTGGGGAGATCGAGATGACGAAGCGGTTGCCGTGTC
>NZ_BMVU01000099.1 GCF_014650875.1 Streptomyces minutiscleroticus
GCACCCCGGCGCCCGCCCGGACCGCGACCGTGCCGGTGCGCATCCCGGCCGCCCCCGTCCGCGCGGCGGCCCAGCGACTCGCCGCGTGAGCCCGCTCGTCTGACATACCGTCACGAGGCGGGTGGCGCCCGCTTCGTGACGGTGCGCTGTCCCGGTCCGGTGTTCCCCACGGTGGGCCCGGCCGGAAAGGCGGGAGGGGCGGCCGGAGCCTTCCCGTCCCGGCGGCGGTGTTCCGGGTGGCGGCCTCAGGAGGCGATGTCGGCGTCCAGCGGGTGGCCGAGCTCCCGGACGACGCCGGGCATCTCGCGCCGGAAGGCGGCCGTGTCGAGGCCGTCGTCCGTGACGACGGCCAGGAGGACCCGGTCGCCGACCGCGGTGACGACGACGTTCCCCGTGCTGCAGCGCGCGCTGACCTCCCGCATGACGCCCGTGCCCCCTGGTCGGCCAGCCGGTGCCCCAGCGAGAGCGTGGCGGCGGCGACGGCGGCCATGGACTCGGGGCGCGTCTCGCTGACGTCGGCGGCGACGACCAGTCCGTCGGCCGTGGCCAGGGTGCTTCCGGTGACGCCCATCACCTTGTCCCGGAAGCCGTCGGGGTCGGGTCGTGGAGCGTGGAACGTCGGGGCCGGGTCGTGGCGGACCCGGCCGTACCGGTGGCGCGGCCACCGAAACCGGGTCCCGCGGGCGAGGGTCGGTCCGCGGCGTCCGCGGCGCTGCCGGCCGGCTCGGGGATGTTCCTCCCGGGCGTACGGCGGGGGAGCGCTCCGACCGGGGCGGAGGCGGACCCGGCCGGGACGGCGCGCGGAGCGGTGCTCGGCGGGTGGTCCCGGGCGGGGCGGTGACGCCGCGTCAGCCCAGTGCGTCCGCGACCACCGACGCGGCCTGCGCGACGAGGGCGTCGTCGTACGCGGCGTCCGCGTCCTTGCGGTTCGACATGATCGACACCACGATCGGGGCGGTGTCGGGCGGCCACACCACGGCGATGTCGTTGCGGGTCCCGTAGGTGCCACCGGCGCCGGTCTTGTCCCCGACGGTCCAGTCCCCGGGCACGCCCGCCCGGATGAGCCCGTCCCCGGTGGTGTTGGTCCGCAGCCACTCGGTGAGCTGCGCGCGTTCGTCCTTCTCCAGGACGTCGCCGAGCACGAACGCGCGCAGGTCCTCCGCGAACGCCCGCGGTGTGGTCGTGTCCCGCCCCTCCCCGGGGGCCCAGTCGTTCAGTCCGGGCTCCTCGCGCTCCATCCGGGTCACGTCGTCCCCCATCCCCTCCAGTACGGCGTCGAGTCCCTTGGGCCCGCCGATCGCGTCGAGCAGCAGGTTGGCCGCGGTGTTGTCGCTGTGGCGGACGGCGGCGTCGCACAGTTCGCCCAAGGTCATCCCCGTGTCGACGTGCTTCCCGGTGACGGGGGAGAACTCGGCGAGGTCGTCCTCGGAGTACGTGATCACCTTGTCCATCCCCTCGAGGGAGTACTTGCGCAGCACGGCTCCCGCCGCCATCGCCTTGAAGGTCGAGGCGTAGGCGAACCGCTCACCGTCGTTGTGGGCGACCTCCTCCCCGGTGCCGGTGTGGACCGCGTAGACGCCGAGCCGCGCGTCGAACTTGCGCTCGAGGGCCTTCAGGTCGCGGGAGACCTCGGCCGCGGAGCCCTTGCCCGGAGCCGCGGACGCGCCGTCCTCCACGGCGGTGCCGCGGGCCGTCCCGTCCGCCTTCGTGCCGTCCGCCGGACCCTGGCCGCAGGCCGTGAGCGCTCCGAAGGAGACGAGCGGGGCCAGCAGGGCCGCCGTGAGCCGTCGTGCGCGCGTGTTGTCCATGGTCGTTACCTCCTGACGGGCCCGGGCACCGAGGGCAGCACAAGGCGGCGCAAAGCGGCGGCCCGGGGCGGAATCGTGCGGTGTGCCCACCCTCGCGCCGCGACTGCCATGCGGTCCAATACGCTGAGGTCCTTCTTCATGCTGTTTCGACATGGGTCCGGCGGTGCCGGACAGGCGGGCGGGGACCGTGGACCTGGTGGCGGCGTGCCGCGCGTTCGTCAGCGTCGGCGAACGCGGCAGCTTCACCGTCGGGGCGGCCGCCGCGGGCATGTCCCAGCCGGTGGCGAGCCGGCGCGTCGCCGCCCTCGAGAAGCGGTGGGGCGAGCAGCTCTTCGAGCGGGCTGCGCGGCGCGCCGTGCTCACCCCCTTCGGGCGCGACATGCTGCCGGCGGCGCGACGGGTCGTCCTGGCGGCCGACGTGCTGGAGCAGGACGCGCTCTCCGCCCGGCGCAAGCCGTGGCGGCTCGCCGTGCCGGGCGTCTGCTCCACGCTCGGCCTCGCCCGGCTCGTCGCCGAGGCCAGGGAGCACGGGATCGTGCTCGAACCCCGCGTGGTCCAGGCGCCGGCGGAGCGGGCCGAGCTGGTGCGCTCGCAGCAGGTGCGCGCCGCCCTGCTCGCGGTGGTGCCGGACGAGGCGACGTGGACCGTGCCGCTCGGCCTCGCCGCTGCCCGGGACCCGGACGTGCGGCGCGTGTACGTCGAGACCCTGCGGGTGGGCCGGACCGCGCCCGACCGGCCGCGCCGCATCTGGATCCAGCCGGAGGACGACGTGCCGCACATCCGCGACCCGCTGACGCGCCTGCGCGACGCGGTGGGGCTCAGGCCCTCCCAGCTCCGCGTCGCGCCCGACCTCATGACCGCGGCGGCGGAGGCACTGGCCTCGGACGACCTGCTGCTGTGCTCGCCGGCGCAGGCCGCCGAACTCGCCCTGCACTGGCGCCCCGTGGGGGAAATGGCCCCCGTACGCGGCTTCGCCCTGGCCGCGGCGGCCAGCGGCGATCCGCGCCGCATCCGGGAACGCCTGGGCGGCGCCATGGCCCGCTGCCTCGGAGCGGACCCGGGAGCGGACCCGGGAGCGGACCCGGGAGCGGACCCGGGAGCGGACCCGGCGGCCCGGACGGCGGCGCGTCCGGCGGCGCACCCGCCGCACGACGGAGGAGCGGGAACGGCATGAACACCGAGGCACTCCTGCGCGACATGCGCCTGCGTCTGGAGGAGGGCGGGCTGCACGCGAGCCTGCTCGTCCGGGACCTGCACACGGGGGAGGAGCTGGGCATCGACCCCGACCTCCGGATGCCCGCCGCCTCCCTGGTCAAGGTCCCCCTGGCGCTGGCGACGGCCGAGCGCGTCCGACGGGGCGAGCTCGACGGCTCGACCGCGCTCGACGTCGAACCCGGCCGGATCACCACGCCCGGCCCCACCGGTCTGAGCCGGTTCCGCCACCCGGTCCGGATCGCGATCGACGACCTGCTCTACCTCAGTACCTGCCTGAGCGACGGGACGGCCGCCGACGCGCTGTTCGCCCTCACCCCGCCCGCCCAGGTCGCGGGCATCCTCGCCGAACTGGGTATCCAGGGCATCTCGGTGCGGCACACCGTCCGCGACCTGAGCGAGACGCCCGCGGAGCGCTTCGCCCCCGAACAGGCGCACCTGGCGCACGCGCTCGCCATCGACGCGGGGACGAGCGGACGCGGCCACCGGGTGCCCCAGCTCGACGTCACCCGCGCCAACAGCGGCAGCGCCCGCGCCTACGTGGACCTGCTGCAGGCCCTGTGGACCCCGTCGGCGATCCACCCGGAGACGGCCGCCCGCGTACGCACCCTCATGGCGCACAACGTGCTGCGCCACCGGCTCGCCCCGGACTTCGTCTCCGACGCCTCCACCTGGTCGTCCAAGACCGGCACGCTGCTCAACCTCCGCCACGAGGCGGGGGTGGTCGAGCACGCCGACGGCCAGAGCTTCGCCGTCGCGGTCCTCACCGAGTCGCGCGTCCCCGCGAGCGCGCAGCCGGGCGCCGAGGCCCTGATGGCACAGGTGGCCCGGACACTGCGGGACCGGCTGCGGCAGTGGTGACCCGGCACTCGCCGGTGATCTGATCCCGCCGGTGACCCGGCACTCGCCGGTGATCTGATCCCGCAGGTGATCCGCCCTCGACGGTGAACCGACGTCCCCGGCCGGTCAGCGTGTCGGCGCGACGACGGACGGTGCGGCCGCGCCGACGGACCGTACGGCCGCCGCGACGAACGGTACGACGGGAGGCGCGACGCCGTCGTGCGCCCTCACACCGTCCACGGCTCCAGAGCCAGCACGGCGAACGTGGCCAGCCAGTGGTCGGTGGTGAAGTCGCCGCGTTCCACGGCGGGCAGGCCCGCCGCGAGGTGGGCCTCGGCCGCCTCGGCCAGGCGGGTGCGGACCGGTCCGTCCGGCAGGGCCCCGGCGACGGAGCGCAGCGCGGCCGCCCTGCTGAGGGCCAGGCCCAGCAGGTGGCCGATCTGCGGGTCGGCGTGGTCGGAGACGACCGGTACGTCCAGCAGCGGGCAGGGGGCGCCGGAGCGCAGGGCGGGCAGGAAGCAGTCGAGCCACCGCGCGAACCGCTCCTGCGGCAGCACCCTGCGCATCGCGTCGGCCTCGCTCAGCGCCGGGGACAGGAAGTCCTGCCCCGACGGCTCCCAGTGCGCGGGCGCGTCGTGGTCGTCGGCGAACCAGGACAGCAGGCGCTCCCGCACGGCCCGGTCGGTCGCGGGCGGCAGCTCCCCGGAGTCGAGGGCGAGCCCGAGCGCGAAGGCGCTGTTGGGATGGTTCCCGTGGCGTACGGGATAGGTCGCCTTCGGCAGCCAGCCAGCCAGCAGCCGGTCGACGGCGGCGACGCCCGGGGCCAGCGCCTCGGTCCAGCGGGCGCCCGCCGCGCCCCCGTACGCCCGGCACTCGGCGGCGAGCGCGAGCAGCCAGGCCCAGCCGTAGGGCCGCTCGAAGGAGGGGCGGTCCAGGAGGTAGGCGGCCTCGGCGGCGATGTTCTCGCGGGTGAGGTGCCGGTCGAGCGCGTCGGCGAGCGGCGCGGTGTCCGGCAGGGCGGGCGTGCCGCCGTGCCGGCGCAGCAGGCGGACGAGCAGCCAGTGCATGTGGACCGACGAGTGCCAGTCGTACGCGCCGTAGAAGGCCGGGTGCAGGGTGCGGGGCCGCGCTCGCTCGTCCGGCGAGGTGACCAGGTGGGCGGGGAAGTTGGGGTACTCGCGGGTGACGTTGGCGAGGGCGAGCCGGGCGAAGGGCGCCGCGTACCCGGTGAGCGGCATCAGTGGGTGGCCCCCTCGGTGACCTTCAGGTCCTCCCCGGCGGACGTGCGGGCGGCGGCGAGCAGCAGGGCGCGCACGCCGCGGGCGACCGTGGCGGGCTCCAGGGCGGGCGCGGTGCCGTCGGTGACCTGCTCCGGCGCCCAGGGCACATGCACGAAACCGCCCCGGACGTGCGGGAACTCGGTGGCGATGAGGTGGCCGAGGCCGTAGGCCACGTGGTTGCACACGAACGTGCCGGCGGTGTTGGACACGGCGGCCGGGACGCCGGCCTCGCGCATCGCGGCGACGCAGGCCTTGACCGGCAGGGTGGAGAAGTAGGCGGCGGGGCCGCCCGGGACCACGGGCTCGTCGATGGGCTGGTTGCCCGCGTTGTCGGGGATGCGGGCGTCGTCGACGTTGACGCCGACGCGCTCGACGGTGACGCCGGGGCGGCCGCCCGCCTGGCCCATGCACAGGACCAGGTCGGGCGTCGACGCCAGGACGGCCTCGCGCAGCGCGGGGATGGCCTCGCCGAAGACGCAGGGCAGTTCGGCGGCGGTGACCGTGAGCCCGGCGGGCGGCTCGGCGGCCACGAGGGAGGCCGCCTGCCAGGACGGGTTCACGCTCTCGCCGCCGAAGGGGGCGAAGCCGGTGATGAGGACGCGCGTCATGGTGCTTCCTTACGGGAGGGGGCGGGGCGCCGGGCCGCGGGGCCGGGGCGGATCAGAAGGCGAAGAGCGCCATGATCACGGTGCAGCAGACGAGCAGCGGGAGCGCCGTCGGGATCTGCGCCTTGATCGGTCCGTACTGGTCCTTCAGCTCCAGCAGCGTGGCCGGGACGATGTTGAAGTTGGCGGCCATGGGCGTGCAGAGCGTGCCGGCGAAACCGGCCAGCATGCCGATGGCGAGGACGGCCGGCGGGTTGCCGTGCATCTGCTCGATGAGGACGGGCCAGCCGATCGCCGCGGTCATCACGGGGAAGGCGGCGAAGGCGTTGCCCATGATCACGGTGAACAGGAACATGCCGAGGCAGTACGCGATCACGGCGAGGTACTTCGAGTCGTCGGGCAGGACGTCGTTGACGATGCTGCCGACCTGGGTGCCGACGCCGGCCAGGGCGAAGATCGAGCCGAGTACGGCCAGGAGCTGGGGGAGCAGCAGGGCCGAGCCCATCGCCTCCAGCATGGAGCGGCCGGAGTGGATCGGGACGGAGATCTTCTTCTCGCCGGTGACCAGCATGCCGACGACGAGGGCGGCGATGCACCCGACGCCGAGCCCGAGGAGCGTGGCCTTGCCGGTCTCGAACAGCCCGGACTCGTCGAGGACCGAGGCGCAGACGATGGCGACGAACGGGATGGTCAGGGCGGGGATGAAGATCTTGCTGCCCAGCCGGGAGGCGGAGGCCTCGCGCTGCTCGGCGGTGGTGGTGACGGGGACGCCCTTGCCCAGGAAGTTGCAGCCGGCGAGCACGATCAGGACGAGGACCGCGACGCCGAGCGGTTCGGCGGGCAGGGTCCAGCCGCCGTTCTCCGCCGTCGCGTTGGCGACGCCGGTGCCGTAGGGGAAGGTCAGCCCGAGCAGTCCCCAGAACGCGGCGGAGGTCCACCGCTTGGGGTTGCTGCGGTCGGCCGCCATCTGCACGGCCATGACGACGAAGACGAGGCCCACCAGCCAGTAGAGCCATTCGACCTTGATCACTTGTCGGCCCCCTTCGGAAGCGGCAGCTCGTTCTCGGCGGCGGCGAGCGCCATCTCGCGCTCCAGCTGCCGGTCCAGGAGCAGCAGGCGGGCGCCGTGGATGAGGAAGGCGCAGACGGCCAGCGGGATCGCCCACAGGGCCAGCTGCGTCGGCTCGATGTCCTGCTGGTAGGTCGAGTTCACGAAACCGGTGATCAGCAGGATGGAGCCGATGGCGATGAAGCAGTCCTCACCGAAGAAGAGGCCCACGGTGTCGGCCGCCGCGGAGTGGGAGCGCACCTTCTCGCGCAGGCGCTCGGGCAGCCTGGCGCCCGCCGAGCGCTCGGCGGCGGCCTCGGCCATGGGCGCGACGAGGGGCCGCACGGTCTGCGCGGGACCGCCGATGCTGTTGAGTCCGAGGGCCGCGGTGACCTGCCGGACCAGCAGGTAGACGGTGAGGAAGCGGCCCGCGCTGAGCTTCCCGAGCCGGCTGATGAGGTTGCGGGCCTGCTCGCGCAGGCCGTAGCGCTCCAGGAGGCCGATCACGGGGAGCACGATGGCGAAGACGGTGACCGAGCGGCTGTCGGCGAAGGACCGGCCGAAGGCCGCGAGGACCTCCAGGGGGTTCAGCTTGCCGAGCAGGCCGGTGACGATACCGGCGACGCCCACCACGAGGACGGGGTTGCGGCGCGTGACGAATCCGAGGATCACCACGACCACACCGAGAAGAACGATCATGCGGTGGCCTTCTTCAGGCGTAAGGGGCAGGGCACCAGGAACGGTACGGAGTCGGAGGTTCCGAATCCGTGGGGGATGCACGGACCCTAGGCGATCGTTGAACGATCGAACAAGAGGTGACTTCGACTCGTCACCGAAGAACGCCGGAATTCACCTCTTGTGGGATCGTTCAACAATCGTTTACGTTCAGCGTGTGATCGATCTGAACGCAGACCTCGGTGAAGGATTCGGCCGCTGGACCCTGACCGACGACGAAGCCCTGCTCTCCGTCGTCACCAGCGCCAACGTCGCCTGCGGCTTCCACGCCGGCGACCCCTCGGTGATGCGCCGCGTCTGCGACCTCGCCGCCGAGCGCGGGGTGCGGATCGGGGCGCAGGTCTCCTACCGCGACCTGGCCGGCTTCGGGCGGCGCGCCATGGACGTGCCCGGCGACGAGCTGGCCGCCGAGGTGGCGTACCAGATCGGGGCGCTGCGGGTCTTCGCCGAGGCGGCGGGGGCCGAGGTGGCGTACGTCAAGCCGCACGGCGCGCTCTACAATCGCACCGTCCACGACGCCGAGCAGGCCGCCGCCGTGGTGGCGGGCGTACGGCTCGCGGGCGGGGCGCTGCCCGTGCTCGGCCTGCCGGGGTCGCGGCTGCTCGCCGCCGCCGAGGACGCCGGGCTCGTCGGCGTGCCGGAGGCCTTCGCGGACCGCGCGTACACCCCCCAGGGCACGCTCGTGCCGCGCCGCGAGGCGGACTCCGTGGTGACCGACGAGGACGCGGTGGTGCGGCGCGCACTGGCGTTCGCGGTGGACGGCGAGGTCGAGGCCGTGGACGGGACGACCGTCACGGTCGCCGCCCGCTCGCTGTGCGTGCACGGCGACACCCCCGGCGCGGCCCGCATCGCGGTCCGGGTGCGCGAGGCGCTCCGGGCGGCGGGGGTCGAGGTCAGGGCGTTCGCATGACGGGGGACGCGGCGGAGCGCGCGGGCGGAAGCCCCGCGGGGAGCGCGACCCGGAACGCGGCGGGAAGCCTCGCCGAGAACGGCGCGGAGAGCGCGCCGGAGAGCCCCGCGGAGAACGCGGCGGAAGGCGGGGCGGGAAGCCTCGCGGGGAACGCGGCAGGACGCCGGGAAGGGAGCCGGCCGTCGTCCGTGCGCCCCGCCGGACGGCACGCGCTGCTCGTGGAGCTGCCGGATGCCGAGCGCACCGGGGCCTTCCACGCCGAGCTGCTGCGGCGGCGCGCGGCCGGGACCCTGCCGCCCGTCGAGGAGATCGTGCCGGGCGAGCGCACCGTCCTCCTGGACGGGGTGGCGGACCCGCAGGCGCTGGCCCGCCGGATCGCCGGCTGGGAGGTGCCGCCGGTGACCGCCGGTGACGGGGACGTCGTGGAGATCCCCGTGCGCTACGACGGGCCGGACCTGGCCGACGTGGCGGACCTGTGGGGCGTCGGGTCCGGGGAGGTCGCCGCACGGCACGCGTCGTACACGTACCGCGTCGCGTTCTGCGGCTTCGCCCCTGGCTTCGGCTACCTCACCGGGCTGCCCCCCGAGCTGCACGTGCCGCGTCGCGACACGCCCCGCACCCGGGTCCCCGCCGGAGCGGTGGCGCTGGCGGGCCCCTACAGCGCGGTGTACCCGCGCGCCACGCCGGGCGGCTGGCAGCTGATCGGCACCATGCCGGACCCGGCACCGCTGTGGGACCTCACGCGGGAGCGGCCCGCGCTCCTCACGCCGGGCACCCGGGTGCGCTTCGTCCCGCTGGGAGGTGCGGCATGACCGCCAAACTCACCGTCGTCCGCGCCGGCGCCCTCACCACGGTGCAGGACGAGGGCCGGCGCGGCCACGCCCACCTGGGCGTTCCGCGCTCCGGCGCGCTGGACGCCCCCGCGATGCGGCTCGCCAACCGGCTGCTCGGCAACGACCCCGGCGCCGCCGTCCTGGAGACCACCCTGACCGGCTGCGCCCTGCGGCCCGACCGCGACGTCGCCGTCGTGGTCGGCGGGGCGCCCTGCCCGGTGACGGTGGCCGGCCGGCCGGCGGCGTGGGGCGCGCCGGTGCGGGTGCCCGCGGGAGCGGTCCTGGACGTGGGCGGGGTCACGGCGGGCGTGCGCTCGTACGTGGCCGTCGCCGGGGGCGTCGCCGCCGAGCCCGTCCTCGGCAGCCGCTCCACCGACCTGCTCTCCGGCCTCGGCCCGGCGCCGCTGCGCGACGGGGACGTGCTCCCGGTGGGCACCCCCGGAGGACGGGCGCGGCAGCCCGTCGCGGCCCCCTGGCCGGGGCCGCCCGCCGAGCTGACCCTGCCGCTGCGGCCCGGCCCCCGCGCCGACTGGTTCACGCCGGGGGCGCTGCGCACCCTCACCTCGGCGACGTACCGCGTCTCCCCGCACAGCAACCGCATCGGCCTGCGCACCGAGGGGCCGTCGCTGGAACGTGCCTCGGCGGGCGAGCTGCCCAGCGAGGGCATGGTCCTCGGCGCGGTGCAGGTGCCCCCCGACGGGCGCCCGGTGGTGTTCCTGCACGACCACCCGACGACGGGCGGCTACCCCGTGATCGCGGTCGTCGCGGAGGAGGCCCTCGCGGCGGCGGCCCAGGCCGTGGTCGGGGCTCCGGTGCGCTTCACGCTCGGCTAGCCGCGGGCGGGACGGGCGGTTCCGGGCCGTCGGCACACCGTGTGCCGGCGTACGGGGTGAAGCGGGCGGGAGCGTGGTCGACGGGCAGCCCGGGGCGCCAGGCGGTGAGGATCCGCGCACTGCACTCGAACAGGCCCTGCGGAAGGCGGTCCGGGCTCCACCAGCGCCGGTCGCCGACCCGCTCGTCCGGCTGGTCGGCGGGCCGCCCCCCGCCACGCGGCCACGACGGCGCCGACGATGACGCGCACCACCTCGCCGACGTGGTCGACCAGCGTGCCCAGCAGCGCCACGTCCTCGGGACGGGCCCGCAGCCCGGTCTCCTCGGCGAGCTCCCGCACGACGGTCTCCCGAAGGGACTCCCCGGGCTCGACGGTGCCACCGGGCAGCTCCCGGGTCCCGCGGTGGTGCCGCCCCAGCAGCACCCCCTGCTCGCCGAGGACGACGGCCCCGACCTCGATCGCGGCGTGCGGCACGGCCGGCCGACCGTCCCGGGGGCGGCCGGGGACGCGGCCGGGCGGAACGGCGTGCTGACGCCGGGAGAGGGACAGGCCCTCCTGGTCCCCGGACTGCGCGGTCGACTCTGTTCCTCTCGTGGGGCGTGCGGGGAACCAGGAGGCCCGGTGCGGAGGTCGTACGATCCCGAAGAGGGACCGGAGAGGGGAAGGACCGACAGCATGATCATTTTTGGTACCAAGGGATATCTGTACCAGCTCGCCGTACTGACGCTGGTGTGCGGCCGCTGCGGCAACCCTTCCGCGCACACGCTCAGGAAGCGCGTCACGAAGTTCACACTCTTCTTCGTACCGCTGTTCCCGATCTCGACGAAGTACGCGACGCAGTGCACCTTCTGCGGGGCGGAGCAGAAGGTGACCAAGGAGCAGGCGGAGCAGCTGCCGGCGCAGGGCGCGGGCGGCCCCGGCGGTCAGCCGTACGGGCAGACGCAGCAGCAGCCGTACCAGTCCTGAACCGTATTTCATGCGACTCGCCGCCGGTTCCGGATCTACGATCACCCGGCACGATCGGATCCGGACGGGGGCGGCCATGAACGATGACGTCGGGAGTGGGACGGCGGCTGCCGTGCGGCTCGCGGAAGGTGCGCCCCTGCGCGCCGTACTGAGTGTGACCGACCCCGCCGCGTGGCTCGCGCTGGACGCGGGAGTGCGATGGGCGCCCTGGTACCCGCAGGGGGCCAGGCCGGAGTGGGAGTACGTGGCCCCGTCGCCCGTCGGTCCGGCCCGGTCCGGCGCGTCACGGAACGAGGAGTCGCGGACCGGTGGATCGCGCCCCGACGAGCAGCTCGACGAGTCACGGCTCGCACTCGCCCTCTGCCACCGCGACGGGCGGATCCGTGAGGCTGCGGTGCACCGCGCGACGCGTCACCCCGGCCTGCTGCCCCTGATCGCGGTCCGCTGCACCGACTGGGCCGCACCGGTGCGCGAACGGGCCCGGGAGGCGCTGCGCGAGGCACTGGACGCGGACACCGCCGTCGGCCTGGCGCCGCTGCTGCTCCGGCTCGGCCACCGCGACAGAGGGGCCTTCGGCGTCGAACTGCTCGAGGAGGTCCTGCGCGGCGCGTCCCGCGAGCGGTTCACCGCCCTCTTCGCCGCGCCCGACCGCACGGTGCGGCGGTTCGCGTACCGCTCGGCCGTCGGACGCGGGCTGCTCACCCCCGCCGAACTGGCCCGCACGGCGGCCCGGGACGAGGACACCGTCGTCCAGGACCTGTGCGCCACGGCGGCGCTCGCGACCTTGCGGGACAAGGACCAGGACGAGGGGGAGGACGCGCACGCCGGCCGGTGCGCGTACGAGGACGAGCGTGCGTACGGGGACGAGCGTCCGTACGACGACGAGCGTGCGGGTGACGACGAGCGTGCGGGTGACGACGAGGGCGCGTACGAGGCCACGCCTGCGTACGTCGACGTCGTGGTCCCGCTGCTGGGCGCGCGCAACCCCCGTACCCGTTCGGCCGGTGTCACCGCGCTGCGGAAGGTGGGACGGCGGGACCGGGCGGAGCCGTTCCTGGGCGACCGGTCCGCGCTCGTCCGCGCCTGCGCCCGGTACGTGGTGCGCCGGCTCGGCGGCGATCCGGTCGCCTGGTACCGGGCGAGGTGCGCGGCGCCCGACGGTGCCGGGCCGCCGCCCGGCGCGGTCGTCGGGCTGGCCGAGTACGGTGACCGCGCGGACGCCGGGCTGCTGTGGCCGCTGCTCGCGCACCCGGTGGCCGCGGTGCGCGCACGGGCGGTGGCGGGGCTGCGGGCGCTGGACGTCACGGACGCGGAGCGGCTGCGCCCGCTGCTCGACGACCCGGCTCCCGGCGTCGTGCGCGAGGCCGTCGCCTCCCTGCTGCCGTCGGCGCGGCAGCTGCCCGCCGACCGGCTGATGGAGCGCACCGGGCCCGCGTGGCCGCGGCACGTCCGGGTCGCCGCGTTCCGGCTGCTGGACGCGTGCGGCGGGATCGTGGCGCTGCGTGCCGCGGTCGGGCTCCTGGAGGACCCGGACACCAAGCTGCGCACCCGGGCCGGGCAGTCCGTGCAACGCTGGCACCCGTCCGCGGACGTGCGGCACGGGGACCCGGAGGTGGGCAGGCTGCTCGACCGCGGCCGGCACCTCTTCAGCGACTACGTGCTGACGCGGCGCAAGTGGGAGGCCGGACTGACCGGCTGAGGCCGTCCGGGAGCAGGGAACGACACGTTCGGCGTACGGAAGGCGATGCGGTGAGCCAGTACTTCGACCTCGGCGAGGAGACCCTCCGGACCGAACCGTCCGATGGTTCACGGCCGGGGATCGGTGCGCTGCCACCGTGGGCGTGCGTCGCTGCCGCGGCGACCGGCGACGGAGGCGCAGCGCGGGCACTGGCGCTGGACCCTGTCCGCCGCCCCGCCGGACTCGGGGAAGGTGTCCTGCCAGGTGACGTGCGGGAAGCGGGTCAGCCGGGAGCGGCTGAGGGAGAGCCCGCAGACGGTCTGGTTCAGCCCCTGCTCCCAGGCGTGCACCTCGCCGGCGGGCAGCCGGCGGCGGCCCTCCTCCTCGTCGGTCCACTGTCCGGAGGCGGCGACGGCGTACTGCTTGGTGCGTGAACGTTCGTACCTGGTCATCGCGTACCGCTCCTGGATCGGGGGTCGTACAGCGGACGCGTTCCCTGCCTGCCAGGAGGTAAGCCTCGCGCCCTGCGGACCGCCGGCCGCCGCCTGCTCGCGAGCGAAGGATTCCGAACGACGGGCCCCGGACGACGGGCCCCGGACGACAGGTCCCGAACGGTGGGACTCGCGCCACGGCTCCGCCGTCCTGCGGATGACCGTGCGGCGGAAATGTACGAACGTACATTCAAGAGTGTACGGTCGTACGCATGCCGACGGACCACTTCGCGGGCGACCCGCGGACGAACTACGAGCGGATGCTCGCGGGTGACCTGTACATCGCCGACGATCCGGAGATCGCCCGGCGGCAGCAGCGCGCGATGCGGCTGGCCGCCCGCTACGAGGCCGCCTACTTCGAGGACGCCGGCACCGCCCGGCCGCTCCTGGCCGAACTGCTCGCCTCCGTGGGCGAGGGCGTCGACGTACGGCCCCCGCTCCGCGTCGACTACGGCAGCAACATCACCATCGGGGCCCGCACCTTCGTCAACTACAACCTCACCGCACTGGACGTCGCCGCCGTCACGATCGGCGAGGACTGCCAGATCGGGCCGAACGTCCAGCTGCTCACCCCCACCCACCCGGTGGAGCCGCAGCCCAGACGCGACAAGCTGGAGGCCGCACTCCCGATCACCATCGGTGACAACGTGTGGCTCGGCGGCGGCGCGATCGTGCTGCCCGGAGTGACGATCGGGGACAACTCCGTCGTCGGCGCCGGCGCGGTCGTCACCAAGGACGTGCCCGCCGGCACCGTCGTCGTGGGCAACCCCGCCCGCCCGGCCCGCACCCTCTGACCCCGCCTTCGTCATGGCGACCGGACACACCGACCCGCAGCGGCGCGAGCGCATCCTCGCCGCCGCGCTCGACGTGATCGCCGAGGAAGGCGTCGCGGGCGTCTCCCACCGCAAGATCGCCGCCCGCGCCGGTGTGCCGCTCGGCTCGACGACGTACCACTTCGACGGCATCGACGACCTGCTGCGCCAGGCGTTCGGACGGTTCAGCGACCGCATCGTCGCCGTCTTCGAGACGCACCTGGCGCGCGCCGGTGACACCGACCAGGCCCGCGAGGCCGTCACCGACCTCGTCCACACACTGTCCGAAGGGCCCCGCAGGGATCTGCTCCTCACCCACGAGCTCTACACCCTGGCCGCACGCCGCCCGGAGTACCGGGAGCTGACACAGGAATGGATGGCGCGCAGCCGCCGGCTGCTGGAGCGGCACTTCCCGCGGGACACCGCCCGCCAGCTCGACGCCCTGATCGAAGGGCTGACCCTGCACCGTGCCCTGACCGGCAGCCCGCACGACCGCGAGCTGACGCGGCAGGCCGTCGCGCGCATCACCGCCACCGGATGAGCCGGTGCCCCTCGACGCCCCGTGGGGCGCGGACCTGACGCCGCGTCCCACGGGGTGACGGCCGGCAAGGACCGGCGTCTCCCGGGAAGAGGGTGTCTCCTCGGAAAGAAGGCGTCCCCTCAAGGAGAAGCGGCCACGCGTACGCGGCTGCTCTCGTGGTCGGAGAGGAACGAGGCCAGTTCCTCGCCCTGTCCGGCGACGGCGTCGCGGTCGGCCGGGGAGAGGGGGCGCAGCGGGGTGACGGCCACGGTACCGGCGTCCACGGTCCAGGTCGCGGCGACCCGGCCGTCGACCAGGACGACGCGCTCGCCGGCGACGGAGAGGCCGCGGTGGGCGTCGTCGATGATCCGGCCGCGGTCGTGGTAGCCGAGGATCGCGTTGTCGAACGCCGGCAGGAACCGCACCGGGGCGGGTGTGCCGGGGTCGGGGCGCGGCGCGCCGGGGAGGTCGAGCAGCTCGCGTCCGCGTGCGTCGCGGAAGGAGACCAGTTCCCCGCGCACCGCGGCCACCGCGGCGGGGAGGCCCGCGAGGCCGCACCAGGCGCGCAGGTCGGCCGAGGCCGCGGGACCGTACGCGGCCAGGTAGCGCCGTACCAGGGCCCGCCCGACCGGGTCGGAGCCGTCCGGGGCGGGCGGGTCGACGTCACGGCCGAGCCAGGAGGAGAGCAGGACGTTGCGCACGCCCGCCCTGGTGCGCCACAGCCCTCGGGGAGGCGTCTGCGCCACCGGTACGAGGGCGGCGACCAGCATCTCGCCGAGCGCCCTCCTGCCCGGTGCCGGCCAACGCCCGTCGACGGCCCGTACGAGCTCGCTCATGGTGCGGGGCTCGCCGTCGGCCATCACCTCCCGTCCCGCCGCGGCGAGTTCGGCCAGGTCCACCCCTTCGAGCTCGCGGCGGTAGGTGCCGAGGACCCGCTGGCGCAGCATGGCGTCGAACCGGGTCCGCCAGGCGAGGACGTCGTCGGCGGTGACCAGGTGCACGGTGCGGCGCATGAGGTGGGTCCGCACCACGTGCCGCCCGGTCAGCAGGTCCGAGAGCGCCGACGGGGCGAACGCGCGCAGCCGCGACCACAGGCCGACGAACGGCTCCTGCGGTTCCTGCGCCTGGAGGCCGCAGAGGTGCGCGACGGCGTCGAGGACCGGCACGTCGGCGCGGTCGAGCAGCAACTGGCGGGCGAGCGTCGCGCGGTTGAGCGCCCGGTCGTCGAGGACGGTCACCGGGCCACCGCCGCACGCCCGCCGGCCGGCCGCGGCCGCGGTGCCGCGAGTCCGGCGGCCGGTCGCGTCGCGGGTCCGGCGGCCGGTGGTGTCGCGGGTCCGGCGGCCGGTGGTGTGCGGGGCACGCCGACGGGACCGGCGTCCGTCCCGGGTGCCACGGCCCTGTCCCGTCCCAGTGCGCGCTTGTTCAAGGTGGTGTCGTTCCCTTCGGGTCCGTACGGGGACGGTTCCGCCGGGCGGCGGCCGGATTCTTCGGCCGTCCCCACCGTTCCGGCCGCTCTCGTCGTTCCTGACGTGCTCGTCGTGCTCGTACGCCACGTCCGTCGTGCTCGTACGTCCGTCGTGCTCGACGTCCGGCGCGAGAACCACCCTCGCAGGGGAAGAGGTCAGGATGTGTCCGTTGTGCGGGGCGCCGTCGGCGTCGTGCCGAAGACCTCGGCACGACCGCTGTCACGGCTCTCCGCGCTGCAGGCGCGTCGGGAACGGCCGGGGCGCTCCTGACCGAAAGGCGGCACGTCGGTCCGCGCACCGCCGCCGCGACGCCGACCGCCCGACAGCGGCCGTCGAAGGGCCCGACGGAGGCCACCGGCTCGGCGGCGGTACCGAGCCGCCGCGGTTGCCGTCGGACGACGACCGGGCCCTGGCCCTCACCGTCGCGCTGCGGACCGCCGTCGCCACCGGTGCGTGGACAGTGGACGAGCCGGTGGACACGGAGCCGCGCCCGCCGCGGGACGGCGGCGGG
>NZ_BMVU01000100.1 GCF_014650875.1 Streptomyces minutiscleroticus
CGGCGCGCCGGGCGGCCTCGGCGTACGAGCGGGCCTGCTCGGGCACCTCGGCGGTCTCCAGGGCGCGGGGCAGGGGCGCGGGCTGCGGCCCGGTCGGGGTGAACACCTCGCCCGCGGCGGCGACCGCGGACGGCCCGACCGGCTGGAGGCCGGTGGTGTCGGGGTGGGAGACCCGGCCGCCGTGCATGAGCTGGGCGAAGATGCGCCCGCCGTTGGCGTGCACGGCGCCGGTGACGGGCCGCCAGGAGGCCACCTGCTCGTCGGTGTACAGACCCGGCGTGCCCGGGTTGGACTGCCCGAGCAGGCTCGGCTGCACCCCCTCGCTGACGATGAGCCCGGCGCTGGCCCGCTGGGCGTAGTAGGCCGCCATGGACGGGGTGGCCAGGCCCCCGGCGGCGGCGCGGACCCGGGTCATCGGGGCCATCACCACGCGGTTGGGCAGCTCCAGGTCACCGAGACGGTGGCGGTCGAACAACGTGGTCATGCCGGAACTCCTTCGTACTGGTCCGCACCGGCCCGCGGTGCCACGGAGGGGCGGAGGACCCGGAACGGCGGGCCCGGCAGGTACGCTAGAACCTGACATCGATGTGAGGGGCAAGTCGTGTGGCCGAGGTCACAGGCAGGGAGGGCGAGATGCGGATCGGCGAACTCGCGGCGCGGACCGGCGCCAGCGTCCGGTCGCTGCGCTACTACGAGGAGCAGGGGCTGCTCACCAGCGTCCGCACCGCCGGCGGGCAGCGGCACTACGGGGAGGAGGACGTCGAGCGGGTCGCCTTCGTCAGGCGCCTGTACGCGGCCGGGCTGTCCAGCCGCACCATCCTCGATCTGATGCCGTGCAGGGACGCCCCCAGCGACGAGAACTCCGACGCCGCGATGGAGCGGATGAGCCAGGAGCGCGACCGGCTCTCCGCCCACATCGAGGAACTGCTGCACACCCGTGACGCGCTGGACGCCCAGATGGCGGCGGCGCGGGAGTTCCGCGACGCCCGCCGGGCCGCCGCCTGACGGTGCCGGTCCCGGCCCGGTCCCGGCGTGCGGCGGTCGGACACCGTGTGACAGCGTGCGGGGCCCCCGCACCCGGGCTCACTTCCGGTTGCGGACCAGCAGCCAGAGGAAGTACGGCGTGCCGACGAGGGCGGTCGTGAGGCCGGCGCCGAGCTGGGCCGGGGCGATGACGGTCCGGCCGAGCAGGTCCGCGGCGCAGACGAGCGCGGCGCCCAGGAGCACGGCGACGGGCAGGACACGGGCGTGCCGCCGTCCGACGAGGGCGCGTGCCGCGTGCGGCGCCACGAGGCCCACGAAGCCGATCGTGCCGGCGGCGGCCACGGCGGTCGCGCTGAGCAGGACGCTCACCAGCAGGAAGCCCAGGCGCGCGCGGCCGAGGCGCAGACCGAGGAGCCTCGGGGTGTCCCCGTCGAGCGCGACGAGGTCGAGTTCCGAGCGGCGGGCGGCGGCCACGGCGAGGGCGGCGGCCAGAACGACGGCGACCGGCAGCACGTCCGGCGCGGTGCGCCCGTAGGTCGAGCCCGACAGCCAGGTCAGCGCCTTCGTCGCGTTGAACGGGTCGGTGAGGACGATGAACAGGCTGATGAGCGCCGTCGTCCCGGCGGACACGCCGACGCCCACGAGGACGAGCCGGGTGTGCTGGAACCCGCCGCGCGCGGCGAGCCCGAAGACGAGCGCCGAGGCGAGCGCGGCGCCCGCGAAGGCGGCACCGGCGATGCTCCACGACCCGGCGAGCGGCACCGTGGTGACGAGCAGCACGGCGCCGAGGGCCGCGCCGCCGGAGACGCCGAGGACGCCGGGCTCCGCGAGCGGGTTGCGGGTCACGGCCTGCACGAGGGTGCCGGCCAGGGCGAGCGCCGCGCCCGCGAGGAGCGCGGCGAGCACCCGGGGCACGCGGGTGTCGAGGACGTACGAGACGGTCTGCCCCGCCTGTCCCCGCGCCCAGTTGGCGACGTCCCCGAGCAGGAGCTTGCTGTCGCCGAGCAGCACCGCCGCGATCACCGTGCCGACGAGGACGGCGGTGAGGACCGCCACGGTCACGGCGTACGCCGTCCGGTCCGGGACGCGCAGCCGGTCCGGGGCCGCCGCCTCGGCGGCGCCCCGCGTGCGGAGCGCCATGACGACGAGGAACACGGCGCCGACGACGCTGGTCACGACGCCGGTGGGCACCGCGACGGCGGACTCGGCGGGCACCAGGGCCCGCAGCGCCACGTCCGAACCGAGCACGAGCGCCGCGCCGGTGAGCCCGGCGACGGGCAGACCCGTCCGCGCCCGCACCAGCGCCCGGAAGCGGCGGGCGAGGGGCCGGACCAGCGCGGGCGCGCACAGGCCGACGAACCCGACCGGTCCGGCGAGCGTGACCGCCGCCGCGGACAGCAGCGAGGCGAGCACGACCGCCGTGAACCGGGTGGCGCGGACCGGGACGCCGAGCCCGCGGGCCGCCTCGTCGCCCAGGGACAGGGCGTCGATCCGGCGGGCGGCGAGCACGAGCCCGGCGAGGCCGAGCAGGACGACGGGCGCCATCCGCGCCACCCCGTCGAAGCCGTTCTGGCCGATACTGCCCTGGCTCCACGCGTAGAGGCCGTCGGTCCGTTCGGGGAAGAGCAGGAGCAGCGCGTCGGTGACGGAGCCGAGGCCGAGCGCGAGGGCGCTGCCGGCCAGGACGAGCCGTACGGTCCCGGTCCCCGGCCCGGACAGGCCGAGCACGAGGGCCGCCGCCGCGAGGCCGCCCGCGAACGCGACGCCGGAGGAGGCCAGCAGCGGGAACGACGCACCGGTGACGGCGAGCACGCCGAGGGCCAGATAGGAGCCGGCGTTCACCGCCAGGGTGTCCGGGGCGGCGAGCACGTTGCGGCTGACGGCCTGCAGGGCGGCGCCCGCCGTGCCCAGGGCGACGCCGACGAGGATGCCGGCGGCCATGCGCGGCAGGCGGGAGGCGACGACCACGGAGGCGTCGCCCGGGGCGGCGCGGCCGGTCAGGGCCCGCCACACGTCGCCGGCGCCGACGGCGGCCGTGCCCTGGGTGACGTCGACGACGGCCAGCACCGCGACCAGCACGAGGAGCGCGGCCGGCACCACGACCGCGCCCGCCCTGGACGTGGTCGTGCGCGCGTCGGGAACGACGGGAGCGGTTGCGGTGGCGGTCACGGCGCTACTTCGTCAGCACGTCGACGACGGCGTCGGCGTACGCGCCCATCGAGGCCGGTCCGCCGAACATCCAGATGCCCTCGGGCAGCCGGTGCACCCGGTCCTCCTTCACGAACGGCAGCGACGTCCACACGGAGTTCTTCGCGAGGTCCTCGGCGAAGGGGTCGCCGCCGTCGCTGTCGCTGGCGATGTAGGCGAACTCGGTGTCACCGAGCTTCGTGAGCCCCTCGACGTCGGTGGTGGCGAGCCCGTAGGCCTTGTCGCCCTCGACGGTCCAGGCGTTCTCCAGCCCCAGCTCCTCGTTGACGGCCCCGATCAGGGAACCGCCGGTGTACGGGCGGATCGAGACCTGGTTGGAGGCGACGTAGCCGTCCGCGAAAGCGAGCTTCTTCCCGGCGAACCCGGCGGCGGCCAGGGCCTTCCTGCCCGCGGCGAGCTTCGCGTCGAACTCCTCGACGACCTTCTCCGCCTGCTCGCTCGTGCCTGTCGCCTCGGCGATGAGGTCGAGGTTGTCCTTCATCAGCCCGATCTGGTCGGAGGCGTCGGCCGACTTCACCGCCAGCACCGGGGCGATCCTGCGCAGCTGCTTCAGCGCCGCGGACGACAGGTCGGTGGTCGCGACGATCAGGTCCGGCTTCAGCGACGCGACGGTGTCGGTGCTCGGCTCGCCGCGCGTGCCGATGTCCTTCGGGCCGCCGGTCAGCGGGGCCGCCTCGTCCCAGGTGGTGTAGCCCTTGACGTCGGCGACGCCGACGGGGTCGACGCCGAGCGAGACGAGGTCCTCGACGACGCCCCACTCGGTGCCCACGACCTTGGTGGCGGGGCCGTCGAGGGTCACCTTCGCCCCCGTCGCGTCGGTCAGCGTGATCCGGCCGGCGGAGGCGTCCGGGGCCGGGGCGGCGGACTCGGTGGTACCGCAGGCGGTGAGGGAGAGCGCCGCGACGGCGGCCACGGCGAGGAGGGGGCGCTTCATGAGGGGCGGTGCCTTTCGGTACGGGTGTGGTGACGGCCGATCGCGCGCGTGCGCGGCCGCCCGGTCGAGGGGTCGGTGTCGACCTCGATCCGGATGCCGTAGGTGTCGGTGAGGAGCCGGGGCGTCAGCACGTCCCCGGGGGTGCCGTCGGCGACGATCCGGCCCGCGTCGAGCAGGGCGATCCGGTCGGCGACGGCCGCCGCCTGGTCCAGGTCGTGCAGGACGACGCCGACCGCGATCCCGTGGTCGTCCGCCAGGTCGCGCATCAGGTCCAGGAGTTCGACCTGGTAGCGCAGGTCGAGGTAGGTGGTCGGCTCGTCGAGGAGGAGGACGCCGGTCTCCTGGGCGAGGCAGCTCGCGATCCACACGCGCTGGAGCTGTCCTCCGGAGAGGTGCTCGACGCCGCGTCCGGCGAGGTCCGTCACGCCCGTCATGCCGAGTGCCCGGTCCACCGCGGCCGCGCCGTCCGGGTCGGGGCGGCCCCAGCGGCCGCGGTACGGGTAGCGGCCGAACTCGACGACGTCGCGGACGGTGAGCCCGCCGGGCGTGGGGCGGCTCTGCGTCAGCAGCGCGACGTGGCGCGCGAACCGGCGGGCGGTGAGGGCGAAGCCGTCGGCGGCGTCGTCGGTCCCGGGGTCGAGGGTGAGCGCGCCGCCGCGCGCCCGCTGCAGACGCGCCAGCGTCCGCAGGAGGGTCGACTTGCCGCTGCCGTTGGGGCCGACGAGCGCGGTCACCTCGCCGGGCCGGAGCGAGAGGGCGGCGTCGTGCACGACGTCGACACCGCCGTACGCCACCGTCACACCTACGGCCGACAGCTCGTGTCCGCGCCGCCGCGGCCCGCCGGCAGCTTCTGTACCTGCTTTCACAGTGTGCAGGTTAGCCTAACCTTACTCGCCCTTCGGTTGCGGGGTCCTGGGAAAGCGCAGGTGACGGCGGTGAGGATGTAGGGACGGAGGTGAGGGAGAGGGCCGACGCCGCCACAGTGGGCACAGTGGCACGGAGCCGGTCCACGGTGCTCGCTTTCTCGCGAGGCGGACGAGGCCGCCCGTCGGCGACCGGGAGACGGCGGCCGCGGGCGGGGGAGGGGCACGGCCGCCCCGTCAGCCCCACGCCGGCTCCTTCAGTCCAGTGGAGTACGTCTCGCCCCCGCCTGTCCGGGTACGGTGACCAGGGACAACGTCCCGAGCCCAGAACAGGAACGCACCACGTGAGCACCACCGCCCTCACCCCGCAGCAGGCCCACGACCGGCTGGGCGAGCTGACCGTCGTCGACGTGCGCACGCCGGGCGAGTACGCCGCCGGCCATCTGCCCGGCGCCCACAACGTCCCCCTGGACCTCCTCGACGAGGCCCTGCCCGTCCTGGAGGACGTCGCGGACCGCGGCGGCCTCCTCCTCGTCTGCGCCTCCGGCGCCCGTTCCGCGCAGGCGGGCGAGCGCCTGGCCGGCCGCGGCGTCGACGCCGCCACCCTCACCGGCGGCACCACCGCCTGGGCCCGGCAGGGTTACGACATCGACCGGCCCGTGGGCGCCGTCCGCACGACCTGGGCCATGGAGCGGCAGGTGCGGCTCGCCGCAGGCTCGCTGGTGCTGGCCGGGCTGCTGGCCGGCCGGCGCCTGCCCAAGGCCCGCCTGCTCTCCGCGGGCGTCGCCTGCGGCCTGGTCTTCTCCGCCGTCACCGACACCTGCGGCATGGCCCGCGTCCTGTCGAAGCTCCCGTACAACCGCGCCCGGGACACCGACCTGGACAGCACCCTCACCGCCCTGAGGGGCTGAGCGCCCCGTCCCGGCGGGGACGACACGGTGGGACGGCCCTTCGCGGGCCGTCCCACCGTGTCGTCAGGGCCTTGGACGGCTACGCCCGGTCCCGCCCGGCCGCCGCCTCGGTGATCCGCCACCGCTGGTTGGCGCCGGAGTTGGGTGGCCAGGCCACGGCGGAACCGTCCGCCGTGGCCTGGCCGCCGACCTCCAGGAGGCTTCCCGTGGCGGCGTTGACGAGGGTCCAGGTGCCGTCGCCGGTCGTCGACGGGATCCACTGGGCCGCCGCGTCGCGGCGGCCGCGGTCCGCCTCCAGGACGGGGCCGCCGTCGCGGACGGCGAGCCGCTTGCCCTCGGCCGGGTTCGCGAACAGGTACCGCTGCCGGTTGCCCGTGTCGCCGCTGATCCGCTTCAGCCGCCACTGCTGCGCGGAACCGGCCGCGTCGGCGTCCGCGCCCCGGACGACGAGGTGCGTGCCGTCGTCCGCGACCGTGAGCCGCTTGCCGCTCTGGACGCCGGTCAGCTCGTAGGTGTGGCCCTCGCGCAGCGGCGCGGCGTCCTCCGCCACGCCGGACACACCCTTCACGAGGAAGGAGGTGACGGACTGGGCGGGTACGGTCACGGTGGCCCGCCGGTCGGTGACCTTCACCGCCCTCTCCCGTTCCAGCTTGCCGTCGGCGCTGGTCACGACCGGTGTGACGGTGGCGCCCCGGGCGACGCGGCCGAACTTCGACAGGTCGAGTGCGACCGTGCGGGCCTCGGTGGTGCCGTTGACGTGCACGACGGTGGCGGCGTCGCCCCTCTTCGCCACGGCGGCGGCGCTGGAGGTGTCGTCCGTCCCGATCAGCCGGTCGCCGGGCTTGATGTAGTGGGTGAAGTTGCGGGCGGTGTCGAACTTGGTGTTCGTCCGGACCGGGCAGGTCTCCAGGGTGTCGGCGGCGGTGCAGCTGAACGGGAGCTGGATGCTGCCCCAGTTGCCGCCCTTCGCCGACTCGCCGCCCGGCCTCATGTTGTCGTAGTCCTCGACGGGCTGCCAGAACACCCAGGCGCGGGGCTCCAGTTCGCGCAGGTCGTCGACGATGCGCTGGGCCAGTCCGAGGCCGGGCCGCATGTCCTCGAAGTCCTGCCCGTCGCCCCAGTCGCCCTCGACCTCGCTCATCCACAGCGGCTTGTCCGCCGCCTTGGCGAGGTCGCGCACGGTGGTGCGCCGGCCGGTGCCGTAGGTGTGGACGTTCATCCGCCCGACGAGGTCGCGCACGTCCTGCGGATAGGTGGTCCAGTTCTGCGCGAAGATCGACGGGTCGGTCTCGTCCATCGCGGAGATCTCCGCGCCGGTCCTCGCCTTCCTCAGGGCGGGGGCCAGCGCGCGGATGACCTTCTGCTGGAGCCCGGGGCCGATGTGGGCGCCCTCCTGGCGGCCGCCGACCGGCTCGCCGTCGGCGCCGAGGCGGGTGCTCCAATAGGTGGTGTTGGGCTCGTTGAACGGGTCCACGGTGTCGACCTGGATCCCGTGCGCCTTCTCCAGTCTCTTCGTCGCCCCGGCCAGGTACGCGGCGAAGTCGTCGACCGACTCCTCCTTGAGCTGGTCGGCGCCGGCGTCGAAGCCGCCGGAGACGTAGCCGCTCTGCGTCATGAACCACGGCGGGGAGTTGCTGAACGTCTCCCAGCGGTCGACGTCGTCCTTGATCCGCTCGACCCACCAGCGCTGGGTGGCGTCGGCGTCCTCGTTCCAGTCGGCCGCGTCCCCTGGACTCCACCAGCCGGTGTCCTCGCGGGTGGTGCCCTCGGGGGCCTTCCACCAGCCCTCGACGGCCCCGCCGGCGCGGAGGTAGTCCTTCACGTCGGGCGCGTTGCCGCCGCCTATGTTGTAGCGGGCGATGTTCAGGGCGAGCCCGTCGTCGCCGAAGAGGAGGTCGGCCAGTCTCTCGCGGATCTCGTCGGGGTAGTCGCCGGTGGCGTTGGCGAACCAGACGAGGCTGGTGCCCCAGCCCTCGAACCTCTCCTGCTGGTAGGAGGGGTCGGGCCGGACGGTGACGGCGGCCGCCGCGGACTGCGCGGTCGTCGGCGGGGCGGTGGCCAGGGCGGTCCCGGTCGCCAGTGCGGTGGCGCAGAGGGTCCCGAGGAGCCGCGGTCGGATACGGGTACGGCGTGCCATCGTGTGCTCCCGACTTCGGTGGTGGTCGCTGCACGCCGCACCGTCGTGCCCGGTCCGGACACGACGGTGCGACCTTGGAACAGGGTGGTGCCGTTCACAGGGTGGTGCGGGATGCGTCCCCGGGGTCTCAGCCGACGGGCCGGCGCACCACGGCCACGTCCCGGGGGGACAGGACCACGGTGCCCGCGTCGTCCCGGGTGCCGACGAGGAGGTCCCCGGCGAGCCCGGCCAGCGGCACGTCCTCGTCGGTGCGGTTGACCAGGAACAGGTAGCGGCTGTCCGCGTCGCGGCGCACGGTCAGCTCCACCCGCCCCGCCGCGCCCTCGGGCAGTTCGCCGGCGACCCCGGCGGGGCCGAGGAGCCTCGGCAGCAGGCCCGCGAGGCCGTCCGCGCCCAGCCGGGTGGAGACGTACGCGGCCGAGCCCGGGCCCACCGCGCGGCGGGTGATCGCGGGGCGGCCCGCGTACGCGCCGCCGCGGTAGCGGGCCAGCACCTCCACGTCCGGGGCCGTGACGTCGATCCGGTCGGTCCACAGGGTGCCGTCGGCGGCGCCCTCCAGCTCGACGCGGTCGCCGTCGAGCAGCGGGCCGAACTCCTCGACGCGGATGCCCAGCAGGTCGCGCAGGGCGCCGGGGTAGCCGCCGAGCCAGGCGTGGTCGTTCTCGTCGACGATGCCGGAGAAGTAGGTGGTGACCAGGTGGCCGCCGTTCTCCGCGTACCGGGTGAGCTCCTTGGCCAGCGCCGCGGGGACCACGTGCAGCACGGGCGCGATCAGGACCCGGTACCGGCCGAGGTCGCTCGTGGTGGTGACGACGTCGGCCCGCACGCCCAGCGAGAGCAGGGCGGAGTACCAGTCGAGCGCCTCCCGGCGGTAGTCCAGGAGCGAGGTGGGGTGGGAGTCCTGCTCGCTCGCCCACCACGAGTCCCAGTCGAAGACGATGCCCACCGGCGCGGGCTCGCGCTCGCTGCCCGCGACCGGGGCGAGCGTGCGCAGGGTCCGCCCGAGCGCGGCCACGGAGCGGAAGAGGTCGCTGTCCTGACCGGCGTGCGGCACCATCGCCGAGTGGTACTTCTCGGCCCCGGCGGCCGACTGGCGCCACTGGAAGAAGCACACGGCGTCGGCGCCGTGCGCGACGTGCAGCAGCGAGTCCCGGGCCAGCTCGCCGGGCCGCTTCGCCACGTTGACCGGCTGCCAGTTGACGGCGCTCGCGGAGTGCTCCATGAGGAACCACGGGCGCCCGCCCGCGATGCCGCTGACCAGGTTGGCGGAGAAGGACAGCTCGTCCCGGTCCTGCGGTCCCGGCAGGACGTAGTGGTCGTTGGAGACGAAGTCGACCTCGCCGGCCCAGTCGGCGTAGTCCATGCCCTTGGTGCCGCCCATCACCATGAAGTTGGTGGTGACGGGCACACCGGGGGTGATCTCGCGCAGCAGGTCCCGCTCGGCGCGCAGGTGCTCCTTGAGCGCGTCGGAGGAGAACCGCTTGAAGTCGAGCTGCTGCGTGGGGTTGGGGTGGGACGCGGCGAGGCGGGGCGGGAGGATCTGCTCCCACTCCGTGTAGTGCTGCGACCAGAACGCCGTGCCCCAGGCGTGGTTGAGGGCGTCCAGCGTGGTGTAGCGGGCGCGCAGCCAGTCGCGGAAGGCGCGGGCGGCGTCGTCGGAGAAGTCGTAGACGTTGTGGCAGCCGAGCTCGTTGTTGACGTGCCAGGCCACCAGCGCCGGGTGGTCCTTGTACCGCTCGGCCAGGGTGCGCACCAGCCGCAGCGCGTACCGGCGGAACACCGGCGAGGTGGGCCGCCAGTGCTGCCGCGCCCCCGGCCACACCGTCTCACCGGAGGCGGTCACCGGGAGGATCTCCGGGTGCGCCGCGGTGAGCCAGGGCGGCGGGGAGGCGGTGGCGGTCCCCAGGTCCACCGCGATCCCGCCGGCGTGCAGCAGGTCCATGACCTCGTCCAGCCAGCCGAAGTCCCACTCGTCCTCGGCCTTCTGCAGCCGGGCCCAGGAGAAGATGCCGACGGAGACGATGTTCACGCCCGCCTCGCGCATCAGGCGGACGTCCTCCCGCCACACCTCGCGCGGCCACTGCTCGGGGTTGTAGTCGGCGCCGTACGCGAGGCGGCGGGCGGGGTCACCGTCCGGCCCGTGCGGCAGCAGGGGGAGAGCGGAGGTCATGAGCGGTCCTTCCGGTGCGCGCCGGGCGGCGCGGCGTGCGAGTGCTGCTGGTCGGGGTGGGGCGGGCGTCATTGCTCGACGGTGAAGCCCTGCTCCTCGCCGTACTTCACGGAGGCGTCCTGCCAGGCCTTCAGGCCCTCGGTGAGCCTGGTGCCGGAGACGTAGGCCTTGCCGACGGTGTCGTTGAAGATGGAGTTGGCGTAGACCTGGTAGGGCAGGTACGACCAGTCGTCGGCGACGTGGGCGGCCGAGTCGGCGAAGATCTCGTTGGCCTTCTGGCCGCCGAAGTACGGGAACTCGGTGTTCTGGAACTCCGAGGAGTTGAGGTCCTCGGTGGTCGCCGGGAACGCGCCGCCCTCGAGGCGGGTCTTCACACCCTCGCCGGAGTTGGCGTACTCGACGAACGCGTAGGCCAGCTCCTTGTTCCTGCCCAGCTCGGGCAGGGCCAGGGCGCTGCCGCCGTTCTCCGCGCCGGCCTCCTCGCCGGCGTTCCACTGCGGGAGCGGGGCCACGCGCCAGTCGCCGGAGGCGTTCTTCACGCCGGAGACGAAGTTGGCGGGCATCCACGCGCCGGTGGACAGGGTCGCGATGGTGCCGTCGCCCAGGCCCTGGTACCACTCGTCGGTCCAGCTGTTGATGGGCGCGACCAGCTTCTCGTCCAGCAGCTTCTGCCAGGTGTCGGTGTACTCCTTGGCGCCCTTGTCGGTGAAGTCGATCTTCACCTTGGTGCCGTCGACCTGGTAGGGGCGGGAACCGGCCTGCCACAGCAGGCTGGTGGTCGCGCCGGCCTCGCCGATGTCGTTGGTGATGTAGGCCTTGGGATCGGCCTTGTGCAGCTTGCGCGCGGCCTCGACGTACTCGTCCCAGGTGGCGGGAACCTCGATGCCGTACTTGTCGAAGACCTTCTTGTTGTAGAACAGCGCCATCGGGCCGGAGTCCATCGGCAGGGCGTAGACGCCGTCGCCGTCGGTCACCGCGTTCCACGGACCGGGGGAGTACTGGTCGGAGAGCTTGTCGGCGCCGAAGCGGCTCAGGTCGCTGACCCCCTTGGTCAGGGAGTACTGGCCGAGCGCGTAGTACTCGATCTGGGCGACGTCGGGGACGCCCTTCTTCGCCGAGACGGCGTTGTCCAGGGCCTTGTACTGCTCGCTGTTGGTGCCCGCGTTGACGAGGTCGATCTCGACCTTGGGGTGGGCCTTCTCGAAGTCGGCGGCGACCTGCTTGAGCGTGGGCTCCCACGCCCACACCGTGACGGTGCCGCCCTTGTCCAGGGCCGCGTCGATGTCGGCGGCGGACACCTCCTTCCGGTCGGAGGCGTCGTCGTCCGAGCCGCCGCAGGCGGTGGCGCCCAGGGCGAGGGCGGAGAACAGGGCGAGGCCGCGCACCATGCGGCGGGTTCTCAGGGACATGAGGGCTTCCACTTCATCGTCGCCGGTCGGCGAGTGGGACGGGGGCAGCGGTGACACGGGGTGTTGCGGACAGGGGACGCGGGGCGGCCCCGGCGGGCCTACTCCTTGACGCTTCCGGCGGCCAGGCCGGACTGCCAGTACTTCTGCAGCAGCAGGAAGGCGGCGATCAGGGGCAGGATGGTGATCAGCGAACCGGTGATGACGAGGTTGAAGACGACTTCGCCACCGGCCGTCTGGGCCTGCGCGTTCCAGCTGTTGAGGCCCAGGGTGAGCGGGTACCAGTCCGGGTCCTTGAGCATGATCAGCGGCAGGAAGTAGTTGTTCCAGGTGGCGACCATGGTGAACAGCAGGACGGTGACGATGCCCGGCGCCAGCAGCGGCAGCGCGACCTGGAAGAAGGTCCGCACCTCGCCCGCGCCGTCCATGCGGGCGGCCTCCATCAGCTCGGTGGGAACGGCCTCGGAGGCGAAGACCCACATCAGGTAGAGGCCGAACGGCGAGATGAGGGACGGGACGATGACCGCCCACGGTGTGTTGGTCAGCCCCATCTCGCTGAACATCAGGAAGGTGGGGACCGCCAGCGCGGTGCCCGGCACGGCGACGGCGCCGATGACGACGGCGAAGACCGCGCGCTTGCCGGGGAAGGTGAACTTCGCCAGCGCGTAACCGCCGAGAACGGCCAGGAAGGTGGCGCCGCCGGCGCCGACCGCCACGTACAGCAGGGTGTTGAGCAGCCAGCGGGTGAACACGCCGTCGTCGTACGTGAACGTCTGCCGGATGTTGTCCCACAGGGCGAAGTCCCCGTCGAACCACAGGCCGAAGGAGCCGGCCAGGCCCTCCTGCGTCTTGGTCGCGCTGATGACCAGCCAGAGCAGCGGCACGAGGGTGTAGAGCAGGACCAGGCCGGTGAGCACGGTCAGCAGCACGCTGCGGCGGGGGCGTCCGGGGGTGTGCGCGCGGCGCGGGGTGCGCAGCCGGGGAGCGGTGCCGGTCGCGTGCCGCGGTGCGGCCGGGGAGGCGGTGGTGACGTGGCTCATCGTTCACGCTCCCTTGCGCATGCCGCGCAGCTGGACCACGTAGGCGATCACCATGGTGATCAGGCCCATGATGATGGCGACCGTCGCGGAGTAGTTGTGCTGCTGGCCCGAGAAGGACAGCGAGTACGTGTAGTAGTTCGGCGTGTAGGACGTCGTGATGGCGTTGCGCGCCAGGTTGCGCAGGATGCTCGGCTCGTTGAACAGCTGGAAGCTGCCGATGATCGAGAAGATCGTGGCGATGACGAGGGCGCCGCGGATCGCGGGGAGCTTGATCGCCGCGATGACCCGGAACTGCCCGGCGCCGTCGATCTCGGCCGCCTCGTAGAGCGAGTGCGGGATCACCCGCAGCGCCGAGTAGAAGATCAGCATGTTGTAGCCGACGAACTCCCAGGTGACGATGTTGCCGATCGACGCCAGGACGAGGTCGGGGGAGAGCGGGTCGGGCAGCGAGACGCCGAACGCGTCGTTGACGTCGCCCAGCAGGCCGAAGCGGGTGCCGTACATGAAGCCCCACATGAGGGTGGCGACCACGGCGGGCACCGCGTACGGAAGGAAGATCGATATGCGGAAGAAGTCCCTGCCGTAGAGCCGGCCGCTGTCCAGGGCGAGGGCGACCAGCAGCGCGATGCCCAGCATGATCGGCACTTGGACGACCAGGAACAGCGACACCCGCCCGACGGAGGCCCAGAACTTGTCGTCCTGGAAGGCCTGCGTGTAGTTGTCGAGGCCGACGAAGGTGGTGCCGCCGATCAACTGGTCGCGGAACAGGCTGAGGTAGATCGAGTACGCGATGGGCGCCAGGAAGACCAGGGCGAAGACGGCCGCGAAGGGCCCCATGAAACCCCATCCGGTCCAGGACCGGCGGTCCCGTTTCGTCCGGGTCCGCGCCGTGGGGCGGTGTGCGGCCACCGGGGGGCGTAGCGTCGTCATTGTCGTTCCCCGCTCGTGCAAGGTGCCTCGTGAGCCGGCGTCTGCCGGGATGTTTGCGCAAACATCGACCGCCGGAGAGGTGTCCGGAGGGTGTTATGTTTACGTAAACATCTGATGGCCGAATGTCTACACTGCTCCGTCGACGGTGGTCAAGGGCCGTTCGGAGAAACCGCAGCACACGAGGTGAGGAACGACCAGTGGACACAGCAGACGGCATCGCGGCCGGAGCGCCGGGAGGGGCCCGCCCCCGGAAACGGGCCGTCCGCCGCGCGCAGAGCGCGTCCATGGCCGACGTCGCGCGCCTGGCCGGTGTCTCCTCCCAGACCGTCTCCCGTGTGTCCAACGGCTACTCCGGCGTGGCCGAGGAGACCCGGCGGCAGGTGCTCGCCGCCATGAAGGAGCTGGGCTACCGGCCCAACAGCGCGGCCCGGGCCCTGAAGAGCGGCGAGTTCCGCACCATCGGTGTGATCACCTTCGGCCTGTCCAGCACGGGCAACGTGCGCACGCTGGAGGCGATCGCCGTCTCCGCCGCGCAGGAGGGGTACGCCGTCACCCTGCTGCCCGTCGCCGTCCCCACCCAGGACGAGGTGCGCGGCGCGTTCTCCCGGCTGAGCGAACTGGCCGTCGACGCCGTCATCGTGATCCAGGAGGTCCACCTCCTCGACGAGGCGACCCTCTCCCTGCCCCCGCACATCCAGGTCGTGGTGGCCGACTCCGACGCCGGCGACCGCTTCACCGTGGTCGACACCGACCAGGCCGGCGGCGCCCGCACCGCCGTGCGCCACCTGCTGGACCTCGGCCACCACACCGTGTGGCACCTGGCGGGCCCCGAGGAGTCCTACGCCGCCCAGCGCCGCGCCGACGCCTGGCGGGCCGAGCTCACCGCGGCCGGGCGCGAGGTGCCGGCCGTCGTACGGGGCGACTGGTCGGCGGAGTCCGGCTACCGCGCGGGCCTGGGGCTCGCCGACGAGCCGGACTGCACGGCCGTGTTCGCCGCCAACGACCAGATGGCGCTCGGCCTGCTGCGCGCCCTGGCCGAGCGGGGCAGGAAGGTCCCCGACGACGTGAGCGTCATCGGCTTCGACGACATAGCGGAGGCGGGCTCCTTTTTGCCGCCCCTCACCACGGTCCACCAGGACTTCGCCGAGGTGGGACGCCTGTGCGTCGAGGGGGTCCTGCACCGCATGCGCCACGGCGGCGCCGAGCACGGCACCACGCTCGTGCCCACGACGTTCGTGGTGCGCGAGAGCACGGCACCGCCGCCCGCCGCGCGCCGGCCGCGCCCCTGACCCGGGGGCGGGCCCGCCGGCACCGTCCCGCGGCCCGGGTCCTCCTCTATCACGGGCGCGGGGGCGCCGCGGCGGCCCGGCGCCGAATCCGGCCGGGCGACGGGGGTGCTCCGGCCGTCCGGAGGAGCCCGGTCCGTCGTCCGGCCGAACTTTTCCAGTGGACCGCCGGATGCCGTGCGCGGCGAGATTCTTCAATCGTGGAGGACATGGCACACAACGCGTCCTCCACGGCGCTCCGCTCCTTCCCGGCAGCGTGACGATGACCCCTGACGGTGTCGCGGACACGCCCGCGCGGACGGGCCCCGAAGGCCCCGGTCCGGCGCGGCACGTCCCCGTGCGGGAGCCCGCTTCCTCCCGTACGGACGAACGCGCACCGTCCGGCCCGCGCGAGCCGGGAAGACACCGGACACCGTGACGCGGGCCGTCCGGCGCGCGGGTCCCGCGGGATCCGCCCATCGCCGCGCGGCCGTGTCGTCCCGTCTCCGACGCACCCTCCGCGGCGGCGCACGCGGAACGCACCACCCGGGCCCGTTCACCGGGTGACGTGCCGCGGGGCCGCCGGACCGGGGACGGGACGGGGGCGGACGGTGCACCGGGCCGGCACTCCCAGGGCCGGCCCGGGCACCCGCCGGAGTCCGCCCGACCCCGGTGGTCCTTCCGCCCCCTGGAGGCGGCCACCGGGGTCACCCTCCGCGCCGCCGGCCGCCCGTACCCCCCTTCTCACCGCCGCCGCCCGTCCAGCGGGCCGCGGAGGCCGGCGACGTGCGCCCGGCGCAACCGACCATGTGACAGTGTTCAGCGAGGAGTTCACAGCGTGGCTGCTTCTGAAGACCGTTCGACCACCCATGTGTTCACGTCCGTACCAGCACCGTCCACGACCGCCGGCGCGTCCGGCCTGGAGGCCCGTCTCGCCGAGACGCTGGCCGGCGTGGTCCGCAGCGAGCGGGTGCCCGCCGACAGCGACTTCTTCGACGACCTGGGGGCCGACTCGCTGGTCATGGCGCAGTTCTGCGCCCGGGTCAGGAAACGGGACGACCTGCCGGCGGTGTCGATGAAGGACATCTACCGGCACCGGACGATCCGCGACCTCGCGGCGGCGCTCGCGGAACCGGGCCCAGGGGCGGGGAACGGGCCACCGGCCCCGGTCTCCTCGCCGCTCGACACGGTGGTACCGGCACGGGCGGGCACGGCGGCGTACGTGCTGTGCGGTGTGGCGCAGTTGCTGCTGTTCTTCGGCTACGTCTACGGGACCGCGGTCGTCGTCGGCCTCGGCTACGACTGGATCGGGGCCGGTTCGGGGCTGTGGGAGAGCTATCTGCGGGCCGTGGT
>NZ_BMVU01000101.1 GCF_014650875.1 Streptomyces minutiscleroticus
CGTCGTCTACTACCCCGACAAGGACAGCGACAGCGACGAGAAACTGCAGCTCCTCGCCGCACTCTCACACACCGAATCCGACGGCACAGCACACGACAGACCGGCGGAGGCCCCACACCCGAAGGCACCCTGACGAGCACGCGCAGCCCCGGCGTCGCAACCACAACGCCCGCACCACGCCGCACCGCCGGACGCACCTCCATGGTCCTCCCGTCTGGCGGTGCGCGCCAGAACCCCGTGGACGGCCGCCTGGAACCGAACAGCGAGCTGGTCGTAGCGGGTGGCCACCGCCCGGTGCTGCTTGAGGCGGCTGATTCCGCACGCAAGGAGCAAGCCGTAATGCACACATAGACGACTCCAGGTCGGGGAATGTCCCGGTCGTAGGGGTGGACGGCTTGCTCCAGGCCGCTGTTGTCGTGCGGCAGTTGCGGGAGCGACAAGCCGGTGAGAGCGAGGGTGGTGAGTCGCGGTGTCCGATGACGTCGTCGCGGACCTCCCCAGATCCCGTGGTGGGAGACGGTTCCGGAGCTGAGCCGTCAGCTGGTGGTTCGGCTGCTGGCCGAGCTGGCGGCCCGCATGGTGCTCGCGGCCGAGTGGGACGGGGGTGAACCCCGTGACGATGACGGCGCCGGCTCCGTGGGAACGACTTGACGGCAAGATCCAGCCCTGGCATCGGGACCGTCTCGCGGTCGTCTATGTCCGCCAGTCGACACCCCAGCAGGTCATCGATCACGCGGAGTCGACCCGACTGCAGTACGGACTCACCCAGCGGGCCGTCGATCTGGGCTGGCCACCGTCCCGGGTCCTGGTGATCGACGAGGACCTCGGCCACTCGGCGTCCGGCCTGGTGGACCGGCCCGGCTTCCAGCGACTGGTCTCCGAAGTCGGCCTGGACCACGTGGGCCTGGTCCTCGGAGTGGAAATGTCCCGGCTCGCCCGCAGTGGCCGTGAATGGCATCAGCTCCTCGAGCTGTGCGCCCTGGCCGGAGCCCTCCTCGCCGACCCGGACGGCGTCTATGACCCGGCCGAACACAACGACAGGATGCTCCTCGGGCTCAAGGGCACCATCAGCGAGGCCGAACTCCATCTGATCAAGCAGCGGATGTGGAACGGCCGGATCGGCAAAGCCCGCCGTGGCGAACTGGCCATGCCCCTGCCGGTCGGCTATCTCCGACTGCCCGACGGCCAGGTCATCAAGGACCCCGACGAACAAGTCCAGGCTGTCGTCCACCTCGTCTTCGACCTCTTCGACGAACTCGCCCTGATCAACGGGGTGCTGCGGTTCCTGGTCCAAAACGGCATCCAGGTCGGCCTCCGGGCCCGTGAGGGACCGGAGAAGGGCCAGCTGGTCTGGCGCCGCCCCAGCCGAATCATGATCCAGAACATGCTCCGGCACCCTGCCTATGCCGGAATCTATGTCTATGGCCGCAGCCGCACCGACCCCCGCCGGCGCGTCCCGGGACGGCCGTTCACCGGCCGGGTCCGCACGCCCCGCGAGAACTGGCACGTCTTCTTGCCCGGCGTCCTGCCCGCCTATATCGACATGGACCGGCACGAACGCAACCTGGCCCGGATCGAGGCGAACCGCGCCCGCTCACTCAGCATGGGCGCCCTGCGCGACGGACCGGCCCTGCTGGTCGGCCTGATCCACTGCGGCCGGTGCGGCACCCGCATGACCGTGCACTACCAGCGCGGCCGCGGCGGCAAACTGTGGCCGAAGTACGAGTGCGGTCGCCTCAAGTCCGACTACGGCGGCGAGTTGTGCCAGCAACTGGCCGGGGCCTGCCTCGACCGGCATGTCACCGGCCTGCTGCTGGCCGCGATGGCACCCGCCGCCCTGGAGGTCTCCCTCGCCGCGGCCGAGCAGGCCCAGCACCGGCGCGAGGCGGTGGACCGGATCTGGCGTCAGCGTCTGGAACGGGCCGACTATGCCGTGGACCGGGCCCGGCGTCAGTACCAGCTGGCCGAGCCCGAAAACCGCCTGGTCGTGCGCGAGCTGGAACGCGGCTGGGAACACGCGCTGGCCGAACGCCAGCAGCTGGGCGAGGAATACGACCGCTTCACCGCCACCCGGCCCCGCCTCCTCACCACCGACGAACGCGAGCAGATTCGGGCCCTGGCTCAGGACCTGCCAGCCGTCTGGCAGGCGCCGACCACGACCGATGCGGACCGCAAGCAACTGATGCGGCACCTGATCGAGAAGATCACCGTGACCGTCATTGGGGACAGCGAACGCGTCACTGTCCAGATCACCTGGGCCGGCGGCCACCAAACCGATGGCGAGGTCGTCCGCCCGGTCGCCCGGCTGGACCAGCTCAGCTACTTCCCCCAGCTCGCCGCCCGTGCCCGGGAACTGTCCGAAGCAGGCCAGCCGGCCTCGGCGATCGCAATCGTCCTCAACTCCGAAAAACTTCGTCCGCCCAAGCGCGTCGAGGAGTTCAGCGCGACAGGTGTGCGCGAACTCCTGCGGCAGATCGGCTGCGGCAGCGGGCAACACCACCGACGACTTCTGGAACCTGCACTCGGCCCGCACGAATGGTGGCTCAACGATCTCGCCCGCCACACCCGGATCCCCCGGATCACGCTCTACGGCTGGATCAAGCGCGGCTGGGTCACCGGCCGCCAGCTCGACGAACCCCGACGGCCGTGGATCGTCCAGGCCAACCCCGAAGAACTCGAACGGCTCCACCGGTTGCACCAGCAGTCCCGCGGCCGCCGATCACAGCAAGCCTGGCTCGACCACCAGCAGACAGCGACGCTGCCCCACAATGAAGGAGCCCAAAGCGATGACGGCAAAACGCAGTTATGACAGCACTGCGGCTTGCTCATCGCAACCGCGTGCCGGACCTTGTAGTCCTGCCGGTCGCCCGGTCCATGGTTGTCCGGCTCGGTGACAACCCCGCCAGGTGATTCCTTCCGCCCCGCGCCGTCCCGGCGGGCACGGGCCACGTGCTGGTGAATCCGGCAGGTCGTGGAGTCGACGTCGACCTCTCACGTGATCCGTCCGGCCGCATCTGCCCTGGCCTGCAGCAGCGTCAGCGGCCGGGCTTACACGCCCTGTCACTGCCACCGCCTGAACAGTCCGTGCACGGTCTGCCAGGGCCCGTATTCACACGGCGGGTCACGCCACGGAACCCCGTCCGCACCCGCCATCGCACACTGTGCATCAGCCGCTGCCGACCCGGCGACCTGCGACTCACACTCGCCACAGGCAGCAACGATTCCAGCACCGACCATTGCTCGTCAGAAAGATCCCGGCGCCCCACACCATGATCATCACGGCGCGAGCGTGGACCGGAGCCCCGACCTGAAACATGGCCTGGAGGCCCGTGACGCAAGGGCATTACCTTCAGATGGACATGCGAACCCCGGACCCAGCGATCCTGCGGAAAGAAGGGCTCCTCAAAGAGGCAGGCCCAGGCTGCGGATCAGTAGCGCGTCCATGGTCCGGGTGGGCAGCAGACGAGCCGTGGTGACGAGTGCGCGGGAACCGACGAGGTAACGCGCCCGGGGCCGGGCCGCGGTGAGGGCGCGTTCGACAACCGCTGCTACGCGCTCTGGATCACCGGCTGCCGCCTCCGTCTTCTTGTTGGACGTCAAGAGAGCGTCCATGGCGCGGCCGTAGTGGTTCTCCGCCGCCTCGGGTGCGGCCGCTCGGTCGGCTCGGGCCGCCGCTTCGGTGCTGGCGCGGTTGCGGGACTGGAAGGTGCCCGGCTCGATGATGATCACTGGCAGGCGCCACGGCCGCAGTTCCTGGCGGAGAGCGTCGGCGATGGCTTCGACCGCCTGTTTCGAGGCGCTGTAGGCACCGTGCAGAGGAATGGTCACGCGACCGGCGGCTGAGCTCATCATCACGATCCGTCCACTGCCGGCCCGGATCGCGGGGAGGAATGCCTGCGTCACGGCCACGAGTCCCACGACATTGATCTCCAGCTGTTCCCGGAGGCGTTCAAGGGTCAGGTGCTCCATGGGCCCGGCAAAGGTGACCCCGGCATTGTTCACCAGCCCGTCGAGCCGCCCGATCCCCTTTGCGGCGGCGGCCAGTTGCGCCGTGTCGGTGACATCCAACGGCAGAGGACGGACACGGGGATGCGTCGGGGCGTCGTCAAGGTTGCGCACTCCGGCGATCACCTCGTGACCCCGTCCGGCGAGTCGCAGAGCGGTCGCCCGGCCGATACCGCTGGACGCTCCCGTCACCAGATAAATCAACGCTGTCACCTTTCTTCACCACGGGCATTCATGATCGGCTGGCCGCGGTCGCGTGGCGAACATCTGAGAAGAACCTGATCCGAGTTGCCGCAGATGCTTGTGTACGCTTGCGAGATGCGCTTGGACGCCGAAGAGAATGAAGCCCGGATCCTGTTCGCGGCACGACACGTGTTTGCTGAGGGGGGCGAACAGGCGCCGATCACCCGGGTTGCCCGACGTGCGGGAGTCTCCGTCGCAACCGTGTACAGGCGTTTCCCTACCCGTGACCTCCTCATCGCCGACGTGCACACTCGCCAGTGCGAGGAGTGCCTGGCCGTCCACGCCGAGCTTCTTCGCAGCCCGGACCCTAAGCGGGCACTGTGCGAGCTGGTACACCGATTGTGTGCGTGCCAGGTCAGCGACAAGGGCTACACGAAGACATATGTGGATGCGGTGATCGCCGGTCGAGGGCTCGACCGCGAACGCCTGGCCACCGACCGTGTCGTGGCCACGTTGCTGAGTCGGGCCCAAGCGGCGGGCACGCTCCGGCCCGACTTGACCGTCGGCGACGTCCGGCTGGTGATCGCAGGGAACCAGGGGATCATCACGGCCGCGGGCCGGGATGCCGCGGCCGCGTCCCGTCGTTACGTCACGCACATGCTGCGCTCATTCCAAGTCTGAGGGGCGCATCCCGCCGCAAGCGAATTGCGCCCTCGCACCACATGCGCGGACCCGAAGCCCGAAGCGGCCTTGGCCTGGCTGCCGTGGCGGCAGCGACCCCGGCCGAGCGGGGTGACGCCGTGAACCCGCTGGGCCCGCTCGATGCGCGCCGGGGGAGGTGTAGCCGCAATCGACGACATGCTCGGCGGGCAGCAACTGCCGCTCGGCGAGATCGTCTGAATGCGCCCAGCGCGTCCCACGTCGCAGCGCTGGACCAGCGCGGAGTCCCCAGGCGGGGCGGAGGCGGGGGTCTTGGCCCGTGGAGCGGCAACGCGCCGAAGTCGGGCCTGTGTCGAGAGAGCACCGACATGCCGGCGGGTGCGGCGCACGAAGGACTGTGCGCCGCACCCGGAGGGGTGCGGGGACGCCGTTAGCCCGCGGCGCGCTCCGGCAGCGGGAGCAGGGCCAGCGGCACGTGGTGCTGCCCCGAGTGCACGTCCCGGTCGCGCAGGGACGCCTGGCTGACCGGACGCGGGAAGGAGATCTTGACGACGTTCAGGGAGGGGATGCGGAACATCTGGACGTCCTCGGCGGGCACCCCGTAGAGCCGGGCCACGACGTGTTCGTCGAGGAACGACTCGTCGGCGGCGATGCGGTAGCCGTCCTCGTCGCGCAGGAAGACCTCCATCGTGGTCCAGAAGGGGCCGGCGTTCTTGGACCGGACCTCGTGCGCCAGGTCGCCCAGGACGGTGGGGCGGGACTCAGCCATGGTGCGGGGGCTCCTCGATCTCGGTGCGGAACATCTCGGTGGGGGTGACGGTGTCGACGACGTGGTGCAGCACGAACTCGTACGCGGGCCCGCGCTCGGTCTCGGCCGGCGAGGAGGGGAACGCCAGGCTCGGCAGGTAGTCCATGTCGGGCGTCGGCAGGTGCAGCATCAGCGGGTTGGCGATCTTCGCCACGGCGGTGGCGGTGGCCTGGTCCGGGGCGCTGACGAGGAGCATCACACCGACCTCGCGGGGCGGGCCGGACGCAGGGTCGAGGTCACCGAGGATCGCGTTGTGCCCGTACAGCCGCAGGTCGACGGCGTACTTGTCGTCGCTCAGCCCGATGGTCTGCTCCACTCGCTGCCGCAGCACGGTGTGCATGAGCTCCGCCCACTCGTCGATGTGCTCCAGGATGTGCGGATCCCGGATGGCGCTGAACGACATGGTCTCGTAGCCGGTGACGCGGGCGCCCTCGAGCTTGATCGTGTGCTGGTCGGCGACGTGGAACCGGGAACCCTCGACCCGCACCCGGCGCTCGTCCAGGGCGGTGTAGGCGGCGTCCCGCACGTCCAGGGTGCCGTCCGGCTCGCGCATCTCGTAGGGGTTGACCGTCTCGTAGAGCATGTGGGCGGCGACCAGGATCGGCGTGCAGGACACGGCCGGGTCGAGCGGCTCGATGGTGAAGCCGCCGGCGTCGACGGTGGCCAGGACACCGCCCGCCCGCGGGTCGCTGGTGCACTGCCCGCCACACTCGATGATCTTGGCGGCGTGCCAGGACGGCCCGGCTGGCATGCCCTTCATCAGCGGGTACGCGGCGGCGATGGCGGTGTCGGTGGCGCGTCCGGCGAGCACGACCTGGGCGCCGGCCTCCAGGGCGGCGACGATCGGCTCGTGCCCCATCACGCCCACGATGTGGGTGCAGCTCTCCAGCGTCTCGGGCCGAAGTTCGCCGAGCGGCGGCAGCGGGTGGACGCGTCCTTCGTCCAGGCGTTCGGCGAGCGTGCCGGCGTCCTGCTCGCTGTAGATGCGGGCCACCCTCAGGGACAGCTTCTCCTCCGCCTGGATGCCGGCGACGATCTCGGCGACCCAGTCGACACCGGCGTCCGTGCCGCTGGTGCCGCAGGAGCCGACGATCAAGGGGATGCCGGCGCTCGCCGCCGCCTTCAGCAGCACGCGCAGGTCGCGGGCGACCGCGGCGCGGGTGGTCTTGGGGCGGGAGGCGCCCAGGTAGTAGGGACCGGAGTCGGTGCTGCCCGCGTCGACGGAGATGACGTCCGCGCCGAGTGCCAGGCCGCGTTCGACCGTGGCCTCGGGGAAGCCGGCCCCGAGCATGCCGGTCGGTGCCAGGACCTTGACCTGGTCCACCCGTTCGTTGTCCATGTTCCTTCTTCCTCTCGACGGCTGGCGCGGGGCGCGGCCGGCGTTCATCCGTGGTCGCCGGCGGGCGGCTTGGGCAGGGGAGTGTTGACGGCGTGCCGGGGCTTTCCGGCGAGGGCGGCGACGATCTCGGCCGCCCCCTCGGTGCCGGCGGCGGCCCGGGCCTCGGCGGTCTGTCCCGCGAGGTGCGAGTAGACGTCGATGCCGTCGACGCCGCGCAGCGGGCTGTCGGCAGGGAGCGGCTCCTCGGTGACGACGTCGAGGGCGGCGCCGGCGATGCGCCCGGTGCGCACGGCGTCGGCGAGGGCCTGTTCGTCGACGACGGCTCCCCGGGCGGTGTTGACGAGGACCGCCGTCGGCTTCATCAGCGCGAACGCGGAGGCGTCCAGGAGCCCGCGGGTCCGCTCGGTGAGCCGGGTGTGCACCGAGATGTGGTCGGACGCCGCGAGGAGTTCGGGCAGGTCCACGAAGCGCACCGAGGGGTCGGTGCGCCCGCTCTCCGGCACGCCCGTCGTGCACAGCACGCGCATCCCGAACGCCTGCGCCAACGGCACCACGGCCCGGGCCGCGGCTCCGTAGCCGATGAGGCCGAGGGTGGAGCCGCGCAGCTCGTGGCCGTCGTGCCGGGGCCAGCCGCCGGCCGCCACCCCGGCCGCGCTGCGGACCAGCCCGCGGGCCGTCGCGAGGAGCAGGCCCATGGTGTACTCGGCCACGGCGCCCGCGTTGACGCCGGGGAGGTTGCTCACGGTGATCCCGAGCCGGGTGGCGGCGGCGACGTCGATCGCGTCGTACCCGACGCCGGTCCGGACGACGGCCCGCAGGCGCGGGGCGCGGGACAGCACCTCGGCGGTCAGCGGGTCGTGCCCGACGAGCGCGGCGTCGGCGTCCCGGAGAGCGGCCACCAGCGCCTCGGGGCCGCTCCGGCCGGCGAGCGGGGCGTGCACCGTGGTGTGGCCGTGCCCGGTGAGGTACCGGTCGACGTCGTCGTCCGGCCGTAGGTAGTCGGTGGTGATCAGGATGCGGGGCACGCGGTCCTCGTCTCTCGTGTCTCTCTTGGTCGCCCGTGCGTCGTCCTCCGGCCGCGGTCGCGGGCCCGGCGGGGCCGGGCGGCGGTCATGCGACGGTGGCGGCGGGTCTGCGCCGCTGCAGCCTGCTGATCCTGATGATGACCGCCACGGACAGGGAGGCCACCAGGGCGATGTCCAGGAGCATCAGCGGCCAGCCGTTCACGTCGACCATCGCGCCGACCAGGGCGGGGCCCAGGAAGCCGCCGCTCGCCCAGCTGACGGTGTACATCCCGGCGTAGGTGCCGAAGACCCGGGCGGATGGGGCCAGGTTCCACAGCACCACCACGGCGTTGACCAGGAAGCTGCTCGCGCCCGCCGCGCCGACGCACAGGGCCACCACGGTCCCGGTCGGGTTCTGGGCGAGCGTGCCCAGCACCATGGCCACCACGAACACGCACATGCCCGCCGTCATCACGCGCAGCCGCCCGTAGCGCTCGGCGAACAGCGCCGACGGGTAAGCGGCCAGCAGGAAGGCGACCCCGCTCGGCAGGGTCAGGCCGCCGGCCTCGCCGCGGGTGAGGTCCAGGGCCTCCATGCCGTACGGCGTGACCAGGGAGCGGGACGCCGCCCAGGCGCTGCTGAACAGCAGGATGGCGGCGAGCAGCAGCAGCCGGCTGCGGTCGGGGGACCGGAGGATGTCGAGGAAGGTGTCGCGCACGCGGGGCTCCGCGTGGTCGGCCGCGGCGGCCTCCGCGGCCTCGGCCACGGCCGCCCGGTAGGCCGGGGACCGGTTGTCGCGCACCGTCGCGGCGAGGACCGCGACCGAGAGGAGCATGAGGGCCGCGGGGACGGTGAAGGCGACGTACAGGTGGTCGTCGACGAGGAGCAGGCTGAGCAGCGCCGTGACGATGACCGTGAGGCTGGAGGCGATCTTCACCGCCGCGTTGGCCCGGCTGCGCCGCTCGGGTGCGACGAAGTCCGGGACGAGCGCCTCGGCGATCGGCTTGAAGGTGTTGGCGACCAGCGCGTACGAGAACATGACGGCGATCAGCAGCGGCAGGGACCCCGAGGCGTGCGGGATGACGACGAACAGCGCGGCGGCCACCGGCATCCCTGCCACCAGGTAGGGCATGCGCCGGCCCCAGGAGGTCCTGGTGCGGTCGGAGCGGTTGCCGATCCACGGCTGGATGAAGATGCCGAGCAGGTTGTCCATGCCCATGAGCAGTCCCACGACGGCGGCGCTGGTGAGGTGCTCGCGCAGCAGCGGTGGCAGCTGGGACTCGTAGAAGTTCCACGTCGACTCCTGCGCGAAGACCGCGAGCGCGACGAGGAATGTGATGCGCCGGGTGTGCGCGCCCTTCGCGGTCGGCGCCGTCATGGCCGTCCCTCGGCGATCCGGGTGGCGACCGCCTCTCCCAGCCCGGCGGTGGTGCCGGTGCCACCGAGGTCGGGGGTGAGGACGTCGGGCCGTTCGTCGAGCACGCTCTCCACCGCGGCCACGACGTGGGCGGCCGCCTCGTGCTCGCCGAGGTGGTCCAGCATCATCGCGCCGCTCCAGATCTGGCCGACCGGGTTGGCGATGCCGAGCCCGGCGATGTCCGGGGCCGAGCCGTGCACCGGTTCGAACAGGCTGGGGTAGGTGCGCTCGGGATTGATGTTGGCGCTGGGGGCGATGCCGATGGTGCCAGTACAGGCGGGGCCCAGGTCGGACAGGATGTCGCCGAAGAGGTTGCTGGCGACCACGACCTCGTAGCGGTCGGGCTGGAGGACGAACCGCGCGGTGAGGATGTCGATATGGTCCTTGTCAGCGGTCACCTCGGGGTACCGCTTCGCCATCAGCTCGGCCCGCTCGTCCCAGTAAGGCATGGTGACGGAGATGCCGTTGCTCTTGGTGGCCCAGGTGAGGCGCTTGCGGGGGCGCTGCTCGGCGAGTTCGAACGCGTAGCGCAGCACGCGGTCGACGCCGGTGCGGGTCATGACGGTCTCCTGGACCACCGTCTCCCGGTCGGTGCCCTCGAAGATGCGGCCGCCGATGCTGGAGTACTCGCCCTCGGTGTTCTCCCGGACGACGTAGAAGTCGATGTCCCCCGGCCGGTGGTCGCGCAGCGGGCTGCGCACGCCGCGCAGCAGCCGGACCGGACGCAGGTTGACGTACTGGTCGAAGCCGCGCCGCAGCTGCAGCAGGCTCCCCCACAGGGACACGTGGTCCGGGACGGTCTCGGGCCAGCCGACGGCGCCGAAGTAGAGCGCGTCGAAGCCGCCCAGCACGTCCTTCCAGTCGGCGGGGAGCATGGTGCCGTGCCGCAGCCAGTAGTCGGCGCTGGCGAAGTCGAACTCGGTGATGTCCAGGGCGAATCCGTGGACGTCGGCGGCTGCGCGCAGGCAGCGCAGCCCTTCAGGGACCACCTCGCGGCCGATCCCGTCCCCGGGGATCGCTGCGATGCGATGGGTGTGCGGCAAGGCTCAGCTCCTCGGAACGCGGCTCTTCCGCGGCCCGGGGCCGCGGACCTACCGGAGAGTGCGGTGGGTGTCCGCCCACCCTGGCCAGCCGCGACGGCCTCCACAAGCGGGTGGTGGGCAAGGTAGCGTTTCGCCCATGGAAAGTAACCGGCCGGCGGGCGGCCGTGCTGCGGTGAGCCGCTCCTCCCTGGACGACCTCCAGTTCTTCCGGGTGGTCGCGTCGAGCGAGACCCTCACGGCCGCGTCCCGGGAACTGGGGTGCTCCCTGCCCGTAGTCAGCAAGCGGCTCAGCGCCCTGGAGCGCCGCCTCGGGGTGCGGCTGGCCCAGCGCGGGGCACGCCGGCTGGTGCTGACCTCGGAGGGCACCCTGTACGCAGCGCGCGTGGAGACGATCCTCGGCCAGCTGCGGGAGCTGGAGGACGCCCTCACCGACCGGTCGGCGGGGCTGCACGGCACCCTGGTGGTCGAGTGCACCCTCGGGCTCGGGCGCGCCCATGTCGCCCCGCTGCTCGGCGAGTTCGCGGAGGCCCACCCGGCGCTCCACGTACGCCTGCAGACCTCCGCGCTCCCGCTGCGGCGGCGCGAGTTCGACGTCGCCATCCACGTCGGCACGCCGCCCGACTCCTCGCTGCGCATGCGCCGGCTCGCTCGGAACCGGCGCCTGCCGTGCGCCTCGCCGTCCTACCTGGCCCGGCACGGCACCCCGGCCCGGGTCGAGGACCTGGCCAGCCACGACTGCATCGTGCTGCGCGAGAACGAGAGCGACTACGCGCTCTGGCGGTTCGGCGACGCGGGCCACCCCCGGCACATCCGGGTCGACGGCAGCCTGTCGAGCAACGACGGCGACGTGGTGACCGGCTGGGCCCTGGAGGGACGCGGGGTGATCATGCGGTCCGAGTGGCACGTCAGGCCGCACCTGGAACGCGGTGAGCTGGTCCGGGTCCTGCCGCACGTCCCGACGCCGCCCGCCGACATCTACGCGCTGACCGAGGACGACGAGCACGTCCCGCGGCGGGTCAGCGAGCTCATCGACTTCCTCGCCGCCCGGCTCCCACGGCGGCTCGGCGCCTGACGCCGCGCGGACCGCACGCGCGGGCTCCCCCCGCCCACCGGGGGCACGCGGCGGCGTGTGCCGCCCTCCGGCAGTCCCACGCGGCGCGGGGCGTGCCTGCCGGGTGTTGCAGAAGGTCGGGCCCGGGCAGGCCGGAGTTGGGCTTGACCTGCTGATTCACCCGGTCAGAGTGAGGTTGTGCATGGTGGAGGCCGTCGCCTTTCTGGCGGCAGTCCCCGAGGATCTTCCAGTTCTTCATGCGGGCGAAGGTGTGCTCGACGCGGGCCCGCACGCGCCGGTGTTCGGCGTTGTCCTCTTCCTGACCGCGCAGGAGAGGCCGCCCGGCTCGTCGGCGGTGCGGGACGATCAGGCAGGTGCCCAGGTAGGCGCCGTCCGCGATCACCGTCGTCCCGGCCTCCGTGGCCGGCAGGTCCGACTCCCGCCAGACGTGGGCGGGAATGAGTAAGGGGCCTCGCGTTTTCCGGACAGTCTTCTGACTGTTCATTTCACGCGGTGATTCGCGACTCCTCGTACTCGGCATGGACTTCGCGCGGAGGGCGGTCACCCACCGCCGAGTGAGGGCGTTTGCGATTGTACCAGAATTCAATATAGCGAGTGAGGTTTTCTCAGTGAAATTATTTTCGTGAGGCGCTGCGAAGTGCTCGTGGTGGCCGGATCGGACAGCGGGACCCTGGGTGCGGGTAGACGTGAAGCCCCTGGTAGGACGGTTCTCACCACAAGATCGTCCGCTGCACCAGAGGCTTCGCGTTGGTCACCTATGTTGCCACGCTCGACGTCCCGCGCCATACCGTCGAGTTCCTTGCCCGCCTGCTGGCCGCCCACCGGCGACGGGTGCGCACTCCGCGGGGTTCACGGGCACTGGGCCCGTTCCGCCAGGCCGTGCTCGTCCTGCGCTGGTTCCGCGATCAGGCTTGCGTGCACTGCCTGGCACGCGACGCCGGAATCTCCCAGGCCACCGGCTACCGCTACCTGCACGAAGGCATCGATGTCCTGGCCGAGCAGGCCCCGGACCTGCACACTGCGCTGGACCGCTGCCGACGGGAAGGCATGACGCACGTCATCCTGGATGGCACCCTCATCGCCTCCGACCGCCTGACCGGCGTGCGTGACAACGGCAACGACCTGTGGTTCAGCCAGAAACACAAGGCGTTCGGCGGCAACGTGCAGTTCCTGTCCGCTCCGGACGGCACCCCCCTGTGGGTCTCCGACGTCGAACCCGGCTCCACCCCGGACATCACCGCCGCCCGCATCCACGCACTGCCCGCCCTGTACAAGGCAGCCGCCGACGGCCTGCCGACCCTGGCCGACAAGGGCTACATCGGTGCCGGCATCGGCATCCGCCTCCCGGTCCGCCGCCCCAAAGGCCAGTCCGAGCAAGCCCTCGATGCCGACACCCGAACGACGAACGCCCTGATCAGAGGCACCCGGGCCCTCGGCGAGCGCACCGCCGCCGAACTCAAGGAACGCTGGCGCGCACTCAAACACGTCAGTCTCAGCCCGAGCCGAATCGGCGACATCACCCGCGCCGCACTCGTCCTCAACGGAACCTGGAAGTGATCTTCACTGAGAAAACGTCAATGACCGTCGCGAGGTACAGCCAGCCTTCCCCGGTCGCGATGTAGGTGATGTCCCCGACGAGCTTTTTGCCGGGTGCGTCCGCGCTGAAGTCGCGGCCGACGAGGTCCGGCACCTGGCCGGCCGCAGCCTGTGCGAGGATGAACCTCTTCGGCCGTGGCAGGCAGGGCACCAGGCCCAGTTCGCGCATGAGGCGGCGCACCAGCTCCACGCCCGCGACCACACCCCAACGGTGCAGTTGGGCCTGGACGCGCCGGTGCCCGTAGGTGCTGTCGGACAGGTCGAAGGCTTTCTCGATGAGCAATTTCAGTTCTTCGCGCCGTTGAACTGTCGCGGATTCCGGGCGGGACCGCCAGTCGTAGTAGCCAGATCTGGAGACGCCGAGTCGGCCGCACATGAACTCGACGCTGTATGCGTACTTCTCGGTGCCGAGTCGCATCTCGTCGATGAACTCGTACTTGCTCGCTACCGGGGATCCTTCGCGAAGTACGCTGCGGCTTTTTTCAGGAAGGTGGCTTCCATCTCCAGCTCCCGGTTGCGCCGTTCGAGTTCTTTCAGACGCGCCCGCTCGCTCACCGTCAGTTCCGCACCGGGGGCCGCTCCTGCTGTTTCTGATACTTCTTCACCCAGCCGCGTAGCGTCTCCGGGTTCAATTCGAGCTCCCGGGCGACTTCGGAGACCGTCTTGCTCGACCTCAATGCGATCTGGACGGCTTCCTCATGGGAATCCGGCGATTACTTGCTAGGTGGCGCCATTTTCCCTCGTTTCCTTGTTCAAGACACCCTATTGGGTGCCTGTCCGGAAACTTCGGGGCCCCTCAGTTTTCGCGGCCCACGATCAGCAGGTCATGGTCCAGACCGAAGAAATTCTTGAGGCCCTCGAAGATTTGGCCGTTGAGGTGGCTTTATCGGTGGGTTCTGACACCGGTTGTCGGTCGGTGGTGACACCGCCTGGTGTTGGCGGAGAGTGATATCGACGAGTTTTGACACCACTTGAGGGGCTTGCGGCGGAACGCTGGAGGTGCTTTGCGTGGTGAGGGGGAGCCGGTGCCACCTACCTCCAAGGTCGATCTGTACGCGGCGATACGCCGTGATGTCCGGGCGGGCATGTCGAACCGGGCCTTGCAGCGAAAGTACGGGGTGGGCTTGCGGACGGTGAAGGCGGCCGCGGAGTCCGTCTGGCCGGAGCCGCGCAAGAAGATGCCGCCAGCTGATCTCACTGCGGCCGATCAAGGCAACAAGTTCAATTCCCGTTGATGCAGTCAGCCGGTTGCGGCAGCATGCTCCGATGCCAGGATCCCGGATCGAGCCGCTTGCCGTCGACGGCAACGGCAACGTTTTGATCGCGTTCAGCCGCGACGCAGAAGACGCCCCGCCCGATGACGCCCCCCTACCCCTGTCACTCGTGGCACTTTGGCACCACGACTCAGTTCTGCTGGTCTTCGACAGGCGTCGACATGAATGGGAGCTGCCCGGAGGAATCATCGAACCGGCTGAGAGCCCACGCCAAACCGCTTCACGCGAGCTGCTGGAAGAGACCGGGCAGGAGGCTGACGCCCCCCTATGGTTCGCCGGCTACGCGAAGTTCACGCTTCAACCTGATCGACGGGTGGAGTACGGAGCACTGTTCATCGGCAACGTCGCACGCCCGAAACCCTTCCGGGACAACGAGGAGGTATCGGCTTTCCGCTGGTGGGACCCCAGAGGCCCACTGCCTGAAGGCACAGACTCTCTCGACCTCCACCTTGCCCGTCTGGTGATGCCTTCGCGACACCGAGAGGGGCAGGGCAATCCGGCTGGGAAATTCAAAGACACGCACTGAACGGTGTCAGTTCTCATCGACATTCTCGAGCCTTGTGATCACCAAGTGCTGCCCAAACCCGGTGATAAACGGTGTCGCCTGTCAGCTACGAAGCCATTGAGGTGCACGCGGATGCAGTCGTGAGGCGGCTGCAGCAATCTGCATCCACGATGACGGTCGGCAGCGACCGGAGTCTGGCGCTGGCGAGTCTGTGGAAAGTCACGCATCGCCGGTTGGACTACTACCACGGCATCGCCACGAACCAGGCCAAACGATCTTTTTTTCAGCGCACAGGTTGCTATGGGAGTCGGGTTCCTCCTGCTGGTTGCGTTCGTCTTGGTAGCACTGAGCTGTTTCAGAGTGGCCACTGATGGGGTGACGGCGGTGGAGGCGCAACGCACGAGGCACCCGTGCCGTTGAGGGAGGTGTTCGAAGTCTCA
>NZ_BMVU01000102.1 GCF_014650875.1 Streptomyces minutiscleroticus
CGCGAGATGCAGGCACTCCTCGCGACCTGGACCGGCGCCTGCCCCACCTGCCACCGCGACATACCCACACCGATACGAACCTGACCAAGCCCTACTAGAACGCGCAAATTACGTCGAACCCGGGACCGTGATCGCAGCAGAGATCGCGCTGCCGCCCGCCCTGCTCTTCTCGCAGACCATGCCCTACGCCGTCGCCGCGGGCATCGCCATGCACATCGCCTTCACCTGTCTCAAGCCCCGCCAACTGGTGACCTTCTCCGGCCTCACCCTGGGCACTTACCTCGCCTTCGCCGCCTGACCAGCACACGCCGCCCACCGCATAGCCGACCGGACGACAGGGCGCAGATGCGCCGACCGGCTCCACGCACGCAGGAGACCACCGTGCCCGTTGACCCCGTCGCGCTTCGCCACGCCCTGGCCGAGGAGATCGCCGCCGCCGATCCCGCCCTGGACGCCGGATGGCGCGACGCCGTCGCGGCCGTACCCCGCGAACAATTCCTCGGCTCCGCGCTCTTTAGCCCCACCACCGGCGGATGGGAGCCCGTCCTGCGCACGCAGGTCGCCCCGGAGGAGTGGCTGCGCATGGTCTACTCGGACCGGACCTGGGTCACCCAGGTCGAGGGCCGCGACGCCGCCGACGCCACCGGCCCGCTGTCGGGCAGTGCCACCTCCTCGGCCACCCTGCCCTCACTGGTGGTCCGCACCGCCCAGGTGGCGCGGCTGCGTGTCGGGCAGAAGGTGCTCGAGGTGGGCACCGGCACCGGCTATTCCACCGCCCTGCTGTGCCACCGGCTGGGATCGGGCAACGTCGTGAGCATCGAGTACGACCCCGCCCTGGCCGCCCGCGCCGCCGCCCGCCTGGAGGAGGCGGGCTGCGCGCCCACGCTCGCCATCGGGGACGGGCTGCAGGGCTGCCCGGAGCACGCCGGCTACGACGCGATCATCGCCACCTGCTCCGTCCGCTCCATCCCGCCCTCCTGGCTGTGGCAGCTCAACGACGGCGGATCGATCACCACCACCCTCAGCGGCTGGATGCTCGCCTGCGGGCTGATCCGCCTCACCCTCGACGACGCGGGTACCGCGCACGGCCACTTCACCCACGACACCATCAGCTACCTGCTGGCCCGCCCCCACGAGCGGCCGCCCTCCCCCGTCTTCTTCCGCCAGGACGGCGACACACGCCCCACGCGCCTGGACCCCTCGCTGGTTGAGCACTGGGCGGGAGGGTTCGTCGCCCAGCTCGCCGCCCCCTCCGCCGAGCTGATGACCACCAGCACCGGCATCGTCCTGCGCGACGTGGCCACCGGCTCGCAGGCCTGGACCGAACCCGCCCGCCGGGGATGGAGCGTGCACCAGCACGGCCCTCTGCGCCTGTGGGACCAGATCGAAACGGCCCTTGAACACTGGCAGGACGCCAGAGCGCCCGACCTGACCGGCTTCGGGATGAGCGCCACCCCGTTCGAGCAGCGCGTGTGGCTCGGCTCCCCGTCCGGCCCGAGCTGGCCACTGCCCCTGTGACCCCGCCCGGCGATCCCGGCCTTCGCCCTCTGCCTGACGGTCTTTCGGGGGCCCGCAGACCTCTGGCTGGTACGGCACCGGTCCCGATCGTGCAGAGGGGCAGCTCTCGTCCCCGGCCGGCATGCCGCGCTCACCCAGCCGAGCGTGGACGTGAGCGGGGCGGCGGGCTCTGCGGACCTCTCCAGGTCACCGGGCCCACCGCCCCGCTCACGCTACGGCAGGCCGCCCCGGGAACTCCCCAGGAAGCACAACCGGCCCGTTCGGTACTGCGTCCTTGCCGCCCCTCGTCCTGGCACCGGCCCCAAGGCCCTCCACGGCCCGTGGCGGGCAACCGCGTGACGGTGAGCGGCCATGGCCACGCGGGCGGAGCCGGAGGCGTAGCAGCGGTACGCCTCGCTGACGAGGGAACGCAGGTCCGGATTGAACACGCGGTTCACGCGCTCCTCAGGTCGATCATGTTGCCCCTCCCGCGCACCCGTCCCACTTACCCCCGAAATGATCCCACCTCCCGTTCCGGCCCCAGGCCGATCTTTCCAGTTGCTATGTGCCGGTACCGGAACATAGCTACAATGCTGACATGGCAAAGCAGACGAACATCCGCCTGGACGAAGAGGTCAAGGCAGCCGCCGAGGACCGGGCCAAGCGCCGGGGCCTGAGCTTGCAGGGGTACGTGGCCGACCTGATCGAGGCCGACGTGAACCAGTCCCGCGCGGCCTTCATGGCCGGCGCCGCATCGTTCCTGGTGGCGTACACGGACGCCTTCGATGCGGAAGTCGGAGAGGACCGGTACCCCGGTCTCCCTGACACCCCGGCGAAGACGGCACCGAGGGACGCCGCGTGAATCTCCGCATCGACCTCGCGTGGATCCTGGCAGTGGCGCAGCAGATTCCGGGAGATCCCCAGGTCGTCGACTACGGCGTGCCGGTCGCGGCGGAAGCACGTCACCGGGCGGAGATCCTGGACCACGAGGTCTATCCCGAGCCCCATCACAAGGCCGCCGCACTGCTGTGCGAGCTGGCGAGAAACCCGAGCCTGGAGGTGCGGAACCTCCTTTTCGCGGCAACCGTGACCGCGGCCTACCTCTCGGCGTGTGGCCTTCCGGTGAGCCCCGGTCTGGACACCGTTGTCCCCTTGGCCCGCGCGGCCCGGGACGGGCTCCCGGTGCGGGAGGTCGCCGCTCAGATCAAGACCTGGACGAGCTGATCGAGCAGGCTCTTGCCACGGTTCATACCGCATGAGGATTCCAGGTCGTCAACGAGCGTCGGCCCTTCATGATCACCGTTCCGCTGTGGTGTCCGCGTCGTGCACAGCGCGAACGGCGCGGGTTGCGGCGGGGAAGTCAGGGTGGCTCTTCCACTGGTCGGCCATGGCCATGAGCGCGTCGAGAAGGCGGCGGGCCTCATCGGTGTGGCCCGCGTGAACCGCAGTAGCGGACTCCTGGCTGAGCTCCTGGGTGTCGCGCCAGGATGGGACGTACGCGTCGTGGCCATCCGGGTGCTGTTCGTCCCGGAGATCGTCCTGTCGGTGCCAACGAACTGGTAGAGGCCTACACCGGCCTGCAGATCCAACCGCGCCTTCCCACCGTCGGCCGACGTAGCCGGTTTCGCCGCCAGCAGCGGCTGGCAGCCGCCACGTGGCCGAACGGAGCCCGACGAGTCACTCCTGGCCGGCCGCGATACGGGCCTGGTCGGCGATCGCCTCTGCAGCACCGAGGGCTTCCAGGGCGCAGTCGGCATTCTTCGGCTCTCCGATGCCTGCGGACGCTCGCGCCAGCAGGTGCGCAACACATCGGTAGGGGTCGGCCTCGCAGGGGTGCAGAACCGGCCGCAGGCGATCTTGCGCGGTGCCGAGGAGGGTGCACCAGTCGCCGTGGGCATCGGGCCAAACGCCGCACAGCGGGCCGATCCACCGGTCGAAGTGGCCGGCAAGCTGGGCATGGGCGGCGTCGCGGAGCATGGTCACCCTTCGGGGCATGGGGGCAGGAGCTGTTCACCAGCGCCGCAGGTCTTTGCGCAGCTGTTCGTACCAGCTGCGGCGATGCCGGTCGGCGTCCGAAGGCTCGGGGCCGAGGGCGACGACCTGGTCGGTGATGTCGTAGGTGAGGCGGTAGAGCAGGACGCGGGTGGCGGTCTGCAGCCACTGGTCCGTTGCCCGAGCGGGTGGTGCTGCTCCGAGGACGGTCACGAACCAGGCGGGCAGCAGTGCGCGGCTGCTGACGGCGTCGGCCAGGCGGCTGCGCAAAGCCATGGTGAGGCGCTTTTCCGCGCGGTCGCCGGCCGCCATCGCCGGCTGTTTGTCCGCGCGGGTCGAGGCGTCGTCCGCCAGGGCGGTCGCGGACTCCTCGGCGTGTGGGGCCTGTCGGGCAAGGTCCTGGCGAAGTCTTGCCTCGTCGGCGATTGCGGTGCGGAGCCGACCCGCGGCCTCGGAATGACCTGTGGTGCCGTAGCGGCTGGCGGTGAAGGCGCCGATAGCGTCGACGACTGCTGCGAGCGCTGTCCGGTGTCTGTCGGCTGTTTTCCTGTGGTGCCGGACGCGCACTTGGTGGGTGTGGCGGTCGTGGTCGTCCAGGAGCAGGCTACGGGCGTTCCAGCCCTTCAGCATGGTGCGGGCGAGGGCGTGCTGGTCTTTGGTGTAGGTGTCCAGATCCGCGGCGGGCACTTTTCCGGACAGCTTGAGCTGGCCGTCGAGCAGCCGCACGTGCTGCGTGAGGCGTTTGATGGCCTGCTCTGTGTCTCCGATGCGGTCGTCCAGCTCCTCTTCAACCTTGTCGATCTTGTCGTCGCACCCGGAGATGTCGCTGCGGATGTCGCGCAGTTCGTAGTCGAGGTCCTCGGTATAGCCGAACTTGCTCTTCAGGCTCTGGTGGTCGCTGTCGAGGTCGTCGATTCGCTGGTCAAGATCGCGGAGGCGGCGGTCGGTGTCCCGCAGGCGGCGGTCGAGGTCCTCGGTCACTTCTTCGCCCCCTGCTGCGGAGCATCGGCAGAGGTTCCGCCGATCAAGGCCCAGCCGATGAGGACGGCGATGATCCACCAGGCGGACAGCACTCCCAGGGCGACAAGGATCACGAGCACGCACAGGGCGTGCAGAGCGAAGGAGATTGCGCGTTGCTGCTTGTGGTGCTGCACGGTCACCTTGATCAACCACCCCAGCAGTGTGGCCAGCAAGTGGGGTATGAGCAGCAGGAGCCACCAGGCAGTGCGGTCGAGGACGAGGACGGCGGTGATGAGCGCGATGGACACTGCGGTCTGGCCTCGCCACGACCAGCGCACGATCTTCGCGCTCCGCAGCCGCTGCGGCTCGGCCAGCCGCGTGGGCAGCGTCTGCTCGAACGCGAGGAGTTCCTCGGCTCCTTGCACCATGGCGGTGTACTGGCCGTCGAACTCCGCGTCGTCGACATCGAGTTCTGTGACGTGGGCGTGCCGGGCGGCCAGGTCCGAGGTCATGGCTCGATGTTGCTCGTGCAGGTCGCGTTCGGTCGCGGCCATTGGCTCCCCCTCTTCATCCAGCGCGGTATCTCCCCCGCTCATGCCGTGATCATGTGTGGTCAGGCGGCAGAGCGAGTATCGCCCCCGCGGGTTCATGGCATTCAGTGTTGGGCCAGGCTGGCGTGATCTTTGCCGTAAAGGGCTGGTGAACTGCTGTCCGAGGCTGGCCGCGTTCGCGTGCCGGCCCGCCCGCCGGGCGGACGGCCGCCGGTCACAGTGGACGGTGGAGCACGAGCCTCTGGTGCCAGCGACCGCGTCGGCCGTGAGCGGAGGCAGCGCACGCGGCGGGCAGCGGCGCGGTATAGGCGATGTTCACGGCCCCCCGAAGGCTCTCGGGCCGCATCGGAGCCCGGGTGCGGACTTGGTGCGGTCGATCTCACACACTGACGCTTCCCGGCCGTGGCAGGGGCAGGCGCAGCGCTGTTCGCCGAGGTACTGGTACACCTTCGGGTGATCATGCTTGTCTGCGCGCCGGCCCCACGGTAGACGTCAGTAGGTGCGGGCTGGGCCCGCCGGGATGGGCCTATGTGTGCGGGAGGACACTCTGGGGCCGACAAGGGCGGCGACGGTGAATTCCCTTGACGGCCTCTGGTCTGCCGGGCCGCCCGCCTGTCAGGATGACATCTGGTGACGGAGCGGACGGCTGGTGTGAAGGAGCACGTTGGTCGCACCCTTAGCGGTACGCAGGGCAAGTCGCTGGCAGGATTCTGTCCGGCTGTTGCTGCTGCTCGACGCGGCCGCCAAGCCGCCGGCCCAGGACGAGGTTGTGCCCGCAGCGACGGCGGGCGTGATCTACACGCAGGTTCGCCTGCAGAAGCTGGACTTCTGGGTGCGCTACCCGGACTATCTGGCCTTCGAGCTCATGAACGAGTACGAGACGGCGCCGGGCGAAGAGGGACTGCTCAGCCTCGCCTCGGACATCCTGGACTCGGAGGAGCCGGACCTGAGGCGCTTTCCGATGCTGCGTCACAAGTTCGGTGCCTTCGAAGAGCTGGATGACGCACTGGCGCCGCTGGTAGAGCGCGGGCTGATCCGCAAAACGCAAGTTCTTGGCCGGAGCGGCCAGAAGCGCGTCGTCGAGCACGTCTACTTCCTCCTCGAACGCGGTCGGGAGGTGGCCCGGTCGCTGGTGCAGGACGCCCCAGCGCTGGAGTGGTACGTCAAGCGCACCCGGCTGGTCGTGGCGCTGGTCGACGGGCTCGGCGGTACGCAGATCAAGAACCGGCAGTACCTGTTGAGCGACTACGCCGACACCCCGTGGAGGCAGTACATCTCGCCCATCACCGAGCAGGCCCGCGCACGGTTGCGTCAGCTGAAGGCTGCCGCCCAGATGCCGGTGCCAGACGTCGCCCAGGAGGCCTCGTGACCGCGTCGCCCGAGACAACCACCCCGGAGGTCCCCTAGATTCCGCGGGCCGGCGAGATTCTGCAGAGTGTCGCCGAGAAGCTGGGACTGACCCCGGAGCAGGTGGAGCGGTCGCTCGCGGAGGCCAACATCACCCTGAAGAGTCCGGCAGCGGCCGACCGCCGACTGCGGATGCTGCGCCTTCGGGTCCACGGGGTGAAGCACTCGGGCGATCCCTTCCGTGTGGAGCGGGACTTCTCGGCCGGCGTGTGGGCGATCGTCCACCCCGACAACAGCGCGGGGAAGACGAGCCTGCTGGAATTCCTGGTCTGGCCGCTTCGTGGAGAACCTCGCGATCTGCCTTTGGACGTCCGCTCCTGGGTGCGGCACCTGAGCATGGACGTCGCGGTGGCCGGACGCCCCATCCGGATTGTCCTGGATGTCGATCCCGGCACTCATCCGGCGCTGACCGGGCGGATCCTCACCGCGGACACCGTGGAGCAACTGCTTGCCACGGACGATGGCGGGGACGGTCTGCGGCTGCTGGAGCAGGCTTCCGGAACCGACGAGGTGGACCGTAGCATCGGCAGCTTCTTCCTCGACGCGCTGCGGATGGGGCACACCAGCCTGTGGCAGGCCGGCGGCGGCGCCGACGGCGAAGGCGCCCCCCAGGTCCACGGGTGGGCCTCGTACTTCGGAGCGTGCTACCTCAACCCGGGGGGCGACGAGATCCTTCTCGGGGATGTCAACGCCGTGGGCCTGTCCGCCCGGCTCATGGAGCTCTTCGTCGACATCCCCTACAGCACCGTGCTCACTCAGCTGTCGGTCGCCGACAAGCGCGAGCGCAAGACCCTCGCTCAAGGAAAGCGCCGTGCGCAAGGAGACGCCGACGCCCGCAGGGCCGAGCGCACCGCGTGGCAGGAGCAACTGGAGCAGCTCTCCCAGCAGATCGCCGAACTTCGGGACGTGGCGAGCCGGGAGGTGTCCCCCTTGCTCCAGGCCGCCGACCAGGCGGCAGCAAGGCTTCGGGACACGCAGAGTGTGCTCCATGAGGCCGAACAGAGCCTGACCGAGACGAACACGGCGCGGGTGCGCGCCGACCAGGCGCTGCTGGACGCCCGTGAGACCTGGCAGGCGCGGCGGGTGCTCGGCCGGCTCGATCCGGTGTGCTGTCCGCGGTGCGAGGAGCCTCTCGATCGTGACCGCCGCCAGCAGGAGCGCAAGGACGCCTCCTGTGCGGTGTGCACCCGGCCGCTGCCCGAGGTCGACGAAGGGACCGCCGAAGTGCTGCTGCAGGACTTGGAGCAGCAGCTTGACAGCGCGCGGGAGGCGGAGGACGCGGCGAGTCGGCAGCGCGATGCCGCGGCGGCCGCGGTGAACGCCGCACTCGTCGAGCAGCAGGCGGCCGCGGCCGCGCTGCAGACGGCGCTGGCGACGTCGCAGAACCATGAGCGCCTTCGCCAGCTGGAGCTTCGGGCAGCCGGCTTGGAAGGACGTCTCGCCGCCACCGGCTCCGGGCCGAAAGAGCCACCCGTTCCCGTGTCCGCCCAGGTCCTGCAGGCCGTGACCGAGGTCGTACGAGAGGCCGTCGACGCGGCCGCCAAGCGGCTTTTCCCGGCGCTGAATACCCAGATCGTTGAGCTGGCGACCCGTTTCGGGGTGCAAAACCTCGACAGCGTCCGACTCGACCGCTCCGGCCGGGTCAACGCCGTCAAGGCCGGGGTGAAGACCTCGTTCAAGCGCCTCAGCCGCGGTGACCGGCTGCGCATGCGGATCGCCACGGTCATCGCGCTGCTGCGTGTCGGAGCCGACCGCGGCGTGGCCGCCCATCCCGGTCTGCTGCTGATTGACTCCGTCGCCGCCGAGGAGGTCACCGAAGTACCGGCCCGAACCCTGATCGCCGAGCTGCAGGCCATCACCAAGGACCTGCCGGACTTGCAGGTCGTGCTGACCACCGCCCAGCCCGAACTCGTCGACGATCTGCCGGGCGACCACCTCATCACCCGCGATAGTGAACACCTGTTCTAAGCTGCTCGCTTCCGGCGCAGCCCAGCAGAGAGGAGAGGCCAGTGGCTCCGAGCGTGGACCAGGCCCTCCAGGCATGGGCCAGCCGGGCGAGCGATGACGAACTGAACGCCGGACCCCGCCTGGAGGACCTCGGCGACGCAGACGCCCTCGCAGCTGAGGCGGACACGCTGGCCGCCGGGCCTCAGCTGCCCTACCTTCTCACCGCGCTGTCCCACAGCCTCGACACCATCCCGGCCGACCAGGCTGCTCCCCTCCTCGCGGCCGCGGCCCGGGGCCTGCGCCGCCCTCACTCGGCCTGGGTCCTCACCGACGCCCTCGACGTCCTGTGCACCCAGCCGGGACTGGCCGACCGCCTGGGCAACCGAACCGTACGAGATCTGGCCACGCTCGCAGAGGACGCGCTCGCCAGCGACTGCGACGCCGCCCTCGCCCAGCCGGCGATCGCCGGCCTGCTGCGCCTAGGTTGTGTCTCCAAATGATCTCTGATGGTGGATCATGGTGGAGTGGTACGTCGCCATGAACTGTCCGGTGCGGAGTGGGAGTTCGTCCGGCCGCTGCTGCCCGCCTCCTTGCGTGGCCGGAAGCGGGTGGACGACCGCAGGGTGCTCAACGGAATCGTGTGGAAGTTCCGTACCGGAACGGCGTGGCGGGACGTGCCCGAGCGATACGGTCCGTGGGCCACGCTGCACACCCGCTTCCGGCGCTGGGCGCTGGACGGCACCTTCGAGCGGATGCTGCGCACCGCCCGGGCGCATGCGGATGCGGCCGGGGACATCGACTGGCTGGTGTCCAGCGACTCCACGATCGTACGGGCCCACCAGCACGCCGCCGGGGCCCGAGAAAAGGGGCCCGCAACCCGGCACTCGGCCGCTCCCGAGGCGGCCTGACCAGCAAGATTCATCTGGCCTGCGACGCCTTGGGGCGCCCGCTCGCCTTCATCCTCACGGGCGGGAACACCAACGACTGCACCCGGTTCACCGCGGTGATGGAGGCGATCCGGGTGCCCCGCGTCGGGCCGGGACGGCCCCGGGTGAGGCCCGCTCACGTCCTGGGCGACAAGGGATACAGCTCGAAGGCGATCCGCGCCTGGCTCCGCCGACGCAACATCGGCCACACCGTCCCCGAGCGGGCCGACCAGGTCCGCAACCGTCTCCGGCGCGGCCGCCGCGGCGGCCGTCCACCGACCTTCGACCAGCAGCTCTACAAGCGGCGCAACGTCGTGGAACGCTGCTTCAACCGACTCAAGCAGTGGCGCGGCATCGCCACCCGCTACGACAAAACCGCCGAGTCCTATCGCGCGGCCGTCACGCTCGCCTCTCTCCTGATGTGGGCGTGACATTTGAAGACACAACCTGGGACGCGCGCGGATCCGGCTTGATGGAACGCCAATTTCCTTTACGCCAAGCCAAGTTGGGCAACAGGTACGCCAAATGAGAAACCGACACCGCCGCGAAGCGGCGGTGTCGGCGTGATACCTGCGACCTCAGTAGGTGAAGTCGACACCCCGGAGCCGGGAGGGGGTGAGGTCGGTGTAACGAACGATGTCGTTCATCACCTCCTCGGTCTCCGGCGAGCCGAACGCCGCGATGGCGGCCTGCTGGTCGCGGAACTCGTTCACCGCGACGGCCACGATGTCCCCCTCACCCTTCGGATAGACAGTGGTGCTCGACACCAGGCCGTACTTCTCCCACGCTTTGCGCACCATCGGCATGTGCACGGACTCGAAGTAGTCATGATCGAATCGGAAGTTCTGCCCGTTCGACCTGTAGGTCACGTAGACGGTTTCCATGGATTTCCTCTCTCATGACTTCTTTCCGGAACGGCCGGCGCAGCCACCGGCCGGGAGCTGACTAGGCGGACAGGCGGCCGACGAAGTCGAGCAACAAGGCACGGAATGCCTCGGGCTGTTCCAGCGGGGCGAGGTGTCCGGCGTCTGGGAGGACGGCGACCTCACCGGCGCCGAGCTCGTCGCTCAGACCGGCTCCGCCTTCCAAGAAGTCGGGCATGTCGAGTTCGCCGACGCCGACCAGCGCCGGGATGGTCAGGGCGCGCAAGGCGTCCGCGTCCTTGCCCAGCGGGTCCGCCGCCACTCTCGGTTCGCCGTAGGCGACGCGCGCGACCAGTTGGTTGCGCATCATGACGGCCGCCTGCGCGCGGACGTCGTCCGATGCCTTCGGCGACGTCCACGCCTCGACACCGGCTCGCACGGCGGCCTCGATGTCGCCGGCTTCCAGCGCGGCCCGCTCCCTGTCCCACGCGGTCCGCAGACGGGAGGAGGGCGGCAGGTCGTGCGGTCGGTAGCCGATGGACACCAGGCCCTGAACGCGCCGGGGCTCCGTGACGGCGATCTGAAGCGCCACCAGGGCACCGAGCGAGTTCCCGGCGAGGACGAAACGGTCGACACCGAGGTGGTCGAGGGTGTCCAGCACATCGGTCCAGGGAGTCGTCTCGTCGCGCGGAACCGAGGCGGCGTCGCCGTGGCCAGGCAGGTCCACGGCGATGGCCCGGACACCGGCATCGGCGAGCGGGCGCAGGTGTGCCCGCCACATGGTGCGGTCGGTGGGCCGTGCGTGCAGCAGGACGATCGGCCGGCCCAGGCCGGCTTCGTCGAACGGAAGTATCACGGTTGTCTAGTTCTTTCGGACACAGGAGATGGCACCGGCCAGTCGGTCGATGCGGAAAGAGGGCTCGAATGGAGCCGGAAATCGTCCCGTCGCGCTTCGCAAGACGGTCCCTCGGACGGGGTGCGGGCGGAGCACTTCGCAGTCGGACTGCCTCGACCGGGCGTGTCCGTGCCTGCCACCGACCGGGCCCCGGCACAGAGCTCCGATCGGACGCCGGCTATACGGCCGCGTCGAGTTCCGCCAGTTCCGCTTCGCTGAGGCGCAGTCGGGAGGCGGCCAGGTTCTCTTCCAGGTGGGCGACCTTGGACGTGCCGGGAATGGGCAGCATGACGTCGGAGCGGTGCAGCAGCCAGGAGAGCGCCACATTGGACGGGGTGGAGTGGTGCGCCGCGGCGATGTGGTCGACCGGCCCCCCGGGGCGTGCCAGCTGGCCCGCGTCGACGGGCGCCCAGGGGATGAAACCGATGCCGTGCCGGGTGCAGTAGTCCAGGACGTCGGCGGAGCTGCGGTCGGCGAGATTGTACCGGTTCTGAACGGTGGAGATGTCCGCGATCCGTCGCGCCTGCTCGATCTGGTCGACCGTGACCTGCGACAGTCCGATCGCGACGATCTTGCCCTCGTCCTGGAGGTTCTTCAACTCGCCGACCTGTTCCTCCAGCGGGACCTTGGGGTCTACGCGGTGGAGCTGGAACAGGTCGATCTGGTCGAGGCCGAGCCGCCGCAGACTCATCAGCGCCTCCTGGCGGAGGTACTCCGGGCGGCCGACCGGCGGCCAGGCCTTGGACGCGAGGCGCACCAGCTCGTCCCCCCGCCTGATGACGTCCGGGCCGTTGCGCGTGAGGCCCGCCTTGGTCGCGATCAGTACATCGTCCGGGTAAGGACGGATGGCCTCCCGGATGATCTCCTCGCTGATGTAGGGCCCGTAGGAGTTGGCGGTGTCGATGAGCTGCACGCCGAGTTCGACGGCACGCCGGACGACACGCACGCACTCGGCGCGGTCCTCGGGCTCGCCCCAGATGCCGAGCCCGGTCAGCCGCATGGCACCGAAGCCCAGGCGAGCGATCTTCTTCCCGGCGATCTCGTAAGTGCCCACGCTGTCGGCGAGGGAGGTGTTCATGATCGGATTTCACCCTTCTCCAGAGCGGTGGCCTCGCCGGCGTCCTCCGCAGCGGTGGCGGCCTGCTCGGCCAGACGGCGCAGGAGGACCAGGCCGTCGTCACTGGCGCTGCCGGGTTCGGCGCTGTAGACGGACAGATGCTGTCCAGGGGCGCTGGTGACCGCGAAGGTCTCGAAGTGCAGCCGCAGTTCCCCTACGCGCGGGTGCACGAAGTGCTTCTTCTCGCGGGTCCGCGGACGCACCTCGTAACGAGCCCAGAGGTTCGAGAACGACGGGCTGCGCAAGGTCAGCTCACCGACGACCCGCTCGATGCGCTCGTCCGCGGGGAATTGTGAGGACGACGCCCGCAGATTGCTCACCGCGAGACGCGACGCGGCGTCCCAGTCACCGTAGAAGGACTTCGCGTACGGATCCAGGAAGATCATGCGCAGCAGGTTGTCGTACCGGGCGAACCCGCCGTAGAGCTCGCGCGCCATCGCGTTCGCGCCCAGGATGTCCTGCGCCGCGCCGACCAGGAAGGCCGGCACGTCCGGCATGCCATCCATCAGCCGGACCAGCTCCGGGGCGGCGGTCGGCGCAGCGGCCGCCCGCCCCCCGAACACCGGCAGGCCGAGCCGGAACAGATGCACGGCGGCGTCGTCGTCCAGTCGCAGGGCGCCGGCGATCGACCGCAGCACCTGGTCGGAGGGATGCCGTTCCCGGCCCTGCTCCAGCCGGATGTAGTAGTCCGTGCTCACTCCGGCGAGCAGGGCCACCTCGTCGCGCCGGAGGCCCGGCACCCGCCGGGGACCGTCGTCGGGCAGACCGACGTCCTGCGGCCGGACCAGTGCTCGACGGGCTCGCAGGTATTCACCCAGCTTGTTTTCGCTGTCCACCCTGACGACAGTAATCCGGACCGGCTCCCGGGGCGTGGGTGCGGTGCACCCACTCTGGCCGAGCCGGGGCTGCGGCCTCACGCCCGTCATTCCTGCTGCTCCGTCGGCCGGACCAGGATTTCGTTCACCGCGACATGGCGCGGCCTGGTGACGATGAAGGCGATGGTGTCCGCCACGTCCTCGGGGCGCAGGCACTCCATCGCGGAGTAGCGCTCGTACATCCGGGCCCGGGCATCGGGACGGTTCTGGAGGGGCAGCTCGGTCTCCACCGCACCGGGCTCGACGAGCGAGACACGCAGGTGGCGCTGAGTGACCTCCTTGCGGAAGGCCTCACCGAAGGCGTTCACCGCGTACTTGCTCGCGTTGTAGGCACCGCCGCCGCCGCGGACCATCCGCCCCGCGGTGCTGCTGACCAGGACGATGTCGCTGACTCCGCGGGGACCGTCGGCTGCCGCTTCGAGCAGGTGGGGAGCGGCCGTGTGGGCCGTGTACATGAGTCCGAGGGTGTTGAGTTCGATCATCCGGCGCCAGTCGGCGGTGTCCGCGCCCGTGATCGGTCCGAGGATCATGACGCCCGCGTTGGCCACCACGGTGTCGAGGCGGCCGTACGTGTCGACGGCGCGGGCGACGGCGGCGCGGGCCTGCCCTTCGTCGGTGAGGTCGGCATCCACGGCCAGGGCCTGGCCACCGGCGCTTTCGATCTTCTCGACGAGTGCGTCGAGCCGGTCCGCGCGACGGGCCACGACGGTCACACGTGCGCCGAGCGCGGCGAGGGTGAGCGCGGTGCCCTCGCCGATTCCGCTACTGGCTCCGGTCACGAGAGCGACGGTGCCGGAGAGGGGACGGCCACTGGTCGGGGCCAGAACCGGAGCCGCGGCTTCGGTCGCTTGGAACGGTGGGCGCGTGTGTACCGCGTTTAGGTCGTGAGAATGACTGGTCATGCGGTCGACGGTAGGAGTGTTCCCGCCTGCGGGGGAGGGAGCGGTACCCCCACCCGGGGCCACCGGCCGCCGCCCGTCGATGCACAGGACACCCGGAGCGGCCCGTCCGACCCGGCGTGCCCGCGGCGCCGAACGCCCGGTGGTTCGCCCGCGGCTTCCCCGCCGCCGTGGACGACCCCGCACCAGGCCGGACGTGGGCCTGACCGACGAGGGGTACTCCTCCCCCGGCATCCGGGACCACCTGGGGCGGACGGGGTGTGAACGCAGCCTTGCCGGACCGAGCCGGCCGGCGCGGCGCGACCGGATGCGGCGCGGACGGGACGGTGGCAGAGCGCCCGCCTCGACCTGGAGAGGTGATCAGCGCGACTCCGGCCGATCGCTGGCTCAGCTGCGGGCCTTCTCCAGCGAAAGGGGGAATCGAGTTCCCCGGTGACCGGCGCATGTTCGTGACGCGAGGCGAGAACTGGGCAACTCCGCTCCCCCACGTGCTCGCTCCCGGTGCCCTCCCCGCGCGGTTCCTGATCCGAGCCGATGAGCTGCGGCGGGGAGAGCGGGAGCAGCGCATTCCGTACACGCAGATGCGGCCCTATGTGGGGCTGGCCGACGGGACGGTCAGCCACGCCGACCGCAGCATGCCGTTGACCTGACTGGCTGAAGGCGGCCCGGCCTGGGGCCCCGCTGCACTTCCCACCACCCCGGCGGGGCGGCTTGTCCGCCCGGCGGCGCGTGCATCCCCGATAATTGACGCCTTCGCCCGGTCGCTGGTTGGTGAGGTCCGACGTCAATACTTCATACGACTCGTGGCGCCGCTAGGTCGTTTCTGATGGCTCTTGTCCGGCGCGGTGGACCAAGCTCTGGGCCGGTCAGGCGTTGGTCATGGTGCGGCGACATGAACTGACCGACGAG
>NZ_BMVU01000103.1 GCF_014650875.1 Streptomyces minutiscleroticus
AGATCTCCGCGCCGTCGGCCAGCGCACGCTCGCGCCGCTTCTCCTCGGCCACCTGCGCGAGGTAGGCGTCCAGTGGCAGCCCCGCCGCGTCGGCCAGGGCCTGCAGCGTGTCCGCGGTGGTGTCGTCGATCTCGATGCCAGCCATGCAACGAGTATGCCGCGCGACACCACACCGCGGCCACCCACCTGAGAACATTGCCCTGACCAGGCACTACTCGGAACACGGCTGGCGGCGCCGGACTACGGTGCTCATGAGCCGGAGGTATCCCGCGGGTGCGGGCAGCAGCTACCTCCAGGACCTCTTCGCCAAGCCCACACGGGACCATCCCCGCAAATGCGGGGAGCAGGAGCAACAGGTGACGCGAGGGAAGGGCGATCTGGGACCATCCCCGCGTCCGCGAGGATGGTCCCTGGGCGCTGGACAAGGTGTGGAACAACGGGATCTGCTCCCCGTATCAGCGCGGATGGCCCCCGCATCTGGCGTCGAGGAAGTTCTCGGTGGACTGCTCCCCGCACCCGCAGGGATGGCCCTCTACGTACAGAACCGCTCCTCCGTCGAACGCTCTGCTTCCTGCGCCGGCAGGGACGGTCGAGGTGGCCCGGACCCCGCCGATGGCCAGGGCGCCGGTGCGGACGGAGGGAACGCTGGCGAGCATGTTGGTACAGAACAACAGTGTCTTTTTGGGGCGGTTTACCGGGTTGTGGCAGAGATGTGACGTGGACACGTTGCAGTGTGCGATGCGTGGTTGTGATGATAGTGGAATGTCTGAGCACGGGGGTGCGGCGGACCAGCCGCAACAGATTCGAAGGTCGAGGCTCGCGGACTACGCGGAGATGACCGACCGTCCTGCCATGCCGGCTCCGAGTGAGTCTTCGCAGAAACACCGGGAGGCGACGCGGCAGCCGGCCGAAATCCGGTCGGCCGAGGAATCCGACCCGGCGCAATCCGCGAACCCTGCGCCCGAGGACTCCGTGGTGGCCGGGCGGAGGCGGGCGTTCGCGGAGTTGCTGGGGGAGTTCCGGCGCACGGCCGTGCTGGTGCCGCTGGGCGAGGGCCCCGGTCCGGACGACGAGCCCGGCTTCTTGACGGTGGACCTGAACGGGATCCGGTTCATTCTGGCCTTCTCCGACGAGCAGGCCCTGGCCCGCTATGCGCAGGCGCGCGGCGAGTACGCGCGCGAGTGGGCGTATCGGACGGTGCTGGGTGCGCGGTTGCTGGATGTGGCGGTGCCGGCGGCCGGGGTGCCGTGCGGGGTGGCGCTGGACTGTGCGGACGGGCCGGACGGGATGGTCTTCCCGCCGGTGGTGGGCATCGTGCCCGAGCACGCGGCCGTCGACCGGGATCTGCACGAGAAGGGGGAGGCGGCGTGAGCGGCGGGGGCGGCAAGGATCTGCGGGCCCAGGGCCTGGATCTGATCGCGAAGGGGCTGACCGAGGCGCTCGGCGAGCTGGGCGAGTTGGGCATGGTGGGGGAGGCCGGGGCCGGGCGCGGCTTCGGCGACATCGCCCTGTCCGGCCTGGAGCTGGGCCACGAGGGACTGACCAGCGCGTTCCAGAGCTTTTGCGAGCGCTGGGAATGGGGCGTGCGCGCACTGGTCAACGAGGGCAACGCGTTCGCCGTCAAGACCGGCCTGTCCGCCGGGGTGTACTACGAGACCGAGCAGTACATCGAGGGCTCCTTCAAGGTCGTCGCCAACGCCGCCATCGGTAACCCGTACGCCTCCGAGGAGGAGGTGACCCAGCAGGGCTGGGGCGACATCGCCACTCAAGGCGCGCTGGGCGGGGCGGACTACAGCAAGGAGTCTTTCGATGCGGCCATGGCCAACAGCGCGCAGGGCTGGAAGGACGCCGGCCGAGACGTCATGACCTCCCACACGGTGGGCCCCCTGGGCCTCAACCCGCAGAACCTGCACGAGACCTTCGGCGTCTCGGACGCCGAGTACGACCGGATGCTGGACGACACCTTCGGCCCCTCGCCCGAGGCCCGCGCCCAGGCAGCCGAACAGCAGCAGGGGGAGGGCGGTAACTGATGGGGTTCGGCGACATCGTCGACGGTGTCACCGGCGGCCTGAACAAGGGCCTGGAGTTCGGTGAGAACCTCATCAACGAGGGCAAGAAGAAGCTCGGCGAGGGCATCGACTACGCCACCGACAAGGTCGGCGACGGACTGGACCACGTCGGCTGGCACGGCGCCGCCGACACCGTCCAGAACTGGGGTGACGAGGTCGCCGCCGACCTGGGCGCCACCCCCGGCGAGCAGCAGCTGGGCCAGACCGAAGAGGCCAACGAGCTGATCCACGGCAACCCGGACAAGATCCGCGAGTCCGCCAAGCATCTGAAGGACTTCCACACCGCCTTCGACCATGTCGGCCAGGGCATGAAGAAGGTCGACTCCTCCACCTGGGCGGGCGAGGGCGGGGACGCCTTCCGCAAGAAGTTCGGCGTGCACCCCACCAAGTGGGCGCAGGCCGCGGACGCCTGCGACAAGGCCGCCGGCGCCCTGGAATCCTACGCGGACACGGTCAAGTGGGCGCAAGGGCAGGCCAAGGAGGCCATCGAGCTCTACAAGAAGGGCGTCAAGGCCTCCAAGGACGCCGCCGACGCCTACAACAAAAGGGTCGACGCCTACAACGCCAAGATCAAAGCCAACGAGGACCCCGGACCGCGCCCCGAGCCCTTCAAGGACCCGGGCACGGCCGACATCAAGGCCGCCCGCGACAAGCTCACCGAGGCCCGCACACAGCGCAACACCGCCGCCACCACCGCCCAGAGCACCGTCCGGGCCGCCCTGGCGCACGCGCCGGCCGAGCCGCCGCCGCTGGACCGCCTCGGCAACAACCTGGTCGACGGCTTCCAGGCGGCCAACACCGAACTCACCCACGTCGTCGGCGGCGCGCTGAAGGGCACGGCGGGGCTGGTGAACTTCGCCCGCGGCCTGAACCCCACCGACCCCTACAACCTCACGCACCCGGCCGAGTACCTGCAGAACGTCTCCATGACGCTGTCCGGACTCGTCTCCACCGCCGCCCACCCCGAACGCATCGTCACCGCCGCCGTCGACGGCTTCAAGAAGGACCCCTCCGAGTTCGTCGGCCGCCTCATCCCCGAACTCATCGGCACCAAGGGCGCCGGACTCGCCCGCGGCGGTGTACGGCTCGCGATGAAGGAGGGCGCGGAACAAGGGCTGACCAAGGGCGCCCGCAACGCGGTGGAGGAGGGCGCCGAGGCCGCCTCCCGACGATCGGCCGAGAAGGTCTGTGTCAAGGACCCCGTCGACGTCGCCACCGGCCACATGGTGCTGCCGGAGACGGACGTCTCGCTTCCCGCCCGGATGCCGCTGACCTTCAAGCGCTACTTCGACTCGTCCTACCGCCTGGGCCAGTGGTTCGGCCCGACCTGGTCCTCCACCCTGGACCAGCGTCTGGAGATCGACACACAGGGCGTCGTCTTCGTCGGCGAGGACGGCCTGCTCCTCGCCTACCCCCACCCGGCACCCGGACTGCCGACCCTGCCCAGCCACGGCCCACGCTGGCCACTGGACCGGGTGGAGGACGGCTACACCCTCACCGACCCGCAATCAGGCCAGGTACGGCACTTCGCCGACCGCTCCGACGACCTGGCCGTGCTGGAACAGATCGACGACCGCAACGGCAACTGGATCAGCTTCCAATACGAGGCCGACGGCACGCCCTGCTCGATCACGCACAGCGGCGGCTACCACCTGCGCATCTCCACCTCGGAAAACCGTGTCACCGCACTGCACCTGGCCGGTGCGGCAGCGGACGGCGGCGACCAGGAACTGCTGCGCTACGGCTACACCGACGGCCATATGACCGAGGCGACCAACTCCTCCGGGCGCCCCACCCGCTTCGAGTACGACGACCTGGGCCGCATCACCGCCTGGACCGACACCAACAAGAGCCGGTTCACCTACGGCTACGACGACCAGGACCGCTGCACCCACCAGGCGGGCATCGCCGGCCACCTGCGCTCGACCTTCGCCTACGGACCCGTGGCCGCGGACACCGGTGAGCACACCACGACCGTCACCGACTCGCTCGGCCACACCACTCGCTACCTGATCAACCGGCACTGCCGGGTGATCGCCGAAACGGATCCTCTCGGCGCGGTCACCCGCTACCGGCACGACCGCTACAACCGCCTGCTCTCCCGGACGGACCCGCTGGGTCACACCACGTCCTTCCGCTACGACGAGCTGGGCAATCTTCTCGCGATATCCCGCCCGGACGGACGTGAAGCACGGGCGGAGTACAACGAGCTCGGTTTGCCGATCAAGCTCGTCAATCCGGACGGCACGATCGTTCGGCAGAGCTTCGACGAGCGCGGCAACCGCACCGCAGTAACCGATCCGGCCGGGCTGACCACCCACTTCACGTACGACGAGGCCGGACATCCGATGGCCGTGACCGACCCGCTCGGTCACACCATTCACACGGTCTGCGACCGGTCCGGGCTGCCGTTGAAGGTCACCGACCCGCTGGGCGCGGTGACGTGTTACGAACGTGATGCCTTCGGTCGCCCTGTCGCCATCACCGATCCGACCGGTGCCACGGTTCGCCTGGAATGGACGGTGGAAGGCCGGCTGTCCAGTCGCACAGCTCCGGACGGCGAGAGTGAGACATGGACGTACGACGGCGAGGGCAACTGCACCAGTCACACCGATCCCATGGGCGGTCTCTCCCGATTCGAGTACACCCACTTCGATCTGCTCGCCGCGCGTACCGGCCCGGACGGGGTGCGCTACGAGTTCGATCACGACACCGAGCTGCGGCTGACAAAGGTTGTCAATCCGCAGGGACTGACGTGGAGTTACGCATACGACGCGGCTGGACATGTGGTCGCCGAGACGGATTTCGATGGATGCGCTCTGACCTATGGATACGATGCCGCAGGTCGACTCACCTCCCGCACCAATGCCCTGGGCCAGACGGTGCGGTTCGAACACAACGAACTGGGCCAGGTGGTTCTCAAGGACGTGGCCGGTGAAGTCACCACCTACTCATACGACCTGACCGATCAGGTGGCGTGGGCCGCCGGCCCGAGCGGTAGCACGCTGACGGTGCTGCGGGACCGGTTCGGCCGAGTGCGTAAGGAGACGGTCGACGGCCGCGAGATGACCTACTCGTACGATGAGTCGGGACGTTGCACAGGCCGGAGGACGCCGTCCGGCGCGACAACGAGCTGGTCGTACAATGCCGCCGGGCGACGCACCGGCATGTCGGCCTCTGGCCGGGCCATCGACTTCGTCTACGACGAGGCCGGTCGCGAACTGACCCGCCGTATCGGTGAGACGTTGACGCTGGAGCAGGCTTTCGACGCCTTGGGCCGTCTGACCACCCAGGCGGTGACGAAGGCGGGCGGTGACCTGATCCAGCAGCGCGCGTACGCCTACCGTGCCGACGGCCACCTGGTCGGAATTGAGGACCGCCTTGGCGGCTCTCGTCGTTTCGACCTCGATGCGGTCGGCCGGGTGACGGCCGTACACGCGGCCAACTGGAGCGAGTCCTACGCCTATGACGAGGCGAACAACCAGACCCAGGCGGCCTGGCCGCCGAACCATCCTGGCCAGGAGGCGGTAGGCGCTCGCACCTACTCCGGCACCCGTATCACCCGCGCGGGCGATGTCCGCTACGAACACGATGCCCTTGGCCGCATCACCCTCCGGCAGAAGACACGCCTGTCCCGCAAGCCGGACACCTGGCGTTATGAATGGGACGCCGAGGACCGTCTCACCGCAGTTGTCACCCCGGACGGCACGCATTGGTGCTACACCTATGATCCACTGGGGCGCCGCACCGCCAAACTCCGTTTGGCAGAGGACGGAGAAACCGTCGTCGAGCGCGTGGTGTTCACCTGGGACGGCACGACCCTGTGCGAGCAGACCACTGTCTCGGCCGATCTGCCCCATCCGGTCACCCTTACTTGGGACCACCAGGGGCTGCAGCCCCTCGCGCAGAGGGAACGCGTCACTGCCGCCGATGCCCCGCAGGAAGAGATCGACTCACGCTTCTTTGCCATCGTCACAGATTTGACGGGTGCGCCTAGAGAACTCGTCGACGATGAGGGACACATCGTATGGCGCACGCGAAGCACGCTCTGGGGCATGACCGCTTGGGCTACGGACAGCACAGCCTATACGCCGCTGCGTTTCCCGGGACAGTACTACGATGCCGAGACGGGTCTTCACTACAACTACTTCCGCCATTACGACCCTGCCACAGCCCGGTACCTCACCTCAGACCCATTGGGCCTGGAACCCTCGCCCAACCCTGTTACATATGTGCTCAATCCGCATGCATGGGTCGATCCGCTCGGTCTTACTCCTTGTCCGCCACGCATCAAGGACGGCGGCTGGGATCTGAGGGACCGGAATCCGCTCGATATCGTTCCGGAAGATGCCGATATTCGACAACTTACGCCTGACCCCAACGGTGGCGCGCAAAAGGGGGTCGAGTACAAATGGAAAGATCCGGAGACGGGAAATACCGTTCGTCTTCGGGTGCACGACAAGGACGGAACCGCGCCACCGGGATCGAATGCGGCGAACGGAGACGTCTACCGCGTCTCGATTGGCGGAAGATACCAGGACGAAGCGGGGAATCTGTATCATCGGCAAGTCCATAACCCGAACAGTCCGAACCACAATGCCGAGGCGGCCAACAGTACACATATCCCATGGCCGAGCCAGTATCCGCTGCCTTATTGATCGAGTTAGGCTGACTGCATGGAATCCTCTGAATTTATTGAGATGGTGCGTAAGATCCTGGATGCCGAATCGGAGGTGCGTGAACGTGCGGCCGACGAGGTGACCGACCGGTTGGGCGCCTACTCACCCGCACAGGCCTCCGCACTGGCAACGCTGCTGTCGGCGGCTGCGGTCTGCGAGGAGGGATCGGCTTTGGAGGCTGAACTCCACGCTGTCCTCGAACTGATGTCAACCGGCCATGTCAGCCGTGAGCACGTATTGCAACTTCAGGAGATCCGACTCGAGGGGTTGCCGTCAGAGGCCCGCGAATACGTCACCGACCTGCTGGAAGGATGAGGCGGAGGCGATCAGGTCGGCAGGTGAGGGCCAACTCGCCATATGTATCGATTGCCTGGTCGAGTATGAATCGACCTTGCGCGAAAAGGGTCATGGGGTCTTCATGCCAGAATGTGCCAGGAGAGGAAATAATTGGAATTTGGGAATGAAGCACCCGGACCCGCAGGTCTTGGAGGCGCTCGACCTTGCATGGGACCCGGACCAAGGGGCGCTAGGAAAACTCCGGGCGGGTGATTTTGATGCGGATTTGGCCGACCGCTATGTCGGACTCCTCAACTCCATCGAAGTCATGGAAGGCGAATCGCTGCACCAGGATTTAGTGAGGCTCCTCTGGTTCGCTCCACTGTTTTCGGAGTGGCAGGTTGAGAGGGCGGTGAAGCGCGGGGCCGATCAACAGGCTGTCTCGAATTTCTGTGATCTGGTGCGGGAACGCGTCATGGAAATTCTCGGTACGCCGTAAGCGAGGCCGTGGCCGCAGTGACATGCATGCCGGCAGGTCAACCAATTCTCCCTAGTGGTCGCCTGACGGCGGTTCAGTACGGGGCTGAGCTCTTTGCGGAACATGATCATTGTAGTCAGGTCGCATAAAAGCAGAGGCGCCAAGATCTCATGCTCTCAGATTTCGTGAACAAAGACAGGGCGATCGAGGAGTTGGAGGGGAATGCATGGCCGCCCCCGCAGAGCGAGACCACATCTTTGGTCCGAGGCGTGCATGATCTGAGGAAACGCCCTATCAAAAATCTTGGATTGGACGGCCTGCGTCGATTGATCAGTCAAGATGTAGGTCTCCGGTGGCTGCTGCCGGTAGCTTTGGATTATTTGCGGGACACCGCTCCGGACGAAGCGGTGACCGGCTGGTACGACGACGATCTTCTGACGGCAGTGCTGATGAGGAAGGAACAAACGTGGAGGTCTTGGCCCGAACTGGCTCGCCACCTCAATGAGACAGTGAAAATGCTTACTGACTTGCCCTCTGGCATGCAGCGCCACGTGGAGGAATTCCGCACAAAGGCATCTGATCTGTTGTAAGGGGGCTCGTGACTGAATGGTGGGCTCGTGGGTCCGGTGACAGGGTCATTGAGAAGTGCCGAGGTGGGCGGTTCGCCTGCTGAGTGCCAGAAGTGACGGCTTGTTGACTTCTGCCCGGTGAGTGACCCTGGACGCAGAACAGGCATGGCCGCTGGTGATCATGCGGGTGTTGAGTCCGTATGAGCACCGAGCGAGTCCATGCCTGCGCACCCATCTTCCCGCATGCCCTCATGTCTCCGGCAACTGGGGGACGCCTCCCGCCCAGACCTGCTGGATGCAACCTTTGACCTGCGGAGTTATCTGGCCACGGTGCCTGACCCACGGGCTCGTCGCGGCATCCGTCACCCATGGACGGCCCTACTCACCGCCGTGTCCGCCGCCGTTCTGGCCGGCGCCGCCTCGATCACAGCGATCGGCGAGTGGGTCGCCGACGCACCGCAGCGCGTCCTGGCCCAGCTCGGCTTCCGCCCCGACCCACTGACCGGCCGGATCCGCCCGCCCCACGCGACGACCATCCGCCTCGTCCTGGCCGCCGCGGACGGCGACGCCCTCGACCGCGCCATCAGCGCCTTCCTCACGGAACGCAAGACCCCGGTCCCGGGACGGAAGGTCATCGCCGTCGACGGCACGACACTCCGCGGCTCCCGCACCGCCGGCCGGACGGCCACCGCCCTGATCGCTGCCATGACCCACAGCGGCCAGGTCCTCAAGTACGCCCGCCCTCCGATCCCGAGACCATTCGAGAGTGGGCACGGGCGAACGGGCACGACGTCCCGATGCGCGGGCGCATCCCCGCGGCTGTCCGACAGGCATGGGAAGAGGCGCACGGAAGCAGCTGAGAAAGGTCGAGAACACAACAACTGCCCAGGCCTCCGCCCGGGCAACGCCGCTGTCGGCGGCCGCAGTCCACGAAGAGGGATCGGCTCCGGAGACCGAACTCCACGCTGCCCTGGAACTGATGTCAACCGGCCACGTTGACCGTGAGGATGCGTCGGATCCGTAAAATTTGCCAAAGCGCGTCTCCGCGCGAATAAACTCGCAGGTCAGACAACATGCTCCCCGCACCTGCGGGGATGGTCCCGTCCAGCCGGTCTGGTTGAGTCTCCAGGTCGTCGAGTGGCTCGCCCCGCGTGCCCTGGCGCAGGTGGTGCGCATCGCGTACGACCCGGAGGCGCAGCTGATGCTCGCCACCCGCAACGCCGCCGCCCGGGCCCCCGCCCCCACGTCGCCACTCGTGACGTCACTGTCCGCGATGCCTCCGCCCGCGACGCCGCCCAGGTGCCGGGCGGGCAGGTGCCGGACGCCCAGGTGACGGACTGGCAGGCGCCGGCCGGGCAGGGCCTGGAGCCCGGCGTGGCCCCCGAGCTGGCGGGCCCCGCGTGCGCCGAGACCGACTGGGGCACCTACCGTCACGACGGCCGCGTGGACCGTCTCCTACCAGGTCCGCACCTGGCCGCAGACGGACGTGTACGCCACCTTCCTGCAGCCGCTGCTGCGGCCCCGGCAGAACGCCCGCCGCAGCCTGGGCATCGTCTACGAGCCGATCGGCCCGCGCCGGGCCCGCCAGGACCTCGCCCGCGAGAAGGCCAAGCGGGAGTCCGCCCGTGCACTGCGCGCCAGGACCGGCCGGGACGAGTCCGCCGACGAGCTGCTCGAAGCGCAGAAGGCCAGGTCGCAGGATGTCGCCCGCGCCTCCGGGCAGGGCGTGGTGCGGCTGACCTCGGTCCTCGCCGTCACCGTGACCGACCTCGGCGAGCTGGAGACCGCCTGCGTCGAGCTGCAGGCGGACGCGGCCGCCTCCGGACTGGAGCTGCGGCGCATGTGGGGCGCCCAGGACGTCGGCTTCGCGGCCGCCGCGCTGCCGCTGGGCCAGGGGCTGCCGGACCGGAGGATCAGATTCTGATGCCGCTGCCCTCGTTGCCACCGTTGTCATCGCTGTTGCCGTTGCCGTTGCCGTTCAAGTGCCGTGACGCCGGTGACACGGCACTGAAGGAGTCCGCGTTCGGCGGGACCGCCGGCCTGGAACACCGGCCGACACAGGCACCGCCGACGGTGCCGAGCGCCCGCGAACAGCGCCGCGCGAGACTGCTGGAGGACCCCGGGACGGCCATGCGGGTCGCCCCCAGGAAGGGCTGGGCGCAGCCGTACGCGGGGCGTGCCGCCTCCCTGCCCCGTGTCGAGGTCGTCCGCGCCGACACCGCCAACGCCGCGGGCGCCTACCCGTTCCTGCACGCCGCCTCCCTCCCGCCCGTGGGCGCGTACGTCGGGCAGAACATCCTGACCACCGAGGCGTTCAGCGCGCACCCGGCGGTGTGGGTGAAGGAGGGGCTGTCTGCGCTACCCCCGCCTGCCCAACATCCTCACCACCGGCCGCGGCATGGGCATCGTCGTCCTGACGGTGTGGCACGACCTGTCCCAGCTGCGCGACCGGCTCGGCGTGCAGAAGGCCAACACCGTACTGTCCGCCTCCGGCCTGCGCATGCTGCTGCCGGGCTGCGGTGACCTGGAGACCCTGCGGTACTTCTCCGGCCTGTACGGCCGCACCGAGACACTGCGCACCTCGCACGGCCGCTCCCGCGGCGAGTCCTCCACCACCACCTCGCCCACCGAGACCGACCTCGCGCCCGTGCACTCCCTGCAACAGCTCAAGGAGTTCACCGCGATCGCCCAGTACTCCAACCAACCTCCGATCAAGGTGAGGATGCGGCTCACCTTCCGCGACCGCGACCTGAAGCGGCTACTGGCCGTGCCCCGGCCGACCGCTGGGAGCGGACTGCTGAAGCCAGACAAGGCGGCAGCACCCGCGGCAGTGGAGGAGGCGGGCGGACCGTGACCGACTTCCCGAATGACTGGAGCGATCCGGACGCCTCGGACGTTCCGGATAATCCGGCATCATTGTGGCCCACCGTGCCGCCGGCAGGGAGCGCGGCACCCGAGCCGCGCAGCTGGGTGTGGGCGGCCATGCCCCCGCCCGAACGCCGCGCCCGGCTACGCGAGCTGCGCACCTGGGTGGAGTGGCTGCGCCACACCGCCGAACTGCACAACGACCTCCCGCCCTGCTGGTACCGCCACCACTGGGTACGGGAGATGCTCACCGCCCTCTACCTGGGCTGGCTGCGCACCTACGAGGGCGAGAAGACACCGGGCCCGGGCCGCGAACTCGCCGAAGCCGAGTGGATCAACACCCTGCACGCCTTCAAGCCCCACATGAAGATCCCCGCCTGCATCAGCACCCACCAGGAACCTCCCCTGCTCCCGCCGCCAGACCCGAGAACCGACGAGGAGTGGGAGCTCTACCTGGTCACCTCGACCGACACCACCGATCCGGCGCGACACCCGGCCGAGGCGGAGGCCCGGCGCATGACCGCCGGGATGGACCCGCCGATGTAGCGGGGCGTGCCCCGGGGGCCGCCGACAATCGCGCCCCTGCTGTCTTCATCCCGGGACTCACGCGCCGTCGCCGCCCGCGCCGGCAAGCGGGACAAGAAGCAGGCCGGACGGGGTGCAGGCCAGAGCTGCGGGGCTCCGCCCTACACGCCGGTCCTCTCTCAGAGGGGAATCGGGCCGGAGTGAGACTCACGTTCAGGGCGGTCGCGCACGAAGTGGTCATAATGTATCCAGTAACGGCATGAGACCGGGTTAATGGGGGAGCGGGGCTGTCGCGCCGAGAAATAGGACCGAAGCCCTCTGCTCCTTTCGGTTTTCGTGGTCTACGCAAACCACCGCACATGGAGAAGAGCACGTGGAAGTGAACGATGTCGCCCGCCTGTTATGTCAGGCTGCTGCTTCGGGGGACGCACAGCGGGTGGCTGGGGTACTGGCTTCAGGCGTTTACCCCGACCTGCGTGAGGCCGACAGGAGTCGCACCGCTCTCGATCAGGCCGTCTGGAACAACCATCCCGATGTAGTACGTACTCTTCTGGCCGCTGGAGCCGACCCTGATGCCAAGATGGGGGAATACCATGAGACGTACGCGCTTCGATATGCTGCACCAAGAGGGATGCATGAGGTGGCTCGACATCTCCTCGACGCCGGTGCGCGTCCCGACGGTCCAGTCGGTGTCAATCAAACCACACCTCTGATACTCGCTGCCGCGCAAGGCGATCTTGAAATGGTGAAGCTGCTGCTGGACCGGGGAGCTTCACCCAACCTCATAATAGAACTGCAGCTGGTTGAAGGCGTCGCCGAAGGACTTGGAATCTCAACAAGACACGGCCCTTTGTCCAGCGCGGCCTGGAGTGGGCACCTGGAGACAGTACGGCTTCTTCTGGCAAGAGGCGCACGGCCGGACGATGAGGTGTGGGAATCCGTGACGAGGGGCATGGCGAGTCCCGAAGTGGCGTCCTCGCTCAACCGCCGTGGCAGCCCTGAAGATTTCGTACTGGCCAAGGCAGTAATCGAGCGAGCGCGGAACCTCTCATAATTTATTCGCTGCGCTGCTGAACGACGTCTGAGCGTCAAGACGCCGACGGCAGGGTGCCATGAGAAGAAAGACTCCGGTCGCTGCTGCTCGCACTTTGCGCTTTTTCCTTTTGCCGTCCACATCCACCAGGTCGAATTTCTGACCAGGCGAAAAGCGGCGATCGCGGGAGGAAAGGCAACAGCTTTTCGTACCTGGCCGCCAAACCGCCGCGAGGAAATCCGCAATTCATTGATCTGCGCGACCTGAGCGATGAGGGCCCGTCAACTTATTGACGGGCCCTCATGCAGGAGTGAAGCTAGCGTCGGAATCGGATTGCCGCCGCCATACCGGCCGACAGAACAAGTCCGGCGACGATGATCCATACTCCAGGTTTGATGCCTGCCAGCATCGCGAAGACACCGATGACGACGAGTGCGATTGATGCGATCAACGCAACCCACAGGCCCGTAGCAGCTACCGCGCGCCCGACTTCGTCGTCGTTGCCCAACATTTCTCCGCCGTCCAGGCTTGTGTTCACGTCATCTCCCTCGCTCAGCCTCAGGCTGGGAAAATGAGTCCTGCATAGCGCCTGCCGTTACGTTACTGACCGTGTCAGACGCAACGCCGCATCCCGCTACAGCCAGAGGTATGAGATAGGGCATCCCGGCAGCAGTCGCCATGGTGGAAGTCCCTGCTGTGCAAGCCGCCCCGAAGACTGCTCCTGCCGCGATGCCGACAGCTTGCGAGACCAGAGCCTCAGGGTCGTTTCGGTTCTGCGAGATTTCAAGTACGTCCTTACCTCCGAAGAGCCCGTCAACAACTGTTCCGAAGCCAAGGAGGCCGCTGGGGTCGATGCGGTTGACGGGGTCGCCCTCGGCGTAGAGGTAGGGGTTCTGTTCCTGGCCGGAGGGGTCGGGCTGGGTGAAGCGGCCGATGTTGGCGTCGTAGTAGCGGGCTTGGAGGTGGTACAGGCCGGCGGGGTCCTGGTAGTTGCCGGCGAAGCGGTAGGGCTGGGCGACCGGTTCGGAGGGCTGGGCGAGCAGGCGGACGCCGCGGGGGCTGTAGGTGTCGACCTTGCAGCTTTACCGTGCGGGCGGTCAGGGAGCGTCACCGGTCCGATCTGCCAGTAGACGTGTTTCAAGCGGCAACCACGGTATCGAAGTATCGCGGCCCAGCCCATTGGACCGAGCTACTTACGGCGGGACAGGACGAGCACAACCGCCACGATGAAAACCCCGAAAATGAGGGAGATTCCCCAAATCGGCAATCCGGCAGCGGACGGCGGCATGATCAGTGACATCGTCATCGCTTGAACCCCTTGCGTAGGAACAGGAGTCCGCCAACGGTCAGAACGGTACCGAGGACGATCGGTAGCACTGCCCGGGGTCTTCCGCCACCGGCGTCCTCAAGGCCGAGACAAAGCAAAGCCACACCACAAAGCAGTGCTATGAGCGCTGATGCGATCACTGCGGCTGTGCGCATCGGTAACTCCCGTCGTCCGGGGGCGGGACCCACGCCCCGCCCCCACTTCTCAGATCAGCTGTATGCGGCGGTCGTCGCCCCGGCGACCCCTGCGGCTACGACAGAGCACCCAGTCAAGCCGGCGCCGACCGAGACACCGAGAGTGGCGAAGGACCCGGCTGCGGCACCGGCCAGACACAAGCTTTCGAAACCAGCACCGGCCAGTACCCCCATCTTGGTGGCGTTCGCACCTTCCGTATCACCTGTCAAGGTGTCATAGGTGAGACTCGCCCAGTCCCCGATGCCGGTGACGTCACCGAAGCTGAGCAGCCCGCTGGGGTCGATGCGGTTGACGGGGTCGCCCTCGGCGTAGAGGTAGGGGTTCTGTTCCTGGCCGGAGGGGTCGGGCTGGGTGAAGCGGCCGATGTTGGCGTCGTAGTAGCGGGCTTGGAGGTGGTACAGGCCGGTGGGGTCCTGGTAGTTGCCGGCGAAGCGGTAGTAGGGCTTGGTCAGGTTCGTATCGGTGTGGGTATGTCGCGGTGGCAGGTGGGGCAGGCGCCGGTCCAGGTCGCGAGGAGTGCCTGCATCTCGCG
>NZ_BMVU01000104.1 GCF_014650875.1 Streptomyces minutiscleroticus
CCTACACCACCGCGGTGGTCGGCCTGCTCGCCGAGCGCGCCCCGGGACTACTGAAGGTCCTGCGTGAGGCCGATCCGGAGTACGTCCTGCTCGACGGACCCTCGCGGAGTGCGACCCGGGCCAGGGCCCTGGTGGGCGGCCTCATGGCCGAGCCCGCCGCCCTGGCGATGCAGGCCGACCGCGGCCAGGCACGTCAGGTTCTGAGGTCCGCGCTCGACGCGTACGGCGCGGGCCGCGAGCCGTCCGCGGAACCGGTCACGGGCGACGGGGCCATCCTGGTGCTCCAGGCGACCGACCGGTACGGCCTGCCTCTTCTCTTCACCGTCGACGCAACCGCCGGCGAGGACGCGAAGGCAGTGCGGTGGAGCGCCCTCGCCGTTCTGGACGACCGCGACGACGTGCTGGGCACCGACGAGCACAAGCTGCGCTGGCGCGCCTGGCTGTACTGGTCGAACCTGCTGCAGTTCCTGGCGTTCGCCGGCGGCGACGGCGTCCAGCTGGCCGGCAGCCGTGCGGCCGCCTTCCCGGTCGACGTGCTGGCCGTCACGGGCGGCATCGGCGAATTCGACTCACTCATCGCCGCGCACCAACCGCAGGAACCGTCGACGGCGTTGGCGCAGGACGTGCCCGCCACCGCAGCGGCCGAGGCGGAGGCCGACGGCTCCGTCGCCGAGCGGGCCGTATCCCGGCTGCTGCGCGACGCCGCTTGGGACGAGGAGATTCTCCCCTTGCTGGAAGAGGACGAGCCGGATTCGGCGCTCACCCGGCTCGCCCGCAAGCTCGCCGAACACGGCAAGCAGGCTCCCGTCTTCGGCTACGAGCTCGGTGCACGAGGTTGGCCGGCCGACTTCGCCTGGCAGGACCCCGGCGTCCGGATCGCCGTCGTCGCCCCGCCGCACGGCGAGGACGACGAGGAAGCTCACCGGCGCGACAAGGCTTACACCGACGCGGGCTGGACGGTCCGTACGGCGGCCGACTGGCTCGACCACCTCGAACCGCTCCTCGACGCACTCCCCGACGCTCCGGAAGCGGGCGCCACGAACGACCCTCACGACTCCCATGGCAACGGAAGGCAGCACTGATCCCATGACCGCCCGGCTCAGCCTGTACCAGAAGGCCGAACAGGAGCTGTACAAGCTCGATCGCTCGGTCAAGGGGAAGTTCTACGACTTCTGCCACCGCTTCCGCGAGGACCCGGACCACCCCGGCCTGGACCTCAAGCCCCTCAAGGGCGATGGCCGGGTCTTCCGCGCCAAGATCGACCAGTCCTACCGGGCCCTGCTGGCCAAGGCCGGCGTCGACGACAAGGGGCAGGAGAACTGGCTGGTCATCGCGGTACGCCACCGCAAGCACGTCTACGAGGAACTCTCGGTCGCGATCAACCGGATCACGGGCGAGATCGAGTTCGTGGACCTCTCCGTCGTGGGCGAGAGCGTGCTGCAGCGCGCGGGCATCACCCTCACCCCCACCGAACCCGAGCCCCAGCCCACCCCGGAGCCCGCGCCCGAGCCCGCCCCGGCCGCCGCGGAGCCCCTGCTCACCGGCGTCACCGCCGACGACCTGCGTGACCTGGGCGTCGCCGACCAGCTCATCGACCTCGCGCTCGCCGTCACCGACAGCGACGAACTCGACCAGCTGGTCACCGGCGCACCGCTGCTGTCCAAGGACATCCTGTACGGACTCGCCGCCGGCATGTCCCTCGACGAGGTCCGCAAGGAGATCACCGCCCCGGTCAAGGTCGACCTCGGCCAGGACTACGAGCAGGACCTCGGTGCCGCGCTCGCCCGCACCACCGTCACCACCATCGACGCCGACATCCAAGCCGCCCTGGACGAGGGCGACTTCCGGGCCTGGAAGGTTTTCCTGCACCCCACCCAGGCCAAGCTCGTCCACCACACCTACAACGGTCCGGCCCGCGTCTCGGGCGGCCCCGGTACCGGCAAGACGATCGTTGCCCTCCACCGGGTAAGGCACCTCGCGGAGCAGCTCCCGCCGGGGCACAACAAGCCCATCCTGCTGACGACGTTCACCAAGAACCTCACCACCGACCTGCGCGCCCGGCTCGCCTCGCTGATGGAGCCCGAGCTGCTCGCCCGGGTCGAGATCGCCCACATCGACCAGCTCGCCGCGCGTGTCCTCAGCGAGAACGCCGTCAAGGGCGCGGTCAGGCAGCGCGTCTACGACACCGCCGCGCTCAACGTGCTGCGCCAGCTCCTGCTGGAGCTGGACGAGCGCCGCTGGGACGCCGAGTTCCTCTACGAGGAGTGGGACCAGGTGATCCTCGGCCAGTCCATCGGCACCCGGAAGGCGTACTTCGACGCCCGCCGCGCCGGCCGCGGCCGCTCCGTCACCCGCCCTGAGCGCGCCCAGATCTGGAAAATCCTGGAGCAGTTCACCACCCGCCTGGACAAAGAAGGCCTGGAGACCTGGGGTCAGGCCGCCGAGCGCGCCGCCCGCCTCGCGATGGAGCGTGACGCCAAGATCAGAGAGCGGCAGGAGTACAAGGAAGCCATCGGCGGCAAGGACCTCATCCACCGCGACGACGGCTCCGGCATGCGCTTCCTCCACCACCGGTACCGCCACATCGTCGTCGACGAGGCCCAGGACCTGCGCGCCGCGCACTGGAAGATGCTGCGCGCCATGGTCGCTCCCGGCCCCAACGACCTGTTCATCGCCGGCGACACGCACCAGCGCATCTACGACCAGCAGGTCACCCTCGGCACCGTCGGCGTCCACATCCGTGGCCGCTCGTCCAGGCTCACCCTCAGCTACCGCACCACCAAGGAGATCCTCTCCCGGGCCATGCAGGTGGTGAACCTCACCGGCAAGGACCTCGCCTACGACGACCTCGACGACAGCACCGACAACCTCAACGGGTACCGCTCTGTCCTCCGCGGCCCTGTCCCCGACCTGGTCCCCTGCACCTCCTGGGACGACGAACTCGCCCAGCTCGCCGCCACGCTGACCGCCTGGCGCGAGGAAATCACGACAGGCAACGGCGGCACCGGCCAGCGCCGCGACCCGCGCGGCAGCATCGCCGTGTGCGTCGCGGAACGGGACATGGTCAGCCAGGTGATGTTCCACCTGGCCACCAAGGCAGGGATCACCGTCGCCGAACTCACCAAGGACGGACCCAAGGGCGACGGCGAGGTGCACGTCGGCACCATGCACCGCTTCAAGGGCCTCGAATACCAGAAGCTGGCCATCGTCGGCGCCCGCGACGGAGTCATCCCCCGCACCGCGGTCATAGAGCGCTACCGCACCACCGACCCCCAGCGCTGCGCCCGCGAGGAACTCAAGGCACGCTCGCTGCTCTTCGTGGCCGCGACCCGCGCCCGTGACGCACTCCGCATCAGCTGGCACGACAAGCCCAGCCCGTACCTGCCAGTTTGAGCTGTTACGCCTTCCAAGTGGGTCAGCGTTCGGGACGTGCCGTACGAATGCTGACCCACTTCAGCAAACGGAAGGTGGGCTGAAAGCGCGAAACGGGGCCACGCATTGCGGACACTGATGACGCCGAGTCATCGGCCCTCATGAGGCGCGCACCGCTTACCGGTCTTCGTTAGGGCGGGGCCAGGTAGGGGTTGAATCCTTGACGGACACACGTCGCGTGTCGGCCAAGTCGGCATAGTCACGTGTCAGCGCAGGTTTCCGACCACTCGGAGCTACCGCCTGGCCGCTCGGAGCGTCAAACGAGTGTCATGGGCAGCCCGGGGGGCGCTTCTGCTGAGCCGCACCAGCGAGGTCTTCCAACAACGCATCGGCCACCAGCTCCTCCACGACCGCCGTGCCATGCTCTGCCATGGCCTTGGCCAACTCGGAATCCCACGGCGCCTCGGTGATGCGCCCTGGCTGAGGGCCATGTGGGTGGCGGAGGACCGCTGCGCGGTAGTCCGCTGCCGTCATGTGCCAGGGATGCGCCGATGTCTTGTTCATGACGTACGCGGCGATGCGGATGCCTTCGCCGTCGAAGTCGCCGTGGTAGCGAAGGACGGCGCCGTGGTCCGCGAGCAGGCGTAGGAGCTGAATCGCAGCGCTGTTGGGCCAGCCGGATGTGCAGACGAGTGGCGGGCAGTGGCGGCCGAAGCGACGTATGGCCATTGCCAGGATGCTGGGGTTTTCCACGACGTGGACAACGGCTGGTGAAACTGCGCTCAGGGTCAGCTCGCCCGGGGCCCGGATTTGGGCGAGAGTCAGACTGGCTGCCTGGCCGGCCTCGGTGCACACGCGGGTCACATGGGCGAGTAGGCCGTCACCGGCCGCGCGCAGTCCGCCGACCAGGACGGTGGCGGACAGGTCGTCGTCGGCGATGCCCGCACGAGTCCACAGGGCGCGCCGGTCGGCCGTGGACTGCGGGAGAGGCATGTCGTACAAGGTTGCTAGCGCGCGCAGGACGAGCGTGGACAGCGGGGTGCCGTCGTCGAGGGCGTGCGCATGGCCGTTCAGGACCCGGGCAGCGAATACAGGCAGCGGTTCGGCCTGGCCGGGCAGCGCCGTGAGTACCTTGAGCGCGTCCGTGAGCAGGGTACGGGTGCGTTCCGCCGAGCCGCCGATGAGGCCGGCAGCCCGGCAGGAGGCGGCCCAGTCCGAGAGCACCGGCTGCGCCCGTACGGTGTCGTGGTCGGCCAGCCAGGACCACAGTGCCGCGCGTTCGCTGTCCTCGCGTCGCCGCTCGCCCGCCCGGTCGCCGAGGGGGCCGATGAGTTCGGTGACTATCTCGCGTACCGTACGGCCGCCGCACAGTTCGGTGACGGCCTCTTCCAGGCGGGCGAGCGGGACAAAGGGGCGAGGGTCCGGCAGGCGGTCCAGGCCGAGGAGGTCCGCAAGGGCCTCGCGCTGAGTGTCGTCGAGCGGCCCCAGGCGCACCCGTGTGACGGGACGGCCGGTGGAGAGGCGGTTGTGGACCGTGTGCCAGAGCGTGAGGAGTTCGGGGCGGCGCAGGGTGGCCTCGCCCGGGGTCGGATCCGTGTGGGTCATCCCGTCTCCAGGTCGGTGCCGTTCCAGACGAAGCGTGCGCTGGTGACGGCGTCGTCGCCCTCACCGGTGAGGAGTTGGTGGACGGCGATGCCGGGCAGTTCGCCGTAGGTGCACCACTCGTGGTCGGAGGTGATCATGAGATCGAGGTCGAGTGCGGCGAGCAGGGCGAAGACCTGTCCGCGGTTGACGGTGTCGACGCCGACGAAGACCTCGTCCAGCAGAATAGGCCGAGGTGCCAGGGGAACGGCCTCGTAGTGGGCGGCGACGGCGGCGAACAGAGGTAGGTGCAGGGCGATGGCCTTCTCTCCACCGGACAGCGCGCCGTGCAGCTTCTTGGTCAGTGGCTGCCAGCCGGTCCCGTTCGCCCGGTCGAGGCGGACGGTGAAGCGGTGCCAGGCGGTGTAGTCCAGCACTTCGCCGAGCTGTTCCTCCCAGCTCGCGGCCGTGTCGCTGCCCTTGGCCTCCTCGATACGGGCGCGGAAGAACGCATGCAGTGCCTCCCGGTCGGTCTCGGTGATCCGGCCGGAGTCCTTGAGCAGCAGCTGACGGGCGGTGCGGGTGCTGTCCGGGAGATCGGCTCGGACGTCCCAGACGAGCTGGACGGCGACGTTGGAGGCGGTCCGCACCTGCTCCAGGTGCCTGTTCATGCGGTCGACGAGTTCGCCTGCCTGGCGGATGCGGGCCGCTAGGTGGCGGCGGATGTCCCCGGTGAGGATCTGGTCGAAGAGGCGTTGTTCCGCGGTGGTGATGTCGTCACGGCTGCGGTCGCGCTCCTGGGTGAGCGTGGCGAGCAGGCCCGTCGCCCCCACCCGTACGCCATCCAGGGTGGCGGTGAAGAGCTGGATGTCCTCGTCGGGTTCCAGGTCCAGGTCGGCACGGACGCCGAGGCGTTGGCGGGCCTCGTGGACCGCCTCCGACAGGCGGGTCGCGGCGTCGCCCAGATTGCGTGGGGCGTGCGGGACGTTGGGCCATTTCGCCGCTGCGGCACGGGCGGCCTCCAGGGTGGCCTTCGTGCCGTCCCCGGCGTCGGGCTCCAATGTCATGCCGGCGTCCTCGGCCAGCCCGACCAGGCACAGATGCCGGAACCGGCGCGCCGCACCGTCCCGGGCCGCGACGGCCTGCTCCCGTCGTTCGGCGTCCTGTCCGCTGGTGGCGCGCAGTCCCCCGATACGTCCTTCCAGGTGTAGCAGGAGATCGGCTGCCCGGCTGGCTTCATCACGGCAGCGGCGCAGTTCGGCCCGTGCCTCGGTGACGCGGGCGACGATCTGCCGGTAGTCCTCGCCGACGGTGGCCTCCACCGCTTCCAGGCGCGCCTTCAGGCCCGCCGCCTCCGCTTCGGCGGCATCCGCGGCTTCGGCCTGTTCTTCGGCGGCTCGATGTGACCGCTCTGCCTGGGCAGCCGTTCGCCGGGCACTGTCGGCGGCGGTGGTCGCGGCAAGGCGGGCGTCTACCCAGTTGTCGGCGGTGTCCCGGAATCTGTCGATGCCGATGGAGAGTTCACGCAGTTGGTCGCGGTCGGTGGGCAATCCGTGTTCGGCGCCTCGGCGGGTGAGCGCGCGCAGGGCATCCGTCACCTTGTTCTCGATGCGCGCGAGGCGGCTGGCGACATCGCGTACAGCGTCGTCCCGGGCGGCCACCGTCTCCTCGGCTCGGCCCCAGTCCCGCCGTCGGGCGTCGAGTTCCTGGTAGTCGGGGTAGGCGCGGTCGGCGTCGAGCTGGGCGCGGCGGGCAGCGAGGCCGCGCAACCGGTCGTCGAGTGCGGCGAGGGAGGCGTTCGTCTCGCCGATGCGCTCGGTCAGTTCGCTGATCTTGCGTTGCCGGAACCGTTGCCGTGCGAGGGCGCCGATGTATGCGGGTTCCGGCTTGCTCCACGTCCCGGTGGCGAGTGCGAGACGCCAGCCGCCGTCGGCGGATATGGCCGCGGGGTGATCGCCGGACAGCGTCGTGCCGTACGCGATGCCGGCGAGCACGCGCCTCACGGTGGCGGTGGGGACGGGGATGTCCTCCTCTGGCCTCAGTACCTCCAGCAGGCTGGGCCCCGGGGCGGGCACGGCCAGGGCGGCCTCGGCGCGGGTGTCGTGTCCCGGCAGCGTGATCCCGTCATACGGACTGACCCAGGCGTCCAGGAGGCCCGATACCTCCAGCGCTGCCTCGACTGCGGCCTGAACGGTGAGTGGGACACCTTCGTGGAAGGCGATCAGCCGCCACAGCGGTGCTCCCGCCGTCGCGGTGCGGACGGCGGTACGGGTGGTCGGGGGCGCGGGCGCAAGGTCAGTCTCGCCGCTGAGCCGTCCTACCTCCACCTTAAGTCGGCTCCGCTCGTCCCGCAGGCTCTGGCTGGCGGCTCGAACAGTGGCCTCCGCCGTGGCGATCTCCTGTTCCAGCGGGCGCGCGGCTGCTTCGACCAGCGCTCTCACTTCGGTCTCGGTCGCAGCCGTGGCGGCCAGATCGCCGACATCGGCGATGCGTAGTTCCGTGCAGTTCTCGGCCCAGGCGAGCAGCCGTTCCGCCTGTACGGCGAGAGCGTCGTCGAAGGCGCCGGATGCCGCATCGCGCCGGACGATCGCCTCCGCGAGTCGGCTACGGGCCTGGTCCAGTAGGTCTTCGGCGGCACCCCGGTCGCGTACGGCACGGTCGTGCTCGTCGATCGCCTCGGTGATGTGACCGACCTGCTGGCGTCGCGCGGTGACCGCGCCGCGCAACAGCCGTCGGGCCTGGCGGGCTCCACTGTCGTCCTTCGTGCCGGTGGGACCGGAGTCCTCGGATGGGCGGCCGCCTGTCCACGCCGTGCCGCCGCCCAGGTCTGCGATGTCCCGTTCCGCTCCGAGGATCGTCCTGATCTCGTGGTGGATGGATTCCATGCCCGCTGCCCGGGCCGACCGGTGTGCCTCCTCGGCGAGGTCACGCGCGTGCTCGTCGAGTGCGCGTGCTTGCCCGGCAGCCTCCTCGGCGTGTTCCTGATCCTTCTTCGCTGCGGCTTGAGCGGCCTGGGTCCTGGCGCGCTGCCGTCCGGCGGCGGCGGTCACGTCCTGCGTGCGGCGCCGGAGCCGGTCGAGTTCCTCACCCTGCTTGTAGGCGTCCCTCTCGCGCAGGCCCTCGACGGTCTCCTCCAGGGCGTGCGCACGCAGCTCCTGTTCTTCGCGCCTGGCCCGGGTCGTCTCGCGTTGTGCCAGTGCCTGTTCCAGTTCTTCGGCGCTCTGGCGGGCCACCCGGGTGAGATTGTCCATCTCGGTGGTCGCCGAGATCAGTGCCGCGGTCCCGGCGCGCAGCACCCGTCGCGCGTAGGCCCGCTGCCGGGAAGCGACGGTCTCGGCCGCGCTCACCTCGTCGTCGAGCCGCTTGAGATGCTCACGCTGGCGGTCCAGCCGCTCGAAACCCTCGGCGAGTTCGGCGATCTCGCCCTCGCCCAAGGGCGGCAGGGCGCGGGACAGCAGGGTGGAGAGCAGGGACGGGTCGAGCCGTTCGGACAGTTTGGGCTGGCGCAGTTGAAGCAGGGCGGACAGCAGTGACTCATAGCGCTGCTCCGCCATACCGGCGAAGAGTTCGCGTCGTACGGCCGTACGGTAATCGGTGGCCGAGGCGTGCACCTCGCCATGGTCGCGGAGTGCCTCGACGAGAGCGGCACGGGTCAGCGGCTGCTCCGCGTCGTTGACGAGGCGCACGCCGTCGGGGTGGGCGATCCGGGAGCCGGTGGTGAAGTAGTCGACGTGCACCCCGCTGGTGTGCACGCTTGCCTGCAGGCGTGCCCCGCAGCCGAACCACCGCACGGTGCCGTCGTCGCCGGCGCGGCGGAACTCCATCCACACGTACCCGACACGGGTCTTGCCGGAGGCGCCTTCGCCCAACAGGTTCCAGTGCATGGTGCGCTCCGAGCCGCCGAAGGTGGACAGGCGGTTGGGGCGAAGGCTGGCGTCGAAGAGGAAGGGCAGCAGCAGTTCGAGGGCCTTGGACTTGCCCGATCCGTTCTGGCCGCGCAGCAGCAGACGACCCTGGTGGAAGGTGAAGGTCTCGTCGTAGTAGCGCCAGACGTTGAGGATGCCCGCGCGGTGCGGCTGCCAGCGACCAGGGGCGGCTCGCGTCGCAGAGGCAGGTGTCCCGGCCGGCTCGGTGGACTCCGGCTGCCGTGGAAGGGGAAGCTCGGTCACACTCACTGCTGGTCTCCTTCTGCGACGACACCAGCGGGAGCCGTGGCGCCTGCCGTCTCGCGTGGGCTCGCGTGCTGCTGGGATCCGCGCTTGGCCTCCGGATCCGCACTCGTCGTCTCCGTCAGCCGGTAGCGGTGGGCGGCCGGGTTCGCGACGACACGGCCCCGGGTTATGCGGGCGAGGCCAACATCGCGCAGGACGCGTACCGCGTCGTCGGCCAGCCGGGCCGCGCCGTCCTGCGACTGATACGCCTTCGCCCAGCGTGGGAAGCGGCGCAGCAGATCCGCTCCTGCCTCGCCGAGCTGTTCGGGCAGCAGTCCGGCCGGAGCGGCGCAGAGCGGCTCCAGGAGGAGCAGCGCGGCGACCCGGGCCGTGGAGGTGTCGTCGGGGAAGCGGACGTCGGTGGCGATCCCATCCGGGTCCACGACCAGGAAGCCCTCGGCCCTCTCCTCCAGGAGGAAGCCCGCCTGCTCGACCGACCGGCGCATGATCTGTCGCCCGGTCAGGGAGGTGACGTACGCCAGCTCGTCCTCGGTGAGGTCCGTCCGGTACAGCACAGGGTCATCGAAAAGGCGACGCAGAACAGAGTGACGCAGCTTCAGGTTGCGCTGCGCGTCCGTGGCGGCACTCTCGCCGTGCGTCTCGTTCACCGTCCCGTCGACGGCCACGGCGCCGTAGCGGCGCTCGAGGACAAGACCGGTGAGCAGTTCTTCAAACCGTGCGGGCACATCGTCCGGGGGCACGGCGAGCCGGGAGGCGCCGACGGGCGCGGCAGGCAGCCGCATCAGCAGTGTGGTGTCCACGCGGTAGAGAACCTTCGCCTCCGCAGACTCGACGTACGCCTCGGTCGTGCCGTCCACCGCGCGCAGCACGTCGTACGACTCCAGCAGCTTCAGGACGTCGACGAACGCCATCCGTTCCGGCCGGTGGACAGGGTCGAACGCGGCCAGCGCCCGGTCGGCCGCCGTGGCCTGGACGACACGGTCGGCAAGCATCCCGATGGTCGTCATCGGCATCGACAGCAGCTCCGCCGCGGTCACACACAGCAGCACGTAACGCCGGCGGTCGAACGGCGCGCGGCCGGCACGCGCTCTGCGAGCCGGACGGGAGCCGTCCAAGTCCACGCGGACCTTGGCGAGGCGGGCGTAGCCGCGGCGGGGCTCGATCGTCAAGCTCCAGCCGCACGTGTAGTCGAACCACTGGACCAGCGGCTCGCGGCGGCGCCGTACCAGGTCGAAGCCGACCGGGTCGGCGGCCTCCGTCAGCAGCGGGCGGGCCAGCAGCAGGCGGATAGCGCGCGCGACGTCCTCCCTCTCCGTGGCGGCAAGTTGATTGGCCAGAGTGCTCATCCGGCGGCCTCCTGCTGCTCGGTGCGTGGGGTCGGGAAGGCGCTCGTTCCGCCCGCCGCGGTGATGTGAACGACGTAGTCCGGACCGGCCAGTGACCCCCTCGAGGTGCGCAGTACGGCGGTGCGCTCGTCGGGAGGGGGAGCCAGCACGATCTCCACCCGGCCGTCCCCCGTCGTGGCGCGGCGTAGGCCACCCGCATCCGGTCGGGCGGACAGAGCCCGGCCCAGCAGGTCGAGCAGCCGGTCGAAGACCGCGGGATCAAGCGCGCCGAAGGACGACAGGCGCACGGCTCCGCCCGTCTCCAGCACTTCCCAAGCATGTGCGAGTTCCGCCCGCTCCGCGCGGGCCCGCTCGGCGCGCTCCGCCCTGACAGCCGCGACGTCCCGCACCCGGCCCGTGCGGGTGAAGCGCTCCGTCCGTCCGCTCGTCCGCAAAAGCGCCGACACCTCCACCGGTGGGGCCTCGTGCCAGGACTGGGACGACGGGATCAGCTCTGGGTCGGGGTGCACGAGGTGAGCGTGGCGTGCCGATCCCAGACCGAAGGCCGACGACCACAGCCGGTGCAGGTCCTCCTCCTCCGGGGCAGCGGCAAACCAGCGCGCCAGCTCCCGGAAGTCCTGCACTGCGCTGGAGGAACGGCGCCGTGACTCGTTGATCCGCTCCAAAACCTGCAGGAGCGAGACGATGGCTCGCCGGGCAATGTCATGCAGCTGCTCGATTCGAGGTCGCGCCCCGTCCTCCGGCAGGAACCACGCCCGCAGGCCCGCCCAGCGTGCCCGCCTGCTCTCCAGCCAGCCGGCCGCCGGATGCTCCCCGGCCACCGGCGGCAACTCGGCCCCGCGCAGAGCCCGCTCACGCAACAGGGCAACTCCCCGCTCCTCCACCCGTGCCACGGCCGCGGCGACCGTCTGCCCGCGTCGGTCGAGGTTGACCAGGAACTCCTGTAGATATGCGACGGTAGCGGCCTTGACCTCGCGGAACACCTCCAGATCCGCGCCCTCGGCACGCAGCAGCCGCTGCAGTTCGCCGTTAAACGCCTTGGTGTTCTCCACCAGAGCGTCCAGATGCCCCTCCAACTCCCGGAGCGTGGCGAAGATCCGCCGATCGGCCGAGGCGGGCTCCGCAAAGAGCACGCACAGCTCGTCCAGCCGGTCGGCAATCGCCTCCAGCACGGCCGTCTGCAGCGCCCCCGTAGAGGACAGGACCTCGAGCGCGTGCTGCACACCAGCGAGTGCGGCCTCACCCCGACGGGTCAGTGAGTAATGAAGGTTGCGCCGCTCGTAGTCCTCGGCCGTGCGGTAGTTCTCCGCGTGGTTGTGCACGACGTCCAGCAGTTCCCACTGGACGAGCTTTTTTAGCACCTCGTGCAGTTCCTCGTCCCCGACCGCTGCCAGCCATCCCACGCCTCGCAGCCGCTCGCGCACCGCCTCGAGTCCCAGCGCCGTCTCCAGGTGCTCGCCGGCCACGCCGAACGCCTCCAGCACCGCACCGTATAGATCGGACCTCTCCACGGTCGTGAACCGGAACAGCTCCGGTGGAACCCTGCGCACGCGCGCCTCCCCTCATCACCGCCACGGCGGCCTCCTAGTCCTCACCGTAGAGGTGAACTGCCCCGGGTTCGGTAGAGATCTCAGATGTTGGGTGTGACCTGGGGTTTTGTGGTTGTGAGGTAGTGGTTGTTCTCGTATTCGACGGGTGGGACGTGGCCTGTCTCACCGCGGAGTCGCCGGTGGTTGTACCAGTCGACGTACTCGGCGGTGGCGAGCTCGACGTCGGACAGCGTCTTCCATGGCCGCCGGGGCTTGATCAGCTCGGTCTTGAACAGGCCGATCGTGCTCTCCATCAGGGCGTAGAAAGACGCCGCGGCTTTGAGGATCTCGTTCGCCCGCATGAGCTCGGCGTTCCCCCTCTTCAGCCGCTTCAGCTCGGCCGACTCCTCGGTCGTGGTGCCCGGCCAGGCGTCGGCGTCGACCTGGTCCTGCCGGACCCACTTGCGCAACGTCTCGGTCGTGCCGATCCCAAGTTTCGCGGCGACCGCTTTCATCGCGGCCCACTCGGTGTCGTAGTCGGGCCGCACCTCGGCGACCATCCGCACCGCACGACGGCGCAGCTCAAGCGGGTACTGGGAAGGACGTGCCATGACTCGATCCTCTCAAACGATCGAGTCCCTATCGAACCCGGAACGGTTCACTGTGACCTGACCGAGTTGGTCTGTGAGGTCGTAGGAGTAGGTGGTGACTTGACCGCCGGCATTCTTGCGGATGATCTGTCCGAGGTTGTTTCGGTCAAAGGTGGTCGTCTGGCCCAGGACGTTGGCGCGGGAGATGAGCCGACCAGCAGGGTCGTAAGTGTAGGTGAGAGTGCTTCTCTGCACTTCACTCTCATGGGTGAAGGCAGGTATGTGACTTCGCATAGGGCCTCGAGATGGATGGGATGGGGTCAGGGGTGGCGGCGCCGGCGACCGCAGGGCAGATCCCCACGCGTCGGTAAGATCAGCGCTCTCATTGGGGGTGCGATGCGAACATCAGGGCGGGGCGGCGGGGGGCAGAAGTACGCGCTGACCTCGGACGAGGACGACAGCGACTTCTGGTGCTTCGCTTACGAAGCCGAGGGATTGTTCACGTCCCTGCCGGATGAGGAAGGTGCGCGCCGAGTACACCTCGTGGGTTGCCTCCCGCAGGGTGGCCTACTGAGGTGCGTTGACCATGTCGGCAGTCGTCGTGCCGTGGCGGGGAACGTCTGGTTCGAGCTCCTCGACGGTGACGGCGCCGCGATGGGGTCCTACTTCGTCAACGAGGTCATCGTCATCGACGTCAAGCCCTCCGCCAGTGGTGCCGGCCTCGTCGACCTCACGGTGACGCTCTGGTGCGAGAACGCGCTGCCCGGTGCGGAACGACCGTGGGAGCTGGTCCGCACCGGTCACCTGAACCACACCGGAATGTGGCACGGGCTCACATCCGAGGACCGACACGCGTGGCTGTCGGTGGCCCTGTGGTCCCGGGAGTACCAACGCCAGGGGAAGCCCGATGCGCCTGCAGGCCAGGTGTTCACCTTGGATGGCCGACACATTGTTGACCGGGACACCTTCTACTGCGCGATCGGTGAGGCCATCAACGGACCCGGTGGATACTTCGGCTGGAACCTGGACGCTCTGGACGACTGTCTGAGAGGTGGCTGGGGCGCGACCACTCCGTTCACCCTGCACTGGGACTTTTCTGCCGAGGCTCGGACGCGGTTGGCGGAACGCGTGCCCGCCGGTGATCGCGAGCTTGTGCTGTTCGACCTCCTTCTGGAGATCTTCGAGCAACGGGGTGTGAGCGTCATCCTTAGGTGACAGCTCGTTGCTTCGAGGCATCGGTCTGGGGAACGTCATTCGGACGTCTGCGGACGGCGGCGTGCGGGGATGCCGAGGTGGACAGCTGGTCGCTGGGCTCGGCGTTGGGTCTCGTCGCGCTTCGCGCGGAGGAAGGTGAGGGTGAGGTCGATGCCCTCGATCTCACCGATCCAGCCTTCGGCCTCGGCCTGCGTCCTGCGTTGCAGGAGGTCGGTTTCGAGCTCGGAGAGCTGGGCGGGCTTCTTGGGATTGGCGTGGAGCATCGGGCGACGGATGCAGGCGTGTTCGTGCTGGCAGGGGGTGCCGTAGGGGCGTCCGCAGGAGCCGAGCTCGACCTTGCGGCGGTCGAAGTGCTCCTCGAACTCGGTCCACTCCTGCTCTGTGGCGTCCCGGTACTCCTCCGAGGGCCGGACCTGGCGCCTCTGGTGGAGGTGGGCCTGGTAGTGGCGGATCACATCCTCGTCGAAGACGGCGACGTAGCCACGGGTGGTCTGGATGCTGAGGTGACCGAGCAGTGCGGCACCGATGTGGGACCTTGTCCCTTGTGAGTGGACACCCTTCGTATTGTTATGCGGCAAGTGTGAAAATAGCTGACTGCTGCTCGTAGACGATCGGAGCCTGTTGTCCGTTGGCCGCGTGCCGTCGGCGGGTGTTGTAGCGGGCGATCCAGCGGAAGACGGCCAGGCGGCAGTCGCGGGCGCCGTCGAAGCGGCGGGCGCCCTTGAGCGTTTCG
>NZ_BMVU01000105.1 GCF_014650875.1 Streptomyces minutiscleroticus
GATTCACCGCCGAACCCCGCACCACCGCCAACACCTCATGCCCAAGACGCCGGGCGTCCGACAACCGCTCCAACACCACCACACCCACACCCTCGGCCCAGGCGGTCCCGTCGGCGGCTTCGGCGAACGGCTTGCAGCGGCCGTCGGGGGCGAGGGCCCGTTGGCGGGAGAACTCGATGAACGAAGTGGGCCGGGACATCACGGCGACGCCGCCGGCCAGGGCGAGCGTGCACTCACCGCCGCGCAGCGCCCGCACCGCCAGGTGCAGTGCGACCAGCGACGACGAGCAGGCGGTGTCCACCGTGACCGACGGGCCCTCAAGGCCGAGGGTGTAGGAGATGCGGCCGGACGCCACGGAGCCCGCGTTGCCGGTGCCGAGATAGCCCTCGAGCCCGTCGGGGACCTCGCCGAGGTCGGTGGCGTAGTCGTGGTACATCAGGCCGGCGTACACGCCGACGGGTTCGCCCTTGAGCGCGGTCGGGGCGATGCCCGCGCGCTCCAGGGCCTCCCAGGAGGTCTCCAGCAGCAGCCGCTGCTGCGGGTCCGTCGCCAGGGCCTCGCGCGGCGAGATCCCGAAGAAGGCGGCGTCGAAGTCCGCGGCGTCGTGGAGGAAGCCGCCGTGGCGGGTGTACGAGGTGCCGGGGGTTGCGGGGTCTGGGTCGTAGAGGGCGTCGAGGTCCCAGCCCCGGTCGCGGGGGAAGGGGGTGATGGCGTCGGTGCCCTCGTCGACCAGGCGCCACAGGTCGTCCGGCGAGCCGACACCGCCCGGCAGCCGGCACGCCATGCCGACGATCGCGATGGGCTCGTCGGGGCGAGCGGCGGGGCGGGAAGCGGTGCGGGGAGGGGTGGTGGGCTCGTCGAAGAGGCGGGCGCGCAGGTGGGCGGCGATCGCCTCCGGGGTGGGGTGGTCGAAGGCGAGGGTGGCGGCCAGTCGCAGGCCGGTGGTGGCGGTGAGGCGGGTGCGCAGTTCGACGGCGGTGGCGGAGGTGAAGCCCAGCGCCTTGAACGGGCGGTCTGGGCGGATCTCGTCCGGGGTGACCGACGCGAGGTGGGCGGTCTCCCTGAGGACGAGGTCCAGCAGGGCCCGCCGCCGGTCGGCGTCGGAGGCGTCGGCGAGTTCCCGGCGCAGGGCCGCGTTGGTGGTGTCGTCCGGGGCGCCCGGTCCCGCCGGGGTGTCGATGAGGTCCCGCAGTGGTGCGGGGACGTGCGGCGGGGTGAGGGTTTGGAGCCCTTCCGCGTCGAGGCGCAATGCCAGCAGCGAGGGGCGGTCGACGAGTTGGGCCGCGTCGGACACGGCCGCGCTCTCGTGGGTGGTGAGCCGGCCGAGGCCCGCCGGGGTGGGGTGTCCGTCGCCGTCGGCGGGTCCGGTGTGCAGGATCCGGGCGGGCAGGCCGAGGGCGGCCCGGCGTTGGACGAGGGCGTCGAGGAAGAGGGCGACGGCCGCTTCGTGCGCCGTGCCGGGCGTGCCGAGCAGGCCGGTCGCGGGGGTGTGCACGACGAGCGCCGGCGGGTCGTTCCGGTCGTCGCCGGTGGTCAGGTCGTGCAGGTTGACCGCGGCGCTCAGGGCGTCGGCCAAGTCGGGGAGGGCGGCTCCGAGGGTGTGGACGACGGTGGTGAAGCGGACGCCGGGGGTGGTGAGCCAGGCATCGAGCGCGGCGCGGTCGGCCGGGTCGACGGCGTGCAGCGTGACCTCGGCGCCCAGGGCGGTGAGCTCCGCCGCGAGGGCTGCGGCGGGCCGGTCGGCGGGGCCGTTGACGCTGGTCAGCAGGATACGGCGGAGGCCGCGGCCGGTGACGAGGTGGCGGGCTGCCGCCGCGGCGGCGGGCCCGTCGGCGCCGGTGACCAGGACGGCGCGGTGCGGGTCGAAGCGGGCGGGCGGTTCGCCGTGGACGACGGCGGCCGACACGCGGGCGGCGCGGGGCCGCAACGGTACCCCGTGCCGTACGGCGAGTTCGGGTTCGCCGGAGACGACGGCGTCCAGGAGGGCGGCCGGCGCGCTCTCGTCGGTGTCGAGGTCGACGAGGACGAACCGTCCCGGACGGGCGGCCTGGGCACTGCGGACCACGCCCCACAGCGGTGCCTGCATCGGGTCGGGTGCCTGGCCGTCGCCGACGGCGCCGCGGGTGACGATGACGAGCCGGGTGCTGGCGAGCCGCTCCTCGGCGAGCCAGGCCGCCAGCCGGCGCTCCAGGTCCCGCACCGCGTCCGCGACGTCGGCGCCGAAGGACCCCGAGGTGCGCAGTCCTGTGCCACAGCTGAACAGTGCGACGTCGGGCAGGTCCTCGGCGGCGGCGAGGGCGGCCGGGTCGGGATGGGCGGCGACGGCGCCCACCGCGTCGCCGAGGCCGAAGGGGTCCGCGCCGAGCACGGCGAACGTGCCCGTGCCGGCGCGGGTGCCGGGCACGGAGGACAGCGGCAGCCAGTCGACGCGGAAGAGGTGCTCGTAGTGGCTGCCGCCGGCGGCGCGCAGCCGGGCGGGAGTGTCGAGCAGGACGTGCCGGGTGATCTTGCCGGAGGCGGTGCGCGGGATGCGGTCGGTCTCGTACAGCTCCTCGGGCACCTTGAAGTACGAAAGACGGGCGCGGCAGGCGGCGAGCAGCGCCTCGGGATCGAGGCCGCCCTCGTCGGGCACGAGGAAGGCGACGGGCACCTCGCCGAGCACCTCGTGGGGCCTGCCGACGACGGCGACGTCCGCGACGCCCGGCACGGACCTCAGGACCTCCTCCACCTCACCGGGGTGGATGTTCTCGCCGCCGCGGATGATGAGTTCCTTGATGCGTCCGGTGATGGTGAAGTAGCCGCTCCCGTCGCGGCGGGCCAGGTCGCCGGTGTGGTACCAGCCGCCGCTCAGGGCCTCCTCGGTGGCCTCGGGCTGGTTGTGGTAGCCGAGCATGACGTTGGGTCCGCGGACCCAGACCTCGCCCTCCTCCCCGTCGGCGACGTCCTGGCCGGTCTCGGGGTCGACCAGGCGGACGGACAGACCCGGCACCGGCAGGCCGCAGGAGCCCTCGACTCGTGCGCCGGTGGGCCAGTTGACGGTGATGGAGCCGCAGGTCTCGGTGGAGCCGTAGGCGTCGATCAGGGGCGCGCCGAATGCCTCCTCGAAGGAGCGGCGCAGTGCGGCGGTGGTCATGGCCCCGCCGACCAGGCACACGCGCAGGGCGGGAGCGCGGAAGCCGTCCTCGCGGGCTGCGCGCACCAGCTGCTGGTACAGGGTGGGAACTCCGGCCAGGAAGGTCGCGGACTCCTCGCGCACCGCCTCCAGCACGTCCTGCGGGGCGAACCCGTCGAGGATGCGCGCGGTGGCGCCGACGGCGGTGACGGCGTGGACGCAGGCGATGTGGGAGAGGCTGTGGAACAGCGGGAGCGGCCACACCACGCGGTCCTCGGGGCCGAGTCCGGGCACGGGCACGTAGCAGGCGGCGACCGACCACAGGCAGTTGCGCTGGGTGGAGAGCACGCCCTTGGGCCGGCCGGTGGTCCCGGAGGTGTAGAGCATCCAGGCGGGGTCGTCCAGGCCGAGGTCGTCGCGGGCGGCGACGGCGGGTTCGGTGCGGGCGAGCTGTTCGAAGGAGAGGGCCCCGGCCGGTGCGGGCCCCTCTCCTGTCACCACCAGCCGCAGGTCGGGCCGGTCGCGCAGCAGCGACTCGAAGGCGGTGGCGTGCGCGGCGTCGGTGATGAGCAGCCGGGCTCCGCTGTCGTCCAGCAGATGGGTCAGTTCGGCCTCGGTGATGTGGGGGTTGAGCGGTACGGAGATGCCGTCGGCGCGCAGGATGCCGAAGTAGCTCTCGATGACGTCGACGCCGTTGCCGAGCAGGATCGCGGCACGGTCGCCGGGCTGGAGCCGGTGCGCGGCGAGGTGTCCGGCGATGCGTCCGGTCCGGGTGTGCAGTTCGGCGTAGGTGACACTGCGGGCCGCGTCGCGGAACGCGGTCTTGTCCGCGCTGTCGCGGGCGTGCCCGGCCAGTAGTTCGGGCAGCGGCCGGATCAGCTCGGTACGCAGCATGCGTCACTCACTTCCTCACGTCTGTGGTGGTCGCTCGGCGGCCCCCGGTGCGTCGGGGTCTCCTCGGCAGCGATCCGCGCGTTCCGTGGTCCGGCCGGTGCGCCGGCGGCACGGAGAAGGGACGAGGACCGGGGCGTCGGCGGGAGGAGTTCCGCCCGTTCCAGTGTGCTGCGGGGCCGGTGCGGCGATTCCCCTAACCGAACCCCTATGGGGTCCCTGTTCCGGGTGATCGCGGACGGAGGCGTTCCGGGAGGCGGGCACGCGTACGGGCCCCGGCGGATGCCGGGGCCCGTACGGGAGGACGGTTCAGCGAAGGGGTGCGGAGGCGGGGAGCAGGGCGAGCAGGTCGCCGGGGCGGCGCAGTGCCGCGTCGGGCCGCTCGGCGAGCAGCGCCGCCTCGTCGCTCTCGCCCCACAGAGCGGCCAGGGCGCGGACGCCGGCGCCCCGGGCGCTGGTCAGGTCGGTCACGGCGTCGCCGATCATCACGGCTCGCCCTGCCGGGACCTCCAGCAGTTCCAGGGCCCGCAGCACGATGTCGGGGGCCGGTTTGGCGCGGGCCACCTCGTCGGAGCCGAGGACGTGGTCGAAGTGGCCGAGCAGGCCGAGCCGGTCCAGGAGGGAGCGGGCACGCGGGCCGGACTTTCCGGTGGCGATCGCCAGCCGTGTGCCGCGCTCGGTGAGGGCGGCGAGGAGTTCGCGCACTCCGGGGAAGACGGTGACCTGGTCGGCGAGCCGGTAGCTCTCGCGGACGAAGGGCCCCTCCAGTTCAAGGGGCAGTCCCATGATGCGCATGATGTCGGGGAAGTAGCGGCCCAGATGGCGGCAGTACTCCTCGAAGGGTGGCTCCCCGTCGCCCACCACCTCGTCGTAGGCGGTGAGGAAGGCCTGCCGCATCACACCGAAGCTGTCGACGACGACACCGTCGAGGTCGAAGATCACGGCGTCGGCCGGAGCGAGGACGGCGGGCCCGGGCGGCTGCGCGACGGTCGGGGTGCGCGGGTTGCTCGACATGGTCTCTCCCTGGGATGGCGGCGGTTCCGTTCAGTGGTTCCGTCCGGCGGGCGGCCCCGCGCCGCCGGCGTGGCGCGGGGCGGGGCCGTGTGCGCGGGAAACCGGCACGCGCGGAGTATGGGGCTCCGCGCGCTCGGCGCTAGGCCGCGGACGCGGCGCCGTCGGCCTCGGTGGCGTCGGCCTCGGTGGCGTCGGCCTCGGTGGCGTCCCGGCGCGGGGCGCGGGCCGAGGCGTAGAGTCGTTCGACGACCGAGACGGTGTGACGGGCCCGGGCCGCGGCGGCCCCGCGCGCCGAGGGGTCCAGGAGCTGCGCGGGCAGCAGGTCCAGCTGCCGCGCGTACTCCGCGCCGACCGGTTCGCCGCGCAGCGGCACATCGGTGGTGACACCGTCGCGGGTGCGCGTCAGACGCGCCGGGCGGCGGTTCGGACTGAAGCCGAAGGTGCAGGTCAAAGTGGCCGAACCGGCGGCTCCCTCGACGGTGATCCGGGTGGTGTCGACCGCTTCGTGGGAGGCCCAGCTGGCGCGCAGGGCGACCGAGACACCGGCGTCGGTGACGAGGAAGCCGCGCACGGTGTCCTCGACGTCGCCGCGTCCCGCGGGCCGCTCGCCGCCGCGCCAGCCCGCGGTTCTGGCCCGGTCGTTGACGAAGTCGGCGGAGACCGACCCGAGCACGTCGCGGAAGACCGTGTCACCGCCGAGGACGGTCGTGGCGGCGTCGAGCAGGTGCCAGCCGAGGTCCACCAGCGCACCGCCTCCGGCGCGCCGGCGGTCGGTGAACCAGCCCCCGCCGTCGGGCACGCCGCCGGCCCGCACCCAGGACAGCTCGACGTGCCGCAGCGGTCCCAGTGCGGCGGCCGCCTCGGCGAGCGTGCGCACGTCCTCGCGGTGGGCGGCGGCGCTGCCCGCCAGCAGGACGGCGCCGCCCGCGCGCTCGGCGTCCGCGAGCCGGTCCGCCTCCTCCACGCTCAGGCACACGGGCTTTTCCAGGAACACCGGGACACCGCGGGCCAGCAGCCGTTCGGCCACCGGAGCGTGCAGGTGGTTGGGTACGGCGACGACGGCGAGGTCCACCGCCCGCGGCTCCAGCAGATCGGCGTCGCCGAGAAACTCCGCGTCCTCGGGCGCGGAGTCCTTCGCCGCCGGGTCCGGTTCGACCACGGCGGTGACCCGGTAGGCGGGGTGGCCGGCCAGGCGCGGCAGCCAGATGGTGCGCCCCGCCCAGCCCAGGCCGACGACCGCGACCCGCACCGGCGCCCCGGGCTCCTCGGGTGCGACGCTCACAGGGCGGCCAGGGCGTCGGAGAGGATCTCGGCGATGTCGTGCATGTGCCGCTCGGTGCCCAGCAGCGTGCGGTGGTGCAGCCAGATCCCGTCGGCGGTCAGGGCCTCGGTGTGGGGGCAGGCGGCGGCCAGCCGGTCCACGGTGGTGTCGGGCGCGCCGGTCTCCCAGAAACCGTCGGAGCGGTAGATGGCGCGAAACACCACGAAGGCGGGCAGGCCACGGGCGATGAGGTCGTCCACGAGTGCGTTGCGTCGCTCCTCGCCGAGGCCGGGGACGCGGAACATCGCCATGTAGTGCGGCACGCGGTCGGCCCGTTCGTCCCGGCCCTGCGGCACCACGTCCGGAATCTGCTCCAGCAGGCTCTTCAGCAGGCGGGAGCGCTCCTCGCGCAGGGTGATCTGGGCGTCCAGACGGGCGAGCTGGGCGCGCAGCACGCTCGCGGAGAACTCGTTGAGCCGGAAGTTCGAACCGGACGTCCGGTGGTAGTACTTGCGGTCCGTCGGCGGCCGTCCGCAGCTGTGCCGCAGGAACGCCTCGTCGTAGAGGGCGCCGTCGGGGAAGGTGACCGCGCCGCCTTCGCCGGCCGTCATCAGCTTGCCGTTCTGGAAGCTGAACGCGGCGACCGAGCCGAGCTCGCCGACCCGCTGTCCCCGCCAGCGGGCGCCGTGCGCGTGCGCGGCGTCCTGCACGACGGGGACCCCGGTGTCCGCGGACAGCTTGGCCAAGGCGTCCATGTCCGCGAAGTGCCCGGCCATGTGGACCGGCATGATCGCCCGCGTGCGCGCAGTGACGGCGGCGGCCGTCGCCTCGACGTCCAGGCAGTACGTGTCCAAATCGACGTCCACGGGTACGGCCGTGGCGCCGAGCCGCTGGGCGGCCTGGGAGGAGGAGATGAAGGTGAAGGCCGGAACGATCACTTCGGTGCCGGGTCCGACACCCAGGATCTGCAGGGCGAGTTCGAGGGCGTGGGTGCCGTTGGTGACGGCCAGGGCGTGTCCGGCGCCGTGGTAGGCGGCGAATTCCTGCTCGAAGGATTTCACTTCGTTGCCGCCCATACGCCACCACTGGCCCTGTTCCAGGGCGCGGATCAGCCCGGTGCGCTCGGTGTCGTCGTACTGGGGCCACTCGGGAAAATCAGGTGCGGGACGTTCACTGACGCTCATCGTGCCGAGCCACCTTTCCTTTCGGAGACCGTGGAACGGCACGCTAACCCAGGAAAATAAAGCACGTCACTCCCCCTACACACCCCCCTAAAAGGCCCTTGATCCAAATCCTGGGCAATATTTTTGAACAGCCGGTAAATCGGCACTGATATAACCGGCACATGAGCGAGCTGCTTTTACTGAACGGCCCCAATCTCGGGATTCTGGGCCGCCGTGAACCGGAGATATACGGCACCGACACCCTCGCGGACATCGAGGCGGCGGTGGCCGAGGAGGTGGCCGGCCGCGGCTGGAAGGTCACCTCCGTGCAGCGCGAGTCCGAGGGGCAGTTGATCGAGGCGGTGCAGGACGCGTACGGCACGGTCGGCGCGATCGTGAACCCGGGTGCGCTGATGATCGCCGGCTGGAGTCTGCGCGACGCGCTCGCCGCCTATCCGCGGCCCTTCGTCGAGGTCCACCTGTCGAACGTGTGGGCGCGCGAGTCGTTCCGCCACGAATCGGTGCTGGCGCCGCTGGCGGCAGGGGTGATCGTGGGTCTCGGCGCCCTCGGCTACCGACTGGCGGCGCAGGCACTGCTGGCCGAAGTACCACCCGCCTGATGGCGACCGCGACCGCCGCGCGGAACCTGCTCGGTATCGACGTGGGCGGCACCAAGGTGGCGCTGCGCGCCGAGGCGGCCGACACATCGCACGCCCGCGGCGCCGCTCGGACCGACAGGGCGGCACAGCATGCGCAGGCCGTCTTCCGCTGGCCCGCCGCACGGGACGCACGGACGGACTGGGCGGCCCTGACCGCGGAGGTGGCCGCACTGCGCGAGCGGTGGGGCGGCGGCTTCGGTGCGGTCGGCGTGGCCGTCCCGGCCGCCGTCGACGGCGACGGACGGGTGACGGCATGGCCGGGGCGCCCCGGCTGGGAGGGGTTCGCGCTCGGTTCCGCGCTGCGCCGCCTCTTCCCCGGCACGACCGTGCTGTGGGCCGACGACGGGGACCTGGCGGCGCTCGCGGAGGCCACACACGCCGGGTGCGACCACGTGGTGTACCTCGGGGTCGGTACGGGAGTCGGCGGAGGCGTCGTGCACCACGGCGCGCCACTGCCGGGCCCGGGGCGCGGATCGTGCGAGGCCGGCCATCTCGTCGTCGACCGGCGAGGACCGCGCTGCGACTGCGGGCGCCGCGGCTGCCTGCAGGCCACGGCGTCCGGTCCGGCCACGCTGCGGCGCGCGGCCGGGCTGCGGGGCGCGCCGGTCGACTTCGCCGCCCTGCGCACCGGGCTCGCCGAGGGCGCCGCCTGGGCCGACTCGGCGGTGGAGGAGACCTGCGCGGCACTGGCGGCCGCGTTCGTCTCGCTCGGTGAACTGTTCCGACCCGAACTAGCCGTGCTGGGCGGCGGTTTCGCCGACGCGCTGCCCGGCCTCGCCGACCGGGTCAGCGCCCACGCGGCGGGGCTCTCCCGCCCCGGCTTCCCGGCTCCGCCCCTGCGTCCCGCCGCGCTCGGCGGGCTCTCCTCGCTGCACGGCGCACTCGCGCTCGCCCGCCGACACACCCAGGGAGACATGCGTTGACGACGAACACGACGGACCGGCCGCACCCGGCCGGGGACAGCGGACGCGGCGGCGACGGGGCGGGGCGCTCGCAGGACTCCCGCGGCCAGGCCTCCGGGCCGACCGCGCAGGCACCGGACGCCCCCGCCGCCGACCGGACCGCCGCGCAGCGACCGATCCGGCGCCCGGAGGACGGCCGGCCGCCGCACGGGCCCGACACCGGGGCCGACGACAGCGGTCTGCGCCGTATCGACGTCGCCCTGGGCGAGCGTGGCTACCCCGTACTCATCGGGCCCGGCGCCCGCCACCGGCTCACCCGGGTGCTCGCGGACCTCGGCGCGCGCAAGGTGGCTGTGGTGACCGCCCGTCCGCAGAAGTGGCTGCCGCGCACCGGCCTGGAGACCCTGGTCGTCCACGCGGAGGACGGTGAGGGGGGCAAGTCGCTGGCGCGCGTCGAGGAGTGGTGCCGCCGGTTCGCCGCGTGGGGGCTGAGCCGGGCGGACGCCGTGGTCTCCTGCGGCGGCGGCACCACCACGGACGCGGTGGGACTGGCCGCGGCCCTCTACCACCGGGGCGTTCCGGTGGTACACCTTCCCACGTCCCTGCTCGCCCAGGTCGACGCCAGCGTGGGCGGCAAGACCGCGGTCAACCTCCCCGAGGGGAAGAACCTGGTGGGCACCTACTGGCAGCCCCGGGCCGTACTGTGCGACACCGAGTACCTGGCGACGCTGCCGCCGCGCGAACGCGTCAACGGTTACGGGGAGATCGCCCGCTGCCACTTCATCGGCGCGGGCGACCTGCGCGGGCTGCCGCTGGAGGAGCAGATCGCCGCGAGCGTCGCCCGAAAGGCGTCGGTGGTCGCCGCCGACGAGCGCGACACGGGGCTGCGGCACATCCTCAACTACGGACACACCCTGGGCCACGCGCTGGAACGCGCCACGGACTTCCGGCTCCGCCACGGTGAGGCGGTCGCGATCGGCACGGTCTTCGCCGGGCGGCTGGCCGGCGCCCTCGGACGGATCGGCCCAGACCGTGCCGCCGAGCACCATGACGTGGTCGCCCACTACGGCCTGCCCACCGCGCTGCCGCCGGAGGTCTCCCCCACCGCGCTGCTCGCGCTGATGCGGCTGGACAAGAAGGCCACCACCGGCCTCTCCTTCGTCCTGGACGGCCCCCGCGGCGCGGAACTCGTGCGGGACGTCCCCGAGCACGTCGTGGCCGAGGTCCTGGACACCATGCCGCGAGCCGCCGCGAAGGACGCCTGACATGGCGATCTCCGGCCGCACCCGCCTGTACGCCGTCCTCGGCGACCCCGTGGCACAGGCCCAGGCACCCACCTTGTTCAACCCCCTCCTCGACCGGCTCGCGGTGGACGCGGTCCTGGTACCCGTGCACGCTCCCGCAGACCGCCTGGACGACGTCGTACGGGGACTCAAGGCGACGGCGAACCTGGACGGCCTCCTGGTGACCGTCCCCCACAAACTGGCGATGTGCGCGCACGCCGACGAACTCTCCGCCACCGCCGCCCTGCTGGGCAGCACGAACGCACTGCGCCGCGAGCCGGACGGCGGATGGCGCGCGGACAACTTCGACGGCGCCGGGTTCATCGGCGGCCTGGCCGCCCAGGGCCATCAGGTGTCCGGGCGCGTCGTCGCCCTGTCCGGGGCGGGCGGCGCCGGCCTCGCCGTCGCCGCCGCGCTGCTGGCCGCCGGCGCCGCCCGGATCGACGTCACGGAGCCCGACACCCGGCGCCTGCGCGCCCTTCTCACTCGCCTGGCCCCGCGCTGGCCCGGCCAGGTGGCCTCCGCGTCCGGACCACCGGCTCCGGACACCGCCATCGCCGTCAACGCCACACCCCTCGGCCTCCGCACCGAGGACCCCCTGCCGTTCGACCCCGCGCTCCTGCCCCCGACGGCCCTCGTGGCGGACATCATCATGCACCCCGCCGAGACGCGCCTCCTGCGCACCGCCGCGTCCCTGGGCCTTCCCACCCATCCCGGCATCCACATGCTCACCCACCAACTCCCCCTGTACCAGACCTTCTTCCGACTGACCGACTAAGAACTCCTGACAAAGGGCGAGGTTTTTCAGTCGGCGCCAGCAGATGATGCTGCAGGCCAGGCTGAGGAACGCTTCGTGGATGTCGTCGCGTATCTCCCAGCGGATGCGGAGTCGGCGGAACCAGTGCAGCAGTGCGAAGCTCTGCTCGACGACCCAGCGGTGGGCTCCCGGCCCGGAGCCGTGCTCGGTGCCGCGGCGGGCGATGACCGGAGTGACCCCGAGGGTCCGGACCTGCTTGCGGTACTTGTCGTGGTCGTAGCCGCGGTCGGCATAGAACGCTTCGGGGCGCCGGCGGGATCGGCCACGTCGTCCCCGCACCGCCGGGACGGCCTGCAGCAGGGGCATGAGCTGGGTGACGTCGCCCACGGTTGCCGCCGGTCAGGGACACGGCCGGCGGGATGCCGTGCGCTTCGGTGATCAGATGGTGCCTGGAGCCCGGTCGGGCACGGTCGACCGGGCTCGGCCCGGTCGTGGGCCGCCCTTCATGGCCCGCACAGGCGAGCCGTCGAGCACCGCCCTCGACCACTCCAGCGCACCGGCGGCGTGCAGCTCGGCCAAGAGTGATTCGTGCAGCCGCTGCCACACCCCCGCCTCGTTCCAGTCCCGCAGGCGCCGCCGGCACGTCATGCCGGAGCCGAACCCCAGCTCCTGGGGCAAAAACTCCCGCGGAATGCCGGTGTACAGCACGAACAGGATCCCGCACAGGACCTTGCGGTCCTCCAGACGCCTACGTCCCGGACGGCCCGCTCCGCGCGGCACGACCGGCAACAACGGCTCGATCCGCGCCCACAGCCCATCCACCACGATCCATGGAAGCTGCTCACCCCTCCTCACGCGAAGGCCAACACCCCATGACACGGCCGCATTCCAAGGGATCACACCCACTTTTGTTAGGAGTTCTAAAAGGGAAGCGGTGATGGCCAAGGATGTCGATTCCGCGTAGCCATGTCACGCTGCGGCCAGGGCCATCACCCGCTTGGCTCGGTACCTAGCAGTCCAAGCAACTGCTCACTGCACATGGGTCGCATCTTCTCCTCTCGCCGACTCGCGGCGAGAGGAAGAGGGCGGCCGAGGCGTCGGGCAGCAGCGGGACAGCAGGCATCCGGTCAGCGCGGCGGCGAGGCCGGCCAGTCCGGCCGCCGCGAAGCCGCCCGCCGGCACGGAGACGTCGATCGCCACCCCGACGACCGGGGACCCGAGCGCGAAACCCGCGTTCTGCGCCGAGGACTGCAGACCTGTCGCCTCACCTCGCACGCCGGCCGGCGCCAGTCGGCTGACCGCGTCGGTCACCGCGGAGAGGGTCGGCGCAGCCAGGAAACCCGTGCCGACCACGGCCACGCATAACCAGGGCCAGTCGCGGGCGAGCCTGGCAGGGATCGTCACGAGCCCGAGCAGACCGAGCAGCAGCCACGTGGGCAACGACCAGGACACCGCGCCGTAGATCAGCCCGCCGGCGACCGACGTCACACCGAGGACGACCACGACCACGGCGGCCCAGGACACCTGACCTGCTTCCTCGAGCATGGCGACGACGGCGAGATCGACACCGCTGAGCAGCGTCGTGGTACCGAACGCCATTGTCAGTACGGCAAGCATGCCCACGCCCAGCCACTCCCGGCGCGGCGGCCGTCCGGCCGTGCCGGCATCCGCCTCGTCCTCCGCACGCAGCGGCGGGTCGAGCAGAGCGATCCCGATTCCGCCGGCCACGACGGCGGCGCCGACCCCCCACGCCACCACACCCGGTGACACCGTCGCGGCGCACAGGATCACGGCCGCCGGACCCACCATGTACGACAGTTCGCCCTGCGCTGTTCCGCTGTCGTCATCGCGGCGATGGCCTGCCTGGTCACCGGCTGGACGGGCACCATCAGCAGACCCGCCGCACAGGCGGCACCCACCAGGGCGCCGTACGGCAGGATCGGCACGCTGAGCCAGAACACGGCCTGCACCGCGACAGTGGTCAGCAGCACTGTACGCAGTCCCCGCCGATCGATCGTGCGGCCCAGCAATGGCCCGCCCAGCGCCGGCCCGGCGGTCAGAGCCGCCGCGACAGCGCCGGCTGCCGCGTAGCTCAGGCCCAGGTCCAGCACGACATACATCGTCAGCGCCGTCACGACAGACGTGATCGCAGTACGGGCAACGAAGGAAACACCCAACAGCGCTGCCATCCCCGGCACGGCGAGGAGCTCTCGGTATCCGGTCACCTGCGTGACGCTAGATCGATGGCCACGCCATAGGTAGTGGCTAATTCGCTGGGGCCGACATAATGAGTTGTTATGACCAGGGATCTTGAGATCGTGTTGCTGCGGTCCTTCGTCACCGTCGTGCGTGCGGGCAGCATCAGCCGCGCCGCAGCCACGCTCGGACAGGCTCAGCCCGCGCTCAGCCAGCAGGTGCGCAAGCTCGAAAGAACCGTCGGACGTCCACTGCTCCACCGATCACCGTCCGGTGTCCCGCCGACCCGGGCGGGCGAGGAGCTCCTGCCGTACGCCGAGCGCATCCTCTCGCTGTCCGCGCAGGCACTCACCGAGACCGGGCGCGTGCTCACCGGCCGCTGCGGTGTCGGACTGCTCGAAGACCTCGCCGCGTCCCAGCTCCCGCAGGCCCTCGCCGACCTCGCCCGGCTGCACCCCGACGCGACCCTGGAGGTGCTCAGCATGTCCAATGCCGCGATGCGGGAGGCCTACGACACGGGCCGCGTCCAGCTCGTGCTCAACGAGGTGGCGGCCATTCCCGGACCGCCGCGCTGGACGGTGCGCCGTCCGCTGGTCTGGGCGATCGGCCAGGACATGGACGTGACGGCCGATCCGCTGCCGGTGGTGCTGTTTTCCAACACGTGCTCCTGGCGTACGTCGGTGCTGGACACCCGGGAACGCGCCGGACGGCCCTGGCGTGTGGCGTTCGAGAGCAACAGCCTGGCCGGTGTGCTCGCCGCGCTACGTGCCGGGCTCGGCGTCGCGGCGCTCCTGCCCACGAACCTCGAACCGGCCATGATCTGCCACGACGCAGCCGCTCCGCCCGTCCTGCCGGACGTCGAACTCGGCCTCGCACGGCACCCCCGGTCCGAAGGCGACCCGCTGATCGATGCCGTGGAGACCGTACTGCGAAGCACGATCTGAGAGGGCATTTGATCTAAGTGAATTGCACTTTTTGCCCTAGTAGGTTCCGCGCCAGGTTGATGTAGTCTCGTCCGTTATGCGCTTGGCGAGGTTGTCGACAGAGGCAATGTGGATCATGGCTTCGGAACTGGC
>NZ_BMVU01000106.1 GCF_014650875.1 Streptomyces minutiscleroticus
TCCTCCACCGCGGGCAGGCCGTTGGCGGCGATGTCCTCCAGGACGCCGGCGAGGCGGTCGGCGTTGGCGCGGGTGCGGGCGGCGTAGGCGCGCACCGCGTCGGCGGCCGCGGCATCCAGCTGCTGGCGGGGGGTGCTGCTGGCCGGGGCCGGCTGTTCGCTCATCGAGGGCTCCCTGGGTGGATCTGGCGTGCCGTTCTTTCACGGTATCGCCCGGCTCGGAGCCGGCGGCACTGCTCCGGACGAAACGGCCCGCACTGTGCGGGGGCGGGGGTGGGCGGGCTTGATCTGTCGAACAGACGTCTGCTGCGGGGTCTTCTGCTCGATGATGGGAGCACGATCACGTCGGCGCAGGAGAGGGAACGTGCCCGGTCCGGGCCGGGAGGACTGGACAGCCTCGGGGACAGACCCGGGCGGTCCGCCGACGGGCTGGGGATGGAAGGTGACCCGGCCGTCGGGCCGCGGTTTCGGTGACGACGCCGTCGACTACGCTGCCGCCCTCCGTGACCGGCGGACCGTGCCCGTGGCGGAGGTACCGGGGACGGTGTTGCGCCGCCGCAAGCAGCCGGGGCACCGGGCCGCCCCGTATGCATCAGGCACCGCCTACCTCCCGTTCACGGCGGAGATCCCGTTCGGCTTGTGGATCTTCAGTCCGGTTCCCGGCGAGGACGAACAGCGCTCCGGCCGGACCTGGAGTCAGCACATATGGTGCCGCGTGCCGGCATGGTGGGCCCTGGGGCCGCAGGGGCGCACGGCCGCGGCGCCGATGGTCAGGCTCGAACAGGCGACGTGGCAGGAGATCCTGGCCTTGCGCCGCTCCTACGACCGGACGTGGCCGGCCGACAGAGAGGACCCCGCCTGGTACGAAGCACAGGCTCTCGCGTCGGCCAGGGACCGCGCGGTGCTGTCGAACGCGCTGATCGGACACGCGGAGGAGGCACTGTCCCGGGCGGCCGGCAGAAACGGCGCCGACACCGCCCAACAAGATCAGCTCTTCGGAACGGTCAGGTGCCCGCAATGGGCCGGCCGGGCGGAGCGTGTTTCCATCGGGTGATCGTGGTGCTTGCCGTCTGGTCGTCACCCGGACACTTGCTCGGGGTGCCGGCCCGTTCGGCGCTTCGGGTGTCGTGGTGGAGCGCGTCAGAGCGGGGTCGACCGGCCAGCGTCAGGCGGGGGTCGACCGGTCCGGTAGGTGCCGGGCGGACGGGGCTGCGCGGTCAGCGCCGCGGTGAAGGAGCGCGCTCTACGGGTGACCTCCGGTCAGTCACCCGCGGCCCCCACAGCCGGCTGTACGACTTGCGAGCCCGCGCACACCGCACGGGCTCCCGCCGCGAGGGAACCGGTGGCGTTGTCCGTGTCCATCCCGCCCGGGGCGATCAGCGGCACGTCCGGGCAAGGGATCGCGAGAGCGCGCAGATGGCGCGGGCCGAAGGCGGAGGCGGGAAAGATCTTCACCGCGTCCGCCCGCAGGTCGAGCGCGGTGCCGATCTCCGTCGGCGTCGACGCACCCATCACCGCGGGTACTCCTGCCGCCGACGCTGCTTCGGCCTCGGGACGGCATCCGGGGTGAGGAGGTAGCGGGCACCCGCGTCGATGAGTTCCTCGGCCTGTCCGCCGGTCATGACGGTGCCCGCGCCGACGCCGTCGCCGTTCGCCGCCACCGCCCCGCGCAGACGGGCGGCGAGGCCGGGTGCCGTACGCGTGAACTCGATCCACCGGATGCCACCGGCCCGTAGCGCCGCGCACAGCCGAGCCGCGTCGGGAATCCCCGGAGCGCGGACGACGGCGATCGCTTGGTCCTTCGTCACGCGCGTGAGGAAGTCGGCTGACATGATGGATGGTGCTCTTGGCGTCGTGGGGTGAAGCGGATGCGCCGGGGAGTCAGCGCGGTGCCGGCGTCGCCCAGGCCGCGTCGTCCGCGGTGAGGTGGTGCTCCGTCTCCTGCCGGGTGGGCATCAGCGGAACGTCGTCCCTGGTGCGCAGGGCCGCCGCGGCGGCCAGGTGGCCCAGGCGCAGCCGGTGGCGCTCGGCGCGGCCTTCGAGCAGCCCCGCCAGGTAGCCGGCCGCGAAGGCGTCGCCCGCGCCCACCGGTTCGACCACCTCGACGGGCAGCGCGGGTACGTGGGTCGCGGTCCCGTCGGCGTACGAGGTCGCCCCGTGTCCGGCGTCCTTGACCACCACCACGGGTCCGGCACCGATCAGTTCGGCGACGTCCGCGGGCGTGCCGGTGCCCCACAGTGTCTCCGCCTCGTCCCGGCCGACGAACACGAGGTCGGCCGCGCGGGCCAGCGCCAGCAGTCTGGGCCCGGCCTCCGCGGGACGGGTCGCCCACAGCGTCGGGCGGTGGTTGACGTCGAAGGAGACGAGCGGGCCTCCCTCGGCGGGACGGCCCAGGGCGCGGCGGGCGACTATCGCCTCCAGCAGCTGTGCGCAGGTCTCGGAGAGCGCCGCCGTGATGCCTGACAGGTGGACGACGCGGGCCTCGCGGAGCGTCGGGAGCCGGGTCAGCTCCGGTCCCATCCGGGTCGCGGCCGATGCGCTGCGGTAGTAGTAGGTGCGGGTGCCGTGCGGGCCGGGGTCCTTGAAGTAGACGCCGGTCGGCCGTTCCTTGTCGGTCTCCACACCGGCCACGCAGACGCCGCGCGTGTTGAGTTCGACGAGGATGCGGTGGCCGAACGGGTCGTCGCCGAGCCGGCTCAGCCAGGCGGCGCGGTGCCCGAGACCGGCGAGTGCGCAGGCGACGTTGGACTCGGCGCCGCCGATGGCCAGGCGCACCGTGGACTGTCCGGCGAGCGGATGGTCGTCGTACGGGCCGAGGACGGCCATCGTCTCGCCGACGCACACCACGTCGGGGGCCTCGTCGCCGCTGTCGGCGGCACGGGGCAGGGGGGACAAGGGCACGGAACGTCTCCTGACGGACGGGGCGGATCTCGGGGGTGTGCCGGTTCGTTCAGTCGGCGGACAGGCGCAGCAGGACCTTTCCGCTGCCGCTGGCGGGGTCGGCGGCCACGGTCAAGGCGTCTTCGGCGCGGTCGAGGGGGAAACGGTGGGTGATCAGCGGGGAGAGGTCCAGGCCGTCGCCCAGTGCGCGCAGCGCGTGGTCGATCTCCTCGACGAAGCGGTAGGAGCCGATCCAGGTGATCTCCCGGGTGACCAGGTCGCCGAGGACGGCGGGCGCGGCCGTGCCGGGCAGGTTGCCGACCTGTACCACGGTGCCTCCGCGTGCCGCGGCCCGCAGCACCGGACCGAGTGCGGCCGGGGCGCCGGAGGCTTCGAAGACCACGTCCACGTCCTCGGGCAACGTCTGGCCGGCGGTCAGGTCCCGAATCTCGCCGGCGCCCATGGCGTGCGCCAGGTCGAGGGAGGACGCGCGCTTGTCGGCGGCGACGACCGTGTCCGCTCCGCGCAGCCGGGCGGCGGCGACGACCAGGCAGCCGATGGGGCCGCAGCCGTTGACCAGCACCGTGCGACCCCGCAGGTCGGGCACCCGGCCGGCCGCGTGCAGGGCGACCGCCAGCGGCTCGGCGAGGGCGCCCTGTTCGGTGCCGACCCCCTCGGGCAGCGGCCGGATCTGCGCCGCGCGCACGGCACGGTACTCGCTGAACCCGCCGTCGGTGTGCGGGGTGAAAGCCGCAGAACCGAAGTAGCGGACGCGCGGGTGGAGGTTGGTGCGACCGGCGATCCGGTCGGGCAAGCGTCCGTCGCCGACCGGCTCGGCCGGGTGCACGGTCACCGGCTGGCCCTCGTGCAGCCCGTGCACACCGGTGCCGAGGGCGGCGATCCGGCCGGCGACCTCGTGGCCCAGCACCAGGGGGTGGGCGAGCGAGGCGGTGCCGGAGGCGCCCTTCTTCCAGTAGGCGATGTCGGAGCCGCAGATACCGCCCCATTCGAGGGCGAGCAGCACCTCCCCGGGCCCGGGCTCGGGCCGGTCGCGTTCTTCCACGCGCAGGTCCCCGGCGCCGTGCACGACGACCGCCTTCATACGGGTCTCGGCGGCCGTCCGCGCGGGCTCGGCCGGTGTCCCGGTCTTCATACGATGTCCTTCGGGTCGTTCCTCATGCGGTGTCCTTCGAGATGGCCCTCATGCGGCGTCCTCCAGTCGGACCAGGTCGCGTCCGCGCGTCTCGGGGGCGAGGTAGGCGCTGATGAGGGTGATGAGCGAGTAGACGACGAGCATCGCGGCGATGGGCCACCAGCTGCCGGTGACGGCCGTGAGGGTGGCCGCCAGCACCGGGCCGATCGCGGTGGCGAGGATTCCGCCGATCTCCTTGGCCACGGCGAGCTGGACGAACCGGGTCCGTGCGCCGAAGAGTTCGGCCATGGTGACGCTCTCCAGGGAGAACAGTCCGAGCACGCCCACGTTCAGGCCGAGCACCATGCCGAGCATCACGCCGGCTGTGGAGCCGGAGGCGATCAGCAGCATCAGGGGGAAGGCGAGGACCATCGTCAGTGCGGTGATCAGCAGGTAGAGCGTCCGGCGCCCGAAGCGGTCGCCGAGCATGCCGATCACCGGCACGGTGACGAAACCGAGGAGCGAGCCGTACAGGATCGCGTCGGTGGGCACCGACCGGCCGACGGCGAGGTTGGTGGCGATGTAGCCGACGAGAAACGTCTGCACCAGGCCGGAGTTGCCCGCCTGGCCGAAGCGGAGACCGAGCGCCAGGAAGAACGCCTTGCCCTTGCGCTGACGGACACCGGCGGCCAGTACGTCGCTCCCGTCGCCGTCCCGGACGGCGACGGCGGACTCGACCTCGTCGTGGGCCAGTGCCACACCGTCCACGACGTCGGCGCGCTCCTCGAAGACGGGGCTCTCCTTCAGGCCGCGCCGCAGCCACACGGCGAAGATCATCAGGAGGAAGCTGAGCAGGAACGGCAGCCGCCAGCCCCAGGACAGCAGTTGCTCCTCGCTGAGCGCGGCGAGCAGGATCGCCCACAGGCCGGAGGCGGCCAGTGTGCCGGAGTTGGTGCCGAGCGACACCAGCGAGGCGACCAGGCCGCGCCGCCTGGCGGGGGCGTACTCGGCCAGCAGCACGGTGGCTCCGGCGATCTCCGCGCCCGCTCCGAATCCCTGGATCAGCCGCAGGGCGACCAGGAGGACCGGGGCGAGGATGCCGATGGTGGCGTAGGTGGGCAGGGCGCCGATGAGAGTGGTGGAGACACCCATCAGCAGGATGGTCAGGAAGAGCACCTTCTTGCGGCCGATCCGGTCGCCCATGCGTCCGAAGTAGACGGCGCCCGCGAGCCGGGCGACGTAGCCGACTCCGTAGGTGGCCATCGCGGCGATCAGGCCGATGGCGGGGCTGACGTCGGGGAAGAAGAGCTTGTTGAAGACGATGGCCGCGGCCAGCGAGTAGAGCTGGAAGTCCATGAACTCCATGGCCGTGCCGAGCCAGCCCGACACGGCGGCCCGTGCCAGGTCGCGGGTGGTGCGCTGAGCAAGCCCTGGTCGTGGCGCGGTGGTGACGCTGTCCTTCATCGTGAACTCCGTTGTTCGGGAAGTGGAGGGCGGCTGTGCGTGAGGGGCTCGCCGGAACGGGACGGGCGGTACGGGCCGGACGTCGTCAGATGTCGACGTGGCCTGCCCGCAGGGCGGGGAGCCGGGCCGTGACGGCGGTGACGAGTGCGCTGTCGTCGGCCAGGTCGTCCGCGCCCACGACGCGCAGCAGCGCACGCACCGTGGCGGCAGGGTGGCCGTCGGACCGCCAGCAGGCGGCCAGCTCGTCCGCCGCCGGGTCGGTGAACGCGTCGCACCCGGGCCGGGTGCTGAGGGCCCAGGCGGCGAGGGCCAGCTCGAGCACGGGGGCTTCGCGGCCGTGGGCACGCAGGGACCGCAGGGCCGGCAACCAGCGTTCAGTGATCTTCAGTGAACTGTCGGAGCCGATCTGGCGCAGCAGGTGCCGCATCGCCGGATTGCGGAACCGGACGACCAGGTCGTCCGCGTAGGCGACCGGGTCGGGACCACCCGCCGGCAGGGTCGGGGCGACCTCGGCGCACAGGGCCCGCACCAGGCGCTCGCCCCAGTCGGCGGCGAGGGCGTCGGCGATGGTGGTGTGCCCGGCGACGGTGCCGAGGTGGGCCAGCGCGGAGTGCGCGCCGTTGAGGAGTCGGAGCTTGGTCAGCTGGTAAGGCGCGACGTCCGGGACGAACAGGGCGCCGTCCAGTTCCCAGCGCGGCCGGGCGGCCGCGAAGGAGTCCTCCAGGACCCAGCTCCGGTAGGGCTCAGCGGCCACCGGCAACGCGTCGTGGAAACCGAGTGCGACGGTGGCCGGCGCCCGGTCGGCCTCGCTCGTGGCGGGCACGATCCGGTCCACCACCGTGGCGGGGAACGCGACGGCCGAGGCCATCCGCTCCAGCACCGCTTCCCGGTCCGGCCAGGCCGAGGCGCGCACGAAGTCCCGTACGACCCGGGCCAACGCGGCGCCGTTGTCCGCCATGTTGTCGCAGGAGACGACCGTGACGGGAGGTGCGTCCGTACGCATCCGTGCGGCGAGACCGGTGGCCAGCCGGCCGATCACCGTCGTCAGCGGCGCCCCGGGAGGGGCCGCCAGGTCGGCGGCGACGGGGGCCGCCGTCGGGTCGAGACCGCCGGTGGCGGCCGAGCGGTGGTAGCCCTTCTCGGTCACGGTCAGCGTCACGACCGTCACTTCGGGGTCGGCGAGCAGTGCGTCGACGGCCTCGGCGTCCGGGCGCATGGCCAGGGCGCCGACGACCGAGCCCACGACCCTGGGGACGGGGCCGTCCGGACGTCGTTCGGTGAGCGAGTACAGGCAGTCCTGGTCGTGCATGGCCCGTACGGTGTCGGCCGAGCGGGGCGCGACGGCGGTGATGCCCCACGGCTCGCCGGACCGGGCGGCCGCATGCTCGGTGTACACGGCCTGGTGCGCGCGGTGGAAGGCGCCGAGGCCGAAGTGGACGACTCGGGTACGCAGTTCCGCCGGGTCGACGGCGGGGCGCAGCGCGGCCGTGAGGAGTGGGAGGGCGGCGCGGCTCAGCCGTGCGGGGGCGGGGCGGGTGTCGGTGCTCACCAGTCGTGCACCGAGCCGTCCAGGCGGCGTGCGACGGGCAGGTAGCGCGGTTCGTAGGGGAAGCGTTCGGCGGCCTTCTCGTCGTACTCGACGCCCAGACCGGGTTCGTCTCCGGCGTGCAGCATGCCGTCCTCGAAGCGGACTTCGCTGCGAAAGACCTCCATGGTCTCCGCGACGTGCGGCATGTACTCCTGGATGCCGAAGTTGGGGACGGCGGTGTCGACGTGCACGGCCGCCGCGAGGGTGACGGGTGACAGGTCGGTGGCGCCGTGGGATCCGGTGCGCACCTGGTACAGCGCGGCCAGGTCGAAGATGCGGCGCAGGTGGGTGATGCCGCCGGCGTGCACGACGGTGGTGCGTACGTAGTCGATGAGCTGCTCGGTGATCAGGTGCTGGACGTCCCAGATCGAGCTGAGCGTCTCGCCGACCGCGACCGGGGTCGTGGTGTGCTGCCGGATGAGCCGGAACGCCTCCTGGTTCTCGGCGGGGGTCGGGTCCTCCATCCAGAACAGCCGGCAGTCCTCCACCCGCTTGCCGAACCGGGCGGCCTCGATCGGTGTGAGCCGGTGGTGCACGTCGTGCAGCAGGTGGAAGCCGAATCCGAAGCGGTCGCGGACGGCTTCGAGGTAGGTGGGCGCGAAGTCGAGGTAGGCCTCGGTGGACCAGGGCTGCTCGTCCGGCAGGGAGTGGGCGGCGGGTTCGTAGACGGTGCCCTTGCGCACGCCGTAGCTGGCGCCGGCGTCGGGCACCGCCGCCTGGGCGCGGATCGCCTTGTAGCCGAGGTCGCGGAAGCGGGCGACATCGTCGAGGAGGGAGGCGGTGTCGGTGCCGCTGGCGTGCGAGTAGACCAGGACGCCGTCGCGGGACCGGCCGCCGAGGAGCTGGTAGACGGGGAGTCCGGCGACCTTGCCTTTGATGTCCCACAGGGCGGTGTCGACGGCGGCGACGGCGGTCATGGTGACCGGTCCTCGGCGCCAGTACGCCCCTCGGTACAGGTACTGCCAGATGTCCTCGATGTTGGCCGGGTCGCGGTCGACCAGCAGGGGTACGACGTGGTCGCGCAGGTAGGAGGCGACAGCCAGTTCGCGTCCGTTGAGGGTGGCGTCCCCGAGACCGGTGACACCGTCCGACGTGGTCAGCCGCAGGGTGACGAAGTTGCGGCCCGGTGAGGCCACGAAGACCTCGGCGCGTTCGATCTTGCTCACGATCCCGACTTCCCGAGTTGGCATAACAGTACTGGTATACAAGCATCAGTCGCTCAGGGCGGTCAAGGAGTGCAGGGCGAGTGCACCGGCACTTCAGGGCTGTCGACTACAGTGAGTGCATGGCTGGATCAGGCAGGCAGCGCACCAACCGACGCGTCGTCCACGAGACGCTCAGGCGCCAGGTCCTCACGCTCGAACTGCCCCCGGGAAGCGCCCTGTCGGAGAACGAGCTGGCCGCGGCGCTCGGAGTGAGCCGCACCCCGGTGCGCGAAAGTCTCATCCTGCTCGCCGAGGAGGGCCTGGTGCAGGTGTTCCCGCAGGTGGGATCGTTCGTCTCCCGCGTCGACCCGGAGCGCGTCGCCGACGCCCAGTTCCTGCGTGAGGCCGTGGAACTGGCGGCACTGGACGACCTGCCCGCCGACCTCGACGCCGACCTCGTCGCCGAACTGCGCGACAACCTCGCAGCCCAGCAGCGGCCCGGCATCGACGTCGAGGAGTTCTTCACGCTGGACGAGGAGTTCCACCGCGGACTGCTCGGGCTGAGCAGCCACGGCCGCGCCTGGTCCACCGTCGCTTCGGCCAAGGGCCACCTCGACCGCGCACGCCGTCTGGGGCTGTACGAGGCCGGCTCGCCGGCGGTCTTCGCCGACCAGCACCAGGAGATCTTCCAGGCGGTCCTCGACAACGACGTCGAGCGGGCACGCAGTCGTATGCGCAGGCACCTGCGGGCGGTCTTCGAGGACATCGAGCAGATCCGGTCCCGCTCCCCTGAACTGTTCGCCTCCAACAGCGGCGCGGCCCCGGTACGACGGAACGTCGTCGTCTGGGAGTGACCGAGCCGGGACCTCAGCGGCCGCTGCCGTTCCGTCGTCCGCGTAGCTGTTTTCCTGCCGCCGGAGCTGCTGCCGGTCACGTTCGCGCAGCTCACCTGCCAGCGCTTTGAACCGGGTCTCGGTGACCGGGTCAGTCTCAGTGCTCATACCCATGAAGGCGACGGCGCGCGATCGCTGGGAGTCGGCCGGCGCGTCCTCGTACCCGCGGGCGCATTCCGGTCTGTTCGCGGGAATGCCCGCGTCCGCAGCCGAGGTGTCGAGGTCGATGCGCACGACTTCCTTCGTGAGCGGTCCGGTGCCCTGAGGGCGCGGCGACACCGGCGCCGCAGCGGCGGCTGTCTCGGTCAGGGTCCATTGCATGATCAGGTTCTGTCCGGGTTCATCCCGTGAGACCAAGGCAGGCCAGGGGACGGTAGTGGTCGCAGGCGGTGCGGCGTAGGGCGGCGGCGATGTTGGTGTGGCCGTCCTGCCGGTGGACGCCGATGGCGAGGTTGCGCAGGCTGGCCATGATGCGTGGGAGACGGCCGATGTGGATCGTGGAGTCGTCCTCGCGAAAGGTACGGTCGCGGACGTGATGGAGAAGATCTTCGATCTTCCAGTGGTCCCTGATCCAGGCGGCGAGCTGGGTGCCGGTCGCCGCGCCGGGCGGCAGACCGGTGATCGGGTAGGCGCGCTCGATGGTGGGTTTGCCGCTGGTGAAGTCCTTCCTCCAGCGCACGACGTGGAGGGCTTGGGCCGCGTCGGGATGGTCGAGGTGGGCGAAGGCGGCCGTCTTCAGGCGCCGGCTCTCAAGGCGGTGGTGGGCCCGGGTGCGGTCGTAGTGGTCGAGGACGATGTCGCGCCGGGGCAGGCGGCGGACGCGGTCGAACGGGCCGGGGTGGTTGGCCTTGACCCGCGCGAGGCAGTGGGCGCCGCCATCCATTCGGTGATCGCGGTCAGCGACCGGGCGCCGGCCGGCACACTCGCCGCGGCGGCGGCCACCAGCGCGGACAGTGGACAGCGACGGCCGCGGACGCCTCGCGGATCAGGCACCAGGCCCAGAACCCGGGCCGGACACACCGCGTCAGCCAGCGGCGCCGGAGCAGAAGCCCGGGCCAGTTGGCCCGGATGGGAGGGCATGAGGGAAGGTGCAGGAGCAGGCACGGACTCGCCAGGTGTTCATGGGACTTCGACACTCACATGATCACTGAGACCGTGCCTGCACTGCGTTCGCTCCCTGCCCGAACAGGGAGACTCCACCCGTTCCCGCGCCACTCCGGCGAACCGGGCGAAGCCCGATCTTGCAAGGGACCCTGAACAGCGGGCGCGGTGCCATTACTGCAATCACAGTTAGGGGGTGTGTCCGCGGTGTTTGTAGTGGCTGGTGCGGGCGCATGTGGCGAATGAGACGCGCACGATCCCGCTGCGGAACGTCTGGCTCCACCCTCTCAGGACTGTCGGCGTACGTCTGCTGGTGCTGGCCGCGTGCGTCGGCCTCGTGGGAGACGTCCCCCTGACCGCCGCATTTCTGGCGCCCGACTTGATCCTGCTGTACATGTCGGTGCGGGCCCTGCAAGCCCATGCTCCCGCCGCCAGGGCACAGGCCGGCACCCTCGGAGCAGCGGCGCGCAGGGCGTGCACACGAACGGCTGCTGGAAGGGTCGTCCTGATGTTGCACGCCCCAGCAGTCGAGACTGCCGACCGTACATCACCTCGACGCGGTAGGCGTTGATGATGTCTTCGTCGAGGCAGACGCCCACAACGGGTTCGTCGCTGACCGGGACCCGGCCGTCGATGAGCGGCAGCCTGTTGGAGACCAGGTCGACGGTGAGCGGGCTGGTGCTCTGCGTGTACTCGACGGGGAGGCCGGCAGGCCGTCCGTGCCGACGTAGGGTGGCGCGACGGTCTCCGGGCCGTACCTGTCGGGTCGGGAGTTCGGGCAGGACGGTCTGGATGCTCGGTGCTCGCCTGCCGGAGCGGCGATCCGCAGCCGCTCCGGCAGGATTCGACCTGATCTGCAGTCCGCCCTGCGGGATCAGTGGGCGAGCAGGGTGTCGAGCCAGTCGAAGGTGCGTTGGTGGAACAGGGAGATGGCACCCTCGTGGCAGTGTTCGCCGCCGCCTTCGTCCTCACGGAAGAGGATCAGTTCCTTCTGGCAGGTCAGTTCGCCGATGAGGCGCTCGGGCTGCCCCTTGAAGAACTGGTCGTTCTCGGCGTCCAGGACGAGCGTCGGGCATGCGATGCGGTCGGCGATGCCCGCCATGGTGTACGCCTCGCTCGCCTTGACAAGCTCGTCGAGATCGGAAACACCCAAGGTCCACCGGCCGTTGCGCACCACCCAGCGCACCTGGGTGTCCTGCGCCATCATCTCCTCGATGCCGCCGGGCGTCGCAGCGGCGCGGGCGGCCAACGCCTTCACGACTTCGTGGAAGTCGTCGACACCGTCGTGCAGCACGCACGCGGCGATGCGGTGCTCGAAGGCAGCCGCCCTGGCGGCGAGGTAGCCGCCGAGGCTTGTGCCGACCAGCACGAGTTTCTCGGCGTCCAGCTCGGGCACGGTGAGCGCGAAGTCGACGGCCGGGGTGACCACGGCTTCCCAGTCGGGCCGGAAGTGCAGGCCCAGGTCCCGAACGGTGCTGCCCTGGCCAGGGCCGTCGAAGGTGAGGACGTTGTAGCCGCGCCGCAGCGCGCCTGCGGCCAGGGCCAGGTAGTTCTCCTCAAGGGTGGAGTCGTACCCGCCGTGATAGATCAGGGTCGGACGCGGGGTGCCCGAATCGTCGGCGAAGAAGAGGTAGCCGGGCAGCGTGGTGTCCTCGTAGGGGATACGCACGGCGCGGGCCGGGGTGTCGAGCAGGGCGGCCGCATCGGCGAACGTCTGCTGCGAGGCCATGGCCAGCCGCTCCGACTCCGTGTCAGCGGCGGGGTCCTCGCGACGGTAGAAGTCGGCGGTCCGGTAGTAGTTGGACGCGCGCAGCAGTGCCTCGCGGGCGCTGACCCGGTGGCCGGCGGCCAGCGCGTCCCGGCCGATGCGCTCGACGCGCGCCGCCGTCGCGCCCCATTGGGCCGACCAGGCTTCCTCGTCCCCCTCGGGGATCTTTCGGCAGGTGACCAGGACCTCGCCCAGGTCGGCGCCGCCGTAGGCGGCATAGCCCGCAGCCCGCAGCGCTTCGAAGGAGAAGGACTCGTCGTCGTAGAGGAACTTCATCACCGGCTCCTTTCCACGAATGGAATGGAACGGAACCCATCCGTTCCATTCCACCCACTGTAGCACGACCAATGGAACGGTGCCGTTCCGTTCGGTATGCTTCAAGACATGACAGCGCAGCAGAAGAAGCGCCGGCCGGCGACCGGCGGGGCGGTCTTGCGGGAGCGGGTGACCGAAGCGATCACTGAGGCGGCCTTCGCCGAACTCGCCGATGTCGGCTATACACGGTTGTCGATGGAAGCGGTGGCCCGGCGCGCCGGCGTGGGCAAGGCCGCGCTCTACCGGCGTTGGCCCTCCAAGCAGGCGATGATCACAGAGCTGGTCCGCAGCAAGGTCACCGAAACACTCCCCCACACACCGGCCACCGGTGACCTGCGCACTGATCTGCGCGAACTTCTCGCGGCCTACCGCAGCCAGCTGGCCAATCCGCTCCTCGCCCTGATCGGGGCCGAACTGCTCGCCGAGTCCCGCCGCGACAGCGCCCTGGCGCAGATGTTGCACACGGAAGTGGCCGCGCCACGGCGGCTCGCGGCACGCGCCATCCTGCAAGGCGCGATCGAGCACAGCGAACTCCCGCCCACCCTGGACATGGAAGTCGCCACCGACCTCCTCATCGCACCTCTCGCCTTCCGCATGATGATCTTGGGCAAGCGCAGTGGCGACGACTACCTCGAAACACTGACCGCCGCCACCCTCGCGGCACTGAAGGCGACCGTTGAACCGGGGAGTGTTCAATCGACGGCGGATCTGCTGATCGGGGGAGAGACGCCAAGCGAGCAAGTCGACGACCGGACACCAGGCCGGAGAGACGCCAAGTGAGCAAGTCGACGACCGGACACCAGGCCGTGGAGGCATCGAGCCTTTTCCAACCTCGGTTTGAGCAGGTGAGGTGGAGGGTGAGGACGGCCTGGACGAGGCTGGTGATGCGGGTGGTGCTGCACCGGAGCTTGCGCAGTAGCCGCCAGTTCTTGGGGGTGGCGACGGCAGGTTCGACCAGGGCCCGGATCTTGGCCTGCGAGCGGTTCACGGTCTGCTGGCCTTCGGACAGGTTCTCCCATCGGCCCCGGAACGGCACGCGGACGGCCGGTCCGGCGCCCTGGTAGCCCTTGTCCGCCCAGCACGGGATGCCTGCGGAAGCGAGGGCGTCGAGGATGCCGTGTTCACGGGCGGCGCGGAGGCCGTGGATGGCACCGGCCAGGGCGGGTGAAGCCCACAGCGGGCGGCCGGCCGGGTCGGCGAGAATCTGGGCGTTCATGCCGTGCCTCTTGTGTTTGCCTGAGTAGAACGGCCGGTCGGCGGCGATCCGGTCGATCGGCAGCAGGGTGCCGTCGAGCAGGACGAACGCCTTCCTTGACGCTTCGCGGACGGCTTGTCTGAGCGTGGGTGCCAGGGCGGCAAGGAGGTCGACGACTTCGGC
>NZ_BMVU01000107.1 GCF_014650875.1 Streptomyces minutiscleroticus
ATGGCCCGGCTCGCCGGCTGCCGCCGCCTGCACCGCCGCTACGAACGCAAGGCGGAACACTTCCTGGCCTTCACCAGCATCGCCTGCACCCTCATCTGCTACCGCCGACTCGCCAATTGAGATGACCTCTAAAGCCGTCGTACCGCAGGGATCACCACTCGTCACGACCGCCTGGACATCGCCCATTCAATCTGAGTAGAGCGTCCAGGCCGAGTCGTCGATCACGACGATGACCTTATCGAACTCATCTCCTTTGACTCCGTGCTGTGTGGAGAAGGGTGTTCGTTCATCGATGAACTCGGTGATGCTGATGACTTCCCGGTAGGGAACGCCACGGAGGCGCTTGGAGAAGTCCGCTTGTCGTTGTTGGCGTTCGTCGAGGTTGGACGCGGTTCTGCGGCGCTCACGATCTCTCACCCTCCCGGGGACCGCCAGCAAGGTACTGAGCCATTTCCAACCTCAGCTTGACGTCGCGAGGTGAAGCGTGAGCACGGCCTTGACCAGGTCGGTGATGCGGGTGGTGCTGCAGCGGAGCTTGCGCAGCAGCCGCCAGGACTTCAGGGTGGCCATGGCCTGCTCGCCGAGCGCGCGGATCTTGGCATGGGAGACGTTCACTGCTCGCCGGCCTTCGGAGAGCTTCTCCCAGCGGCCGCGGTAGGGAACGCGAACCGTGGTGCCGGTGCCTTGGTGGCCCTTGTCCGCCCAGCAGCGCACCCCGGCCTCGGCCAGGGCGACGATGATGCCGTGGGTGCGCGCGGCTTTGATGTCGTGGACCGCTCCGGGCAGGGCGGGCGAGGCCCACGGCAGCCGGCCGAACGGGTCGGCGATGACCTGCACGTTCATCCCGTGCTTCCGGTGTTTCCCGGAGTAGTGCGGTCGGTCGGCGGCGATCCGGTCGATGGGCAGCAGGGTGCCGTCGAGAATCACGAACGCCTTGCGTGCGGCGGTGCGGGCGACCGTGGCGAGGTCGGGGGCGAGGGCGGCCAGGACCTCCACGGCCTCGGCGACGTACCGGTGGACGGTGGCGATGCCGACTCCGAACCCGGCCGCGAGCTGGGCATGGGTGTGTCCGCAGCGCAGGTGCGCGAGCACGGGCAGGGCCTGCCGGTCCGCGCTCAGCCGACGCCACCGCGTGCCCCGCTCCAGACGTCGGGCGGCCGGCAGACGGGAGAGGAACCGCAGGGCCGAACTGGACAGATCGATCCCCGATGGGCAGACAAGCACATGAAGCTCCGGACGGACAGGTTGATCTTGGTCGACAACCCATCCACCAGGAGCTTCACCTCTTCCCGCACCCACCCCTCACACCAACCCGCTGCCCATCCAACCAGGTTGAAAAAGGCTTACTGTACGAGTGGCTGAATCATTTCATTCGGTGAATGATTTCCAGGCCGAACAGGCGACGGGAGTTTCGTCTCCTTCACCGTCCACGGTGCACACCCTCATCCTGTAGGAGTTCACCGACCAGACGTCGAAGGTGAACTGGGCGTAAGAGATGTATCCGCCGCCGTTGTACTTGGACTTGACAGTCTCGTAGTTGCCGGTGACGGAGTTGTACCTTTGCAGGGTTCCGCGCACTCCGTGGCCGTCCGCGTAGGTGTCGTAGATGCGGAATATGTCACCGTCGTCGACGTGTACCATTTGGGCCGATGTCCCGTACGGAGAGTTCGAGTTATAGAGGTAGGCCCAGGTATTTCCGAGGGCGGACACGTCCGTCTCGCTTCCCGCTGTATCGGCGAGGGCTGTCGTGCCCGTCGCCAGCGCCAGGACAGATGCCGCAACGGCACCGACTGCCGCCATGGAGACCATACGGGTCTTGTTCTTCCTGTTCATCACAGTCCTCTCTCGGGGCGGTTGAGTCACCGCCGTCGCTGGTTACGCTGCCAGCCCCTGAGAGGTAGAGCCATGCTGCTGCGTCTACGGTCGCATGTCCGTGGGTGCACGACTCGCGCGGAATTCAACGAGTGTCAGCAGCGCGGCCCTGCCGGCGGTAATCGCTGGGGGGCATTCCGTACTCGGCAAGGAAAGATCGACTGAAATGCGGATAGCCGGTGAATCCCCATCGGGCTGCTATGCGGTGGACGGGCCAGGCGTCAAGCGACGGGTCGGCTAGATCACGACGGGCCCGCTCCAGGCGCTGATGGCGAATCCAGGCAGAGATGGATATTTCCTCGCCCTGGAAAAGGCGGTGCAGATAGCTTACGGATATGTTGTGTGCGGCTGCGACAACCGGCGGGGTCAAATGTGGATCGTGTAGACGCTGCTGGATGAAAGTTTTGATTCGCGGCACCAGGGTCTGATGACGTTCACCAGCCGAAAGCAGGCCGTCGGCGTCGATGTGGTGGGCCAGCAGGGCGGTCAGCAGGTTGACCAGGACGATCTCCAGCCGGGGGCCATCGGACGGTTGGGGCGAGACTGTGTCGGACAGGAGCCGGGTGAGGAAGTCGGCCAGGAGAACTCCGATTCCTTGACGTCCCGGCAACGGCCGCGCGAGCAGCTGCTGAATTTTGTCCTGGGCCAGGGGCAACAGCGTTTTGGGTACATCCAGCCCCATCATCCGCGTGGGCTGTCGATCATTGGCTACGTAGAAGTCAACAGGCCGAGAGGAGTCTCCGACGAACATGTCGTAGGGGCCGAACACGGAAGTCCGACCCATATGAGTTATGTGGTTCCCTCCGTGCGGCGAGAACACAAGGTGGCAGACGCCCGGATCGGACCGCTGTATCTCCTTGGCGGCACGCCGCAAGTGCGCACCAGGCAGCGCCGCCTGCCACACGGAGATGCCACCGAGCTGGCAGCGACGCAGTTCAGCGGCTGCGAAATCCGCCGCCTCCCCCCCGCCCATGGGGCGTATGTTCATGGGGCACGAAGTCCTCGCCATGTGCTCACGCCAGTGATCGAACCGGTCCGCCGCAGTCAGGGCATCACCCTGGAGGGCTGCCTCGATCATTTTCACTCCATTCCCTGCACGTCGTGAGTGACCCGTAGATATGAGCCGCCCCGAGTTTCGTCCACGAGCAGCACACCTACAAGAAGTCGTTTCCAACCTGACGGGAGGTTGGACTGGTGGCCCCGGCGGTGGGCATGGAGAAAGCTCCTGGTAGACGGGTCCACGATCAAGATCACCAGTCCGTCAGGAGCTTTCGCGTGCTTGTCCACCCGTCCGGTATCGATCTGTCCGGCCGCGCCCTGCAACACCTCTCCGGTCTCCTGGCAGGCCACCGCCGTCGGATCGGCTTCCGGTGGCGTCGCCTGACCTGCAGCCGACAGGCCCTGCTCGTCCCGGCCCACCTACGCCCGCCTCGCAGCGGGTTTCCGCGTCGGGATCGCAACGGTCCACCGATGCATACGCGAAGCCGTCGACCTCCGGGCCGCTCTGGCACCCACGCTGGAGCAGGCGATGCAGACCGTGCGGAAGAAGGCGCACGTGATCCTCGACGGCACCGTGCTGGCGATCGACCGCATTGCTGCCGACCAGCCGTACTACTCGGGGAATGAAGAAGCACCACGGGATGAACGTGCAGGTCCTCGCGAATCCGGCCGGCCGCCTGATCTGGGCCTCGGACGCGTTGCCCGGAGCCGTGCACGACCTGGCCGCGGCCCAAACCCACGACAGTCCCACCGCTCTCGTCGCCGACGACATCAAACGCTGGGCGCACAAGGCGCATCCGGGCGCAGGTCCTGCTGTCCGCGTCCCGCTCCCGGGCAAGAACCTGCGCGGCCGGCGTCGGCGTCACAACAGGGACCACGCCAAGATCCGCAGTCCCGGCGAACGCGCCATGGCCACCCCCAAACGCCGGCGGCTCCCGCGGAAGCTCCGCTGCAGCACTACCCGGATCACCGCCGTCGTCCGTGCCCTCGTCGCCCTCGAACTCTCCACCTGATCAAGACGGAAAAGGCCCAGTGCGGTGCCGCGCCTCATTTTCTCACTCCCAGCCGAAGGATCTTTGGCCTTGGATCACGCCCAGCCTCATGCCACCCGGCGCCCGCCTCGTACCTGGGCCATCCGCCTCATGGGCCACCGAGACCGCACCGCCTCCGTGACCTGCTCCTCCTCATGCGCCATGCCGACGCGCTCGCGGGACGTGGCGGCACTGCGCCGGTTCGCCGAAGCCCACGCCGCTGCTCATGCCCGGGCCGCCACCGTGCACCCGGACGCGGCCTGCGGCTGTCGCCAGACCGAGTGCGCCGCCCACGAAGGCACCCGCGTCGACTGCGCCGGCAGCGTCCTGCTGGTCCTGCGCCACGACCCGGCCGTCGGACAGGCATGGACACTCACGGAGGCCTGCGCCAGCTGCGCCCCGATGATGAGCCATGGCCGCATCGTCGGCCGCGCCCTTCCGCGCACCCGCCCCCCGGACCCGGCAGTCCCGGCCCAACCGGCTCCGGCCGGCGTCGCAGTGCCCGGTAGGGTCAGTGCCCCAGGCGGCTTCAGCGACAGCAGCGCCCCCACCGAGCCCGCACGCAGCCGCAGCCGCAGCCGCAGCCGCAGCGGCCGCGGTGGAGGACAGCGCAGGGCCGGTGGTCGCGGTCGCGGCACACCGCGACAGTGATCATGGCTCTGCGCCGCGGCGCTGGCCGGCACAAGCTCCAAAAACCTCACCGCATATGAGGCGGCCCTCCGCCCTTGCTGAAGGGAAGGCCTCCGCGACGTGGGGGCAGGGTCTGACCTGCCGGTAGCCGCCGAGTACACCGCTTCCCAACGGGGCCAGACGTCGCCGCCCACCCCGGCGGCATCGAAGCTGCACTGACCGCATACGAGGAGGCCCTCTTCCCGCGCAGTGAGGCGTCCGCTGCCGACTCCGCCACCAGCGTGGGGACCATGTTCGGCGAACGCGGCCTGGAGCGCATGATCGAGTTCTTCACCAGCGGAGCCGGCGCCGCCCAGGCCGCGGCAGGCGACGTTGTCCTGACAGAGCCTGCTTGTCACGGCCGCCGTCATGGCCGCCACCCACCGCCCGCGCTTGCAGGGAGCGGGTTCCGTGGGCGCGGACGGTGGCGGGAGCGGCGGGTCAGGCTGTGATGTCCTGCTGGCGGCTCACTGGATCAGGTCATACCGAATCCAGCCCAAGGTGCCCTTGGCGAGACCCGATTGCGATCGGGTTGTGAGCTTGATGTAGAGCCAGATGGTGCCGCCGGACTTGGGCACCATGCAGACGCTGCGGGCGTCGTCGCCACGGTAGAGCATGCCCTTGCTTGTGTAACTGGTGCCCGGTCCGGTGCGCAGGTTGGCAGAGCTCGCAGTGACCGACACATTGAAGTCTGCGCTTATTGTGCAAGCGGACGGCCAGGTGGTGGCCGCGGAGGCCGTGGGCGCCTGCACCAGGGTGACCGTCGTGGCGGCGATCAGAGCGGGGCCGAGGAGCGCCGCGGTCAGACGCTTGCGCGGTGCTCTGAGCCCGGAGAAGATCCGGCTGCGGAGTGGAGAAATGGATGCAATGGGCATAGCAACCTCCTTGAGCTGGTAATGCTGCACAGACGTGGCCAGCCCACTTGCTTCGGAAGTGGTGCATAGCCTGAACGCTGTGCGCGGCGTGGCAGTGCACGCCGCCTGGCACCCCAGCGGCTTGTCGTCCTATCGGACGGGTGTGCGAAGACTCGAATGAGTCGTCGATCAACGGGTCACGGTGACCGTAGAAGAGGCCGTACCTGCGCGCCAATGTGCACGGTGCTCAATTCCGTGCGCTGGTTGTGCACGGCGCTCAGACCGCCTGGACGGCGGTGATGCGGAGAGCATGAACGATGTCGTGAACGCCCGCGCCGGTGGTCAGCAGGTCGCGACCCAACAGGGCCTCTGCGGTGCGCAGATGCGCTCGGACGGTGTTGCGGCTGACTCCGATGTGGCGGGCGGCCTGCTGGGCATCGGCGTTGGCGTCGATCCACGCCTGAAGGGTGCGGCGCTGCGGGACCTGCAGGGGCCGGAGGAACGTATGGGCCCAGGCTGCCGCGCGTTCAGTGCGCAGCAAGTCATCCAGGCAGGCGGACGCTTGCTGCTCGACGGGTTCGCCGGCGCAGGTGCTGGTGAGGGTGAGAGCGAGGTGCACGACGGCACGGGAGCGGACATCGGCCAAGTCCAGACCGAGGGCCCGTTCCGCGCGTTTGATGTGGGCTGTGACGGTGTTGCGGCTGACGTCGAGAAGGCGAGCCACAGCCGATCGGGGCGCACTCATGAGGGAGCGGGTGATATCGACTGTGATCGTCGGGAGGGAGTCCATCGGGCGCAGTACGGCACGGGCCCAGGCGAGAGCGGACTGGCGGGGCAGGACGCCCTCCAGCGTTGTCTGCCCCCGGTAGGAGACCACGCGGCCCGGCGTGGTGCGGGCAGCGGCCAGGGCATGGACGGCCTGGCTGTAGGCTCCGGCCGTCGTACCGAGCGGATGCGGACCGCTGATACCCAGCGCATAGCCAGGGTTGTCGCGCACCAGGCGGCGCAGTACCTCGCTGCGGCCCCCCGCCCGGCCGCCGAAGCCGTCCCCGTCGTCGAGGTCGTCGGCTACGAGACAGATCAGGTGTTCCGCGAAGGCGGGGCACGGCACCAGCAAGTCCGAGCCGTGGTAGCCGGAGGCATCCAGGTGGGCCTGCACGATCCGCTCGCGATGGGCCGGCGGACAATGCAGCAGATGGACTCGCAGTCGGTCGGCCTCCAGCAGAGGCGGAACAGAACCGGTCGTCATGCGGCGGGCCAGCGTCGGCTCTCCCGCCATCAGCGCCTGAAACACTGCGAACCGCACCTGGCGTGCCTTGTCCTGGAAGCCGCGCAAGATCCGCTCGCCGTCCACGGCGCGGCGTAGGAGCATCATGACGCTGCCGGAATGCGAGATCAACGCGATCGCCTCCGGGGCCAGCGCCGACCGGGCGGCAGTCACCAGCACCAGAGGCGACCCATACGCACCCAGGCGCTCACAGCGCACGTTCCACCCAGCGACCTCGGTCGCGGCAGCGGCCAGCTGTCCGCCGGATATTCGCGTGAGCAGCGGAGCGAGCAGTCGCAGAATCTCCCGGGGAAAATCTTCGGTCGCCGACTCCATGGTGCCTGCACCGTCCATGACCAGTGCGACGTGCGCGCCGGTCCGCCGGTGCAGCCAGTCCAGGACCTCCTGCACGTCCGGCCCAGCCCCATCAGAGGCCTGGCGCCTCACCACACGCAGCAGCCCGTCCAATCCACCGGCATGCCAGTGCGTTACCGGCGACTCTCCCACGGTTCCCACTCCCCCTTTGCCACCTTGCGCACCCAGCGCACACCGGAATCCTCTCCGGCACGCTGCCCCGGCCCTACGCCGAACGGGGCAGCCCTGTCTCCACTCCCAAGGAACCGCGCCGTGTCCATGCCCTGCTGACACGTGTGGCACGTGCGCGATCTTCCCGCCGAAGCACGGTACGCCATCGCCGACGGGCCCCGTCCACGTCGTCGCGCCGCCGCGCCCCGAGGAGGCTCGAGCATCACCGGCAGTTCGTTGCACCCGGCGGTGGAAATCAAGGAGGTTGCCGGTGGCGACCTTTGTCCGTCCGGACTCGCCACCCAGGGATTCTGAGAAGTGATCTTGTGTCCTGGTTCGTCAGTTGAGGCCGAATGCAGTCAAGGGTCGGTGATAGTCGCGGGCGGCCCGGGCGGAGGGCCACCGCGATGTTGGTGTGGCCGTCCTGGCAGCGGACGCCGATGGCGAAGTTGCGCAGGCTGGCCATGGTGAGGGGCAGGCGGCCGGTGCGGATCTTGGAGCCGTTTCCACGGAAGGTCCGGTCGCGAACATGGTGCAGCTGGTACTGGGGCCTACGGATCGCGACGTGGGCTGCCCCGGACAGAGCACCGGCGGGATCAACCACACGGGCGTACACCGCCCGTCGGCATCACCCGCCGACTTCGCGCGTGTCAGCCCGAGCCCCAACGCCACCGAGCCGACTGACGTGGTCAACGAAGGAGGCATCAGCTTGGCGAATAATTGTGCGATGCCCTGTCTTCTGTTTCAATCCGAACGACTGTTGCGCGCAACGCGAGTGAGGTGCAGATGCTATGGGGGCGCCTGGACCTGATGGGCCGAATGTACGCGGCACATAAACTTCCGCTCGCAACGAAAAGGTGTCAGGGTCGGTACCGCTCGAAAGGGGGGATTACCGTGCCCATAGAAAATGGCGATCTGGTCACTGGCGGCGGACCAGATGTGTACTTCATCGAGGATGGAAAACGCCGCCTGGTTCCTGACTACACAACGCTAGTGGCACTGAATTCCGGAGGCTGGCCGGCCGTCAAGCGGATAGCGGAGAATGAACTGCGTGGAATGGAGACCGGGCGGCCTCTTCCTTCCCTGCGTGAGGGAAGTCTGCTCATCAACGCCACTGGCCGCTCGTTCCTGGCTCGGGGCGGACGGCTGCGCCCCATCCCCGACGCTGCGACACTCGCCCACTACCCGCGGCGGCGGGTCACGTCAGTGAAGTCCGCAGACGTACGCCTGTTCGAACCAGTTGTGGGTGAGCCGCTTCCCAGCGTTCATGACGCCAACGCCGACGTGCTCGCCATCGACGCCTACATCCGTTCCTTGGCCCCGCTGCCGGTCGAAGACAACCACGATGACCGCGGCCCGGTGGTACGGCAGCCCGGCATCGCCGAGGTGGACGGTGTAGCCGTCGAAGTACTGGAGCAGAGAGTCCGCATGGCACGACAGGTCGCCGACTTCGTCGAGATCAGTCCCGTGCCCGACGTCATGTGGGCCGGCGCGGCTGTTACGGGAGCTTCGGTGATCCCAGGTTCTCTCGCTCCCATCCCATTGCGCCGCTACCCGGGATGGATCACCGTCTCGACCGATCTCACCCTGCCCTCCGTACGCTCGCGCTCCAGGAAACTGGAAGAGCCCACCGCCCACGGCTACCGGGACGCGCTCGCCGACCTCATCGCCGAGCTGAATCCCCAAGACAGCGCGGCCGCAATGTCCTTCCGACTGGAAAAAATCAGCACCCTGGAAGAAGGAATGGTCTCCTTCGGGCTCAACATGAAGGGGTCCGGCTGGGGAGTGGACGCCAAAGCCCGCCTGGACGGCCACCTCGACCGCAGTACGACATTCGGAACCTTCTCCCAGGCCTACTACCAGATCGCCTTCACACCCGAGGGATCACCGCCCCGATTCTTCACCGACGACGTCTCGCTGGAGAACGTGAAAGCCTACTGCGGCCCGGACAACCCGCCGTGCTACATCGCCTCGGTCACCTACGGCAGGATGCTGGCCTTCCTCGTGGACAGCCAGGCATCCAGCCTCGAGGTCAAGGCAGCTTTCAAAGCCGCCTGGCAGGCAGCGGTCTCCGGAACAGCCGACCTCGACGCCAGCTACAAGGACACCCTGTCACGGAGCATGGTGCACGCCGTAGTAGTGGGCGGATCCAGTGGTCCCGGCGGAGACGTGGTCGTGGACCCGGTCACCAACCTCATCCCGTGGATCAGGAACCAGCTCAAAGTCAACCGGGACCTCCCCGCGGCCCCCATCCAGTACACCGTCCGCTACCTGGCGCCCCCGCACAACCTGGTCCGCATCTCCCGCGCCACCGACGTCGTCAAGATCGTCGACGCCAACGTCTACGGCGGACGCGAACTCGCCGGCACCTACCAGGTCGGCGAGGGCGGTGGCCAGGGACCGGTGAACACTCACATCCGGCTGAACCGCGGCGACGAAGTGACCATCACAGCGACCGGATCGATCTGGGCCGGTTGGTGGTTCATCGGCCGCAACGGACCAGAGGGCCTCGACGGCCCGCCCAAGCCCTGGTACCCCATACCGCCCGTCGAGGGCAACAACGCAATACGCGGATCCATGCTGATCGGCGGCTACGACAACAGCAACTGGTTCCCCATCGGCTCCGGTGCGCGCCAAAACGTACCCGACGCGTACGACGACTGTGAACTGTGGCTGCGCCTCAACGACGACGACATGACCAACGGCAACGGCGTCTTCGACGTCACCGTCAGCGTGCGGCGACGCCTACCAGTGATCAACGCCTTGGGCTGAACGATCCCAAAAGACAAACAGGTGCAATCCATCCCTCCGCCTTGAGTGCGGCTCGTCCCGGGGGAGGCGTAACCCTCTCCAGCCGGTGTGTCTGCGGGGGCGCATATGGTCTGCGCATGGCTGATCAGGAGTGGGCCGGAGTACGGGACCGGATCGCGGCGCTGAGTGCGCTGCCCAGGAGGGGAGAGGTGTTCGGGTCGCTGGGGCACCGATGGGCGTTGGAGAATCCGCTCGGCGAGGACGAACTTGCGGAACTGGAAGCTCAACTGCGGGTGAGACTGCCTGCGCAGTACCGGGCGTTCCTCACACAGGTCGGCGCCGGCGGCGCGGGACCCGCCCACGGCCTCTTTCCCGTACGCCGCGTCGGGGGCCGCTGGCGGTGGGAGGGCGACGGCGCCGACCTGGCCGACCTCGCCGCGCTGGACGAGCCGTTCCCCCAGAAGGGCCCGGCCCCCGAACTCCTCGATGCCCTTCTGGCCGAACGTCCCGAAGAGGAGGACTTCGAGGAGATCGAGGACTTCGACGACGCCATGGAGGCATGGGACACGCGGTGGGAGGCCGTGCTGTTCGCTCCCGAGCGCACCGCCGGCGCCATCGTGATCTGCCATCTCGGCTGTGCCCAGCGAGAATGGCTGGTCGTCAGCGGCCCCCACCGCGGGACGATCTGGTCCGATCCGCGGGCGGACGACGCCGACCTCGAGCCCCTCCTCGACAACGAGGGCAAACCGGTCACCTTCGCGCGCTGGTACACCGACTGGCTGATCAAAGCCGAGCGCACCGTCCGGCAGCCGACAAGGGACACCTGACACCGACAGTCCCTGCAAGCGAGCCACCCCCCTCCGCCTTCCCGTCCTCGACGGGAAGGCGGAGGGGGGGGTGTGGCAGGCACCGGGCGTCATCGTCACCGGCGGGGGAGTATTCCGTGACGTCGAGCCATGACGATCAGGGTGCCTCCGGTGGCCAGGAGCAGTGCGGCGCCGGCGCCGATGGCTGCGACGAGTTTGCCGTTGCCGGTGTGGGCCAGTTCGTCCGTGCCGTCCGCTTTGGTGACCGGTGGCGGCGACCATGTGCCGTTGAGCACGGTCTGCCGGGGCCAGTACATGCGGAGCATCACGTTGAACGGGCCGGCGGGCGCGGGCAGCCAGTTGGACCGTTTGTCGGGGGCCGGTGGATCGTGCTGGACGTAGATGGTCACGGACGTGTCGCTGTTGGGTTCAGGCTTGGTGGTGTGGCCGATCGCGTACCGGTTGATGGGGTTGGGCACCAGGAAGCCCTGCTGGTCGTACATGGTGAGGGACCAGAAGGCATGGGCCGGGGGGATGCGGCCGGGCGGGAAGTGGATGGTGTAGCGGTGTGCGCCGTTCAACTGCCGGCCCTGGCTGTCCTTGAAGACGGTGGGGTAGACGGCGTCCTGGGGCAGGTTGGCGCCCAGGCCCTGCCAGGCCGTGGCGGCCCGGCGCAGATAATCGGTGCCGTAGCGGCCGAGGTCGAGGGCGACCCGCCAGCCGTTGACGTCGTTGCCGAGGGCGGCGACCGCTTCCTGGATCCTCTGCTGGCCCTCGGGAACGGCTTGGCGCAGTGCCTGGGCAGTGGTTTTTCCTTTGGCGTCGATGTCGAACGGCTTGCCCGGGCGGATGCCGAGCCGGCGCAAGGTGGCGGCCATCGGTGCGTTCGCGGGGCTGGATGGGTTGTCCGCCATGGCGGAGGCGAGGTGGGAGAAGAACGTCTGGGCGTCCATCTGGGCCACGCGTTTCGGCGGCGAGACGGTGGGCAGGTCTGGGTCGACCCGGCCCGTAGGCGGGGTGTAGGGGCGGCCGTAGGCGCTGAGTGGGGTGAGGGTGTATTTGGCGCTCAGGGCGTGTACGGCGGGTAGGTCCGAGGGGCCGTTGAGCTGTGTGCGTCCGATGATCCAGGCCGTGTCGGTGGGGGACTTGATCCGTTGGACTCCGGTGGGGAGGGTGCCGTGCCAGTCAGGGCCGGTGATCGCGAAGTCGCCTGCCGCGGTGCCCGTGGTCCGTTTGCCCGGTGAGGCGATGACGTCCGTCCAGGCGCTGAGGATCGGCATCAGGTAGTAGCGGCCCCGGGTGTCGGGCACGTGCAGAATCACCGGCTCGCGCTTCAGGTTCAGCCAGGCCGAGCTGTAGAGGGTGTCCACATTGGGGGAGACCACCGTCTTGAAGCTGGGGCCGGGGACGTTTTCTTGCGTGACGAACTGGTTCACCGGGGCCTGGCCGGTGACGGCGTTCGGGCGGGTGACGTTGGTGGAGAGCTGCCGGGTGGCCTGCGTCAGGACCAGGGGGTATCCGTAGACGTAGGCGTTCACCGCGTCGGTGGCGACGGAGTCACCGCCCGTGGGCGCCTGTCGGGCGGCGCCCGCGGCGGCGTTCGGCCACAGCAGCAGGAAGGCCGCGACAACGGTGGCGGTTGCGCTCCGCAGCGGTTTACCGGGAGAGGCGAGGTGCCTGGCGAACATGGGACTTCCCTCCTCGTGCAGGAGGCGCGGGCCCGGAACGGATGTTCCAGGCGAAGGCCGCGGACTGGTCGCGCACACGGCCTCAGGGCGCATTGAACACCTGACATGAGCCGTCTTATCAGCCTCATTCCGCCATAAAGCTGACACCATATACATTCCGCCAGAAAGCAAATGTTGTGGTCATCGGGCAACGTATGGCAGAGGCCGGCCCTCCCGGCCGAATGCTCACATCCGGCGCGGACGGCGGGTGGGCCGAAGCGTGGGCTTGGCAGGGCAGCCGCCCCTGGAGGGGGCACGAGGAAGGCTCCGGGCAAGCGCGTGACGGCCGGGCAAGAGTGTTTTTGCCTTTACCGGTGGTTCGTCAATCTCGGCAGTCATGTGGTGCGGCGGTGAGGTAGGTCGGCCGTAGACCGGTGATGACTGCTCGCCATCCGTGTCCGCCTGCACCAGGGGCGTCACAGGAGCACACCGTCCGGTTCGACGACCTCTTCTCGAGCCTTGCTCGGCGATGGAGGCATGCCGGCAGGGCCTCGAGGACGTTGGCGTTTCGCCACTGCCGGAAACCGGAAAAGCTGTCGCTCATGGGCGCAGCCCGCCATTGACTGTGTTTTACCGAGTGGGTTCTGGCATCGCGCAACAAAAGGGCCTGAACTACTCTCATTGACCTTCAGATCACCTGTGGCAGAGGTGCCACATACACCGCTGCGTAAGGTGTCCTCACGACCGGAGACGGCAATAATGTCGATAAAATACTATATCAACCATGCTGGTACTGCTGCTTCTCGTGTTGTCTCAGCGCGACACCGCGGAACTGCATTCGCGCCGAGCGTGGATTAACCCAGTTCGCTCCGGTTAAGTATCGAAAATTCGTACACCCGCTTGACAGTTGGAGCACCATGAAGGGTCAGGCGTGTCAGGGTGGAGATGACTTGCGACTGATGCTGATGGGGGAGTAGCGCAGCAGTGACGACAGCGAAATCCAGGGCGCCAGCGCAGCTCACCAAGACGCACCGGATGCTCATCGGGGTGGTCGTCTTCGGGGCGGTCGTCATCGCGGGCATCGGTTTCGCGGGGTCCTACGCGGCGGTG
>NZ_BMVU01000108.1 GCF_014650875.1 Streptomyces minutiscleroticus
GTCTGGCCGACCACGTGTGGCGCGTCATGATCGCCGACGAACGAAAAGCCAAGTCCCGTCTGAGTCAGGCGGCTTGACAAGACACAGAGGCACCCCGGGTTTTCACGGTCTCCACGGTAGAAGGGGAACCTCAGACGTCGGCAAGAGAATCGTCGGCAGAAAACGCGCCGCCACGCTGACGCCGCCTGCGGCGGCAGGCCGCCCGGACGTCTTCGCCCTGGCCGCCTCCCTTGACGCCAGCGTGCTGATCAACAAACCCCTCGCTCAGGGGCTGCTCACCGGCAAGTACGACCCGGGCCACCCACCCGTTTTCGCCTCCGGCGACCACCGATTGCGCAAGGCCTGGTTCACCCCCGGCGCACTGAAGATCATCCAGGACGGGCTGCACCCGCTGCGGCAACGCTTCGGCGACACCACGGCCGCGCTGACCCGGCTCGCCCTGCAGTACTGCCTGCAGCAGGCCGACAACGACGCCGTCCTCGTCTGCTTCACCCGGCCCGAACAGATCACCGAAAACCTGACCAGTGCGGGCATCCCGCTGACCGCCGACGAGCTCGGCTTCGTACGTGACATCCTGAGCCGGCTCCAGCAGCGGCTGGACGCGCACAGCGAGGTGTTCCTCGACGAGAAGGATGGCGGACGATGACCTCCCCCGCCGAGCAGCTGTCACTGCTCGCCGCCGACGCGCCCGCCCACCGGCCGGCCCGCGACGCCGTACGGCTGCTGCTGTTCAACGCCCAGCACGCCTCGCCGCAACGATCACGCCGCCAGGCCGCGTGGATCGCCGGCCAGGCCAGCGCCGACATCGCCGTCCTGACCGAGGTCTCCCCCACCCACGGCGGTGATGCCCTGGTCACCGCACTGCACGAGCGCGGATATGCCACCGTGATCGCCCCGCAGCCCCAGGAGCGCGACTACCGCACGGTCATCGCCTGCCGCACAACCGATGCCCACCCGGTGGAGAGCCCGGTGACCGTCATGCCCCACCGTGCCCCGGCTGCCCGCATCACCATCGGCGGCCATGATGTCGGCATCCTGGGCCTGTACGTGCCCTCCCGCGGTCCGAAAGAAGCACGCAACGTCGCCAAACGCGCCTTCCAGGACGCGGTCACCGAAGCACTGCTGAAACTGGACTCCGTCTTCCCTCAGATGCCTATGATCATCGCCGGTGACCTCAACGTCATCGAACGCGGCCACCAGCCACCGCACAAGGTCTTCGGCGCATGGGAGTACGCCTTCTATGACTCCTTCCAGGCCACCGGCCTCACCGACGCCTTCCGGCACCTGCACCCCGACGAGGCAGCCCACTCCTGGTACGGCCGCAGCGGCAACGGCTTCCGCTTCGACCACATTCACCTCACACACACCCATGCCGCCCACATCATCACCTGCGACTACCACCACGAACCCCGTAAAAATGACCTCTCGGACCACGCCGCCATGACCGTACAGCTCCGCCTGACCAACCCCGACACCGAAGCTGAGTCCGGGTCTGCCGCACCCGATCCGGAGGCCGTGATCAAGATGCCTCCACCCTGACCGCGCTCAGCAATCAAGCACCGACAGCTCGACCGACCCGGCTCATCGCTGAACACGCCGCCGCACGCAGCGTCGTTGACCGCTGGCACCTGCCCTCCATCACTCCCAGTCGGGGTGATGGGCTGCACCTCCGACGGAATACCAGGCGAGTGTGTGCTGATCAGGGAGGTGATCCGTGGCGGGAAAGACGCAGTCGGCACGGACCACCTCTGTTCCCGGACAGCCCCCGTTCACAAATGGGGCCCCCACCGCGCCGTGGCCCTTGGGATAAGGCGCCTTTTCGTTTGACAGCCGTTACTCGATACGTCAACCACCCGTCGGCGGTGACGACCACGGACTTCAAGCCCGCCCAGCTCCAGCAGGCGGCCCACAAGTTCGCCGCCGAGCACGGCCCCGTCATCTACAAGACGTTCCGCGGCCTGCCCACGGGCGAGGACGGGCACGCCGGCGCGATCTGTGCCCAGCGAGTGGACCCCGAGTCCTTCGACGGCACGCTTGCGGTGAGCGCGCACCTGTTTCAGGCGGAGATCCCGAAGACCGGTGACGTGCGGGTCACCGTGGTCGGGCAGAAGGTGTTCGCCCAGCAAATCGCCGCGCCGATGGTGCGCTGGACTGGCGCCGCGGCGACTGGGACGCCCTGCTGCACGCCCCGATCGTCGTGCCGGGCGCAGTCGAGGCCGCGCTGCACAGCTACCTCGCCGCGCCCAAACTGGTCTTCGGCTGCTTCGACTTCGCCCTCACCGGCGACGGCGACGCCGCGCAGGACTGGATATTCATCGAGTGCAATCCGAACGGCCAGTGGGGCTGGCTGCCCGACGCCATCGACATCACGACGGCGTTCGCCGACATCCTGAGTACGAACATGGAAGGAGGCGGAGCGCGATGATGCCCGCCGACCTGGAGACCGACGCCGACCGGCTGCGCGAGGCGATGGCCAAGGCCCTCGCCGAGGACGGCATTCTCACCGATCCCGGCTGGCGGGCGACCGTGGAGAAGGTGCCCCGGCACCGGTTCGTGCCGGGCTTCTACCTGCCCGCCGACGGGCTCGACGGGCAGGGGCTGACGGTGTGGGAGCCGGTCAGCGCCGAAGCCGACTATGGCCGCTGGCTGGCCGCCGCGTACTCCGACACCACGCTGATCACCCAGTTCGACGGCGACGAACCCGACTGGAAACAGCCCGCCGTGCGGCACGGCGGGGCGCCGACCTCGTCGTCCACGCTGCCCTCGCTCGTCGTACGGATGTGGGCCGACGCGGACGTGCAAGAGGGGCACACGGTGCTGGAGATCGGCACCGGCACCGGCTACTCCACCGCCCTGGCCTGCGAACGGCTCGGCTCCTCCGGCATCACCAGCATCGAGGTGGACCCGCACCGGTTGGAGCAGGCGGCGAGCGCGCTGTACGCCTGCGGGTACACGCCGACTCTGGCGGTGGCGGACGGCCTGTACGGCTACTGGCCCGAGGCGCAATTCGACCAGATCGTGGCCGCCTGCTCCTTCCGCGCCGTCCCTGCGGCCCTGCTCGCCCAGGTCCGGCCGGGCGGGAAGATCCTCCTCACCCTCTCGGGGTGGCTGTACGGATACGCCCGCGTCCTGCTCACCGTGAACGGCGACGGCACCGCCGAGGGGCACCTGCTGGGCGGCACGGTGTCGTTCATGTCCGCCCGCACCCACGCGGCGCCGGCGTTCGGCAACCCCGCCCATTGGGCCGCGGACCTCCCGGAGCAGGGCCGGGCGGCCCGGCACAGCCCGGAACGGATCACCGCCGGGACCGATGAGGCGTTCCACCTGCGGTTCCTCGCCCAGTGCGCCGCACCGCACACGCAGATGACGACCGTGGGCGAGACGGTGCACCTGGTCGACGTCGTCACCGGCTCCGCCGCCACCCTCACCCCCGTCGAAGGCCGGTGGGAGGTGCGCGAGGGCGGCCCCGTCCGGCTGTGGGAGCGAATCGAGCGCGTGCTGTCCGCGTACGACGAGGCAGGCCCGCCCGGGCCGGAGACGTTCACCCTGCACGTCTACGACGGCGGGCAGCACCTGCGCCCCCCGCGCCTGCCCGACCTGCCGCTACCGAAGCCCTGACGGGCCCGCCAGTCTCCGGGCGCCCGGACAGAGGGATGTGACGGACCTCCGCCCGGGCATCCGGTCGTTCAGCCCTGGCGGGGTGCGGGCTTCGGCTCGCCGCACTCGGCGGCCAGGACCTCGGCTCCAGCCCGGGCCGCCGCCATGCGCTGCTGCGCGCTCACCAGAGCGGCCAGGTGCTCCTCGACGGGCATGGCGTCCAAGCCCAGCCCGGCCAGGACGTCCTCACAAACGGCATCCCACTCCTTGCCCTCCAACACACGGACCCACGGGTCGCCCCAAGGGACCCGCGCTGGAGGGGGCGTGTCCGCAATGCGGCGGCTGATGAATGCGGACGCGCCCTGCGTCCAGGCTCGAAAGAGGACTGGGTCGAGCGCGTCGCCGCGTTCGAGGACGCCGGTCGCCGTCTGCGCCGGCTGGCTGTCGACGGCCGGCTGAGACGCGGAATCCGAAGTGTCATCGTCCATCACGCGATCTTCGCGTTCAACCGTGCGGGCGTGCCTGCCGACGTGCAGGCCGCCACCGCGTGGCTGGGCTGTCACGTCGCTTTCTCCACTGGAGAAGGCGCTGACGCGTCTACCGCACGTCCGCTTCCGCGGGCCCTAGCCTCCCTCGAATGGAGACCACCGTGACACCCGTAACCGAACCCGACCAGCTGTGCGAAGCCCTCGTCCGGCGGCTCGGTGGCGGCCTGCACCAGGAGCCGCCCGGCGAGCATGGCGCCCAGGGACCGCCACCGGACGACCAGCTGCAGGCCGGATCCACTGAGAGGCCGGGCAGAACGGCCGTGGAGAGTCTCGTAGGCGGCACAGGAGAGCTGCTCGCAGTCGTCCCGGATCCGGTCGGCGGCCTGGGCGAGCGGATCGGTGGGCAGGGCGGGGACCGGGGTGAGCGGCAGGGCCTGCGGGAAAGCCGCGAGCGCCGGGTCCGCGCCGGCGCCGGCGTGCCGCGCCTGGACGGAGGCGTACTGCAGGCAGACGTGAGCGGTCTGGAGCCGGACCGAGGCGTTCCAGTTGTCGAGTGACTGACTCGCGGAGTGCAGGACCCGGAGGCGTGGCGCAGGTGGTACGCCCGGGCGGAGCGTGTGGTGAAGGCGAGCGCGTACGGGGTGACCGGAGCGCCGGTGCCGTCGCGGTGACCGCGGATCAGGTCGATGACCGTCCCGCCGGCCTCCACCGCGGAGCCGAGGGGACCGCCGTCCGGGGGAACCGGCAGCCAGCGGGCGGCGCCGCCGAGCGCTCGCCGGGCGTTGCAAAGGTGGCGGGAGGTGTCGGCGGCGGCGTCGACACGGATTCCCGGCCGGCTGAGCAGGAGGTGCACGTGCCCGGCCAGCGTGTCGAGCTGTCTGAGCGCGAGGGCCTGCGCGAAGGGATCGTCGCCGGGGAGACTCGCGGACGTGACGCGTTCAAGGCGGTGGTGAACGACGTCATAGAGCTCCCCGAGCGTGACGGTCATGAGACCCCGCCACCGTCCTGCCGGACGCTCAGGAGGAGATCCGCGGCGGCTCCCGCATGGCTGGCCGCGACGCCGAGCTGCTCCGCGTCGTCCGCGCACTCGGGTACGCAGGCCAGCCGGCGAAGCGCCACGTCGACGTGGCGCAGCAGCGCCCCGTACGGCTCGAGCCCGGCCCGGCCGGGGAGCGGAGTCGGGCTCTTCAGAGGCAGACCGTCCTCGGGGGGCGCCAGCAGGCGGCGCCCCTCCGCGCACTTGATGCCGGCGAGCACGGCCTGCATCTCATCGCTGCCCTCGTCGAGGGCAAGGGCGTCCGCCAGCCGTCCCACGACGTCGAACACGTCCCAGGCGGCAAAGAGCACGACGTCGGCCCGGTCGTCGTCCAGGGCGGTGTCGAGATCGGTGATGGCCGGCTGCGTCATCGCTGTCGTTCCTCCTGCTCGGCTTCGCCGCACACCGCCGGTGTGGCGGCTACGACCTCCCGCGAGGGCCCCACTCCGCCCCAACGACGGCCGCAGGCCGTGGACAACCAGCGGATCGCCAAACCACACGGACGAGGGGAACAACTCGAGGCCGCCTATGGGCAGGGCTTGGGCGAGTTTCGGGGGCGGGCGGTTGGTCGGGCCGTGACCGCTTGGGGGCATAGCGGCGCAGGCACGGGCTTCATGATCATTGGGGTGTCGAAGCTCAACGATCATGAGGTGGCCCGTGCCTGCCGCTGTAGCTTCTCTCATCCCGCCGGTGCTGGTGAAGCTGGGACCGCTGGATGCCGGTCAAGTCGCTGACCTGCGGCCCTTTCTGGACCGAGTGCCCGAGCCGCGGGCAAGGCGGGGCCGCTGGTACTCGCTGACCGCGATCCTCCTCGTCTGTGCCTGCGCGGCCGTGTCCGGAACGAGGAGCGTGGATGAGATCGCCGAGTGGGCGGCACGGGCCTCGGACACCGTGCTGACGGCCGTCGGAGTTCGCCGGCATCCGCTCAGGTGGCGCCGTGCCCCCTCGCGGGCCACGATCGGCCGCGTGCTCGCAACCGTCGACGGTGACGCCCTGGACCAGGCGGTCGGCGCCTACCTCACCGCCCGGAACACCGCGGGAACGGCCTCGGGGAAACGGCAGGTGATCGCCGTCGACGGCACATTGCGGAGAGGAGCGGCCCGCCTGTCCGCCTGCCGCAGACACCTGCTCTCCGCCGTCACCCACCATCGGGCGCTGACCCTCGCCCAGGCCGAGGTGGGAACCAAGACGAACGAGACCGCGCACTTCCGGCCCCTGCTCGAACCGCTGGACCTGGACGGATCCCTGGTCACCTTCGACGCCCTGCACTCGGTCCAGGGACACGTCACCTGGCTCGTCGAGACGAAGAACGCCCACTACATCGCCATGATCAAGCGGAATCAGCCGACCGCCTACCGGCAGCTCGCCGCCCCGCCCCGGCCGGACATCGCCGTCCAGCACACCGCTTCCTCTACCGGACACGGCCGCCGGGAGTCCCGCTCGATCAAGACCTGCTCCATCGCCGACGACCTCGGCAAGATCGCCTTCCCCCACGGCCACCTCGCCCTCTGCGTCCACCGACGCCGCAGACAGACCGGTGGGCGCGAAAGCCGCGAGACCGTCCATGCCGTCACCAGCCTCGACGCCCACCAGGCCACCCCGGCCGAACTCGCCGCCGCCGTCCGCGGCCACTGGGCCGTCGAGGCCCTGCACCACGTGAGAGACGTGACCTACGCCGAGGACGCCCCCACCCTCCACACCGGCACCGCACCCCGCGCCATGGCCACCTTCCGCAACCTCGCCATCGGCCTGCTCAAAACCCTCGGAGCCGTCAACATCGCCAAAACCACTCGAGCAATCCGCGACCAGCCCGCACGAGCCCTCCCACTCCTGGGCACCACCAACAAGACGCTCAGGAAACTTGACCAAGCCCTGAGTACCGCAGGAGTCATCACTCGTCACGACCGCCCGGAGATCGCCAATTCAACCTGAGTAACGCGAGCTAGGTAATCGTCATACAGACGATCGATTTCGGATCTGATCGTGATCATGGTGCCACGTTCATCACGAAAAGGCCTGTTAGGGTCTCCTCGGAAGGAAAGCCAGTTGAAACTCGTTACGATCGCATAAGAGTTGTCCGATATCAGAATCTTCGCGTGAGTATCCCCCAGGCGGGTGAACACGAAGTTATCGAATTCGGCAGCCAGTCTCTTCAGTTGATGCTCCGCCTGGCGATCCCGCTCACGTGCAGTTTTGTCATCGCCAATGCCGTAACCGATCACGACTTCTACGCCTGAAAGCAACAATTTGCGGAGGTTGTCCAGGAACGTCTTGTCGACGATTGCAGCTCGGATCCATGGCGAGATAATGAGAAGCCTCTTGCTCGATGAGAGCATAGCCCTGACCAGGAGCGGCGCGTGCTCATGAACCTCTAGAACGCGGACAGGAATCTTTCCCAGAGCAGTTTCGGCCTCATCTAGGCGCCTAGCTGTCTCTGCAGCCTCGTCTACGAGGTCTTCTCTCAACTCATGTGAGGCCAAAGCCGCCCTTTCCTCAAGGGCAGACAGTTGAGCTCTATATCGTTCAGTCGTGCGCCTAATAACAGCGACTTCGGATTCGTCCGTTCTCTGCTTAAGAAGCTCATCGTTTAGCAAGGACTCTGGAGAGTCACCATCCGTGATCTGCCCAATGATCCCTACCTTCCTGAGCCCTTCTGCCTTGGCGAAAGCGAGGTCGTGCTGCTCACTTACTCTGCCGTCGATCGCGAAGCTGACATGAATCTCCTCGGGGCGATCGACCGACTGAAAAACCAAGGAAATGGCGCGAACGAAAAACTTTTCTCGCTTGCCATCAAGCCCCATAACTGTCAGAAGTTCATGCTCTGCAGTTTCGGTTACATTACGAAGGACGGAGCCGACGTCGCTAGTGTCCGTCGGGCCGACTGAGGGAGGGTCAACTGGAAACGCTGGTATTTCGAGAATGTCATTCTGGCGAAGATCCCTTGGTCGCCAGCGCATGGCTTTTTCTACGACCGTATATGTACGCGCTAGGCCATCGTAGGCCAGTCGCAACGTTCGCTCCTCCGGAGTGATTTCCGCCAGATCGGATATCACCCTCTGCCCGTGCTCCGTCACCGCATAGTGAATGCTCGACGTGTTGGTGGCAACCGCAGCAAGGCTGCCCGTATTGACAAGATTGCCCATCGTGGCATGCACTACTTGTTCTGGTATGCCGAGGAAATTCGCCACGTCAGTGCTATTTCGGAGGTCGGCCTGGATGCACTTCAGGATGAATTCATCGAGGACACCGACCGATTTCTTGCGCAAGAGACGACAGCGTATAGGAACCTCCCAAAAAGGAAGGCCCACTTCCCTGTAGGTCGCCAACCTGTAACCCGGACGCTTGGACAAGCGTCGCACGACATCTTCGGCCGAATTTTCGGTCATGATGCATCCATTTCCATGCAGTCAGCAGATCGGCGCAGGTATGTCAGAACCCTCCGAAGGGGGTTATCGTTGTGAGGAACGACATCAATAAATTGTGCGTCGCCCACTATAACCAGACAATCCCGAGCTCGGGAAACAGCAACATTCACGCGTTCCTCGCTGCGCAAGAAGCCAAGTTCACCCTTATCGTTCGATCTGGTGACGCTGAAGATAGCAACGTCAGCTTCTTGGCCCTGGTATGAGTCTACGGTAGCGACTCGGACCTTGAGTAAATCTCGTGAGAACTCGCCAGGAGCCAGAGTTTCGACTATTTCTCGCCTCTGAGCCTCGTATCCCGTCAAGACAGCCACGTTTAAAGGCTCTGAGGATTGCTGTTGAGAAACCCATTGAAGTCTGTCCAGCAGCTGCACGATCGCCCGTGCTTCCCCCTTGTTCTTTATGCTCTTGCCGGTTCGACTCTCCCGCCTGTCTTTCCTGCTGCTGGTATCGAGCCAGACAGCTGTAGCACCAAGCGCCCGCTCAATTACGGGAGAGATTTGCCGGGGCTCAGACGTAAGAGTGTCTCCATAAAAACAGTGACTTACCAATTTCCCAATTGAAGGGTGCATCCGATGCTGATGAGTCAGCGAGAAACAGCACGGCTCAGGCAACCGCTCTGACAGTGTGGAGAACAATGTCTCACGCATCTCGTCACGGGTGAGCTTATACCGATCAAGGAGAGCAGGATTCTCCAGAGCCTTCTCCACGAAGGGCGGAAGCTGCTTGTCATCGCCAACAAGGACCCACTTACGACTATTCGCAAGTGGAACCAAGGCCTCAGTTGCTGTAGCCTTTGACGCTTCATCGATGATACAAAGATCAAATGGGGACGTATCTGCCCCCGGCACACCGGTGAGCCCAACGCACGTGGCAGCCACGACCTGGGCGCGCGCTATTAGGACCGCTGTAAAGTCCTTCCCACGACCAAATCTTTCTTCCCACTCCGAAGCAATGCTTTGAAGCTTTGCCAGGCGCGGATCGTCCACGGCTGAGCGCCTGAGCGCTGTTTCAACTAGATCGTCAGTCGCGAGGTTAGCATCAGCCTCCAGTTCTTGAATCAGCATGTTTCGAATGCTGTCTCGCTGTGTCTGTTGCGCTTGGAGCTGTTCACGCACTCCGGAGAGAAGCGCCTCCATCTCAATGAGACGCTGGCCGAGCGGGCCCCCAGTTTCGAGTTTAGATGCTAGATCCAGGCCAACCTCGATGAAACGCTCAGCCGCGGCGGATAGGTCGGTGCCAACTCCATTCTTGGCGGCTGCTTCGATCTTCGCGGAAACTTCTAGCAGCGGGGCTGCGAATGTATTCAGGCGATCGATCTCTGATACGAGCGCCCGCCGGTCTTCCTGCGCGTGGCGAAAGTTCGCTTCCAGCTCCTGCACGCGCTCATGACGGCGACGCAATTCCGTGGCAGCATTTTTTAGGTCTGCCGCATCCAAGTCAATGCCGAGTCTGGCTGCGTACTCTTTGATGAACAGCCGGCTTTGCTCAATTACAGACTGTCGCCAGTGATCCATCTGAGTAGGGACGGACAGGGGTTCCACATCCTTGGCGAGCCTGTCCGCACGTCCTAGGCGAAGTAGAACGACAGATGGATCAAGCTCCGCGATGCGCATCAAGGCGTTGTCGAGAGCAATGTGCGTTTGGGAAGTCAGTACGATACGGGAATTCGGGTCCCGCCGTAGGTGCTGGGCCACCATCTCTGCGATGAACGTAGTTTTGCCCGTGCCTGGCGGGCCTTGCACCAAAAGGAAATCTCGTGCGCCAAGGGATGCTGCGACCGCGGCTTTCTTGGCCTCATCCAAGTTCTGCTGTATGTACGACTGTACAGTAACTGAATGCGGTACAGCACTCTTACGCGGATCAAGCAATAGGTCTCTAAGATCTGGTCGCACAGAGCGCCTGTTAGTGATGCGCTCAAGAGCATCCCTTTCTCTCTTCAGCTTCGACTTCGACGCTTCGGAATCGAATTCAAGATATCCCCGGCGGGGAAGCGCGCTGGTGTCACCTCTTGCGTTCGTGATATAGAGAATTACATCGTTATTTTCGATTCCTTCGACTTCTCCGAAGAGTACCCTCCTGTTTCCTTCCCTCACTAGGCGAGCTTCGCCCAGCTCAATACCGGTAGCATCTTCAACGCTAAAGCGGATACGACTCCCGTCCCGCCGATATTGGTCATACTTGACGCGCACGCCTCTGGCGTTCTCCAGAGCGAACTTGGCGTTGAGTGTAGCCCGCCACTGAGAGAAAGCGTCAGCATCGGCTGAAGCCACCTCTTTTTGGGCGCGCTCACCATCCTTTTCCGTTACGCGTTCCAATAGTGCCGTCAGTTCCGTCGCTGCACTATGCGGATCTGTTGGCGAACTCATGCGCAGCTTGAGCCGAGGTCGGTACCATGTAGCGCGGGCTAGCTCTAGCACCTGCGCAGGCGCACGTTGCGCACGAACCACCCTTATGAGGCCAGGGCGAGTGCGGTGCTCTTGGAGTCGAAGCATGAAAGTTTGCCCGCACAGTTGGAGGTCCGGCTTAGCTCCGGCGCGCCCATCGAAAGCCAGTGCAGCTACCTCTCGGATGTCATCCAGGATTTGCTGCTTGGACATAGACACGCTGTACTGCTTGGAGAAGGCATGCAATACCTGATCAGGAAAGTCCAAAAACATTTCCACCTCAGGCGTTCGGCGCGCCTCCCTGCGTCCTTGTAGCTCTTCCAGTTGAGCTTTCAAGACGCCGGCGCTGGCCGGCCGGTCTTCTGGGTCATCAGATAGGCAGGAGTTAAGCGCATCTGCAATTTCGGAAGGGAGATCCAGGCTTGCGAATTCAGATCGCACCTGGTTCGCATCTACTGGAACTCGTCCAGTCAGGCAGACGATCGACAGAACGGCGAAAGAATAGACGTCATAGGATGCGGAGGGTGCGCGAGTCCCTCTTTCTTGGGGTGAATATGGTATCGTGCCCAGCGGTGCCATGGTGAGTCCGAGGCTGACAGTTTCAGCTAGGCGAGTGGTGCCAAAATCTGCAATCTTGTAGCCGCTCGTCGACGTCAGTACATTCTCGGGCTTTACGTCTCGGTGTACGAATCCCTCTGCATGTATTACCGCAAGACCGGATAGAATTTCCTTCGCCACTGGCCAGAAATCGTCCCATCCTTCGATCTGTAGCTCGTCGAGTGCAGCAAGAAGGTCTTGGTCGAGCCACTCAAAAACGAGATATGGGGCTCCGTCGTCGCAGCGTCCCCAGTCAATAAGTCGAGCAAGGTTGGCGTGGTCACCGAGCGCTTGATAAGCCGTCAGTTCGTTAGTCCAAGCAGCTTGCAGAACGCGATCGTCCAAAATTTGCGACGGGTTGAAAATTTTCACCGCCACTGCGGCATTGTCGTTTTCAAGATCTACGGCCCTGTAAAGCTTCGCATGACCCCCTTCGCTAACGGGAGAGTTAGGTAGAGCAAATCGATCCGCTACGATCGGCAATGTCAGTACCTCCAGCTAGACGCCCGGCTCCCCTGGCCGGTGACACGAAGCATCGACAACGTGTGGGCGTAGTCCCACAGTTGTACAGCAGATAGGTGCTCCTGCGGGCGGTTTCGGGGCATGTGGCTTCCATGACCGTGCTGAGGGCAAGGACTCTTCATCGCCGCGGTGCGTGTCAGATGCAAGCACTGGGCCGTCCCTTGGGCTGGGTTCGCGCTCCACTACCGGTAGTTCGTTGATATCGGTGGTTGTACGGGTTGACGGCAGGTCGGGGTGGTCGTAGGCCGGTGGTAGGAGGCGCCTGCTCTGCTGGAGGCCGAGATGACCCCTCGCCGTCCGTGTCCGCTCGCGCCGGGGCCGTTATAGGAGTACGCGGCCCAGTTCGACGACCTCTTCTTCAGCCTCGCCCAGCGGCGCGGGTTTCGTGAGCATCTGACCGGGCTGCTGGCGCCGCGGGAGCGCAAGCAAGACGATCACCTGTCTGGCTGGGGCGGAGCCGGTGGCGGGTGTGGGGCGGCCGGGGGTGCAGCGGCTGCAGTTCTTTCTGTCCGAGTCGCCCTGGGAAGCGGAGCTGGTCAACGACCGGCGCCTTGAGCTGCTGCGCGAGCAGTCGGCGACGGCTCCGCACGACGGCGGGGTCATCGTGATCGACGATTCCGGGGACTGCAAGGACGGCACGGGCACCGCGTACGTGGGCCGGCAGTGGCTGGGACGGCTGGGCAAGACCGACAACGGCATCGTCACGGTGACCACGGTGTGGACCGACGGCCGCGTTCACTACCCACTGAGCTGTTTCAGAGTGGCCACTGATGGGGTGACGGCGGTGGAGGCGCAACGCACGAGGCACCCGTGCCGTTGAGGGAGGTGTTCGAAGTCTC
>NZ_BMVU01000109.1 GCF_014650875.1 Streptomyces minutiscleroticus
TCCACGGAAGCTGCTCACCCCTCCTCATGCGAAGGCCAACACCCCATCGCACGGCCTCATTCCAAGGGATCACGCCCACTTTTGTTAGGAGTTCTTACTGCTGATGGCTGTTTCGCTGATCCCCGAGGCCGGTCAGGGCGGGGTGGGGTGGGCGGCCGGGGCTGACTGGAGCAGGAGCAGGGTGAGGTCGTCGGCCGTGGTGGAGCATCCGGTGTGGCGGTGAAGGAGGTCCAGGAGGCGGTCGAGCGCCTGGTCGAGGGTGGGGGCGCGCAGAGCAGCCAGGGCACGCTGATCGAGAGGGAAGCAGGTGCCGTCCTCGGCGCGGGCGTCGGTGAGGCCGTCGGTGTGCAGGAGCAGGCGCTGGTGGGGGAGGAGGCGAATACGCTGGATGCCCGGTTCGGGGCTTAGGCCCAGGGGCGGGGAGGGGTGTGGCGGAGGGAGGAAGGTGATGCGGTGATCGATGCGCACAGGCGGCGGGTGGCCGCAGTTGACCAGGCGTATCTCGTCCGGGCGGAGGTCGGCGAGGAGTAGGGTGACGAAATCCTCCTGGCCGAGGTCAGGGGTGAGGCAGGCATCGAGGGTGTGGGCGAGGCGGGCCGGGTCTAGCTCGGTGGCGGCGGTGTGGTGGAAGGCGGCGAGGACCGCGGCAGCCAGCGGGGCGGCGGTGGGGCCGTGGCCCTTGACGTCGCCCAGGAGGAGGCGGGTCCCGGCCGGAGCGGGTACGGCGGCGTGCACATCGCCGCCGAGTGGGGCGCCGGCGGCGGGGCGGACGCGCACGGCCAGGGCGAGACATGCCTGGTCCATCGGCGTCGGCAGCGGCCGGGCACGGTCCGTGCGCACCACCCCTCCCCCCGGCTCGAGCACGACTCGCCTCCATGCCTCATGGGCAAGCAGGCACGGCGCACTTTTCCACTTCCGGTGACGGACGGTGGGCAATGCGGCCGAAGTGCTGCGGGCGGGCCCGGCGTGGTGCTAGCACCGAGTCACCGCGGACGAGAAAGCCGCGGCGGGATCGGACAAGGGGTGGTCATGGCGGCGGAGCGGCGGGTGGGCAACCTGCCCGAAGAGACCAGCCGCATGGTGGGGCGGCGGGCGGAGCTGGAGGAGGCGGCCCGGTTGTGCGAGCGGTCGCGGCTGGTGACCGTGACCGGGGTCGGGGGCGTGGGCAAGACCCGGCTGGCCCGGCGGGCGGCGGGCGGGCTGCAGCCGCGCTTCGCGAACGGGGCGTGGTGGGTGGAGCTGTCCCCGCTCACCGCCGGCTGGGGGGCGCTGCCGTATGCGATCGCCGAGGCGCTGCCGCTGGCCGACCAGAGCACCCGATCGATGCTGGAGGTAGTGGCCGAGTACCTGGCCGGACGGGAGATGCTGCTGGTGTGGGACACCTGCGAGCACCTGGTCGAAGACTGCCGCGAGGTGGCGGCGACACTGCTGACCGTGGCACCGGGCCTGCGGATCCTGGCCACCAGCCGCCGCCCGCTCGGCCTGCACTGCGAGGAGGTGCTCGCCCTGGACCCGCTGCCGCTCCCCGAGACCGACGTCGACGAGGCGGCGGACGCGGTGGTGCTGCTGGCCGACCGGGCCACGCAGGCCGTGCCCGGCTTCGCCGTCACCGACGCCAACCGCACCGAGCTGGCCGCCCTGAGCCGTCGCCTGGAGGGACTGCCCCTCGCCCTGGAACTGGCCGCGGCCCGCCTGCGCGCGATGCCCTTGGCCGAGCTGAACAAGCGGCTGGACGACCGCTATGCCGTCCTCGGCAACACCGAAACCGAGGACCACGCCGCCGATCCGCCCTGGCACCAGGCGCTGCGCACCGCGATCGGCTGGAGCCATGAGCTGTGTACCCCGGCTGAACGCCTGGCCTGGGCGCGGCTGTCGGTCTTCGCCGGCACCATCGGCACCGAGGCCGCGCGCCGGGTGCTGGCCGACGAGCGCCTGCCCCCCCACCAGGTCCCGCACCTGCTGGCCGCCCTGGTGGAGAAGTCGATCCTGACCTGGGTGCCCACCGGGGTCGAGGAGCGGTACCGGATGCTGGACACCCTGCGCGAATACGGCGCCCACTGGCTGCGCGGCCTGGGTGAGGAACGGGCGGTGCGGCGCCGTCACCTCACCTACTACCTGCACCTGGCCCACCGGGCGGAGGCCGCCTGGATGGGACCCGACCAGATCACCTGGTACGAGCGGATGGTCGCCGAACACGCCAACCTCCGTGCCGCGTTCGACCACTGTCTCGCCGAGGAAGACGCACCGGCCGCGCTGGAGCTGGGCGGGACCCTGTGGTTCTTCTGGCACGCCTGCGGCTTCGGCAAGGAGGGGCAGCACTACCTGGAGCGGGCGCTGGCGCAGGGAACGGCGCCCGGACCGGTCCGCGCTAAGGCCATATGGGCCTGCGGGATGGCCGCCTACGGCCAGGGCGACACCGAGGCCAGCCTCCGTTACGCCGACGCCTTCCGCACGGCCGTGGCCAAGGAGGCCGACGAGACGGCACCGGTCGCCGCCGCCTTCCTGACGGCCGCCAGTCTCGCGTTGAGCGGCCAGCCGGCCCCGGCCGTGGGAGTGCTCGACGCGACGCTGCGCACGCGGCCGACAGGCGGGCGGTACGACGTGGCATGGATTCTGGCCTGGATGACCCGTGCCTACGCCTTCGTCCACCTGGGCCGGTTCGCCGACGCCGCGGTGGATGCCGCGGTCGGACGCGCCGAGTGCGCCGGGCGCGGCGAGACCTGGGTACGCACCTACGGCGACTACATCTGCGCCCTGGCCGCCCAGGGACGGGACCGGCCCGAGGAAGCCGCCGCCCACGCCCGCAGCGCCATCGCCGGCAAGCACCGGCTGCACGACAGCACCGGCATCGCCATCGCCATCGACCTGCTCGCCTCCGCGACCATCGCCGCCGGGCACGCCGAGCACGGCGTCCGCATTCTCGGCCTGGCAGACCAGATCTGGCAGACCGTCGGTACCCCCCACCTGGGTTCACCGGAACTCATCGCGGCCCGCACCGCGTGCGAAAAGACGGCCCGCCGCCTCCTCGGCGACGACGCCTATCAGGCCGCCTTCCACACCGGCTGCACCACCGCCCCCGACGCCGGCATCGCAGAAGCCCTCACCCCGCCCGGCCCCCCATCGCATGCCTCCACACAGCCCGACCCCACCGGCTGACCCCCGTCTCTCCCCCCGGCGCCGCATCCACCGATCCCTCCCCTCCCTCCCCGCACCACCGAAGATCCCACCCCCGCGCTTCCCTACAGACCCGCCGCGGTGTGCCACTGCATCGAAGGCGGCTCCAGGCCACTCGCAGCACCTCACCGACCAGCGGCATGCACCGATCCAGCCGGAAAGCATAAGGAGCACCTCACCGCAAGGCCCTCACTGCCATCAAAACTAAGGTTCTGGCTCACTTTCTGTGGTGCAAGGCAGGGGTTCCTCTGCGCGGTCCTGTTGGAGGCGCTTGAGCTGCGCCGCATCGGTCTGCTGCTGCGGAGCGACCACGTTTTCGACCGGCTCCGCAGAAGTTGGGCCAGAACCTGATTTCCGGGAGCCGTTTCACATGATGAGGGAGTCGCCATCTGACTGGGTTCGCCGTATCAGTTTGTTCTGGCGTCGCGCGGGGTCTTGCGGTGGGACCGTGAGGTGTGCCGCTGGAGGGTCGACCGGCGCGCGGCGTTTTTGCGATCTTCCGCCCTGTGGTCCCTCCCGCACAGGCAGGCGCAGCCGGCTGATGCGGGGCTGGGGCAGGGGGGAGGCGGTCAGGGTGGGGTTCTACAGGACGGGCTGGGCGGCGGGTGAGATGCCGGAGGAGACCTCGAGCTTCGTCGGCCGGCGGGCCGAGCTGCTCAAGACCGGCGGCGCCCTGGAGGAGGCCCGGCTGGTGACGCTGACCGGGGTGGGTGGGGTGGGCAAGACCCGGCTCGCCCTGCGCGCCGCGGCCGAGTCGCGCGCGGCTTTCCCCGACGGGGTGTGGCTGGTGGAGCTCTCCCCCCTGCCCCCCGGGCAGCGCGACAGCGAGCTGATCGCGCTGACGGTCATGGAGGCGCTGCGGCTGGCGGACCGGACCACTCGCCCGGCCACCGAGGTGGTGTGCGAGTGGCTGGCCGGCAGACACCTGCTGCTCGTCCTGGACTGCTGCGAACATCTCATCCCCGCCTGCGCCCACCTCGCCGGGAAGCTGCTGACCGCAGCTCCCGGGCTGCGCATCCTGGCCACCAGCCGCCAGTTTCTGGGCATCCGGAGCGAACACGTGGTGACGGTGCCCCCGCTGCCCGCCCCCGGGCCGGACCGCCCGCCGGCCGGCGCCGGGCAGGGGGAGGACGCGGTGGCGCTCTTCACCGACCGGGCCGCCCACGCTGCGCCGGGCCTGGCCGGCGACCTGGCGGCCCGTGCGGTGGTGGCGGACATCTGTGCCCGTCTGGAGGGCATCCCGCTGGCGGTCGAGCTGGCCGCCGCCCGGCTGCCCGAGCTGACCCTCACCCAGCTCCGTGCCCATCTGAAGGCCCGCTTCGAGGTGCTCGCCGCCGACCCCGACGCCTACGGCGACGGCGAGCCGCGGCACCAGGCGCTGCGCACCACCATCGGCTGGAGCCATGAGCTGTGTGCGCCGCTGGAGCGGCTGCTGTGGGCCCGGCTGTCCGTCTTCGCCGGTGGTTTCGACCAGGAGGCAGCGCAGGCGGTGTGCGCGGGCGGGCCGCTGGCCGCCGCGGACGTGCCGCGGCTGCTGGACAGTCTGGTGGGCAAGTCGCTGCTGCAGCGGCGGGCGTATGTGACGGGGCTGGTGCGGTACACGATGCTGGACACGGTGCGCGAGTTCGGCGCCCAGTGGCTGGCCGGGCTGGGCGAGGAGCGGGCCACCGCCCGCCGCCACCGCGACCATTACCTGGGCCTGGCCCGGCGGGCCGATGCCGCCTGGATCGGCCCCGGTCAGGTGGCCTGGTACGCGCGCGCGGTCGCCGAGCACGCCAACTTCCGCACCGCTCTGGACTTCTGCCTGACCGAGGACGAGGGGCAGGCCGCGCTGGAGCTGGGCGGGGCGCTGTGGTTCTTCTGGTTCGCCTGCGGGTACGCCCGGGAAGGCCGCCGCTACCTCGACCAGGCCCTGGCCCGGTGGACGGACCCCGGCCCGACCCGCACCAAGGCAGTCTGGGCCTGCGGCATGGCCGCCCTCGTCCAGGGCGACACCGACACGGCTACGCGGCTGGGAAGGGAGTTCCGGGCCGACGCCGAGGCGGCGGGCGCCCCGGCGATGCTGACCGCCGCCGCCCACCTCGACGGCGCCGCTCTGCTGCAGTGCGGACAGCTTGCGGAGGCTGCCGCAGTGATGGATGCGGCGCCGCCCTACACCCGGGACCACGGCAGCGACTACGCCGGGGCGCGCCTGGTGCTGTGGGCGATCCGGGCGTATGTCTGCATGGCGCTGGGTGAGTGTGAGGACGCCGTCGCGATGGCCGACGCCCTGCGCGCGGAGTGCGACCGGCGCGGCGAGCGGTGGGCCCGCGCCTATGCCGACTACAACCAGGCGCTGGCAGAGCGCGGACTCGGCCAGACGGAGGAGGCCTCCGGGCACGCCCAGGCCGCCCTGAAGAACAAGGCCCTGCTCCACGACAGCCTCGGCACCGCGCTAGCCGTCGACCTGCTGGCCTCGCTGTCCGCGGACAGCGGCCACGGGCAGCGGGCGGCCCGGCTGCTCGGCGCCGCCCAGCAGATCTGGGACACCCTCGGCCGCCCCCAGGCCGGACTGCCCGAACTCACCGCCGCCCGCACCGCCTGCGAGCGGCAGGCACGCGAAGCCCTCGGGGACGCCGCGTACGAGGCGGCCTTCCGCGAAGGCCTGCAGACCAGCATCGACGAAGGCCTCGCCTACGCCCTGCACCAGCCCTGAAAGGCCGGAAGCGCCGTCGTTCGCCGACACATCAGTGGAAGCGGGCCCGCCCACACCTGTGCCTGAGCGCGCCGACCAGCGAAAGACCATTTACCCTGCGGTCCGGACCACGGACGGGACTTCAGGGCCGATCACCATCGCCCGCCCCCGCGCCCACGTGATCGTGCGGGGTTCTCCGTGTCCTGCGCGTGTTGAGCGTAGGGCGCGACTCGAACGGCAGACACCCGACCACCGACACCGCGCTACTCGAGGACGCCCGGTTCCGTGTCCGGGCGGCAGTGCGGGCAGGCCTCCACGCCCTTCGTCAACGCCCGCACTGCCACCTCCCGCGGTACGCCCCTCACCCGCTTGTCCGCCATGTGGCAGCCGCCCGCGTGCACATACACCGCTGACGCCCGTCCGCCCAGGCTCCGTTCCACCATCCAGTCCGGCGCCGCCGGCCGCGCCGCGGCACCTCGCTCCCGCTCCTCCGCCGCCTTCCATCGGCGCACCTGCGCCGGATGCTGCTCGGCGACGCGTTCGGCGAAGGCCAGCAGCTCCAGACGGGACGACGGACAAGAATCGGTCATGCATTCGATTTTAGGTGGCCTGGTCACTCGGCATGGCAGGGGGCGGGCTGCTCCGGCTGTGGCCCCGGTGTGCTGTGGTCGGGGCGCGTGGTGCGGTCCGCGCACGTGTGCCGTACCGGGGCGGTCCGGACAGGTGCTGGCCCGCGCTCGCTCGATCTGGTGAACCCGTCGCGGATGTGACCGCTGGCCCGAGTGGCTTGGTGACCATGAAGTTGGAGACTGGCTGCGCAGCCATTGCGCTGGCTGTCTCCGGTGAATACGCAGTCCGCCAACCGCGCATGCGAAGCAGCCCCGGCATGGTGCCCCATGCCGACAGGCCAGATCGCCGTGTACCGGATCCGTCACTCCAAAGAGGCAGGACAGACCGCATGCTGCTCTACACCGACACCATCAATGGCGATGAACTCTTCAGCGACGCGTTCCCGGTCAAGGAGGCCGGTGCTGCCTACGAGGTCGACTGCCAGATGATTCAGGTCAAGTCAGGCGTGGACGTGGACATCGCAGGAGACGGCCAGGATGAGGAACCGGACGAAGGCGCCTCGACCGCCAACAACGTGGTGGTGTCCTTCCAGCTGCAGCAGACGTCATTCGACAAGAAGTCGTACATGACGCACATCAAGGGCTACATGAAGGCACTGGAGGCCAAGCTGAGGGACACCGATCCCGCGCGCCTCAACAGTTTCAAGGAGGAGGCCGGCGCCCTCGTCAAGGCAATCCTGGGCGACTTCGAGAAGTACGAGTTCTACACCGGCCAAAGCATGGATCCCGACGGCATGGTCGCACTCCTCAGCTACCGGGCAGACGGCACCACCCCGTACTTCACCTTCTTCAAGGACGGTACCAAGGTACAAAAGCTGTGAGCGATTCCCCATGATTCCCCTGCATGGGAATAGAGCCGGTCCTCAATCTGTGCACTGATGGGCGTGCGTCACCTTATTTACCCACCAAAGAAACCACCTTTCACCGCCCTGTAATTGGTGCGGCGGCAGGGCTGATGCGTTCTCAGCTGGCGAGATGAGCTGATCGCCTGCGTGCGCACCGCTGCGTGCGGTTCGCCCGGTTCGGCAACGAGGGACGCGACCCCTGATGATCAAGATTGTCGAAGCCTTTGATCACGAACAGGGGTCGCGTTCGCGTGCCGTCTTCCCTGATCGGTGTCCTGCAGCGCCACTGCGAGGACATCGACTCCGCCTGCCTGGATCCGGAACCGCAGCAGTTCACCGCCCTGGCCGAAGTGCTGGGGCGGATACCCGACCCCCGCCGGGTCCGGGGCCGCCGTTACCGCCTGGGCTCCCTGCTCGCGCTGTGCCTGGTCGCCACCCTCGGCGGAGCCACGTCCCTGGCCGCCATCGCCCGCTTCGCCGCCGACACCGATTCCGACCTGCGCGAACAAACCGGGCCGGCCTCCAGCCCCCCAACGCCTCCACACCGGGACGGCTCCTGGCCCGCCTGAACGGCGACGCGCTCGACGACGCCGTGGGCACCTGGCTCGCCCGGTACGCCGCCGACCCGGTCGACGAGGCCGATGGCACGCTGGTCGGTCCGGCCGTGGACGGCACGACGGTGCGCGGATCCCGCACCGACGGCGCGGCCGTCCACCTGCTCGCCGCCGCGCTCCACGCCTGCCAGACCGTGATCGCCCAGCGCCAGGTCACCGCGAAGAGCAACGAAATCCCCGCTTTCGCCCCACTGCTGGACCGGATCGACCTGCGCGGCGTCGTCGTCACCGCCGATGCGATGCACACCCGGCGCGCCCACGCCGAGCACGTCATCGCCGCCGGCGGCCACTACCTCCTGGTGGTCAAGGACAACCAGAAGAAGCTGCGCAAGCAGCTGCGACACCTGCCCTGGCGCCAGATCCCGCTGCAGGCCCGCACCACCGGGGCCGGGCACGGCCGCCGCGAGGTCCGCCGGCTGAAGGTCTGCACCGCCCGTCCCGGCCTGCTCTTCCCGCACGCCGTCCAGGCCCTGGAGATCAAGCGCCGCGGCACCAACCTCACCACCGGCAAGGCCGAGACGAAGACCGTCTACGCAGTCACCAGCCTCCCGCCCGACCAGGCCGGCCCGGCACAACGCGCCGAACTCGCCCACGACCACTGGTCAGTTGAGGCCTTGCCCCACGTCACAGACGTGACGTTCGGCGAGAACGCCTCACGAGTGCGCACCGGCACCGCACCTCGCGCCATGGCCACCCTGCGCAGCCTTGCCATCAAACTCATGCGCCAAGCAGGCCGGACCAACATCGCCGCCGCAGCCGATCACTACCGGTCACGCCCCCAGCACGCGACAGCCATGCTCCCACTCACAGCCTGAGAACGCATCGCCCCTGGCACGGGCAGGCGCACAGCAGCGCCCTGGTCCTGTGCTCAGGACCGACTCGAGGCCGCTGCGCTTCCCGGACGCTCGGGCCCGGTGCGGGGGCCACTTCTGGTCCCGCCTCGGCCGGTACCGGTCACGGCTCTACAGGCCGCTGGTCCTCTTGCGCGGCAAGGCGCGCTTGTGCGGGTGCGGCTGCTGTTTCCGGCCGTGCCCTGTGCCGTGGTCCAGACCCCGCTGCGGCACGCTTCGGCCTTTCGTGTCGCGGTTCCAGGAAGGCCGGCGTGCGGCGGGCACAAGAGGTCTGCAAGGGCGAGGTGCACCAGCTGTTGGCAGGGGTGGGCAGGTGTTTCCTGTGTGGTGTCCGGGATGGTTTTTCTGCTGGCCAGGGGCGTGGACGGGCTGGTGGAACGGGCGTAGTCTTTTCCTTTGAGAAAAGGTCAGTCCCGCTTATTTCGCCGTGTGGCGGAGGTGCCCGGACCCTGCGGCCGTCATGGACGACGGACGCCGCATGATGGGGGTCCGCTATGGTCACCACCGAGCGCGAGGTGCGCATCGCGCAGGCCGTGTCCGATCTGGCCCACCGCCCGGCGGATGCGGATCCGCTGGAGCTGATGCACGATCTGACCGGGCACGCGGTCGCTCTGCTGGCGGTGCGCGGCGCGAGCATCACCGTCCTGGACCACAGCGTCGTCAGCTATGTCACCGCCTCCGACGAGACGTCGCTGCGTCTGACGGAGGACCAGATCATTCTGGACGAGGGGCCCTGCCTGGACAGCGCCCGTACCCGCACGGCGCTGGCTCCGACCGATCTGGCCGCGCACTGGCCGCATTTCGCTCCCCGGGCCCGCGCGGAGGGCGTCACCGCGGTGGCCGCGGTGAGCCTGCGCCTGCCCCAGATGCTGTTGGGCGCGCTCAACCTGCTCCTGACCGATCCGTCCTCCCTCGATGATGGGGACATGGAGTTGGCGCAGATGCTGGCCGACACGGCCGGCTACACGCTGGCTCACCGGCGGGAGCTGGCCGACACCGCCGGCGTCCTGGCCCAGCTGCAGGCCGCGCTGGACGGCCGCATCGTCGTCGAACAGGCCAAGGGAATGCTGGTGGGCCGCTTCGGCATCTCCATGGACCAGGCCCTGACCGGCCTGCGCGCCCACGCCCGCGCCCAGCAGCAAAGGCTGACCGACCTGGCAGCCCAGATCGCCCGCGGGAAGATACCGGCTGAGTTCCACCCGGTCCGGTGAAGCCCCCCCCGGCACTGCCGGCCCCTTCGTCTCCTGTCTCCTTGCCGCCTCGCCCACGGGCAGAAAAGCGTGCTCCGGTCGGGAGCCGGACGTCGACCGGCTGCCCATCGGAGCACGTGATGGCCCATGACGAGTTCACCCGCCTCCTGCACCGCCTGCATCAGGCCGCCCTGGACGGACGCGACCTGTCCGCCGCCTCTGCGGCCACGGCCGCCCGTCTGCTGCACCTGCAGGCCCTGACCCTGAGCCTGCGCGCCGCCTCCGGCACGCTGGAGCCGCTGTGGGGCACCACTGCCGACGGCCTGGGTGCCGGCCTGGAGGAGTGGCAGTACACGCTGGGCGAGGGCCCCACCGTGGACGCTGCCCGCACCGCCAAGGCCGTCACCGAAGCAGACCTGACCACCCCGGCGGCCGCCCAGCGCTGGCCGGTCTTCACCCCCGCCGCCTGCGACACCCCCGCCCGCGCCGTCATCGCCGTCCCCCTGCGCCTGGGCGTGGCCACCGTCGGCACCCTGACCGGCTACCGCACCACCCCCGGCCCCTTCACCGTCGTCCATCGACTCGAGTTCGACGCCTTCGCCCGCACCGCCTTGAACCTGCTGCTCAACACCCAACCCGACACCCTGGCCGACCCCACCGGCACCGCACCGGGACCGGATGTGTCCCTGCACCATGCCGAGATCCACCAGGCCACCGGCTTCCTCAGCAGCCGCCTGGACATCACCATCGAAGACGCCCTGCTGCGCCTGCGCGCCCACGCCTTCAGCCACAACCGCCCCCTGAGCGACGTCGCCCACGACGTCCTCGCCGAACGCCTCCACCTCGCCCTCGATCCCTGACACCACCACAAACCCGCAGCCCTCCGGGGGCGCAAAGAGCCGTGGGCCAGACCACCGGCACGCAGCCCGTGCCGGACAAACCAAACACACGCCACGGCATACGAAGCCGGGCTGCCGGCCAGACGCCTGCCGTCGGCCCGTACAGCGGACGGCCGCGCCGGGGTGGGCCGCCTGCGAGACTGACCGGCATGAGCCCCCAGGCGACCGCACAGGCCGCGCAACGGCTGCGGGACACAGACACGGACATGCTCCGCATCGCCCAGGCGCTCACCGAGCAGCGCCTGGTCCTCGCACGGGTGCGCCGGCTCCTGGACGCCGTCGCCCAGCGCCTGGCGGACATCGAGCATGTCCTGCTCCACCCGGCCGGCGCCGCACCGGCTGCCTCTACGCGCGACAAGAAGGGACGGGTGCGGGTCCCGGCCGTCCAGGGGGACAAGCGCCAGGGCCCGCCGGGGTGCTGGTCGCAGACGACGTGACCAACCGGCCCAACGACGCACGAACGCTTCCCGTTACCCCCGCTCCACTCCCAGTGCGCGCAGCGCGCCGCGCTGTGCGCCGGTGAAGGGCGGCACGACGCTGCTTCTGGTTGGCGAACCGGACCCCAGCTGTGCTGCTGTTCCTGGCCGTCGACGACGGCCTCGATCGTGCTGCGCGGGATCGTCCGGCCGGAATCCTCGCACTCCCCCCGCTGCGCCAGAGCCGCAAGCCCGTGCTGGAAGGCCGATGACGCCTTCCCCGCACTCTTCCTGCGGGTCCGGCCCGCACCGTCAGGCGGGCCGGACCACGCGCCTGGGTCAAGTCGTGCCCTCCGGCACACCGCCAAGCGGTGAAGGCCGGCCGAGGCGTCTGGGACGTTGTCTCCACGCTGGCGCCGCACGGCCGTGAGCATCATCCGCAGCACGCCGCGGTGTCCGCTACGCCGTACGGACGTGCCGCGCCTGGACGGCCGGCCCGCCACGTCGCCCCGGGGCGGCTGTGAGGCGGTCCTGCATTTCGACGGGGGCGGGGGTCTGGCGGGCAGGTACGGGGGCGAGTAGATATAGCTTTCAGGTCAGTGCGTGGCCGGGTGGTCTCCACCCAGTCCCCGTGCGTGCTTCTTCCGGTTGCGGTCGCTGACACCGACGATGCGGAAAGCGCCTTGACCATGCCTGCCCCTGCCTCTGATCCGCCGAGTGGGGAAGAACCCGCCGTTCTTCCGCGTGAGCGGCGCGTGACGGCCGCGTTGATCGACCTGGCCGATGTGCTGGTCGCCGACTTCGATCCGGCGGAGTTCCTCTACCGGGTCACCGAGCACTGCATGGACCTCCTCGACATCAGCGACGCCGGGGTGATGCTCGCCGCGGCCGGCGCACCCCTGCAGCTGGTGGCCGCCTCCTCGGAGCGGATGCGGGCGGTGGAGCTGTTCGAGCTCGACGCCCGCACCG
>NZ_BMVU01000110.1 GCF_014650875.1 Streptomyces minutiscleroticus
CGGGGGTGTTGTCGCCCGCTGATGCGGCGCGTCTGGCGGTGGTGCGGGGGCGGTTGATGCAGGGCCTTCCCGAGGGGGGCGGGATGCTCGCGGTCAACATCACCGAGGCGGAGGCCGCCGCCGCCCTCGACGGTGTCACCGGCGTCGTGGTCGCCGCCGTCAACGGCCCCGACTCCCTGGTGCTGTCGGGCGACGGTACGGAGATCGACCGGCAGGCGCGGCAGTGGGGCGAGCGCGGCGTACGGACCTCCCGACTGCAGGTCAGCCATGCCTTCCACTCCCCGTTGATGGAGCCGATGCTCAAGGAGTTCGGCGCGCTGCTGGAGGAACTCGACTTCCACGAGGCGACCTCGGCGATCGTGCCCACGGGCGACTCCGTCCACCCCGTCCACACCCCGGAGTACTGGGCGGACCACGCCAGGTATGCCGTGCGCTTCCACGACGCGGTGACCCGCCTCCCCGCCGGGGACGTCGTGATCGAGATCGGGCCCGGCGCGGTCCTCACCCCGCTCCTCGCACAGCGCCGCGACGTCACGGCCAGCTGCCATCGCACCCGCCCCGAGACGCGGACCGTCCTCGAAGCGCTCGGACACGTCCACGCCCGCGGTGTCACCCCCGACTGGGCCGGTGTCCTCGGCGACGGCCGGCCCGTGCCGCTGCCCACCTACGCCTTCCGGCACGAGCACTACTGGCTGGCTTCGCAGGCGGCGCCGGAGCAGGTCCAGGGCTCCGCCGTGGACCAGGCGTTCTGGGACGCGGTGGAGAAGGAGGACATGGGCGGCCTGGCCGGAACGCTGGGCGCGCCCGCCGAGCTGGAACCGGCGCTGCCGGCCCTGGCGCGCTGGCACCGGGACCGCAGACACCGGCAGCGGATGGACTCCTGGCGCTACCGGGTGGTCTTCAAGCCCGCCGACCGCGCCCCGGTGGCACAGGTGCCGGGCTCCTGGCTGGTGGTGCTCCCGCCCGGCGGCGGCGACCCGGCCGTCGCACGGGCGGTGACCCGCCTGCCCGCCGACGCGGTCACCGTCGAACTGGGCGCGGGAAACGACCGGCGGGCCACGGCCGGACTGCTGGCCGAGGCGGCCGAGACCACCCCGCTCCTGTCCGGCGTCCTCAGCCTCGTCCAGACCCCCGAGGAGCTGCTGGTGCTGGTCCAGGCGCTCGGCGACGCCGAGGTGGGAGCGCGGTTGTGGTGCCTGACCCGCCGGGCGGTGGCCACCGTGGACGGCGAGGAGCCGGACCCGGCAGGCGCCGCGCTGTGGGGCGTCGGTCTCGTCGCCGGCCTCGAACACCCCGAGCGCTGGGGCGGTCTGATCGACCTGCCCGAGACCCTCGACGAGCGGGCGGTCGGCCGGCTCGGCGGTGTCCTGGCGGCCGACGACGACGAGGACCAGCTCGCGGTCCGTGCGGCCGGCGTACTGAGCCGGCGCCTCGTGCCCGCCCCCGCCGCAGCGGAGCCCGGCCGGTCCTGGCGGCCCGACGGCCCCGTCCTGATCACCGGTGGGACCGGGGCGATCGGTGCCCACGTCGCCCGCTGGCTGACCTCCCTGGGCCCCTGTTCCCTGGTGCTGGTCTCGCGGCGCGGCATCGAGGCGCCCGGTGCCGAGCGGCTGCGGGAGGAACTGCGGGAACGGGGCGCGCGGGTGCGGATCGAGGCCGCCGACGTCACCGACCGCGCAGGGATGGCGGAGCTGACGGCCAGGATCGCCGCCGAGGAGGGGCCGGTGCGCGCCGTGTTCCATGCGGCGGGCCTCGGCCAGAGCACCCCGATCGACGCGATGACCCTGGAGGAGTTCCGCGCGGTGTGCGCCGCCAAGACGAGCGGCGCCCAGGTCCTGGACGAGCTGTTCGACGGCGTCGGCGATCTCGGCGCGTTCGTTCTGTTCTCGTCGGCCTCCGCGATCTGGGGCAGTGGCCACTACGCTTCCTACGCGGCGGGCAACTCCTACCTGGACGCTCTGGCCGAACGCCGACGGGCCCGCGGACTTGCCGCTACCTCGGTGGCGTGGGGCGTGTGGGCGCAGTCCGGCATCCTCGGCCCGCAGGGCGAGGAGCAGCTGCGCCGCCGCGGCCTGGTGCCGATGGCGCCCGCGGACTGCGTCGCCGCCCTCGCCCAGATCCTGGACCGGGACGAGACCCGGGTCACGGTGGCCGACGTCGACTGGGAGCCTTTCCTGACCGGGTACACCGCCGCGCGCCCGCGTCCCCTGATCGAGGACCTGCCGGCGGCCCGCGCGCTGCGGACCGAGCGGACCGCCACGTCGGCCCCCGCCCGGGGCGACATCCGCCGCCGGCTGGCGGGGATGTCCGCGGACGGCCGGCGGGCCGCGCTGACCGACTTGGTCCGTGCCACGGTCGCCGAGGTCCTCGGTCACGCCGACGCCTCGTCCATCGACGTCGAGCGGCCCTTCGTGGAGCTGGGCTTCGACTCGCTGTCGGCCGTGGAGGTGCGCAACAAGCTCAACGTCGCCACGGGTCTGGCCCTGCCGACGATGCTGGTGTTCGATCACCCGACGGTGGACGCGGTCTGCGAGTTCCTGCGCAACGCGCTCGCCGAGGGCACCCGTACGGCCGGTCCGGCACAGGACGGGGCACCTGTGGAGCCGGCGGAGTCGTTCGCGGCGATCTACCGTCGGATCGCGCTGCGCGGTAGGACCGCGGAGGTCGAGTCGCTGCTGGGCGGTGCGGCGGCGTTGCGCACCCGCTTCACCGACGCCGGCGAGGTCATCGGCGGGCCCGGCTTCGTCCGGCTGGCCACCGGTGACCAGGGACCGGCGATCATCTGCTTCCCTCCGTTCGCTCCCGTGGAGCAGTCGCTGCAGTTCGCCCGGCTGGCCACGTACTTCCGTGACCGGCGCGACCTGTCGATGATCACTGTGCCGGGCTTCCTGCCCGACGAGCCGATCGCCGAGAGCCGTGAGGTACTGGTCGACGCGCTGGTGCGGGCGACGCTGCGCTGCGCCGACGGCAAATCGTTCGTGCTGCTCGGCTACTCCTCCAGCGGCTGGCTCGCCCACTCGGTCGCGACCCGGCTCCAGCAGGACGGAACCCCGGCGGGCGGCGTCGTCCTGCTCGACACCTATCTGCCCGACGGCATGTCGGTGGGGCTGCGGCAGGCGATGACGTACGAGGTCAACGAGCGGCGGTTCAGGTTCACGACGATGAACTTCACCACGCTGACCGCCCTCGGCGCGTACCGCAAGATGTTCCGCGGCTGGGAGCCGGAACCGCTGGACGTACCGACCCTGTTCGTCCGCCCCGAGGAGTGCATCCCGGGAGACCCCTCGGCCCCGCCGGTCGGGGACGACTGGCCGGCGCGCTGGCCGCTCCCGCACGATGACGTGACCGTGCCGGGCGACCACTGCAGCATCGTCGCCGAGTACGCCGAGTCCGTCGCCACCGAGGTGCACAACTGGCTCGCACAGCGCTGACCCGCGATCGACGCCCGAGAGAACCCAGGAGAACGACCATGACCGCACACACCCCCGATGAGATCGAGCGGCTCGTCCGCGCGTTCCTGGCCGCCGAGGCCGACGGTGAATCCGAGCCGGAGCGCGACGAGGACCTCTTCCAGTCCGGTCGCATGGACTCGCTGGTCGCGCTGCATCTGGTGACCTGGACCGAGAGCACCTTCGGCTTCGAGGTCGACGTGGACGAGCTGAACCTGGCCAGCTTCGTCACCGTCGCGAAGATCACCGACTTCGTCGCGGACAAGCTGGGCGAGACGCAGTCCGTCTGACCCCGGACAGCGCGACGAACGGTGCGGCCGGAACCCTTCCGGGGTTCCGGCCGCACCGTTCGTCGCGACGGCTGTCCCTCCACCCGTCCGGACTACCGCTGTGGTCCTACGAGGTCGGCTCCTGCTGCTTCGGGGCAACGGCCTCCGCGGCAGCCGGGGCACTGGCGGCCTCCGATGTGCCCACGGGAGTCGCCGCGGACGGCTCGGGGACCGTCGTGGCGGCCCTCGGGCGCATCCACCTTCCGCTCACCAAGTTGATCACCGCAGTGCGCAGCAGCCACGACGTCAGTTCGGTGAGGGCGAACGGCGCCACGACGGACTCCAGGCGCGCGGCCGGGACGAACTTCCGGCCGTCCAGCAGAAAGGAGGCCACCTCGATCAGCGGGTGGTGCGTCAGGTAACGGCAGTACGGGATCCGGCCCGTCCGGAGGAACAGCCGCGAACGCAGCACCGAGAACCGGCCCTTGCCGCCCGTTGCCCCGTTCGCCGCGGCGGTGGCGATCACCAGCGCCGTCGGAACGATCAGCGGTGGGCCCCGGGCGAACAGACCCGGCAGCACGAAGGCGAGCGCTCCCACGAGCAGCAGCTCCACCGCGTGACCGAGCCGCAGACCGACCCAGAACCGGACCGGGCCCGGTCGACCGTGCCCGACCGGGCTCCAAGCACCATGTGAACACCGAAGCGCACGGCATCCCGCCGGCCGTGTCCCTGACCGGCGGCAACCGTAACGACGTCACCCACCTCATGCCCCTGCTGCAGGCCGTTCCCTCGGTGCGGGGCCGGCGCGGTCGGCCCCGTCGGCGGCCGGAGAAGCTCCATGCCGACCGGGGCTACGACCACGACAAGTACCGCAAGCAGGCCCGGGCCCTCGGGGTCACTCCGGTCATCGCCCACCGCGGCTCCGGGCACGGCTCCGGGCTGGGAGCTCACCGGTGGGTCGTCGAGCAAAGTTGCACACTGCTGCACCGGTTCCGCCGGCTCCGCATCCGTTGGGAGATCCGCGACGACATCCACGAGGCGTTCCTCAGCCTGGCCTGCGGCATCATCTGCCGGCGACGACTGAGGAACCTCGTACTTTGGAGTTGTGAAACACCCCACCGTGGTCGTGCGGCGCGCGCCGGCAGGACCGCCGTAAGCATGGGGCGAGGTCATGGGGTGCGGCGGACCTCGGCCGTGGAGGGACACCTTTCAGGAACGACCGGCTCTGCCGACCCGCACGAAGCACAGCCCGTCAGGGCCCGGGGCGCGAAGGCGGCCCGGGCCCCGGCCGGACCGGGGCATGGTGATGTCGTCCCCGCTCCGGGAGGGTGTCGTCCTCGGGCACGGCTCTGTCGTGTGGCCGCACGCAGGTGACGGGCTCGGGCAGCCGGCAGCCTGTTCGTCCGCCGCCCCGGACGGACCGAGGAGCAGAGCGGACCGGGGCGGTGTCAGGTTGCCGTGCCCGGCACTCGGACACACGCGGCAGGTGATCCCGCAGCGGCGGACCGCACGGCAGGATGCCGTATGCACCGGATCCGCAGGTTGGCTTCACAGCGTGGTGGCCGGCCTGCCGGACTGCTGCGGGAACGGCTCGGCCACGTCGGCGGGCGGACGCTTCTGACGCCGTGGTCGGCCGTCAGACCGTCCGGATCGCGATTGGCGGGGTCATGAGGCGACAGATAGGTTTCCCAATTCGGAACGACCGCGTATGCCGAGTTTTCGGTAGATGTGTGTGAGGTGTTGCTCCACGGTGCTGATCGTTATGTAGAGAGCTTCCGCGATCTCCCTGTTGGTGTAGCCCTGTACTGCCAGTTCGGCGACCTTCCTCTCGGCCGTGGAGAGGTCTGGGCATTCGGCGTGTTGCAGAAGGGGCTCCGGTGAGACCCTGTTCGGCGGTACGGCCGTGGTGATGTCCGTCAGTGCCCAGAGGGCACCACGGCGTTGGGCGATCTTCTCTGCCCGGCCCCATGTTCTGCGGCCGTAGGCCAGCTGTCCGGTCTGTTGGTACGTGTGTGACAGGGCGCCGAGAGCGCGGACCAGTTCAAGGGAGTCACCGCTTCGATCCAGCACCGTGACCGCTTCGCGCAGAGCGGCCGCTCTGCGCGACGGGGAGGAGGCCATGGCCAGCAGGCGCAGCGCCGTACCGCGGGAGCGTGACGACGCGTCCGGGTACAGCGAGAGATGCTGTTCCGCCAGACGGCGTGCCTCCTTGTGCTCCCCGATCGACAGCAGGGTCTGGGACATGTCCAGACGCCACGGGATCAGGCCGGGCAGTTCCATGTCCCATGATCCGAGGATGTCCCGGCAGCTGCGGAAGTCGGCGAGCGCGGCCTGCAGACTGCCGGTCGCCAGATGATGCCGCCCGCGCGCTCGTAGATAGACGAGTCCGTAGGGGCTGCGCGTGAAGGGGAACGGCATCGGCTGCAGCAACTCGTCGGACACTTCCTCGTGCCGGCCCTGCTCGGTCATCGCCATCAGCAGTACGCCCCGGGGCAGCCCTGTCAGTGCTTCTGATTGCTGTGCGCCGAGCAGTTCGAGTGCCCGCTCCGCGGAATCCACCGCCTCGGTGAGATCGCCCTGCCACCAGGAGACGACTGCTTGTGCGGCATGCAGCGTCGACCGCCACTGCGGCGGGATGTTCTCGCCCTCGGACTCCACGGTGAGCTTCGTGAGCCAGAGCTTGGCAGAACCCTGGAGTTCGGCCGCCAGCAGGGAGAAGAGCGCCACTTGCACCGCTTCCAGGTTCGAGCGGCTGGGCCGGCACTGCTGCAGTATCTCCTCCGCTCGCAACTGCAGGGCTTCTCGCCGTTCGGCCGTGAGAAGCCTGGGCAGCTCCTGGGCACTGCTCAGCCAGGGGTACTGACCCGCGAACATCTCGGGGGGCAGCTCATGGTCGGTGCGGGGAAGGGCACGTGTCGTCCCGGGGAAGAGATGAGCGAGCCACGCATCGCTGATGGCAATTTCGATCCGGGCGTCGAGTTCCTTGTGCGGGGCGCCGAGGGACAGATGGAGTATCTCGTCGGCGTCGTCAACCCTTCCCATCCAGGCGAGTCGTCGTGCCAGGCGTGCCGTCCACCGGTCGGGCAGGCAGCCTTTGCGCGCGCTGTCCAGCAGGGACCTGAGCTGACGCGAGTCCATGGCCGGTGTCGACCACCAACCGACCTCCGTGAGCCCGGCGTTGACCTCCAGTCGTGTCATGTCGTCGGCGCACCAGCGCGAGGCGCGCTGCAGGAACGAAACGGCGTCCTGGTACCGGTCGGACTGGATGGCTTGATCGGCGGCTTCACGAAGAACGGCCACTGCCCAGGGTTGCGGGGCAGATCCGTTCGCGAGAAGCTGCCGGGCGACTTCCTCGGCGGGCGCGCCGTCGTCGTAGAGCACTTCGGCCGCACGCGACTGCAGACGGGACAGACTTGCGCTGTCCATGGACTTGAGCAGGACATCGCGGATGTGCTGGTGCAGCGTCAGCTCGCTGGACAGTACACCGCTCGCCTTCAGCCCGTCGACTATGTGACGCAACCGCTGTGGCTCCGTGCCGACCATGCGGTCCAGCCGTTCCCAGTTGCACGAGGTACCGAGCACAGAGATCGCCTGTGCGGCTTCGACCAGCTGGGTGCAGGCCGGGGCGTGCAGCCACGAGAGCACGGCTTGGGTGAACGCCGAACCGAACATCGGTCCCCCGCTGGCGCCTGCACCCACCACGTCATCGAGGACGGCATGTGCGAGAGCGGGGTTCCCGCCTGTCACGGCAACCAGCTCGTCGATCAGGGACGGCACGGCCGACCGGACGCCCAGTCGACGCTGTACCAGGTCGGTCACTCCTGCCCGGGTCAATGGCTCTACGACGACTTTCCGTTTCCGCTTCCGCAGACGGAGGAGGGAGCTGGGGACCCAAGAATCCTGGTGAGAGGTTATGCGTCTGGAGCCGGACAAGACTATGTTGATCGGGGCTGTCTCTATCAAGAGAGCCAGCTCTCGGAGCAGCTTGTTCGAGTCCGAGTCGATCAGATGGGCGTCGTCCACCATAAGGAGAATCGGCTCTTCTGGACGCGCGAGGTCCGCCAGCCGGCGGGCAAGAGCGGCGACATCTCCCCTCTGGGTGTCACTGGTGAGGGCTGTCAACAGTTCCCGCACCGCGCTCACTACGTCGACCGAGGGGGAGCCGGTCTCCGTAGCCCTGCCCACGGACAGGATGCGGATGTTCCGCCCCCGGAGGAGTTCCGCCGATGCGGTCAGCAGTGCGGATTTGCCACATCCGGTCGGGCCGCTGATGACGATGAAATCGCCACTGTTCGCCGATCCGGTGTTGAGCCGGGCGGAGAGTTCGGCCAACTGCGCGCCACGTTCGACTAAATGCAACAGGGTCTCCTGTTCCTTTTTTGCGGCGTTCTGCCTGTCGTACGCTGGTAGGCAGGACAGCGGGCCCCCGTCTCGTGTGCAGTACTTCGCTGGCTGCCGCGATCCAATCGTTCCGATTTTATGGTACCGGCTGTGGAGGCACTGGGTGCAACTGTAAAGTTATGGTAATTTCTACATACTCGGGCATCCTGTCGGTATCGCGGGTCGTGTAGTGCGTCAATTGCGTCGCCACCCGCCGAAAATGGCTTGATCTTACATTGCTCCGACGATGCGGGGTGTGTCGTCGATGATCGCTCGGGAGAGGCGACCGTTTCCCTTTTACCCGTATGGAACAGGTTTTTTACCTGCTTGGCGCGGCAGGCATGCAAGGCTGGTCGGTGTGCGTGTGGCGCCGGCCGGCATCGACGGTGTCGGGAGTCCAGTCCGGCGCCGCGCTTCGCCCGTCGCCGGAAGCCGGACCGTGGAGGTGCAGGAAACCGAGTGGTGGGGGGCCGGTGCGCCGGGCGTACCGCGGCAGTGAAATCTTGCGGTGACCGCCGATGCCGCTCCTTGGGTAATTTTCAGGAATTTTGTCTGGCAGCTCCTGTGTGCCCGTTAGTCGTCATCGGGCAACCGTAATGATGGCACTCGAAAAGCGATGCATATTCGCTCGATCTCCAGCCGCATGACAGAGGTCGCTGCATGGGGTCGTGATTTACGTTCTATCCGGTCGATTTCAGGTCCGGCATGCGCTTTGATATTCAATCAAGTAATTGCACATCGCCTTTCGAGGCTTCGCGGATGTACATGCCGCAGAAACACCAGGTGGTTCTCGTGCTCTGTTCCGCTGCTGGCCTTCTGATGCATGGACGGCTTGGCGTCGGAAAGTGGCCGGATCACCCCGGATCACCCAGTTCAGCCAGGCCACGGCCGGGTCGGGGGATCCTGCGGTCATGCGCTGGTAGCGCGACCGCAGGACCTGGGCAGTGTCCGGGGTGCCGCCGATGAAGGTGTGCAGGGCGGGATCGGACAGCACCGCGGCCATCTCCTCGGCGTGCCCGACGTGCAGCGGCAGCAGGTCCAACCGAGGGGTGCCGATGGTCCGGGCCGTCATGATGCTCACGCCGCGACCGCCTCGGGGCGCTCGACGGGCTCGCCGTTCTTGAACACTGCGCCGGCGCGGACGAGGGCGACGAGGTGGGGCGCGTTCACCGCCCGCCACCGCTGCTGGGCGGACTCGACGAGCTTGAAGACCATCGCCAGGGCGGCGGTGCGGGAGTCGGCGCCGCGGGTGACCTTGGTCCGCAACCGGAACGTGGCGAACGTGGACTCGATCGGATTCGTACCAGGTACGAAATCTGTGGGTGCCGCTGTCTGCGTCCTGGTTACCGGGCTTCGGTCTGGTTGTACGGTGCGACCGTCAGGACAAGGGGTGCCCGGGGAATCGGCATGGGCAGGTCGATCTTGAACGATGGGCTGCGAGCCCGCCTTTGTAGACGGCCACCCCCGCGACTTGCCTGGCTGCGTCGTGAGCGCGATTCCGTAGGTGTCGTTTCGCCCAGCTGATCCCCGTACCAGGTTCGTGTCCGCACAGGAGATGGGTGATGGGGCGGTTCATCGGATTGGACATTCACCGCGATTTCGCGCAAGTCGCGGTGGTCGAGGACGGATGCGTCACAGATGGGGGCCGGGTGGGGTGCCGGCCAGAAGCACTGCGAGAGTTCGCTGCACAGCTGCGCCCGGACGACCACGTGGCGCTGGAGGCAACCGGAAACGCGAGCGCAGTGGCCGTGCTCCTCGAGCCGCATGTCGCGAGGGTGGTGATCTCCAACCCGGTCAAGACCCGGGCGATCGCCGAGGCGAAAGTGAAGACCGACCGGGTCGACGCGCGCATTCTCGCGCAACTGCTGGCCGCCGACTTCCTGCCGGGCACGTGGCTGCCGGACGAGCGCACCAGGATGCTGCGGCGCCTGTCGGCGCACCGGGCGCAGCTGGTGCGCGGCCGCATTCGGATCAAGAATCAGGTCCAGGCGGTGCTGCATCGCAATATGCTGCCACGTCCGCCGGTCAACGATCTGTTCGGCATCCGCGGGCGGGACTGGCTCCACCACCAGGCGCTGCCGGCCGACGAACGGGAGACGGTCACGGCGCTGCTGCGCCAGCTCGACTTCTACGGTGCGGAACTTGCCTCGGTGGAACGGCGCTTGGCCACCGAGGCGCTCGACGATCCGGTAGTGAGGCGATTGATGACCATTCCGGGCGTGGACGCGATGACCGCGATCACCGTGGTGGTCGCGGTCGGCGACTTCCACCGTTTCTCCAGCGCGGACAAACTCCTCTCCTACCTGGGCCTCAACCCAACAGTGCGCCAGTCCGGCGGACGGCCGCCCATCATGGGAGGATCACCAAGGCCGGTTGCGGCAAGGCACGCGGGATGCTGGTGCAGGCCGCATTTGCCGCACTGCGCTCTCCGGGGCCCCTGCGAGCCCTGCATCAAAGGATTAAGGCCAGGCGCGGAACGCAGACAGCCGTCGTCGCAGTCGCCTGGAAGATCGCCGTCATCTCCTGGCACCTGGTCGTCAAGGAACAGGACTACGCCTTCGCCCGCCCGAGCCTGGTCGCCTTCAAGCGGCGCAAGCTCGAACCGACCGCCGGCGCCGAACGCCGCATCGCCCGGCGCGGTCCGGGCTACGAATACAACGACAAAGAGCTACGCCGGCAGGAACGTGAGATCGCCGAACAGGCCGAGCGCGCCTACGCGGTGCTGGCCGCCCAGTGGCAGACCAAGCACCCAGCCGGCGCACCTCGTCTACCGCCTCCGCGAGAGCCCTCCACAGGCCCATCGCGCCGTCCCCGACGACCAGTTCGGGATCGCGCATGCCGCGACGGAGGCAGTCGCGCAACAGGTCGGCCCAGGACTCGGTGGACTCCCGCAGCCCCTCCGCGAGCGCGATCAGCTCCTTGGCGCCGTCCACCCGCACGCCTATCAGGACCAGCACGCAGGAGCGGGCCTGACCGAGGCGGACCTTGGGGCGCACGCCGTCGGCCCGCACCTGCGCCAGGCGCTCCTGCGACACCTCGGGTTCGATGAGCGCGTCGAGTCCGCCCTCGCGCCGCAGGGCCAGCCAGGTGTTGATGGCCGTCTGTGCCTCGGTGATGAAGAACGTGGCCAGTTCACCGTGCAGGGCAAACGGTCCGTAGCGGGGATGCTCTCGCTCGGTGAGTTCCTCGAGGTGCTCGTACACGTCGTTGTCCCAGCTGCCGGTGGTGATGCTGCCACCGAGGTATCCGTAGGTGCGCATCATGGCCGCTACAGCGTCGAGATCCCTCGGGTCGAGCTCCATGAATTCCCGCAGGTAGAAGTCCTCGGGCACGGAAACGGTGCGCGCGCAGGAAGGAGTCTGCGGGCCCCGGACGATCCACTCTCCGTCGGCCTGCGCCCCGGCGAGAGGCGTCAGCTCCGGTACCGGTACCGGAGTCCCCGGCCACAGCGTGGGACGAAAACGTGGGTCTACTCCGGAGTACTTCGGCATCTGCAGCGTGGAGACGTTCCTCTTCGATGCGGAAACCATCCACCCCGCCTCCGCGAAGGCGGTCGGAGCCGGCGCGCTGTTCGCGCTCGCACCGGGCCGGGGACTGCTGGCCCACCGTGAAGGCGGCGGAACCCTGCACACCTACGCGCAACTGAAGAAGCCCCAGAACTGGTTCACCGATTTCGACA
>NZ_BMVU01000111.1 GCF_014650875.1 Streptomyces minutiscleroticus
CGTCCAGCAGGGCGTGCACCAGCAGGGGACTGCCCGCGGTCGCCCGGTGGTAGGCGCGGCCGACGTTGCCGGGCAGCACGCGGCCCGCCTGGGCGGCCAGCAACGCACCCACACCCCGCTCCGACAGGGGGGCGAGCCGCACGCGGCGGTGGGGCTGGCGTATCAGCTCCGCGTGCACGTCGACGCCCCCGGCACCGCTGCGCCCCTCCGTGGCGCACACGACGAGCACCCGGCGAAAACGACTGTGGCGCAGCAGACGGACCAGCGCACCCAGCGACGCCCGGTCCATCAGATGCGCGTCGTCGACGGCGACGACCAGGGGCCGCTCCTCGCCGGCGAGCCGCAGCAGCGCCTCGGCCGTCTCCTGCCTCACCGTCTCGGCGGCTTTGCGCCCGTGCACGCCCAGCCGCGGTAATTCCTCCCCGGAGCCCCCTGCCGGCCGCGCGCCGTCTGACGCCTCGCACGCCATGCCGCCGTTGGGCGTCAATTGCCGTATCAGGCTCATCGGGCGGTCCTGATCGGCGGCGTTGGCCGTACCGGCCAATATGTGTGCGCTCGTTCCGCCCAACATCGTCAGGAATTCATGAATGAGTTCGGTCTTCCCGGAGCCGGGGCCGCCCGTGACGATCACGAGCCGGCCGTTTCCGCGGGCGCTCTCGCCAAACGCCTCGCTCAGGGTCCCCAGGTCTTCGGAGCGATCGAAAATACGCATCGCGATTCCCTTCACATCATTATTCAGCATCGTTCCGTGACTCCGCGATGAGACCAACAAGCGAGTGCTTGAGTCGATCTGCTTCCCGCAGTCGGCCGTGCCGAGGGCTGAGAATGCGCGGATCGGCGTTCAGACAGGGTGTGACAGGCGGTGGCAAGAGCGGACCTGCTGTAATGCCCAGCGCATTCGGGGCAGGCGATCTCCGGTTGATCTCCATAGGAGCCAGCGAGAATCAGAGCACAGCCGCGACTGCCGCCGTGAGCACGAACGGCTTGTTCAATGGCCGTAGCAATCTCAGCTCGATTCAGCTGAACTCCTGTAGGCAGGTCACTACTGAAGATCGCCTCGGCACGCGCGACTGTCAATAGGTCGATCGAGCTGCCCATATAATTCCCCTTCCTCGGTAACCTGGGTTTGTGTCACCTTTGACGCATGCCGGATTGCCGACCTGATAGATTCGGATGTCGACGTAGTCTTGGTGCCAAGTTTGACACTTCGCGATAATCGTGCGTCAAACCGGGTAAACTCCCAGCGTTTTCACGCAATTGCTCGTTCGCAACGCCCATTCTTTACCTGTTGGACCCCCGTGGCATCAGTCACCTACCGTCACTGAGCCGTCATCACCTGAACGTACAATGCGGCCCCGTATACGGTGCGATGCCTATGGCTGGAAGCCCGTACGCAGAATACTGTCGACGTTGCATTTTCAGGGGAGTGTCTGACTTGTTACTCAGGCTGAATTGGCGATGTCCGGTTCGTTGATCAGTCCGTCGAGGTCCAGCCCGGTGGTCGGCAGGCAACCGGTGATCAGGTGCGGCCGGTACTGGATCTTCTTCAGTTTCCGCTTGATGACCCGGGTCAGGTGTGTGAGGTCGGCGGCGGCGAAGTCGGCGAGGGAGCGCTTGAGCAGGCTCCAGATGCCTTCCTGCGGGTTGATCTCCGGTGCGTAGGGCGGCAGGTGGAAGATGATTAGCCAGTCCTTGTGCTCCGCCTCGAAGTCGAAGATCTCCTGCTGCAGGTGCACCAGGTTGATGCCCCTATGTTGCGTCAAGCAGCCATGGGCTGAGGCTGCGGAAGTGGTGCGGCCACGATGAATCGGTAGACCTCGCGGGCCACGTAGCGCTTGAGACAGCGGATGGCTTCACGCTTGGTCTTGCCCTGTGCGCTGCGTCGCTGCAGGTAGAGCCGGGTGCGTTTCTCCTGCGTCGCTCTTGCCGTGCTGGCGCCGGGCCGCACGGTCCGGTCGGTTGACCTCGATGACCTGGACTCCCTCGGCGAGCAGGTAACGGCACAGCGAGGCTCCGTAGGAGCCGGTGCCTTCCACTCCCGCCTGCCGGACGGTGCCGAAGGAACGGGCCCGGGCCAGCAGGTCAACATAGCCGGCTTGCGTCGTCGGGAAGGAGCCCGTGGCCAGCAGGGCGCCGAGCGTGGTGAGCACGGTGGCGACGTGCACGTCCTTGTGGGTGTCCACCCCCAGAACGACGTTGGTCGCGTGGGCGGTCTTGCGTGGTGCCTGTCGGGCCGGACCGTGTGCAGTCATGGCACTTCTCCGTCCTGAGCGGTCGAACATCAGCGGCCCTGGTCCGGCGGGTGGTCAAGACTGTGAGGGTGCCATGGCGAAAGCCCCTATCGGGACACAACCGCACCATTCAGGACCGTACTGCCTCGCCCGAGCCCCGGCCGACAGATCAACTCTCAGGACATCAAGGTCAGTCCCAGACCGGGTTAGACCGCGGCTCGGACGAGACACTGCCATTCTCACAGTCCCAGACCCACACCACCGGGGTGCCGAGCTGCCGGTGCACCATGCGGATGAAGTCCCGGTAGTCGCTCCCGGCGAAGGTCTTCGGCTCGCCCTTGCGGCCGCGGTGGACGTGCAGCTTGTAGAACATCCGCGGCCGGTGCCCGGACCGGAAGCACACCGCGCCGGCGATGTTCACCCGCCCGCCGCGCCGCCCGGCCACCCGCACACCGGCCGGGCCCCACGCGGCGCCCAGGTGCGCCCCTTCGGCGGGATCAGCGACTGCCCGCTTTCGTCCGCGAAGCAGATATGGGCGCCCAGGTCGTGCGCGGTACTTTTACCCGCGGCCACGCTCCCCCGCAAGCGGGGGCACCCCCACTGTCTTCCACACCTCGATCGCCGCCTCGTCGCGCTCCAGCGCCCGGCGGACCGGCACCTGACAGCTCCAGCCGTGCCGCTTGAGCAGCAGCCACACCCCCTGGACCGTGTAGCCGATGTGGAACAACCGCCCGATCAGCAGCTTTACGCGCCTGAGCGTCCAGCCCTGGTGCTCATCGTCGAAGCCGTGGGCCAGTGGCCCCCGCTTCAGTTCCGCCTCCAGTCTCTGCCACTGCGCCGGCGACAGCCGCTCGACCGCCATCGGCCCCGCCGACGCCAGCCCCGCCGCACCCCGCGGCGCCACGCCGCCCGCCACCGGCGCACCGACCGGTCCGTCACCCGCAACTCGGCCGCGATCCGCGCCGTGCCCGCCCCGGCCTCGCACCACCTGGCCGCCTCCAGCCGCACGGCCTCCCGTTTCCCCTGCTCCGCGGGCGTCAGCCCGCCCCCTTGCGCATATCGCATACAGCCGTCGTACCGCAGGGATCATTACTCGTCACGACCGCCCGGACATCGCCCATTCAAGCTGAGTACTACCGTCCCCTGGCCTGCCTTGGTCTCACGGGATGAACTCGAACAAAACCTGATCATGCAATGGACCCTGGCAGCGCTACGACGACGGCCATGCCGCGGCGCGGATGTCGGTCCGGAAGTCGTTCTGTCTTCAAGAGGTGGAAGAACCGAATCGAAACTGTCGGGTTTGACAGCAGCAGATTCCCATTCCAGTACGAGTGAATTCACTTTTGCTTCGACGTGCGCCATTCGAGAGGAATTTTCAGGAAAGGGAAGCAAGTCGAAGTGGCGGTCTGGTAGTTCTGAGGGCTTGGGTGGCTCAGAGGAAGCCATCGGGATGGAGGGGGGACGCCATGTTGAGGAATAGCAAGACTGTGGTGCTGATTGTTGCTGCACTCGTTATTGTCTCGACACCACTGGTGTGGCTGCTGGGCAATACGGATGCTGGCGAGATGGTTGGTGCGTCTGTGCAAGCCGGCACAGGGGTGGCGGCACTGGTGTGGGCGCTGTTTCAACCAGCGTCAGGCGATTCCGGGGCTGCGCGGCGGTCAGGGGGCAGGAATGCCGCTGTAGCCACTGGTCGGGCTGAGGCCGAGGACGGAGCCAGTGCGTCCACCGGTGTACGCCGATCGGCCGACATTCCGGATCAATCGACACGAGTGAAGCGGACTGGTGATGCTGTTGCGCGCGGTGAGGGCAGCCGTGCCAACACCGGCATCGATCTTGGACAGCCCTGAAACAGGCACCAGGTGGGCTGAGGGCAGACACATGGGACGCCGTACCGGTAGCCGTAAAGGCAAAAACGGGAGCAAGGCAGCAGGCGGTAAGCAACTGCGCAGGACGCCCGAGGCTCCCTCAGGCAAGCGGCCTGCTGCGGCAGTCGGCCAAAGCGATCAGGTGGACCATACCGGGGACGCCAGGGTGACCGGTAACAACTCCATCGCCAATTCCGGTGTTCTGCACATCACCAAGGTGCAGTCTTCTGCCGAGCCGCTGCGGTGGCCGCAGGTGGTAGGACACCTACCGGCACCGGCGTCGTGCTTTCAGGAACGCGCCGAGGTGCGCGAGCGCATCGATTCAGCGCGCAACCGGCATGCCACGGTGGTTCTCTCCCAGGTGCTGCGCGGCGGAGGTGGCGTGGGAAAGTCTCAGCTCGCTGCCAAGCTGGCGTGGGAGGCCCTTGAAGAGGGCACTGAGCTGTTGGTCTGGGTCAACGCGACCTACCCCGGCCAGGTGATCGCAGAGTACGCGCAGGCTGCCCGCCGAGTGCGGGCGGAGGGGGCTGACGGGGAAGATGCCGAGGCCGATGCACGAGCGTTTTTGAACTGGCTGGCATGTGATAGGTGCCGGTGGTTGGTCGTGCTGGATGACGTGGCCGACCCTTGGGCGCTTGCGGCCTGGTGGCCGCGGGCTTCGGGGAAAGGGCGCGGCCGTGTTGTGGCCACCACGCGCTGCCGAGACGCGGTATTGACCGGTGGCGACCGCGAGGTGGTGGCGGTTGATTGCTATACGCCGGCCGAGGCCGTCGCGTATGTAGGGGAGCGGCTGACGCGTGCAGACGCCGCCCACCTGCAAGACGGTGCTGCAACCGACCTGGCCGCTGCGCTGGGGCTGCTGCCGCTGGCTCTCTCTCATGCCGCTGCCTACATGATCAACGAGAAGGTCACGTGCGGGCAGTATCTGCAGTTGTTCACCAACCGTCGCCTGCTGTTGGACGAGGTGCTGCCCGCGAGCGCGGACACTGAGGGGTATGGGCGGCAGGTGGCGGCAGCATTATTGCTGTCCCTGGACGCCGCCCAAGCCGCCGACGAGACCGGACTCGCGGTGCCGGTGCTGCGTTTGATCGCGCACCTCGACCCTGCCGGTCATCCCCGCGAGTTGTGGCAGATCTCGGTCGTCCTGCATTATCTGCGCCCCCGTCTCGGACTGCGCCGAAGTTTGCTGCGGCCCCGCACGAGCCCTGAACAGACACACAACGTGCTACGGCTGCTTCACCGGTACGGGTTGATCGACGACGACTCGAGCGAATCGAACGGTGTGACGGACAACCGACGCATTGTCCGGCTGCATAGCCTGACCGCCCGCGCGGCGCGCGAGACGGTGCCTGCGCGCGATCTGCCCGTCATCGTGCGTGCCGCTGCAGAGGGGCTGGCGCAGTTGTGGCCCGAGGTGGACGAGACGCTACCGGATTTCGCGGCCGTCCTTCGGGCCAATGCCAGCGCGCTGACAGCTTGCGCCGAGGACACCGTATGGACTCAGGAGGAGGCGCGTCTGCTGGTGTGGCGCGCCGGGAAGAGTTTGATGGCCGCAGGCGACTTCACCACGGCGATCGGCTACTGGGAGGCTCTGGTGGAGCAGGCCGGACAACGGCTGGGTGCCGGACACCGAGAGGCCCTACTCACCCGGACGAACTTGGCCTGTTCCTATACAAGTGCCGGCCGCTTCAGAGAGGCCATCGCTCTTCAGGAACGCGGCGTCGTGGAGTGCGAGCGGGAGCTGGGTTCCCGGCACCGCGCCACTTTTATCGCCCGCGCCAACCTGGGCTCCTCCTACCTGTACGCCGGCCGCGTCAGTGAGGCCATTGCCGTACTGGAGCAGGTGGCCGCCGACCGCAAGCGGCACCTGGGCGACCGCCATCCCGACTATGAGAACACCCTGGTGAACCTGGCCCCTTGTTACTGCCGGGTCGGGCGCGCTGATGAGGCCATCACCCTGTTGGAGCCCGTCAATGCCCGACGCGGCCGAGCGGACGATCCCAACACGCTCACCGTGCGGTACGTGCTCGCGCAGTCCTACATGCTCTGCGGGCGCACCGACGAGGCGCTTCCTCTGATGAAGCAGGTCGTCGCCGACCGTGAGCGGCAACTGGGCACCGACCATCCCGAGACTTTGGCCGGACGCGCCAGCCTCGCCAGCTGCTATGTGGGAAGTGACCTCGGCCATGAGGCGACCGCCCTCCTGGAGCCGAATGTGCGTGACTGCGTACGTGTGCTTGGCCCCGAGCACCCGAACACCTTGGAAGCCCGCGCCCATCTTGCCAACGCCTACTGGAAAACGGGCCGGCAAGGGGAAGCCGTGCACCTATTGGAACAGGTTGTCGCCGACCGTCAACGGCTGCGGCACTCTGCCCAGGCCGAGACCGTGCAGATGGCTCGCATGCTGCGGCAGTGGAAACGTGAACAACACTCGCGTCACCGCTGACCAGCACGTACCTACTCTTTAGGTCGCCCGTGTGTATGTGCGGACCCAACCGTACGGACACTTTCCGAGATTTCACGGGCAAAGGTGTGACAGGTCGGCCGCACCCGGGGGACAGGAGTCCTCATTCCCGGGCTGCTCCCGCATTGGCGTACAGGACTACCGAGCGTCCCACCGGCGGCGGGCCGCCGACGGCGTGCATGTTTGCCTTCCAGGACGCCGTCGCCGACCGCAGCACCCGGGAGCCGTGTCAGCCTGTCGTACGGCTGCGCCTGTACTGCCGAACTGCGGCAGCCTCGGGGCTTCCGGCTTTTACGGCGGAGCCAGACGCGGCGCCCGGCTGTCCAGGCCAGCCTATGGGATTGAGAGAACGGACCGAATCTAAGCTTTCCTGACTGCATTTTTATAATTCGGCTTGCAATGTGACTGACTTTGATAGATCCACATTACTGAAATTTGAACGGTAGCGAAGCCGTGAAGTCACGGTTACTGCATCGGGGTATTTCGGTACGCACTCGACTGGCATAATCCCAGGGGGGCACTTTTCTCGAAAGCACCCATGGCCATAGGGGGAGTAATGGCAGGGCTCGAGGGAACCGCTCGTCCGCCATCCGCACGGTCCATTGACGGATGGACCGTGCCCGGCTACGCAGACGTCCAGGAACTGGCCAGAGGGGGTAACGACCGGGTCGTCATCTCTCTCCATGCTGCGACCGGCCAGTACGTAGCCATCAAGTACCTCAACGAAGAGTTGAGCACCAGCCCTGCGTTTTGCACCGCTTTTCGTCAGGAGGCGAAGCTCCTCAGCGACCTGAACTCACCTCACGTGACACGCCTGTACGAATATGTGGAAGCGCCACAGGGAGCGGCCATCGTCATGGAGCTGGTCGCGGGAGCGGCCCTGCGGGCACTGCTTCGCCAAGCGGGGCGAACAGAACCCGAGGCCGCGCTGATGCGCCAGAGGAGAACCTTGCGCGCCCGATCTGCCGGGTAGCCTCTCGCCATAGGCCTGCCTGCCCTCTTTTTCTGCCGGGAGAGGGGTACCTGTCTTCAGCGTGCTCCGCTGGAGAGGCATGCAGCAGTAAGGGAAAGTTGCTCGGCCCGCCAGGGGCGTGAGAATCAAACGGGAAGCTGCCAGCTCGGGCCTGCCGGGGAGCCGATCCAGACGGTTTGCTCGAAGGGGGTGGCGGTCATCCCGAAGCCGGTCAGGTCGGGGGATCCGGCGTTCTGCCAGTGTTGAAGGGCCGTTTCGATCTGGTCCCAGAGGCGGAGTGGTCCGTGTTGGTGCACGGTCCATCCCTGGTTGTCGGGTTCGGTCCATGCCTGTGATCCGGTTGCCACGTCGCGGAGGATGACGCCAGTGCTGGTGGTCATCAGCTCGGCGGAGGGGGCTGCGAGCTGGGCGACGAATTGTCCGGTCCACTCTTTCAGCAGTGCTGGGTTGAGGCGTGTGGGACGGGTGTCGCCATCCAGCCGGAAGAAACGTGGGGCGGGGGGTCGTTCGTGGGGGCGGGCGAGCATGTAGGTGATGGTGTCGTGGGTGAATCGGCCGTGTGCGGTTCCTTCGTCGTCGAGGGTGAGGCGGATCAAGCCGGCGGCGTGCATCCAGCCGCTGATGGTGGTGGTGATGGATCCGCCGTCGTTGAGTTGCCAGAACCAGGAGGGTGGGATGGTTCGTACGGAGCAGGTGGAGATGATTACGTCGTAATCGGCATGCTCCTTGCAGCCTTGGAGGCCGTCGCCGATGGCGAGGGTTGGTGTGCAGCCTGCTTTGCTCAGGTGTGTGGCGGCGCTGGCCGCAAGGTCGGGGTCGTATTCGATGCTCACCACGTGGTCGGCTCCGAGCCGGTGGCACAGGACAGCGGTGGAGTAGCCGGTGCCGGTGCCCACCTCGAGGACTTTCTGCCCGGGGCGGAGTTGTGCTACTTGGGCGGTGCGTGCCACCAGCGACGGCAGGGTGGCGGAGGAGGTGGGGCTGCCGGAGATCGGGCCGGTGGTGTCGGCGGCGTCTTTCTCCTCGACCTGGGTGACCCAGGTCCGGTCGGTGTAGACCATGTGCAGCCAGTCGTCCTCTGTGATCTGTGTGCGTAATACGGGTTCCCATCCGCTGCCGGTGGGACGAAAGATCGCGGAGTCGAGGAACAGTTCGCGGGGCACGGCCACGATCGCGTCGCGCCACCCAGCGTCAAGGGTTGGATCGGCTGCGGCGATTTCCTCGGCGAGGGCCAGGCGGAGCGTGGTGGGGTCAGTGGGCACGTTGGTCTCCTGCGTGCTGGAGCCGGTCGGCGATAGCGCTAACGATCCTGGCGGTGATCGGTTGTGGAAACCATGCGAACTGTCCGTTCGGGTTGCATTCGTACAGCCAGGTGCGATCATCCTTGTCGATGCCGAAGTCGAAGGCACCGTAGACGAGTCCGAAGGCGTTCAGGTAACGGCGCACGCTTTTGGCCAGGTTGGATGGGGTGTCGATGAGCGTGTACGACAGGTCGTCGTAGTGCCGTCGCCAGTCCAGACCGGGCGCCCCCTGGATCCGGACGGTGAAGACTTCCTCGCCCACGGCCGTCACCCGTAGGTCGGCGGCCGATGACACGCGTTTTTGGAACAGGTGCATGGTTTGGGTGATGCCGGCATTGAGATCGGCCGGGGCGACTTCCTCGACCCATACGGTCAGTGCCCGGCCGTCGCTGCCGATGTAGTGCGTGCTTCGCAGGGGTTTGTAGATGACGGGTCCGTGGTCGCGGATGAATTCCCGGGCGGCCGTCTCGTCGTTCGTGAGCAGGGTGGGGGGTATGTCGAAGCCGCAGTGTGCTGCGGTGGCAAGCTGGGTGGGTTTGTATTCGGCATCGCGGTTGCGCCATGGGTGGTTGACGTAGTGCGCGCCGGGGAGGGATGCGAGGATGCCGCCGAGTCCGTAGCGGGCTTCTTCCCTGCACCAGCGGCTGTCCTGGTCGTCCAGTCCGGGCGGGGCTGTGTAGGGGCGTGGCCGGCGCCAGTACACAGAGCGCACCTGGTCCAAGTCGGTGATGCGCGTAGCCGTTTGCGCGTGGCCTCGCATTCCGTCGTTGTCGAGGTGGGCGGTGATGGAGAGGTGCGTGGGGAAGCCGCCCGGGTCCAGGCGCATGAGTGGGATCTGTCGTCGGTTCAACTCCTCGATGACCAGATCGGCGGTTGCGTCATCTGTCTGCGTCACGATGAGGACGCAGCCGTCCGACGTCAATCCGTGTCGCCTTCCTGGTCGCTGCCTTGATCGGTTTGACCGTCCAGACTCGTTTTGGTTGATGTTTCTTTGCTTGTCTCGGACCTCTTGTGCTTGGCTGCAGGGGATATGTCCGAGCCGTCCGGGCTGATCCATCTGCCGGTTTGCGTCTGGGGGTCCAAAACGACTTCTGCGGCGGGAAGAACCACGGCTTCGGGGTAGGGCTTCATGCGTGTCACGCCCCAGGGCGCTGTTGTGTGGCTCATTTTTACCTCCGGTCTCTTCTGTCCTATGAGGAGCAGTGTGCCGCCTCGTCTGTACGCGCCGGTAGGGGACATTCGGTCTGTTCGCCCAGCATGACGGCATCTTGGCTACACGCATTTTTTGATCTGTGGATCGTGCTGCCTGCCCGAAGAACATCAGCCTCACAAGGCGACTCCAATGCCGTCGTAACTCTCTCGAAGACTTCCTCACCAAAATAGGACTCTTCCCCAACAAATCGTCGATGCGGCAAGATCTGTAAACGCAGTCCAGCTCTTCCGGTCGAGGCCGGCTTGAGCGCCGACCGATCAGTCGGCCCTCTCGATGAGTCCGGTCTGCCGGGTAAGGGCCTGCCAGCGCCGCTCGAAGTCGCGACTTTCGGCTTCCACCAGTTCGGGCGTAAGCGCCGTCCTACGCAGGGCGATGCCGCGCTGGACGCACTCACGTACGACATCCTGCGCATCGGGCTGCGCAGTATGCACACGCAGCTCGGCCCACACCGCGAAGAGCCGGAAGGCGGGCATGTAGCGGCGCAGGGTACTGGGACTCACCCCCTGCCCTCCCCGGCCGAGGATGCCCTGCCCGGCAAGGAACTCGGACAACTGTGGGGCCTTGGGCTCGTGGCCGTGCTGTTCCTGGTAGGCCGCCCAGGCCAGGTAATAGCGGTCCACCGTGGTCAGTTCGCCCCCCTCCCCCGGTTCCGGGCTCTCCGGCTCTCCCTCACCCCCCTGATGGTCGTCCTCCGGATGCTCCTCGGCTGTCTGCCCGGGCGTTTCGAGCGAGGCGTGGGCTTCCGGGCCGCGGGCGGCCTGCGCGGCCGGGACGGCGTTCGCATTGCCGGCACCCTCTGCCTCCGCCTGGGCGGGAATCGCGGGCTGCGGGCTGGGGCGCTCGGTTTCGCCGGGCGCGGCGTCGGCTGTGGCGGGCGGGTTCTCTTCGAGATCGCGCTGCCAGAACGCGGTCACGAAGTCGGCGAGGTCCTCCCCCGCCAATGGAGTGCCATTGTGGGTAGTGATGCGGTCCCGTGCGAAGACGAAGGCGGCGAACGCGTCCGCGTCCGGGTACGCGCCGTGCTCCTTGGCGTAGTCGAGCCAGGCGCTGTAGAAGAACTCCTCCCAGGAGCCCTCCGCGGCCGCATCGGCATCGGTTGTCGACTCGCCCTTGTCAGCCGGGGGAGGGGGTGCGTAGCGCTGCTGGAGGCCGGCGACGATCGGGGCCAGCTGCCGGTCGGAGAGCGGGCCGCCGGCCGCGGTGGTCACCGCGTACTGGTCGCGCAGGAACTGGCCGAACTGGTGCGCGGTGGGCGCCCTCTGGAACTGGACGAGCCAGGCCTGATAGGCCTCGGCGAACAGTCCGTTCTGCGTGGCGTCCTCCGGAAGCAGTGCGGCCGTGGGCTGCGTGGTGGATGCCTGCGGGGTGGGTGCGGGAGAGGGCATACCGGTGACGGTGAGCGCGGACTCCTCCTCCGCTGGGGGCAGCGGCAGCGGCCGCTGGACCGGTTCGGCCGGTGCCGGCTGCGGGGATGTGGGAGGTGGCGGGGTCTGGTTTTTGATGCCGGCGGCGGCCAGGCCCATGGGCGCGGTGTCCGCCAGGGGGACGCCGTAGCGGGCCAGGCGCAGCGGCATGAGGGACTCCACCGGGGCCTTG
>NZ_BMVU01000112.1 GCF_014650875.1 Streptomyces minutiscleroticus
GGGTACTTACGTGGTGCAGGCATGGTGCTCGTGGATCTCCTTCGCCAGGATCGTAACCCTGGCATCAGGGACTCCACGAATCTCAGTACAGCTCACCTCCGCCTTCAGCAACGGCTGCTACGCGGCGGCGACCTACGCCTCACCATCGACGGAGCAGAAGCGGGATCAGGCACGCTACCTGCTACAGGGACCGCAGAAGAGTTGCGCCACATCGAACACCTATTGCTGTACCTGTCCGACCTTGACGTTGTTCAACGGCACTGTGAGACGTACTTTCCAGCTCCGCTGACTTACACCGGGCAAGAACGGATCGACTTGCGCGTTGCCAGGCTTCTCATCGAAGGACGTTGCGTTGCCTATCCCTTCGCTCAGACGTTCACCTGCACTCTAAACGGCAGGGACGACCCCGGGCTGAGAGCTCTACTAAGGGATCAACCACAGGGGCTGCGCGTCAGCCCGCCGGGCTTCGAGATCACCCTGGGTGAACACCATCTGGACATCGGTCGAGTTAATTTCTTCCACACCCGGATCCGGATCGAAGAGCGAGAGGCGGTGCTCACTGCCCTGAACGCTCATCGGGCGAAGGGTCACAAGATCACACTTCGTCCTGAAGGTGGAGAGTCCTTCCGGATCTACCTCGACGGCGTGACCGATGATGGGACGCCGCTGGTTCCTACGCCGCTTGGACTCGATGGTTTGAAGGAAGCCAAGTGAGTCGAGTACCTCCGAGCGTCGGCGATGCCGCCGGTGCCCGCGCCCGAACCACAGGGTCTGAAACGCGAAAAACAGCTCCGGCACGACGCCGATCGTGCAAAGCATCCGGTCGAACCGCAGCGCCGTTGGATAAGACGACAGGTCATGCATACAGGGTGAGGCCGTCATCTCGACGTCGGTCCACACCAGCACGTCGCCGGTGTCGAGTTCCCACAAGTCCTTCGTTTTGTCCGGCGGGATGCTAGCCCACGCCCTCGGCCCCGAACGTTTTGATCAGCTTCATCGCCACGTGTCTCAGTCCGCCGAAGCTGATGATGCAACCGTCTGCCCAGGGCCAGCCTCCCATCGCCTGAGCGACACCCAGGTAATAATCCCCGCTCTCGTCTCGGCGTGGCCCTAGCCGGGACGAGCCTTGGGGCACCGGTGGACGAAAGTCTGGTCGATGCTCTCGGCACCCTGCTGCAGATCACGCTGATCTGCTGGCTGCAGCAACGGCGGCGTACCGTGCCAACCTCGGCAGACGGGCAAGGACAGGCCGCGGCTTCGCGGCTCAGATGGGCAGATGTGGTGAGCCTGCGGTGTGACAGGTGCAGCACTCGGCGTGCCTTGCGGAGGGCACACACGTGGACACAAGTCCTGCACGGTGAGAGGGCACGGCAACAGTGCTGCAGGAACGGAGGAGGAACATCGTGTCCGAAGCAAGCGGGAACCACAGTTCGCCTGCTATGTCGGTAGTACGCCAAAGGCTTGAGGCCCGGGCCGGAGAGATGTTTGTAGAGGTGCAGCGGGCAGACGCTAAGGCAACAACGTTGTGTGGCGTCGCTGGCGGCCTGATGGCCGTCGACGTTGCAGCGCTGTCAGCTCTGCGCGGGGCGACCTCAGCATTACCCGTTGCCGTCCTGGCGTGCACAGCCGTTCTTCTCGGCATGGCGCTGACTGCGGCGCTCTACGCCGTTCGCCCAGTTCTTCACCGCGCTGTCGGTCCGACAGCCTTCGGAGCTTTCTCCTCCAACCAGCACCGGCCGGAGGAGATCATCTCGGCTTTCGCCTCCATGAATTCCGAGCAGGCTATGCGGGCGGAAGCTGAGCGACTGGCGCTGCTGGCAACTCTGGCGCGGCGAAAGTTCCAGGCCGTCAGGCGGGCAATCGACCTGACGGCAACCGCCGTCGTAATGGCCGGAATTGGACTATTGAGCATGTACATACCACTTGAGAAGATCGCGATGTAACGGCCGCCATATTCGGGGGGAATATGTACCAATCGCACGCCTCCGTCATCGGTGAACGACTGTGGTCGCAGCTGTGCGGCTTGGCCCCCGACCGCGTTCGCCCCGCCAGAAGTGTGCTGCTACGGCAGGGGGACCCGGGAACTCATGTGATCCTGCTGGTCTCCGGATCGGCACTGGTGACGCTGACTGGGCCGAACGGGGAGCGGACGCTGCTGGCCGTACGCGGGGCTGGCGAGTTGTTGGGCGAGTTGGCCGTCCTGGACAACCAGCCACGCACCGCCACGGTCATCGCTGCCGAGACGTGCCGTATCCGCATCGTTCCGGCCGATCTCTTCCTCGCTTATGTGGAGGAGAACGACCTGCTCTCGTGTCTGCTACGTCATGCCATTGCCCGGGTCAGGGAGTCGGAGGCGGTCCGACTCGAACTGGCTACGGCGTCCGTGCCCCTGCGTCTGGCCTCGGCTCTGTCCCGGCTGGTCGATGCCGCTTCCGCGAATGCCTCGGGGGTCGTCGTACGTCTGACGCAGACGGAGCTGTCCGAGATGATCGGCGCTTCGCGCAACGCGGTGGGCAACGCGCTCAAACCCTGGCGCGAGCGGGGCTGGGTGACGACGACGTCTGGCGGCGGACTCCTCATCCGCAACATGCGTGCGATTCTGTCGCAGGCCCAGGCCCATCCGTGACGGGAAGCACGGTGTGCGTGCCCACTGGTGGGCAGCAGTAGCAGTTCTGTCCGATCAGCATGGGCACCTCCTGACCGCCGATGCTGAAAGGACGGTGCCCTAATGGTTGCGCCGCTGCCCGAGCAGACCCAGGATGTGCCCGCCGAACTCGCCCTTCTGGCAATCGACATGGAGAAGTACAGCCAGATCCCCGAGGCCGGCATGGATGCCGTGCGATGCGACGTGGACGACATCCTGACGACAGTGCTCGCCGAGTGCCAGCTTCCCGCCCTGGATGAGTTGCCGGGGTACAAGGACAGCGGCGACGGAGGCATCCTGCTGTTCCCCGCCTCGCTGCTGGCCCGACTCGTGGACCCCTTGCTGGGCCGGCTCGATGCGGCCCTGCAGCGCTACCGGCGGCAGCAACTGACCGACAGCCCATTGGTCAGGCTGCGGGTCAGCGTGCACGTCGGCCCGCTGTCCGTGCCCCGCCACCGCGGCGATGCCATCAACGCCACGGCCCGTCTCCTCAACAGCCAGGCTGTCCGTGAGGCACTGGCCGCCGCGGGGGATAGCGGTGGCTTCCTCGCAGCAGCGCTGTCCGAGATCGTCTACCAGCGCACTGTGCAGGCCGGACGCACACCAGGCCTGGGCAAGCACCACTTCCTCGAGGCCGTTGCCAGGGTCAGCGACAAACCCGACTTTGAGCAGCCCTGCCGAATTCACGTGCCGAACTTGACCGGCCCGGCCGTGCGGCCCTACCTCACGGACGCCCTGCCGCTCACCCCTGCGCCCGCCGCCCCCGAGCCGGCAGAGGCGGCTCCGTCAGCGGGCAGCCGAGGCGGCACGTTCAACTTCCACGGGCAGGTCAGCGACGCCACGATCACCGACTACATCCACAACATGCGCATTGACCGGCGCCAACGTTGAGGCGATCCCGGCTCCCTCACCGTCCACCTTGCCCCATCCACCGTGGAGTTTCCCATGTCTGATGCCTCGTTCGACTCTCCTCAGCCCGAACCCGGTCCACTGCCTGACGAGAGCACCGCGCAGCAATCCAACGGCGTCGACGGCAACTGGCTGACGCGCCGATGGCGCCCGAGCACCGACGTTCCCAGCTCTCCGCCTTCGACATCCGACAGCCCCGTCTCCCCCTATCCCATGCCGCCTTCCCCGTCCGAGTCCATCCAGGACAGGCCGCAGTTGCGGGAGACCGCCGGTGGAGACACGCACCTGCACGGAGACGTCGACGTCGTCGCCGGCGTCATCGAGGAGCTGAACCTGCAGACCCGAACGCAAGATCTGTTGGACGGCATCGTGATCGACCGGAAGCAATTCCTTGGCCAACCGTTCGTACGCAGCGCCCACTGGGACAGCGCCTGGAACCAGACCGTGGACCCCATTAGCGGCCGTTTACGCCAACCAGTGACGATCATCGTGGCGCCCCGCTCCTGCGGCTCTACCACGTTCGCCCTGCGACTGCTGACCGAGCACACCGTCGATCACGCCTCGGTGATCAAGCTGGAGGCGGACTGGAACACCCCCAGTACGGGACGTCTCCCCTTCGAAAAGGAGCACGCCTACCAGCTCGACCTCAAGCACCCGGAGAACGATCAGCCGTCAGCCGATTTCCTCGACGCTCTGTCGCAGCACGCCACTCGTCTGCGCGGCCTCCGCTCCCATCTGGTGCTGACCGTGGCACAGACCTTGTGGAAGGACCACCGCCTCGGTGACCGCGACGGCATCCATGTGATCCACCTGCGGGAGGCACCCGACGCCGAGCGTATGGTCACGGCGCATCTGCGAGCCCACGGCTACGACGAGCTGACCACCTCGCTGCTCTCCTTCCCCAAAGCAACAGCCGCCTTGCGCGGGCTGACAGCAGTGGCCGCCATGCAGGCAGCGCGTACCGCCGTCCTGGCCTGGAAGGAACACTCCCGCCTGTCGCAACAGCCGGCTTGGGCCGACGGCCCGAGCGAGCCGCAGATGAGCCTGGAGGAGCGCATCACCGCGGCGCTGACCGACTGGCGTGACCGCCTCGACGAACTGTTTGGCGACATAACCAGCACGCGCAACCCCGACAACCCATCCCTCCCGGTCGAGGACCGTTGCCTGCTGATAGCGCTGGCAGTACGGCAGTCCGCCCCCATGCCCGACGTGGCCCGCAGCGCGGCCGCTCTGCTGAAAGACATCGGACATGCCCCTGTCCTTCCTGGTGCCACAGCAGGATCCGGGGTGATCCCCAGCGTCCTGGCCGGGCGGGGCCTGCGCCGACGCATCCAAGACGTCGGAGCCCGGGTCGACATGCAGGACACGGTGGTCTTCGATCGGCCCACCTACGGGCGCGCCGTGCTCGAATACGTCTGGGACAACTACGACGTCATGCGCGAGCCCCTGCTCACCTGGCTGCTCGCCACGGCGCAGAGCGCCGATCCGGACGACCGGGCCATGGACGCACTGGCCCAGCTCACCATGCGGCACGGCACGATGGACTACCTCATCACCCTCGGCGACCTCGCCCGCACCGACCACCCTGAAGTACTGGGCACGGTCATGGAGAGCGCCGTACGCAACGAGCACATCGGACGCCTGGCCTGGGAGGCCCTCTACCGGTGGGCCGAACAGGACGGTTACGCGCCCACTGTGATCGCTTTGTGCCGGCGCATTCTGGAGGACTCCTCTGCCGCCTCCGCCGACACCAGGCGAGCCATGGTGCGTCTGCGGCGCGTCGCGCACAAGGCCGGCGACAACTCCGTGCGCCAACGGGTGTTGGACGCCTTCGAGGCACTGGTCCAGCAGCCCACGGCTGCACAGCGCCTGGTGGATGAGGTACGCGGCTGGCAGCACGGCAAGGTCTCCGCTCGCAGCGGAACTCTCGCCTTCCTCGCGCTGATGAGCGCCGAGCGCGACGGCACACCGTGGCTCGCATCCGCGCCTCCCCCCGGGATCGACGTACAGCGAGCCGTGCACGACCTGCTCAGCTCCCCGGAGACCACCGCTGAAGTCATTTCCCGCCTGACCGTCTGGATCCGCGCCAGCGCCACCGACTCCGACGCCTACACACGACTGCGCGACCAGCTCCTGCCGGCGCTGCGCGGCCACAAGATGTTCGACGCCGGCATGAGCCTCATGCAGGAGCTGCGCGACATCTCCACCACCGAGGGCGTCAGCGTGGCTGATGACTTCTACGACCACCTCGTCGACAACCGTCTGCACAACGTCTTCCCGCGGCCGGGAGACAACACATGAGGTGGCCCTGGCACTGCGCCCCACGCACCAGCACCTCCATCCAGCCCCGCACGCTGCCCAGCGCCACCGACGGCATCGCCTTCGAAGCCGTGTACACGATCACCTGGCGGCCCAACTGGCGCACCCAACCCCATGCAGAGGAGGCCATACGCACGCACGTCCACAGCGCAGCGGCCCGGACCACAGAGCGGCTGGCCGCCACGGACCTGCCCGCCGCACAGGACGCCGTCAACGCCGCACTGGACGCACTGTCCCCCCCGGGTGCGCATTACAGGCTGCTGGCCGCCCACGCGGACCTGGCCCTGTCCCCCACAGCCCGCGAAATGCTGACCCAACGGGCAGCGGACGAACACCGCGTGCGCCGTCTGCGGTTTTTGAAGGAGAACCTCTACGACCGCCCCGACCTCATCGTCGTGGACCAGCTCGAGCGCCAGGTCCCCGGCGCTCTGAGCGACGGACACGTCGCCGAACTACAGCGCCTGGCCCGCCTGATCAGCTCCTGCGACCGCTGGTGGTTTCCGGTGCTGCAGCAATGGGAGAAGGTCGGCCAAGGATTCACGGACACCGGCAAGCAGCAGCAGGCCATGCTCGTCCTGTACGACGCGCTCAAAGCCCTCAACGGCGGCAGCCTGCCGGACGGCATCATGCCCCCGGAAAGTCCCGGCACCAGTGCCACAGCATCGCGGGCACACCCATGAGACTACTTCTGTGGCGGGTGCTGCTCGCGCCGCTGACCAGCTGGCGAGCCTGGCGCATGCAACGAGACAGCACAGCACCCCTGTCCTACGACGCCGCCTGGCGACGGGCCCGTCTGCACCGCTGCCCCGACGAGATGGTGTACCGACTACACGGACACCAATCCCCCACCACCCCAGCCACGGAAGACCCCCATCACAACAGACACCGACCATCCGGACCCGCTTGAAGGACAGCCTCCGCACTACTGGCACTGCACAGCGGTGCACCGTTGTCCGCTGCTCGGCCCAGTATTCGCTCACCCGGAGCGAACCGCAGGCGCTTGTCCCGCGCGGAGATGTACGGGGCAGGCCGGATTTACTCAGCCGGTCAACGTCACGTCGTCCTGTGTCGGCCCGGGCGTCTCCACCGGCACCACCGGCTGCGCCTCGGGCAGCTGCTTGAGCGCCTGCCGCGCTTCGTATCCGGTCGTGCCGGTGCACCGCTTCCAGTGCGCGTGCTGGTGAACCTCGGTGGCCTTCTCCCGCCACTGCTGCCACAGCCGGTCATAGGTGGCCGCCTGCTCCGGCGTCCAGCCCCCGGTCGCCGGCCGGGACGAGCCGTAGCCCCGTAGACCGCCGCTCTGCTCCGGCGCCTGCCACCCGTCGTGCGGTTCCCGCGACCACGGCAGCGTCGCCTGGAAACGGTGCAGCTCCGCGTGCAGCTCGGCTGCCTCACGCTGGGCGGCGATCAAGTCGGCCGGGAAGTCGAACGGATCAAACGGGGCATCGGTGCTGTCGGCGGCATCGGTCATACGAGCGAGCCTAGTCCTCACCTCGGACGCTTCCCGTGATGAGCGCCCCTGGACAGTTCATGGGTCGCGCCGGAGCTCCAGCAGGTGGAAGGACGCGCCCCGGCGCTCCCCGGCAGTGCTGCGGCCGGCCCTCAGGAAACCGGCCGCAGCCCCACACCACCACACGCGCACAGGAGCATTCCGTGCACCTACCAACTCCCCCGGCCCCCCGACGGCAGGCTCGCCCAACAGGGTGATCATGCGAGCAGCCCCGGCCGAAGGGGGATTCCGGCCGGGGCTGCGACGTGATCGCAGGAGGGGCGGTCGCCTACGCGGCGAAAGGCATTGCAGGGCTTCAGCCAAACGATCGTCCCTGCAAGCAATAAGTGAGGCCCGGGGACACTGTCCCCTTGGCGTTATCGGTGCCGCTGGCCCCACCGGAATCGGTCCGACTTGGACCCACGTAAGTGTTCGGTTCCGGCTTGAATCGGCCCCACGGGTAGCCGTTCACCCTGTTCAGCGGCGGGGCCAGTTCTGAGCGGAAGTAGCTGCGCCCGGTTTGTCCTGGAGCCGCGTCAGGCCGGAGAGGTGGAGCCAAGTGCGCCGATAACGCCATCCCCTCCTACGACCACACCTGTCCCAACACAGTGCAGCGTGCGGATGTTCCCGACCTTGCTGCCAGCGCGGCCAGTCTCAGTTGGGCCTGCTTCATGGACGGATCCACGCTCTTCTAGTGCTCTTGGGTGCTTACGCCGTAAGCACCCAAGAGGGCACTTCCTTGCTCGCGGTTCGCCTTGTGCTTGGGCGCGGGTGGGTGCTTACGCCGTAAGCACCTCGTGAGAGGTCACTGCATGAGCAGTTCGATCAGCTTGTCCACCTGCTCAGGTGTCAGGCGGCTACGGAGATCGCGTGCCAGCGTCTGCAGTTCGGAGTCCGCGTCGGCTACGTCCTTCGCGGGGTGCCTGCCTGCTGCTTCGTTTGTCGGGGAAGCGGCCTTGTCTGTACCGGACGGTGCGGATCGCCTGGGCTTCTTCGTTCGCTCACGCTTCTTGGCGGCGCGCTGCTCCAGAGCCTGTTCGGCGGCGCTGTGCTGCTGCTGTTCCGGCAGCTGTCCGACACGGCGGGCGACGTCGAGGGGGAGGGTCTTTTCCGAGACGGCGGTCTTGAGCTCGGGGGTGAGGTTGAGCAGGGCCAGCCTCTGGGTGACCCACCCGCTGGACTTGCCGAGGGACCGGGCGACCGCGCGCTGGGAGCCGTGCACGTCGACCAGGCGCTGCAGGGCCCGTGCCTCGTCGAGCGGCTCGAGGTCCTCGTGCTGGACTGCTGCGGTGAGGGCGGTCTCCAGGAGAGTGTCGGCGTCCTGGGCGAGGGAGTCGTCGATGTGTACGGGGATGTCGTCGAGGCCGGCGAGCTTGGCGCCTGCGAGGCGGCGGTTGCCGTCGACGACGACGTAGTGCACTGCCGCGAGGTCTGCGGCGTGGTCGGGGTGGGCCGCCAGGAAGGCGGTGCGCGTGACGACGGTGAGGGGTTGGATGATGCCCTTGCCCGCGAGGCTGTCCGCCATTTCCTCTATGGCCGCGAGGGTGGCGCGCGGGTTGTAGGGGTTGGGCGCCAGCTGGTCGACGGGGACGCGCGGGGTGTTCTTGTGCTCCGCGGCAGTGTCGGCCGGCGGTGTGGTGGTCTGGCCGGCGAAGGCGGCGAAGCTGGCGGCGCGACTGCTCATGGGCTGGGCGACGGCGTCGAAGGTGGCGGATCCGCCGAGAGCGTCGGCTTTGCTCATGTCAGTCTCCGGGCGATCTCGCGCATGTGGTGGGCCTGGTCGGACTCGGGGGAGTAGGCGAGGAGGGCTCTTTGGAGCCGTACGGCTTCGCGTTGTTCCTTCAGGTCGCCGATGACGGCGAGGACGGGCGGTGAGCCGAGGCTCTTCCACTTCTCCAGGGAGGAGGTGGCGATGTAGCCGCGGCGTGAGTCGTACTTGTTGACCACCAGGCCGAGCTGCTCGACCTCGATGTCGTAGTCGCCGGTGAGGGACACGACCTGGTTGATGAGCATGCCGTAGGCCTGGGCGGAGGTGTCCTCGGCTTCGACGGGGATGACCAGGCCGGAGGAGCCGGGCTTCTCGCCGTCGCGGCGGCGGCCGTAGTAGATGGCGGCGTCCATGGCCAGGCCCAGGCTGGGCGGGGAGTCGATGACGATGACGTCGAAGTGCTCCTCCAGCGGTGCCAGGGCCCGTTCGAGGGCGGCGTGCCGGGGGCCGCGGAACATGGTGAGGCCGGAGTCGAGCAGGAAGGCGTCGAACGCGGCGGGCAGGATGCGCAGCCGGTCGCCGAAGCGGGCTTCCTCTATGCCGACGGTGAGGTCGATGAGAGGGGTCTGCGCCTGTTCCCGGTTGAGCATGTGGGTGATAAGGCTTTCCCGTCCGGCGGGAATGGCCTTGAGCCCCAGCTGATGGGAGAGGTGTCCTTGGGGGTCGTAGTCGACCATGAGGACGCGCAGCCCCTGACGCGCGGCGGCCCGGGCCGCTGCCGCGGCACCGTTGGTCTTGCCTGCCGGCTCGCGAGGGGCTTCCGCCAGCGCCTGGGCCAGGCCGGCGGTGACGGCGGTCTTTCCGACGCCGCCCTTCTGGTTGCAGACGATGATGCGTCGCGTGGGGGCGGCCTCGTCGTCTGCGGGGTTCTGCTCGAGCCAGAGGGCGACGGCTTGGGCGAGGCCCTGGATGTAGGAGACGCCGCGGGCGGCGCAGTCCTGTTTGAAGAGGTCGTAGAGGCCTTCGGGCAGCCAGGTCCCGAACGATTCGGCGCCGGCCGTGTCGACCGAGGGGAGCGGCTCGGAGTGGGCGCGCCACGCCTGGATGCCGTCGGTGACGGCGTCTTGGACGTCGGTACTGAGCTGTGCTGCCCGGACCTTGAGGGCTTGGCGAAGGGAGGCGGGCAGCTTGGATACGAGCTTTTCCCGCTCACCTCCGGATGTCGGTGATGCCATGCGCGGCAGCATACTGCCGTCGAAGATCGATAGATGACAGGCAGGGCGCAATTTTCGCCCATCCTGACGTTAGTAGCTGCATGTTGTGATGCTTACGGCGTAAGCAGTCGCGGGCCGGGGTGGGGTGGGGCGCTTACGGCGTAAGCACCCCTGCGGCAGCGGCAGTCCGCCCGCAAGCGGCTATAGGGCTTCTTCAGCCACTACCTTCTCCGCCGCGACCTCTTCCGCCGCTGCCTTCTCCGGATTCGCCACGATTTTCCGCGTCCACGTCACCGTCAGCCCGACCCGCTTCGCCAACACCGGCGCCTCAATGCCGCAGTTGGCTGCCGCTCGAAGCGCACGGTTCCTGCGCTCCAGCATCCGCCGCTTTCCCGCCTTGCTCGTCACCTGACGTTCGATCGTCACTGCCACGGCAAGAAGCAGTCGGCCGACGACGTCGTTCAGCTTCGTCTTCATGGCGTCCCCTGAAGGTCACAGTTGCGCGAACCCGACAGTTCACGGTCAGGTGGGGAAGGGCGGGCTACAAGAGCGCAGTGGGGCGCACGCAAAGCGCCCCTCGTAGCCCAAGGGCGGGCATGAGGGGCGCACGGGGCGGAATGACGCGGCCTACTCGTGGGCTTCGTCTTCTTCCGCCAGTTGCGCAGCCAGGGCGTTGAACGCGGTGACGTACTGGTTGGCGGCCTTCAGGTAGGACGGGTCCGGCTTGACCGTGTAGGTCTGCGCCGCCCCGTTCCCGAAGGTCACGTTGATAACGGCAGCCCCCTTGTTCTTCCGGCCAGTGGCTGCCGCTGTGACGCCTGCGGTGGCGACGCCGGCGATGAGTCTGGTCGCAGTCCAGGCCTTGTGCGCGCCGGCGTTGACGAACTCGGCCGATCCGCCCTTGATGGGCCCAAGGGGCGTTTCGCCCATCTTCGATGCGGGCCACAGCTTCAGCATCGCGGCTGTGTTCAGCGTGGTCTCGGCCGGGTGCGAGCGGCGCCACTCCTTGAGAGCGTCCTTGCCGGCCTGCCGTTGCGCCGTGGCTTCCTCGCGCTGCTGCTTCTTCTCGGCCTTACGGGCAGCTTTCTCAGCCGCCTTCTCCGGATCTTTGTTGAAGAGCACGGTTCCCCCTTCCGCAGATGAGCGTAGTCGTATCCCTTGTCGCCGTGGAGCTTGGCGGGCTTGCGCCGGCGCGGGCCGCGGCGGGAGCGGACGGGCGGGATACCGCGCACGAGCGGCTCCAGGGCCTGGCTGTCGTGCAGGTTGG
>NZ_BMVU01000113.1 GCF_014650875.1 Streptomyces minutiscleroticus
ACAGTGAAGCCCCCGCCCACCGAACTCCAGAACCTCATCGACGCCGTCACCACTGGCAGACCTCTTGACCTCTACTGCCCGGATTAACAAACCACCGCTAGCTTGACGCTGGCAGTGCTCGCACAGGTGCGGGAGCGACCGACGAGGCCGAACACTCTCGGCGCTGCGGCGGTGGAGCCGCCGGCAGCGGCTCCACCGCCGTCGGGCAAGCTGTCACACGCTGGCGCTGATCACACCGCGGGTGCTGAGCACGATGTACGAACCGTTGGCGTCCAGCCCGGCATCGCGCTGGTCCGCGTCCAGCGTGGCCACCACGGCGCCCTCGCCGTCGAGGATGTGCGCACGGTAGTGCTGCTCACCGAGCTTGACGACCTCGGCCGTCCAGCCGCCCGCGAGTTCGTGGGTACCCGGAACGCTGTGCTCACCGCCGGTCCAGGAATGGATCTCGCCGTCCATCCCGAGTACGACGTACATGCCGTTGGCGTCGAGTCCGGCGTCCCGCTCGTTCGCCTCCAGCGTGGCCACCACCGAGCCGCCGCTCACTATCTCGGCGCGGTAGTGCAGGTCACCCAGCTTGCTGATCTGGGCCGTGCTTCCGTCGACCAGAGTGACCGCGCCGGCCGGTGAGCCCGCCCGGGCCTCCACGCTGTCCGCACCACCGTTGCCGGTGGAGTGGGAGGCGGAGACAAAGCCGTTCGCCGCTGGGCTGGCAAAGGCCTCGGTGCTCCCGCTCTGGTAGGCGGTCAGCGAGATCGCCGCTGCGGCAGTGAGGGTCACCAGGCCAGCGAAGCGTACGGTACGGCGAGCAGTCATGGGTGGAACCTCCTATGGGTCATCGGATACGGCCACTTGCGCCTGCTCCGCAGGACGGCGGGCCGCCTACTGTTCGTTGCGCCCTACAAGAGGTTTCCTTGGCCGTAGTTGGTTCGCCTGATTTTGTCCGCACTTGGTAACAGAGGAACAAGCCGTCGACGACGGCTGTGGAGGCGGCGGCAGACCACCGCCCGTGTTCTGCCCAGAACGCCTAACAAAACGCGAGGTTCTTCAATCGGCGCCAGCAGATGATGCGGGCGGATGCTGCCGTCGGCGAAGTCCTGGCGGGCCGTCACCGGCGCGTAGTGCCATGCGCCGTGGGCCCAGACGGCCAGGGCGGGGCGGTCGCCCGGCGGCCAGGTCCTTACGCGTGGTTCGGGGCCCTCTTCGGGGTGCCAGGGCCGCGGTGGCTCCGGCTCGGGCAGATCGCTGTCCATGCCGTCGACTGTAGGCGGGTGGTGGGCCTTGCCTGTCGTGCGGGCGGCGCCACCGCATGGCAGGTCACGCGGGGCCGGGCGCGGAGAGTCCGGCCGCTCGGTGCTGCCGGCGGCAAAGGGACTGGGGTGGGGCTGGTCACAGGGGAGCTCCGTGATCGGGCCCTGGTGGCGGTGGGCTGCTGTAATGGCTGGTCGGCGCCCGGCTCCCCAGACCCTGGAGGCGAACGTTGACCCAGACGCAGTCCCCGCAGCACACGCCGGATCCGTTAGACCGGGCCGCGGCGAGGATCGCCGCATTGGAAGCCCGCAACGACCAGCTGCGGCAGGCGATGCGCTCGCATGCGGTGGTGGACCAGGCCATCGGTGTCCTGATCGCGATCGCCCGCATCGGCCCGGAGCAGGGCTGGGAGGTGCTGCGCGAGGTCTCCCAGCACGCCAACATCAAACTGCGGCAGGTGGCCGAGGAGATCATCGCCTGGCCGCGCACCGGCGAGCTGCGCCCCGCCGTCCGCGCGGTGCTGCGCCGGCGTCTGGATCTGGACGACTGTCGCAGGGTGCCGTGGTGGTGTGCCGGCCCGCCCGGATCGGGGACGGCCGGCCGCGGCGGGCGGTGACGCTGTCAGCCGGTGCCGGTGCCCCTCGACGCGGAGGCCGGCCGCGTTTCGGTCCTCGCCACGACCGAGCAGGCTCTTTTTTTCCTGGGCCGGGCCCTCGTCGAGGACGTCCCCCCGCTCCGTGTGAACGCCGTGGTCCCGACGTCTGCCGGCGGTGCGGACGACGGGGCGGCGGTCGAACACCTCGTCGGGCAGATTCTCGGCGTGCCAGATAGGAAGAAGTGGTCGGGCATGGCCGTCACCGCGGGCAGAGCGCGACGCGTCTGACGGCCGGGGCGAGGTCTCCGGTCAGCCGCCTGCCTCGCCGCGCGGCGCGCGAGCGGCCGCGGCTCACCCGGAGCACACGGCCAAGCCGGCGGCCATGGCGCAGGCGGCATCGGTCAGACGGGCAAGAAGTTCACCACCGCGTGCGCGAGGCGTGATTCCTCCGCGTACAGCCGGGCCAGTGCCTCGGGAGGAGTGGAGATCTGCCACAGGGCGCCGGCGAGCAGGCTGACGGTGCTGATGAGTTCCCGCGTTGCCGCCTTGTCGAGAACGGGTTGGAAGAGGGCGCCGGCACCGGCCATGTCGTCCAGGGCGGAAAGCGCCTCAACTTGTATGCCAGGACCGCCTCGGCCGACACGTGCCGTTCCAGGCGCAGGGCCGTATGCGCCAGCCGATCACACAGGAGCGGCTGCTCGACCGGGGTGGTGCACAGAGCCTTGGCCAGTTCGTCCGCGGTGCCGTCGAGCCGCCCTTCCGGCGTCTCCCGCAGCGCGGCGGCCCACCGTGTCCAGCCCTCGGCGGTGAGGCGCAGGTGGATGTCCTCCCGGGTCTCGACGTAGCGCAGCACCGCCGACTTGTTGATGCCCGTCCGGGCGGCGATGTCGGTCAAGGTCACCGCGCGCACGCCGTTCTCCAGGGCCGGCGAGCGCGCCGCGTCCATGATCGCGGCGAGCCTCAGCTCCTTGCGCTCGGGCCTGCGGGCGCCTCGGACGTGTGAGGACAGTCTGGTCACGTCACCGGTTTTACAGAACACCGTTCACTTGACTAAGTGAACGGTGTTCTCTTAACTTGCGCCGGGGGCATCCCTGCCGCAACAGCGCGCCCGCCCTTCCCCGAACGGCGCACCATCACAGAACGAGGACCCGCAGTGATCACGTACGACAAGCTGTACATAGGCGGACAGTGGACCGCGCCGGCCAAGAAGGAGCTCCTGGAAGTCCGCTCTCCGCACGACCGCTCCCTGATCGGCCTGGCTGCCGAAGCCACCAAGCCCGACGTGGACCTCGCCGTCGCCGCGGCCCGCAAGGCGTTCGACGAAGGACCCTGGCCCCGGCTGGCCCCCGCCGAACGGCACGGGATCGTCACGCGCTTCAACGAGCTCTACGCCGAGCGAGCGGAGGAGATCGCCGATCTGACCACCGTCGAGAACGGCAGTGCCCGATGGTTCACCGGCTGGACCTCCGCCGCGCTGCCCCAGCAGACCGACGCCTTCCTGCGCGCCGCTGCCGCCCTGCCGTGGGAGGAGGAACTCCCTCAGGCCGAGGGCGCCCCGGGCCGCATCCTGGTGCGCCGCGAGCCGGTGGGTGTCGTGGCGGCTGTCATCCCTTGGAACGCCCCGCACCAGTCGGCACTCGTCAAGATCATCCCGGCGCTGCTGGCAGGCTGCACCGTCGTGCTGAAGACCTCGCCCGAGAACGCTCTGGTGACCTTGCTGCTCGGTGAGATCCTCACCGCCGCGGGCCTGCCGGAGGGCGTGGTCAGCATTCTACCGGCCGACCGCGAGACCAGCGAGTACCTGATCTCCCACCCCGGCATCGACAAGATCGCTTTCACCGGCTCCACGGGCGCGGGGCGCACCATCGCGGCCATCGCCGGCCGGCAGCTGAAGCGGGTGAGCCTGGAGCTCGGCGGCAAGTCCGCCGCCATCGTCCTGGACGACGCCGACCTGGACGCCATGGCGGAGGGCCTGAAATTCCTCTCGTTCGCCAACAACGGCGAGGCGTGCGTCGCCCACACCCGGATCCTGGTGCACCGCAGCCGCTACGACGAGGCGGTGGCCAAGCTGAAGGACCTCGTGGAGTCGCTGACCGTCGGCGACCCCATGGATCCCGAGACCTTCATCGGCCCCATGGTCCGGGCCGATCAGCAGGCACGGGTGCGCTCCTACATCGAGACCGGCATCCGCGAGGGCGCCCGGCTGGTTGCCGGCGGGCCCGAGGTGCCGGCCGGCCTGGAAGACGGCTACTACGTCACTCCCACCCTCTTCGCCGACGTCGACAACTCGATGACCATCGCCCAGGAGGAGATCTTCGGTCCCGTCCTCGTGGTCATCCCCTTCGACGACGACGACCACGCCGTGCGCATCGCCAACGACTCGCCCTACGGCCTGGGCGGCGGAGTGTGGACCACCGACGAGTCCCGCGCGCTGGAGATCGCCCGGAAGGTCCGTACCGGCACCTTCTCCGTCAACGGCGCCCCTTTCTCCTTCGACGGGCCCTTCGGCGGCTTCAAGAACAGCGGCATCGGACGGGAGTTCGGCACCGTCGGCCTGGGCCAGTACATCGAGTACAAGACGATCGCCGGCTGACCCCACACCCATCACGGTGAGACGGCACGAGGCGTGCCCGGAGCTCCTCCCGGCACGCCGGCGTGCCGCCACCTCCCCCACCAGACAGGAGCACGCCGGTGGCGAACACCCGCACCACCCTGGGACACAGCAGTCTCTGCGTCCGCCCGATCGGTCTCGGCTGTATGGGCATGTCCCAGTTCTACGGCGACGCGGACCGGTCAGAGGCGATCGCCACGATCCGGCTCGCCATCGACCTGGGCGTCGACTTCTTCGACACCTCGGACGTCTACGGTGCGGTAGGCGCCGCGCAGGAGACGGACGGATTCGGGCACAACGAGACGCTGCTGGGCGAGGCGGTACGGCATCGCCGTACGGAGGTCGTGGTCGCCACCAAGTTCGGCGCCCGCGTGACGCCGGAAGGGGAGGTCGTCTACGACGGCAGGCCCGAGTACGTCCGCCAGGCGTGCGAGGCCAGCCTGCGGCGCCTCGGCACCGACCACATCGATCTGTACTACTGCCACCGGCTTGACCCCCGGGTGCCCGTCGAGGAGACGGCCGGAGCCATGGCGGACCTGGTCGGTGAGGGGAAGGTGACGGCCATCGGACTGAGCAACGTCGGAGCCGACGTGCTGCGCCGCGCGGCCGGCACCGCTCCCGTGTCCGCCCTGCAGAGCGAGTACTCCTTGTGGGAGCGTGCCGTGGAGGCGCAGGTGCTGCCCGCCTGCCGTGAACTGGGCATCGCTCTGGTGCCCTACAGCCCTCTGGGCCGCGCTGCGCTGACCGGCAGCATCGGACCCGCCACCGGGGCGCCGACCCAACCACCCGTCAGGTTGGAAGAGGCTCAGGGTTCAGGCATCCGGCACCTCACGCCGTTCCTCTGCCGCCTCCGCCTTCGGCACCATGGCGCCTGCGCGACGAGGACTCGCCGCCATGGCGGAAATCCGGGAACCGCACGTGCCGCGAACCGCTGCAGATCATCATGGACCAGTGATCGAGACGAACGGCAGCAAGCGCACTCCCGCCATCAGCCTGTCCAAGGTGCAAGAACGCGCGCCCGACCTGGTCAGCCTCTACGAGTCGGCCGGCGCCAGCATCCGCCACCACGGGCTGGAAGGCGTGCGTGCCGCGGTGTATCTCGTACTGGACCGCTCCGGGTCCATGCGCCCCTACTACGCGGACGGCACCATGCAGCACCTGGCGGAACAGGTTCTGACCCTGTCCGCTCACTTCGACGACGACGGCACGGTCCCGGTGGTCTTCTTCTCCACCGACGTCGACGGGTCCACCGACCTCACCCTCGGCGGACACCGCGGCCGCATCAACAAGCTGCACGAGAACCTGGGTCACATGGGGCGCACGAACTACCACTGGGCCATGGACGCGGTCATCGACCACTATCTCGACTCCGGCAGTACCGCGCCCGCCCTGGTGATCTTCCAGACGGACGGAGGCCCCACCAGCAGGCCGGCCGCCGAACGCTACCTGTGCAAAGCCGCCCGGCTGCCACTGTTCTGGCAGTTCATCGGCTTCGGCGACCCCGACGACAACGAATTCGCCTTTCTGCGCAAACTCGACACCCTTGCCGTCCCCGCACGCCGCGTCGTCGACAACGCCGGCTTCTTCCACGCCGGGCACACCCCTCGCGCCATCCGCGACCAGCACCTCTTCGACCAACTGCTACGAGAGTTTCCCGACTGGCTGGCAGCCGCTCGCACCGCCCACATCCTGTAGCCGGCGTTAACGGTCTGGGCTGGCCCCACTCTTCCGGCTTGAGCTGGCCCCGGCTTGGCCTTCGGCGGGGCCGAGTTCCGGTCTGATGTGACCCCGTCTTCCGGTCAGACCCGGCCCCACTTGATATCCGATGATCCTGCGTCTCCGGGCTGTGCCATGATCCTCACGTGGATAGCCCTGATGATGGTGCTCGTCGTCGCTCTCTGCTGATCGCGTCGCTCACTGTTGTGGCTGCCGACGCCTCGGCCCAGATGGCTTGGGTCGACCAGTATCAGATGGTGACTGACGAGATCGCTCTGGACTTCGAGCACGCTTTCCGATGTGCCAGAGGTTCTTCGACGGACCTTGATCAAGACGTCCTTGCTTACCTGAGTGCGATCGATGTGATCTTCGATGACATGAGCGGCCAGGGTCAGGCGGACTGCTGGAGCAGTGAAGCTGTGGCCGCAGACCTGAGATGGAGCGAGGCACGAACTCTCGCTCGGCAGGCTCTCCTGGCGCTCGTGGGCGCGTGGTGTTTGCCCATACCGAAGCTCCGCACGATCGAGTAGTTCAGGGACCTTTCAGAAGGATGCCGCTGCGGGCCCCTCGATCAGCGGGAGGCTTGCTGCTCGGCCCAGGTCTGGGCGAGCCGGTAGGACTCGGTGCCGGTCTCGATGATGGTGCCGTTGAAGGTCAGGCGGTCGACGATGGCCGCGCAGAGCCGGGGATCGGTGAAGGTCTTGGTCCAGCCCCCGAACGATTCGTTCGAGGCGATCGCGACACTGTTCTTCTCCTCCCTTTCGGTCAGAACCTGGAACAGCATCTCGGCGCCGCGGCGGTCCAGTTCGAGGTAGCCCAGCTCGTCAATGCAGAGGAGATCGACGCGGCCGTAGCGGGCGATGGTCTTGGTGAGCTGCTTCTCGTCGGCGGCTTCGACGAGCTCGTTGACTAGGCGGGCGGCGAGCGCATAGCGGACCCGGAAGCCGACCATCGCCGCGGCGGAACCGAGTCCGATCAGCAAGATGCTGATCGGAAAATCGACGTCCGGGAGGGCAGGCGGCAGCATCCGGGACGCTTGCGGACCGGATGAGGATGGGGCGGGCCGGTCAGGTTGATGCCGGGGTGAGGGCGACCTGGTGGCCGAGGGCCTGGAGCTGGCGGACGAGATCGCGGGTTGTGCGGGCGGGGTCGAGGTGGCGGCGGTGCCAGTCGGCGCCGAGCTCCTGGTAGGAGGCGTCCGGGTCGGTGATCAGGTACCAGGCGATGACCAGCATCGAGCGGGCGGCGGCGACCAGGGCCTTGGCGTGGCCGCGGCGTCTGACGATGCGGCGGTAGCGGGCGCCGAGGAAGGTGTCGGTGCGGGCCGCGGCAGCGGCGGCCTCACCCAGAGCGCCCTTGAGTCAGGGATTGCCCTGCCCGGCCGGGCCCGTGCTGCTCTTCGCACCGGACTGGATCGTGCGCGGACACAGCTTGGCCCAGGAGACCAGGTGTCCGGGCCTGGGGAAGCTGCGCATGTCCGCGCCGATCTCGGCGAGGATGACCTGCGCGGTGGCCGGCCCGATGCCGGGAACGGCGTCCAGCTTCTCGGCCAGGACGCGCGCACTGACGGCAGGAACACCGTTTTCGGGGTCCGTGTCGCCGTGCGGGGTGGTGATCTCCTCCAGGGTTCGGGCGATCAGCCGGTCGAGTTCGCCGATCTGTGCGGTGAGGTGGTCGACGGTGCCCGGCAGCACCCGCAGCAGGTGGGCGTGGTGGTTTTCGAAGCGCCCGGTCAGCGCCTCGACGAGGGCCGGTTTCTTCCTGACCAGGCTGCCCCGGGCGAGGTCCACCAGGGTTTGCGGGTTGTGTTCTGCGGCGACCCGGGCGTCGAGCATGGCCCGCCCGGAGGCGCCGAACAGGTCCGAGACGACGCCGGACAGTTTGATCTGCGCATCCTGGAGGGCCTTGTCGACGCGGTGCTTGTGCCGGGTGCGTTCCTGGACGAAGACGGTACGGGTGCGGGTGTAGTCCCGTAGCTGCCTCACCGGCTTCGGAGGGACGAACGAGGCGCGGACCATGCCGCGTTCGGCGAGCTTGGCCGGCCAGACCGCGTCCAGCTTGTCGGTCTTCGGGCGCCCGGGGACGTTCTTCACGTCACGGGCGTTGACCAGCCAGCACTCCAGGCCGCGGGCCTCCAGCAGATAGAAGAACGGGCGCCAGTACGAGCCCGTCGCCTCCATCACCACCCGCTCGACGCCCCGGCACAGCAGCCGATCACCGAGTTCGAGGATCGTGTTCGTCGTCGAGGCGATGCGTCCAGACCTTCTGAACGCGCCGCCCCTCGACGGTGTCGTGCGGAATGCGCAGGCAGACCATCCCGGACGCCTTCGCGATGTCGATCGCCGCGACCCTGGCGACCGTCCCGTCGTCGTGGTCTTCTCCCGCTTCCTCCATGACATACCCCTGGTGCGATGGCGTGAGCGGGGGCTGCCCGGGAAGCCAAGGGGTAACGGAGAAGCTGATCGGCGTGCTCAAGACGACAGTGTGCGGCCCCCTCGGACGGCTCCCTCACCAGACTCCTATGCGGGCTCACAGCCCAACCATCAAGCGGCGTCGGCGGACAGCCCCCGTACCGACTTTCACGCCTGCGGGGCGTCACCGCAGGCGAACGGTCGACTCCTATAGAGCGTCAAGCCGTTTGATGGCAGTGGCTTCTGATGTCACTTGGTCTCGGTCACGTGGACGCTGCCCAGGTCCTCGATGGGGCGGTGCGGCACGTATCCTCGCGGCCGGATGGTAAAGGAATCGGCGCGGAGCCGTTCCGGGCGCATGAAGAAGGCCGCCCAGATGCCTGCGGGCCGAGCCTCTTCGGGCATCCCGGGCTGCTGGAAGCGTCCTTCGAGGACCACGAGGTAGCAGGGGTCGGGCGCGGACCGCACGCCGCCTGGTTGCAGGAGCTGGGTGGCGGCATCACGGGTTGTTGCCACGACGCGGATGCGGTCCGGCCGCGCGTGGCCGTGTGCGCGGCACCAAGCCAGAGCCTCGTCACGGATGCGGGTCAGGACGGACGAAGTCGGATTCGCGTTGGTCATATCGCCCCCGGTGGAGAAGCTCACCTCACGGGAAACGGCTGCCGGAGTCACGTACAGAGCCAGGCTGCCAGGTGAACTGCGGTAGCCGGTGGTAGACCTCGCGGGCGACGAAGCGTTTGAGACAACGGATGATGTCCTTTTCGGACAGCCCTTCGGCGGTGCGTCGGTTGACGTAGTCCTGGGTGCGTGTGTCGTACTTCATGCGGACCATGACGATGGCGTGCAGGGCCTTGTTCGCCTGCCGGTCGCCGCCGCGATGGAGCCGGTGGCGGTCGGTCCGTCCCGAGGACGCGGGGGTGGGAGCGACGCCGCACAGCCGGGCGAAGGAGGCTTCGGTTCGCAGCCGCTGGGGATTGTCGCCTGCGCTGATGAGGAGCTGGCCGGCGGTCTCCGGGCCGATCCCGGACTGTGCGCGACGAGCCTCGGCGCGGCCTGGGCGACCAGAGGTTCTATCTCGGCCTCGGTCTCCTTGATCTCTTCGTTCAGCGCGAGGTAGCGGCGGGCCAGGCGGCGCAATGTTGGCCTGGCCGCATGCGCCGGGTCGGCGGGATCACCGGCCGGGCGGGCGCGGGCCAGGGCTTCGATCAACTTGCTGGTGGTCAGTCCCCGGCCCCTTTCCTTGCCGGTGGTCAGTCCCCGGCCCCTTTCCCGGACCTCGCTGGGCGCGATGATGATCAGAGCGCGGATCTGGTTGATCGCCTGAGTGCGGGCCTTGACGGCGCTGATCCGGGCCGTGCGCAGCACTCGTATCGACTCGGCGATGCCGTTATGGCTCTTCGGGGTGCCTTTGGCGCGGCCGGACAGGACGGCGGCTGCAGCGCTGTAGGCGTCCAAGGGGTCGGTCTTGCCATAGACGTGGCGGATGCGCTTGTCGGGCCGGTCGACCTCGATGACCGGATGTCGTGGGCGTGCAGGAAGCGGGCGAGTTCGGCCCCGTAGTGGCCGGTGCTCTCCATGCCGACGGCCAGGACCTCGCCGTGCGTTCGCAGCCACCTCAGGAGGTGGCGGTAGCCGTCCGGGATAGTCCGGAACGACTTGGTGGCCAACTGTCGGCCGACGGTGTCGATGACCGCGAGCTGGTGGAAGTCCGTGTGGGTGTCGATGCCGCCGATCACGGGCGTGGGTCCAGCGTTCATGGGGTAGTCCGCAGTTTGTCCGAGCGATTCGAAGGAGCACGTCTCGGCCGGGCTGACGGACAGCACAGTGATGGGACCGCTGGTCGAGCACCTATTAAGTCACGGGAGCCCCACCCGCTACGTGCGAGGTGGCACCGTCCCGCGGACCGACAGTTCACGAGACGGACAGCCGAAGCGTCAGTGAGTGATTGAGTCAGGCCCGCAGGGCGATGCCACCAAAGGAATCATCCCCCTGCGGCAAGATTCATACTGGCGCTTCCCGAATCATCACTGTGGATGATGGCGCTCAGAGCCAGAGAGCGGGACGCTCGTCAAAAGCTCGGAAGCGACCGTAGGTACTGGCGACCACAGGGGGTCATGTCCCGCTGAGTGGTGGAGTTCGTTCGGCCGCGTGACGCTCAGCGGGTGTGTTTCGGCTATGCGCCGGTGAGTGCGGGGGCCGCCACCGGTTCGCCGGCGGCGACTTGGGCCATGGAGCCCTCGGGGAGGTAGCGGCGGTCGGTGACCTGCCACTCGTCGTGCTGCTCGGCCAGGACCGCACCGGCCGGCCGGGCCGGCGCGGCCGGATGGGGAAAGACACCCACCACGTCCGCGCGGCGTTTGATCTCCCGGTTCAGCCGCTCCAGCGGATTGGTACCTGGTATGAAATTTTTTGGGTGCCGCTTTCCTGGTGGCCGGGCCTGGTTCACGGCCGTACGGTGCAAGCGCCGGGACAGGGGCGTCTGGG
>NZ_BMVU01000114.1 GCF_014650875.1 Streptomyces minutiscleroticus
CGGAGCGGGCCGGGCGCCCGGCCCGCTCCGCGCATCGGGGACGGCCCTCGCGGTGCCGGGACGGACGGCCGAGAAGGCCGGTACTCAGGGGCCGAGGGCCGGGGGCCGGGGCGGCACTGGACTCGGCGCACACCGGTACCCCGGCACATGCCGACGTCTCAGCGCGCGCTGACGCCTCAGCGCACGCTGACGCCCAGGGACCCGAGTCCGGCCCGCCGCACGGCCGTCGATCCGTACGGCGTGCGCAGCCGCAGCCACGCGCCCGCCGCCAGCAGCTTCAGCGGCTGCTCCGGCCGGCCCCCGGCCGTCGGCCGCAGGAAGCCCAGCGACTGCGCCGCGTGCGCGGCCCGCAGCGGGAGCTCGGTGCCGCCGACCGGCCGGGACCAGATCTCCTGGCCGATGCCGTCCAGTTCGGCCCGGGTGCGCCGCTCGGCCGGCAGTGCGCCGATGCGGGCGCGGAAGTCGGCGACGGCCTGGGCGACCATCGCGCGGACGGCGTCGAACGGCGGCAGTCCGGGCTCCGGCCGCCAGCCGCCGCGCGGCGGCAGGACGCCGGCCCACGGCGGTCCGGTGACGGCGGCCGGCACGCCGGCCGTGGCCGCCCTCTCGTCGAGGGACTCCAGCAGCTCACCGGCCGAGACGGTCGCGTCGAGGGTGACGTCGAGGCCGTTCTCGTAGGGCTTGGCGAGCCGCGCCGCGCGGATCGCCAGGACCTCGAACGACGGCGGCCGCCCGAACACCGCGAGGGTCTTCCCCGCGGCCTGCAGCCGTACCGCGGCCGCGCGGTCGTAGTGGATCAGCCGGGACAGGAAGGCGGCGAGGTCCGCCGCCTCCCCGTCGTCGGCGAGGTGCAGGGCCGTCGTCGTCATGCGGCGACGGCCTCCGAGGCGTCACCGGCGCCGTCCGTGTACTCCTGCAGGAACTCCCGCTCCTCGGCGGTGATCCGGCGGGGCCGCTGGGCCTCGAAGTCGAACGGGACTATGACCGTGGAGGCCCGGACGTAGACCTGGTCCGGGTCCTTGACCTCGTAGGCGATCGTGAACGACGCCGCCCTGATCTCCGTGACCCACAGCTCGACGTCCACCGGGGCGTGCCGGTGGACGAGCTGGCGCTTGTAGTCGATCTCATGGCGCGCCACCACGGACCCCTGCTGGAAGTCCTTGTCCGGGCGGAACAGGAAGTCGATACGGGCTTCCTCCAGGTAGCGGAGGAAGACCACATTGTTGATGTGGCCGTACGCGTCCATGTCCGCCCAGCGCAGCGGGCAGCGGTAGATGTGCCGCAAGATCAGCCCCGGGTCAGCTTCTTGTAGGAGGCGCGGTGCGGGCGGGCGGCGTCCGGGCCCAGCCGCTCGACCTTGTTCTTCTCGTACGACTCGAAGTTGCCCTCGAACCAGAACCACTTGGAGTCGCCCTCATACGCCAGGATGTGCGTGGCGACGCGGTCCAGGAACCAGCGGTCGTGGGAGACGACCACGGCGCAGCCCGGGAACTCCAGGAGCGCGTTCTCCAGCGAGGAGAGCGTCTCGACGTCGAGGTCGTTGGTCGGCTCGTCGAGGAGCAGCAGGTTGCCGCCCTGCTTGAGGGTGAGCGCGAGGTTCAGGCGGTTGCGCTCACCGCCGGAGAGCACGCCGGCCGGCTTCTGCTGGTCCGGGCCCTTGAAGCCGAACGCGGACACGTAGGCGCGGGAGGGCATCTCGACCTGGCCGACGTTGATGTAGTCCAGCTCGTCGGAGACGACGGCCCACAGCGTCTTCTTGGGGTCGATGTTCTCGCGGCTCTGGTCGACGTAGGAGATCTTGACGGTCTCGCCGACCTTGATCGAACCGGAGTCCGGCTGCTCCAGGCCCTGGATCATCTTGAACAGGGTGGTCTTGCCGGCGCCGTTCGGGCCGATCACACCGACGATGCCGTTGCGCGGCAGCGTGAAGCTGAGGTCGTCGATCAGCACCTTCTCACCGAAGGCCTTGCTGAGGTTGTTCACCTCGACGACCACGTTGCCCAGGCGCGGGCCCGGCGGGATCTGGATCTCCTCGAAGTCCAGCTTCCGCATCTTGTCGGCCTCGGCGGCCATCTCCTCGTAGCGGGCCAGACGCGCCTTGGACTTGGCCTGCCGGCCCTTGGCGTTGGAGCGGACCCACTCCAGCTCTTCCTTCAGGCGCTTCTGCCGCTTGGCGTCCTTCTGGCCCTCGACCTTGAGACGGGCCGCCTTGGTCTCCAGGTACTTGGAGTAGTTGCCCTCGTAGCCGTGCAGACGGCCGCGGTCGACCTCGCAGATCCACCCGGCGACGTTGTCCAGGAAGTACCGGTCGTGGGTGACGGCGACGACGGTGCCCTCGTACTTGGCGAGGTGCTGCTCCAGCCAGTTCACGGACTCGGCGTCGAGGTGGTTGGTGGGCTCGTCGAGGAGCAGCAGGTCGGGCGCCTCGAGGAGCAGCTTGCACAGGGCGACGCGGCGCTTCTCACCACCGGAGAGGTTGGTGACGGGCCAGTCGCCGGGCGGGCAGCCCAGGGCGTCCATGGCCTGCTCCAGCTGGGAGTCCAGGTCCCACGCGTTGGCGTGGTCGAGGTCCTCCTGGAGCTTGCCCATCTCCTCCAGCAGCGCGTCGGAGTAGTCGGTCGCCATCAGCTCGGCGATCTCGTTGAACCGGTCGAGCTTGCCCTTGACCTCGGCGACGCCCTCCTGGACGTTCTCGAGGACGGTCTTGTCCTCGTTCAGCGGGGGCTCCTGGAGCAGGATGCCGACGCTGTAGCCGGGCGTCAGGAACGCGTCGCCGTTGGACGGCTGCTCGATCCCCGCCATGATCTTCAGGACGGTGGACTTACCGGCACCGTTCGGACCGACGACGCCGATCTTGGCACCCGGGAGGAAGTTCAGGGTGACGTCGTCGAGAATCACCTTGTCGCCGTGCGCCTTGCGCGCCTTGCGCATGGTGTAAATGAACTCAGCCAAGAGAAACCGTCCGGCAGCTTGAAATCAGGCAGTGGGCAGATACACCCCATCTTGCCAGCCGTCCACCCCCGGGCGGAAACCAGTCCGCCAGGACGCCCTTGAACTGCTGCTTCACCACCGGGGGCGACAACCGGGACGGCGACCCGCCCCTCACTGTCGGTTACAGCCAGTCACCGCTGGTCACCGGCACGGCTCCGCCCGCCCGGCATCGCGCGGGCCGGGGACGGCCCGGCCGGAGGACGGCGACGGCCCCGGGCCGCCCGGGGGGCGGGGCCGGGGCCGTGCGGGCCGGGTCGGGCGTCGCGCTCGTGCGGGAGCGTGCTTCCGCACGGGCGGGACGGCGTTCCCGCCGGCGTCAGTCCTGCGTCGGCGTCTTCTTCTTGCGGACGAGGAGCACCGCAGCGCCGCCGAGCACGACCAGGGCGATCGCCACTCCCGCGATCACCGGCGTGGCGCTGGAGCCGCCGGTCTCGGCGAGGTCGGCGGTGTTCGCGGAACCGGCGACCGAACCGTCCACGGTGGCCGGGCTGGGCTCGCTCAGGGTCTGGGTCGTCTCGCCGCCCGGGCTGCCCTGGGTCTCGCAGTCGAGCACGCCCTTGAACCGCTTCTCGTAGCCGTTCGGGCCCTCGATCGTGAAGTCGTAGGCCTGGTCCTCCTGGAGCGGGACCGTCACCGTCTCCTTCGCGCCCGCCGCGATGGTGTGCTCGACGCCCATCAGCTCGAAGGCGAACGCCTCGTCGCCCTCGTTGGAGGCGGTGATGTCCACACCGCCCTCGGCGCAGTTCTTCTCCGCCGACAGCGCGGGTATCGCGCCCGTCTCGGCCCAGTTGGCGGTCGCCGTCGCGGAGACCGTCGACTCGCTGGAACCGGCGAGGATCTGCGTCTGGCTCCTGGTCTCCGAGGCGAAGGCCCGGCCGACCGGCACGGTCGTGGACGCCTGCACGGTCAGCGCGGCCGTGCCGTCCGCCGTGTCCTCGGGCACGTCGAAGAAGAGCCTGCTGCCGTCCGTGGCGGACGTCACCTCCTCGCCCGCCTCGTCGACGATCCTCACGCCGTCCGCGGCGGCGACCGCGGGCGGCGTCACCGTCACGTGGTCGGCGTTGGTGCGCACCGTGACCGGGCCGAGCTTCTCCCCGGCGTGACCGGAGACCGCCGGCGGGTCCAGGGTCAGCGAGGCCCGGGGCTCCGCGAGGCTCCGGGCGCTCTTCTCCAGGTAGTCGGCGAGCTTCTCCGCCTGCGGGTCGACGGCGTCCACGTCGGCCCCGTCGGAGAAGCGCCAGATGGCCACCTGCGTGCCCGCGGCCGCGTCCTCCTCGGTGAGGCTGCCGGCGCCCGCCTTCCGCGCCAGTGCCGCGAGATCGTTGACCTGCGGGTAGGAGTTCTGCAGGATCCAGCGGATCCTGCCCGCGTCGGGGTTGCCGTTCAGCGACGTGCCGCTCCAGGGGGTCTCCTGGTACCTGGCGTCCTTCTGCGTCGGGTTGTGGATGTCGATGCAGTACGTCTGCAGGGTGCCGCCGTTGTCGACGGACATCTCGAACAGGCCCGCCGACACCTTCTGGTCCCCGTCGTCACCGTGGATGACGGCGGGCCCGGACGTCGTGAGGCCGCCTATGGTGGCGGTCGCGCCGCCCTGCCGCTGCGGAGTCTCCTCCGCGACCGCCGTGCCCGCGGCGGCCAGCACGCCCGCCGCGACCAGACCGGTCACCGCGGCCGCGGCGGCGAGACGCACCGCCCCCCGCTCGCGCGAGGCCGACGCAGAGAACGAAGAAAGCACAGAATTTCCCTTCGAGCGGGACCCGGTGACACGAGGACTGGCGGCCCCACCTGCAGAATCGGAAGCCCGAAAGCCGATGCCCGGCATCCTAGGTACGGGCCGCACCGCGCTTTGCGGTCATACCGTCCGATCAATGATCCGAATCGGAATCGTTATCGCCGGGCGCGTTTGCGAGCCGGGTTTATCGACAAATCCATGACCTTCGTCCCGGACGTGCCCGTCGATAAGCGGCACTTCCTGCGTACGACCGCAAACGGGATCCGGCGTCACACCGGGGACCCCGCCGGGACGGTGTCGCCGGACGCGGCGAGAGCGCTGCCGTCGGACGCGGCGGCCCACTCCGCCTCCCCTTCTCCCTCTCCGGCGGTCCCCGGCCCCGCCGGTGCCGCCCCCCAGCCCGTGTCCGGCCCCGCCGACGCCCTCCCCCAGCCCGTGTCCGAACCGGCCGGTGCCGTCTCCCGGCCCTGTCCGGGAAGCGCGGGCCCCGTCTCCCGGTCCGGCTCGGGCCCGGCGGCCGGTGCCGTCCCGTCCCCCTTGGCCGTCCCGCCCTTGGCCGCGCGGCGGAACGCGGACGTGCCGCGGGCCAGGTTGTGGCCCACCGCCGTGGCGTCGATGTCCGCCGAGGCCCAGCCGTGCCCCTCGCGCACCTCGGTGCGCACCCTCAGCCTGCCGTGCACCACGACCGGGTCGCCCACGGTGACCGACGCCTGCACGTTCGTCGCGAGCGCCCTCCTGGACCACACCGTGAAGAAGTTGGTGTGCCCGTCCGTCCACGCGTTCTTCTCGCGGTCCCAGTACCGCGCCGTCACCGCCAGGCGGAACCTCGACGACGCCCCCGCCGCCGTCTCCCGGTACACCGGCTGCGTCGCCACGTTCCCCGTCACGCACACCGTCGTCTCGTTCATCACGGACCCCTCCCTCGTCCCGTGCCGCGCGGGACCGTCCCGCGCGGTCGCGTCCGCCGCGGCGGTCCCGTTCACGATGTCCGCCGCGGCCACCGCCGTCCCAGACTGCATCCGCCGGACCGGGCCCGCAGGACGCTGTGTCCTACCGGCCGGTTGTGGACAACTTCGTCACCCACAAGGGGCATCGGCCCGCATGAGGGGCCGCTCCCTCCTCCCCCACGGCCTCGGGCCCTCCCCGGCCTCACCCCGCCGGCACCCCGACCCCCGTCACCCGCGCGTACTGCTCCCGCACCTCCCGGTAGCGGAGCAGTTCCGCGGCGACCGGGTCGAGGACGCGCGCCCGGCCGCAGCCCGCGGCGGCCTCCCGCAGGCGCCGTTCCGCCTCCTGCCCGTACCGCCGCGCCGGCCCGCGCGCCGCGAGGCGGCAGGCCCACTCCACGACGGGGCCGCCGACGATGCCCATCGCCATCAGCAGCACCGGGACCCCGAGGTTCGGCGCCGCGGTCCCGAGGACCTGCCCCAGCAGCCACAGCCCGCCCACGACCTGGAGGAGCGTCATGGACGCCTGCGCCAGGACGGCGAGCGGCCACCAGCCGGGCCGGGGCGGCCGGCCCGGGGGCGCCGCCGCCCGCAGGGTCATCTCGTCGAGCGCCTCGGGCAGGCCCTGCGACCCGCGCACGGCGGCCTCGCGCACGGCCTGCGCCCAGGGGTCGGGCAGGCCGGCGGACGCCCGCTCGGCCACCGTGCGCACCGCCTGCTCGACGCGCTGGCGGGCCGTCGCCTCCTCGTCGTCCGGCGTGCGCACGACCAGCCGGTCCGTGGGGGGCTCGCCGCGGTCCCGGTACCAGCGCCACAGCCGCAGCCAGGGCGTGCCGCACGCGCGGTTGGCGTTGCGCAGCCAGGCGCGCTCGGCCGTGTCCCCCGCCGCCGTGGCGCCCACCGCGTCCGCGAGCCGGGCGGCGAACTCCTCGCGCGCCCGCTCGCTCAGCCCGGTCCGCCGCCCGGTCACGTAGACGGGCCACAGCCGGGCCGCCGCCGCGTCCAGGTCGGCGGCGACGCGGCGCGCGGCGGCGCCCCGCTCGGCGACGAAGTGGCCCAGGGTCTCGCGCAGTTCCCCGACGCCCTCCCCGGTGGCCGCGGACACCGCGAGCACGGTCGCGCCCGGTTCGCCGTACTCCCCCAGGGCGACGCCGTCCTCGTCGAGCAGCCGCCGCAGGTCGTCGAGGACCTGGTGGGCGGCGTCCCCGGGGAGCCGGTCGATCTGGTTGAGGACGACGAAGGTGACCTCCGAGTGCCGTGCCATGGGGCGCAGGTAGCGCTCGTGGAGCACGGCGTCGGCGTACTTCTCCGGGTCCACGACCCAGATCACGGCGTCGACCAGCGCGAGGACGCGGTCCACCTGTTCACGGTGCTGGACGGCCGCCGAGTCGTGGTCGGGCAGGTCGACGAGGACCAGGCCGCGCAGCGGGTCCTCGGCCCCGCCGCTCTGCAGGGGCCTGCGCCGCAGCCGTCCCGGGATGCCCAGCCGGTCGATGAGCCCGGCCGCGCCGTCGCTCCAGCTGCACGCGATGGGTGCCGCGGTGGTCGGCCTGCGGACGCCGGTCTCCGAGATGGCCACGCCGGCGAGGGCGTTGAACAGCTGCGACTTGCCGCTGCCGGTGGCCCCCGCGATGGCGACGACCGTGTGCTGCCCGGAGAGCCTGCGCCGGGACGCGGCCTCGTCGAGGACCCGTCCGGCCTCGGCGAGCGTCGCGCCGTCGAGCCGGGCCCGGGAGAGCCCGACCAGCTCGCGCAGCGCCTCGAGCCGGGACCGCAGGGGCCCGTCGTACGCGAGCGGGACCACCGCGGGCGGCCGGTGGTCGGCCCCGGCCGCCGCTCCTCCGGGCCGGCCGTCGGCCTCCTCCGCCACGCGCCGCGCGATCAGTCCGTCGTCCCAGGCGCCCTGCGGGGCGGCGGCACCGGACCCGCCGCCGAAGGCGCCCGCGGGCCCGGAACCGTCCTCCGCGCGCGCGGTCGCCCCGTGGACGGGCCCGCGCGCGTCCTCGCCCCGGCCCTGTCCGCCCACACGCCCGGCGCCGTCGCGTACGCGCGCGTGCGCGACCGTGTCGCCCCTCTGCCCGGCGTCCGCCCTCTCGTCCTCCACGCGCGCGTGCTCCCCGCTCTCTCGGTCCTGCCGGTCCTGCCGGTCCTGTCGGTCCTGTCGGTCCTGTCGGTTCTCCCGCCGGTCCAGCCGGTCCTGCTGGTTCCGCCCGTCCTGTCGGCCCCGCTCCCGGCTCCGGCCGTCGTCCTCCGGAGGGTCGGTGTGGTCCCTGTGGTCAGTGACGGCAGCCACCGCGGTCACCTCTCCTTCTGCAGCACCGACAGCGCGGCGATGAGCTCGGCCTGGGGGTCCGCCCGGACGTCGAGCGCGTCGAGCGGGGCGAGCCGCCGGTCCCGCTCGACGCGCAGCGCCTGGTCCAGGTACTGGGTCAGCAGCCGGCCGCCCCGGTCGCGCAGCCGCAGGGCTCCGTGCGCGCCGATCCGCTCGGCCAGGCGCTCGCCCGCGGACCGGGCCCGGCGGCCGCCCAGGAGGGCGGTGGCGACGAGCGCGGCCACCGCCTCGGCGTCGGGGGCGACGCTCCTGTCGAGTTCGCCGACCTCTTCCTCGGCGAACTCCTCCAGGACACGGCGCCAGCGGCGTACGGCCAGGCCGATGCGGTGCTCGGCGGTCTCCAGTTCGGGTTCGCGGTCCGTCAGGACCTCGACCCGGGCGGCGGGTTCGCGCCGCCAGACCTCGTCCACGCGCTCGCCGGCCGCGGACACCGCGCACAGCAGCAGGGCGGCGAGGCTCTCGACGAGGGCGTCCAGGAGTTCGCCCGGGGTGCAGTCCAGCGGGTAGCTGCGCCACCGCTTGAGGGCGTCCCCGGCGAGCACGGCCCCGGCCTGCAGCCGGCCCCGCACCCGGGCGTACTCGGCGTCGTACGCCCCCTCGACGGCCGCCGTGAGCCGCAGCGCGGCGGCGTACTGGGCGGCCGCGGCGCCGGCCAGCTCCGGCATCCGCACCGCCAGCGAGTCGAGCGCTCCGCGGGCCGTGCGCGTCATGACCTGCTCGCGGGCCGCCGGGTCCTGCGCCTGGTTGACGAGCCAGGCGCGCAGCGGCGCCACGGCGGTCGCCGGCAGCAGGCCGCCGCCCCAGGCCGACTCGGGCAGCTCCGGCACGGTGAACCGGGGCACGTCGCCGAGCCCCGCCTTGGCCAGCAGCGCCCCGTACTGGCGCGACACCTCGGCCACCACCTGGTGGGGCACCCGGTCGAGGACGGTGACCAGGGTCGCGTCGTGCTCCTTGGCCGTCCGCAGCAGGTGCCAGGGCACCGCGTCGGCGTACCGCGCGGCCGTGGTGACCATGATCCAGATGTCGGCCGCGCAGATCAGCTCGGCGGCGAGCACCCGGTTCCGCGCCACCAGGGAGTCGACGTCGGGGGCGTCCAGGAGGGCGAGGCCGCGCGGGAGGGTGTCGGCGGTCTCGATGCGCAGGACGCGCGGGCCGTCCTCGTCCGGCAGGAGCGGATCGTCTCCGGCGTCCTGCGGGGGCACCCACGCGCGCGTGAGCCCCGGCAGGACCCGCGCGCCGCTGAACCAGTGATGGTCCTCCGGGTGGCACACCAGCACCGGGGTGCGCGTCGTCGGCCGCAGGACCCCCGCCTCGCTCACCCGGCGGCCCACGAGGGAGTTGACGAGTGTCGACTTGCCGGCGCCGGTGGAGCCCCCGACCACGGCGAGCAACGGCGCTTCGGGCTCCCGCAGACGGGGCACCAAATAGTCATCGAGCTGCGCCAGCAGCTCGTCGCGGTTGGCCCGCGCGCGCGGGGCCCCGGGCAGGGGCAGCGGGAAGCGTGCGGCGGCGACACGGTCGCGCAGGGCGGAAAGTGCGTCGAGCAGCTGAGGCCGTACGTCCAAGGTCACCACATGCGAAGAATGCCCAATTTCAAGAGCTTTCTGAAGCATATGAGCACGTCTGCGTGCCGATCCAGCACACGGGACGGAAGGGACGACTGGGGCGCAGGCATAACGAGTGCACAACACCCGGGGCGTGGGACGCCAAAAGCGATGCACGATTCGCACCTGCCTGCGATTATCAGGACCGCTTCACCGAACCTCCACATCGAGCCACGGAGGGGAAGCATCAGGGACAAGGATCGGTGAGCCCTATCCTTGTCCCCGGCAAGGTCACGGATCAGCCCACACCCGGGCACCAGCACCACAGGCCACCACACCCGGCCCCCGTAGCTCAGTGGATAGAGCAGGCGCCTTCTAAGCGCTTGGCCGCAGGTTCGAGTCCTGCCGGGGGCGCCATCTTCCGTCCGGCGTCCAGCCCTCCTTCAGGGGAGGGCTTTTTCGCTGTTCAGAGCCGTCCGCCGGGGCGTACGCCCGCGCACGGGGCGGCCGACACGCCGTCCGCGCGGTGGCCGAGCAAATAGGCCGAAACAACGCCGGCCGCCCGGCGCGCCGGACCTGCGCCGGGCCCCGTGCCGAGCCCCGCACCGGCACCGGACGCCCCTCATGACTCCCGCGCGACACGCCGGGCGCCCGGAATCCCCCGTCCGGCCGCACCCGTCCGGGGCGCCGCACCCCGCCCCGCGTCGGCGCTCGGGCCGCGTCCCGCGCCGGGCGCCGGCACACTCCGCTTTCCGCCCGTCGCGCCCCCCAGGACTCGTGCGCCCCGGACGGAGGGCGGCCGCACCCCTCCACGCCCTCATCGGAATACCCAGGCCGTCACCCGTACCCATGTATCCGCACTTCATATGTTTTTGTACCGCTATGGCGCATGTTGGCGGATGATGCCCCAATGACCCCGTTACCCACCTTGTCCGGCCGCGTTGAACCGACCGTGCGGTCGCGCTCGTGCAGCCGCCCCCTCGACAGAGAACGGAGAGAACGTGATGTCTCGCATCGCGAAGGCAGCCGGAGTCGCCCTCGGCGCGGGTGCCGTGGTGATCAGTGGTGCCGGTCTGGCCCTGGCGGACTCCGACGCGCAGGGCGCCGCCATCGGCTCGCCCGGCGTCATCTCGGGCAACACCGTCCAGGTCCCGCTCGACGTGCCGGTGAACCTCTGCGGCAACACCATCGACATCATCGGCCTGCTGAACCCGGCGTTCGGCAACACCTGCGTCGTCAAGAGCGACCGCGAGAAGCACCACGGCGGCGACAGCGGCCACGGTGGTTACAGCGGCCACGGCGACAAGGGCCATGGTGACAAGGGCCACGGCGGCCACGGCGGCGACAGCGGCCACGGCCGCTGAGCGGCCGACCGCACAGGTCGGCCCCCGGAGGTCGCGGACCCGACCGGGTCGGGTCCGCGAC
>NZ_BMVU01000115.1 GCF_014650875.1 Streptomyces minutiscleroticus
GACGGCCCGCCGGCTCAGCCCAGCCGGCGGTCCGTCCGCCGCCGTCCCCCGCCGTCGCGCAGGTCACCGTCCGCAAGGCTGTCCACCATGCGCGCACGGTGGGTGAGCAGCCAGGTCCGTTCGGGTTCGCCGGGCGGGCAGCGGTCCAGGGCGTAGTCCAGACAGCTGACCGCCCGGTCGTCGTCGCCGGTGGCGGCGGCCCGGGCGCTGGCCGCCACGAGCGCCTCCCACGCCTGCCGCTCCAGGGCCTCCACCGGCGCGCCGTCCGCCTCGGCGAGGGCGATCGCCCGGTCGTAGTGCAGGGCCAGCAGGTCCGGCCGCACCGAGTCCAGCAGGCTCGCCCAGTTCGCGGCCCGCAGATGGCGTTCGAGGAGGACCCTGCCCGGCAGCTGGGCCAGGACGACGTCGCGGGTGACGGGGTAGCGGAAGGCGTACTCGATGTCTCCGGGGATGCTGCTGCGGTGCACCCGGCGCAGCAGGTCCCGTGACTCCAGGTACTCCAGGACGCGGGTGACCTCCTCGGACTCCCGCAGGCTGACCGCGCCGACCGCGGAGCGCCACAGCGTCTCGCCGACGACCGCCGCGTCGCGCAGCACCGACTTGGCGACGCTGTCCACGGTGTCGAGCTGGGCTGCGGCGACGGCGCGCACCGTCGGCGGATGGACGGGGCGGTGCCGGGCGTCCACCGCGGTGGTGCGGGCGTACTCCTGGGCGAACAAGGGGTTGCCGTCGGCCAGCGCGGTCCGGTCACCGGCGTCCTGGGGACGGCCGGAGGCGGCCTCGATCAGGGCGTGGGTGGCCGTGGCGGACAGCGGTGCCACCGTGATCAGGGACGAGCGGCGCTTGGCGCAGCCCCAGCCGGGCGAGGCGTGCAGCAGCTCGGAGCGGGCTCCGACGACCAGCAGCAGGCCCACCGGACCCAGCCGCACGGTGAGATCCTCGACGAAGCCCCGCACGAAATCGGCGGCGCGGTGGAAGTCGTCGAGCACCACCACCAGGGGGTGTTCGGCCGCCGTCTCCTCCAGGACGCTCCGCACGGCGTCGAGGACCTCCTCGCGGGTCACCGCCTCGTGCCCGCCGCCGGGCCCCTCCGGGGAGGCGGCGGGGGTCGGCAGTCCGAGGCAGGCGGCCAGGGCGGCGACGGTCCGGTCGGCGTCGGGCGCGTGCGGCAGCAGACGGGCCACGGCTTCGGCGAGTGCGGGCAGCACGGCGGCCCCGGCCGCGCCGGGACGGACACCGGCGCAACCGCGGACCAGGCCGGCGAGCGGCTCGTAGGGCGTGTGGGCGTCGAAGGCGGGCGCGGCCGCGTACAGCACCCGCGGTGGGGGATATTCGGGGTCGTCCCGCGGTGCGTCGGCGCGCAGCGTCGCGGTGAACTCGCCGATGAGGCGCGTCTTGCCGATGCCGGGCTCGCCGACGACCGTGACCAGGTGCGGCAGCCGGCGGCGCACGGCGTCCTGGTAGGCGCCGCGCAGGATGTGCAGTTCCCGGGTGCGCTCCAGGAAGGCCGGTTCGGCGGACGCGGGCGCGGAACGCGGTCTGCTGGTGGTCAGGCGCCACGCGCCGGGAACGCCGTCCGGCCGGGAGGCGTCGCAGAGGGAGCCGACCGCCTCCACGGTGGCGTCGCACGCCCACACCTCGCCGGAGGGCACCTGGGGCAGCCACTGGTGGCAGGAGTCCAGCACCTCCCCCGTCACCTCCACCGGTTCCGGGGCGCTGTCGTCGTACGTCACGACGACCTCCCCCGTTCCGACGACCAGTTGGACGGTGAGCCGTTCGTCGTCTCCGCCCGGCCGCGAGCCGAGCGACACCAGGCGGCGGCGCAGGGCCAGGGCGGCGCGCACGGCTCGCTCGGGGTCGTCCTCGTGGGCGCGGGGCGCGCCGAAGATGATCATCCACACGGAGCCGAAGGCCCGGCGCACCGAACCGCCGTAGTGCGCCGCCTGTTCCTGGAGGGTGCTGGTCAGTTCCTTGACGGCGTGGTCGATGCGCCCCGGGGACGGCACGTCGCCGTCGGGGGTCGTCCAGCGGGTGCGCACCATCACCACGCTCACCCGGCGGCACTCCACACGCTCCCACGACTCGCGGTAGGGCCGCGGGGACCGGTCGGGGCCAGGGGGCACGGAGGGTGCCGGCGGATGGTCCCGCCGAGGGGGCGACAACGCTGTCGAAGCGGAGGCGGCGATTCCACGGGAGGCCGGGGCGCGGTACGCGGGCGACGGGACGGCAGGTCCTGTGCCGACGAGTTTCAGCGCGAGGGCGGGATCGTGGCTGAGGATCGCGTGCTGCAACCGCTGGAGGTTGCGGCCGGGCTCCAGGCCGAAGCGGTGGGCGAGCAGGTCCCGGGCGCGCCGGTAGCGGGCCAGCGCCTCCGGCTGCCGTCCGCAGTTGTACAGCGCCACCATCAGCTGGGCCACCAGGCGCTCGCGGGTCGGCTCGGCCTCCAGCAACGCCTCCAGCTCGTCGATGAGTTCACGATCGCGCCCCAGCGCCAGTTCGGCCTGGAAGCAGTCCTCGTACACCGCGAGCCGGGTGCCGCGCAGCGCGGTCAGCTCGGGCCAGGTGATACCGCTGTCGGCGACGTCGGCGAGGGCGGGACCGCGCCACAGCGCCAGGGCGTCGCGCAACTGCCGGGACGCGGCGGCCCAGTCACCCGCCGCGAGGTGCGCACGCCCCAACGTGACAAGTTCATGAAATCGCGTCAGGTCGAGCTGTTCCGGCTCGATTCTCAGGATGTATCCCGGCATCGTGGTATCCAGCGAGACGCCTTCGCCGTCCGATGCCGCCCCGCGGAATACCTTACGTAATCCGGCCACTGAGTTCTGCACCATTTTCCGCGCCGTGGACGGACGGTCGTTCCCCCATAGCGTCGTGATTATCTCGCTGGTACTCACCACGCTATTCGCGCGAAGCAGCAACACACCCAGCAGCGCACGCTGCTGAATTCCCCGTATCGCGACCTGCGTGCCGCCGGAGATTACCTCCAGCGATCCCAAGACATTGAAGCGCAACGTCAGCCTCCCCCAGCCCGACCACCGCACCGACCCAAAAGTCACTCGGGTTCATTACACCATGCCCGCTACACAATAGTTCGAACACGCGTCCCCGACCATCCATGTGGCCGATAATGGCCTGTCACGCATTTCACACGGCACTTCTCGAAGGCGCCTCCACCCAAAACCACGGATGTCGCCGGAGGTGGACCGCGCATGGGCGGTGAATTCCCGGCCAATGGGCGCGAGCCGACCATGATGGCTCCGGCCCGAGACGGGAACGGCAGCGTCGCCGTGTCCCAGAGCCGTCGTCGACCGGCGGCCGGCGGCCGCACGAGTGACAAAGTCCGGGAGTTATCACGTGGCTTCGCTGCTGGAACGTGACGCACACATCGACCGTCTCGACACACTGCTCGCCGACTGTCTCCACCAGGCCGGCCGGGCCGTCCTCGTCGAGGGCCCGCTCGGTACCGGCAAGACCGAACTGATGCGCGTCTTCGCGGACCGCGCGGCCGCACGGCACGACGTCCAGGTCGTCACCGCGAGGTGTTCGGCACAGGAGCGGGCGCTGCCGTTCGGCGTGGTCGGCCAGCTCTTCCGCGCCGCCGATTGGTCCGCACGGCCCGCCGAACAACTGATGGCACACGTCGGCACGACCACCCCGACGGCACCGGCCGCCGCGACCGGCAACGCCCCCTCCCCCGCGCTGCTGCACGCGTGCCGGGAACTCGCACAGCCGGTGTTCACGGCGGCAGCCGAGACGCCGCTGCTGATCGCCGTGGACGACATCAGCGACGCCGACGAGGAGTCCCTGCACTTCCTGCGGCACCTGGTACGGCACCTGCCGCAGAGTCGGCTCCTGCTCCTCCTCGCCGACGGCACCACCTCATGGCCCGAGCGCCGCCGGCTGCACGCCGAGCTGCTGCGCCACCCCCACGTCCACCGGCTGCACCTGCCCCTGCTGTCCCGCCCCGCCGCGCTGCGCCTGCTCACCGAGGAACTCGGCGAGGACACGGTGCGGCGCATCGGCGGCGAGCTGGCCGACGCGGCCGGAGGCAACGCGCTGCTGCTGCACGCCCTGGCCGAGGAGCAGCACACCGGTCCCGCACCGCACTACGGGCCCGCCCTGCTGCGCTGCCTGCACCGGACGGATCCGGGCGTCCTGCGGATCGTACGGGCGCTGGCGGTGCTCGGCGACGACGCCGAGGCCGCGGACGTGGCACACCTCACCGGCGACGACGGCCCCGAGGCGGTCACGGACGTCCTGGCCTCGCTGACCGCGGCCGGCCTGTTGGACGACACCGGCCGACTGCGCACCGACGACGCGCGCACCGCCGTCCTGGACGACCTGCCCCCGCACGACCACACGCAACTCCGCCTGCGCGCCGCCCGGCTGCGACACGAGTCCGGCGCCGGGGCCGAGACGGTGGCGCAACACCTGGTGGCCGCCGACAGCGCCCAGCCGGCCTGGGCGGTGCCCGTCCTCACCGAGGCCGCGGAACACGCCCTGCTCGACCACCGCCTGCCCTTCGCGGTGGACTGCCTGCGACTGGCCCACAAAGCGACGTCCGACGAACGGGCCAGAGCCGTGATCCGCTACCGCCTGGCCCAGGCGGAGTGGCGGTGCAACCCCTCGGCGGCCGCCCGCCATCTGATCGCCCTGACCGCCGCCGTCCGCGCCGGCCACCTCGGCCCGGACGAGGCCCTCTCGGTCGTACGGCAACTGCTGTGGCACGGACGCGGCGACGAAGCGGTGGACCTGCTGGACCTCCTGCGCGACCGGGCCGGGCAGGCCGATCAGCAGACGCCGGCCGAGACGGGCGCGCTGCGCGACGTCGAGGTCTGGCTGGCGTACACCCATCCGGCCCTGGCCCGGGGCCGCCGCCCGCCCGCCGTACCCGCCGGTCTGCGGCAGACAGTGGTACCCGGCATCGACCCGCACCTGGGAACCGCGGCGGCGCTCGCGGACGCGCTGGCCGGCGGCCGGGCGGCCGGCGCCGCGGGCCGCGCCCTGCAGACCCTGCGCGAGGGGCAGCCGCACTCCGGCACGGTCTGGGCCGAGGAGGCCACGCTCCTCGCCCTGCGGGTGCTGGTGCGAACGGGGCGCACCGACGACGCGGCCGCCTGGAGCGAGCGGCTGCTCGCCACCGCCGAGCGGCACGGCATCCCCACGAGCGCCGCACGCTACGCCGCCGCACGCGGCGAGACCGCCCTGCTGCGCGGCGAACTGGCGGTCGCGGAGGAGAACTGCCGGCTCGCCCTGACCCGCCTGAGCCCCGCCGCCTGGGGCATCGCGGTCGGACTGCCGCTGAGCACACTGGTACTGGCCGCCACCCACCGCGGAGAGCACCGCACGGCCGCCAAACACCTGACCCACGCGGTGGGCGAGACGATGTTCCAGAGCCTGTACGGACTGCACTACCTGTTCGCCCGGGGCCGTCACCACCTCGCCACCCAGCACAGCCACGCGGCGCTCGCCGACTTCCTCTCCTGCGGCGAACTGGTGCGCGGCTGGGGCCTGGACGCCGCGGGCACGGTGCCCTGGCGCACCTACGCCGCCGAGGCGTGGCTGCGGCTCGACAACCGCGACCAGGCGTGGTGGCTGATCCACGAGCAGCTCAGCCGGCCGGACGCCGACCGGGCGCCGGTCCGCGGACCGGCGCTGCGGCTCCTGGCCGCGGCCGGGCCCCCGGGCCGCCGGATACCGCTGCTGACGGAGGCCATCGACCTCACCGAGTCGTCCGGCGACCGCTACGAGCAGGTACGGGTACTCACCGATCTCAGCCGCGCCCACCAGGCGACAGGCAACAAGCGCCGCGCCCGTCTGCTGCTGCGCCAGGCACTGCACGTGGCGAACATGTGCGGCATGCAGCCGCTCGCCCGGGAACTGCTGTCGGTCTCCGGCGACCTCGACGGCGGCGTCCCCGGCGACGAGGACGTACGGCCCGACAGCGGCATCGGATCGCTCACCGAGTCCGAACGCCGGGTCGCCTCACTGGCCGTGCTCGGCTACACCAACCGCGAGATCGCCCTGCGCCTCTACATCACGGCCAGCACCGTCGAACAACACCTCACCCGGGTCTACCGCAAACTCGGAGTGCGCCGCCGCAAGGACCTGCCGGCCGATCTGTGGGCCAATCTCAGGAAGACGGGTTGACCAGGATGACCGAGACGCCCACGACGTACGGCGGTGTCGACCCCGCCCTCGCCCGCTCACTGGCCGGCAGAACGGCCGCCCAGCAGCCGCACTGGCCGGACGAGCGACGCGTGCGGGAGGTGCGGGCCGCGCTCGGCGCACTGCCGCCACTGGTCGCACCCGCCGCGGTCGACCGGCTCACCGAACGGCTCGCCGAGGTGGCCCAGGGCCGCGCGCTGCTCCTCCAGGGCGGGGACTGCGCCGAGACCTTCGCCGGGAACACACCCGAGCACCTGCGCGCCAACCTCAGGACCCTGCTGCACTGCGCAACCCTGCTGGAAGTCGCCTCGGCACTGCCCGTGGTGCCGGTCGGACGCATCGCCGGACAGTACGCCAAGCCGCGCTCCCGGCCGGTGGACTCCGACGGACTGCCCGCCTACCGCGGCGACATCGTGCACAGCGCCGCGGCGACCCCCGAGGCCCGCCGCCCCGACCCGCAGCGGATGCTCACCGCGTACGCCGACGCGGAGGCCGCGCTCGACGTGGTCCGTGCGACGACCGCCGAGACGCACACGGAACTGTTCGCCGGTCACGAGGCGCTGCTCCTCGATTACGAACTCCCCCTGGTGCGTGACGGGTACGGGCTGTCGGGCCACTTCCTGTGGATCGGCGAGCGGACCCGCGACCTCGACGGCGCGCACGTGGCGCTGGCCCGGCACATCGCCAATCCGATCGGGCTGAAACTGGGGCCGGGCGCGACTCCCGCGCAGGCCCTCGCCTACGCGGAGGCGCTCGACCCGGACCGCAGGCCCGGCCGACTGACCCTGATCAGCCGCATGGGCGCGGACCGGGTGTCCGACGCCCTGCCGCCACTGGTGGAAGCCGTGGCGGCGGCCGGGCACCCGGTGGTGTGGCTGTGCGACCCGATGCACGGCAACACCCACGCCACCGCGTCCGGGGTGAAGACCCGGCACTTCGATCGGATCCTCGCCGAAGTGGACGGATACTTCGCCGTGCACCGGGCGCTCGGCAGCCATCCCGGCGGCCTGCACCTGGAGTTCACCGGCGACGACGTCACCGAGTGCCTGGGCGGCCGGGAGGACCTGCGGGAGGACCAGCTGTCGCAGCGCTACCTCACCGCGTGCGACCCCCGGCTGAACGGCCGGCAGTCCCTGGACCTCGCCCGGCTGGTCGCGGAGATCCTGCTCCGGCGGCCGATCCGGGGGGACGCCGTACGCGTCTGAGCCCCGGAAGGGACACAGCGGGACACAGTTGGGGGCGGGCCCGGGAAGGGCCCGCCCCTGGCAGTGCCGGGCCGCCTCGCCTCAGGAGCCCAGCGCGGTGCGCAGCGCGGTGACGACACCGGCCAGGCCGGCGCGGTCGGAAGCGGCACCGTAGACGTAGAAGTCCGGCCGGACCAACAGGGCGGCCGCACGGGCGGCGGCCAGATAGGGGAGGTAGACGCCGTCGGTGTCGGCGACACAGCCCGGCGCGGGTTCGGCCCCGTCGTCGGCCGTCACCCGCACGACACGGGTGCCCAGACCCTCCAGCCAGGCACGGTCTGCGTCGTCCAGCAGCGCCTCCGGCCGCTCGGTGGTCAGCAGAACGAAACCGCGGCCGACGACGTCGTCGAAGCGGTCCGCGGCCTCTCCCGCCACCCTGACCCTCCCCTGAGGCACCAGGTCGCCGGCCGGGAAGGAGCCGTGCCGCAACCCTGTGGTCAGCGGCTGCACGGGGGTCCGCGGCCGGGCCGCGCCGACGGCGCTGCGCCGGGCCCGCTCCTGGGCGGCCAGCATCGCGGCGTCCCGGTCCCGGGCGGCGGCCGGGTCGGTCTGACAGATGACCCGGCCCAGATCCATCGACATGGTCAGCGCATGCCGCACATGGGCACGCCGTTCGCTCGTGTAGGTGTCCAGCAGTGCTTCGCCGGCCCGCCCCGCGAGCACCAGGTCCAGCTTCCACGCGAGGTTGGCGGCGTCCCTGAACCCCGAGCACATGCCCTGGCCCGCGAACGGCGGCATCAGGTGGGCGGCGTCGCCGGCGATCAGCACACGGCCGCGGCGCCACCGGTCGGCGTAACGTGCCTGGAAGGTGTAGACCGCGTGCCGCAGCAGGGTGGCGTTACCGGGCGCGATGTCGAACAGGGACAGCAGCTTCCAGACGTTCTCCTCGGTGCCGAACTCCTCGGCGGACTCGTGCTCCAGCCGCATGAACTCCCAGCGGCGGTGCCCCGGCCCGGCCGACACCGCCGTGCGCGGCCGGGCCGGGTCGCAGACCTGGAGATTGTTCGGAACGTGCTCCCTCTCGTCGTGCAGTACGACATCGCAGGTCAGCCAGTCGTTGAAGAAGGCGAAGTCGGTGACGGTGCCCCCGATGGCCTCGCGCACCCGGCTGTTCGCGCCGTCGCAGCCGACCACCCAGCGGGACGTGACCGTGCCACCCCCTTCGCCCTCCACGCTGAGCACCACCCGGTCGCCCCGGTCGGCCAGGGCGGTCACGGTGCGACCCCGCAGCACCCGCAGGTTCGGCGATCGTTCACCCTGGGAGGCGAGAGCGGCCTCCAGACCCGGCTGATACACCGAGGTGGAGTCGGGCCAGCCCGAACGGCCCCGGTCCTCCACGTCCACCCGGAAGAGGGTCTCCCCCCCGGCGGTGTGCCACACGTAGTCGCGGGAGGACTCGACATGCGGGGCGAGTTCCCCACCCACACCGGTGGCGGCGATGATCCGGGCGGACTCGCCGTCGTAGGAGACGGCGCGCGGCATGGGATACGGCCGCGGGAACCGTTCCAGCACGGTCACACGGTGTCCGCGGGCGGCCAGCAGGAGGGCGGTGGCCTGCCCGACGGGGCCGTAGCCGACGATCACGACATCGGTGTCGACATCGACGCCGGCGCCGATGCCCGCGCCGGCCGGTACCGGACCGCCGGCGGCCGCGCCGCCTCCCTCAGCAGGCGCGCCCCACTGTCCGGCAGTGCCGGGACCGCGGCCGTGCGGTCCCGGAGCTGTGGGGTACCCGCCGGTCATGACGCCTCCGTGGGCCGGCGCAGGATCTCGGCCAGCACCCGGGCGTGGTCGCCGGGGTCGACGACGCCGCGCATCCGCTCGTGGCCGTCGTCCACGGTCACCAGCCGTTTGCCGATCAGGATGCGCTGCCCCCGCTCGAAGGCCCGGCCCCGCACGACGATGCCCGCACCCGACAGCTGCCGGGCGAACCGCTCCAGTTCGGGCGACGGCACGCCCCAGTCGGCGTACTCGCGCGGCTCGGGACGGAAGCGGTACACGGCCTGCCAGCCGCCGGAGCGCCCCTTCCGCTGCACCACGTGGTAACCGCCGTCCCGCACGATACGGAAGTCGGTGCCGTACTGGGTGGTGACCTCGTCGACCGCGAGGCGCAGCGGTTCGAGGTAGGACGGGCCGACGAAACCGACGTCGGTCAGCCAGACGTCGTCCCCGACACGGGCGAATCCGAAGACGTGCTCCATGTCGGGGCCGAAGGCACCGTCGGCCTGCCGGATCCCGGCGGCGAACACCCCTGTCGGGTAACCGAGGCCGCGCAGCAGGGCGCTGAACAGGCCGTTCAATTCGTAGCAGACGCCGCCCCGGCCACCGGTCACGACGGCGTCGAAGGTTGCGTCGTGGTCGATGTCCACGCCGGCCCACAGCGACGTCCCGCGACCGGAGTTGAGAGAGGAGTCGTACGGCACGGTCATGAGGTGCCGTTTGTGCAGTTCCCGCAAGGTGTCGACAGTGGGTTCGCGCGGCCCGTCGTACTCCAGGGCCTTGAGGTAGACGTCGATGTTGAACATGCCGCTCACTCCCCTTCGCCGTGCGTCCGGTCCACCACAGGCGGCACGTCCTCGCCACCGTGTTCCCGCGCCAGCAGGTCCGCCAGATACCGGGCGAGCGCACCGGGCGTCGGCTCCTCGAAGATCAGCAGGGCGGGAAGCTCCAGGCCCGTGGCGGTCTGCAGCCGGTTGCGCAGTTCGACCGCGGTCAGCGACACGAACCCGATGTCGAAGAAGACACCGTCCGGCGCGACCGAGTCCGACGTCTCGTGCCCGAGGACGGCGGCGGCCTCTTCCCGGATGAAACCGAGCAGCAGCGCCTCGCGCTCCTCCGGACCACCGTCCCGCAGTCGGCGGGCGAACTCCACCCCCGCCTCGTTCTCCTCCTCGGCGTTCGATCCCGCTCGCGTGCCGATGTCTGTACCGGTGCCTATGTCCATGACGGGTTCTCCCGGGGCTGTCGCGGCGGGCGCCGACGCCAGCCAGTAGTGCCGGTGCTGGAACGGATAGGTGGGCAGTTCCCACGGACGGACACGGGCGGTGGTGCCCGTGAGGAGCGGGACCCAGTCGACCGCGGCCCCGCGGACCTGGAGCTCCGCCGCGGAGCGCAGGAACCGGTCGAGGCCGCCGTCGTCGCGCCGCAGGGTGCCGGTGACCGCGTGCCCGCGCACGCCGGCGGCCTCCAGCGTCTCGACGACGCCGTGCGCGAGCACGGGGTGGGCACTGACCTCGACCCAGACGGAGGTATCACGCTCGGCCAGCGACCGGACGGCGTCGTCGAACCGCACCGTCCGCCGCAGATTGCGGTACCAGTACCCCGCGTCCAGCTCCGGACCCTCCAGCCACCGACCCTCCACCGAGGAACGGAAGGGAACGGCCGCGCGCTGCGGCCGGATCCCGGCCA
>NZ_BMVU01000116.1 GCF_014650875.1 Streptomyces minutiscleroticus
ACCTCACACCGGTTGAGTTCGAACAGCGTCTGATCTCATCACGTACTCTGTCGCTCGCCGCATGAAACCCGGTGTCCACTCCCGGGGATCAACCTCACATGTCGCCCTCCTCCCCTTGGGAGGACACGCGCGGTGACCGCCACCTCGAAGACCCGGGCCTCCTCCGGCAACAGCCCGCTTCGGATCACCTTCACCGCCCCCGTACTATCCCGCCTACGGGCCCGGGTCCGCGCATGGGCCGCTGATGCAAGATTGCCCACGGAGCGCTGCGAGGAGTTCGTGCTCGCGGTCGACGAGGTGGCGGCCAACGCCGTCCTGCACGGCGGCGGCCACGGAGTGCTGACGATGCATGAACACTGCAGCGCCCTGCACTGCCGGATATCCGATCAGGGCCCGGGCTTCGCCGGCAGGACTGCCGCTCCTGCCACCTGCGCCGCGACCACTGCCGAGAGCGGACGCGGCCTGTGGATGGTGCAGCAGCTGACCGACCACCTGGACATCACCACCAATACCCAAGGCACCACCGTCACCATCGCCGTCGCCCTCCCCACCCCGCGACCACACCGGTGCCGACCGCCCCGGACGAGGAGGCGGGGCCGGAGCGTGACCGCCTCCGGCCGCGCCTCCTGGCCGCTCACGGCCGGGAGCGTCTTTGCCATGCGGGCGGGTGCGGTCATCGGGTCCACCAGAGCGAGACGAGCGCGGCGCTCGTCGCCACGGTGCTGAGCAGCCGGTAGGGGAGCCGCTGCACGGCGATGCGCAGCTGAAGAAGGAGGCGGGCGACTTCGACTCAGCAGGCTCGACCGGCATGGCAGGCTCGGCCGGCGGCCCGCAACCAGCCGTGCAGGAACTGCCGAGGTGCGGATGTGTACGGTCAACGGTGAATTTTCGAGGCGCTGCGGGCAGCACAGCAGCGCTCGAGGCAAACGCTGCATGTCTAGGACTGATGTGATGCTTTCGGTCAGCGTGGGCCGGCTGCTGCATCAGTGTCGTCCTGACCACTCACCTTCGGGCGGCGGGGCGCTGTGGGCCACACGTGCCGCTCGGCGGCTGTGCTGTATCGGCCAGCTGGTGGCGCAGCCTGGGCCAGAACGCGGGAGTGTCTGCGGCGTAGGCAGTCCACTGGTCCCCGAAGCGGGCGGCGACTTCGCGTTCTTCGCTGCGGGCCAGCCGGGCGTAGACGTAGACCAGTACCGGGAACATGATCAGGGTGGGGATGGTCGGCCACTGCAGTAGGAAGCCGATCATGACGAGGAGGAAGCCGTCGTACTGCGGATGCCGTACCCGTGCGTACGGGCCGCTGGTGGCGAGGTGGTTGTGCTGGGCGGCTTCGTGCAGGTGCTTCCAGGCGGTGGCGATCAGCCAGAAGCCGGTGCCGATGGCGGCGTAGCTGGCCAGGTGGAAGGGGCTCAGGTGGGGATCGCCGGACCAGCCGGTCAGGTCGTTCCACAGGTGTCCGCCGGCGTGGGTGTCTTGCAGGAGCGGGAAGCGGGAGCCGAGCCAGCTGCCCAGCAGGTAGACGGTCAGCGGGGTGCCGTACATCTCGGTGAACAGAGCGACCAGGAAGGCGCTGTAGGCGCCCATGGCGCGCCAGTCCCGGGTGGTTTTCGGGTGGAAGAAGCCGGCGGCGAAGATGATGAACAGCAGGGTGTTCAGCACGACCAGCGGCCACAGGCCGTATGCGGCGTCAGCCATGAGGTTCTCCTGGAGGGGCGCCCGGGGCGGCCGCGGCGCGCCGCCGTCCGTGGGCGAGGGTGCTCATGCGGTGCTGGTAGGTGGCCGTGTCGATGCGCTCGTGGAGCCGCAGGCCCGCCAGCCACCGTTCGGTCTCCTCCAGGGCGGCCCGCCGTCCGCGCAGTCGGGCCAGCGGCGGCCGGCATGGTTCCTGCGGGGTGATGACGCGGGTGATGTCGTAGCCGAGGATGGTGAGGATCAGTGTCCCGCTCAGTGAGGCGATCACGGCTGCCATCGTCTGCCCCTCTTTTCTTCTTCCTGGGGTCTGGGGCGGTCACTGCCGGCCGGGGCCGAAGGGGTGCTCGTGCTGGTGCGGCGGGTCCTTTTGGCGGTGTGTGGGAGGGGCATCGTGGGCGCCGGGCGTGCCGTGGCCGTGCATGCCGCGCATCATGAGGAACATCATCAGCGGGCAGGCGACGACGAGGGCGGGCCAGATCAGGTTCTGCAGCGGGGCGCCGACGACCAGGACGGTGGCGATGACGATGGCGGCGGCCAGCGCGTACATGCCGTAGTTGCGCTTGTTGTTCATGGCGGGCTTCCTTGCAGCGCAGGGCTGGGGGGCCGCTCATCGTGTGCGGCCCGTGGGTTCAGGATTTGGTGAGAGGGCCGGCGTGCAGCGTGTTCAGGCGGCGCCGGTAGTCGTCCTCGTCGATCTCCCCACGGGCCAGTCGCTCGCGGAGGATGACCTCGGCCGAGGGCGTGGCGGGGAGGCGAGGGCGGGCCTGGAACCGGTTGAGGGCGCGGATGAGCAGCACTGCGGCTGTGATGATCAGTGCCCAGATCAGAAGCTGGCCGGCGGTCATGGCGAACCAGCCCCAGCCGCTGACGTCGTGGCCGTACCAGAACATCATCGCCACTCACCTGCTTGGGCCGTGTGCCGGTGGCCGGGTGCAAAGGGGGGCACCTCGGACCTGATGGCCTTGCCTTGGCATCGTCTCGCTGCCCGAAAGGGTGGTCTTGGGCCGGACGGGCCAGGGCGGGTGGGCCTTTCAGCCTCTACCTCGTAGGGGTGAGCGGGCGCAGGCTGAAAAGTGTCCCAATGAGGGAGGCGCGTGCTCATGGACGCCCTCGATGCCGTGATCATCCTGTCCGCCGTGCTGTTGATCGCCGCGCTGGGCCGGTACTTCTTCGGCCCGCGCCGTGCCACCACCGCCCGGCTCCACGAAGGGGTGCAGCGGGCGGAGGTGAGGGTGCGCGGCGGCTACAGCCCCGAGGTGATCAAGGTCCGCCAGGGCACGCCGCTGGAGCTGGTCTTCGACCGGCAGGAAGCCGGCGAGTGCACCTCCCGTGTGGTCTTCCCCGACCTGAAGGTCGCTGCTGGCCTGCCCGCGCACACCCGCACCACCGTGCGGCTGACCCCGGACCGGCCGGGCTCCTTCGGCTTCGCCTGCGGGATGAACATGATCCACGGCACGCTGCTGGTGGATCCCGTGGACGACTCGCCGCCCGCCCAGGACGGCCATGACGCCACGGCCAGACTTCCTCCCGCTGCTACGGGCGGGCCTTCGGCGGGCGGGGAGCGCACGGCGGCCGAGGCGGAGGCCACGGACGCCGCCGAGCGGCGGGCGGAGATCACGGACCTGTCCCGTCGGGTGCTGCTGGGCACGGTGTTCACCGCGCCGGTGCTGTTCGCGGTGATGGCGCACGAGCTGTTCGGCGCCACCTGGGTGCCCGGCTGGATGCTGAATCACTGGCTGCAGCTGGCGCTGATCACGCCGGTGATGTCCTACACCGGGTGGCCCATCCATGTGACGGGCTGGCTGACCCTGCGTCACCGGGCTGCCGACATGAACTCCCTGATCACCCTCGGCACGTCGGCCGCCTACGGCTACAGCGTGCTGGTCACCCTCGCCCCCGGCCTGCTACCCAGGGACGTGCGGGAGGTCTATTTCGAGGCCGTCGGCGTCATCCTGACCCTGATCCTGCTCGGACGGCTGCTGGAGGCCAGGGCGAAGGCCGGCACCGGTCAAGCCGTGCGCGCCCTGCTGGGTCTGCAGGCCCCGACCGCCCGTCTCGTGCGGGACGGAACCGAGAGCGAGATCTCCCTTCAGGACGTGGTGGTCGGCGACGAGCTCGCCATCCGGCCGGGAGAGAAGATCCCCGTCGACGCCGAGGTGCTCTCCGGCTCCTCCGCCGTCGACGAGTCGATGGTCACCGGCGAGGCGATGCCGGTCAGCAAGCACGCCGGGGACACGGTCATCGGCGCCACCGTCAACGGCACCGGATCCCTGCACGTGCGGGCGGCCAAGGTCGGCGCTGACACACTGCTGGCCCAGATCATCCGCCTGGTGCAACAGGCCCAGGCATCCAAGGCCCCCATCCAGCGGCTCGCCGACGCGGTCTCGGCGTACTTCGTGCCCGTGGTCATCGCCATCGCCATCGGCACCTTCGCCGCCTGGTTCACCGCCGGCCCGCCGCCGGCGCTGACCCTGGCGCTGGTCTCCGCGGTCGCGGTGCTGATCATCGCCTGCCCCTGCGCGCTGGGCCTGGCCACGCCGCTGTCGGTCATGGTCGGCACCGGCAAGGGCGCCCGGGCCGGCATCCTCATCCGCTCCGCCGAAGCCCTGGAGACCGCGCACAAGCTGGACACCGTCGTGCTGGACAAGACCGGCACCATCACCGCGGGCAAGCCCGTCCTGACGGATGTTCACCCGATCAGCGGATTCGACCGGACCGCACTGCTGCAGTTGGTCGCGGGTGCCGAGGCCGACAGTGAGCACCCCCTCGCGCAGGCCATCGTCACCGGCGTGCGCGACCGGGGGCTTCGCCCACCCATGGCGACCGGTTTCGACTCGGTCACCGGCAAAGGCGTCCAAGCCACCGTCGACGGCCGCGCCGTCCTGGTCGGCACCGCCCGGCTGCTGAACGACGCCGGCATCGACACCGCCGCCCTGACCCCCGTCGCGGCCGATCTCTCCGCCGAGGGCAAGACCCCCGTCCTGGCCGCGGTGGACGGACGGCCCGCCGGTGTGCTTGCCGTCGCCGACACCCTCAAAGCCGACTCCGCCACCGCCATCACCGCCCTCGAGCACCTGGGCGTCGACGTCGTCATGCTCACTGGTGACGACGCCCGCACCGCCGCCGCCATCGCCGCCCAGGTCGGCATCGGCCGGGTGCTGGCCGAGGTGCTGCCCGAGCACAAGGCCGACGAGATCCGCCGCCTGCAGGGCGAGGGCCGCTGCGTCGGCATGGTCGGCGACGGCATCAACGACGCTCCCGCCCTGGCCGCCGCCGACGTCGGCCTGGCCATCGGCACCGGCACCGACGTTGCCATCGAGGCCGCCGACATCACCCTGATCTCCGGCTCGCTCGGCGGAGTCGTCACCGCGATCCGGCTGTCACGGGCCACCATGCGCAACATCCGGCAGAACCTGTTCTTCGCCCTCGTCTACAACACCGTCGGCATCCCCCTCGCCGCCGGCGCCCTCTACCCGCTGTGGGGCATCCGGCTCAGCCCGATCATCGCCGCCGCGGCCATGGCACTCAGCTCCCTGTCAGTGGTCACCAACGCCTCCCGGCTGCGCCGCTGGCGCCCCCAACCGCTGCCCGATGCCCCACCTGCCCCCATCCAGCCCGTCCGGCCCCGCGTCGAGTCCGCCGCCCACCGGGCCCCGGCCTGCAACACAGCCGTCCCGGCAGGCCATGAGCACCGCCACCCCTCTGCTGCGCACGACAGCGGCGGCACGGTCACAGACCCGGTGTGCGGCATGCAGGTGGACAAGGCGACCGCCGCCGAACAGCGGCAAACCGAGCACGGCACCTATTCCTTCTGCTCCACCCACTGCGCCGCCACATTCGACGGCGACCCGGACCGCTACACCGCCCCCACGGCCGGCGGCACGCACGAAGGAGACGCAGCGCAATGACCACCACCGCCACACCCGGCGCTCACCCGCACGCCCCGGCGCCAGCGGCGCCGAGCGCACCACCGACCGCCTCATCCGCCTGCACAAGATCGAAGGCCAGATCCGCGGCATCTCCCGCATGGTCACCGACGACCGCTGCCGCATCGACGTCCTCACCCAGATCAGCGCCGCCCACCACGCCCTGCAGGAAGTCGCCCTCACCCTCCTGGACGACCACGTACGCGGCTGCGTCACCCGCGCCGCCCACGCCAATGCGGCCCAGGCGGAGGAGGAACTCGCCGACCTCACCGACACCCTGCGCCGGGCACTGCGCCGGTGACCACCACCGTCGGCTGGACTCCTGCGCGCGCCCCGGCTGGGGGCCGGCGCGTTGCGCGGCCGTTCAGGGCACAAGGCGTGCGGGACGGGTGGCGACGTGCAGGAGGTACTCCAGCGGACCCCGGCGGAACAGCCGGGTGATCAGGACGGCCACGGCCATGGCGGCGCCGACGAAGGCGAGCAGCAGCGCCAGTGGAGAGAAGGAGTCGACGGCGGGACCGAGCAGCCACAGGGCGACGATCTGCAGCGTGTAGGCGGTCAAGGAGATCATGCCGACCGAGGCCACCGGGGTGGCCAGGCGTGCCGCGCGCGGCAGGCGTGCGGCGAGGGTCATGGTGGCGGCCACAACGGCCAGGGCGACGCCGGTGTTGCCGAGGATGGAGAAGGTGGTCTGGCTGTGGGGCGCGGCCACCAGCAGCCACTGCCAGGGATGGCTGTCCAGGGGCTCGCCGGCGGTGTCGGACCACCAGGCCGCGGAGGCCGATCCCTCCCCCGTGGCGGCGATGGTGGACAGGGCGTGCGGGACGAGGTGCAGGGCCAGCCAGGAGCCGCCGTAACCGACCACGGTCAGACCGGCGCCGCTCCAGGCGAGCCGGGCACGGGTGAGGGCGCGGCCGAGGTCGAGGCGGGCCAGGGCCATGCCCGCGACCATGAAGGGCAACCAGGTCAGCACCGGATAGTCGCCCATGAACAGCAGCTCGAGGAAGCCGTCGGAGCCGGTCAGGCGGGCCAGCGGGTCGTGGGCGATGACGGCATCGCCCCAACTGCCGTCATCGACGGCCCGATGGATGCTGTACAGCACCTGCGGCAGGATCAGCGCGCCCGCGCCGGCGATGGCGGCCAGACGGGCCGCGTCCAGCCGGTACAGCGGCAGGACGATCAGGAAGAGCAGGCCGTAGTAGGCCAGGATGACGTTGACGTCGGTGTCCAGGGCGGTCAGCGCGTAGCCGAGGGCCATCAGGACCAGTGCCCGCAGGACGATGCGGCCCACGGCCTGCCGGCCCGCCCGCCCGGTGCGCGGGACGGGGCGGCCGGTGATCAGGACGAGGGTGAAGCCGGCCAGCACGGCGAACAGGGTCGAAGAGCGGCCGCTGGCCAGCTCCATCAGGAAGCCCACCGGCCCGCCCACGGTCGCGTCGGGGCCGACATGGACGGCGTACATACCGAACACGGCCAGCCCGCGGGCCAGGTCGACGCCGACCAGGCGGCCGGCCGACACCGCGCCCTCGGCGGCAGGGCTTCTGTCCTGAGCGGTTTCTGCCGGGTGTGGTGTCGTCGAGGTGACCGGTGAAGCGTCAGATGTCATGGCCTTCAGCATCCGGAAACGGCTGTATCCCGCCCATCCGGCATCTGTCCGCAGGTTTCAAGCCGCCTGGCCGGGACCTTTACGCCGTCCGGCCGTCCGGCCCCCTGCCAGCCGGCTGGAACTGGTGCGGCTGTGAGGCTGGCAGCCACCTGCGCTCGGTCGCTCCTGCCTGACCGTTCGGCGCCCTTGACCGCCTCACACGACGACCGGCTGCCCAGCGGTCCTACAGATCGCGCTACAGCGGAGCCGGAAGGGCCGCTGGGGGCACAGCAGGACGCAGCAGCCGGACGGGGCAGGGCCAAGAATGGGTCTTTTTTTCCGGCTCGTCGGCGAGAGAAAGGACTTTCGCAAACGGCGACCCGCAGACCGCGATCTCCAGGGCTCTCGCAGATGAGCCTCTACCAGAACGACGGTGTCTGACGTCCGTGACCGCAGGCCGCTTCCCGTTCAAGGGCCTGGGAGGACAGGATCGCCCGGAACGCCGTGCGTTGCGGACCGCATGCGCGGGCGACAGTCGCGAAGCTCCTGGGGAAGATCCGGCTTCCTCACCTCACTCCGCGGCAGGCGGGTTCGCCGATTCGGTGGTGCGGTGGTATTCGGCGTTGAGGCGCTGGGCTTCTTCGAGTTGGTCTTCGAGGATGATGATGCGGCAGGCGGCCTTTATGGGCGTGCCCTGGTCGACGAGTTCGCGAGCGCGGGCGGCGATGCGCAGCTGGTAGCGGGAGTAGCGGCGGTGGCCGCCCTTGGAACGCAACGGGGTGATCAGGCGGGCCTCGCCGAGGGCGCGGAAGAAGCCCTGGGTGGCGCCGAGTACCTCGGCGGCCCGGCCCATGGTGTAGGCGGGGTAATCATCGTCATCAAGACGGCCGTAGGAGTCGTCCGCTGTCATTTGCACCTCTGCGAAAACGCGTGGGGCCCTGGTGCCGTACGGCACCAGGGGTGGCTTTGTTCACGAGTTACGAGAGCGCCTGTTGCTCAGCGGCGAGAGCGGCTTCTTCCGTCGTCGAGTGCGGGAGACGTGGTCGCGGTTGCGAGTCACGCGCGAGACGGTGACCCAGGTGACGGCGGAGATGTCCGTGCGGATCACGGCCGGCGAGCTGGTGCCGAAGGAGCCGGCAGAGCCTGCGCGGGTGCCGGGGGGGGTGGGGGCGATCATGGTCCCGCACTGGCGGGAGGGGCTGTCGGTGGACGTGCTGCCGGATGTGTACCGGGACATCGTCGAGGTGGTGGCGGACGCGCCGGGGCCGATGCAGGCCAAGCAGATCGTGCCGCGGATCGGGCTGCCGACGGCGTCGGCGAAGATCGAGGGAACGCGGGGGAAGCTGAAGCGGCTGGTGGAGCGGGGCTGGCTGGCCGAGGACGAGCCGGGCTTGTTCGCCCTCGCCCACCGGGCGGCCGGGGAAACCGGCGAACCTGCGGAACGATGATGGTTCTTCTTCCTACCGTCGGAGGTATCACCCAGACCGAACAGCAGGAAGAAGAACCACGATGGAACGCTACGGCGCCATCGCTGCCATCGCCCCGTTCGCTGCCGCTGTCAGTGCCTTCGACCGTCTGAAGGACGACCTGGGCGGACCACGAGCTGCGGTGCTGGCCCATCACGAGATGGAAGAGCTGATCGAGATGCAGGGCCTTGAGGTGCTGCGACTGCTCTTCCAGGGACATCTCGACCTGCGTGCCCGCGTCGAGCGCGACCAACAGCAGCATGCGGGTACGGCCGGGCTCGTGGGGCCGGATGGACTGCGGCGCCCCTATCGGGAGACGGGTCATCACCGCGACCGGCCTGCGTGTTCGGCACCGTCACCGTTGAGCGGTGCGCCTGGCGGCACAAGGGCCTGAGCAGCGTCCATCTCACCGACGCCGCGCTGTCCCTGCCCGCGGGCCGGCACTCCCACGGCCTGGGCCGGCTCGCCGTCACCGAGGCGGTCCGCGGCCCCTACGATCAGGCAAAGGCGGCGATCGACCGCCGCTGCGGGAAGGTGCTGGGCAAGCGCCAGGCCGAACGCCTCGTCACCGAAGCCGCCCGGGACATCGACGCCTACTACCGGCAGCGGATGCCGCTGCCGGCGACCGTCGGCACTCTGCTGGTCCTGCAGGTCGAGGGCAAGAACATCGTGATGTGCCCCGAAGCGTTGCGGCCCGCCACCCTGAAGGCACATCGGGCCGCCCGGCGGGCGCTGCGCACCCGGCTCGCCCCCGGCGAGAAGCCGCACCGCAAGCGGATGGCCACCCTGGCCTGCGTCTTCGACGCCGACCCGGCGCCCCGCCGGCCGCACGACATCATCGCCCCACCCGCCGGCCGCAGCCCAGCCCCGGCCCCCCGCCCGCCGGCCGCGGCGGCGAAGTGGCTGACCGGATCGGTCGTCCATCCGCCCGAGGACACCATCGCCGCCGCCTTCGACCAGGCCGAGGCCCGCGATCCCGGCCACCTGCGCACCTGGGTCGTGCTCGTCGACGGCGCCCGCCACCAGCTCGACCTCATCCGTGCCGAAGCCGCCGGCGCCATGTCCCGGTGCACGTCCTGCTCGACATCGTGCACGTCAGCGAATACGCCTGGACCGCCGTGCACGCCTTCCACCCGCCCGGCACCCTGCACTGCCGGATATCCGATCAGGGCCCGGGCTTCACCGACAGCGCCGCCGCGCCCGCCTGCAGCGCAGAGACCGCCGAGAACGGGCGCGGCCTGTGGATGGTCCAGCAGCTGACCGACCACCTGGACATCACCACCAACACCCGAGGCACCACCGTCACCCTCCCCACCTCCTGACCACACCCGAGCCGGCCGGTCCGGACACACTCGCCCCCGCCCCTCCCGCACCCGGGACAGCCGCCGACCAGGACCGACCGTGGCGTGCCCGCGGCGGTGCAGCTCATCGCGCCCCGCAGGGCGGTCACCACGCCCCTCGTGCACCCACAGACCGTACAGAGCGGCATCAGCGGGCAGGCCACGACCAGGACGCGCCGGGAACTGTCCGGACACGCACCGAAGACCAGGTGCACTGACAGCGATCACGGTCCGTTGTCCCGCGGGTCCTACTCCTTCGGTCCGGATTTCCCCGGCTGCTCACCGGTGCTGCCGGGCGGGGGCAGGATCACGCTTCCGGCGACCACGTCGCGGGCCAGGTCGGCCAGGCGGATGCGGTGGCGGCGGGCATGGGCGCGCA
>NZ_BMVU01000117.1 GCF_014650875.1 Streptomyces minutiscleroticus
CTGCGACCGGGTGCTGTGGCTGGAACGCGGCGAGCTGCGCATGGACGGGCCCACCGAAGAGGTCATGAAGGAGTACGAGAAGTTCACCGGCAAGTAGGAATCCGGGATCCGGGCGTGCCGGGCCGGGACCGGGCTCCGGCCGCCGGGTCCCGGCCCCGCGTACGGGGCCGGTGCGCCCGTGAAACCGGAGGGGTCGCGAAGGCGTCCCGGTCGGCAAAGGAACGGCCATGGGGACGTCCCGGTCGGCAAAGAAGAGTCCAACTTCCGCCGCCCGTAGGAATCTTGACGCCGATCGGTGTGTTGTCGTGGTGCGCCGGACACCCCGCCGGAGCGCGGTGCGTTGTACAACGTAAGCTGTACCGGGTGCCGATTTCGCGGCACATAGGTCGATAACGCGCGACACCGGCGTCGAAATGTCGCAGGTCACTGGGCGGCGTGTCCGAAATGGGATGTATTGAGTCGGCAGTGTAGAACGGGAGATGTGACGGCGATGGCTACGGAGACTCCCTACCTGCGCGAGGGGCGTGCCGTCCGTGTGCCGGGCAGTGAGCGGTGACGGGAGCCGGTGAGTCCCGCGCGGACGACCCCGCGCGCGGCACCCTCGACAAGGCCGCGGAGGAGAACTTCCCCGTGGCCCCGTTCTTCCTGCCCAGGGCCTGGCGCGAGGACCTCGTGGCTCTCTACGGCTTCGCCCGGCTCGTCGACGACATCGGCGACGGCGACCTCGCCCCCGGCGGTGCCGACGCCCGTCTCCTCGGCGTGTCGCCGCGGGAGGCCCAGGACCGGCTCGTCCTGCTCGACGCCTTCGAGGCCGACCTGCGCCGGGTCTTCGACGGCACGCCGCGCCACCCCCTGCTGCGCCGTCTGCAGCCCACGGTGCGCCGCGCCCGGCTCGCCCCCGAGCCGTTCCTCGGCCTGATCGCCGCCAACCGCCAGGACCAGCTCGTCCGGCGCTACGAGACCTACGACGACCTGCTCGCCTACTGCGAGCTCTCGGCCAATCCGGTCGGCCGCCTCGTCCTGTCCGTCACCGGCACCTCGACCCCCGAGCGGGTGCGCCGCTCCGACGCCGTGTGCACCGCGCTGCAGATCGTCGAGCACCTCCAGGACGTCGCCGAGGACCTCGGCCGCGACCGCGTCTACCTGCCCGCCGAGGACATGAAGCGCTTCCACGTCCAGGAGGCGGACCTCGCGGCGGACTCGGCAGGAGCATCGGTGCGCGCGCTGGTCGCATTCGAAGCAGAACGCGCCCGCAACCTCCTGAATGAAGGCACCCCCCTCGTGGGTAGCGTGCACGGCAGGCTGAGGCTGCTGCTCGCGGGGTTCGTCGCGGGGGGAAGGGCGGCACTGGGCGCGATCGCCGCCGCCGAATTCGACGTACTTCCCGGTCCGCCCAAGCCCGGCAGGATGCGATTGCTGCACCAGGTGGGCGTCACTCTGCGAGGAAAGGGGTGATCCGGACCGTGGAGTCGGAGCACCACGTGCCCGCGCCGGTACTCGCCGCCTACAGCTACTGCGAGACGGTCACGGCGCAGCAGGCCCGCAACTTCGCGTACGGCATCCGGCTGCTGCCGGCCGCCAAACGCCGCGCCATGTCGGCGCTGTACGCGTTCTCGCGGCGGGTCGACGACATCGGCGACGGCACCCTGGCGCCCGAGGTCAAGACCGCCCGTCTGGAGGAGACCCGGGCCGTGCTCGCGCGCGTGCGGGGCGGCGGCGTGGCCGAGGACGACACCGACCCGGTCCCGGTCGCCCTCGGCCACGCCGCCGACCACTTCCCGATCCCGCTGGACGGCCTGGACGAGCTCATCGACGGCGTCCTCATGGACGTGCGCGGCGAGACCTACGAGACCTGGGACGACCTGAGGGTCTACTGCCGCTGCGTGGCCGGGGCCATCGGACGGCTCTCCCTCGGGGTGTTCGGCACGGAGGCGGGGGCGCACGGCGCCGACCGCGCCCCGGAGTACGCCGACACGCTCGGCCTCGCGCTCCAACTGACCAACATCCTCAGAGACGTCCGCGAGGACGCCGAGGGCGGGCGCACCTACCTCCCGGCGGACGACCTCGCGAAGTTCGGCTGCTCGGCCGGCTTCGCCGGGCCCGTCCCGCCCCCCGGCTCCGACTTCGCGGGTCTCGTGCACTTCGAGGTGCGCCGGGCCCGCGCCCTCTTCGCGGAGGGCTACCGGCTGCTGCCCCTGCTCGACCGGCGCAGCGGCGCCTGCGTCGCGGCCATGGCCGGCATCTACCGCCGGCTGCTCGACCGGATCGAGCGCGAGCCGGAGGCCGTCCTGCGCGGCCGCGTCTCGCTGCCCGGCCGCGAGAAGGCGTACGTCGCCGTGCGCGGGCTGTCCGGCCTGGACGCCCGGCACGCCGCCCGGGGGACCGTCCGAAGGCGCGTCCGATGAGCGGGCGGGAGCACGGCGGCACGCCCGCCGGCGAGCGGCGGGCAACCCTCCGTACGGTGGGCGCGTCCCTGACTGCGACGGCCGGCCGCGCGACGTGCGCGCGTGACGGCGGGGCCGCGGGGGAGGGGGCGCGATGACCGGGGACACCGAGCCGTCGGCGCCGGCCGCGCGCGCGGCGGACCGTCCCGCGGGGACGAGCGCCGTCGTGGTGGGCGGCGGGCTCGCCGGGATCACCGCGGCGCTCGCGCTCGCGGACGCCGGGGTGCGCATCACCCTGCTGGAGGGCCGGCCCCGCCTGGGCGGGCTCGCCTTCTCCTTCCGCCGCGGCGGGCTGACCGTGGACAACGGCCAGCACGTCTACCTGCGCTGCTGCACCGCCTACCGCTGGTTCCTGGACCGCATCGGCGGGGCGGGCCTCGCGCCGCTGCAGGACCGGCTCGACGTACCCGTCGTCGACGTGGCGAAGCCGGAGGGGCGCCGGCTCGGCCGGCTGCGCCGCGACGCCCTGCCCGTACCGCTGCACCTGGGCCGCAGCCTCGCCACGTATCCGCACCTCTCGCTCGCCGACCGGGCGCGGGTCGGGCGAGCCGCGCTCGCGCTGCAGAGGCTCGACCCCGCCGACCCGGCCCTTGACGGGCAGGACTTCGGCGGCTGGCTGGCCGCGCACGGCCAGTCGGAGCGCGCGATCGAGGCGCTGTGGGACCTGGTCGGGGTCGCCACCCTCAACGCGGTCGCGGGGGACTGCTCGCTCGCACTCGCCGCCATGGTGTTCAGGACCGGTCTGCTCTCGGACCCGGGCGCGGCCGACATCGGCTGGGCGCGCGTCCCGCTGGGCGACCTGCACGACGGGCTCGCCCGTACCGCGCTGGAGGCGGCGGGCGTGCGCACGGAACTGCGTACGCGCGTCGGCTCCGTCTCCCGCACGGGAAGCGGGCGCTGGGCCGTGGAGGTGCCCGGCGAGACGCTGGAGACCGACGCCGTCGTGCTCGCCGTGCCCCAGCGCGAGGCCCACGGCCTGCTGCCCGCCGGCGCCCTCGACGCGCCCGAGCGCCTGCTGGAGATCGGCACGTCGCCCATCCTCAACATCCACGTGGTGTACGACCGCACGGTGCTGCGCGCGCCGTTCCTCGCCGCCCTCGGCTCCCCGGTGCAGTGGGTCTTCGACCGCACCGAGGCGTCCGGCCTGGAGTCCGGCCAGTACCTCGCGCTGTCCCAGTCCGCCGCGCAGGACGACATCGACGCGCCCGTCGCCGCGCTGCGCGAGCGCTACCTGCCCGAGCTGGAGCGGCTGCTGCCCGCCACGCGCGGGGCGGCCGTCCGGGACTTCTTCGTCACCAGGGAGCGCACGGCCACGTTCGCCCCGTCGCCCGGGGTCGGCCGGCTGCGGCCAGGCAACCGCACCAAGGCGCCGGGCCTGTACCTGGCCGGCGCGTGGACCGCCACCGGCTGGCCCGCGACCATGGAGGGCGCGGTCCGCAGCGGCACCGGCGCCGCCGACGCCGCGCTGCGCGCCCTCGGCAGACCCCGCGGCCACCTCTTCGGGACCGTCGCGGAGTCGGATTACCACGTTCCGTCCGCTGACGACCCCGGGCCCCCCGCCCGTGTCCCCGAGGGGTCCGGTGTATCACTGCGAGGTGATCTCCGGTGACGGCCGTTCTGCGTTCGGCAGGATTCCGCACTCCCGGTACCGCAACAAGAGGAGAGACTGTGCCCCCTGTGACCCCGGCCCCGACCGCCGCCGACGCGGTGGACGTGACCGCGCTGCTGGAGCGCGGCCGGACCCTGGCCACACCGGTGCTGCGGGCGGCCGTCGACCGCCTCGCCCCTCCCATGGACACCGTCGCCGCCTACCACTTCGGCTGGATCGACGCCCAGGGCAACCCGGCCGACGGCGACGGCGGCAAGGCCGTACGGCCGGCCCTGGCCGTGCTGTCCGCGCAGGCCGCGGGCGCCGCACCGGAGGTGGGGGTGCCCGGCGCGGTCGCCGTCGAGCTGGTGCACAACTTCTCGCTGCTGCACGACGACCTGATGGACGGCGACGAGCAGCGCCGCCACCGCGACACCGTGTGGAAGGTGCACGGCCCCGCCCAGGCCATCCTCGTCGGCGACGCGCTCTTCGCGCTGGCCAACGAGATCCTGCTGGAGCTCGGCACCGTCGAGGCCGGCCGCGCCACCCGCCGCCTGACCAGGGCGTCCCGCGCCCTCATCGACGGCCAGGCCCAGGACATCTCCTACGAGCACCGCGAGCGGGTCACCGTCGAGGAGTGCCTGGAGATGGAGGGCAACAAGACCGGCGCCCTGCTCGCCTGCGCCAGCTCCGTCGGTGCCGTCCTCGGCGGCGCCGACGACCGCACCGCCGACGCCCTGGAGCGCTACGGCCACCACCTCGGCCTCGCCTTCCAGGCCGTCGACGACCTGCTGGGCATCTGGGGCGACCCGGAGTCCACGGGCAAGCAGACCTGGAGCGACCTGCGCCAGCGCAAGAAGTCCCTGCCGGTCGTGGCCGCCCTCGCGGCGGGCGGGCCGGCCTCCGAACGGCTCGGCCGGATCCTCGCCGAGGACGCCAAGAGCAGCGACTTCGAGAACTTCTCCGAGGAGGAGTTCGCCGCGCGCGCCGCCCTCATCGAGGAGGCGGGCGGCCGGGAGTGGACCGCCCAGGAGGCGCGTCGTCAGCACACCGTCGCCGTCGAGGCGCTGGACACGATCGACATGCCGGACCGGGTGCGGGCGCAGTTCACGGCGCTCGCCGACTTCGTCGTCGTACGGAAGAGATGATCACTATCGGGCGAATAGACCTCGCGTAGTCGCCGGCCGGTGCCCCGGAGCGAGCGGGGAGGACCCAGCACAGGGCGCACCGGCCGACGGCGGACCCACAGCAGATGGACCGATTTCACTGCACGAAGGGGAAGCCATGACAGCGACGACCGACGGAAGCACGGGCGCGGTACCGCCCCGCACTGCCTCGGCCACCAGCGCAGAAGCCATCGACGACGTGTCCCTCCCGGCGGCCGGGACCGACGTCGCCCAGGACGCCGCCGAACGCGCGATACAGCGCGCCACCGACTTCCTCCTCTCGGCCCAGGACGCCGAGGGCTGGTGGAAGGGCGACCTCGAGACCAACGTCACGATGGACGCCGAGGACCTCCTGCTCCGCCAGTTCCTGGGCGTCCAGGACGAGTCCGTCACCCGCGCCGCCGCGCTGTACGTACGCGGCGAGCAGCGCGAGGACGGCACCTGGACCACCTTCCACGGCGGCCCCGGCGAGCTCTCCACCACCATCGAGGCCTACGTCGCCCTGCGGCTGGCCGGCGACGCGCCCGACGCGCCGCACATGGCGAAGGCGTCCGCGTGGATCCGCGCGCAGGGCGGCATCGCCGCCTCCCGCGTCTTCACCCGCATCTGGCTCGCCCTGTTCGGCTGGTGGAAGTGGGAGGACCTGCCCGAGCTGCCGCCGGAGCTGATCTGGTTCCCGAAGTGGTTCCCGCTCAACATCTACGACTTCGGGTGCTGGGCGCGGCAGACCGTCGTGCCGCTCACCGTGGTCTCCGCGCTGCGCCCGGTGCGGCCCGCGCCGTTCCCGCTCGACGAGCTGCACACCGACCCCCGCCGCCCCAACCCGCCCGCGCCCCTGGCCCCGGCGGCCAGCTGGGACGGCCTCTTCCAGCGGCTGGACAGGGTGCTGCACGGCATGCGCCCGCTCGTGCCGAAGCGGCTGCGCGCGGCGGCGATGAACGCGGCGGCCCGCTGGATCATCGAGCGCCAGGAGAACGACGGCTGCTGGGGCGGCATCCAGCCGCCGGCCGTCTACTCGGTCATCGCCCTGCACCTGCTCGGCTACGACCTCCAGCACCCGGTGATGCGTGCCGGCCTGCAGTCCCTGGACCGGTTCGCGGTGTGGCGCGAGGACGGCTCCCGGATGATCGAGGCCTGCCAGTCGCCCGTCTGGGACACCTGCCTGGCGACCGTCGCGCTCGCCGACGCGGGCCTGCCCGCCGACCACCCGGCGCTGGTGAAGGCCGCAGACTGGATGCTCGGCGAGCAGGTCGTCCGGCCCGGCGACTGGTCCGTGCGCCGCCCCGGACTCCAGCCCGGCGGCTGGGCGTTCGAGTTCCACAACGACAACTACCCCGACACCGACGACACCGCCGAGGTCGTCCTGGCGCTGCGCCGCGTGCGGCACCACGACCCCGAGCGCGTCGAGAAGGCCGTCGCGCGCGGGGTGCGCTGGAACCTCGGCATGCAGTCGAAGGACGGCGGCTGGGGCGCCTTCGACGTCGACAACACCAGCGCCTTCCCCGACCGGCTGCCGTTCTGCGACTTCGGCGAGGTCATCGACCCGCCGTCGGCCGACGTCACCGCGCACGTGGTGGAGATGCTCGCCGTCGAGGGCCTGTCCCACGACCCGCGCACCCGCCGCGGCGTCGCCTGGCTGCTGGCGAACCAGGAGGAGAACGGCTCCTGGTTCGGCCGCTGGGGCGTGAACTACGTGTACGGCACCGGCTCGGTCGTCCCGGCCCTCGCCGCCGCCGGGCTGCCCGGCTCGCACCCGGCGATCCGCCGCGCCGTGGCCTGGCTGGAGAGCGTGCAGAACGACGACGGCGGCTGGGGCGAGGACCTGCGCTCCTACGACGACGCCGGCGGCTGGGGCGGCCGCGGCGCCTCGACCGCCTCGCAGACCGGGTGGGCCCTGATGGCGCTGCTCGCCGCGGGGGAGCGGGAGTCGAAGGCCGTCGAGCGCGGCGTCCTGTGGCTCGCCCGCACCCAGCGCGCGGACGGCTCCTGGGACGAGCCGTACTTCACCGGCACCGGCTTCCCGTGGGACTTCTCCATCAACTACCACCTCTACCGGCAGGTCTTCCCGCTCACCGCGCTCGGCCGGTACGTCCACGGGGAGCCCTTCCGCACCCGTGCCGCGGAGCCGGGGCAGCGGACCGCGCCGGCCGCGGCCGGCGTCTCCGCGACCCTCGGCCGGACCGGGTGATGGCCGCGCCAGCCCCCCTCCTGGTCGCCTGCGCGCTCGGCATCGAGAAACTCGCCCTGCGCAGCGGCGACCGGGCCGGGGCCGATGTGCCCGTCACCGTGCTGCGTACCGGCATGGGGCCCGCGGCCGCCGAGCGCTCCGTCACCCGGGCGCTCGGCGGCCCGGCGCTGCGCGACGCCGCGGTGCTGGCCACCGGGTTCTGCGCCGGGCTCGCCCCCGGTATGCACCCCGGCGACCTCGTGGTGGCCGAGGAGACCCGCGACCCGCGCGGCACGACCCGCTGCACGGGCACCGAACTGCTGGTGAAGGAGCTGACGCGGCTGCTGCCCGGCCGCACGGTCCACACCGGCCCGCTCACCGGCGCGGACCACGTCGTCCGCGGCCAGGAGCGACTGGAGCTGTACGCGTCCGGCGCGCTCGCGGCGGACATGGAGTCGGCGGCCACGCTGCACGCCGCCGCCCTGGCGGGCGCCCGTCCCGTTGCCGCCGTACGGGTGGTCGTGGACGCCCCGAAGCACGAACTTGTCCGGATCGGCACAGTGCGCGGTGGAATATCGGCTTTCCGTGTTCTTCGCTCGGTCCTACCCGCTTTCTTTGAATGGCACCGTTCTTCGCCGCTCCCCAGGAGGTGAGCCAGATGGCCATGCCGCTCCGCCAGACCATCAAGGTCGCGACGTACCTCTTCGAACAGAAGGTCCGCAGGCGGGACAAGTTCCCGCTCATCGTCGAACTGGAACCGCTCTTCGCCTGCAACCTCAAGTGCGAGGGCTGCGGCAAGATCCAGCACCCGGCCGGCGTGCTCAAGCAGCGCATGCCGGTGGCGCAGGCCGTCGGGGCGGTGCTGGAGTCCGGTGCGCCCATGGTGTCCATCGCCGGCGGCGAGCCGCTGATGCACCCGCAGATCGACGAGATCGTGCGCCAGCTGGTGGCGAAGAAGAAGTACGTCTTCCTCTGCACCAACGCCATGCTGCTGCGCAAGAAGATGGACAGGTTCACCCCGTCGCCGTACTTCGCCTTCGCCGTGCACATCGACGGCCTGCGCGAGCGGCACGACGAGTCGGTCGCCAAGGAGGGCGTCTTCGACGAGGCCGTGGAGGCCATCAAGGAGGCCAAGCGGCGCGGCTTCCGGGTGACGACCAACTCCACCTTCTTCAACACCGACACCCCGCAGACGATCATCGAGGTGCTCGACTTCCTCAACGACGAGCTGAAGGTGGACGAGATGATGATCTCGCCCGCCTACGCCTACGAGAAGGCGCCCGACCAGGAGCACTTCCTGGGTGTCGAGCAGACCCGCGAGCTGTTCCGCAAGGCGTTCTCCGGGGGCAACCGGCTGAGGTGGCGGCTGAACCACTCGCCGCTGTTCCTGGACTTCCTGGAGGGCAAGGTCGACTTCCCGTGCACGGCCTGGGCCATCCCGAACTACTCCCTGTTCGGCTGGCAGAAGCCCTGCTACCTGATGAGCGACGGGTACGTGCCGACGTACCGGCAGCTGATCGAGGAGACCGACTGGGACGCGTACGGCCGCGGCAAGGACCCGCGGTGCGCCAACTGCATGGCGCACTGCGGCTACGAGCCCACCGCGGTCCTGGCCACCATGGGCTCCCTCAAGGAGTCCCTGCGGGCCGCCCGCGAGACCGTCTCCGCGAACCGCGGGTGACGCCATGACAGCCCTTCCCCTCGGAGTCCCCGAGGTGCCGGCCCGGCCGGTGGCGCGGCGCAGGGCGTCGCGGCGGATCCAGGTCGGGACCGTGGCCGTGGGCGGGGACGCGCCTGTCTCGGTGCAGTCGATGACGACGACGCGGACGTCGGACATCGGGGCGACGCTGCAG
>NZ_BMVU01000118.1 GCF_014650875.1 Streptomyces minutiscleroticus
GACACGGCAACCGCTTCGTCATCTCGATCTCCCCAACCGAGTCGACGCCTCCCTGCACGGCCTACACCCTCACGAATCCGCCGTCAACAAACCACCGTTAGGAACGCAGTTCATGCCCATCCACCCGAACCGATGCGTCACGTTCAGAAGGCGAAGAGCTTCCACGGCTCGATGATGAAAGCGCGCTGATAATCCGTGCGGCTTCGCCGGTGGCGACTACGGAGCTTCAGCTCACTGCGTTCGGCGCGTGCGACCGGCAGACACGCGCTCCTCGCCACCAGCACAGCACAAGTGCCGACCCGGGAGGGGAGCGTGCGTTGCTGTCGATAGACACCTCGAGCCATGACCATGGACAAGAGCCTGCTCTTCCGCTCGCAGAGGGCGAGGTTCCCGGGCTGCCCGACTCGTGCGCGCAGCGGAAGCCCCACCGTCGCGCCGGCCTGCCGCGGCTTGTCGTCCGGCGCAGGCGCACTGGTTCGCCTCAACACAAGGGGTGCTGGTTCCCACTTCACGGGCCCGTGGGAAACTCGTCACATGATTCTCAGGCCTGTCGCCCGTGCAGTCGCACTGACCGCGATCGTCACTCTTGGTTCACTTGCGCTGTCCGCCTGCGGCAGCGGCACGTCCGGAGGCGGCGGTCAGACGAACTTCGTAACAGGTGCGGACGGCATCGCAACGGTTGCCAAGGATGAGCGAAAGCCTGTCGGCTCGATCACGGGTGAGACTCTTCAGGGCAAGCCCCTCGACGTCGCCGACTTCCAGGGCAAAGTCCTCGTGATCAATGTCTGGGGCTCTTGGTGCCCGCCGTGCCGGGCCGAAGCTCCATACCTTAACGAAGTCGCCAAAGAAATGAAGACCAAGGGCGTTGAATTCCTTGGCATCAACACCCGGGATAGCGACAAGTCCGCACCCAAGGCGTTCGAGGACGACTACGACATTTCATACCCGAGCCTCTTCGATCCGACTGGGAAAATGCTCCTGTCGGGATTCCCCAAGGGCACGGTGACCCTTCAGGGTGTCCCCGCCACTGTCGTTCTGGACCGAAATGGGAAGATAGCGGCCAGGGCGTTCGGCGGGGTCAACGAAAATAAACTGCACAAGATGATCGATCCCGTGGTCAGGGAGAAGTGAACTAGTGCTTTGACCGCATAGGGTCGGAGGTCGTGACGGTTGGATGGGCGGTGACGTCTATTCCGACCGTTGGACGTGCGGTGGCCGAGTCTGTCCGTATGCGGGAACTGACCGATCAGGAGGGGCGGAAGCTGCAGCGGATCGGTCGTCGGGGCAGTACCGGCTCGGTGCGCTACCGGCGGGCGATGATACTGCCGGCCTCGGTCGGCGGGAACCGGTGTCGGCGATCGCCCAACTGGTGCGAGCCGATGAGGACACCGTCCGGGACGTGACCCACCGGTTCAACGAGATCGGCCCGGCCTGTCTGGACCCTCGCTGGGCGGGAGGCCGTCCCTGCCTGCTCACCCGTGACGACGAGGGCTGGCGTTATCGGTGCCGCTGGCCCCACCGGAATCGGTCCGACTTGGACCCACGTAAGTGTTCGGTTCCGGCTTGAATCGGCCCCACGGGTAGCCGTTCACCCTGTTCAGCGGCGGGGCCAGTTCTGAGCGGAAGTAGCTGCGCCCGGTTTGTCCTGGAGCCGCGTCAGGCCGGAGAGGTGGAGCCAAGTGCGCCGATAACGCCAGAGGGCTTCGTCGTGGCGACGGCCACCACCCGCCCCGTCAAGCTCGGCGGCCCTTCATCCGCTGGTCCTTGCGCAAACTCGTCGCCTACCTGCGCACCGTCCACGACCGGACCATCCGTATCGGCCGCGAGGCCCTGCGCTGCCTGCTTATCGGCGTACAGGGTTCTCTGGCCCTGGCAAGATTTTCGTAGCCCGAGATCACGGCGTAGGACACAAAATCTCGGACATCGGGCATCCTCCTGCTGTGTGGTGTCGAGCTTGCTTCTTTGTTGCCGCATCTGGCGGGTGTGGCGACTGAATCCGTGGACGCGACGGGCTCAGCGGTGCTTGTCCGGGCTCGTACGCGTGAGGAAAGTGCTGCTCGGTGTACGGGGTGCGGCCGCGCCAGCGACTGGGTGCACAGCCGCTACGTTCGCCGTCTGGCCGACGTGGCGGTCGGGGGCCGACCGCTGCGTATCGAGTTGAGCGTGCGCCGCTTCTACTGCGAGAACCCGGCCTGTGTGAAGGTCACGTTCGCCGAGCAGGTCGACGGACTCACGGTGCGCTACCAGCGTCGCACGGCGCTGTTACAGAACCTGGTCGAGACGGTCGGCATCCTGCTGGCCGGGCGGGGCGGTGGCCGGCTCCTGGGGCTGCTGAGCGCGCCGCTGTCGCGTACCAGCGTGCTGTTCCAGCTGATGAGAGTGCCCCTGCCGGCCGTGGCGACGCCGCGGGTGCTGGGCGTGGATGATTTCGCGTTGTACGCGCAGGTGTACGGCACGTTGCTCGTCGACGGTGACACCCGCCTGCCGATCACGTTGTGGGAGGGGCGTGATGGGGCCGCACTGGCCGCATGGCTGCGTGAGCACCCCGGAGTGGAGGTGGTGTGCCGGGACGGCTCGCTGGCCTACCGGCAGGGGATCACCGACGGCGCTCCTGAATCAGTGCAGGTCAGTGACCGTTTCCATCTCTGGCAGGGGCTGTCGCGACGGGTGCAGGACGTCACAGCCGCCCACCGTTCCTGCCTGACCGCCGCCGTCCTGCCACCCACTGAGCGCCAGGAGGTGCAGCCTGCGACGGACGGGGAGCCGCCGCTTGAGACGACCCGGGCCGGCCGGCACGCCAAGCGCCTGTTCGAGGCCGTCCACGAGCACACCGACAGCGGGGACAGCATCAGCGCGATCGCCCGGAAACTCGGCCTGAACCGGCGCACCGTGCACAAGTACGCCCGCGCCACCAGCTGGCAGGACGTGGTGCGCCGTGGCCGGCTGCGCCCGCCCACCGCCCTTGCGCCCTACCTCGACCACCTGCGCAGACGATGGGAGGAGGGCGAGCACAACGCCACGATCCTGCACCAGGAGCTGGTGGCCAAGGGGTACTGCGGGCACTACCAGCGTGTCAAAGTCGCCGTCGCGTCCTGGCGCGCAACCGACGGCAGGCCCATCCCGCAGGAAGCTGCGCCCTCGCCCCTCCAGACCGCCCGATGGATCATCACCCCGCCCGAACGCCGAGGCCTGCAGGCCCAGGAACAACTGCGTCTGCTGTTTGCGCACTGCTGCGAACTGGCTCACGTCCACGCACTGGTCCGCGAGTTCGCCGCCATGCTCGACCAACAGGACGCCACCGCACTGCCCGGCTGGCTCGAAAAGCTCGCCACCTGCGGACATCCCACCCTGGCAGGCCTGGCCAAGGGAATCCGCGAAGACCAGGACGCCGTGATCCAGGGCATCACCACGTCCTACAGCTCCGGAATGAACGAAGGCCGTGTCACGGACGTGAAGCTCCAGAAACGGATCATGGCCGGTCGCGCCGGCATCTCCCTCCTACGGCAACGCGTCATCCTAATCGCACACCTGAGACGCCGCTCCTCTCATCAGGCCGCATCCCGGTGGTGATCTCGGGCTACGAAAATCTTGCCAGGGCCGGTTCTCTCCCCAGGTGCGTACGGGCGAACGTCCCCGGCCGGCTGCTCGGCCGCCGCACGGCCGCAGCCGGCCGATAGTCCGCCGGACTCGGGACAGGGCGATCGGTCCGAAGCCCCGAGGGGCGGCGCGCTCGGGCGATCACGGGATCCTGCGAGCCGGGTGCCGCGGCGGTCCCCAGGTGATGGCGCGCGCCCGTGTGATCCAATGGCCGCGGAGCCAGGACCTCGCGAAGGGAACACGAAGCCATGTCGACGGTCATACCCGTTCCCGACAACTGGCACGCTGTGCTCAGTGGTTGGGACGACCTCCGACACGGCTACCACGCCGGGGACAAGGACGAGACGGTGCGCGACTGCGCCCGTCGGCTCGACACGGCGGCGCCGGGGTCAAAGGGCGATCCCGTGCTGTTCTGGACGCTGGGTCTGCTGATGCTCGCGCCCCATGTGGCCTTCGACGGCCCAGGTCCGGGAGTCGAGGACGAGGCCATCGCCGTACTGAGCCGGGTCGCGCGCGATGACGACGGCAGGACGTGCGCGCATGGCTGGCATCCGTACGAGGCCGACGTGGACGATGTCCTCGAGCACCTTCCCGCCTGGCTGGAGGTGCTGAGCTCCCCGGTGGACCAGGCCCTCGAGGATCTGCTTCCTGAGGCCTACCTGGATGAACTCGAGGACGTGGAGGCCGAACCCGCGAACCTCTCCGGACCCGACATCCTCGCCCGCTGGCAGTGCCCGCGTACCGCACCGGGATTCGCCCGCGCGGCCCTCGACTACCTGGGCGCAACCATCCGCTGAGGACGACGACTCCTCAAGTGGGAGTAGCTGAGCGGTCGAGTGGTCCCGACCGGCCTGCACACGACCACCTTCAGGATGGGGAGATATCGCTGCACCTCACTGACCACATTCGGGCGTACGTCGACAGCCTGCTCGCCCGCCGCGGCGTCACCTTCCAGCGCACCAAGACCTGGAAGGAGTCTCCCGATCTCGAGCGCGACGCCAAGCTTGACCGGACCGAGGAGGTACTGGAGCGCTTGGCGAACCGGGCCTGATGGTGCCCTGCGGCGAGTTCGGGCCGCTTGGCATCCGTCCCACCGCGGGCTCGGGCTGGGCCCGAAAGAAGCACCCCGACCGGCTGTCGGCCACCTATCGCCGCACCCACGGGGTTGCGCTGCCTCCACGGCTACTACTCGGTCGGCGACGACCACCTGTGGGGCGTCAACCGCCGCAAGGGCCGGTCCTGGACCGGCCGGCATCACCACGTCACTCTGGCCACCGCCGCCCACGCCTTTCTGACCGAACAGCGGCTCGCCTCAGAAGTCGGTGCACCGATCCTCACCCTCTACCAGGTTTTCGGCCTCCTCCAGGACAGCCTGGGGTACTGGACCGGCACCTGCGCCACGTGCCAACAAGCCCTGCCCCGCACTCGCAGATCGGCACCAACCACGGAGTCCTATAGATGGCGGCAGGGTGTGCTGTCGGCATCACCGCCCTCTACTGATGCGTGAGGGAGACGCTCGACCTGCTTACCGCACTCGCTGTCGGCCTTCGGTCAGGCCGCACGGGCCGCCTCCCGCAGGGCCTTCATAATCCCGCGCGTCGCGCCGCTACTCCGTTACTGGATCACCACCGACCACCCTTGCTGTCTTGGCAAGCACAGGAAGGCATGTACGCGTTGACCCCATCAGCAACCCGCTGTGGGACTCACCAGCTGTCCGACGCGGTCCGCGCTCATGGCATCGACCCCTGAGCGGGGCCAGCGTGTGCTGGCGGGCGGCACCAATGGCTCTGTTCATGAGAATGAGCAGCGCCGGTTCACCGATTGAGGGGGCAGGAGTCTCCGTACGTTGGATCGAACCGACCACGAGATGCGACAGCGCTGCAGCCGCCGGGCATGGCAGGAGTTGAGTGCTCGTTGCCGTCGTCCGGTGTCTCCCGTGTGTGGCTGTGCGTCTCGGTTGGCCTCGGCTCTGGCTGCGGCCTGCTGGCTGCTTATGCTGGGGCCGTGACATCGAGGGCGGGGCAGGAGACGGAGCTGCGGGCGGATGCGGTGCGCAATCGCGCCCGGATCCTGCGGATCGCCCGCGAGCAGTTGGCCGCTGGTGACACGTCACTGCAGCTGAACGCCATCGCCCGGCTTGCCGGGGTGGGTGTGGGGACGGTCTACCGGCACTTCCCGAACCGTCATGCGCTGGTCGAGGCGCTCTCGGCGGAACGCTTCCGGGAGCTGATCGCAGAGGCGCAGGCGGCGGTCGCCGCCGACGACCCGCGCGCGGGCCTGCACCGGCTGCTGTGCTTCGGGCTCGACCGCATGCTCGACGACCCGGACTTCGCGGCCGTGCTGGAATCTGCGGTCGACGCCGGATCGCAGACCTCGGACATGAGGGCCGAGCTCGACCAGGCGGTCACCGGGCTGCTGGACCGCGCCCGTCTGAGTGGCGCGATCAGAGACGGTGTCGATGCCGAGGACGTGCGCCGCTTGCTGTGTGGTGTGCAGCATGCGGTGCGCTCCGGGGGCGGTGCACGCCGGGACCTCTACCTGGACGTTCTGCTGGAGGGTCTGCGCCCGCCGCGCTGACGGCGGCGCACCTCGTCTCCTGCCCGTGTCGGTCCGGCGGTCCGTCGGGCTGTTCGTCTTCCCCGCACCAACCGGATAGCTATCCGGTTGTGTTAGCGTGCACTCATCGAAACGGATAACTATCCACTTGGTGTGCGGCAGTGAGGGGCGGGGTCATGAGCGAGCGGGCAGTGGTGACGGCGGGTACCGGGGGCATCGGCCTGGAGACCGCGAAGGGACTCGCGCGGCACGGGTTCGCCGTGACGGTGGTCGGCCGCAACGCCGAGCGCGGCACGAGCGCCATCGAGGAGATCGCGGCGGTCGCGACCGCGGCCGCACCGCGATTCGTGACCGCCGACCTCGCATCGCTCGACCAGGTCCGTGCGCTGGCCGCGCACCTGGCAGCCGAAGGCCCGCTGAAGGTGCTGGTCAACAACGTCGGTGCGATGTTCACCCAACGCCGGCAGACCGTCGACGGCATCGAGTCGTCCTTCGCCGTCAACCACCTCTCGCCCTATCTGCTGACCGAGCTGCTGCTCGACCGGCTCCAGGCAGCCGCACCGAGCCGGATCGTCAACGTCACCTCCGCCGCCGTCAAGGCCGCCAAGCGCACCTTCGACGCTGCGGAACCGCCGGGCGGCTACTACGGCTTCCACTGGTACGGCCGAGCCAAGCTCGCCAACCTCGCCTACACCCTTCACCTGGCTGAACGCCTCCGCGGCACCGGGGTCACCGTCTTCGCGGCCGACCCCGGCGGCGCCGCCACCAGCATGACCGACGGCACCATGACCTCACCGAAGATCGTCTCCCCGCCACTGCGCCTGCTGTGGCCGCTGGTGCGCCGGACCTTCACACGCGCCACCGCCGGCCCCGCGTCGGCGGCCGCCTCGCCGTCCGTCTTCGCGGCCACCGATGCCTCACTCGAGGGGCGGACCGGCGTACTCATCGGGCCCGGGGCCCGTCCGGTCCCCGTTTCCCGTGGCGCCGGCGATCCCCGGACCATCGCGAAGGTCCTCGAGCTCAGCCGACGGCTGGCGCCCCTGGACGGCGCTCCCGGCGTGCAACACAAGTGACATCCGACCGCCCGCCCTGGACGACGTCCAGGACTCCGGTCTGCGGCGGATCCGCCGCAGACCGGAACGGAGAGAACGCTGTCGCTTCTCGTGAACATCGAACACCGCATCAGGGGAGCGCCCCCCAGGGCGGTGAACATCTGGCTGTCGCTACCCGTGAACAAAGCCACACCAAGGGCCACCAGTGTGCCAGTGCCCCTGTCCGAGCCCCGTACCGCAACCTTTGGAAGACGTTTTTCACCGTTCAGCGAGCGGTCAGCATCTCCCGCGCCCGCATCCGCGTGCTTGGGAGCAGGTCATGGCCTTGCCGAAGAACCGGCATCTGCTACGGGAGCCGCGGCGCAGCAAACCTTCCATTGCACCCTTGTCCAAGCCGCCCTCGGGACAAGACCGCCGCTGCTAGACGGTCGGGCACATGGGTCCTGACTGGTCGGCCGCCATCAGCTGCACTGCCGCTACGAGCGCAGCGCCGAGCATTTCCTTGCCTTCACCGCCAGCGACATAACCGTACCCAAAAGATGAAGATTCGGACGTTATTGACTTTTGCGATATTTTAAATGCCCTGGCCGTTAGGTGTCGGTTTAACGTATGATCATTTCGTTCAACTGGCTGTAACCTACATGGGGGAAAAGTGAATACTTCCTTCCGCAAGCGCGCGGTGACCGTCCTCACAACCGCTGCTGTTATGACGGGCGTCGCCCTGACTATGGGCGCGGGTGCCGCCTCGGCAGGCCCGAGCGCGACGTTCTCCGTCGGTGCCATGCAGAGCGACGGCTCTCGCACTATCACCATCAAGACCGGCGGCACTACCGCTGGCACCGTCAAGTGGACGGCTAACGGAGACAAGCTGACTGCGACCGATTCCAAGGCGGACAGCTTCGGTATTTCCGGGTACGTGACCGCAAATCCTTACCTCATAGCCGACACCTTGGGGCACAAGGCACCGTACACGGACACCGCGCACAGGGACCTGACTGAGAACAAGACCTACACGTTCTGGGCTTGCATCGGAAACAACAGCGTGGGGCTCACCTGCTCCGACGTCTACAACGTCACTTCCTGAGCACCCGCAGCGCCGAGCGCGGCCTCGCTCGGCTGAACGCCGTTGGCCAACGTCTCGTTCATCTCGGCTGACGGTCATGCTGAAGGTTCGAACATGCCGAAGAGGTCGATAGAAATATCGTGAGCAGTGCTCACGAGTGCTTGAGGGCTGTGCGAATACAAGAAGCTCCTGGTAGGCAAGAAAGAAATACTTTCTGCCGCCTACCAGGAGCTTCTAACTTTTTTTCTCGCTTGTCAGCGGCTCGCGTATCCACTGTGCAAAGAGATGGGCTGAGCTAAGTGCCATTTCGGAAGTTCTGCCGGTGACCGGTCGGGAACCAGGGGGCTGCGGTGGTCAGGAGTTGGCTGGGTGAGTGAGTGCGGAAGACGGAAGAAGGTGTGCACCTGTCGTCGGCGGCCGGGCCGGATGGTGGCGGTGTTGGCGAGGAACGCCTTGAGCGCGGCCCAGGCACATTCGGCGGGGTTGTCGTGCGGGCTGGAGCGGGCGCCGTACCACGGGTGCGGCCCGGGCAGGTGGCGACGAAGTCGCGGACTACGTGGGTGTGGTGGATGGAGTCGTTGGCGCACAGCACCACCACCGCCGGGGCGGTGGGGAAGGCCGCCAGCGGGGGCTGGAGCAGGGCCAGGAAGTCGGCCGCACTGCGGCGGCCGAGCCGGTAGCGGAAGGCTCCGGACGTGACGTCAGCGCGCCCAGCGCGGTGAGCTGGCGGTTCTTGCCCGGGGTGGTGATGTGCGGGCGCTGGGCGAACGTCGTCCAGTTGGAGCGCAGGTGCGGCAGCAGGTGC
>NZ_BMVU01000119.1 GCF_014650875.1 Streptomyces minutiscleroticus
TAGGCGGCGATCTCGGTGAGCAGGAACGCGGGCCGGGCGACCTCCACGTGCCGGTGGGCGGGGATGCCGTAGGCCGCGCTCTGGGCGGCGGCGAGCGCGCGGACCTCGCTGAGCCGGGTGTAGTCGGCGGCCAGCGGAGATGTTCCGAGTTCCGCGGCGATGGCCGCCGTCTCGTCGGCCGATCGGCCGACCGGTACCACCGTGGCTCCCCGCCGGGCGAGTCTGCGTGCCGCGGCGGCACCGATCCCGGAACTGGCTCCGGTGATCACGATGGTCTTGCCCTTCAGGTCTTGTGTCATTGCTGGCCTCTCTGATCATGAGCGTGCAGCTTTGGCCTAGCACGGGGCGTTCTCCGAGACTCAAGCCGGATCCGTCCGTTGTCGTGCTCTATGTCAAGCGGAAAGCAGTTTGCTCTTTGTGGTTGCGTATTTGGCGAGCACGCGGCGCAGAGACGCGAGGTGTTCCTCGCTGTATGCCAGCTTGCGGCGCTTCTGGAGGTTCTGAGGCTTGGGAAAGCAGTACCCGGACACGCCCTCGAGTGCTGGGTCGCTGGCCAGTGCCACGATGTTCTTCGCTGACTGCTCGGGGGAGATCCCGAACGCGGCGGACATCGCTTTGCTGGTCATCCTCAATAGTGCAGGCTGGGCCCGGCCGATTCCGGTGTTCGCGACTACACCCGCGTTGGCGCCGTTGATCGCGGGCCCGTCCGGGTGTTCGGCAGCGTACATCTGCTCATAGAGCGCGCTCGCTGACTGGGCCTGGCTGATCGCGCGCATGATGGTGTAGTTCTTTTCCAGAGACGGATCGTCCTCGAAGAGGCGCGGATTCTTCGGCGGCTGGGCGCTGACGAAGACCACACGGCCGTCATCAGCGCTGGCCAGTTCCGGTGTGAAAGCCTCGGTGAGCAGATAGCGGCCCAGGAACTGCGTCGCCCAGCTCCCTTCCAGGCCGTCGGCGCTGACCACCCGTTTGGCGTTGAGCGCACCGGTCGAGTGAACGAGCGCGTCGAGCCGTCCGCCCAGTTGCGGCCTGAGCGCGCTGACGAACTTCTCGATGTCCGCGAACAACGTGACGTCCAGCGGCAGGAACTCGACCCCTGCTGGCGTGTGGGGACGAAGCCGGGCAACGGCGGCTGCGCCCTTTTCGGCGCTTCGGCCTGCAATCCAGACCTTGTAGCCCTTCTGGCCGAGGCCTTGCGCCACGGCCAAGCCGATCCCGCTGTTGCCGCCAGTGACCAGGGCGCTACGAGGCGTCCCATCACGCTTGCTCATATCGAAGTCCTTCATGATCGCTACCGCGCGGAGATCTCGCGGGGTGGTGGTGAAATCGACGGCGTGCATAAAACTCTGCTGCTTATCGAACTCGGTGACGAGCCCTTCGCCCCGCCAGCTTGTACAGAGCCGGTGCGGCATCAAATGGGGACTGCTCGGTCGCTCGGTCCGGTATGACTTACTGCCCTGCACGCGAATTGGCTATTTGAGCCGAATGTGCCCGGCGCCGGACGCCGGATGAGTGGCTGGGTCAGACGGCCGACCACCCGTTGTCGACGGGGAGCACGGCGCCGCTGATGTTGCTCGCGGCGTCGGAGGCGAGGAACACGGTGGCCGCGGCGACTTCCTCTGCCGCGGCCAGGCGGCCCACGTTCTCCTGGTAGCGGCCCACGACGGAGGCGCCGTCGTCATCGAGTGTGACGGTGTCGGTGATGGAGGTCTGGGTGCCGCCGGGGGCGATGGCGTTGACCCGGACACCGCGGTCCCGGTACATGACCGCGGTCGACTTCGTCAGTCCGATGATGCCGTGCTTGGAGACGGTGTACGCGGTGCCGGCGGCACTGCCGCGCAGGGCTGCCTCCGAAGCGGTGTTGACGATGGCGCCGTTGCCGTGGGCCAGCAGGTGGGGCAGGGCGGCGCGGGTGAGCAGGAACGGGGCGGTGAGGTTGATCCGGATGACCCGTTCCCATTCGGCATCGCTCACGTCGGCGGTGCCGGTCATGCTGTCCATGATCCCGGCGTTGTTGACGAGCACGCTGAGGTGGCCGAAGGACTCGACCGCGGTGGTGACCACCTCGTCGACCGTGCGCTGGTCGCTCAGATCGCCGATGACCGTGCGGGCGGTACCGCCGCTCGCCTCGATCTGCTGGGCGACGGCCTCGGCGCCGACCGGGTTGATGTCCGCGATGAGAACCCTGGCTCCCCGGCTTGCGAACCGCAGCGCGGCGGCGCGTCCGATGCCGGACCCGGCGCCGGTGACGACCACGCCTCGTCCTTCGAATTCGGTGTTCATGCTGCCGCTCCTGTGGAAGTTGCGGGTACGGCGTCCTGCCAGCGGGCACGCAGGGCGATGGACTGCCGCCAGGCCAGGGTGTTCTTGGGTGGCATGCCGACGGACAGGACGCCGGTGAGGCGGTCGCCGGTGCGGAAGACGGCGGTGAACTTGCGTTCTTCCAGGCTGCCTTCGGCGATCCGCATCTCGTCGTGGCCGCGCAGGTGGCCGTAGGCACGGATCTTCATCTCGTACTGGTCGGACCAGAAATATGGAACGGGCGCGAAGGGCCGCTGGGCGCCCAGGAGGTTGCGGGCGGCGGCCACGCCCTGCTCGGTGGCGTTCGTGCGGTGCTCGATCCGCATCGACGTGCCGAACAGCGGGTTGTGCCAGCGGGCCACGTCACCTGCGCCGTACACCCCTGGTGCGGCGGCGCAGAACTCGTCGCAGACCAGCCCGTCTTCGAGGGTGAGGCCGCTGCCGGTCAGCCACTCGGTGTTCGGCCGGGAGCCGACGGCCACCAGCACCGTGTCCGCCTCGACCACACTGCCGTCGTCGAGGCGGACGCCACCGGGGACGACCTCGCTGACCCCGGTCCCGGTGCGCAGGTCCACGCCGTGGTCGAGGTGGACCTGGGCGAGGACGCGGCCGACGTCCTCGCCGACCGCGTGGGCCAGCGGGACGGGCGCGGGTTCGAGGAGGGTCACGCGGGTGCCCAGGCCGGCCGCCACCGACGCGGCCTCGGCGCCGAGGAACCCGGCGCCGACCACGGCCAGTGTGCGGCCAGGGCCCAGGCGGTCCTTGAGGGCAAGGGCGTCGTCCAGGGTGCGCAGGGCGTGGGCCGGCGTGCCGGGCAGCAGGCGGGGACGGACCCCGGTGGCCACGATCAGTCCGTCGTAGGGCACCTCCGTACCGTCGGCGAGCAGCACGGTGCTCTCGGAGATGTTGACGCCGGTGGCCTCGCAGCCGTAACGGGCATCCAGGTGGAGGGCATCGAGATCGGCCGGGGCGCGCAGGGGTAGCCGGTCGGGGCTCCAGGTGCCGGAGAGGATCTCCTTCGACAGGGGCGGGCGGTCGTAGGGTGCGGCGGGTTCGTCGCCGATGAGGGTGATGGTGCCGGTGTGGCCCTGTCCGCGGAGGGTTTCGGCGGCGGCGAGGCCGGCGGCGGAGGCGCCAACGACGACCACGCGGCCGGTCGGGGTCACGCTCACGACTGCTCCAGGCGGATCGCGGCCGCGGGGCAGACGGTGGCGGATTCGCGAACCGCGTCGTGGAGTTCGGCCGGCGGGTTCTCGGTGAGCAGGACGACCATGCCGTCCTCGTCGCGCTGGTCGAAGACGTCGGGGGCGAGCAGTACACACTGGCCCGAGGCGACGCACCTGGGGACGTCGACTTCTACGTGCATGATGTTTCTTCCCTGTTCTCGGTGGTGGGGATCAGGTAGTTGCGGTCACCAGGTGACGGGCAGCTCGACGACGCCGTAGACGACGGTGTCCTGCTTGAAGGCGATCTCGTCCATCGGCACGGCGATCTTCAACTCGGGCAGCCGGCGGAAGATCTCGGGCAGCACGATCTGGAGTTCGACACGAGCCAGCGGCTGGCCGAGGCACTGGTGGATGCCGTAGCCGAACGCGAGGTGCTGGCGGGCGTTGGCGCGGGCCAGATCGAGGTCACCGGGAGCGGTGAAGAATTCCGGGTCGCGGTTGGCGACGTGGATGGGAACGATCACGCCCTCGCCCGCGCGGATGGTGACGCCGTCGATGGTGACGTCCTCGACGGCGGTTCGGCGCAGCCCGCCGTGCACGATGGACAGGTAGCGCAGAAGCTCCTCGACCGCGCCCGCGACCTGTTCTTGCCCGCCGAGGATGTGCGGAATCTGGTCGGGGTGGCTGAGGAGGGTGATGGTGCTCAGCGCGATCATGTTCGCGGTCGTCTCGTGCCCGGCGAACAACAGGAAGGCGCTCAGGTCGGCGGCGTCCTGATCGGTGATGACACCCTCATCCACCTGCGCGGCGAGCCGGGTGATCACGTCGTTCCCGGGCCTGGTGCGCTTGGTCTCCACGAGTCCCAGCAGATACTCGGCGAGACGCGCGAACGCCTGCATGGACTCCTGCGCCGTGGTGTTGAAGTCGACGATGGCCCTCGAGTGCTCCTGGAAGAACGCGTGGTCCTCGTACGGCACACCCAGCAGCTCGCAGATGACCAGCGACGGCAGCGGCAGCGCGAAGTGCTCCACGAAGTCGGCGGGACCGCTCAGCTCGGTCAGGTCGGTGAGGAGCTCGTCGGTCAGGCGGGCGATGGCCGGGCGCAGCTCGGTGATGCGCTTGACCATGAACTCCCGGGTCAGGGTGCGCCGCATCGCCGCGTGGACGGGGTCGTCGTGGCTGGCGAAGAAGCCGCGCGGGTTCTGCACCGTGTCTTTCTTGAAGGTGGGTGCGCCGGGACGGGTCGGATCGCTGCTGAACGCCGGGCTGCCCAGCACCGCGCGGGCGTCCTCCCACCGGGTCACCAACCAGGGGCTGAGCTGCCCCTCCCACAGAGAGACACGGGAAATGGGCTGCTTCGCACGGAGCTCGGTGTACAGCGGCGGGGGATCCAGGGGTGCGTCCCGCGGGCGAGTGAGCGTGAACGCGGGAACGGTTGGAGACGAGGTCACGACTGTGCCTTTCCATCATCGGCTAACACTGTTAGTCGAACAGAAGTTACACTAACAGTGTTAGCCGATGGGGGGGAAGCCCCTGTGTCGGCCGGGACGAAGCACCGACCGTTGCAGGCAGGGCTGCACCGAGGGCCGTAGGCTGCTGCAGCCAGTGAGGAGGAGGCGATGAAGTCGCAGGTCAAACGGGTCCCCAACGCGCGGGGCCAAGGCGAGCGATTGCGGCAGGAGATCCTCGGCGCGGCAACCCGCATCCTCGAGGAGACCGGACGCGAGGACGCGCTCTCCCTGCGCGGGATCGCCCGCGAGGTCGGCATTTCCGCACCCAGCGCCTACCGGCACTTCAAGAACAAGGCCGACCTGGTCACCACCGTCCTCGACGCCACCTACCGGGCACTGGCCGTCGCGATGAGCGAGGCCGGCGAGTCGGCCGCCGCAGCAGGCGCGGACCCCTGGGGGCGCGTGCGAGCCACCGTCACCGCCTACCGCAGGTTCGCCATCGACAAGCCCCGCCGCTACCGGCTGATGTTCAGCCTGGAGTACGAGCCCGACCGGCCACCGGCCACCGACCACCACCCCATCGGCACCATGCTCCAGGCATGGACCGACACGACTGACGCCTACCTCGCCGAAGTGGCCCCCAGCCGTCGGTCGGAGGCGCAGGACCTGGGCATCCACCTGTGGACCGCCCTGCACGGCCAACTCGTCTTGTGGCACACCCTGCCGAGCCCCGCCGCCGGCAACGAAACCATCCTGATCGAGCTGGAGGAGTCCTTGCTGCGACGCCTGCTCCCGGCACCGCAGGCTCCGAGCCCCACTGAGTGACAGTTCAGGATGGCTCCCCGCTCCCGGAAAGCGGACGAGGGTGCCCGATCATGTGCCACTCAAAAGGTCATCGCCCCACCTCACGCGGCATGCCTGTCCCGGGTTCGACGTAATTCGGCAGCCTGGAGTCGCGAATCCGGGCTCTGACCTGGGTGGACGTGCGGGTGTCCGCCTGGAGGGCGTTTCTCTAGGCGGCCGCGTTTCAGCTGGTCAGCGGGGTGTGGGCTGAGAAGGCTTCTCGAAACCGAGTGTGGGGCTGGGGTTCCCGTACGGGTGTGCTGTTCGGGTGAATGTGGCTGCGCGAGGGCATGGAGACAGGGCCTCTCGGTAGCACAGAGGGTGTCGACGCCGCTGTTCACCGGGAGGCCCTGTTGCCGCAGTTGTATCGCTCTGCCAGGGAAGAGTCCATCTCGGACACACGGGCGTGTGACTGCTTCGCCCACCTGTGCGGGAACGCTGCGGACAATCCGTGCGGCGGGCACTGCTATCCAACCGACATGACGGACGCGGAGTGGGCCGTGGTCCGCGCCGTGCTTCCGGTGCCGGCGTGGGGCGAGGGCCGGGGCGGCCGGCCGGAGGAGTACTGCCACCGGGACATACTCGACGCGATCCGGTACGTGGTGGACAACGGCGTGAAGTGGCCCGCGCTGCCTGCCGACTACCCGCCGTGGAAGGCGGTGCACCGGTTCTTCACCCGCTGGCGCGAGCAGGGGCTGATCGGCGAGTTCCACGACCGGCTGCGCGCCGCGACCCGGGAGGCGCACGGCCGGGACGCGGAGCCGACAGCGGGGGTGATCGACTCACAGTCCGCGCGCGGCACATCCACGGTCTGGGCCGCGACCAGCGGTTATGACGCCGGAAAGAAGATCAAGGGCCGCAAGCGGCACATCGTGGTGGACACCCTCGGCCTGATCCTGGCGGTCATGGTCACTCCCGCCTCGACGGGGGACCGCGCCGCCGCCCAGGACCTCCTCGCCCGGGCCACCCAAGAACACCACCGGCTCCGGCGCGCATGGGCGGACAGCGGCTACACCGGCATGCTGGTGGGCTGGTGCGCCACGGCCCTGAACCTGATGCTCACCGTCATCCGCCGAAGCGACGACCACAAGGGCTTCGTCGTGCTGCCAAAAAGGTGGATCGTGGAACGAACTTTCGCCTGGCTGTCCCGCTCCCGGCGCCTGGCCCGTGACTACGAACGGCTCCCGGCGAGCTCCGAGGCGATGATCCTGTGGTCGATGACCACCATCATGACCCGCCGTCTGGGCCGTCGGGGCAGGCGAACCGGCCCGGCGCAGGCTCCTGCGCCCATCCCCGCGCAACGAGCCGCTTGAGCTTCACCCGCACACCCTCGATCTTCGCCGGGACCGTCTCCAGCCCCAGCAAGGCAGTAGCCTCCCGACAGTTCAGGGGCGCCGCGCCGATGGCGCGACGCTCGGCCAACAGGCCCATGACCTGCTGATACTCCGCAGCCAGCACCTCGATCGACAACCCTGTGCGCCAGATGGGAACCACCGACCCGGGCCTCGCCGCCGGCGACACCACAGCCCCGTTCCTGGCCGGCGTCTTCTCCGCCTGACCGCTCGGGCCCGCGCTCTCAGCCCCGCTGCACACCTCGCCGACCCGCCTGCGGGCGATCAGCCACTCGTCCCACTCCGACTGCGCCGCCTCCAGCTCGGCCTGCAATTCCTCCACCCGCTTGCGAGCCGCCCGCTCCCGCTCCTCTAGCCGCCCCAGCACCGATGCCATCACGCACCTCCAGCACGCCACCTCCACGGACGCCCCGGACCTACCTCCCCCGCCCCGGCACTATGCCTGACCAGCACAAAACCGGCCCCCACACTCGGTTACGAGAAGCTCTCTGAGTACACCGTTACTTGGCCCGACAGCACCACCACCACGAAGAAGGCCCTGCGCCTGGTCAAACAGGGCGATGAGTGGCTGGTCGACCAGTCCGAAGAGATTGCCGCTTCCGACGAAGCGCACGGCAATCCGGTCCGCGACGCCTTGCTAAGAGAGTGATTCTGCCATTTGCGGCGGGAAGCAGGCGATGGCCGGTCCGCAACAGCGCGTGCTGCTGCGGGGCGTGGTGGCGAGCCACGCCATGCCGGCCATCGCTGCGGTATCCGGTCCGCACGGGATCAACAACCCATAACCGGATGCCGCGTCTGTGGGGGCGGCGAGGTCATGCCTACCGCCGGGGTGCTACCTGGCTTCGCGCGCTGCTTTCTGCTCGAGGACCCGCCGGCGCGTCCACCGCCGGCGACCGCCTTTCTCCGTCAGCGCATCCACGGTTTTCAGCAGGGGCAGGTTTCCCTGGGCAAGGCTACTGCTGAACGAGTTGATGCTCTTGAAACCGAGTAGGGCGGCGGCCTGCGAGGCTCCCAGCAGCTCGTCCGGGTCCCCGTCGACGGGGACGTCCGGCAAAGACGGCGTTGTGCGTCCGGAGACCGCACGCCTGCCGCTGCCCGGCCGGGTGGCGAGCCAGGCGTCAAGTGTCCGCACCCGCCACTTCTCTCGGCGGATAGGCTTTTCGGGAGTCCCGAGTTCCTCCACGACGTCAGGCTCTGGGAAATAGCCGGGGTGGTCCCGCCTGTAGGTAGTGACCTGCTGGCGGTTCTTATAGCCGCAGTACCTGGAGGCCTGGGGGCCGTTGAGGAGCGTGTCAGGGTCCAAAACAGGGGGCTTGTGTTGCTGGAGGCGCGACGGCTCCCGGCTGTCGAACCACTTGTCCACTTCGCCTTCGTCCCACTGGCGGGCGCGGCCGCGGTGCCCGACGATCTCCGGGAAGCCGTTGGTCTCCCGCTCGAGGTACAGCGCGCTGATACGTGCAGGGGTCAGCCCGTGCTTGGCGGCGATGTCTACGGCCCCAACGATGCGCCGAACGGAGCGGGCAGCCATAACCGGAGAGTCCCATTCTGTGGAGCAGAGCCGGCCTGCCCGGCTCGCAACGCATATAATGGCGTCACATTCGGGCGGGTGTCCAGTCCGCTGGCCGACTTCAGGCAAGGAAGCTCTGCGGTTCACTCCTCCGGGAGGAGGCTGACTCCCCGGCGGGCGGCGTCTTCGGCCATGCCG
>NZ_BMVU01000120.1 GCF_014650875.1 Streptomyces minutiscleroticus
GCCAAGAACCGGCACAACGCCGTCACCCTGGCCTCCTTCCTGCTCTCCCGGTGGCTGCACACCTTCGGCGTCCTGGTACTGGCCTGGGGCGCGGCCGAACTGTACGGAACACTGGGAGCCTCGGCGATCGCGCTGGCCGGCGTGCTGATCCTGGTGTTCACCGTCGTGCACACCGCGTTCGCCGAGCGGGCCTTCTCCGGTTTCCGGCGGCAGCGCCCGCTGTGCTGCTCGATCTACCACCGGGACTTCTGGCGGCACGAGCGCTTCTGGAAGCACCAGGCGATGGAGCTGCGCCTGCTCAACGGCACACCGTTCAAGGCCCTGTTCTGGCGGATGCTGGGCATGCGCGTGGGGCGGCGGCTCTACGACGACGGCTGCCGGTTCCCCGAGCGCACCCTGGTCACCCTCGGGGACGACTGCACGCTCAACCTCGGCAGTGTCGTGCAGTGCCACTCGCAGGAGGACGGTGCGTTCAAGTCCGACCGCGTCGTCGTGGGTTCCGGCTGCACCGTCGGCATCAGCGCGCTGGTGCACTACGGCACCACGCTGGGCGACGGCGCCGTGATCGCCGCCGACTCCTTCCTCATGAAGGGCGAGGAGGTCCCGCCCGGCGCCCACTGGGGCGGCAACCCCGCCCGGGAGCAGGCCGTCCGGCCGGCCGGGGCGACGCTCTCCGCGTAGCACCAGCGCCCTCCGCGTGTCATCGGACGTCGGCGACCGGGCCGTACCGCCCGGTCGCCGACGCATGTCACCGGTGTGGGTGGAGGCCGTCGGCCAGGAAGGGGTGGCGGTGCCGCCAACCGCCCCGCACCCGTACGGCGTCCACGAGGTGCGGATGCCCCTCCCGCAACCCGGTGTGCTCGTGTTCGTGCCCGGCGAGTGGCGGTGCCGGTGCGGGTGCCGCGACGTCGGGGTCCGCCGGGGGCCACAGCCGCGTCGCGAGCAGCGCCCCGGCCAGGGCGACCGCGCCCAGCGCGAGCACCGCGCTCCCCAGGCCCGCTGTCGCGCCCAGCCACCCGGCCAAGGGGTAGGTCAGCAGCCAGCAGCCGTGGGAGAGCGAGAACTGGGCGGCGAAGGCCGCGGTGCGCTCCTCGGGCCGGACCGAGCGGTGGATCAGGCGGCCGGTCGGGGTGAGCACCGCCGAGCACGCGGCGCCGAAGGCGGCCCAGGCGAGCAGCAGCGCGGGCCAGCGCCAGCCGCCGTCACCGGCCGCCGTGACGGCGCCGAGCCCCGCGAAGACCGGCGGGAGCAGCAGCGCGCCGCACAGCATCACCGCGCGGTCGCGGACACGGTCGAGGACGCGGGGGAGCAGCAGGGCCACGGCCGCCGAACCGCCGCCGTACGCCCCGAGCGCCAGCGCCACGTCCGCGGCGCCGCGTCCCAGGTGCTCGCGTACGTACACCACGCTGTTGACGGTGACCGTGGCGCCGGCCGCCGCCACCGCGAGGTCGAGGGCGAGCAGGGCGCGCAGCCGCGGGACGGCGAGGAAGCGGCGGGTGCCCGCGGCGGCCCCGGCGCGGGTGCGGCCGGTGCGCGGCCCGGCCGCCGCGAGCGGCTTGGGCAGCGCCGTGGAGACCACCAGCGCCGCCGAGGCGAGGAAGCCGGCGGCCGTGCCGAGGAACAGCCGGTCGTGGCCGACCAGGGAGAGCAGCACGGCGGCGAGGGCCGGGCTGAGCAGGCTCTCCGCGTCGTAGGCGAGACGGGACAGCGACAGGGCCCGGGTGTAGTCGCGCTCGGCGGGCAGCACTTCGGGGACGACCGCCTGGAAGACCGGGGTGAACGCGGCGGAGGCCGACTGCAGCAGGAGGATCAGGACGTACACCTGCCACACCTGGTCCACGAACGGCAGCGCCAGTGCCGCGGCGGCCCGCACCAGGTCCGCGCCGGCCATCAGCGCCCGCCGCGGCAGCCGGCCGGCGAACGCGCCCACGAGCGGGGCGACGGTCACGTACGCCACCATCTTGATCGCCAGCGCCGTGCCGAGCACCGAACCGGCCCCGGCGCCGGCGATGTCGTGGGCCAGCAGGCCGAGCGCGACCGTGGCCAGGCCGGTCCCGGCCAGGGCGACGACCTGGGCGGTGAAGAGGCGGCGGTACGCGGGGTTGCGCAGGACCAGGAGCACGGGACGCCTCCTCGGCACGGGAGCGGGCGGCGGTCGGCATCCACTGTATGTTCATGTGCGCACTCGCGCACGTGTTGCGGACGCGTCCGCCGCCCGCCGCGCACCAGCCCCGTACTCGCCGCGCCTCCGGTGGGTATCCGGCGGGCGCCCGGCGGGCACGCGCCACGCGCCCACCGCGCGGAGCGCCCACCGTGCACGGCCCCCACCGCGCATACGGCGCGTCACTTCGCCTTCGGGCGCCTACGCTTGCTCCATGCCCGCTCGCGAGACCCTGTCATCTGCACCCCGTGCGCATCTGCGCGCTCCGGACGGCGCGCGCCTGGCGGAGGCGACCGAGGTGTTCGCGATGCTGTCCGACGCGACGCGGCTGCACCTGCTGTGGCTGCTCGCGCAGGGCGAGTCGGACGTCGGCTCGCTGACCGAGCGGTGCGGGGCGTCGCGGACGGCCGTGAGCCAGCACCTGGCCAAACTCCGCCTGGCGGGACTGGTCGGGACGCGGCGCGAGGGACGGCACGTGGTCTACAGCCTCGGTGACGGGCACCTGCGGCGGCTGGTCCTCGAGGCGCTCAGCCACGCGGACCACCGGGTGAGCGGCCGGGCCCCGCACGACTGACCCGGAAGGGACGTGAAGGGCCGCACGGCCGTCCCGCGGAGCACGACGGGCCCGCACGACCGGTTCGGGAGGGACGGGAGGGCCGGGCGACCATAAGGTGGGCCCATGTCTGCCCCGTTGAGTCCCACGAGAACACGTGCCGCCCTGCGCACCTCGGCACGTGTCTCCGTCGAACTGCTGCTGGTGCTCGTCCTGCTCACCGTGGCCCTGTGGCTGCTCGGCCGGATGTGGTCGGTGGTCTGGCCGCTGGTGGTCGGTCTGCTGCTCACCACGCTGACCTGGCCCCTGACACGCTTCCTGCGCCGGCGCGGATGGCGCCCGGCCCTGGCCGCGTCGGCGGTGACGGTGCTGTTCCTCCTGGTCGGTGCGGGCGTGGTGGCGCTGATCGCGGTGCCGGTGGCCTCCCAGTCCGGTCAGTTGACCGACGGTGTGGTCGAGGGCATCCAGAGGGTGCGCGAGTGGGCCGCGGGACCGCCGCTGAACATCGGGGACGACCAGATCACCAAGGCGTTCGACACCGCGGTCGCCCGCGTCCAGGACAGCGCCGGCAGCATCGTCACCGTGCTCTTCACGGGAGTGAGCACGGCGGTCAACGGTGTGGTCACGGCCGTACTGGCGGTCTTCCTGATGTTCTTCTTCCTCAAGGACGGCCCGCGCTTCCTGCCGTGGCTCACCCGCCAGCTGCCCGGCCGGCTCGCCACCGACATCCCCACCGTGGCCGCACGCGGGTGGGACACGCTGGGCGCGTTCGTGCGCTCCCAGGCGCTCGTCGGCCTCTGCGACGCCGTCTTCATCGGCCTGGGGCTGTGGATCCTGGGCGTTCCCCTGGTGCTGCCGCTGGCGGTGCTGACCTTCGTCTCCGCCTTCGTGCCGATCGTGGGCGCCCTGTTCGCGGGCTTCGTCGCCGTCCTCATCGCGCTGGTGTCGAACGGCGTGGGAGACGCCCTGATCACCCTGGCGATCATCATCGCGGTGCAGCAGATCGAGGGCAACGTGCTCCAGCCCATCATCCAGAGCCGCGGCCTCGGCCTGCACGCGGCGGTGGTCCTGCTGGTGGTGACGCTGGGCGGCAACCTGGCCGGGATCGTGGGCAGTCTGCTCGCCGTACCGGCCGCCGCGCTGATCGCGGTGGTCTGGAACTACGTCCGCGAGCAGCTCGGTGAGCCGCCGCAGGAACCGGAGCCCGACGAGTCGCCCAGCGGCGCCACGCTTCCGGCGTAGCGGCCCCCTCACGCACCCGTTCCCGTGCCGCAGGTGCGGACACGGGAACGGGGATGCGTACGGGCGCACGGTCCCGAGGCCGGGGCCGGGAGCCCCGTGACTCAGCTCGCCCGGAGGAACGGGTAGTCGGTGTACCCCTCGGCGCCCGGCGCGTAGAACAGCTCGGGCCGCGGCTCGTTCTCCGGGTGCTCGCCCTGCCAGCGCTCGACCAGGTCGGGGTTGGCGATGGCCGCCCGGCCCACGGCCACGGCGTCGGCGTGGGTGTCCTCGATCAGCCGTACGGCCTCCTCGCGGGTGGTCGGCGAGGAGAAGCCGCTGTTGGCCACCAGCTTGCCGCCGAAGCGCCGGCGCAGCTCCTGGACCAGGTCGCCGGCCGGCTCCTTGTGCAGCACGGAGAGGTACGCCAGGCCGAGCGGGCGCAGCTGGTCCATCAGGTGGCCGTAGGTGGCCAGGACGTCGTCCCGGTCGGTCTCCAGGGCGTCCTGGATGTTGTGCTCGGGCGAGATCCGCAGCCCGACCCGTCCGGCGCCGACGGCCTCCGCCACCGCGGTCACGACCTCGACGACGAAGCGGGCCCGCTTCTCCGGGGAGCCGCCGTACTCGTCGGTGCGCCGGTTGGACGCCGGGGAGAGGAACTCGTGCAGCAGGTAGCCGTTGGCGCCGTGGATCTCCACACCGTCCAGACCGGCCTCGACCGCCCGGCGGGAGGCGGTGACGAAGTCGTCGAGGGCCGCCCGCGCCTCGTCGGCGGTCAGCGCGTGCGGCACCGGGTAGGGCTGCTTGCCCTTCTCCGTGTGCCCCTCGCCGTCGATCGCGATCGCGCTGGGGGCGACGACGCGCCGGCCGCCGTTGACGTCCGGGTGGGTGACCCGGCCGCCGTGCATGACCTGCATCACGATGCGGCCGCCGCGGGCGTGCACCGCCTCGGCCACGCGCCGCCACCCGGCCGCCTGCTCGTCGGTGACGATGCCCGGCTGCCCCACGAAGGCCTGCGACTCGTGGTTGGGGTAGGTGCCCTCGGTGACGATCAGCCCCATGCTCGCCCGCTGCCGGTAGTGCTCGACCACCAGGTCGTCGGGAACGCCGGAGGAGCCGGACCGCATACGGGTCAGCGGGGCCATGACGACGCGGTTGGCGAGTTCGATGTCTCCGAGGGAGACGGGGGTGAAGAGGTTCATGTGCAGGTGCAACCCGATCCGGGGAAAGAGGATTCCCGGGCGTCGCCGACTGCGACGGACATCACTTTTGGATCTTGGTGACGCCCTTCGCACACCGAACGGGGGCAACGGTGGCACGAGGGCGACGGCCGCACGGGAACAGTGGTACGGGAACAGCGGCGGCACGGGAGCGGCGGTCCCGCCGGGGCGGCGCCCGCGGTGGCCGCCGCCCTCCGGGACGGCCCCCGTCCGTTCTCGGCGACCCCCTCACCCGTCCTCCGGCGGCCGGCCGCCCGTCCGGTGCCGCCGCTCGAACCGGGCGCGCGCGGCGTCGTGGGCGTCGCGCAGCAGCCGCTCGACCGTGCCCGTCGTCCGCTCACCGGGAACGACGACGCAGACCCAGCCCAGGGACCCGTACACCGGGTGCGGCAGCACGCGGTCGGCCGCCGCGTGGTCGCGCGGGGTACGGGGGCCGTCGCCACGCGGCTCCTCACCGGTGAGCTCCCGGAACGTCGCCCGGTCGACCTGGACGTTCACCCGCCAGCGGCCCGGGGGGTCGAGGTCGGAAGCCGTGTCACCGGGGTGGTCCTTGGTGACGATCGTCCCGTAGGGCTGGGTGGTGCGGGGCATCCGCCCGTCGGGGGCGTAGTAGAAGAACGCGTCGCCCCACGCCTGCTCGGGGAAGTCGCCCCCCGGCTCTGGGACGACCACGAGCGCCCCGTCGAAGCCGCGCACGGTCGCGATGATCTGTTCCATACTCATGGTTCGAGCATGACCTTCAAGTGCTTATGTGGGGTTGACCGATGAACGGGCCGACGGGCGGGTCGACAGAGAAGCCGGTGGACGGGCCGACGGGTGAGGAGCCGACGGGCGGACCGGCCCGCGGCCCGCGAGGGGCACCGCTGCGCACGGCCGACGTCGCCAGGGAGTCGGGCTACTCGGTGCAGCAGGTGCGCGACCTGGAGCGGCTGGGGGTCATCCCGCCGGCCGCGCGGTCGGAGAACGGCTACCGCTCCTACACGCCGGTCCACGTGCGCGCTCTGCGCGCCTACCGGGGACTCGCGAGCGCCGTCGGGCCCGTCGAGGCCCGGCGGACGCTCGCGGGGCTGCGGACGGGGACGGTCGTGGAGGCGGCCGCGGCGGTCAACGAGGCGCACGTGCGGCTCGCCCGGGAACGGGACGAGGTCCTGCGCGCCCAGGAAGCGCTGCGCGCCGTCCTGGCCGAGGAGGACACCGCCGGGGACGGCGCGGGGCCCGAGCGGGACGGCGACGCGATGACGATCACGGAACTCGCCGGAGCGCTCCGGGTGCGCCCCTCGACCCTGCGGTTCTGGGAGCAGGAGGGGCTCCTCGCCCCCGAGCGGGTGACGTCGCTGCGGGCGCGCCGCTACGGCCTCCGGGCCATCGGGGCGGCCCGGATCGTCGCGGCCCTGCGCGGCGCCGGCTACGGCGTCCCCGCCGTACGCGAGATCATGGACTCCCTGGACCGGTTCGGCGGCCCCGAGGACGCCCGGCGCATCCTGCGGAGGAGGCTCGACCGGATCGCCGTACGGACGGTGGCGCTCCTGCGGGCGGGCTCGGACCTGGCGGCCGTCGTCACGGCCGCCGGGGAACCGGCGGACACCTGAGGACGCGCGGGCACACGCCTCGGGGCGCATAGGGTGACGGCATGATCGAGGGGTGGACTCCGCGGGGCGCTCAACGCCGTGCTGGTGCCGCAGCTGGTGCGGGCCAGGGCGACGCAGCCCGACGGCGGCCGGGCGTACGAGCAGCGGCTGGTCACGCTCGTGGTGTGCGTGCTGGGCGCGGGGACGGCGCTGGCGGTGTGGGCGGCGCCGCAGATCGTGGGCCTGTACACGCGGGACACCCCGGACAGCCATGAGGCGTTCGAGCCGACGGTGACGTTCGCGCGGTTCCTGCTCCCGCATTCCTGCTGCCGCAGATCTTCTTCTACGGCCTGTTCGGCATCTACGGACAGGTGCTGAACGCCCGCGAGAGGTTCGGCGCGATGATGTGGACGCCGGTGCTGAACAACGTCGTGCCGGTCGGCATGTTCGCCGCCTACCCGGGACTGATGACGGCGCCCGGCCGGGTGGAGGACATCACCGGCGAGCAGGTGCGGCTGCTGGGCATCGGGACGACGGCCGGCATCGCCGTCCAAGCCCTGGCGCTGGTCCCGTTCGCGCGGGCGGCCGGCTTCCGGTTCCGGCCCCGGTTCGACTGGCGGGGCACCGGCCTGGGCAAGAGCGCGCACGCGGCGAAGTGGACACTGCTGTTCGTCCTGGCCAACCAGGTCGCCCTGACGGTGATCACGAACCACGCCAACGCCGCCGACCAGGAGTTGCCCCAGGCCGGCGCGGGCTACTCGGCCTACACCTACGCGCGGACCGTCTGGATGCTGCCGCAGTCCATCGTGACCGTGTCCCTGGTGACGACCCTGCTGCCGCGCATGAGCCGGGCCGTCGCCGAAGGGCGCCTTGCGGACCTGCGCGCCGACCTGTCCCGCGCGCTGCGGATCAGTGGGGTGGTGATCGTGCCGGCCGCCTTCCTCTTTCTCGTCCTGGGACCGCACGTCTCGTCGCTGCTGTGCGCCGCGGGACCGGCCGCCGCGCTGGGCTGGGCGGTGGGGCACGTGTGCGCCGGGCCGGGCGGCGGGACGTGGCCCACCGCGGCCGCGCTGACCGCGGGCACGCTCACGACGGCGCTCGGCCACCTCGTCCTGGCCCGCCTGATGAAGATGAAGGTGGGGGGAACTGCGCCGGCCGCCGTCGCGGCGGAGCCGGTCACAGGCCCCGGGCGTCGGCGAGTGAGGCGGCCTCGTGGAGCATCCGCAGAGGCACGCGGCCGCTTCCCCAGGCGTCGTTGAAGCCGGGCACGGAGTCGACGTCGTCGCCGAAGCGCCGGCGGACGGCTTCGAGGACGACGCGCGCGGCGTCCGCGGCCAGCTCCCGGTCGCCTCCCGCCTCCGCGCGGATCGCCCCCAGCTGGCAGACGGCGCCGGAGGCGTCGGCCAGGGAGCCGGCGCACCAGCCGGCGGTCTCCATCCGGTGGCAGGCGCGTTCGAGGAGGGCCGCGACCGGCGTGGTGTACCGCTGCGGCGGGCGCTGCGCGGCGGGGGCGAGCGGCACGGTGACGACGTCGGCGATCTCGACGGAGCCGGTGCGCAGGTGGGCGGTGTTCACCTCGTGGGCCAGGGCGGCCTCCTCCAGCCGGACCGTCATGGCGGCGTCCACGAGGGCCAGCCGCGCCTCCAGCCCGAGAGGCGGCGGTGCCGTCGCGCGGTCCGTTCCGTCGCCTGCGCGGCGGGCCGTGGGGGAGGGGGAGGAGGGGGACGTGGACGCAGGCATGGGGGCTCCGGCTGGCGGCATCGCGGTCACGCACGGCGACGGGGTACGACCAAGACGATGAGCGGCCGCGGAGCCACGGGAAGGAAGACGGCCGCGAGCGGTCCCTCCAAAGGGTGAGGAACAAGGACCCATGCGGACGATCCCGGCCGTCCGAGCCGGGCCGGACCGTCCGAACCAGGCTGTCCGGGCCTGGCCTCTCGGACCGTGCCGCATGAGGCGGACCGTGCCGCATGAGGCGGACCGTGCCTGCGGGGTCTTCCGGGGGCCGGAGCGCTCCGGAGGCGGCGGTACCGGGGAAAGGGGGGAGGCCGGCCCGACGCCATCGGCGTCGGGCCGGC
>NZ_BMVU01000121.1 GCF_014650875.1 Streptomyces minutiscleroticus
CAGGGCGGGGGTGACGGTGCGGTTCCAGCGGCCGAGCGGGCCGCCGGCCTTGCCGGAGCGCAGCCGGGTGCGGGCCCGCTGGTGCCAGACGCGCTCGGCGTCTGCCAGCAGGTCCTGCAGGACGTCGGGGTCGGTGAGCTGCTGTTCGGCGGCTGGGGTGCTGGAGCGGGGTGCGGGGATGAAGTTGCCCAGCAGCATCTCGCCGGCGACTTTGGTCCAGATGACGAGGTTGTCGCCTTCGGCGGTGATAGTGCCCTCGTTGGCGGCAAGCAGCGGGGCGATGCCGTTGGCGAGGAACAGGCCCTGGCTACCGCACCGTTCGCGGCACTCGGTCATCACGGCGCGGGCCTGCCAGGTGATCCACCCCTTGACGACGGCGACAAGCCGCTCGGCATCCTCCCGCACCGCGTCGTCCGCCTCCGGCCGCACGGCCTCGGCCCACCGCTGCACGGCGGTGCGCTGCAGCAGAGTCGCGGCGTAGGTGGTGGCCAGGGCATCCAGCAGCGGCGCGTGGTGGCTGCGGTAGTCGAACAGGCGGGCCGTGCTGCCTGCGGTGATGCCGGAGGTGTGCCGGCGGTGCGCATGCTGCACTGCCACGGTGAGGGCGTGGCGGGTGATGCCGAGACTGGAGGCGGTCATGCAGAGCTTGCCGTGGGTCACGCGGCCGACCGAGGCCAGGAACCGTTTGCGGCGGTTGCCGACCGAGCTGGTGAAGGTGCCGTCGGGCAGCAGCCGCCCGTGGTCGGCCTGCAGCATCGCCTCGTACGGCAGCCGGACCTGATGGAAGGAGGTGACGCAGTGGTCGACCGGGGCGGTCGCCGTCTGCGGCAGCCTGCGTATCTCTATGCCCGGCATCGGCTGCCCGGTGCCGTCGTGCAGCGGCGTGAGGAAGAGGAAGACGCCCTCGTCCCTGCCGGCCACGAGCAGACGGGCGGCCACGACGGCGGTCTTGGGCCCGCCGGTGGAGGAGGTGTTGGGCATGAACTTCGCCGCGGCCGGCGACGGCGTGTGCAGCAGGAAGGTGCGGCTGTCCGGATCGTAGGCGGCGGTGGTCTCTAACTGCGAGGCGCTGTTGCCGTGTGCGGCCTCAGTGCACAGGAACGTTCCGGTGCGGGTGAGGGCGGTGAACTCTCGCAGATCGCGCTGGCGGCCGTCGTGATCGAGCAGGCTGCCGAGAAACAGGTTGAAGTGGATCGACGCCACCGTGCCCAGCCCCTGGTCCACCGCTCCCATCCACTCGTGTACGGCCGAGAGCTGCTCGATGTCCTGCACCAGCCGTACGGGGTCGGCGACAGCATCGTTCACCAAGCGCAGCCGCTCATAGGACAGCGCGGCCCTGTCATCCGGGGCGAGTCCTTCCTGGTAACGGAAGGCAGCCGTGGAAAGCAGCTTCCGCCACGGCTCGTGGAGCTGTGCGAACCGGTCGCCGTAGAGCGTCCGTGTAAGGTCGGCACTGACTGATGGGCTCTGCTCACCAGAGAGTTGAGAGGTCACGTTCCGCAACGTAGTTCATGTGAACGAGTGACTTCAGCATGATGATCAACACGATTGAGAATCCGGCGAAGACGGTATCTGCCCATATCGCCGTCTCATTACTCCCGGAACTACCCAATCCCTCCACCGCCGCGAAGGCGACTACGTATATCGGTAGTGGCAGCCGCACCGGCGGGGTACACATGGCACAGCGCGGTGCCGCGCCCTACCTCCCTACCCCCAGCCGAAGGATCTTTGGCCTTGGATCACGCCCAGCCACCCGGCGCCCGCCTCGCACCTGGACCATCCGCCTCATGGGCCACCGGGACCGCACCGCCTCCGTGACCTGCTCCTCCTCATGCGCCATGCCGGCGCGCTCGCGGGACGTGGCGGCACTGCGCCGGTTCGCCGAAGCCCATGCCGCCGCCCACGCCCGGGCCGCCACCGTGCACCCGGACGCGGCCTGCGGATGCCGCCAGACCGAGTGCGCCGCCCACGAAGGCACCCGCGTCGACTGCGCCGGCAGCGTCCTGCTGGTCCTGCGCCACGACCCGGCCGTCGGACAGGCATGGACACTCACGGAGGCCTGCGCCAGCTGCGCCCCGATGATGAGCCACGGCCGCATCGTCGGCCGCGCCCTTCCACGCATCCGCCCCCCGAGCCCGGCAGCCCCGGCCCAACCGGCTTCGGCCGCCGCTGCCGTGCCCGGCGGGTTCAGCGCCCCAGGCGGCTTCAGCGACAGCAACGCCCCCGCCGAGCCCGCCCGCCGCCGCAGCGGCCGCGGTGGAGGACAGCGCAGGGCCGGTGGCCGCGGCCGCGGCACACCGCGACGGTGAGCACGGCTCTGCACTGCGGCGCGGACCAGCACAAGTTCCAAAAATTCCACCGCGTATGAGGCGGCCCTCCGCCCATGGTCAAGGTGAGGTTCCCGCGACGTGGGAGCACAGTCTGGCCTGCTGGTAGCCGCCGGGTACACCGCTTCCCACGGCAGCCCAGAAGGGGCGGGAGTCGGCGAAGTGGCCGCCGAGCGTGTGCCAGGCCAGATCAGGGTGTTCACGGCGCAGAGCGGCCAGGGCCGCCGAGGCCAGCCCGCACCGCTGGTACTGAGGGACGGTGTAGGGCGATTCCACCCAGCCGCGCCGGCAGCGGACGCAAACGATGTAGTCGACGGCGATTAGCTGATCGCCGTGGAGATGGGCCGTGCGCTCGCGCCACCCCGGCCGTTCCGTGGACGGGGCATCCTGCCAGGGCGTATCCAGGATGACAGCCCCTTGCCGCAACGCACTCAGTTCAGGGGCTGTTTGAAGCGCTCAGTGGCTGAGAGCGCACCCGCTCCTGGCGGCAGGGCGACAGACGCGGAGGTGGCGACGGCCCGCGAGCTGGCCCGGGGCGACCGGGTCACGGGCATGGCAGCGTGGCAAGCGGAACTGGTGCACAAGGGAGTGACGTACGACGTGGTGGTCGACACGACCCGATCCGTGGCGCTCAACTGCGCCCGAGACATCGCACGCCACGTCCCCTGAGGCTTCCTCACTTCAGACGCGAGTAGGCGTCGGAATCATGCCTTGGCGAGGTACGAGATCTTCACCCATCCCCAAGTGCCGGCATTGGCTCCGCTGAGAACCTTCCCGTAGTACCACGTGGTGTTCATGTCTGCGCAGTACGGGTCGTACTTCGTTCCCTTGGCGAGGAGGCCCAGACTGGTGTAGCTGGTGCTCGGACCGTTCCTCAGGTTGACATTGGTCGTGGTCTTCAGCGTCTGGACGTCCTCACGGTTGAAGGCGCACGCCGACTTCCCCACCGCGCTGGCCGGGGTGGCCGTGACCACACCTGCTGCCAACGCTCCGGTCGCTACCAAGCCGGTGGCGGCTATGCCGACCATGGCTCGCTGCAGCTTGCCCGGTACACCTCGCTTCATGAACCTCATGCTGTTTCCTCCCGTATCAGTCACCTACTCCGCCATGTCGCCACCGGTCGAAGGCTGTTCGAGCACGACACGTCCGGCCTCGTCGGATGATCAGGGCGGAGCGAGGGGCGCGCTCAGATTACAAGATCACCATCCTCGATACGGCTCCAGCACACCAACAAGCCCCCTACTCGCGAGCGAGGACGTGTCGGTAGCGTGCGGGCATGGCGAGGAGCAAGAAGACGAAGCACGACAGACGGAGGCGGCCGCCGCGGCCCGTTCTGACCAGGGCCAAGCTACGGGAGGGCTTGTCCGGGCCCGCGCAGACACGCATACGTCTGGCCCGGCCCGAGGAGAGCAGCCAGATCGCGGAGCTCCTGCTGGCCGCCGACGCGAATGCGGAGGCCGGGCAGCTCGATGCGCTGGCGGCCGGACGGTGCAGCGAATGGCTGCTGCAGAGCCTGTCCACCAGTACCCGGGAACTGGTCGCCCCGCTGGCACAGGCGGCAAGCGAGGAGCGACTGCAAGATGCGGCGAATGCGTTGACGCTGCCGCTGGTGGCGCAGGCCAAAGACGGCAAACTGCTGGGCGCTCTGCTCGCACTGCCGCCCGGCACCCTGGTCCGCAGCGTCAGCGAGACCGGTTATGAGCCCCATGCGCTGCTGGCAATGCTGAAGTACGCCAAGATAAAGGCAATCGCGATCTCCCCGGATGCCCGCGGTCAGGGCCTGGGAGCCGCACTGCTCAAGCGCTGCATGCAGGTCTACTGGCAGGTCGACTACATCCTGCTGTACGGCCAGTTCGCCTCCGAGCGCGGCCTGGGGCCCGTTCTACGCCCGCCAAGGCTTCACCGTGCTGGAACCCGGCGAGACGATCGACATCGGGTACGTACTGACCGGCACGTCGTTGGAACTGGGCACCGAGCCGACCGAGCAACTCTTCGCACGCTGGAACAAGGACTGACGGCCGTCCCGCTGTGCGCTTCAACCAGCCGGCTCCGGCGACCGCCCCGCATCACTGTCGCGCCCTTTTGACGGTGCGCCGCCGTACAAGCTGCTCGATGGACGGCCGTTGCGCTGATCACAGGGTACGCAGGACGGCGACCACCTTGCCGAGCACACCCGCTTGCTCGCCAGGGATCGGCTCGTAGGCCGGGTTGTGAGGCATCAGCCAGACCCGGCCGCCCTCCCGGTGCAGGCGCTTGACGGTGGCCTCGCCGTCCAGCAGAGCAGCGACGATGTCGCCTTGGTCGGCGGTGTCCTGACGGCGGACCGTGACGATGTCGCCGTCGCAGATGGCCGCCTCGACCATGCTGTCGCCCACGACTCGCAGAGCGAACAGGCTGCCCTCGCCCACCAGATGCCGGGGCAGGGGCAACACATCCTCGACCGCCTCCTCGGCCAGGATCGGTACGCCGGCGGCAATCCGGCCGACCAGCGGCACGGACGCCAGGTCCGAGGCGGTAGCTTCCGCTGCCACGGGCTCCGGCGCGTCGGCGACGTCGGAAGTGATGCCCGGCCGGACGCGGTAGGCGCGGGGCCGGTGCGGGTCGCGGTACAGCACGCCCTTGCTCTCCAGAGCCATCAGCTGGTGCGACACGGACGAGGTGCTGGAGAGCGACACGGCCTGGCCGATCTCGCGCATCGAGGGCGGGTACCCCTGGCGGGCGACAGTGTCCACGATGGCGGCCTGGCGTGTGGTGAGCCCGTCGGGGTTGGCACGGCTGCCCGGCGGCCGCCCGGGTCGGCCTGCGGATGCGGCGTGCATGCCGTGTTCCTCTGTCGGGATCGTGCGTGACCTGGGCACTGACCGGCAACCGCAACAAAGGGAATATCCGTTTGAAAACGTCTCGCCCTTCGGCCTCCAGCCACCTCGCGGGAAGGGCGAAAGTAGGGTGCTGCGGGCGGGGACGGATGGCCCCGTCACCGACGTAGGCAGAGGGGGAGCAGGCAGGCGATGACCATGTTCGGGGACAGTCTGGACGCGGCGGTGCAGAAGTCCTTCACCCGCCCGGTGCCCAGGAGTGCGGGCGCGCAGATGCGCTACCTGGTCAAGCAGCTCAAGGGCACCCGGGCGGTCGCTCAGATGCTGCGCATCTCCCAGCGCACCGTCGAACGCTATGTGAAGGACCAGATCAAGAAGCCGCGCCCCGACCTCGCCGCCCGACTGGAGGGCGAGGTGGCCAAGCGGTGGCAGCCGCAGATCCGCGCCAGGGCCCGGCAGCAGGCGGCCACCACCGGCGGCATCGTCATCGACACCCGCGCCCGCCTCGGCTACACCGCCCCGATCGGTTCCACCGACCAGGACCGCATCCGCCACCTGACCGTCGCCCTGCCACCCCAGTACGCCGCCCGCCTCTTCGACGCCCAAGCGGCCGGCGCCGGCGACCAGCAGCTCCAGCAGATCGCGGCCGAGGCGCTCAAGGAGGTCTACTTCCAGGACGGTGGCCGCCGCGCCGGCCAGCTGGAAGAGGTCCGCTTCACCGACATCGAGCACCTGGAGTTCGAGCTGTGAAGGCATGTCTCGAATAGCCACGGATTCAGCCGAGTGAGTCTGAGCGCTTCAGTTGGCCGGTGAGCGGCCGAGTTGGCCGGCCGAGCGTTCGGTGTCAGGCGCCTGGCGGGTCCAGAGGGTTAGGTCGCTGCTGGTGGCGACGGCGAGGGTGCGTCCGGACGGCGAGAAGCCGGCGGCTCGCAGTTCCGAGTAGTTGGAGTTGAAGATGTGCCACCAGCTTTCGCCGTGCGGTCCGTTGTGGGGGATGCCTCCGTCTGCGGACAGCAGGACGCGGTCGTTCGGCCACTCGGGGCTGACGACCTCCAGGGTCCAGCCGTCCTCGGTGGTGGTGTGCAGGCCGCCTCCGAAGAGTCCCGCGATGCGTACTCGGGTCGAGGCGATGGGGCCGAGCCCTGGGCAGGAGAGATCTGGCACTGCGTCCGGGGTGCTGCCGTCGGGGTCAGGGTCGCGGTCCCGGGCGATCTTCTCGCCGGTGACGGTGTCGAAGAGCCCGTGGCCGTCGACGGAGACAACCATGACCAGGTCGCGGCCATCGTCGGGAGCGAGAGCGAAGCCGATGCCGAGCAGGCCACCGATAGGGATGAGCCCGGTCGGGACCGGGTGCCACGGGACAGGCGGCGCAACGACAGGTACGGACAGAAACTGCTCTCGCAGACGCCGCTGGTAGTCAGAGATCAAAGTTCCTTCTCGCCTCGGCTGGACGTTGACCGCCTCAAGGCGATGATGTGAATCGTGCCAGGTTCGCACGAGCCTCGCACTCGACTGGCCAACTGAAGCGCTCAGTCACACCGAGACTGAATGCTGTCCTGAGGGCATGGAGCCTTATGCGGGGGTGCGCGGCGGTCGGGTGAGTGTCGACGCTCACAGAATTCCCCAGCACCTGCGGTTCCACCGTCACGTAATTCCCCACGCTCACGTTCACGAGTTTCCCCAGGAGGGACAGCGGTCGTGAGGGGCCGACTGGGCGCGAGCAGATGGCGTCGCCGTAAGTCCTGACAACTAGAGTGTGAGGCCGAGGCCGAGAGAGGGAGTAGCACTGGTGGACGAGGACGAGAGCCTACGCCTCTACGGTCTCCACCCAGTCGGCACCGACCTCGACGAAGTGCGCGAACTGCTGAGAGGTCAGACGGAGCGTGAGCGACGCTCTCAGGGCGCGGGCGACACCGAACTGATGAAGCTCTGCTGCGTCCAGTTGTTCAATGCCGGCGTCATCGATGACGTACTCCTCATCTGGAGCGCGAAGACCGCAAGTATGGACGCTGCCTGCTCGATCGATGTCCAGCTGCTGTGCGGACGGGGACTCACCGAGACAAAGGCATATCTCTCGCTCCTTCGTACACCGGAAGCGGAGGCGGCCCTTCAGCGGCTCCTTGAGTGCGAAGAGGCGGGCGACTTCGAGGGCTTCCGCGTCGAGGAGTACTCGGCCCAGTACGCCGACTACTACGAGTGAGATAACTGGTCGCGATCCGGCTTTTCCCGTCTTGGGTGGTTTGAGTCTCATGTGAATCGCTTGGCTGAATTTTTCTGATTGGCCATGGGTGGCGCGGAGGCTGGGACCGAGGGACCTGGTCGTCGCGGAGCTGCCTGGGTTCCTCGCCCCGTGGTTCGGCAGGCCGATGGGCAGCCCGGATGGCAAGGAGAACGTTCGTCTGCCGCGGCCCGCACCGACACCTTCCTCGGCGCCCGCTACCGCCGCATCGTCAGACGCCGCGGCCACGCCAAGGCCCTGGTCGCCGTCGCCCGCTCGATACTGGTCATCGCCTGGCACCTGATCGCCGACCCGGACGCCTCCTACCAGGAGCTCGGCACCGACTGGCACCGCCGCCACCTCGACCCCGCCCGCACAACCCGCGATCTCGTCCGCCAGCTCCAGGCCCTCGGCCACCAGGTCGCCCTCACCCCGGCATCAACCTGACCGGCCCGCCCCCCCCTCATCCGGTCCGCAAGCGGCCCGGATGCTGCCGCCTGCTCCCACAGACATCGATTTTCCGATCAGCATCATCGCCCAGGCGCTGGGCCACCTCGCCGTCCGCCAGGGCGCCCACGTCCGCTTCGCCAAGACCAGCCGGATCCTCGCCGAACTCGCCGGCGGCCACGCGGACCGCACCTGGGAGAAACGGATCCGCGAACTCGTGCGGCCCGACGTGCTCATCCTCGACGACTTCGCCATGCGCCAGCTGTCCGCGGCCCATGCCGACGACCTCTACGAACCCGTCTCCGAGCGGCAAGGGCGATCCCTGATCATCACGAGCAACCGGGCACCCAGCGACTGGTATCCCCTCTTCCCCAACCCCGTCGTCGCCGAGTCCCTTCTCGACCGGCTCATCAACACCAGCCACCAGGTCATCATGAACGGCCCCAGCTACCGCCCGAACAAGCGCCCCAAGAACCCCACCGACAAGCCCACCAAACCGTCGGTCAAGTAGCCGCCATCGGCGCCCGGGGCTGGAGAATTACGTGAACTTAGAGGTCATCTCATTTGGCCTTGGCGGTAGCCTGAGTCCGTGTTGATGGTTGAGCGTCTGGTCCCGGACGGAGGGT
>NZ_BMVU01000122.1 GCF_014650875.1 Streptomyces minutiscleroticus
ATCTTCGTGGCGACGACGGGCTGTACGTGGGCGCAGGTCCCGCCGGTGTTCGGGCCGTCCGGTGCGACGGCCCATCGCCGGTTCACGCAGTGGTCGAGGGCCCGGGTGTGGGCGAAGCTGCACCGGCTGGTGCTGGACGGGCTCGGTTCGCGGGGTGAGTTGGACTGGTCGCGGTGCGCGATCGACTCGGTGACCATGCGGGCGATGAAAGGGGGGACCTGACGGGTCCGAATCCTGTGGATCGGGGCAAGAAAGGGTCGAAGAACCACTTGATTACCGAGCGGACCGGCCCGCCCCTGTCCGTCGGGATCTCCGGCGCCAACCTGCACGACAGCCAGGCCCTGGAGCCGCTCGTGCCCGGTATCCCGCCCGTCCGCTCCCGCCGCGGCCCGCGTCGGCGCAAGCCCGCCATGCTCCACGGCGACAAGGGATACGACTGTGCCCATCTGCGGAAATGGCTCCGCGAGCGTGGCATCCGGCACCGCATCGCCCGCAAGGGCATCGAGTCCTCCCAGCGGCCGGGACGCCACCGCTGGACCATCGAGCGCACCATGGCCCGGCTCGCCGGCTGCCGCCGCCTGCACCGCCGCTACGAACGCAAGGCGGAGCACTTCCTGCCCTTCACCAGCATCGCCTGCACCCTCAGCTGCCACCGCCGACTCGCCAATTGAGATGACCTCTTATGACGCCCAGGCCCGTTACTGCCGGAAGTTGACCACATCCAGCAGTAAGGAGTGGATCGGCTACCGGAATCATCAGACTGAGACCTGTGACGAGGGACCGCATGTGATCGTGCACGTCGCCACTCGGCCGGCGCCCGAGCAGGACATCGATGCACTCGAGCAGATCCATCAGGGCCTGGCCCGGCAAGGGTTCGCGGACCTGAGCACTTCGTCGACGCCGGATACATCACTCCTTCAGTCCATCGACGTGGCCGCCCGCACCCACTACATGGTACGGACCGGACCGGTCCGGGCCGACCCGAGAGCTCGTGAACATCCCGGCTTCACCAAGGCGGACTTCACTCCCGACTGGGAGGCCTGCACTCTTACCTGTCCTCGCAATGTGACCAGTCACCCCTGGAAGGCGACGCAGGACGGCGGGCACGAACGGCTGTCCGTGAGTCCCCGTCAACTTGCAGACGCAGGTCAAAGGGTTGGTGTGACGGCCCTCCGGGATGCTCGTGCTGGTTGTGGGTGCCAGTCTGTGGAAGAGATCATCTGTCAGTGGATCGAATAGCAGACCGGGTATGTTTTTGAACCGAGCATGGTTATTGTGGCCTGTGTGGCAGGTCTTCGTGAGCGCAAGAAGGAACAGACCAGGCAGCGGATCGCTGCGGTGGCGTTGCGGCTGTTCGCCGAGCGCGGTTTCGATGCAGTGACGGTCAACGAGATCGCCGAGGCCGCCGAGGTGGCCAAGGCGACGCTCTTCGCGTACTTCCCGACCAAGGAATCACTCGCCCTGGACGGTGTGGGCGGCGACGACCTGGCCGGGATCGTCGCCCGGCGCCCGGCCGACCAGACCTTCCTGGACGCGCTGCGAGCGCACTGTCGTGCGTTCGCCGCCGGACAGATGCCAGATGCGGACCTTGACGCGCTGCTCGCCCGCGTGCGTGTGATCCAGGACAGCCCGGCACTGCTGAACGCGGCGAACGGCTTGCTCTACCAGCAGCGCCAGTCATTGGCGCAGGTCTTGACCGACGAGTACGGCCCCACGGCAGCCGCGCTCATGGCCGCCCAGGTCGCGGCGTCCCTGCTCACTCTCCAGGAGACGTACTTCCAGCGTCTGCTCGGCGGCAGCTCAGCCCAGGACGCCGGCCGCGCTCTGGCCCGGGACGTGGAGCTGGCCTTCGACCTGCTGGAGAACGGACTCACTCACGCGGAAGGGCACTGACGTTGCGCGCACGAGGCATCAACTACGACACCGGAACCTTCCCTGGCCGCCTCCTCACCCGAAAAACCTTCGATCCCGAGCAAGTCCGACACGAGATGACCGCGATCGCCGACAACCTGCACTGCGACGCCGTGCGCATCTCCGGCGGCGACGCCGAGCGGCTGAGCATCGCAGCCCGGCATGCAGCCGATGCCGGCCTCGAAGTGTGGTTCTCTCCGTTTCCGGCCGATCTTCCCCCGGGGCAGATCCTGCCGTTCTTCGCCGACTGCGCGCAGCGCGCCGAGGCCCTGCGACAGGATGGCGCCCAGGTGGTGCTCGTCGCCGGCTGCGAGCTCAGCGCCTTCGCCCACGGCTTCCTTCCCGGCAACACCTACCTCGACCGCCTCCACGCCATGGCCACCGCCGACATCCAATGGTGGACCTCACTCGGGCCGGTCCCCGAACGCCTCAACACCTTCCTTGCCCAAGCCGCGACGACGGTCCGCGCCCACTTCGGCGGGAGGATCACCTACGCATCCGGCCCCTGGGAGCCCGTCGACTGGGGCCCGTTCGACCTGGTGGGCATCGACGCCTACCGAACCGCGCAGAACGCCGACACCTTCCGCACCCACCTGCGCGAGGCCCTCTCCCACGGCAAGCCTGTCGCTGTCACCGAGTACGGCACGTGCGCCTACCGCGGCGCGGGCGACCTCGGCGGCATGGCCTGGCAGCCACCGCAAGGAGCGATCCCGGACGAGGACGAGCAGGTCCGCTACCTCAACGAACTCCTCGATATCTTCGAGGAGGAAAATGTGGATACCGCGCTGTGGTTCTCCTTCGCCAATTACGACAAGCCACGCGACCGCGACATCGCTTCCTATGGCGTCGTGCGCATGCTCGACGAGACCCGCTGGGAACCGAAGAAGGTCTTCCATGCCATGAGCGCCAGACATCAACGGCCAAACCGCCGCCCCGACTGACATGACTCTCCGAGACGGAGGATCTCACTCACCCCATGAGCGGCCCTGCGCCAGCGGTCGGCAGCAGAAGCAGGAAGCTGAACCGTCCGGTTCTCGCTCGCTGCGGTTCGGCGGCCCTCTACGATCCGGTCATGCTGGATCCCGAACTGCTGGAACGGATCACCGCGCGGCGCGGAACTGGATGAACTCGAAGGACAGCTGGCCAAGCAGGCGACGGAAGTGCGGGCTGAGCGGGACGAACTCGCCGTCGCCGAACGTGTCCTTGAGCGGGTGAGCGAACAGCTCGCCGAAGAGCGCGCCTCGGCCACGCCAGCGCCCGGCCAGGTGGGCGGCCGTGCGGTGATGCTGATCCCGCACCGCACACCGGATATGGAGGAGAGCGTGCTCCCGCCGGACTACCGGCGCATTCTCGCTGCCGTGCGGCAGGCCGCCGGACCGGTCATGGCCCGGCACGTCGGCGAGATACTGGGAGTCGACGTCACTCAGCGGGCCAAGCTGGAACCGCTGCGTGGGAGGCTGGTCAGACTCGTTGATCGCGGCTGGCTGCGCAAACTGCCCGACGGCCGCTTCACCAGCCGCCTGTGACCGGGGACGCCATCGCCCGGAGTAGTGCGCGACGGGCGTAACTAGGGTGCCCCCGATGGCCGTTGGATTTGCGTGACGAAAACCAAAGAACGCGCCGAGGGCACCTGCCCGCTTGTCTACGAGTGCCGTCTGCCACTGTCCACGCGGACCGTCACCCACCTCGCCGGTCTGCTGCGGTGCCATCTGAAGGCGATACGGTCCCGATGGCGGGTCCTGCCGCCCGGACGGATTGCGGTGATCGTCCTGGCCGTGCTGCGTCACGACCAGCGACTGGCCGACATGGTCGGCGCCAACAACGTCTCCGAGTCCACCATCCGCCGCTGGCGCGACGAACTGATCGCCCTGCTCGCCGCGTAGGCACCGCGCTTGGACCGCGCACTGAAGAAGGTCGCAAAGCAGGGCGGAGAAGTGGTCCTGATCGACGGCACCCTTATCCCCACCCAGTGCCGCACCGGAAATGTCGACTGGCGGAACTATTCCGGCAAACACCACCATCACGGCCTACACTTCCTCACCCTGACAGACGAGAGGGGCCGCCTGATCTGGATCTCCGCCGCCCGGCCCGGCCGCTCCCACGACATCACCGCAGCCCGCCACGACCACATCCTGGCCCACCTGCGCGCCGCCGGCCTCGGAGCCCCCGCGGACCTTGGCTTCCACGGCCTGGACAACGACGTACGCGACCCTGCGATCGTCACGGCTTCCACGCCAGCCGCATCCACAAGCTCACACCCGGCCAGAAGGAAGCCAACCGCGTCCTCGCTGTCGGACGGGCACCGGTCGAGCACGGCTTCGCCCACCTCAAGAACTGGCGGACCCTCACCAAGCTCCGCACTGCCCCGCCCACGCGACCCGCCTCCTACGCGCCCTGCTCGTCCTGACGAACCTCGAAGTCAACCGCTGACAGACGATCTACTCCGCAGACTGCCACCGACGACCAGCGTGAGCACTTCGAGAACCAGTCACACCAGCCCTTCAACCTGCGACTTCAAGTTGGCGGAGGCTCCGTGCTGTTCCCCAAGCCGGCCTGCCGGGTCTGCGAGGCCCGGCAGGCATGCACTGGCAATGCCGAGGGCAGTGGCCGCCACATCATCTTGCTGCCGCAGCCGCTGCAAGAGATCCAGACGCGGGTCCGACGCGAGCAGGAAACTCCACAGTGGCGACAGCACTATGCGATCCGTGCCGGCTGCGAAGCCACCGTCTCCGAAACCGTCCGGACCCACGGCCTGCGGCGTTGCCGCTACCGGGGCATGGCCAAAAGCCATGCCCAACATGTTCCCACCGCCGCAGGAACGAACATCATCAGACTGAGCGGACACTTCCTCCCGGGCGCTTCTCCACCACGTCCGCCCCGTCCGGAAAGCCGATTCCACCGCCTCTGCCAAACCCTGGACATCTGAACATCACCAACAGCATCGGTTTCGTGGAGTGGTCGCGGCGAGTGAGCGAGCGCTGCAGGACCACCTCGACCCGCGGGCCCGCCGTGAGGAAGAGGCCGCCCGCACCTGCCCACCGGTGGTGCGGGGCCCCGACCACATCACCCGGCCCTGGCTCGAGACAGCCCACCCGCGCCGGCTGGCCACCGTGTTCGGCACCGTGCTGATCCGCCGCTGCGGCCATGTCCAACCTCCCCAGGCCGATTACCCCTCCCACGGTATCCGCAGCCGCGAAAACGAGGCTGCGGGGAACAGGCGGTCCGGCTTCGGCATGGGTGACGGAGCGGCCCAGGCGGCGCGAGAGGGCTTCGAGGATGCAGGTGCGCACCGTGCCACGGGGGATGGTGCCGCCCATCCAGTGGCTCACCGCCGACTCGTCGTAGCGCAAAGGGGGTTTCGTTTCGGTGCCGATGCGGTTCACCGCGCGCGATCTGGCGATGCGTCCAGCGGGCCTCTGAGAGCAGATGCCCGAACTCCCGTGTCCGGGATCCCTCGCAGCGGATCCCGGACACGGGAGCGGCCGTCTACCCGCACCCCGACGGTCTCGTGAATCGGGGTGGAGCGCTGTGGCGGTGCGAAGCGGCCGGGGAAGCACGGCAGAGCGGCGTTCAGCAGTGCCGTAGTCCGTAGGCGCTGGGGTTGGCGTCGAACCAGCTGGGCGTGTACACGTACTGCGCCGGTACGTAACCGGGATCTCCCCAGTCGGCGTCCGTGTAGTACCAGGTGCTGTTGCCCCCTCCGTGCTGCTGACCGGTGCTCCAGCACAAGAAGTAGCTGAAGGAGGTTTGCAGTTGTCCGGAGACCGGCGAGTCGAGCAGCGTGCCGTAGCGCAGGATGACCGGCGCGCCGTTGCCGCACCAGAGCCTGCCGTCGTGTGGCCGGACCCCGCACTCAGCGGCCGGGGCCGCGGGGGCGGCGGGAGCAGCGGTGGCGGCCGGAGCCGCGAGCATGCCGCCTGTGCCCAGGGCGAGCGCCGCCGTCAGGGTAGCGGCGGTTCTGCTGAGCTTGCGCATATTCACCATCCTCGATGGTTGCGAAGGAGTGTGAGCCGCGCGGCCAAGCTGTGTCCTGCACCGGCTTACCGCGCGGCAGTCATGGAGGGTCGGTCAGCCTCGCCAGATCTTGATGTAGTCGATGTCGTCGTTGAGCTGGGCGCCGACGTAGGGCACGTCGCCGGTGAAGGTCGCGTTGCCCCTGTCGCCGCGGGCGAAGGACATGGTGCAGCCGCCGGAGACCAGGTAGGAGGACAGACGGCTCGACCACCAGGAGTTGGGGGAGAAGGAGTAGCCCGCGCTGTCGCATGCGGCACCGCCGTAGACGTGGGTGTACTCACCCCCGTAATTGATGTCGGTCGCCCATGTCATTAGCTCCACGGAGGCCGCCGGGGCTGCGCTCTTGGCTTGCTCGGCCGCGCTCGGGCCGGTGAAGCACCGGTGAGAGACGGTGCGTGAGACTTTCTGTCCCGGCTCCAGTTCGGCAAGGATCTGGACGCAGTGGGTGGCGGTCTGGGCCTGGTCCGTCGTGCCGCTTGCGGAGTCGGCGGCGGCGGGTGAGGTGAAGGCCAGGGCCGCGGTCAGGCCGGCTGCGGCGGCGCCGGACGCCCAGGTCGTCCTCGTGCGTGTACGCAACAGATTTCCCCCTTGTGTGATGGTTGCCAGCGGCAGGATCTCCTGTCGCCTGCGTGACACAGGTTGACCCGGAGGCCGGGGGAGCGGCAACGGTTTCGGTTCTGACCGAATAGCGCAGGCCAGCCCGTCTTACCCGGGCTTGCGGGTCAGTCCGACCTCTGCGGGACTCCGTCGAGAAGACACCGGCCCAATGGACTGAGGGTGTGGATGGCGGCCACACCTTCCCGCCGGGTGGTGATCAGTCCTGCTTCCCGCAGCACCTTGAGGTGTTCACTGGTGCACGAGGCCGAGGTGTGTATCTGCCGGGCGAGGTCGGTGGTGCATTGGCTGCGGGCCGTTGCTTCCAATAGGGCGGCGCGTGTCCGGCCGATAAGCGCCGCGACCTGTTGTTGCTTTCTTGAAGCCGTGTGAAGCACCCAGCGAGGGTCGTGCTCGATGGGAAGGACCAGCACGGGAGGCAGATCAGGGTCGCGCAGCACTACAGGATGACGCCAGCAGAAGAACGACGGAAGGATTTTCAGCCCGCGCCCGCGCAGGTGGAGGTCGCGTTCAATGGGGGTGTTTCGCACTAGCAGTACAGGAGGCTGCCATACCGCGTCGGGATGCAAGGTGGCCAAAAGGTGGTCGACGCCTCCGTGCAGGACAGCGCCCGCGCGCCGGTCACGGTCGGCGGTCAGCTGCCGTTCGATCGCCGGCCAGTATGGCGAGACGGCTTGCTGGAGAAAGAGACTCATGCCATCGGTGAGACGGCCAAGGTCTGCCGCCGCTCCGTTGGCCAACGCCTTGGCCCAGGGCAGGTTCCGGCGAGCCGGGGGCAGCGCATGAAGTTCGTGGTGCACCCGGCTCAGGGGGGTGCGTCGTATTGCTTCCAAGCCCGACTCGAGCCCATCGGCCGCCTCAGCGGGAGTGAGGAAGTCCGGCGAGTATCCCTGCGCGGGGGCCAGCGCGAGCAGCCGTCGTGACGGCGCGCTCAGCCGGGTTCTCACCTCACGACGCCAGGTGTTGAACACCGGGGCAGCATCCTGGGTCTGCAACATGTGAGCCGCAAGGAGCAGCTCCCACAGCGGGTCTGGGCGCTTGGCCACCTGGACCTGGCCGATGTCGGTGTCTGTGAGTCGGATCCGCAGGACCATATCCCCCTCCTTAGTACGGTGCTATCCGTCCACTGTGCGAGGTGTCGATATACAGGTGCTGAATGACTGCTTGCCGCGCACGCGGTACCGCGGGCAGGGCTCTGACGCCGGCAATCTCCTGCCAGGGCCGGACAGGCGGGTATCTCTTCGTCTGCGACGATGACAAGATCACATGTGCTGGTCGAGGTTGAGCTCGGCACATCGGCAAAGACGCGTTCTTCCGCCGCGCTGGTTCTCGCCATGACCGTCCGGCAGGGAAACTGAAGAATTATCGATAAAAGGATTTAACGATATAAGGGTCAGGTCCTGTCCGTGATGCTGCTGCAACAAGCCGTAGTGAAGAAGGTGCACTCAAGTCATGGCGTAGATTCGTTCGGTTTGTGACTTCCTGGACCTGAAACTTCACGCACGCCAGCAACAGGCGGGCTGCCACGAACGACGGAGCATGCCAATGTGGAGACAAATCCGCCAGTGACGCCTGTGGAGAAGCAGCGCAGAAGTGACTGCAATCAGGACCGACGCGTCCCCCGCGCTCACCAAGACGCACCGGATGCTCATCGGGGTGGTCGTCTTCGGGGCGGTCGTCATCGCGGGCATCGGTTTCGCGGGGTCCTACGCGGCGGTGCGC
>NZ_BMVU01000123.1 GCF_014650875.1 Streptomyces minutiscleroticus
GCGAATCTTCCGCAAGGCTCGGTGCAGCCCGAATCGAATGACGTCAATCGCAGCAGCCGTCCTCACCCTGGAGCGGCAGCGCTGAAACAGCTCACTGGGCGATCACAAGGTGCCACAGGTCGTTTACAAAAAGCGTCGGCCTGCCCCGAGACTGTGATCGCATACGGGCCGGAATCAGCCCTGCCGGTTCACCTGCCCAAACGGCATGCAAACGGTGAAAAGCAATAAAGGCAACAGGTTCTGGTGCCAGGAGGAACATGGGGCATGCATATAGATGGCGTGAATCATTCGACCACCCTTCGTCAACGGCCCTCTCCGGCGCGCGAGGGCATTGCCGACACGTGGCGCGCCACCAGCAGACCTCTACGCCCGAACCCCGAAGCCCCACCTCACCTGTCCCGCCCTCCTCCACACCAGGCACGGGCAGTCGTTCCCCTCGTCCGTGTGGTTTGGCGATCCGCTGGTTGTCCACAGCCTGCAGCCGTCGTTGGGGCGGAGTGGGACCCTCGCGGGAGGCCGTAGCTGCCACACCGGCGGTGTGCGGCGAAGCCGAGCAGGAGGAACGACAGCGATGACGCAGCCGGCCATCACCGATCTCGACACCGCCCTGGACGACGACCGGGCCCATGTCGCGCTCTTTGCTGCCTGGGACGCCTTCGACGTCGTGGGTCGGCTGGCGGACGCCCTCGCCCTCGACGAGGGCAGCGACGAGATGCAGGCCGTACTCGCCGGCATCAAGTGCACGGAGGGGCGCCGCCTGCTGCCGCCCCCCGAGAACGGCCTGCCCCTGAAGACCCCGACCCCGTTCCCCGGCCGGGCCGGGCTCGAGCCGTACGGGACGCTGCTGCGCCACGTCGACGCGGCGCTCCGCCGGCTGGCCTGCGTACCCGAGTGCGCGAACGACGCGGAGCAGCTCGGCGTCGCGGCCGGCCACGCGGCAGCCGCCGCGGATCTCCTCCTGAGCGTCCGGCAGGACGGTGACGGGGTCTCATGACCGTCACGCTCGGGGAGCTCTACGACGTCGTCCACCACCACCTCGAACGCGTCACGCCCGCGGGTCTCCCCGGCGACGCCCCCTTCGCGCACGCCCTCGCGCTCAGACAGCTCGACACGCTGATCGGGCACGTACACCTCCTGCTCAGCCGGCCGGGGAACCGTGTCGACGACGCCGCCGACACCTCCCGCCACCTCCGCGACGCCGTTGGGCGCTCGGCGGCGCCGCCCGCTGGCTGCCGGTTCCCCCGGACGGCGCGGCGAAGGACGGTCCCCTCGGCTCCGCGGTGGAGGCCAGCGGGGCGGCGGTCATCGACCTGATCCGCGGTCACCGTGACGGCACCGGCGCTCCGGTCACCCCGTACGCGCTCGCCTTCACCACACGCTCCGCCCGGGCGTACCACCTGCGCCACGCCTCCGGGATCTTGCACTCGGCGAGCCGGATCGTGCACGCAGTGAGCCAGTCGCTCGACAACTGGAACGTCTCAATCCGGCTCCAGACCGCTCACGTCTGCCTGCAGTACGCCTCCGTTCAGGCCCGGCATGCCGGCGCCGGCGCGGACCCGGCGCTGGCGGCTTTCCCGCAGGCCCTGCCGCTCATCCCGGTCCCCGCCCTGCCCACCGATCCGCTCGCCCAGGTCGCCGACCGGATTCGGGACGACTGCGAGCAGCTCTCCCGTGCCGCCTACGAGACCCTCCACGGCCGTTCCGCTCAGCCTCTCAGCGGCTCCGACCTGCAGCTGGTCGTCCGGTGGCGGTCCTTGGGCGCCATGCTCGCCGGGAGGCTCCTGGTGCAGGCTGCCGCCGAGGCGCCGGACGAGGCGGGTTCCTCGCTCAGAGGTTGTGCGGACAGTCTGCGAAGCGCCGCCCGCGCGTGGAGGGGCGTCCAGGAACGCTGGGACCGCGTCGTCGACGTGGACGACCCTCGGATCCGCCCCCGCCTTCCTCAGCCGAGTTACGAGATGGCGCGACGGGGCCAGGTCTCCCGCATGCCGCGGGGAACGGCCCCGCACCCGGCCGTGGAGATCGCCCGCGCGTCGGCCCTTCGCGCGGGACGGCTGCTGTTCGGCGGTGACTGGGACCCCGACTCCGCCAGCGGCCCGCCCCGGACCAGGCCGGCGCCGGACATCGTGGCCGACGCGGGAGGCGTCGCCGAACTGGCCCAGACCGTGTACCGCCTCACCGCCGCCGACTGGCGGATCGCGGTGGCCGCGCCCCGGGCCGTGACGGCCATCGAACACCGCCTGCTCACCGACGTCCCCGAACACCGCCCGGTCGGCCACCCGTACCGCTTCTACCAGCTCCACGACCATCAGCTCGAGCGCATCCACACCTCCTTCCAGCAGGTCTGCGCCGCTCAGCAGGCCGCAGCCCAGAGCCTGCTGGCCACCGCTCCCGGCATCGGCATGGACACCCGCCGCGCCGTCCTCGACGCGACGGCTCACCGGCACATCACCGACTGGACCTGGGCCCCGGTTACCGCCCCGGCCCCCGCCATGCTGGGCGCCATTGCGCGGGGAGCCGCCGTGCCGCCGCCGGCCACGCCCGGGAGGGGCGCCGGCGTATGAGCCGAGGTCCGCACCCCTCCCTCCCGGCGGGCAACGGTTCTCCCGCCTCCCGGCCCGGCTCTGCCGCACCGCTGCGTGACGAACGGCAGCCGTGGCCGTACCCGCCGGTCGAACCGGCCGGCGAGTCCGCGCGCTCGCAGCGGCGGAACGCGGCCACCGCCGAGGAATCGCTCGAAGCCGTCGACGCGCCACTGCGCGAGCTGGAGGAGCAGCGGCAGCAGGTCGTACCCGTCCCGACGTCCGTACCCGTCCCGCGCATGGACGGCGAGCTGCAGGCGGCGCCAGCTCAGACCCACCATGACGCCCTCACGCCTTCCCGGCGTGATCCGGAGCCGGTCAACGCGGCCCTGCGGCAGGCCGACCTCCACGCCGCCTGACCCGGCCACCAGGCCACCACGTGCGCACGTGATCGACCTCCTCAACACATGCGAAGCTTTTTCTTATCTAAAATTCCTTTTTCCAGGGTTGTAGCTCATAGTTGCCAAGCTTTAGCTTGGCAACTATGAGCGATGTTGCAGATGATCTGGATCAGCATGATCTGGTCCTGGCCGAGTCGTTGCGCTGGGCGGTGTCGCGGCTCGCGTCCCGGCTCCGGGCCGAGCAGCCGGGGCGGGGCCGGCCGCTGTCGCGGCTGGCCGCATCGGTCCTGGCGAACCTCCGCCACAGCGGAGCGCTGACCCCGTCCGACCTGGCGGCCATCGAGGGGATGCAGGCACAGTCCCTGACCCGGGTGCTCAACGAGCTGGAGGAGCAGGGCCGCATCCACCGTTCCCGCAGCGAGGTGGACGCCCGACGCCAGAACATCGTGATCACCGAGGCAGGGCGGGAAGCCCTGCGCGAACACGTCCGCGACGGCAACGCCTGGCTGGCCGCGGCGCTCACACAGACGCTGTCCCCCGCCGAGCGCGGCGTGCTGCAGATCGCTGCCGGTCTGCTCGAGCAGGTGGCGGCCGCCGAGGTGCCCCGCGGCCACCGCGGGCCGGAAACAGCGCCCGGACAGGCACAGGGGGCGGCTCCCGCACTATGACCACGTCCTCCGCCGGCAAGACATCCCGTAATCCGCGCAGCCCCCGAACCCTCGCTGTCCGGCGCGTCCGATTACTGCTCATCCTGGCGGGTCTGAGCGCGGCCAGCCCGCTGGCCACCGACATGTACGTGCCCGCGCTGCCGGACCTGGCGCGGTCGTTGGGCACCGACGCCGCCGGCGCACAGATGTCACTGACCGGATTCCTGGTGGGCATCATCATCGGCCAGCTGCTGCTGGGCCCGCTCAGCGACGCCACCGGCCGCCGCCCGGTCCTCATCACCGGATCGCTGCTGTTCGCCGCCTTCTCCACCGCGTGCGCGATGGCGCCGACCGTGGAAGTACTCAACGCAGCGCGGGTCGGGCAGGGCATCACCGGAGCGGCCGGAATCGTCGTCTCCCGCGCCGTCGTCGCCGACCTCTTCGACGACCGCGAACTGCCCTCCGTCTTCTCCCGGCTCGGCGCGATCACCGCCACCGCCCCGGTCCTGGCCCCCCTGATCGGCGGCGCCCTGCTGCTGTCGGTCTCCTGGCGCTACCTCTTCGCCGCCCTCGCCGTCACCGGCCTGCTCCTGGCCCTGGGCGTGCTGCATTGGCTCCCCGAATCTCACCCGCCCCAAGCGCGTCTGACCGGCGGGCTGTCCTCCAGCCTGCGCGCCATCGGCCGCGTCGCCGGCCGGCGCGCCGTCGTCATGCCCGCCCTGGCCCTCGCCTTCGGCGGAGCCGCCGTCTTCGCCTACATCGCGGGAACGACCTTCGTCTTCCAGGACATCTACCGCCTCTCCCCATCCCTTGCCAGCCTCGTCTACGGCGTCAATGCCATCGGCAACATGACCGGCAGCCTGGCCTACGGCCGACTGGCCAGGCACAGGTCCCCCGAAACCCTGCTCATCGCCAGCGGCACCATCGCCACGACAGGAACAGCCGCCCTCCTCCTCATCCAGACGACCACCGGCAGCACCATGCTGCTGACCTGGCTGTGCCTGCTGACCGTCATCACCGCATTCGGCGTCTTCTTCCCCGCCGTGATCACCATCGCGCAAAGCCGCGGCCGCGCTGCGCCCGGAGCCACCTCCGCCCTGCTGGGCGGCGGCCAGTTCCTCCTCGGCGCGGCAGCCTCACCCCTCGTCGGACAGTTCGGCACCCAGAGCCCCGCACCGATGGCAGCCGTCATGACCAGCTGCCTCGCCGCCGCCACTCTCGCCGCGATCCTCACCAGAACAGCGACTTACGAACTGCCCCAGCAGACCGAGCACGGATAGCAAACACCCACTGAGAGGTCGTTTTCACCTCCACTGCCCGCATATCAGACGATTGTTGAGGTGCTGGATGGTGGTTCCAGTGAGGCCGTGGACACCATCGATGCCTGCGGGGCTTGTGCGGTTACGCATGGGTGGGAAAGCGACGTGATCCTGTCTCATCCCAGGATGCCCGGTCTCCGTGATGGTGTGCTTCCACTGCCGCTGCAGTGCGCCTGGGCGCGTTCGGCTCGGGGCGGTACGCCGGAAGCATGGCGAAGCGACGTCCGTATCCGAGTGATCTGTCCGATGCCCGCTGGGAGTTGATCGAGCCGGTCCTTGCAGCCTGGCGGTTCGAGCGCCGTGGCAGAGCCCTGGACTTCGGCCGGCCGCCCGAGCACGACCTGCGCGACATCATGGACGCGATCTTGTACGTGGACCGGACCGGAGTCCAGTGGCGCTACCTCCCGCACGACTTCCCGCACTGGAACACGGTCTACGGCTACTTCGCGAAATGGGCCGACGAGGGTGTCTTCGCCCAGCTCAACGGCCTGCTCCGGCAGCTGCTGCGGGAGAAGGAAGGGCGGGACGGCGAGCCTTCCGCGTGTGTGATCGACGCCCAGAGCGTGAAGACCTCCACCAGCGTCCCGGCGTCCGAACAGGGCGTCGACGCGGGCAAGAAGATCGTCGGCAGGAAGCGGAGCATCGTCACCGACACCCTCGGACTCCTGCTCGCCGTGCTGGTCACCGCGGCCAGCGTGCAGGACTCCATCGCCGGCACCGCGCTGCTCGACCAGGTTGCCGCCGACCACCCAGGCATCCGCAAGGTGTGGGTCGACGGCGGCTACCGCCAGCACCTCGTCGAGCATGCAGCGACCCTCGGCATCGACATGGAGATCACCGCTCGCAAGCCCGGGACCAGGGGTTTCACCCCGATTCCGAAGCGGTGGGCGGTCGAGCGGACGTACGGCTGGCTCATGCTCCACCGCCGCCTGGCCCGTGACTACGAAACCCTTCCCGGCCGCTCCGAAGCCGTGATCCACATCGCCATGACCGACCTCATGGCCCGCCGCCTCACCGGCGAGAACACCATCTCCTGGCGCGATCCGAAGAAGACCATCAACCATGACATTCCAGGATGAAACAACGGGATAAAACGACCTCTGAACGGCTTCCGAACCCGTGCCGGCACGAAACCCTGGTAGGGGCGCAGCCCTGTCGAGACGAGGGCTTCGGGGGGAGGTGTCACGGCTGAGGCGTGCGGTGTTCCTCCCACGCGCGGGCCGCGCGCTGCATCGGTTGCGCCCAGTCGTCCGTGCTCGCGGCCGCGATCTCGTCCCACAGACGGCGCTGGACGCGGGCGAGTGGTATCGGTTTCGGCGCGGCGGCCGAGGGCTGGGCCGGTCCTGGTGCCGAGGCCTGGTGGGGCTACAAGAAGGACGACGAGGGCGTGTGGCATCTGGGGGGCAAGGCTGGCGTCTCGCCCATCCTGGGCGGCTCACGGGGCTTCGAGGTCACCGTCGACCCGGACAAGGTGAGCGAGAGCGTGGGCGATGCCGCCGACGCTGTGGGCGATGCGGCCGGCGCGGTCGGTGACGGCATCGGCTCTCTCAAGAACACCGTCACCGACTGGTTCTGATCTACTTCCCCCGGAAGGAGGGCTGGAAATGCCCACGACACTGCCCCTGCCTTTGAAGTTCCGGCTGCCACGGGGCTGGCTCCCGGCCCGTCCGGACGGCTTCGCCACTGCGGATGTGGCCTTCGCCGCGGTGCATCCGCACCCGGACGCCGGGTTCGCCGCCACCCTCACCATCGACGGCGAAGCACTCCCCAGCGAAGCGACACTGGCCGATGTGGCGGAGGAGTCGACGCAGCGCCTGCACGAGATCGCCGAGTCGGTGGCGGTGACCCACCGCCACGAGGTCGGCTCCGTCGAGGCGCCCGCCCTGACCCAGCGGCTGGCCTTTCCACCGTCGTCGACGGCACGCGCCGCGACCTCGTCCAGTCCCAGGTGCATCTCTGCCTGACGGACATGGAGGATCCGCGCAAGCGGGCAGTGATCCGACTGATGCTGACCGCCACCGCGGCCCAGCACGACACCGTTCTGCACGACTTCCAGGCCTTCGTCCGCACGGTCGGCCCGGACACCGAAGAAAGGGTATGACGATGGGCCTGTGGAACAAGCTGACCGGCACCAAGCACCCCGACGCCGGCACCGCACTGCTCGCACTCAACGCACCCGGCGTGCCCTACCGCGTACGCAACGCCCTGCCGGCCGAGAAGGCCGACCTGGTGGCCGAGTGCCACATCCAGAGAGTGGGCGTGCGCCTGAAGACCAGAATGCGTCTGGTCCCGGACAAGCAGGAGGTGCGCTTCCTCCACGAGCGGTGGGAGAACCGCTCGGCCGGCAACGCCGGCACCCAGTACGGACGCGGCCACGCGCCCGCGGTGTTCCGGCAGTGGGAGACCCGGCAGGGCCCCGACGGCAAACGCCACAAGATCGAGGCCTTCCGCTTCGACACGCGGGAGATGACCGACCCCCTGCAGAACGCGGTACTCGACGCCGGATGGACCTGGCGAGGGGCCCTCAAACTCTGAACCCCGAGCATTACGCCCGACCGGAGGGCCGCGCTGTCGCCGGGATCTTCGGCGGCAGCGCACTCTCCGTAACAGCCTTGCCCAGGAACCACGTTCCGCCGATGACGGGAATCCCTGGGCCCCTGATTCCGCCCTGTCCGGGCCGGGGACCGACAGGAGGGTCAGGTCGTCGGCATACGCAGGGAGCGCAGCCGCTCGGCGACGGCGAACGAGTCCAGCCGCAGGGCGGCGATGTCGGCGATCAGCTCCCGCCAGGCCTCGAACTTGGTGTTCACCTGCTCTCCGTGCATCCCGAGGTACGCCACGGCCACGCCGAAGCCGTACAGCTCGTTGCGGGCGGGCAGCGGACGCAGGACGACGCACTCCTCCAGCATCACGGCCGCGCGCCAGAAGGCGTCGGGGTGGTGTTGGTCGTGGCGGGGCGGGTCGACCTTGTGCCGGGCGGCCAGGCCGA
>NZ_BMVU01000124.1 GCF_014650875.1 Streptomyces minutiscleroticus
GCCCCGCAGCACGTCACCCTCAGCCCGCGCCGGATCGGCGACATCGCCCGCGCCGCCCTCGTCCTCAACGGAATCTGGAAATGATCACCGTTGAGAACGTCATTGAGTGGAACGGCGCTTCGGCGTTCGCGAGTTGCCCCCCGATGACTCCCTGGGCCGCTCAGGGGCCGACCGGTTCCGGTGCATGCGTTCTCTCAGGCCGGGACGAGAGGTAACGCCGCCTCAGATGGTCGGGGTGTCGTCAACAAGCGGCCTGTGGATCTCAACGACCGGCTTCCATCCCGCGGAGAACTCGATGAAGTCCGCACGGGTGGGGTAGGTGTCGATCGCGCGACGGTCACGCTTGGGGCTGTCGCTCCCCTTGCGCCCCCGGGGAATCTGCTCCTCGAAGATGTCGACCTTGACGTCGGGAACCTCCTTGAGGCCCTGGCGCCAGATCTGCACGATGTCGGCGCCGAACGCCTGCCGGGCCGCGGCGTAAAGGGCCGAGAGGGCCCCCTTGTCCCCACCGGGGACGAAAAGTGCCAGATCCAGCACGACACCGGCGGACTGGAGGACCTCGATGGTCACCGGGCCGTTCTCGTCGGCCAAGTAGATTCCGGCATCATTCTCGTCGTCGGGAAGGCAGGAGACCTCTTCCTGGAATATGGTTCTCGCCGTGATCGAGCCGCCCTCGAATTCCCCACCGGACTTGGTCAGAAAAGCAGGGACATAGCAGTCGGGAAGTTTTAGTTCTGCCGTGTCGGCGGAAACGAAGAGCCTGTCCTGCACGCCGAGCTTCGTTACCTCTTCCAGCGAGAGGCGGCGAGCGGCGATCTTCTCCGTGTTCACGATTTCCCTTTCAGGTTGCGCTGTCCCTCCGAGTAGGGACGCTACCACGAAACCTTGAGGTCAACTGCCCAGTAGCCCTTGGGTACATGACCTCCGACGACCTGTACGGGAGGATATCGAAGCGAGTGCCACTCGGTCGGGAACACGCATCCGCCAGGTGGTGTCCCTCGTCATGGCGTCGGGGATTAACTGGCGGTTGCATTTTGGTGCGTTGGGTAGCACGGAGGAACCAAAAGAGAGTTTATGGTAGATATCACCCATATGACCTTCGGGGCGAGGTAAGGCGATCCATTCGTCATGCATCTCGAAGAGCACAGCGGAAACCAACCGGATGGTCCGACAACGCAACAACGGTGACTCCCACCGGCGACATCTGGATGGAGCGCGAACCGGAAGTCGTGTACTACCGCGCCCTCTCCAGTCAGGACTTCGGCGTAGTCGGCTGACGCCCCATTGCTGACGCCTTGTCATGTTGGGCAGGGTCAGGTACACAAAAGGCACGGACGTCCGCGTTCATGGAGTTCTCTACGCTCTGTGACCTTGGACTGCCCGTGCCTGCCGACGCACCATCTCTGATCTCCCCTGCATTTGAACAGCTCAGACCGCATCTGGAGGTGTCCGGGAGCGAGCTTCCGGATCTGCCGGAACGCCCCGCGCAGGTCCCGAACCCGCGGGATCCGCGGGGAGTACGGCACCCTGTCGTGACGCTCCTGGCACTGACGGCCTGCGCGGCCCTCGCCGGAGCGCGATCCCTGCTCGCGATGAGTGAAGGGGTGGCCGGCGCACCGCCGGCCCTGCTCGAACGGCTCGGCACGCCCGTCGACCCACTGGTTCCGAAACGGTCCTGGCCTGCGGGATCCATGATCCGGTCTCAGCTGGAGGAACCCGATCCGAGGAGTTCGGTCGGCACCAGGGGATGAACGGTGCCGTGCATGCCCGCGAGCTCTTCGCCGCGGGCGTGCCTCCGGCCATGTCGACGAAAAGGGCTGCGATGCCTGCCCCACCGGGCATTTGTGCACCCGCGCTGCCTGATCGACGGCGCGGGATGCGCCACCCGGCGAAGACGGCGTTGATCAGGTCCTCCGAGCCCCGGCGGGTGCAGGGCCGGGGGTGAAGAGCGGGGCGTGCAGGGGGCGGGTCCGGGTAGGCGCCAGAACTTCGAGCCAGCCCTTGTCCTCGGCCAAGCAGTACGGGATGGACTGGTGGTGCCACTTCCAGTTCACCCACCAGCGGACCTCGTCGAGGCGGCCAGCCATGCGGCTGGGAGTGGGCAGCCGGTAGCCGGACAGCTCCACGTCGCTGAGGTCGACGTCTTGGTCCTGGAGGTACTGCAGGGCTACGAGAGCCGTGCGGCGCAGGGGGCTGTGATCGGTCCAGCGGCTGCGGAGTTCGTAGGCGATGTCGCGGTCGGCGGGCTCGGCGGGCGTATCGGGCAGCGTGAGCCGGGAGATGGCGATCCGGCCGGCACCGCTCGTACGAAGGGAGGCCGGCGAGCGGGCGCGCTCTCATCCTTGGCGTCGATGCGCGCAGGCCGTGGCGGGTGAGCCGGCCTGAACCGGGGTGGCGGGCCCGCCCTCCGGGTATGCCGGGATGCTGCCGGCCGGCTGCTGGTGCGGGGCTGTCGCGGCGTTGCGGTACGCGCTGGGACTGACGCCGCGGACCCGTTTGAAGGCCGCGCTGAACGCGAACGCGTCGGAGTAGCCCACTGCGCGGGCGATCTCCGCGACAGTCGCCGTTTCGCGCTCGGTCAGCAGGTCCGCCGCGAGCGTCATGCGCCAGTGGGCGAGGTAGGTCAGTGGCGGCTCGCCGACCAGGTCGGTGAACCGCTTGGCCAGCGTGGAGCGCGACACCCCGGTGCGCTCGGCCAGTGAGGCGACCGTCCAGGGCGCAGCCGGCTCGCCGTGCAGCAGCCGCAGCGCGCCGCCGACCACCGGGTCCCGCCCGGCGGAGTACCAGCCCGGGGGATTGCTGTCGGGCCGGTCGAAGTACTCGCGCAGCGCGCACACCAGCATCCAGTCCAGCAGCCGGTCGAGGACCACCTGCTGGCCCGGCGTGTCGGTGGCGACCTCGGCGGCGAGGTGTTCCCACACGGGGTCGGGCCCGCCGTCGGACCCCACGCGCAGTACGACGGGCAGCGCGTCCAGCAGCCTGCGGCTGATCTCGCCGCGCACCGGGTAGGCGCCGACGACCAGCACCGTCGCGCCGTCGCCTCCGTCATGGTTTTCGTACCAGCCGAGCCGGTGCCGGGTCCCGCCCTGATCGGGCGTCGAGCAGAACGCGCCGCACGCGACGGGCTCCGCCCGGGTGCCCACCTCGTCGACGAAGAGGAACGGCGCCGGACCTCGCACGATCAGTGTCTCGCCGACGCGCAGAGGTTCGGGCGGGCGGTGCTCCGGCACGATCCAGCCGCCTCCGGAGAGGACGGTGCACAACGTCAGTGGTGCACCGTCCACGAAGTGCAGCGCCCAGGGCGGGACCAGGGTCGAGCTGCCGAACAACGAGCCCTGAGCCCGCACCCCGCGTAGGAGGTCACCGAAAGCGTCCATCCTGCAAGACTAGACAAGTTGGACGATCGACCAGGTGATTCGGCTTATCACATATGGATCTGTCCGCATACGTGTCGTTGAATCGCCGTCATGAGCAACGACACCACCCTGGTTCTCGGTGCGACGGGCAACACCGGCCGGCGGGTCGCCGCCCGGTTGCGGCTGCGCGACACGCACGTACGCGCCGCCTCCCGTTCCAGTCGGACCCCGTTCGACTGGTTCCGCCCCGCCGACTGGGATCAGGTTCTGCAGGGCGTCACCACCGCCTACGTGGTGCCTCCGGCCGTGCCCGGTCCAGTGCACGAGTTCGTGGCGCGGGCCCAGGCCGCCGGCGTGCGGCGCCTGGTCCTGCTCTCCGGTCACGGCGCCGACGACTGGGGCGACTCCGCGTTCGGGCTGGACATGCGCTCGGCCGAGGACGCCGTGCGCGGTTCGACGCTGGAGTGGACCGTTCTGCGCGCCGCGAACTTCGCCCAGAACTTTGTCGGGCCTCCCTTCCGTGCCCCGCTGGCCGCCGGCGAGCTGGCGCTTCCGGCGGGTACGGTGCCCGAGCCGTTCATCGACCTCGAGGACGTCGCCGACGTCGCGGCCGCGGTGCTGTCCGAGCCCGGCCGGCACGCCGGTCGGGTCTACGAGCTGACGGGGCCGCGCGGGCTGACCTGGGCGGAGGCGGTCGAGCTGATCTCCCGGGCGTCCGGGCTGCCCATCGCCTACCGGCAGGTCTCCCCGGCCGAGTACACCGCGGCATTGGTTCAGGAGGGCTGGAGCGAGGACGAGGCCCATCTCCTCACCGAGATGTTCGTGCTGTTGGAGCGCGGGGCGACCGCCTGGACGACGGACGACGTCGCCACCGTGCTGGGACGCGCGCCGCGGACCTTCGAGGACTTCGTCCTGCGGGCCGTGGCAGCGGGAGCCTGGCTGCGCTGAGTCCCACGGCCGCCGTTCCGGCGTAGTGGATCCCCAGGAGAAGGAGCCCGCGCGCCGTCCTGCACACCCTTGCCCCTGTACATGTCCGCTCTTCACATGATGGGAACTATCGATGCACACCTTGCTGGTTGCCGCCAACCCGGACCCCCAGTCCCTGACGCATTTCGTGCTGGGCAGACTCCAGGCAGCGCTTCCTCCCGGATCGGTCGAGATCGCCGACCTGTCCCGGGAGGGGTTCGACCCCCGGTTCACTCCAGCGGATCGTCAGGCGTACCACGAGGGCGGCAACCATCCGGCCGACGTCGTGGCTGAGCAGCGTCGTCTTGAGCGTGCCACCGATCTCGTGCTGGTCTTCCCCGTGTACTGGTGGTCGATGCCCGCACTGCTGAAGGGGTGGATCGATCGCGTCTTCGTCAACGGCTGGGCCTTCGAGTACTCCCCCACTTCGGGCTTGCAGCCGAAACTGCAGAACCTCACCACGCATCTTGTACCCATCGCCGGCGGCGACTCCGGTGCGTACGAGCGCCACGGATACGAGAAGGCACTGCGGACGCAGATCGAGCACGGCATCATCGACTACTGCGGCAGCAGGCGCGGTTCCACAGCGTTCATCTATGAATCCGAACAGCTTTCCCCCCAGTCCACAGAGCAAAGTGTTGACCGTGCGGTGCGGACCGTCAGCGAGGCCATTCATGCCCGCCTGATGGGGTGACGCGTGTCATGTCATCGTACGGGTGGCCTGCTGTGGTGTTCAGCGCGCACGCTCGTCGGCGGCGTGCCACCGCAGGACGGGGTCCGACGCTGCCCGCCGTTTTGTCCGCTGGCCCAAGCTTGACGTGAGGTTTCCCCTCGTGCCGTCGGAGTTTCTGACTGATGAGCAGACCGAGGCGGACGGAAAGTTGGCCGAGGAGCCGACCCGCCCCGAGCTGGAGCGGTTCTTCTTCCTGGACGACGTCGACCGCGATCTGATCGCCCGGCGACGCTCCACGCACCACCGGCTCGGCTTCGCGCTCCAGATGTGCACGGTGCGCTACATCGGCCGGTTCCTCCCGGACGACCCGCTGGATGCGCCGTGGCCGGTGGCCGAGCACCTGGCCGCGCAGCTCGGCATCGAGGACCCGTCGGTGGTGAAGCGGTACACCGACGGCCGAAGACGGCGTACGAGCACGCGTGGGAGATCCGGGACGCCTACGCGTACCGTGAGTACGACGATGCAGGGTGGTCCCGGCGGTTCCGCACCTTCCTGCAGGCCGGCCCTGGACGCACGCCGAGGACCCGAGGGCGCTGTTCGACCACGCGGTGGGCTGGCCGCGCCGTCACCGAGTGCTGCTGTCGGGAGTGAGCGTGCTGGCCCGGCAGGTGGCGGAGGCGCGGACGGTCGCGGAGAAACGGCTGCACGCCACGGTCGCGGGGGCCCCTCGGCGGGCGGACCCGGCGCTGCCCGGGGATCTGGTGGCGACGCTGAAGACGCCGGAGGGGTCCCGGTTCTCGGAGCTGGAGCGGCTGCGCCGGCCGCCGACGCGGACGACGGGTACCGGCGGTCGCCCGCGCGCTGGAGCGGGTGGACGAGATCGGCGCGTACCGGCTCGGTCGGCTGAGGCTGTCGCAGATCCCGCCGAACCGGATGGCGGCGCTGGCCCGGTACGCGCTGGGGTCGAAAGCGCCGTTGCTGGAGCGGGCGGCGGAGCCGAAGCGCACGGCGATGCTCACCGCGGTGATGCGGCACCTGGAGGCGAAGGCGATCGACGAGGCCCTGGACCTGTTCCAGGTCCTGATGGCCGCCCGGCTGCTGAACACCGCGAAGCGCAAGACGGAGAAGGGTCGGCTGTCCACGCTGCCGCAGCTGGAGAAGGCGTCACGGGTGCTCGCGCGGGCGGCGAGCCGAAGTCCCTGACCTGGCTTCGCAGGCGGGTCGAGAGGATGCTCCCGAAGACCGGCCTGCCGGACCTGACTCCTGGCCGACCTCAGCCAGCCGATCAACGCGGAGGCGGAGGAGGACGGCTTCGGTGCGTGATCACCCCGCGGCGGAGCTACCGGAGCGGTCCTTGCTCGTCAATGTGGACAGTGGGCTCCGACAAGAACACGTCAGCATCCACCGGGCCATAGGCGATGTTGAAGGTGTCCAGCCAGTACGACCAGTCCCGCACACCCGCCGCGCTGCTGAAACGGTAGTTGAGCTGCCAGCGGACCCACTGGCCGGAGGCAAGACGCACGGCTGGGGGCCGTCGCGGCCGAGGTGGGATGGCGAACAGGGGCTGCACTCGGGGAAGGACGCGCAGCCGGCCGTCGGCTTCGCGAAGCTGGACGTCGACCTTGCGCAGGTCTTCCTCGACGCCATGGGGCTCGAAGCCGTCTCGTTCATGCATGCGGACCACGTGGGCAAACGAGGGCGGCACAGACGGGACAGCGAAGCCGACCGGAGCCGCGTTCCTACGGGCGGCGGCTTCTCCTCCGCGGGACTGTTTCGTCCAGAACGTCCGTATCCACTGGACGGTGATTTCCACGACCCCCACCCCTGCCACTCCATCGAAGACCTCACTCTATGCGCGCGGCTTCTCCGACCCGCACCAACACCGCCAACGGCCCGAGCGGCAACCCAAAGGAAGATCAACTTGAACTGTCCACATAAACTCCGACATGGTGTTCGACCTGTTCAAGATCCTCGGCTACAACTTCTCACCCAGGTTCTGCGACCTGGACGATCAGCGGTTCTGGCGGGCCACCATGCCCGGCGTCGAGACCGGCAGCCACGGCGCGGTGGAGGACCTGGCGCGCAACCTCGTGACCCTGAACAAGGTGATCACGCGCCGGCCGGACATGCTGAAGGCCGCCGGTTCCCTGGTCACCAACCAGGTGCGCGCCTACGACCTGCTGCGCATGTTCGGCCGCGACGGCCGCCCGACCCCGCTGGGCGCCGCGTTCGCGGAGTACGGGCGGATCGCCGAGACAGAGCACCTGCTGCGCGTGGTCGACCCGGTCGACCACGTCTATCGCCGGCAGATGAACCGGCAGCTCACCGTGCAGGAGTCCCGCCACAAGCCGGCCCGGGACGCGGACCACGGCAAGCGCGGCACCATCCACCAGGCGTACCGCGACGGCATGGAGGACCAGTTCGGCGCGCTCGGTCTGGTCCTCAACGCCATCGTCCTCCGGACGACGAAGTACATCGACGCCACCGTCGCCCGGCTGAAGGCCGCAGGCCGCGAGTTCCGGGAAGAGGACATCGCCCGGCTCCCCCCGCTCGAGCACCGGAATCTGAACCTGCTCGGCCGCTACAGCTTCACCGCCAGCGTCCCGACGGCCCGCGCCCGCTGCGCGCCCCGGACGCGCCGGAGCCGGACGAGGACGACGACGGCCGCGAGGACTGAGCCGGTGCCGGTGACCCGCGCCTCAGAGCACCGTGTGGGGCACTGCGTCGGGCCGCCGGGTGCTGTACGCGCGGCTGCGGATCACGCGTTTGGTTCGTCGCCGGTCATCAGGGCGAGCAGGCTGTGGGGCGCGTGGTCGTCGATCATGGTCGTGTAGAAGCCGTCGTCGTCCGCT
>NZ_BMVU01000125.1 GCF_014650875.1 Streptomyces minutiscleroticus
GTGTCCCGCCAGGGCAGGGCGGCGAGCTGCCGGTATGCGGCCGGCTGATTGCGCTTGATCACCGCGATGCAGTGGGCGTTCTTGGCCTCGGCCAGCCGGGTGACGTTCGCCTGGACCGAGTGCAGCGCATCGAAGGTGACCAGGGCTGCGTCCAGGTCGAGTGGCTCCAGCAGGGGCTGGAAGTGCGCGGTCTAACCCGAAGATGCCCCGCCTTCTCGTTCGTCTTCGCGCCGACCTCCGCCTGGGCGAGGGTCACCGCCCGATGGTGGGTGTCTGCGCCGAGCAGGTGCCGGCGGGCGGTGGCGAGACGGGCGGAGCCCCTGAGCGTCTTGCCGTGTCAGCAAGTACCAGCGGCCCGCCGCGCACGCGGGTCAGGCACCAGATCCAGGAAAGGCCGCAGGTCAGCGACTCGGTCGGCATCCAGTGGCCCCAGCTTCACCAGCACCGGCGGGACAGGGGAAGATACAGCGGCAGGCACGGGCCACTTCATGACCGTTGATCTTCGACACCCCAATGACCGCGAAGTCCGTGCCTGTTCTGCTATACGTCCCAACCGGTCACGGCCCGACCAACCGCCCGACTCCGGAACTCGCCCAAGCCCTGACGGGAAGGCCGCCTGACCCTCACCGCCGTCGGCCTTCGGGTCGTCGTACCGCGCCGGCGGCCGGGGCGGGGGTCTCGGTGAGGGTCGCCGCCGCGCTCACGCGCAGCGGACTCCGGTCAGTTCCTCGGAACGGGCCCATACGCGGTGGGCCTCGTCGGTGCTGTGCAGACGGCTGTAGAGCTTCTGCCGCACGGGCGGGCCGCCGAGGTGGCCGGGCCCGCCGGGACCGTAGAACGCTCCGCCCTCGGCCTCGGGCGAGGTGGCGGCGTACAGGGCGGGGAGCTGCGCCGTGCGGACCGTGCCGAGGAGGACGCCGCGGGCGGACAGGGCGCGGATGACGCGCACGCTCACGGTGTCCTTGGCGCGGCCCAGTTCGGGGCGGGCGGCGAGGAGGCTGGTGGGGGCGACGCCCGGGTGGGACAGGTTGCTGGTGATGCCCCAGCCGCCGGCCTCGCTGCGACGGTCGAGTTCCAGGCCGAACAGTCCGGCCGCGATCTTCGACTGGCTGTAGGCGCGCCCGCCGCTGTACGAGCGTTCCCAGTTGAGGTCCTCCCAGTTGATCGCGTAGCTGTTCGCCGCGACGCTGATCTGCGTCGTCACGCGGGCGCGGCCGGCCCGGAGCAGCGGCAGCAGACGGGCCACGAGGGCGAAGTGGCCGAGGTGGTTGGTGCCGAACTGCAGCTCGAATCCGTCCGCGGTCGTCTGCCGTTCGGGCGGCGTCATGACGCCGGCGTTGTTGACGAGCAGATGGATCGGGCGGTCCTCCGCCAGCAAGGTCTCACCCAGTGCCGTGACGGACGTGAGTGAGGACAGGTCCAGCGTGCGCAGTGACACGTCCGCGTCGGGGACCTCCGTGCGGATCGCGGCCAGTGCCGCCTCGCCCTTGCGGGGATTGCGGACAGGGAGGAGCACCTCGGCGCCGGCGGCCGCGAGGCGGGTGGCGAGGACGAGTCCGATGCCGTCGCTCGCGCCGGTGACGACGGCGCGCCTGCCGGACAGATCGGGGACGGTGATGTCGATGTCGGTACGTGGCATGAGTGGGCTCCCTGGTGGTGTGCGGTGAGACCACCGTGCCCCAATCCGCCGGCCCGGTGCAGGGCCTGCCGAGCCACTGATCGCGGGGCCGTGGATACGGCGGACTTTCCTCGCAATTCGCTGCTCCAGGGGTTGTGCCGGGGGCGACCGGGCGCGTCGCGCCCGGAGCGCCGCCCCGAGAGGGGGATCGACGATCCGTGGCTGCGCCGCCGTGACCGGCTGTGGGAGGCGGTAGAAAGGGAAGCGTCACGGAGGAGGGGAAACATGGCGATCGACCGGGCCGGACTGGCCGCGTTCCTGCGGCATCGGCGGGAGTCGCTGCAGCCCGAGGACGTCGGCCTCCCCCGCGGGCCGCGCCGCAGGACGAGCGGTCTGCGGCGCGAGGAGGTCGCGGCACTGTGCCACATGTCGACCGACTACTACGCACGGCTGGAGCGCGAGCGCGGCCCCCAGCCCTCCCCGCAGATGGCCGCCTCGATCGCGCAGGGGCTGCATCTGTCCCTGGAGGAGCGCGACCATCTGTTCCGTCTCATCGGGCTCGGTCCACCCGTGCGCGGCTCGGCCGGTGACCACGTCGGCCCCGGCCTGCTGCGCATCCTCGACCGCCTCGCCGACACCCCCGCCGAGATCGTCGGCGAACTCGGGGAGACCCTGCGCCAGACCCCGCTCGGCGTGGCCCTGACCGGCGACACCACACGGTTCACCGGTCCCGAGCGCAGCATGGGTTACCGCTGGTTCACCCGGCCGGAGACCCGTGCCCTGTACGCGCCGGAGGATCATGCCCATCTCTCCCGCATGTTCACGTCCGGGCTGCGGGAGGTCGCCACGCTGAGGGGTCCGGGTTCACGGGCGGCGCACTACGCCGACCTCCTCCTGGAGCGCAGCGAGGAGTTCCGTACCCTGTGGGACACCCACGAGGTGGGTGTCGGCCCCCAGCAGGTCAAGCGGTTCCTCCACCCCGAGGTGGGGCACCTGGAGCTGCACTGCCAGTCCCTCCTGGACACCGACCAGTCGCACCGGCTGCTCGTCTACACCGCCGTCCCCGGCTCCGAGAGTTACGAGAAACTCCGTCTGCTGTCCGTCATCGGCACCCAGACGATCGGCTGAGCCCGGGAACGGGGGCGGCGGCTTCGTGGCGGCCCCCGGTCGAGGTGGTCGGCGATGAGGGCGGCGATCTCGTCGGGGGTGGCCGGGCGGATGCCGAGGCTCTCGGCCTTAGCCCGCTTCGAACCCGCGTCCTCCCTCGCGACGACCAGGGTGGTCTTCTTGGAGACGCTGGAGGAGGAACGCCCGCCGGCCTGCTCGACGAGTTCGTTCATCCGGTTGCGGCTGAGCTTCTCCACAGGGCCGGTCATCGCGCCGGTGACGATCACGGTCATCCCGGCCGGCGGCCCGCCCGCGATCCCCTCGCCTCCCTGCGTGTCCTCGGCGTTCCCGGCGTTGCCTGCCTGCTGGCCGGTGGCGGGTGTGTCCGGGGCGGGCGGGGTGGCGCCGGGTTCGGTCATGTTGACGCCGGCGGCGACGAGTCTGTCGTTGACTTCCTCCCCCTCCTGTCAGAGCCTGACCGACACCGTCACTCAGGAAGGGCTACACCCACCGCTGATTGGAACACGCGACTTGATCGCTCCGTAGGACAACGCCGGTGAGGCCGTGCGCGCCGCATGGGGCAACGAGCTGGCCGGGGGTGGTCATGCTCGAGATCTGGGCCGGAATCGACATCGGCAAGGAGCATCACCACTGCGCGGTGGTCGACGCTGGCGGGGGACGTCTGCTGTCCCGGCGCGTGGCCAACGACGAGGGCGAGCTGTTACAGCTGCTCAGCGACGTGTTCACGCTGGCCGACGGCGGTGAGGTGCTGTGGGCCGTGGACGCCGCCCACGGCGGCGCTGCCCTGCTGATCGGGCTGCTGCTGGCCCGGCAACAGCCGATGGTCCACCTCACCGGCCTGTCCGTGCACCATGCCTCGAGCGGCTACCGCGGGCAGGGCAAGACCGACGCCAGGGACGCCCATGTCCTCGCGGACCAGGCTCGCATGCGGCAGGACCTTGGCCTCCTGCGGCCCGGTGACGAGGTCACCGGCGATCTGCGGACGTTGACGGGGCGCCGGAACGACCTGGTCAGTGACCGCACCCGGCAGATCAATCGGCTGCGGGCCCAGCTTCTGGAGCTCTTCCCGGCTCCTGAGCGCACTCTGCCGCCGAAGGGGTGTGGGCCGTTCGTCCTGCTGACGGGCTACCAGACGCCGGCGGCGATCCGCCGTGTCGGCGTCCGCCGCCTGGAGGCGTGGCTGCGGCATCGCCACGATGTATTGACCACGAGCGTTGTTGACGGCAGGCGTGCGGGTCCGATGGCAGACAGCAGGTGGTGCAGTTCTCACTCAAAGCGGCTGCTGTCGATGCCTTCGGTGAGCACGTCCCGGAGCGACATGGCGACTGCGTGGAGGCAGGTCGCGAAGTCCTTCTCGCCGTACCCCTCAGCCCAGCGGTCGAGGGCGTTCTGGGATGCGATGGTGGCGATCTGTGCCACCAGTTTCGCGCTGTCGTCGTCGACGCCCCGTTGCAGGAGCGCGTCCTGGATCGCGCTCGTGACCACAGCGAGCTTGGTGCGCTCCCGCTCCTGAAGCTCCGGACTGGAGGCGATCACAGCGCGGCGTTCAGCGGTGCGGTCGATGTGCTCGGTAAGGGCGGCGCCGACCTGAGTGAGAGCCTCGAGGGCTGCCGACAGAGGAGAAGCGGCCGGGTGGGCGTCTAGGACTGCCGCACGCACTGCGGCGGGCAGTCGCTCCGAGCCGGCGAACAGGACCTCGCGCTTGTCGGGGAAGTAGCGGAAATACGAGCGGCGGGTGATCCCGGCCCGCTCGGCAATCTGCGTCACCGTCACGTTGTCGTATCCATGCTCTGTGTAGAGCTCGAGCGCTGCTTGTGTGAGGCGCTCCGCGGTTCCGGGATCCCATCTGGCCATAGTCGGACGATAGCAAGTGATGTCTCACTGTGCCATCAGTGCTAGAGTCAGTGATGACACAGTGAGACATCACTGTGAGGGGACGACCGCTGTATTCGAAGAGGTGGGCGACCGCCGCATTCATGGCACGACAGGAGCAGGCTCATGACCGACACCACCCAGAGCGCGCGACCCGAAGAGATCTGGATCCTCGGCGCGGGCGGGCGCATCGGAAGCGCCGTCACCGCGAACCTTGCCGCCCAGGGACTCAAGCCCGTACTGGTCGGACGCGAAAGCGACGGCGACCGGCTGCGCAAGACCGCTGCGGACCTCGGGAGCCGAGTCGTCATCGCGAACGGCATCGACAGCATCGCGGCCGAGATCACCCGGCAGCGACCTGCCGTGGTCTTCAACGGCATCGGGAACTACGCAGAGACAGCCCCGGTCATCGCCCGGGCGTGCATGCCCGGTGGGCACTACCTTGACCTGGCCGCAGATCTGACCGCCGTCCCCCGCCTGCTCGACCTGGGTCGGGAGGCCGAACAGGCGGGCAGCACGCTGGTGACCGGATCAGGCTTCGGCGTGCTGGCCACCGAAGCCGTCGTGATCAAGCTGTGCGAGGACCGCCCGGTCCCCGCCGCCGTGCGCGTCGACGCGCTGGCCTCGGTGTCCCTCAGCGCCGGAGTCGTCGGCGCCGCCTTCGCCGCCTCCATGATCGACATGTTTGCCACCGGTGGACGTCGTTACACCGACGGACGCATGGTCACCTCACGCCTCGGCGCCGATCTCCAAAACCTCACCCTCCCTGACGGGGAACAGGCGAAGTCCGCGGGCGCTCCCACCGCCGAGCTCCTCGCCGCCCACCGGGCCAGCAATGCGCCGTCCGTCACAGTGACCAGCGGGATGGCTCCCACCTCGCGCGCCGTGCGGGCCGTGGCCCCACTCGTCGGAAAGCTGCTGTCTATCGAGCCGCTGCGACGCTTCGCCCTCAGCCGGATGGCCAAGGCCAAGATGAAGGAATCCCCGGCCCCTCGCCGTCACTCGTGGGGGCACGCGGTGGTCACCTGGGCTGACGGCACCCGCCGGGAGGGCTGGCTGCGTGCCGACGACGGCATGGCCTACACCGCCTCGGTGGCCGCCTCGGTGGCCGCCCATCTTGCCCGCGGCGAGGGCCGGCCGGGCGCCTACACACCCGGCGCCCTGTTCGGTGCCGGCCTCGCCGAGCAGGCGGGCGGACAGTTCCTCCTCCACGACACGACCGGCCCCACCCGGGGCGGACCGGTCATGGACTGACGAGGTGCCCGTGTCTCACCCGAACGCCCGCCTCACCGTCCACGGCAGACGCCTCCTGGTCGACCGGGTACGAGCGGGCCGCCCAGTAGCGCACGTCGCAGACGAAATGGGCATCTCCCGCGCCACCGCCTACAAGTGGGTCCGTCGCTGGCGAGCCGAAGGCGACGCGGGGCTCTTCGACCGCTCGAGCCGCCCCCTGACGACACCCCATCGCACGCCTGCGGACATCGAGAACCGCATCTGCGAACTGCGGCGCGAACGCAAGCTCGGGCCCGCACGCATCGGACCGATCCTGACAATGCCCGCCTCAACGGTCCACCGCGTCCTGACTCGACGCGGCCTGAACCGTCTACGCTGGATGGATCGGCCCACCGGCCAGGTCATCCGCCGCTACGAACGCGAACGTCCCGGTGGGCTCATCCATGTCGACATCAAGAAGCTCGGCAACATCCCCGACGGCGGCGGTCACCGCATCATGCCCAGGCAACAAGCCCTCGCCAACCGGCAGGCCACTACCGCCGCGCGCAAGGGCGGCAGCCCCGTGATCGGCTACAGTTTCGTCCACTCCGCCATCGACGACCACTCCCGGCTCGCCTACAGCGAGGTCCTGACCAACGAGCGCAAAGAGACCGCCACCGCCTTCTGGCAGCGCGCGAACGCCTTCTTCACCGCTCACGGCATCACCGTCGAACGCGTGTTGACCGACAACGGCTCTTGCTACCGATCCCGGCTGTTCGGACAAACGTTGAGCGCGGCCGGCATCGTCCACAAACGCACCCGGCCGTACCGTCCGCAGACGAACGGCAAGGTGGAGAGGGTAAATCGGACCCTGCTCGACGAGTGGGCATACGTACGCCCGTACTCCGGCAACGCCGAACGCACCGACGCACTGGCAGATTTCCTTCACATCTACAACCACCACCGGTGCCATACCGCACTTGAAGGCCAGCCACCCATCAGCCGCGTAAACAACGCTCCAGGTCAATGCAGGTGGCCCACTTCTTGACACCGCTGGCGAAGAGGGTGCTGGTGGCGGGCCGTCCGGCGCTGCCGCTTCTTGACGATTCTCACGGCTCGAAGCCGCCCTCGGTGTCCCGCGGCACCCTCACCTGAACCGGGCCGACATCGGTCAGCACGCTCCTGGCCCGGGTGCCGTTGTGGCTGTTGCCACTGTTCTTCCCGGCCGGATCGTGCTTCTCGTAGCCGACGTGGTCGGTGATCTCGCCCTCGAGGGCGGACTCCAGCACCCGCCTGGTAGCCCTTGTCCGCCCAGCACGGGATGCCTGCGGAAGCGAGGGCGTCGAGGATGCCGTGTTGACGGGCGGCGCGGATGTCGTGGATGGCACCGGCCAGGGCGGGTGAAGCCCACAGCGGGCGGCCGGCCGGGTCGGCGAGGATCTGGACGTTCATGCCGTGCCTCTTGTGTTTGCCTGAGTAGAACGGCCGGTCGGCGGCGATCCGGTCGATCGGCAGCAGGGGGTGCCGTCGAGCAGGACGAACGCCTTCCTTGACGCTTCGCGGACGGCTTGTCTGAGCGTGGGTGCCAGGGCGGCAAGGAGGTCGACGACTTCGGC
>NZ_BMVU01000126.1 GCF_014650875.1 Streptomyces minutiscleroticus
GCGCCACCGCCGCGGTCATGACCGCCGCCGGCACCGTACTGCTGCTGTCCTGACCACCACCCCCGCGAGGGACTCCGCCCCGACGGGAGCACCCCGATGCCCCCGCAGCAGACACCCTCAGCGACGTCGGAAACCCGTGGACATCATCCACCCGGGAAACCGGGCGCCTTCCCGCCCCGTACACGAGTGACGTCACGGCTCGTGGGCGGAGCCGCAGGAAGTCGCCGAGGCGGCCGGGTCCGCGCGGCAGGTGGCAGGTCGTCGGCTCTCAGCACAGCCGCGCCGGGCCGTGACGGGCCGCGGCCGTGGGAACGGCCCACGGACTCATCGCGCCGGTCGTCGCCGGCCGTGGCGGCGCTTGAGGACCGCACGCCGTGCGCGAGGTCGCGGTGACCGACTGCCTCACCCGCGTCCCGCCCCACAGCGCATACATCCGAGACATCCCCCAACCCCACACGAAGGACATCCCACTCGTCATGAACACCCTCGCTGACACAGCCGCGCTCATCGCCGTCCTCGGTGCCGCGATCATCTACGGCACCGACGTGTTCTGCGCACTCGTCCTGCGCCCGGCCGCGAGCGGCGCGAGCGACGCCTCCGTGGCCGACCTGCTCGGCAGGGTCCACGCATACGGAGACCGCCGTCTGCCCGTGCCGGGCGTCCTGGCCATCGTCGCCACGGCGCTGGCCACCGCCACCGACGACAGCACCCCGGCACGGATCGGCGGAGCCGTCGCGCTGGCCGCCCTCCTGCTGTGGCTCGCCGTCTACCTGCGCATCAGCGCACCCATCAACAAAAGACTCCGCGCGGCCGCGGCCGACCGCACCGTCCCGGCGGACACCAGGCAACTCCAGCAGCGCTGGGACAGCGTCATCTGGACCCGGGCCCTCCTCCAGACCATGGCGCTGGCCGGCCTCCTCACGATCGTCCTCATCTGACGAAACCGCCGAACGCGGATCAAGGGCCGTCTGATCAGCACCGACCAGCTTCGGCACAGATGCCGGGGCCGGTCGGGAGCCGATCGTAGGCGCCGACCCACCACGCCCTGCCGTCGACACGGCCGCAGGCCCACAGCACCGAGGAAGACGAACGATGAGAACCTACGAGCTCCGCGCCTACACCCTGTCCTCCCGGGAGGCGTTCGACAGCTACCGCACAGTGCACTACCCGCGCCATCCGACCGGCTTCGCTCACCACGGCGTCGGCCTTCACGGCCTGTGGACCGCCCAGGACGGCTCGCTCGTGCTGTACGCGCTCGTCTCCTACGCCGAGGGCGAGGACCCGGAGAAGGTCGCCGAGCGGTTCATGCGCAGCGCCGAGTTCCAGGCGGACATGGCGGGATTCGATCCCTCCACGATCGTCGACGTGACGACGACCCGGTTCAAGCCCTCCGCGGGATCACCGCTGTTGTGACTGGGCCATCCGTCCACGGCGGGCGGCTGGGGCTCGCGGATGTCCGCGTCGCCGATGGACGGGACCGCCAGGAGGAGGTCGACCGCCGGTTCTTCGCCGTCGCCACCGACCTCGTCGGCACCCCACCGAACTCATCGACGAGGCCGGCGACATCGTCTGGCACTCGCGGAGCACGCTCTGGGGCACCACGGCCTGGGCCCGTGACAGCAGCGCCTACACCCCGCTGCGCTTCCCCGGCCAGTACTACGACCCCGAGACCGGCCTCCACTACAACCACTTCCGCCACTACGACCCGGAGACCGGCCGCTGCACCTCCCCCGACCCGCTCGGCCTCGCTCCCGCCCCGACCCCGTCGCCTACGTGGACGACCCGTTGGGCCTGATGCCCAAGTACACCAAGGAGGAGAAGGCCAGGAAGCGGGTCGACAAGATTGTGGATGACGTCATCGCTCGGGCGCGGAACGACGTGCTCAGGAAGCATCCCGACTATCACGGGGACAAGCGGCACGCCTTCACCGACGAACGGGTCCTGGAGATTCCGAAGAACCCGGACGCGGTGTACCGCTCCACGGATACGTCCGGAAACCTCCTTTCCGGCAGGGGGAGGACGTGGTCGTGCCCTATGGGCCCGGCAGCACCCAAGGTCAGGCCATCACCGCGTACGGCTCGTCGGGGATCAAGGGAGAATCGGGGGCGACGGCGCTCGGCGGCAAGCCCACGGACCCCGGTGCGCCGGTCACCCACGAAGACATCGTGAACGGCAGGATCCCGGCCAGGAACGGCTGCATGGCTCCGGCGGTACGGATCAGATGAGGCAGCGGCGACCATGGAACTGACCTTCGACGACGACTGGCGCGCCACGGTGACGGACGACCCGCTGCCCGTCACCCCCCGCTTCGCCGGAAGCTCGGTGGCGGTTGCTCCCTACGGGGACGTGGAGAAACGCGAGCGGTTCCTCGCCGCCACCTTCGGCAGCCAGGAGTGGCTGTGGGACACCCCCGACGTCCTCCGGTTCGACCGGGAGAGCCGGAGACTGGCGGGGGCCGAGTTCCGGATGCCCTACACAACCGCTGACCACGAGAGCGTCGCTCGCATTCCCGCCATGCCCGCGACGCGTCCGGGCGGTCTTCGCGCGGACGAGGTCCGCGACTTCCGGCTGGAGACGTGCACGGTGCTGTGCCGCGCCCCCGAAGACGGTGTGCTGGTCTGCCTGCGCGCCCTCGACGTGCTCGACGAGCCGTTGGAGGCGTGCGTCGGCATCGCTCCCGACCTGGCGCTCCTCGTCCAGCACGCGACCGTCGTCGGCTGGCGTCTGACCGACCCGGTCCGGTACTTGACCACCGCGTTCACCGACCCCGACCCCGCCCCGCCGGCCGGCACCACCCGGAGGCTGTTCACCGAGTGCCTGGACCTGGTCACCGTGCCGGTGGCCGACGACGTGGCGGACGGCGAACCGGCGGCGTTGGCCCGGCTGCGGGCCGCTGACCAGGCTCTGCGCGCCCAGCGCGAGGACCGGTACCGCGCCGGGGCGCTGCTCGAGTTGATCGCCACCATGGTGGAGGACTACGGGGACCGGTGACGGCCCGGATTTCCTCCGGCCCCTCACACGATCCGCGACCGTCCTCCATGACACCTGCTTTCGCCGCTACGCTCCCCTGGAAAGTTGCTCCCTCCAGCCGGGAAGGGGAAGAAACGGCACTCACGCGGACGTCTTCCTCGGCGCCCCCGGAAAACGGTCGCGCCGCGCGCCGATGCCGAAGCTCGGTTGGCCCGGGCAAGGGCTTCGGTGCTTCCCGGGGTGGTGTCACCCGCCATGATCAGGCGTCACCTGTCTCGACCCTCATGCCGCGTACGCGGCCACCGGCGACGACAAGCTCTGGGAGGTGACACCTACTGATCTCCTCGGGCGTTGTCGGGAGACAGGTCGGTTCGAGGCCGGTGCCGGTGAGACAGCCGTCGGCCGGATCGGGGCGGTGCCGGATGTGCCGCTGGCCGCGGCGAGGCTGCGTTCGAGGCGGTCGTCGTCGGTGAAGGCGACGTCGGCCAGCGGGCCGCGCCGCAGCGGTGACCACACACCTTCCGTCGGGTTGAGGTCCGGTGCGTAGGAGGGCGGCTGCCAGGACCGGCCGTGCCGGTGCAGCCGCCGCCGCACCGCCGCCGACGAGACGTCCCCCGTACCGCCGGAGAATCAGTGCCCGGATCCCCGCCAGGGTCCAGCGCTGGTCCCCCCGCCATGCACGGCCGGACCTCGGGCCGGACCTCGGGCCGGCTCCTGTCCCGGCTCGGCGAACCGGTCGTCGGTCGGTTCGGGCCGCCTCGGCGGTCCGGCGGAGTCCAGAGAGGCCGTGCCGCCCTGGCGCCGGGCCCGCCGCCGGTGCTCCACGGACCGCTCGCCCACCCGCAGTTCCTTCGCGATCGCCGCGTTCTTCTCGCCCCGCGTGAACCGCCCGCCCGCCCGCCTCGAACCGAATCCGCTCCCGGAACCGTCGTCGGTCGGCGGTCACCCCACCACCCTGCGCCTACCGCACACCACCGGCCCACCGCAGGGATCACCCCGCGTCATCCTCTCCGACAACGCTTCGTAGAGATCAGTAGACCGGTCCGCGGGGTCGCGGTCGACTTTCGTCGCGGGCCGCAGCGACGAAGGGCCACTGCGGCGGCCGGTCGGCAGGGCTTAGCGTGGCCGTGTGACTCGTGTGGAACCCATGGCCCCCGCAGCATCCGCTCACCAGGCGCCGGCGGTGAGGCTGCGCCGGGTGTTCCGGCCGGCCGCGCCGTGGCAGGCCCTGTTCGCTCCCGGGATGTGGCCCGGCCGGCGCATCCTGGGTGAATCGTTGCTGTCCCTGGGCCTGGTTCTGGCGGCGGTCGTTGCCGGACTGCTGGGCGACGACGGCGGAGCAGGGGTGGTCGGCGTCACGCTGGGGGTCGGGCTGCTGTCGCCGCTGCGCCGAGTGCTGCCCGCGACCGTGTTGCTGGTGGCTGCGGTCGGTTCCGTCGTGCTCCCGGGGGCCTGGCCCCTCGTACTGATCGCCGCGTGGTCGGCCGGGCGGCGGACAGGCGGTCTCGGGCGGGGGGCCGGTGTCTTCGCCCTCGCCTATGGTCTGTCACTGGGACTGTCCGCAGTGTGGGAGCGGCCGCCGCTCTCGCCCTCGCTCCTGGTCTTCAGCGGGTTGTGGTTGCTGGTCTCGCTCATCGTGCCCGGTCTCGCCGGACGTTACTGGGCGCAGCGCCGGACGCTGACCGACACCCTCCGCGAGTACAACGCCCAGCTCGTACGTGAACGCGCGATGATAGCCGGGCACGCCCGGATCCGTGAGCGTCAGCGCATCGCGCAGGACATGCACGACAACCTCGGCCACCAGCTCGCGCTGATCGCGGTGCACACGGGCGCGCTGGAAGTGGACCGGGAGTTGACCGGGCGGCAGCGCGAGGCTGTCGGGGTGCTGCGTGAGGCGTCCGTGGCCGCGATGCACGAGCTGCGCGACGTGGTGGGCCTGCTGCGGGACGGCACCGAGGCGCCCGGTGGCGCGGGACCGGCCGCGGAGACGGACGGGGAGGACCCCGGGACGCCGTCACGTGGGGTGGCCGGCATCGACAGTCTGGTGGAGACGTCCCGGAGGGCGGGTGCGATGGTGGAGCTGCGGCGTTCGGGCGAGGTGCGCCCGCTCGCCCCGGCTGCGGACCACGCGGCGTACCGCGTGGTCCAGGAGGGCCTGACCAACGCCCACAAGCACGCTCCCGGCGCTTCGATCGCCGTCGGCTTGCGGTACGAGCCGGACTCCCTGGTCGTCGAGGTCACCAACCGCCCGGCGGCAAGACCGGCGCCCGGCAGTGTGGCCACCGGCGGCCAGGGGCTGACCGGGCTGGAGGAGCGGGTCCGGCTCGTCGACGGCATGGTGCACGCGGGCCGCACGGCCGACGGTGGTTTCCGGCTGGCGGGCGTCCTGCCGTACACCTCGGCGGGCGGCGCCGACGCGACGTTCGTCGCTGCCCCGGACGACTTTCGGGCGCAGCATCCGCTGGGCTCCTTCGGTGAGAGTGATCCGGTCATCGACGGGAACGGTCTTCCGAAGGAGTTGGCCAGGGCAATGAGCAGGAACAAGAGGGGCAGCGGCATAGCCATCGGCTGCGGGGTGGTTGCCCTGGTCGCCGTGGTGCTGACGGCCGGGCTGATCGTCGGCGGTGTGTTCCTTTTCCGCGAGGCCGACGAGGCCATGATCGAGCCGAAGCAGTACGACGCGGTGAAGGTCGGCCAGTCCGAGGCGGAGGTCCGGGGGCGGCTCCCCGGCGGGGACTCCTTCCTGACCAGCGGTATGGAGAAAGGCGCGCCGCCCGTGCCGGAGGGGGCCCAGTGCCTCACCCTGCTCTCCACGGAGTTGGGAAGCAGCTGGGAGGCGGAACCGGTGTTCCGGTTCTGCTTCAAGGACGGCGAACTGGTGGAGAAGAAGTCCTTCGAGGTCAGGAGCTGAGGAAGGCCGGGGCCTGGTATCGGGGCGGCCGACCCGGTCGGGGATGATGGTCCGACGCCCGGATGTATGACGGACCGCACAGGAGAGTCGTGATCAAGGTTCTGGTGACGGATGACGAGCCGCTGATTCGGGCGGGCATCCGGATGATCCTCTCCTCGACCGATGACATCGAGGTCGTCGCCGAGGCGGCGAACGGCCGCGAGGCGGTCGAACTCGCCCGGACACGGCACATCGACGTCGCACTGCTCGACATCCAGATGCCGGTCATGGACGGGCTGACCGCCCTGGCCGAACTGCGGCGGGCGGCGCCGCGGGTGAGCGTGCTGGTCCTGACGACGTTCGGCGAACGGCAGAACGTGCTGCGCGCGCTGAGCGGGGGAAGCGCGGGCTTCATCCTGAAGGACTCGGCGCCCACGGAGCTCATCCGTGCGGTACGAGCGGCAGCAGCCGGTGAGGCGTACCTGTCGCCCGGCGCCACGCGGCATGTCGTGGACTCGCTGGCGTCCGGGGGCACCGCGCACCGGGAGGAGCGGGCCCGCCGCCGGCTGGAGAAGCTCACGGACCGGGAGCTGGAAGTGCTGGCTCTGCTGGGTGAGGGCCTGTCGAACGCGGACGCCGGTCAGCGGATCCACATGAGCGAGGCCACGGTCAAGACGTATGTGAGCCGGATCCTCGCCAAGCTGGAATGCGAGAACCGGGTGCAGGCCGCGCTGCTGGCGCGGGACGCCGGCCTGGGTGCCTGAGCGCGCCCGGCCTGGTGGCGGGTGGGCCGGGCTTCTCGGCTGTGTGCCTGCCGAGGATGTCGTCCATGCGGCTCGAGGCTTGTGATGGTGCGGCGGGGTGAGCACTCGTACTGCTTCGTCCGGCCTGCCCGACGGTCGCTGACCTCTTCGCCACACTGCAACTACTGCCGGTGAGCGGCTGCGACGAGGACGGGGAGATCCTCGCCCCGCGCCACCGGATCACTCTTCTTGAGCGACGGCCCGGTGCGGGCCGGGTCAGGTTCGCTCCGGCTGATCGGGCGTTTCTCGCCGCTCAACTGGTGCCGCTGCCCCGCCGGGTGCTGCGCGGTCTGCGGTTACTGGTCGGGCCCGACACCGTTGTGCGGTGGCACCGCGATGTGATGAAGCGGCGCCAGGCCCGCACCCGCCGGTCCAAGAAGCCGGGCCGACCGACCGCCATCCGCTCGATGCGCACAGCCATGCGGGTACGGGGCGCGTGTTCCATCGTCTGACCTGTCGCCAGGGCCGTGGTCGGGTTCTGCTGCGCCGAACGCCACGCTCGCTCGTGTCCGCTCTCGACCGGTCAGCGTGCGGCCGGGTATGCCGGCACACATGGCAGGGGCCGATGCGGCGAAGTGATGTCGGACAGTGTCGAAATCGACTGGCTGCGCGCCTAACGGTGGTTTGTTAATCCGGGCAGTAGAGGTCAAGAGGTCTGCCAGTGGTGACGGCGTCGATGAGGTTCTGGAGTTCGGTGGGCGGGGGCTTCACTGT
>NZ_BMVU01000127.1 GCF_014650875.1 Streptomyces minutiscleroticus
ACGGCAACCGCTTCGTCATCTCGATCTCCCCAACCGAGTCGACGCCTCCCTGCACGGCCTACACCCTCACGAATCCGCCGTCAACAAACCACCGCTAAGGACGGAGGGCTTTTCGCTGGCCTGTGGCGGCGGACCGTACGATCGCGTCAAGGAGCCGGTGGCGCTTGACGGCGTGGGTGAAGTCCGGGGCGACGGCCGTTCCGTGGACGAGGTCGTCCCGAATCGCGGCGTAGGCGTGCGCCAGCGTGTGGATCACTGTTCCGGCCAGGCCGGGATAGTCGTCGTAGCCGCTGGGCAGCGTGACCTTCGTGGGCCGACCGCCGCCGCGTGTGCCACACACCGTGACCGGACCGATGTGCGGGAACTCGGCGGCGGTGATCTCGAGTCTCCCCTCCGTGCCGTCGATGATCAGAGAGAACCCCGCACCCGATGCCGCGCCTCCACGGTGGTGGACGGACAGGATCGCCCCGCCCACCACGGTGCCCGAGATCGCGATCTGGTCCTCGGCGGTCATCGGAACGACCTGCCCGGTGCGCCCGAGGGGAACCTGGCGGCGCCGGGTCGCGGTCGTGGCGACCACTTCCTGAAGCTCGCCGACGACCATCGACACCAGGTCGATCGCGTGTCCGAACGCGATGGTCAGCATCGTGGCCCCGAGCTTGCGGTCGAGCGTGTAGACCATGTTCGGAGACACCGGAGTGCCCCATTCGGTCGAAGACGCCACGACGGTGGCGGAGAGCACTTCCCCCACGAATCCTTCGGACACGAGGTCGGCCAGCCAGCGGAAGGTGGGCGAGGAGCGTCCCTGAAGACCGACGAAGGTGCGCGTCGTCCCGGCGGCACGCTCCATCTCCTCGGCCTCGCGCAGGTCGACGGCGAGCGGCCACTCGGAGAGCACCGGCACTCCCGCCTTCAGCACGGGCAACACGAGTTCGCGATGCTGGGGCACTTTGACGGCGACAACGACGAGGTCGACGTTCTCGTCGCCGGCGAGCTGCTCGACCGACGTGTACGCGGGTACGCCATACGCCGCTCCCGCGGCCCGGGCCGAGGCTTCGGAGCTCGCCGCCAGCGCGCGAAGCTCGATCCCGTCGACGGCGCTCAGCGCGGGCAGGTGAGCCCCGGCCGCCCAGCCTCCCGTGGCGCTCAGGCCGACGATGCCGACGCCGATCGGCTTACGGGAGTCAGGCACCGAGCTGCCGCCTCAGGGTCTCGGCGTCGTGCAGGGCCGTCATGTGCGCGAACCGCCCGTCACGAACCTGGTAGATGGCGTACTCGACGATCTCGAACGAGGCGCCGGTGGGAGCCACGCCGAGCCACTCCTTGGCGGGCGTGCCCGTGTTGGTCAGACGGGCGGCCAGGCGATCACCATCGACCACGATCTCCCGGGGCTCCCAGTGGAAGTCCGGGACCGCGTCGATGTCGCCGTTCAGCACAGCGATGACCTGGTCCCGAGTGCCCGGCTCGCCGTTCAGGGTGGTCTCGTCGTTGATGAACTCGTCCATGCGGTGGATCTCGTGGGCGTTGAGCGCCCCGATGTAGCGCAGGTAGAACTCGCGCAGGTCGGTGTCGGACATGATCCCCTTCTTCGGCCCCCGGAGCGGAGGTCATGCTCGGTGTTTCGCGACGGCTCTTGACGGTTTCGTCGCGGCGATCGTCGGCAGGGGAGGGAACCACTGCCCGAAACTTCTGTTCCGAACGGTACCGAAGTTTTGCGACACCGTCACGGCCCTCATGCGAGGAGGACGTCCCACCGGGGCGAGCGAAGGAGTGCAGCCGCTACGCGGGCCAGCCGAGCAATGCCGTGTCGACGATCTCGTCGAGCTCGGCGGGAGCGAGGCCGTTGGCGGCCTGCACTGCGATGCCGAAACCCATCGTCATGATGAACCGGGCAAGTCGCCGAGGGTCGGCGTCGCGCGGAAGGTCACCCTCGTTGACGGCGCGCCGGAAGCGCTCCTCGAGGCGGACCCCCGCGTCGTTGCGCCAGTCGGCAAGCAGGTCGTGGACGGCCCGGCTCTCGTCGCTCGACGCCAGCGCACCCTGCACGGCCAGGCACCCGGAGGGGCCGCCGGGAGGGGTCGTGGTGCGGACCGCTCCGCGGAGGAACGCCAATGCCACGGCCCGTGCGGTGGGCTCCTCCAGGGCGCGCGTGGCGTAGGCGGCCGGCCCATCGCCGTAGCGCTGGAGGGCCTTGCGGAACAACTGCTCCTTGTTGCCGAAGGCCGCATACATGCTCGTCTTGGTGATCCCCATGGCGCCGGTCAGTTCAGCGAGGCTTGCACCTTCGTACCCTCGGGCCCAGAACACCCGCATCGCGCGTTCCAGCGCCTGGTCGACGTCGAATCCTCGAGGCCGGCCCATGACGGCCCTGCGGGAGTCACCCATACCGCAAGTGTACCCCTCGGTACAGATCCCCGCTGACCGGCAGTTCCATCCCCACAAGGTGGCGAATGCAGTTCAGTACCGATCGGTCTTGATGTGTTAGGGTTCTGCACCGACCGGTACTTAATTGATGGGAAGGGAAGTCCGCGCCATGAAAACCGTTTCGCTCGGCGGCCTCAAGGTCTCTCGCATCGGTCTCGGAGCCATGGGAATGTCGGCGTTCTACACCGGCGCCGGCCGGTTCGACGACGAGTCGATCCGCACGATCCACCGCGCTCTGGACCTCGGGGTCACCCATATCGACACCGCTGAGGGGTACGGCCCCTTCATCAACGAGGAGTTGGTCGGCCGGGCCCTGCGGGGGCGCCGGGACGAGGTCGTGCTGGCGACCAAGTTCGGACTGATCTCCCACACCGGTGGCACGTCTCCGGACAGCACCCCGGCCAATATCCGCCTGGCCGTGGAGGGATCACTGAAGCGCCTGGGCACCGACCGCATCGACCTCTACTACCAGCACCGAGTGGACCCCGGCACGCCCGTCGAGGAGACCGTTGGCGCGCTGGCCGAACTGGTGGCCGAAGGCAAGATCCGCCACATCGGCCTGTCGGAGGCCGGCCCCGCCACGATCCGCCGCGCTCACGCCGTGCATCCGGTCACCGCGGTCCAGTCCGAATACTCGCTGTGGACCCGCGACCCGGAGGCCGAGATCCTGCCCGTCCTGCGCGAACTGGGTATCGGCTTCGTGCCGTACTCCCCGCTCGGCCGCGGCTTCCTGACCGGCAGCATCCGCTCCCTGAACGATCTTGACGCCGACGACTGGCGCCGCACCAACCACCGCTTCGCCGACGGCAACCTGGAACGCAACCTGCGAATCGTCGACGAGGTCCGGGCCGTAGCCGCCGAGATCGACACCACGCCCGCACAGGTTGCCCTGGCCTGGCTGCTCGCCCAGGGCGACGACATCGCGCCCATCCCCGGCACCAAGCGAGTCGCCCGGCTGGAGGAGAACGCCGCCGCCGACCGGATCGAGCTCACTGCCAGCCACGTCGCCCGCCTGAACGACCTGCCCCCGGCCTCCGGCGAGCGCTACGACGCGGACAACATGGCCGCCATCAACCGCTGATCGAAGACGTACCACCACGCACGCCGAGGGTCGGCATCCGGGCGAAGAGTGCCGCATTCCCCATGAGACTGTGCAACATGAAGTACGCAGGTCACGGGTCTGGTGTGCGGGGCGGGCGGGGTACTCGCGCTGGTCTCGGCGGGTGTCCATGGTGAAGATCGTCTGACCTGTCGCCAGGGCCGTTGCCGGGGTCTGCTGCGCCGACCGCCGTGCCCCTCCTGCGCTCCCTGGCCGGGCCGGTGCCGGGAGAGCGCGGGGAAGGCGTGGGGATGCTGGAGCTGGAGCGGATCACGGCTCGCCGGAATGAACTGGACACGCTCGCCGAGGAGTCGGCCAAGCAGCTGGCGGAGGTCCAGGCCGAGCGGGAGGAGTTGGTGATCGCCGAGCGGGTCCTGCACCGGCTGGCCGAACAGGACCGGGCTGTGGCGGAGGCCGCCGCGGCCGTCGCCCCACGGCAGCCCGGGTGGCGGCACGGGCGGTTCTGCTGGTCCCGCACCGCGGCCGAGGGCTCGGGATGCCGCCGAAGAGGGGTCGCTGACCCGGTGCAGCCCGCGACCCGGAGGAGGAGTCGATGCACCCGGGCCTCCCCGTGCGGGCACGGTGCCGGCGGTGCCGCTCCGCACGCTGTCGGGCGCGGCCCGTTCCGGACGCGACTGCGCGAGCACCTCGGTACGCCGCCCGGTCCGCTCACCTTCGGCGTGGTCGAGCAGGCCGCCGACGCCAACCCGGCCGAGTCCGACGGCCTGGACTGCAAGGAGAGGCTGCCCGGCCCCCGCGCGAGGGCCGGTGGAACGAGCTGGCCAAGGAGGTCGCCGCGATGACGGGCGCCCGTGGCGGCCCGCCCACCCATGGCGTCACCGACAGGACCACCGTGCCGGTCGGCTCGACCCGGTGAGGTCAGCCCCCAGCGGTACGCGCAGCAATTCCGCACCCCCGTCCAGCCCCACCCGCCCGATCTCACCTTCACCACGCCCGCCTCGGCCGACGGCCAGCTCAGCTTCCCGGCCGTGGACGTCCCCGCAGGCCCATGGCCCCCACCACGTCTACGGCGTCGCCGCCGAGGACAAAAACCAGCAGGCCGTCATCGACCTGCACCATGTCATGGTTCTCCTGCTGCGGCCGACCGCACCGCAGGGCCCTCACACGCCGGCGCGATCCCGGCCCGCAGAGCCGGCACCCGGGCCGATGCGGCCCGACGCGACCAGCGCTCCAGCACCGACCGCTCATCAGCGGACAGCGACAACGGTTCCAGCTTCGGTCCGCGACGAGGAACCGACCCATCGGCAGCGGAAGTCACGCGAGGACCAACGAGCAACTACTGGTGCGGGACAATGGACCAGCCGCTGGAAGACCGCACTGAACGCCTTGGGCATCACCGTCGACGACCGCCTGTCGGCAGTCCGCCGTCGACCCGACTGCCTCGGTCACACCACTCGTTCGGCACTCCCGCCGAAGTCGTCGGGGACGATGCGGAGTTTCTGTGCGATCCGGGCGAGGGCCTTCTGGTCGGTCGCGTTGAGCGAGTCCAGGACGATGCGGCGTACGGTGCGCAGGTGCGTGGGTGCTGCCCGGTGCACGATGTCGAAGCCGACGTCGGTGAGTTCGGCGAGGGTGTAACGGCCGTCGGTCGGGTCGGGTGTCCGTACGACCCAGCCGCGCTGTTCGCAGCGTTTGACGACATTGGACAGACGAGAGAGCGACCCGCTGGCGAGGAAGGCGAGCTCTCCCATCCGCAGCTTGCGCTGTGGGGCCTCGGAGAGGTGACTGAGCACGAGGTACTCGAACAGGGTGAGGTCATGTTCCTGTCGCAGCGGCGACTCCAGCTTGCCGGGCAGTAGCAGGACAAGGGAGATCAGCCCTGTCCACGCCGCCTTCTCCTGCTCGTCGAGCCATCGCAGCTCCCCCTCGTTCTCGTGTCCGTCCGTGCCGCTCACAGGTTTTCCCGTCTCTCTGACGCGATCCGTCATGACTTTACGCGTGAAGTCGACATCTGCTAGCTTCACTTTACGCGTGAACTCATCTAAGAGGAAACGCACCGCCATGGGCAGGAAGAGAGCATCATGAGTACCGTCACCTTCGGCATTGCTCCGGGCTCCGGTGAGAAGCTGCACAAGGCCCTCGGCTACAGCGGGGCCGTCCGCGTCGGCGACCGGGTCGAGACCTCCGGCCAGGCCGGGGTGGACGACGACCTGGTCATCCCCGAATCGCTGGAAGACGAGATCATCCAGGCTTTCGACAACGTGGAGCGCACACTCGCCACGGTCGGCGCGACATGGAAGGACGTCATCCACGTCAACTCCTACCACAAGGTCGCACCGGGAGACGACGCCATCGGCGACGACCACAACATGGTCATGGCCGAGCAGTTCCGCCGTCGCCTCGACGGCCGCGCGCCGATCTGGACCGAAACCGGTGTCACGGCCCTCGGCCTCGCCGCCATGCGTGTGGAGATTCGCGTCACCGCCATCGTCGGCTCCGCGAACCGAACCATCGCCTCCGGTGACCGAATCGTAGCCACCCCGGACTGAAACGCGCCTTCTTGCGGCAGGTGGTCGCCCCGGTTCCAGGGCGACCACCTGCCGCGCACCCGTCCTGATCGCTCGACCTGACGTACTGGAACCGCTGCTGAGGGTGCCGGCAGGTGGATGTTCATCGCGGGTCCGGTCCGCAAGGCCCGCGGGCCTTGCGGGCCGCACCCGCGTCCTCGGGCCGGGACTGTGGCCTCCCGCGAGCCGCGACGCGAGCGAAGGCCGGCCGAGGCGACCTCACCGCCTCCACGCTCCCGCCCCGCGGCCGTGAACACCATCCGCGGGACATGACCGTGTCGGCTACGGTATCCGGACCGCCCGGCCGTGGACGCCGCGCCCGCTGCGTCAGGGTGCCCCGGGGCAGGTCGCCGTGGTCCGTCGTGCGCAGAAGACAGAACAGGACAGCGGGGTCTGCGCGCGTCGGGAGCGGCTGGTCATGGTGGCGGCGTGGCGGGTGGGGCGGCGCTGGGGATCGGATGCGGGGTGCGTGTCATCAGGGCAGTCCACAGCGCTCCGCGAGCGCCCGCAAGCGTGCCTCGGCGTTCCCGGTGCCCAGCAGGGACAGTTCCTCGATCAGTCGGCGGGTGCGCGGACGTGAGCGCACTTCCTCGGCTGCTTCCCGTTCTGCGGCCAGCAGGGCGTCGACGGCCGCGGTGCGCTGTCCGGCCAGGGTGTAGGCGTGGGCGAGGTCGACCAGGCGGTGGGCGCGGCGCTCGCGCGGCAGCTGGTCGATATCCGGTGCGGGCATGCTGGTCGCCACCGCGACCGCTTCGGCGCCCTGGGCGAGCTGTACGTGCGTGGCCAGCCGGTACAGCGACACGTTCGCCGCGTTGAACGCGGACCACAGGGCGTTGTTCGCGCCGTCCAGCCGGGCGGCGTGCTGGGCGGCCCGGTCCAGGAGCGCGGGTACGG
>NZ_BMVU01000128.1 GCF_014650875.1 Streptomyces minutiscleroticus
GGAATCGGTTCCGCTGCTCGTCGGGCGATTCTGTGGCAACTTCAAATCAGACGGACTTGCGGGCGCAAAAGCCAACGAGACGGATGGCCAAGCCTCCACCCTGGAGAACGCCATTCGGTATCTATGGGAGAGAAGCACTTAAAGCGGTCGGGGATGAGAGCCACATATAGGGCTTGGCCTGCATAAACACCCTCTGAGAACCCCTGAGGACTCCTGGCGGAACGACGCTCGACCCTTTGGGACAGCGGGCTCCGGCAGCCTGCCTGCTCGCGCACGAGAAAGGGGTGGGCGACCTCCGCGCCGAGCCGGCCCGGCCGACCACGCCCGGCCGGGCCCGGACATGGGTCGGCGATGGAACGCGGGTGCCGCGTTCCACCGCCGGTGACGCCGGTCAGTACGTCGGCTGGACCCAGAGCAGGTACTGGCCGCCACTCAGCGCCTCGCAGCGCCAGCCGACCCAACGGCCCTGCGGGAAGCCCGCGTTGCCCGCGTCGGCGCAGGCGTTGATCGACGGGTAGACACCGGCGGGAACGAAGGTGGCGGCGGAGGCCGTACCGGCGCCGAGGCCTATGCCACCCACGACGGTGGCGGCAAGCGCCGCGGACACGAAGAACTTCTTGAGCATCAAGAACACTCCTGAACGTGCGTCACAGATGTACTGATGTGACGGGAGGAACAACTGCCGGACGATGCTACGGGGAAACGTGTCATTGTGATCATCGCTGTTGATCTTGGGCCGAAAATATCGCATGCCTGGCGTGTATCCGCCGGTAACGTGGAGCAAATGTGAACGGCACCCGCCGCTCGCCCATTACCTTCGTCGTAGAGCCCGGTTTGGGTTCGTGGCCTTCGGGGCCGGTATGACTCGTTGCTCCCTGTCCTTGATGATCCGGGGGTGCTGCCGCCGGTTCCGGCGGCACCGAAGGGCCGCTGATGGAAGCGCGTCCGCCGCCAGGCAGGGCTGCGTAATGTGGCTGCCGATCTCCGGTGCCCGGGCGGGCCACCGGCGGTGACTCCGGGGAGGGAGACCCCGGTGACCAGCAACGACTTCACCTCGATCGACGTGTTCTGCGCCCTGGACGTGGGCAGGGCCGCGCGCCACGGCACGGCCCTGCTGGCCGACGGCCGCACCACTTTCGACAAGCCGCTGCCCAACGGCGGGCCCCGGCTGAGGGAGCTGTTCGCCCGTCTGCAGCGCAGGGGGAAGGCCCTGGTCGTGGTCGACCGGCCTCCATCGGCACCCTGGCGGTGACCGTCGCCCGGGACTGCGGATGCGAGGTCGCCCACCTGCCGGGGCTGTCGATGCGCCGGCTCGCCGACGTGCATCCGGGCAGCGGCAAGACCGACGCACGTGATGCCTACGTCATCGCCGACGCCGCCCGCACCATGTCCCACCTGCTGCACAGCATCGACGTCGAGGACAGCGTGCGAGCCGACCCGGCCATGGTTCTGGGATACGACGACGACCTCGCCCAGGACGCCACCCGCACCTCCAACCGGCCGCGCGGCCTGCTCACCTCCGTCCATCCCGCCCTCGAACGCGTGCTGGGACCCGCCTGCGGCACCCAGCCGGCCTGGCCGTGCTGCAGACCTTCGGTTCCCCGGCCCAGCTGGCCCGGGCCGGCCCCGAGCAGCTGGCGCGGGCGATGCTCCAGGCCGCCCCGCGGATGCGCAGTGCCCGCACCCTGGCCGGCCAGATCACCACCGCCCTGGCCGAACAGACCGCCACGGCTGTCGGCACCGCCTCGGCCGGCGAGATCGTCTCCGGCCCGGCCGAAGCCCTCGCGGTCCTGCTCAAGCGCCGGGAAGCCCTGGAGGCCCGTATCGCCGCCCTGCTGGGGGCACACCCTCTCGCGCCAGCCCTGACCTCCATGCCCGGGGTCGCGGTCAGGACCGGAGCCCGCATCCTGGCCGAGGTCGGCGACCCCAGCGCGTTCCCCACCGCCGCCCACCTGGCCTCCTACGCGGGCCTGACCCCCACCACCACCCGCCGCTCGGGAACCTCCATCCGGGGCGAAGGACCACCCCGCGGCGGCAACAAACCGCTCAAGCGGGCCCTGTTCCTGGCCTCCCTCGCCTCGCTGAACAGCCCCGGATCGCGGACCTACTACGACAAGAAACGCACGGAGAAGAAGCGTCACAACGCAGCCCTCATCTGCCTCACCCGCCGCCGCGTCGACGTCCTGCACGCCATGCTCAAGCACCGCACCCTCTACCAGCCCGGACACGGACAGACAGCCTCACCAAGCCCACAGACCTTGACCGAACAGACAGAAGCACCCCCCTGGCCTGGCCTCGCCTTCTCCAGCCGGGCACCCCTGCGAGGATCCGCCCGAAGTTGTCGTCGCTCTGGAAGGTCGCGACGACCCCGTAAAGCCCGAGGGCGATCACGCCGGCACCGATCCAGATCCATCCTTTGTGCTCGCGGATGCCCTGCCACACCAGCCAGGCCCCACCGATCTCGAACAGGGCGGCGGCAACGAACAGGGCAACGGAACGAGCGACGGCCATACCGGCTGACCCTACCGACGGGCCATGCCGCCGATTTTCAGCGGATCCTTAGACGCCTGGCACCCGCATCCACTCTCACCTGCGGTCTTCTGGGCACAGGAGCAGAAGCGGCGGCGCTGGCCTCACCACCAGGTCCCGCCGGCGAGCACGGCCAGGACGACGCGAGGGCGGGCAGCCAGCCCACCACCGCCCCGGCTCCGGCCCCGACGACATCTGCCGTGATCAGGATCGGCAGCGCGCAACACGCCGCACAGGCCAGCGCGGCCAGTCCCCCAAGCCCCTTCGGGGCACGCTGGGCCAGCAGCAGGGCCCGGCATGGCGGTTCTCCTCGGCGAGATCGGTGAAGGGGGTGGGGCAGCAGGCTCTGGACGCGCACACGGTCAGGTCGTCGCAGCCCGCGTCGACGGCAGCGGCCAAGGCGGTACGGATGGTGGTGAGATCGGCGATCTTCGCGTCGACTTCGGCGAGTTTCGCGGCCGCGCGCTGCTGAAGGCCTCACACCGTTGCCGGCCGGTGCCCTCCTTGACCTCGTCCGCGACCCAGGTAACCAGGTCGACCCGAACCTTCCGTCAGGACGCGAGGAACGACCGCAGATCGCTGACCGCGACGTCCAGTTCCTCGCCGACGCGGCTGAAGTCGTCGCGTTCGTAGCAGCTCATCAGTGCTTTCTCCCACGCCAGCATCATGACGGCGCACTGCATCCGGACGGTCGGCGAGTCACCCGGCAGTCCCAGTCGTTCCCCCAGGGATTCGGCCAGTGCATTGATCCACAGATCCTGCTTCTGCAGATGACGTCCGCGCAGCGCGGGCTCGGACCGGTTGAGCCGCATCACCGTCGTGATCGTCGCGGGCTCGGCGCTGATCGAAGTGACTGCCACGTCGAAGGCCGACCGTAGAGCCTGCAGGGGTGATTCTGCGGCGGGCCGGCATCGCAACTCCTTGGCGATCGACGGCCCGAGGGCCTCGATCGGCTGCAGGACGGCGTCTTCCTTCGTGGGGAAGTAGCGGAAGAAGGTTCGCTCGGTCACGCCGACGGTGGCGGTAATCGCGCTGACGGTGGTCGCGGCGAACCCGATCTCGTCGATGGAGCGCATCGCCGCTGCCGCCAGCTCCGCACGGATGGCTTCGCGCATGCGAGCCCGAACCCCTTGGGGCTTTGCCTCTTCCATGTCGAGCATTGTAGCGTAGAGTCTGTCACTGACAATATGTCATTGACTGACAACGCGTCTGTCTCTGAACAAAAGGATGGCCATGGCCGAGAAAATCACCATTGGCGACTACACCGTTACGGTTCTGTCGGACGGGTACTCGAACCTCCCGCCGTCCGCCTATCCCGGCGCCGACTTCTCCCGCCTCCCCGGCCTGCTCGGGGAAGACGGCACCTACCGGATCCGCATTGGCGCTCACCTGGTCCAGGGACCTGCCGGCACCTTCCTGATAGACGCCGGGGCAGGCGAGCTCAGCATGCCCTTCCCAGCGGAGCTGGCCGAGGCGAACGGACTGAGCAATCCCCCGCAGCACATGGCGTCGGCCGGCAACCTGCCCGCCGCGCTCGCCGCCTCAGGCGTCGCGCCCGAGGACGTCACCGGCATCTTCATCACACACCTGCACCTCGATCACATCGGGTGGCTGATCAAGGACGGCGCCCCCTACTTCCCGAACGCCACCGCCTACTACGGGGCCGAGGACTGGGGGCTGCTGGTCGACGCCGTGGCGGAAGACGACCCCACGCGCGTGCTGATGCACCAGGCGGACAAGGCAGGCATCCTGCGCACCTACGAGTCGGGCGACTACGAGCTGTTCCCGGGCCTGAGCGTGCTGCATGTCCCCGGGCACACCCCCGGCCACGTCATGATCGCCCTTGAGTCCGGCGGCCAGAAGCTGTGGTTCACCGGCGATCTCATCGAACTGCCCAGCCAGCTCACCGACAGGCACATCCACTTCATGACCGACGTCGACCGCGCCCTCGCCGCCAACGCCCGCGACCGCCTCTTCGCGCAGGCGAAGAAGGAGCAGATCGTCATCGCGGCGGCCCACCTGGCCAACCCGTCGTTCCGGAAGATCACCCACAACGACACCTGGACCGACGCCACCGCTGCCGCTGTGATCGCATAGGTTCGCCGGGCCGGCGGTCGGGCGGCCCGATGGGGGTGACGTCCGAGCCGACTGCTGGAGGTGGTGATCGAGCTGCCCGTACGCACAGAGACCGACCGGGAAGGGCTGAAAGCAGCGGCAGGTCGTGCGCCGGGGCAGCACCGGCTCGGTGCGCCACCGGCGCACGGTGATGCTGCCGACCTCGTCCGGCGGCAGTCGGATGCCGATGATCGCTGGGCTGGGGCGGGCCGAGGAGGACCCAGTGCAGGATGTGATCCACAGGTTCGACGAGGCGACATCGACTGGACGGTGTCGGTGGGCCCCACGCTCGTCCGGGCCCACCAGCGCGCCGCCGGAGCACGTAAATAAGGGGCGACCTGCTCCGGCGAGCCCGCCAATCACGCACTGGGACGCTCTCGTGGCGGGCTGAGCACCAAGGTCCACCTGGCCGCCGACGGCGGTGCACGACCGCTGGCCTTCACCGTCACTGCGGGACAAGCCGGTGACGCCCCGCTTTCGAGACGGTGACGGCCCGCATCCGCGTACCTCGAAGCGATCCGGGCAGGCAGCGAACCCGCCCCGTCGCTGTGCCGGCCGACCGGGCCTACTCATCCCGCGCCATCCGCAGTCACCTACGACACCGGGGAATCCAATCGGTCATCCCGCAGCCCTCCGACCAGATCGGCCACCGGCTACGACGAGGCCGCCAAGGCGACCGCCCGCCCGGCTTCGACCGTGATGCCTACAAACAGCGGAACACCGTCGAACGGTGCATCGATCGCCGCATGCAGTGGCGCGGCCTGGCCACACGAACCGACAAACTCGCCATCGCCTACCAGGCCGCACTCCACCTCGCCGGCATCCTCATCTGGACCCGACGCCGACCAAAGAGACAGAACCTAGCCGAGGCCCAGCGTGCGCACTGGCAGGACACCTACAGTGCCCACCCCGGCATGTACGGCGAGAAGCCGTCCGCCGCGGCGGTCCATGCCGTCGGCGTTTACCGTTCCGCCGGTGCCCGGGATGTACTGGAGCTGGAGGCCGGGCACGGCCGCGACGTCCTGTACTTCGCCCGCGAGGGCTTCACCGTCCAGGCTACCGACTTCTCCGCCACCGACCTTGAACAGCTACAGGAAGCCGCCCGCGCCCAAGGCGTCGATGGGCGGGTCACCACCGCGGTGCACGACGTACATGACCCGCTGCCCCTGCCTGACGCCTCCGCGGACGTGGTCGTCGCGCACATGCTGCTGTGCATGGCCCTCTCCACCAAGGAGATCCACGCGGCAGTCGGCGAGATCCGTCGCGTCCTGCGGCCCGGCGGCATCTTCGTCTACACCGTGCGGCACACCGATAACGTCCATTACGGCGTCGGCACCGCACACGGCGACGACATCTACGAGCGCAGTGGCTTCGCCGTCCACGCCTTCGAAGAAGGCGACCTGCCCCGTCGCCTGTGGCGCGTGACCCAGACTTCGCCCCAATGACCGACGCATCCGGGAAGCCAGCAGACATCACGGTCGACGGCACCGGCCTGCTCTGCGTCACGCTCCTGCTCCGCCTCAGGGGGGAGCATCCAGTAGACGACGGATCCGATGATCAAGAAGATGCCTGATGAGCGAGACCATCACCGAGCACGAAACAGTGGAGGAGCTGGTTGCCGAGTCGGCCGCGGAGGCGGTGTCGGACGAGCAGTGGGTCACGATGCTGGTCGACCGTGCCCGCTCCGAAGGACCGCAGCTGACTGGCGAGGGCGGGCTGCTGCAGCAGCTAACCAAGAGGGTCCTGGAGTCCGCGCTGGAGGGCGAGATCACCGATCATGTCGGCTGTGACAAGCACGGAACCGGGTACCGGACCAAGGCAACCCGGCCCGCGCGACCGCGCGGGCCGGGACTCCGCAGATCGGCCGCCGCCCCCTCGTCGGTGGCAACCAAAGGGGCACGGACAAGCGAGATGCTGGGGTGTTCATGCCCCAGAATCCGCTCACGGACGATTAGATGTCATCTCATTTGGCCTTGGCGGTAGCCTGAGTCCGTGTTGATGGTTGAACGTCTGGTCCCGGACGGGTCGCGGAAGCTGTTCCAGCGGGTGGTGCCGGAGGCGCCGTCGCGTCCGGCAGGGTGGTGGCCGGCGCCGGTACGGCGACCGTGAGGTGCCGGCCGCAATCATCTTCGTGGCGACGACGGGCTGTACGTGGGCGCAGGTCCCGCCGGTGTTCGGCCGTCCGGTGCGACGGCCCATCGCCGGTTCACAGAGTGGAC
>NZ_BMVU01000129.1 GCF_014650875.1 Streptomyces minutiscleroticus
GTCCACAGGAAGCGGGTGCCGATGAGGATGATCCCGGCGGCGGTCGCCCAGGCGATGACGGTGGCGGTGGTGGTGGCGGCGGTGGGCATGGCGAGGCGCTCTCCCCTTGTGCGGCGGCCCCGACCTTGTGTCGAGCGCCGCTCTTTCTTCTAGCGATGCTAGCCATAGCGGCGGCCCGATGTCTAGCAGTGCTAGAATCGCGGTCATGTCCGTCACCCAGAACCGCCGCGAACGCGAACGCGCCCAACGCCACCGCCTGATCCTCACCGCCGCCCGCGAACTGGCCGAGGCCGAGGGCTGGGAGGCGGTCACCACCCGCCGCCTGGCCGAACGCGTGGAATACAGCCAGCCCGTCCTCTACAGCCACTTCACCGGCAAGGACGCCATCGTCGCGGCCCTCGCCCAGGAAGGCTTCACCGAACTGGCCGACCTGCTGCGCACCGCACGCACCACCGCCGCCGCCGGTCAGGAGGGCGACCCGAACAGCGGCCTGCGGGCCGTGTGCCGGGCCTACCTGCACTTCGCCACCGCACACCCCGCCCTCTACCAGGCGATGTTCGTCCTGCCCACACAACTGAAGTTCGCCGACCAGGAGACACCCACACCACTGCGCGCCGCCTTCGACGCCCTCGTGGAAGCGCTGCCGGAGAACACCCCCGACCGCGAGGCCCGCGCCGAACTGCTCTGGGCCGCCCTGCACGGCATCTCCGCCCTGTCGGCCACCGGCCGCATCCCCCCGCACGGCGGGCAGACCCGACTGGACCTCCTCATCGACGGCATCGCCCCACACCACTGACCACCGACCGACAAGACCGCGCAAACGACCACTACGCCGCCCCTCGGACCGAACGAAGCCACCCGTACGGAGCCACCCGACCGAGGCGGTCCGCGCCGGCAGCCCGACCGGGAACATCCGCACGCCGCGCCGTGTTGTGACAGGCGTGGTCGTGGAAGGGGACAGTGTCCCCGGGCCTCACTTATCGCCTGCGGGGACGATCGTTCGGCTGAAGCCCTGCAGAGCCTTCCGCCGCGTAGGCGACCGCCCTTCCGCGACCGCGCCGCAGCCCCGGCTGGAATCCCCCTTCCGGCCGGGGCTACACGCATGATCACCCTGTTGGGCGAGCCTGCGGCCGCGAAGCCGGGGGAGCCGGTAGTGGCACGGAATGCTCCTGTGCACGTGTGGTGGTGTGGGGTCGCGGCCGGCCTTCGAACAAAGGCCGGCCGCAACACCATGGGACACTGTCGTCGCCGTGACCGTGCCAGGGGACGACGGATGGTACTCGCGGCACGTCGCCGTCCTGGTGACGGCGCCGTACTACGAGAACCTCCACACGCTCGCGCCGCAGCGGACCCGGCTGCCCGACGGACGGTCGCCGTTCTCGTCGGCGTAGGGCACGGCGGTGTCGACCACGGGTGGCGAGGCGCCGACTACCCGCCGGAGCGGTGTGCTGACGGTGCTCTCCACCGCAGCGGGGTACGTGCGCGGGCATCCACGACAAGTGGGGGAGAGGCCCGTAACTCCCCGCAGTGGCAGGGAGGTACAGGACGGGCGGCCGCCAGGAACAAGACGCCGGCGGTCGGAGCGCACCGTGAAACGCTCGGCGGACCGCGCCGTCGGCATCGGCGGCTTCCGGCGCTTCGACCGACTCCAGCGGGGCGGACCGGTCCGGAGCCATCGTGTGCGGCCTTCGGCCGAGAGCCTCGGTCGGACCTCGCCGGCCGTCACACGATGGCTCGCCCCGTACCGGAGGCCGCACCGGGAACGTCCCGGCCTGCACCGCCCGACGGGACATGTCCCGGACCAGGACCTCCAGGCGGCCGCACGCACTGCGACCGCACGCACCGCGTCGGACACCGGGACGGGCCCGATGCCGGTGCCTGTGCCGATGTCGGTGGCCGGCGCCTGGTGGGCGTCGGTCTTGAGGGGCCCGCTGATCGTGTTGTCGGCGACGACAAACTTGACGATCTTCATCGGTCGGCTCCGGGGACTTCCGGAGCTGTCCGGTCGACTCAGTTGCCGAGGTTGACCTGTGCCCTGTGGTGGTCGCCCCTCCCGATCAGGTCGACGAACCGAGGGCGTAGTCCGCGGCGGAGATCGCGCCGCCGTCCTCGGGCCGGACCGCGACGTCGTCGCCGAGCCGGTAACGGCCGAGCCGTTCGCCGGACATGCGGGCGCCGAACCTGAGGGCCGGGCTGACGAAGACCCAGTCGAGTGTCGGGTGCGTGGCCGGGAGGTCCTCGATGACGAGCGCCGCCCCGGCGCGGATCTCGCCGTGGAGTTCCGCGGGGATGTGGCTGAGGTCGGTGACGAAGCGGTCCGTCCCGGGCGCGGGGCGCAGCGACGAGTAGCCGCCGACGACGTACAGCGGTACACCGGCGGCATCGGCCAGACGCGCGATGGTGCGGTAGACGTCGCGGAAGCCGCCGTCGAGCGGGCCACGCGGAGCGAGTGCGCCCACCACGGCCTCCGAACCCGCGATGGCCGAGGACAGCGTCGCTTCGTCGGTGGCGTCGCCTTGGACATAGGTCACGTTCGGGACCGGCGCGTCGGGGAGCGGGCGGCTCGGCGCGGTGACCTGGTGACCGCGAGCGGCGGCCTCCGCGACGACGGCCGAACCGGCGTGGCCGGTGCCTCCGATCACGGTGACGCGGGACACAGGAGTGCCTTTCTACGGGCTTGACGCGTCGGTCGGCGCGTTGGACTCACCGTATGAGTGCAGCTCTCCGACGGAGAGTAGGTACTCTGTGGTAACCAACCGGTCCGAATCCGTACTTCGCGGCAGCCCCCGTCGCGCGGACTGCCCGACCCGTCACATCCTGGACCGCGTCGGCGACCGGTGGACGGTGCTCGTCGTGGGTGTCCTCAGCGAGGGCGACGCCCGCTTCTCGCAGTTGCGCCGACCCGGCGAGGGGATCTCGCAGGCCGAAGCCCACCGTCGGGCTGATGGAGACGGACGGTCCCGTCATCGCCCGGCAGTCGCGCCGATGAGTCTCCACGCCCACGGGCGTCTACAGGTGTGACAACCCGACCGGGGAGACGAGGAGACGAGACATGAGCACCGAGCAGACCGCCGCGGCCGACGACTTCGCCTACACGCTGACCCGGACACTGAACGCTCCCGCGGTGAAGGTGTGGCGGGCGTGGACCACCCCCGAGCGGTACGCCCAGTGGGCGGGAGCCGCTGCCGGCTCCGTCGAGATGGACGTACGGCCGGGCGGAGCGTGGAAGTCCACGATGGTCACCCCGGACGGCGGACAGGTCCCGCTGACCGGCTCCTATCTCGAGGTCGCCGAGAACCGCCACCTGGTGATCGGCATGGACGTGCCCGGCGGGTCCGAGCCCGCCGTCATGGCCATGCAGCTCGACGAGCAGGGCGACCGGCGCACGCAGATCGTGCTCCGCCAGACCTGCGACTCCGCCGAGGAACGCGACATGGCCGAACAGGGCAGCACCATGCTCCTCGACAGCCTGAGCACCTTCCTGGCCGCAGAGACGAGGGACTGAGCGTTCCCGGAAGTCACCAGCCGGGGCCGACCGCGGCAGGGCGGGCCCGCCCCGGCCGACCGGGCGCGCACATCACGGTGGGATCCTGCCGGAGCGGAAACGAGGTGGGGGAGACCGCTGCTTCGCATGGGGGACGGATGAGCCGGTCCCCGGCGAGCGACGGACGGGCGATCCCGCCCGTTCCAGGGCGTACCCCATGGCCGGCGCTCGACCGGGAGGGTTCGCCGGGTTGGCGGTGGAAACGGGTGGATGGGCGGTGACGTTCGGCTCTGTCGGTGTTCGGTGGCACCACTTGTCAGCCGCGGCCGGCCCCACCGCCTCCGCCGCCGGAGCCGCGCCAGCCGCAGACCCGGGCCCTCCATCGTCACCTGCGCCGGTGCGACGTCGACGCCCGCCGCCCCGACGTACTCGCCGCACATCATGAGAAACGCGTCCGCGCCCGCAGCGAGAAGAGCAGCCGCTGGGGTGGCAGACCACTACCGGTAGCGGTCTGACCAGCCAACCCGGCCACAGCATCACGAGTTCGCGGCCTCGCCAGGACGCGGGCGAGTTCGCCGGGGCGGGTGGCCATCGGCCAGTGGCCCGAGCCGAGGTCCATGTACTCGAGGTGGGCGGCGCGGGCGAGTTCGCGGCTCTCGCCGGCGGCGATCCACTCCTTGGCCTGGGCGGGGGTGAACTCGGGGCAGACGAGCACGATGGGGACGTCGAAACGGCGCTCGTCGGTCAGGCGCACGACTCCTCGGGCGACCCCCTCGGGGACGGGAACGGCGGCGGACGCAAAGCGGCGCCGGGTCTCCTGGTCCAGGTCGGCGGAGTCCGCCGTGCCGATCGATCAGCGAGGCGGCGAGCCGCTCCTCGGGAGCCGGCCGCATCACGGTCGGCGCTTCGGAGACATCCCCTGTGTTGCGTCGCGTCGGGTTCCACGCTTGGCGCCACCGGTCGGCCGTGCCCCGGTGCGGGCCGGGCGTCGTCCTCCTGTCCGGTCCGCGGCTCCAGGCTGTCCGTCGCCGCAGCGGCTGCCGGTCCGCCGTGAGCGGAGGTGCGCCGGAGGCGGTGCCGCAAGTCTCCGGCCTCGTCGGTGGCTCCGTCACCGCCTCCGGGCGGGGGAGGGGCAGAGAGCGCGGAGATTTATGTTGCCAGCCACGTAATCTCGCGCTACTTTTAGGTGGTCGGCCACATAAGTGGTCGGCGGAACCCCTCCTTGGAGTACGCCATGACTGTTTCGCCCCGGCCCGGAACGCTCGTCCGCCCGCCCTACGACCCGGAGCTGGACACCCTGCTCGCCGGCAGCCCGCTGCCCACCGTCATCACCGCGGACATGATCGAGCCGTTGCGCACCGCCCCGTTCACCGCGCCGATCGAGGAAGTCCTGGCCACCCGCGACCTGGACCACCGGATCATCACGATCCCCGGCCCCGAGGGCGAGTTGGCCGCCTCCGTGTTCACCCCTCGCGGCAAGACCGCGACCGGGGCGGGCATCTACCACCTGCACGGTGGCGGATTCGTCATCGGCGACCGCTACACCGGCATCGAGAACATCCTCGACTACGCGCTGGAGCACGGCGCCGTCGTCGTCTCCGTCGACTACCGTCTCGCCCCCGAACGCCCCGACCCCGCCCCTGTCGAGGACGCCTACGCCGGCTTCGTGTGGACCGCGCGCCACGCCGGTGAACTCGGTATCGACCCCGATCGGATCCTGCTGGCCGGCACCTCCGCCGGCGCCGGCCTCGCCGCCGGCGTCGTCCTGCTGGCCCGCGACCGCAAGGGCCCGCAGGCGATGGCGCAGCTGCTGATGAGCCCGATGCTCGACGACCGCGACGACACCGTCTCCGCCCGCCAGTACTCCGGCACCGGTTCGTGGAGCCGCGAGTCCAACCGGACCGGCTGGAGCGCGCTGCTCGGCGCGCGCCGCGGCACCGAGGCGGTCTCCGTGTACGCCGCCCCCGCGCGGGCCGCCGACCTGTCCGGTCTGCCGCCGGCCTTCATCGACGTCGGCTCCGCCGAGGTCTTCCGTGACGAGGACGTCGCCTACGCCTCCCGTCTGTGGTCCTCCGGCGTCCAAGCCGAGCTGCACGTGTGGGCCGGCGGCTTCCACATCTTCGACGGTGCCGCCCCCGCCGCGGCCCTGTCCAAGGCCGCCCTCGCGGCCCGCAGTGCCTGGGTGCGCCGCACCCTGGGCGCCTGACGACGCGACGGCGAGCCGCGCATCGGCTCCCGTGCCTGCGGGCTGGGCCCGCAGGACCGTGCCCGCAGGACCGTGCCCGCAGGACCGCATCTCCGTATCGCCGTGGACCGGCTCCCAGGAAGGGGACAAGACATGACCATGGCCTATCTGGCCCAGCCCGAGCAGCAGCAGAAGCTCGAATGGCTCGACGGGGGAACGTTCTCCGTGCTGCTAGACAAGGACGCCACCGAAGGGCAGCTGACCGTGGGCCGCTTCGACGTGGCCAAGGGGGAGGCTCCGCCGTTCCACCTGCACACCCGCGAGGACGAGGTGTTCATGCTCATCAAGGGCACCGCTCTGGTGTGGTCCGGGGAGGAGGAGTACGAACTGCGCGAAGGAGGCATCGTCTATCTGCCGCGCAACATCCCGCACTCCTACCGCATCACCTCCGAGCGCGCCGACCTCCTCATGATCGCCACCCCTGGCGGTATCGAGGACATGTTCCGCCACGCCGGACGCGACCTGAGCACTCCCCGCCCCGCGGACTTCGAGATCCCCAAGTCGCTTCTGGAGGAGGCCTCCGAGTTGTCCGGCGGCCGCATCGTCGGCCCGCCGCGCTGACCGTCCCCCCCACCGGCGCGTGGAGGGCGCCATGCCCCTCCGTGTCCTGTCCGGGGCGGACGCCGGCCCGCTTGCGCCGCCCGCCGGCCGGTGAGGTGAACGCCTCGTCGGACTCGCCCTTGGCGTGGGCGAAGCCCTCGTGTCGCGGATCTGATTCCGCGCCCTCCAAATACTTGGCTGGCCACTCAATCCCTGCTAGATTTTATGTGTCCAGCCACCTAATTCGTGTACGGCATCGCATCACATCCCACTGCATCGCACCGCATCACATCGTTGAGGAGTAGTCATGAAGGCCATTGTTTTCGACCGGTTCGGCGGCACCGAGGTCCTGCACGAGGCGGAGGTCGAGGTCCCGCAGCCCGGACCGGGCCAGGTCCGC
>NZ_BMVU01000130.1 GCF_014650875.1 Streptomyces minutiscleroticus
ACCGTCGGCGGCGGTGCTGGTGATCACGTCGTGCCGGTACAGCACCGCCCGGATCGCCTCCAGCTCGACGGCGTCCACCCGTTCGGCGTCGGCCGGGGCCGACAGCAGCCACACCAGCGGGATCCGCAGGACCCGGGCGGCGTTCTCCAGCACCGACAGGCGGGGATCGACCTGCCGCACCCCGGACTCCAGCGACTGCACCCAGCGCCGGGACTGTCCCATCAGGGCGCCGAAATCGGCTTGCGTGAGGCGGCGGCGCGCGCGCCAGTAGGCGATGCGCCGGCCGACGGCGTACCCGTCCATCCCCCTCGACCCTCAAGACGCAAGGCACACACCCTGTGTGCCCACCACCCGTTGTACTCCCCCTAGCGTTGCTGCATGGGCCAGTCCAAGGAGACCACCCCCAAAATCAGCCCCACGTCCCCAGCGCCGGTGGCCGTGCCCCGCAGTACGGGGCAGCCGAGCTACACCGTCCCGATAGCGCGGAGCGTGGAAGCCGTACGCGCCATCCGGCTGATGGCCCGCGTGGTGATGTCCGAGTGGGGACTGCAGCACCTGGCCGACGAAGCGGCCCTGCTGCTGTCCGAACTGGTGACGAACGCGGTCCGGCACGCACGCGGCACCTCGCTGCGCGTCCAGCTCACCCGGCAGACGAAGCACACGGTGTACCTGGCCGTCGTCGACTACGCGCCACACCGTCTGCCGGCCCCGCGCGTGCCGGGCCCTGATGAGGACTCGGGCCGGGGCCTGCTCCTGGTGGAGGCGCTGGCCGTCCGGTGGGGCTGCGACCTCATGGGCGCCCCCGCCCGACCGTGGGGCAAACGCACCTGGGCGGTACTGGAAGCCAAAACAGAGGCTGCGGCTCGATGAAGACATCGCGCATCGGGGCCCTGCTGCTGACCGGCGGTGCCATGGTTCTCGCCTGGATCCTGCTCGTCCTGGTGGCGTAGAGACCCCGTCGGCCCGCGTATCCGTGGCGCGGGCCGGCGGCCGGAGGTGCCCCGGACCGGCTTCGGTTCGGGGCACTGTCTCCTCGCTGGAGCGGACACCCGCGCAGCGTAGGGCGGGCATGTGATGATCAGGGCAAGTGGTCCGTGGCGGTAAAGACGGAGTCGGCGCGGACCACTTCCTCGCGGCGCACCCGGCCACCCTTCGCGCTCAAGAACTCCCGTTGCTGCACAAAGCATCCCAAGGTGCGTGCGTGTCGTGCGCGTGCGAGGCGGTGAACTTCGGCGAGCACCAAGCGGTGCTCCTGGTGGCGGATGCCGCCCGGCTCGGGCGGCCCCGGCGGGATGGGGGCTGGTACTGCTTCGCCGGAGCACGCCGAGGGTTTTCCAGAGAAGTGGTCGGCGCGCCCGGCGCCCCTTGACCGGGCCGGTGACGTGCGGCTTTCCCGGCCGCGGACGCGGTGGGCGGGGCCGCCGACCTGGGCGACGACTGAGCACGCGGTCCTGGGCGCATCCGGCGTCGCACGCGCCCCTGCCGCGGCCCCGCGATTCCCACCGGCTTCGGACGTCTGTGCGGCGTATGGCTGAGCCGTGCGCCGTGCGGTGCCTACTGTGGGTGGCTGGTGCTGTCCTGGGTGGGTCCGGGCGGATCGTGTGACCGATTGCGGGGGCGTGGATGGGCGGTATGCACGGTGCGGCGGATCCCAGCCGGCTCTTGATCATCCGTACTGTCGTCGGCGGTGCCACGGTGCTGCGGTTGCTGGGCACGCTCGATGTGCACACCACCGGGCGGCTGCGCCAGGTGCTCACCGTCGACCGCAGACAGGATCCGGTGCGGGTGGTGCTCGACTGCCGGTGGGTCGGCTTCCTGGACTCCTCCGACGTCAACGCCCTGGTCCGCCTGCACTGCGCCGCCAGGGCCGCGTCCGGCTGGGTGCGCCTGGTCCGGGTGCAGCCGGCCGTGCAGCGGGTCATCCGGCTCAGCGGCCTGGAAGCCGTCATCGACTGCTATCCCACCCTGGAGCAGGTCCTGCACTCCTGATGCGGCCGGGCATGCCTCCGGCACCGGCGCGTACGCATACACGATGGGCATATGTCTACACTGTACGGTTATGCGGCTTTGCTTCTAGGCATTCAGGGCGCGCTGGAGTAGACCTCAAGGAAGGTGAGCTGCTGCGCGTGGGTGTCGGCGCGTGCGGCGGGTCACCGGCCGGTGCGGCCGCGCCCTGACGTGCAGCCGCACCGGCCGACCAGGTGGTGCCGGGGGCGCCCAGGACACAAACACCCGTCCGCATCGGGCGGCGGCCGTCCCTTTGAGGTAGTCAGCGGCTGCGCGCGCCCTGTCAAGGGGGTTTGCCACCCCCGCCCTCAGGGGAGCAGGCGCGCTCCCCGGCAACCACTCCGCCCCCTTTGCCGAACGGTGCGCCCTGCGCCGGTCCTGTCGGCCTCGCTGGCGGGCGCGGAGCGAATCACGGGGCCGGTGTCGTCATGGGTGCTGGTATATGCCGGCCGGTGGTGGCGGTGTGCCCGGGCCGAGGCGGTGTGGCTAGGCCGAGTGCTGGGCGAGTTGGCCAGTGGCGTGGGCGAGGGTGCGCAGACGGTGGCGTTGTTCGGCGGGCCAGCGCCTGGGGCGGTGGTGGTGGACGGAGACTATGCCGATCAGGTCGCCTGCCGGGGTGGTGATGGGCAGGGAGGTCACCGCGCGGACGGGCACGTCGTCCAGCACACCGGCGGCGGGGGTGTTGGTGAAGGCCGGGTGGGCGGCGACCTCTTCGACGAAGACGGGGGAGCGGTCGAAAGCGGCGGTGCCGCAGGCGGAATCCCTGCCGGTCACGGTCTCGAAGAAGGTGAGGAAGTCCCGGGGGAAGCCGTGCTGGACCGCGATGCGCAGTGCTTGGGTGGGGGCGTCCCAGATCTGGGCGTTGCCCAGGGGGGCGTCGGTCAGGCGCAGGGCCATGCCCAGTGCCTGGTGCAGCAGGTGCTGGTCGGGGTGATGCGCCCGGCGCATCCGGGCGGTGCAGGCGCCAGCGAGCCGCTCAGCGGCCGGCTCTTCGCTGCGGGCCAGGGCGCGCAGCACCGCACGGTGCGCAGTCTGCAACACCAGGTGCCCGCCGCTGGCGGCGGCCTGGTGGTACAGGGCCAGCAGCACCTCCACGCCGGCCGAGTCGCAGAACGTCACCCGGCTCAGGTCCAGCACCACCCGCCCCGAGCAGATGGCGGGCAGCGGCAGTGTGCGGAACAGCGCCAGGGCCGCGGCGACGTCGAGCTCGCCGGCCAGATGCAGTGTGGTCTGCTCCTCGCCGCGTATCAGGGCCAGCCGCAGATCGGGTACCAGCTCGGACCAGTGCATGCCTCATCCCCCTCGCCCTCGGAGTCGGCCGTGCAGGGCAGCGTAGGACCGCGGCGGGCAGCGGGACGGGAACTTTGCGCATACGCCAACCTGTCTGCCGACGTGCTGACATACTCACCGGCACGGCATTCTGTACCGGTACAGGTCATGCATTCGCGCCGCATCTGAAATCTCTCAGGCACCCTGCCGTCCGTTGGACGGATTCTTGCGTCGACTCTTGCGGAGACACGCGTGAGCGCCACCCCCAGCATGGAGGAGCCCGACCGGCTCTTTGTGATACCCGCCGTCACCGGCACCATCACCGTGTTCAGCCTGCAGGGCGATCTCGACCTCCACACGGCCGGCCTGCTGCGCCGGGCCTTCCTCACCGCCCCGGCCGGCCGCCTCACCTGTGTGGTGGTCGACCTTGAACGGGTCGCCTTCGTCGACTCCAGCGGCCTGAGCGCCCTCATCGACCTGCACCGCACGGCAAAGGCCGTGTCCGGATGGCTCCGCCTGGCGGGCATACCCGCCGTTTTGCAGCCGGTCTTCCGGATCACCGGCCTGGACGGCTACTTCGACTGCTATCCCACGGTGGATCGCGCGCTCACCGCTTGAGCCCGTGCGGCCGCCCCGTCCAGGTCCCAGAGGCTGGGCGCTTGCGGGCGGGCCGGTGGGCGGCGAGCCGTTCGGTGCGTGCGTGGTCGCCTGGAAGACCGGTGTGCAGGCATTCGGGGCGGTGGCCTGACAGGCGGCTGGGAGCGTTGCCAGGCTGGAAGGCAGGCGGAGCGAGGGCTTTGGCTCCTTGCTGATCCAAGAGGGGGCGGGGATGGTGCGGAAGCCGCATTTCGAGCTGGTGGTCCGCGATGTGAAGGCGGGTGAGGACGCGGTGTGGGTGAGTGTGATCGGTGAGGTGGGCCTGGCGGAGGTGCAGTTGCTGACGGAGGCGATCGCGGAACTGACGCATGGGGAGAGCGGGGCCGGCGGGGTGGTGCTGGACTTGGCGGACGTCTCCTACTGCGGCGGCGACAGCGCGTTCGCGCTGGCGGGCATGTGCTCGGGGATGAAGGCGGTGGGCATCCGCGTCACCATCGCGGACATGAGCCCCGTGGCGCGGCTCGCTTTCGCAGGGGCGGGCCTGGACCAGCAGCTTCCGCTGCATGAGCGGTGACGGCCTCGGGTGCGGGGGAGTGCGTCAAAAGGGGCCGATACGACGTATGAACCCTGGGAGCGTTCATCCCGGCGGTGCGCGCAGGAGGGCGCGGGGAGGGATCGCGGGCGGCTGTGCGGAGAGGGCCCTTTGAGGGCCCGCCGCCGACGCGGGCCCTCAAAGGGGGGTGTGCAGGGTCCGCAGGGGATCGGATCTTCCTGCACGTGATGCGTACGGTCCAACGGTCAGCTTGTCCGACAGGTCGCGCCCAACCGGTTGCACCGCTCCCCTCGCGCGCCGCCCCCTCAGGGCGTGCGAGGGGGCGGGGCATATTCCGCGCCCGAATGGGTTTTTCGCAGGCAGGACGGGTGGGCGGGGTCTTGTTGCGCGCCTAGGGTCGAAGGACCGCCCGTTTCCTCAGGGGCATGGCAGCATGCTCCGCCGACCGTTGCAGAGGCGCGCGTGAGTGATGCCCATGGCACGACGGGCCCCAGCCGGCTCTTCATCATCCGCACCGTCGACGACGGTGTCACCGTCCTGAGCCTGCAGGGCGAGGTCGACATGCACACCGCCCACCGCCTGCGCCAGGCTCTCGCGGCTGATCACGCCGGCCTTCCGGCCCGGGTGGTGGTCGACTTCAGACGGGTCACCTTCATGGACTCCAGCGGCATCAACGCCCTGATCTGCCTGTATCGCGCCACCCGGGACACACCGGGCTGGGTCCGCCTGGCCGGCATACAGCCCTGCATCCAGCGGGTCCTGGAACTCAGCGGCCTTGCCGCGGTCTTCGACTGCTTCCCCACCGTGCACCGCGCGCTCGTGGCCTGAGCCCGGCCCTGCCCGCGCGCGGACATCCGGCAGCGCGGCCGGGTGGAGAGGGGGCGGTCGTTCCTGCGCAGCGCGCGGACGGGGGCGAGAGGCGAGGGCCCGCAGCACGCCCTGCTGTCGGGCCCTCGCTGGTCGCGTCCCCTGTGCGAGCTCGCACCGGGGTCCGACACGCGACGCCTGCCCAACGCCCTGCCCTGCGGTGGGTCACGCCCGGCCAGGTGCACGGGTGCGGGCGCGCGCCCTCATGCGCGCTACTTGCCCGCATATTCGTGCTTGGAGTGCGTGGGCGTTGCTCCGTGAGGGCCGGGTGCTGGCGGCGGTCTTAGAACTCCTAACAAAGGGCGAGGTTTTTCAGTCGGCGCCAGCAGATGATGCTGCAGGCCAGGCTGAGGAACGCTTCGTGGATGTCGTCGCGTAT
>NZ_BMVU01000131.1 GCF_014650875.1 Streptomyces minutiscleroticus
GGGCACCAAGGCCTCGAAGGACGCCGCCGACGCCCACCGCAAGAAGGTCGACGACTACAACAGCGCCGTGGACCGCTACAACGCCCAGCCCGCCGACAAGCGCGACCCCGCCACGCTGCCGCCCCGCCCGGCGGCCACGTTCGAGGACCCGGGCAAGAAACTGATGCAGGACGCCCAGGACCTGCTCGCCGAGGCCCGCAAGCAGCGCAACACCGCCGCCGAGACCGCCCGCAGCGCGGTGCGCGCCGCCCGCGACAAGGCCCCGGCCAAGCCCTCCTACACCGAGCAGCTGGGCGACGGCCTGCAGGAGATGCAGCTGCTGAGCGACCACGTCGGCGGCGGCATCATCAAGGGCACGGCCGGACTGCTGAACTTCGTGCGCTCGGTCAATCCGCTGGACCCGTACAACATCACCCATCCGGCCGAGTACGCCACCTCCCTCAACAGCCTGGCCGCCGGCCTGGTCGTCGCCGCCAACGACCCGGTCGGCACCGGCAAGCAGATGGTCGGCGACTTCATGAAGGACCCGGCCGAGGGCTTCGGCCGGCTCATCCCCGACCTGGCACTGACCGCAGCCACCGCCGGCGGCGGCGCGGCCGTCAAGGGCGTGCGCGTGGTTGCCGACGCCGCTGACGCCGCCCGGGTACGCCGCCTGGTCGACGACGCACCCGAGGGCACCCACAGCCGACCCGACGGCTCCCGTACCACAGTTGGCACCGACCCCGTCGATCTGGCTTCGGGCCGGATGTTCCTGCCCCAGACCGATTTCGTGCTGCCCGGTACGCTTCCTCTGGTTTTCGGCCGTCGTACCGAGTCCGGCTGTATGGTGGGCCGCTTCTTCGGCCTGTCGTGGACGTCCACCGTTGATGAGCGTCTGGAGATCGACCCGGTCGGCGTCGTCCACGTCAGCGCCGACGGCCTGCTCATCCCCTACCCGCACCCCGTGCCAGGCGCCCCCACCCGGCCTCAGTCCGGCACCGCCCGCACCCTGCTGGCCCGCGACGCCGACGGCGACTACGCGCTCACCGACCCCGACACCGGCCTGGCCTTCCACTTCACCGCCCCGCCCGGCGAACCGGGGGACGACGGCATCGCCTGGCTGGAACGGGTTGAGGACCGCAACGGCAACTGGTGGGCTGTGGAACGCACTGAGGACGGCACCCCGCTTGCTCTGGCTTCTTCGGCAGGACAGCAGGTGGCCATCACCGTGAGCGACGGGCATGTTATCGCCTTGTCCCTGGTCAGAGCAGGCGAGGGCAGCGCGGACCTGCCGCTGATGTCCTATGGCTACCAGGACGGCAATCTCGTCGCCGTCACCAGACCGTCCGGCGCCACCACCACCTTCGTCTACGACAACTGTCGCCATGTCACGGCCTGGATCGACTCAGGCGGCAGCCGCTACGACTACGCCTACGACGACTACGACCGGGTCGTGGCGGAGGGCGGCGAGGCCGGTCACATCCAGATCACCCTCGCCTACACCGAACCCGATCCGGAAACCGGTCACCGCACCACCACCCTTACTACTGCCGACGGGCGCGCCACCTATTACCTGGTCGACAGCCGTTGCCGGATTCTTGCCAGCACCGACCCGCTCGGCCACACCACACGCTTCACCTACGACAGCCGTGGTGAAGTCCTGGCTCGCATCGATCCGCTGGGCCGCACCACTGCCTTCACCTACGACGAGGACGGCCGCCTGCTCGCCGTCATCCGACCCGACGCAAGCGAACTGCGTACTGAGCGTGGTTCGCTGGGATTGTCCACGGAGTTCCGGGGGCCGGACGGCTCCCGCTGGCTTCAGGAGTTCGACGAACGGGGAAACCGCACTGCTGTCACCGATCCGGCCGGCTCCACCACCCGGTACGTCTACGACGACCGGGGCAGGCTCACCGTGGTCACCGACGCGCTCGGTGCCACCACCACCGTGCGCTGCGACGACGCCGGCCTGCCGGTGGAGGTGGCCGATCCCTCCGGTGGCATCACTCGGCTGGAACGCGATGCTCTGGGCCGCACGGTCCGCGTCACCGACCCGGTGGGCGGCATCACGCGGCTTGTGTGGGACGCGGACGGCAATCTCGTCCGCCGCGTCGCCCCCGGCGGTTCGACCGAGGCATGGGCCTACGACGGCGAGGGCAACCGCCTCACCCACACCGACCCGGTCGGTGGCGTCTCCCACTTCGAGTACAGCCACTTCGATCTCCTCGTCGCCCGTACTCGCCCTGACGGTGTCCGCTACGAGTTTGCGTACGACACCGACCTGCGGCTCACCCAGGTCACCGCCCCTCAAGGGCTCACCTGGTCGTACGAGCACGACAAGGCCGGCCGGATCATCTCCGAGACGGACTTCGACGGCCGCACCCTCACCTACCGCTACGACGCCGCCGGGCAGCTCATCGCCTGGGCCGACGCGCTCGGCCATGTCGTCTCCTATGCCTACGACCAACTCGGCCGAACGGTCCGCAAGGACGCTGCGGGCAGGGTGACGACCTACGCCTACGACCGGGCCGGGCGCCTGCAGCAGGCGGTCGGCCCGGACGGCGAGGTCGCCTACGTGTACGACCGGCGGGGGAGGATCAAGACCGAACTCCTCGACGGTCGCGCCATGAACTACGCCTACGACGCTCTGGGCCGCCGGGTCCGCCGCACCACTCCCACCGGCGCGGTCACCGTATACGGTTACGACGCCGTCGGCCGTGCTGCCCGGATGATCGTCAGCGGTCGCGAGGTCACCTTCACTCACGACATGGCCGGCCGAGAACTGGAGCGCGTCTTCGGCGGCGCCCTCACCCTGGCCTCCGCCTGGGACGAGGCCGGAAGGCTCTCCGCCCAGCACCTCACGGCTGGCGAGCGCCCCCTCGGCCGGCGTCGCTACTCCTACCGAGCCGATGGCCACCTGGCCGCACTGTCCGATACAGGGGCGGGATCGCGCACCTTCGATCTGGACGCGACCGGCCGGGTCACCGCTGTTCACGCCCAGGACTGGACCGAGCACTACGCCTATGACGCCGCCGGCAACCAGACCGAGGCGTCCTGGCCCGCCTCCCACCCCGGCCACGAGGCCACCGGCCCTCGTGCCTACACCGGCACGACCGTTACCCGAGCCGGCGCCGTCCGCTTCGAACACGACGCCCTCGGCCGTGTCGTTCTCCGCCAAAAGACCCGCCTGTCGCGCAAGCCCGACACCTGGCGCTACGAGTGGGACGCGGAGAACCGGCTCACCTCCGTGGTCACCCCCGATGGCACCCGATGGCGCTACCTCTACGACCCGCTGGGCCGTCGCACCGCCAAGCAGCGCCTCTCCGACAACGGCGAGAGAATCGCCGAGGAGACTCGTTTCACTTGGGACGGCAGAACCCTGTGCGAACAGACAGTGCATACGCCGGACCTGCCGCACGTGATCGCCTTCACCTGGGACCACCGCGGTCTCGTCCCGCTGTCCCAGACGGAACGCCTCCTCACCCCGGACACCCGCCAGGAGGAGATCGACCGGCGGTTCTTCGCCGTCGTCACCGACCTCATAGGCACGCCTACCGAGTTGGTGGACGAGTCGGGTGAGATCGCCTGGCGCGCCAGAAGCACCCTGTGGGGAACCACCGCCTGGCCCCGCTCCAGCACCGCCTACACTCCTCTGCGCTTTCCCGGCCAGTACTACGACCCGGAGACCGGTCTCCACTACAACCTGTTCCGCCATTACGACCCTGCGACAGGCCGGTACGCCACCCCGGATCCCCTCGGCCTCGGTCCCGCGCCGAACCCCGTCGCCTATGTGCACAATCCGTTCACCGTGTGCGACCCGCTCGGCCTGTCGCCCTACTCGCGCTTCAAGAGCCTGGGCTGGCTGACCGAGAAGCAGCTCGAGCGCCCGTCGTTCCGCTACCAACGGCTCGTCACCGACCAGAAGTACGAACAGCAGTGGATCCTGCCGGACGGCCGGGAGGTCCATGTCGACGGCGGCCCGCGAGACGGCTGGGTCACCGAGGCCAAATGGACCGGCGGTGACCATTACGGCGAGTGGGAGAAGTCCCCTTACAATCCCGATTTCGAGTTCTACGACGAGAGCCGGATCACCACGCAGACCGAGAAGCTGCTCGCCCTGAACGAAGACCTCGGGGGCAAGGGAGTCCGCTATATGGTGTCCAATGAATGGGGCGCCGCGCATGTGAACGAGGTGCTGTCCAAGGCCTTCCCCGAGGCCTACGCCGGCGGACAGCTCAAGGCGTATCACGTGCCCGGCAACGGCATGAGTGGAATGAGTGCATGGCTGCAGTGACCGCAATGCTGGAAGAACTACGGGACTGCGTCCCCCTGACCGCCGAGAGCACGGCGGCGAGGTTCGCGGCCCAGGAGTGGACGCCCGGGGGAAAGCCCCGCGACGGCGTGGAGACGTCCTGGCGCAAGGACGGCGTCCGAGGGTGGATCCAGACGTTCCGCAGCGGGATCGTGCGCGTCTCGTTCGCCGTCTGGATCCGTGACGTCGACGAGTCCGGTTACTTCGACGATGTGGACGCCGTCTACGAGGAAGGCGAGCTGGCGCTGGCCGGGTTCCTCCCAGAGATCGACAACTCCTCGTTCGCAGGGCACCTCTCCGAGGCCGAGCTGACGGCCTCGGAGAGGGACGAATTCATTGCGGCACGGAAGTGGGTCCTCGACGGCCGGATCCTGACCGCCGGTGTGGTGCAGCAAGACACCGATCTTCCGGTGATGGTCGTGGTCTCGCTGGAGGAGCCCGCCCCCGCCTTGACGTGATGCTGTTCCGCCTGCAGTTCGGAGCACCTGTGCTGCTCGTTCGTTGTCCGCACGAGGGCCGTCCACTGTCGCAGACCGGTCGGGTGCCGCAATCGGTTTCCTCGCCCGGTCGGCGATGCGGACAGCCCGGTGACGGCAGGTGTCACCGCCGGGTGAGGGACTGTAAGCCGGTTTTTCATGGATTGAGCTGTACTGAGCTTGATCTTTGACCTCGTTGCTGTTTCAAGCGGACGTGCTCGGTGAGTGTGACGATTCGTTCCACTGTCTTGCCGGGCTCGTAGCGTGGTGCTGGCCTGCTGTTTCTCGATTTGAACAGTCGGAAGGTGTGCTCCAGGTCGAAGCGTCGCAGGAACGCCTGCCAGTGCAGGTCCACCTCTTGGCCGGTCATCGAGGTGCGGGAGGACCACAGCCAGACCGGCTTGGGATATCCCGGTCGCCGGGCAGATGCCCGACCTTGAGCCGGATCAACGTGCCATGCAGCACGGGTAGTTCGCCGCAGTGGTCGAGCCAGGGGCCGCGGGCCTGCAGACGCGGGTGCATCCGGTCCCAGGCCGGCGCCTCGGCCCGGCCATAGCGGGTGAAGTTCCCCCAAGGCCGGGTAGTTAGCGTTTTCGCAGGTCACGCAAGGGAGTTGAGAAAGTCCTGACACGGAGCAACGGAGCTCGTTGGTACAGGCAGTCGTCCAAGACAGCTTGTTCCCGAAGGAGCTCCGTTGC
>NZ_BMVU01000132.1:2500-3781 GCF_014650875.1 Streptomyces minutiscleroticus
GAGAGACACCCAAGTAGCACGGGGCCCGAGAAATCCCGTGTGAATCTGGCGGGACCACCCGCTAAGCCTAAATATTCCCTGGTGACCGATAGCGGATAGTACCGTGAGGGAATGGTGAAAAGTACCGCGGGAGCGGAGTGAAATAGTACCTGAAACCGTGTGCCTACAAGCCGTGGGAGCGTCGGGATGTGCTTGCACATCCTCGTGACTGCGTGCCTTTTGAAGAATGAGCCTGCGAGTTTGCGGTGTGTTGCGAGGTTAACCCGTGTGGGGCAGCCGTAGCGAAAGCGAGTCCGAACAGGGCGTTTCAGTAGCACGCTCAAGACCCGAAGCGGAGTGATCTAGCCATGGGCAGGTTGAAGCGGCTGTAAGAGGTCGTGGAGGACCGAACCCACCAGGGTTGAAAACCTGGGGGATGACCTGTGGTTAGGGGTGAAAGGCCAATCAAACTCCGTGATAGCTGGTTCTCCCCGAAATGCATTTAGGTGCAGCGTCGTGTGTTTCTTGCCGGAGGTAGAGCACTGGATAGGCGATGGGCCCTACCGGGTTACTGACCTTAGCCAAACTCCGAATGCCGGTAAGTGAGAGCGCGGCAGTGAGACTGTGGGGGATAAGCTCCATGGTCGAGAGGGAAACAGCCCAGAGCATCGACTAAGGCCCCTAAGCGTACGCTAAGTGGGAAAGGATGTGGAGTCGCACAGACAACCAGGAGGTTGGCTTAGAAGCAGCCACCCTTGAAAGAGTGCGTAATAGCTCACTGGTCTAGTGATTCCGCGCCGACAATGTAGCGGGGCTCAAGCGTACCGCCGAAGTCGTGTCATTGCAGCATGAGGGCCAACGCCCGCTGTGATGGGTAGGGGAGCGTCGTCTGCCGGGTGAAGCAGCCGCGGAAGCGAGTTGTGGACGGTTGACGAGTGAGAATGCAGGCATGAGTAGCGATTCACACGTGAGAAACGTGTGCGCCGATTGACCAAGGGTTCCTGGGTCAAGCTGATCTGCCCAGGGTAAGTCGGGACCTAAGGCGAGGCCGACAGGCGTAGTCGATGGATAACCGGTTGATATTCCGGTACCCGCTGTGAAGCGTCAAACATCGAATCCAGTGATGCTAAGGCCGTGAAGCCGCCGGGCCCCGTCTTTGACGTGGTTCGGAGTGGTGGAGCCGCCGGCCCGAGCTGGTAGTAGGTGAGTGATGGGGTGACGCAGGAAGGTAGTCCATCCCGGGCGGTGGTTGTCCCGGGGTAAGGGTGTAGGCCGTGCGGTAGGTAAATCCGTCGCACATTA
>NZ_BMVU01000132.1:3877-5297 GCF_014650875.1 Streptomyces minutiscleroticus
TAAGGCTGAGACCTGATGCCGAGCCGATTGTGGTGAAGTGGATGATCCTATGCTGTCGAGAAAAGCCTCTAGCGAGTTTCATGGCGGCCCGTACCCTAAACCGACTCAGGTGGTCTGGTAGAGAATACCGAGGCGTTCGGGTGAACTATGGTTAAGGAACTCGGCAAAATGCCCCCGTAACTTCGGGAGAAGGGGGGCCACACCTGGTGAGAGCACTTGCTGCTTGAGCTGGGGGTGGCCGCAGAGACCAGCGAGAAGCGACTGTTTACTAAAAACACAGGTCCGTGCGAAGCCGTAAGGCGATGTATACGGACTGACGCCTGCCCGGTGCTGGAACGTTAAGGGGACCGGTTAGTCACTCTTCGGGGTGGCGAAGCTGAGAACTTAAGCGCCAGTAAACGGCGGTGGTAACTATAACCATCCTAAGGTAGCGAAATTCCTTGTCGGGTAAGTTCCGACCTGCACGAATGGCGTAACGACTTCTCGACTGTCTCAACCATAGGCCCGGTGAAATTGCACTACGAGTAAAGATGCTCGTTTCGCGCAGCAGGACGGAAAGACCCCGGGACCTTTACTACAGTTTGATATTGGTGTTCGGTTCGGCTTGTGTAGGATAGGTGGGAGACTGTGAAGCTCAAGCGCCAGCTTGGGTGGAGTCGTCGTTGAAATACCACTCTGGTCGTGCTGGATGTCTAACCTGGGTCCGTGATCCGGATCAGGGACAGTGTCTGATGGGTAGTTTAACTGGGGCGGTTGCCTCCCAAAGGGTAACGGAGGCGCCCAAAGGTTCCCTCAGCCTGGTTGGTAATCAGGTGTTGAGTGTAAGTGCACAAGGGAGCTTGACTGTGAGACCGACGGGTCGAGCAGGGACGAAAGTCGGGACTAGTGATCCGGCGGTGGCTTGTGGAAGCGCCGTCGCTCAACGGATAAAAGGTACCCCGGGGATAACAGGCTGATCTTCCCCAAGAGTCCATATCGACGGGATGGTTTGGCACCTCGATGTCGGCTCGTCGCATCCTGGGGCTGGAGTCGGTCCCAAGGGTTGGGCTGTTCGCCCATTAAAGCGGTACGCGAGCTGGGTTTAGAACGTCGTGAGACAGTTCGGTCCCTATCCGCTGTGCGCGTAGGAGTCTTGAGAAGGGCTGTCCCTAGTACGAGAGGACCGGGACGGACGAACCTCTGGTGTGCCAGTTGTTCTGCCAAGGGCATGGCTGGTTGGCTACGTTCGGGAGGGATAACCGCTGAAAGCATCTAAGCGGGAAGCCTGCTTCGAGATGAGGACTCCCACCCACTTGATGGGGTAAGGCTCCCAGTAGACGACTGGGTTGATAGGCCAGATATGGAAGCACGGCAACGTGTGGAGTTGACTGGTACTAATAGGCCGAGGGCTTGTCCTCAGTTGCTCGCGTCCACTGTGTTG
>NZ_BMVU01000133.1 GCF_014650875.1 Streptomyces minutiscleroticus
ACGGCAACCGCTTCGTCATCTCGATCTCCCCAACCGAGTCGACGCCTCCCTGCACGGCCTACACCCTCACGAATCCGCCGTCAACAAACCACCGCTAGCCGGGTATTCCGGTGTTTCGCGGTGCCCTTTTTTGATCAGATGGTTCGCGTAATCAGGAACGGTGAACAGCAGGGCCCCGAGGGAATCCCGTCGCTCCGGGTTTGGCCGGTTGATCATCGATGCCCGGACATGAGGCGAGCGCGGCTCTTGTGGATCATGGAGTTCTCTACGCTCCCAGATCAGCAGGGCTGCCGTGCTCGTCGCTCCATCCTCCCTCATGCCCGTGTCCCTGGGCAGGTCGCCCTGCTCGTCCACCGGTGCGGTCGCGGAGGTGTCTGCGGGCGGGCTGCTCCAGGCGCTGGCCAAGGTGCCCGACCCGCGTGATCCGCGGGGCGTTCGATATCGACTGGCCACGCTGCTGGCGATCGGGGTGTGCGCGATGACAGCGGCCGGGCACAACTCCCTGGTGGCGATCGCAGAATGGGCCCGTCGATGCGATCAGGAGGTGCTGGCCCGTCTGGACTGCCCGTTCGGTCCGTTCGCCGGCCGGTATCGGGCTCCGGGCGAGCGGACCTTGCGGGACGCCTTCGCCAGAGTGGATCCCGGCGCGCTGACCGCCGCGGGTTTCGCCCGGCTCGCCGCGCTGGCGTCGCCCGCCGCCGGACCACTGAGTCCCGACGGCGTCCCCGAACGCGAACAGCGCCGCGCCCACCGGGCCGCCACGGCTTGCCCCGGACCCTCCCCGGCTGAGGCGGCGGGCGTTCGCCGTGGACGGCAAGTGCCTGCGCGGAGCCGTCCGCGCCGACGGAAGCCGGATGGTCGTCCTGGCCGCCGTCCGTCACGACGACGCACTGACCGCCGCCCTGCGCGAGATCGGCGCGAAGACCAACGAGATACCCGAGTTCGCCCCGCTCCTGGACTCCGTCGACGACGCGGACCTGCACGAGGCCGTGATCACGGTGGACGCGATGCACACGCAGAAGGATCACGCCCGCTATCTCGTCGAGGACCGTCACGCGCACTACCTACTGTCGGTGAAGACCAACCAGCCCACGCTCGCGGGGCAGTTGAGGAAGTTACCCTGGGCCAAGGCACCTGTCCTTGACCGTTCACGCGACCGGGGACACGGCCGTGAGGAGGTACGGGAGGTGAAGGTCGTCTCCGTGGACGGCCTGCTCTTCCCGCACGCCCGCCAGGCCGTTCGCATCCACCGCAAACGCCGGCCCCTCGGCGCGAAGAAGTGGCAGACCGAGACGGTCTACGCCGTCACCGGCCTGCCCGCCCACCAGGCGTCCCCCGCCGAGATCGCTTCCTGGGCCCGCGGCCACTGGATCATCGAGAACACCGTCCACTGGACCAAGGACGTCACCTTCGTCGAGGACGCGAGCCAGGCCCGACGCCACCACACCCCGGCCGTCATGAGCGCCTTGCGTGACCTGACTCGCACGGCCCTCCATCGGGCCGGCTGGACCAATATCGCCAGCGGCCGACGCGATTACACCCGTCCCGACGCAACCCTCAACCTGCACGGCATCCCGTGATCAAAACGGGCGAAGGGGATTCTCCCCGGGGCCCTGCACGACGGGCCTCGATCACCGCCAACCCTCTCTTGATCATCAGGGGTCGCGTCTCTCGTTGCCGAACCGGGCGAACCACACGCAGCGGCGCGTACGCAGGCGATCCGCTCATCTCGCCAGCTGAGAACGCATCAGCCCTGTACCCGGGCCGCCCTGGTGCTGGCGAGTCGGTAGGGCTCCGTGCCCGTTTCGATGATGATCCCGCCGCAGGTGAGGCGGTCGACGATGGCCGCGAGCCGGTCGAAGATCCGCTCAAGGCGTGTGAGCGGGTTCGGCCCCATCGGTCGGGTCCTGCCCGGCTGCCCCTCCGTCCGTGGCCGTACCGTCCGCGGGCTGTGCGCGGCCGTCCTCCGGTGCGGCTGTGGTCGGGCCGGGCGTCGCGGGGGGAGTGGCGGCCGGGGCGACGGGCCGCGGGCCGCGACCGGCGTCCGACCCGGACAGGGTGGTGGCCACGGTGACCGTGCAGGCCACGACTGCGAGCGTGCCCGCCGCGGCGAGCACCACGCGACGGCGCCGGATGCGGCGGCCACCGGTCACCGCCGCGTCGACGACGCCGGGCAGGGGCGGTTCCGGCCGCGCAACGAGGAGTGCCTGGAAGGCGGCGTGCAGGCTGTCGTCGTCGCGCTCGTCCATGTCCGACCTCACCTGACCGTCCCTTCGCTGTTCATGTTCTCGACGATGACCCGCAGTCGGGCGAGCCCCCGGGCGCTCTGGCTCTTCACCGTTCCCGGGGTCACCCGTAACGCGTGTGCCGTCTGTTCGACGGTCCAGTCCTCCCAGAAGCGCAGGACCAGCACGGCCCGATAGCGGGGCGACAGCTCCATGAGCGCCTCTCGCATCATCATGTGCACCTCGGGTGCGACCGGCACGGTAGCGGACTGAGGGGGCGGCTCGCTCACCGGTTCCTCGCGCCAGCCTCCCTTGCGCTGCTGGTCGATGAAGGTCCGGGTGAGGATGGTGCGCGAGTACGCGTCCACGTTGCCGTCCCGGCGGACCCGGCCCCAGGCCGCGTAGAGCTTCATCAGGACGGTCCGGGTCAGGTCCTGCGCCTGGTACCAGTCCCCATACAGCAGGTAGGCGCTGCGTCGGAGCTGTGCCTGCCGTGCCTCGGCGAATTCCCGGAACTCCCGTTCCCGGACTGCTCCCCTCACTCTTGCTGACCTCCGCTTGCGCGTCATCCTGCCGGTCCTACATACGGGGATCCGGCCTGCGGGGTTGCATGGTGCCGGCAGAAGTTTTCCTTCGCCGCCACATGCAACCTGTTCCCGCCCACGCCCGTACTTCTGTCTCACGAGGGCTTCCGCGTTGCCATGCGGCGGCCCGCGATCCGAGACAACCGGCCCCGAACAGGAGAAGTTCGTTGAAGCACCGCAAGATCTCGAAGAACCGCCGTCGGATGTACAGCATCGCCGCCGGAACCGTCCTGGCCGCCGCGGGCACGGCCGGCATCGCCTCGGCCCACGACACCGTCGCCGTGACCCCGGATTCCCACTCCGCCACCCCGGTCGGTAGCGGCGCGGAGGAGGCCCACGGCGCGGAGGAGGCGTACGGCGCGGAGGAGGCCGGCGGTCCGGCGGAGCCGGCCACGCCCAATGCCGGGGACAGCCGCCCCTATTCGGAGTTGACCCCGGAGGAGCGGGCGAGCGCGGTGGGCTGATCCGCGGAGGATCACCCACGCCTCCCGGGGCCGGTCACGTGCCCGGCCCCGGGAGGCGTACTCGCTCAGCCCGCCTTTGCTGGTGTGACGCCGCTTGCGCGGCGCGTCCAGATCCACCCGAAGCATCTGGTCGATCAACGGCTTGTAGGGGTCCAGCCGGGTCCCGCGAGGTCTCGGCTTCTTGCGCGGCTCCGGCCAGACCGATTCCAACGCCGCTTTCACCGTGCGAAACCCGGCTCCGTACTCGCGCATCAACGCCCGGTACGACACCCCTGCCCGGGCATCACGGCGAATCGCCGCGTACAAGTCGACCTTGATTCCGGTGGCACCATCGCTGCCTCATCCCGCAGAGCACGTCAATGCTCCCACCGCAAGCGGGGCTTCCACCTTCATCGTGGACACTGGTTGTCATGCAGCGATGGCCAGCGTAGTTGATCTCTGTTCGAAGGCGACCGGTGCGAGGTAGCCGATCGTGGAGTGCCTGCGCCCAGGGTCTTTGAGAAGTGTCGAGGTGGGCGGGTTCGTCTGCTGAGCACTGGATGTGACGGCTTGTCGGCTTCTGTCGGTGGGTGACCTGGACGCAGAACAGGCATGGCCACTGGTGATCATGTGGGTGTCGAGTCCGTATGAGCACTGAGCGAGTCCATGCCTGCGCACCCATCTTCCCGCATGCCCTCATGCCTCCGGCAACTGGGGGACGCCTCGAGCCCAGTCCCGCTGGGGCCCCCGTTGACCTGCGGAGTTATATGGCCACGGTGCCTGATCCACGGGCCCGCCGCGGCATCCGTCATCCCTGGACGGCCCTGCTCACCGCTGCGGCCGCCGCGGTTCTGGCCGGCGCCGCCTCGATCACGGCGATCGGAGAGTGGGTCGTCGACGCGCCGCAGAGGGTCCTGGCCCTGCTCGGGTTCCGGCCCGATCCGTTGACCGGCCTGATCCGCCCGCCCCATGCCACGACCATCCGTCTCGTCCTGGCCGCCGCAAACGGCGACGCCCTCGACCGCGCCATCGGCGACTTCCTCCACAAACGCAAGGCCCCGGCCTCGGGACGAAAAGTCATCGCCGTCGACGGCAAGACACTCCGCGGCTCCCGCACCCGAAACAGCCGGCCACTGCCCTGATCGCCGCCATGACCCATGACGGCCTGGCCCTCGCCCAACGCCAGATCGACGGCAGAAACAACGAGATCCCGGCCCCCGCCCCACTCCTGCACAGCCTCGACCTGACCGGCGCGGTGATCACCGCGGACGCTCTTCACACCCAGCACGTCCACGCCTCCTACCCGCATGAACGCGGAGCCCACTACCTGGCGGTCGTCAAGAAGAACCACCCCGGACTCCATGAACGGGTCCGCCGGCTGCCCTGGCGTGATGTCCGCCTGGACCACTACGAGCGTGCCCGGGCCCACCACCGCGAGGAGATCCCTCCCCAAGCTCTGCGAGCAGGGGATACCCCATGTCTGAAGACCGCCGCCTTCGCCCACCTCGATTACCCGCACGCCCGCCAGGCCCTGCAAGTCGTGCGCTGGAGACGGGACCGGGGCACCGGCAAGCTGACGATCGAGCGGGCCTACCTGGTCACGAGCCTGCCGCCCGGCGCGGCCACCGGCAGCGAACTCGCCGCCTGGATCCGCGGCCACCGGCGCATCGAGAACCAGCTGCACCACGTCCGCGACCGCACCTTCCACGAGGACGCCTCACACATCCGCACCCGCCACCTGCCCCGCGTCATGGCCGGCCTGCGCAACCTCGCCATCGGCGTCCACCGCCAGGACGGCCACGCCAACATCGCCGCCGCCCTCCGCCGCACCGGCCGCGACCACCAGCGGCCCCTCACCGCCCTCGGGCCGACCTGACGAACCCGGACACAAGATCACTTCTCAAAGACCCTGGGTCTAGGTCGTTTCTGATGGCTCTTGAACGGTGTCGCGGAGCCAGATGACGATGGCGGTGACGGTGAGGGTGCCGTTGAAGATGTAGTCGCGTTTGTC
>NZ_BMVU01000134.1 GCF_014650875.1 Streptomyces minutiscleroticus
AGTCCGCGGTGGGCCGCGGTGCTGGGGGCGGGACGGCCGGTCGCGCTGCCGACCTACGCCTTCCAGCACCAGAGCTACTGGCTCGCCACACCACCGGCCGTAACCAGCGGTGGAACCGGCAGCGACCCGCTGAGGCATCCGATGCTCTCGGCCCGCACCGACCTTCCGGGCACCGGCGGCACCGTGCTCACCGGTCGGGTCTCGACCGACGACAACCCCTGGCTGTCCGACCACAAGGTCATGGGAACGCTGCTGCTGCCGGGCACCGGCTTTGTCGAACTGGCCCTGGAGGCGGCCCGCGTGGTGGGCGCCGAGTCGGTCACCGAACTGGTGCTCCGCGCGCCCCTGGTCCTCCCGGGCGGCAAGCCGCGCGACCTCCAGGTGTGGATCGGACCGGAGGACAGTGAGCGCGAGCTGCACATCCGCTCCCGCGGTGCGGGCGGCGACTGGACCCTGCACGCCACCGGAGCACTCGGCGCGCGCCGTACCACGGAGTTCGCGACGGCCGGCGCCTGGGCGGCCGGCGCCTGGCCTCCCGCGGGTGCCGAGACCGTTCCCGTCGACACCCTCTACGCGGATCTCGCCGAGCGCGGCTACGAGTACGGTCCGGTGTTCCGCGCGGTCACCGGCGTGTGGGCGGACGGCGACGAACTGTTCGCGGAGGTCGTGCTCCCCGCCGCACAGCCCACCACGTTCGGCGTGCACCCCGCGCTGCTCGACGCCTCGTTGCACGCGCTGCTGGTCGCGGGCCGCACCTACGACCCACAGGAGGTGAAGCTGCCGTTCTCGTTCGCGGGCGTCTCCCTGCTGTCCCCCGGCGCCGAGCGGCTGCGGGTACGGCTGAACACCGCCGGCGGACAGATCGACGTACTGGCGGCCGATCAGGCCGGCAACCCCGTCGTCGTCATCGACTCGCTGACCGTGAGGCCGGTGGAACGCGCCCAGCTGGAGAGCGCCCAGAGTGCCGACCTGACCGTCGGCCGGTACGAGACCTCTTGGGAACAGGTGACACACGAGTCCGGTCCGGCCACTGTCCCCGGCACCTGGCTGCTGCTGGGAGACGAACGGGACGAGCTGAACGCGGTGTTCGAGAACGTGGTCCGGCCGGGTACCTGGGACCCCTCCGTGTCGCCGGACGGCGTGCTCGTCCCGGCCGGTGCCGCCGACACCTTGCTGACGGCGCTGCACGAGAGCACCGACATCGACGCACCCGTGTGGTGTGTCACTTCCGGCGCCGTGGCCGTCGGCACGGCGGCCGACCCGGCGGCCGACGTCGACGCGGCGGGCGCCTGGGGACTGGGCCGGGTCGCGGCCCTGGAACTGCCCAAGCGCTGGCGCGGCCTGATCGACGTGCCCGCCGGGTTCGGACCGGCCGACCGGGTCGTGCTGGCCGCGGTGCTGTCCGGCGAGGGCTCCGAGGACCAGGTCGCCGTCCGCGACGGAGAATTGTGGGCCCGCCGGATCGTGCCCGCGGCGAGCGGTACGGCCCGAGCGTGGGCGCCCACCGGAACCGTACTGATCACGGGCGGTACGGGCGGTCTTGGCGGCCATGTCGCCCGCCACCTGGCCGCACGCCTGGACAGCAGGCTGGTCCTGGTCTCCCGCCGGGGCACCGAGGCACCGGGAGCGCGCGAGCTGCTGGCGGAGCTGACCGCCACGGGTGCGTCCGTCGACATCGTCGCGGCGGACGTGACCGACCGGTCGGCCATGGCCGCCCTCGTCTCCTCGCTCGACTCCGCCGGCACCCCCGTCCGGACCGTCGTGCATGCCGCGGGCGTGGTCAGCGACGCCCGGATCGCCGACACCGACGCCGGGGAGCTGCGCGCGGGCATGGCCGCCAAGGTCCGTGGCGCGCTGATCCTCGATGAACTCCTGCCGGACCTGGAGGACTTCATCGTCTTCTCCTCCATCTCCGGGATCTGGGGAGCGGCCGGGCAGGCCGCCTACGCCGCGGGCAACGCCTGCCTCGACGCGCTCGCCCGCCGCCGCCGCGAGCGCGGCCGGCCGGCCACGGCGGTCGCCTGGGGCCCCTGGTCCGGCGGCGGCATGGTGGAGGAGCACCTCGAACGCGAGCTGCGCAGGCGCGGCCTGACCCCGATGACGGTGCCCGCGGCGCTCAAGGCACTGGACGGCGTCGCCGGCACCGGCACCGAGAGCGTGCTGGTGGACATCGACTGGGCGCGCTTCCTGCCCTCGTTCACCGCGACGCGGCCGAGTCCGCTGCTGTCCGCCTTCGAAAGGACCGATGAGCGGCCGGCCGCCGAGGGACGCATCACAACGCTGGCCCAGCGGCTCGGCGCGGTGCCCGAGGAGGGACGGCATGCGGTACTGGTCGACGTGGTGCGCAGCCACATCGCCGAGGTCATCAAGCACCCCGATCACACCCTCATCGACCCGGACCGGGCACTGACGGAACTCGGCTTCGACTCACTGATGTCGGTGGAACTGCGCAACAAGCTCTCCGCATACAGCACCTCGAGGCTCCCCGTAGCACTGGTCTTCGACCACCCGACGCCCAACGCCCTGGCCGCCTACCTGCGCACCGCGGTGGACTTGGACGAGGGGCCCGGCAACGACGGTCCGGTGCTGGAGGACCTCAGCCGCCTGGAGACCAAGGCGCTGTCGGTGCTCACCGACTCCGAGACCCGCGTCGTCCTGGCCACCCGGCTCAGCTCGCTGCTGGACCGGCTCGCCGAACTGGACGCCAGGCCGGTGTCCACCGGGGGCGACGACCTCACCGGGGCGTCCGCCGACGAGTTGATGCGGTTCATCGACTCCGAGCTCGGAAACTCCTGACCCCGATCCAGCCGATAGGTGCGAGAAGATGGCGAACCAAGACGAGCTCGTTGAGTACCTGCGCAAGGTGACGACGGATCTCCAGAAGACCCGGTCGCGGTTGCGGGACGTCGAGGCGAAGAACAGTGAGCCCATCGCGATCGTGGGCATGGGGTGCCGGTTCCCGGGCGGTGTGCGTTCGCCCGAGGGACTGTGGGACCTGGTCAGCGACGGCCGTGACGCCATCTCCGCGTTCCCGTCCGACCGTGGCTGGGACGTGGAGGACCTCTACGACCCGGACCCCGACGCGCAGGGCAAGAGCTATACCCGTGAGGGCGGTTTCCTCGACGGTGCGGACCGGTTCGACGCGGACTTCTTCGGTGTCTCCCCGCGTGAGGCGCAGACCATCGATCCGCAGCACCGGCAGTTGCTGGAGACGACCTGGGAGGCTCTGGAGGACGCCGGGATCCGTCCCGGTGACCTGCGGGGAAGCCGTACCGGTGTGTTCGTCGGGATCATGCACCAGGACTACGGCAGCCGGTTCCGGACCGCGCCCGACGGCTACGAGGGCTTCATCACCAACGGTTCGGCGGCCAGTGCCGCCGCGGGCCGCCTGTCGTACCTCTACGGCCTGGAGGGCCCGGCAGTCACCGTGGACACCGCTTGTTCGTCCTCCCTGGTGGCGCTGCACCTGGCCGTACAGTCGCTGCGCAGCGGCGAGTGCGACATCGCGCTGGCGGGTGGTGCCACGATCATGGCGACGCCGACGTTCTTCGTGGAGTACAGCCGGCAGCGGGTGCTGTCCGCGGACGGGCGCTGCCGTGCTTATGCGGACGACGGCGACGGCGTCGGCTGGTCCGAGGGCGCCGGCGTGCTGGCGGTCGAACGGCTCAGCGACGCGCTCAGGAACGGTCACCGCGTCCTGGCGGTCGTCCGGGGCACCGCCGTCAACCAGGACGGCGCCTCCAACGGCTTCAGCGCTCCGAACGGCCCCGCGCAGCAGCGGGTGATCGAGGCCGCCCTCACCAACGCACGCCTGTCCGCGGACCGGGTGGACGTGGTGGAGGGGCACGGTACGGGTACGCGGCTCGGTGACCCCATCGAGGCCCAGGCCCTGGCGGACACCTACGGCAGGGCGCACAGTGCCGAGAAGCCGTTGTACCTGGGTTCGCTGAAGTCGAACATCGGTCACACGCAGGCGGCGGCCGGTGTGGCGGGTGTCATCAAGATGGTGATGGCGATGCGCCACGGTGTGATGCCGCGCAGCCTCTACGCCGACAACCCCAGCACGGTCGTGGACTGGTCCGCCCGCACCGTCCGGCTCCTCGACGGAGACCGGGCCTGGCAGAACGGTGACGAGCCGCGCCGGGCGGGCGTGTCCTCGTTCGGCATGAGCGGCACGAACGCTCATGTGATCGTCGAGGAGTTCGTGCCGGAGCCTGGTACGGAGGAGTCCGGCTCGTCGGTCGCCCCGGTTCCGGTGGTGGCGGGTGGTGTGGTCCCGTTGGCGCTGTCGGCGAAGTCGGCCGCAGGCCTGGCGGGTCAGGCGGCGGCGCTGCGCGACCATCTTGCTGCCCGCCCCGGGCTGTCGCTGGTGGACGTGGCGCGGTCGTTGGTGACGACGCGTTCGCTGTTCGATCACCGTGCGGTCGTGGTGGGGGAGCGTGCCGAGGTGCTTGTCGCCCTTGACCGGCTGGCGGTGTCACCGTCGGACGTCACCGGTCCCGCTCTGGCGTCCGGGGTGTCCGCGGTGTTCTCGGGTCAGGGGTCGCAGCGTGTGGGGATGGGGCGTGAGCTTGCTGCGGGGTTCCCGGTATTCGCGGAGGCGTTGGACGAGGTGTGTGCTCTGGTGGATCCGTTGTTGGGGCGGGATCTGCGTGGGGTGATGTGGTCGGACGCCGAGGGTGCGGGGGAGGTGTTGGCGCGGACGGAGTTCGCGCAGCCGGCGCTCTTTGTCTTCCAGTACGCCCTTGCCAGGTTGTGGGAGTCGTGGGGGGTGTCGTTCACGGCTGTCGCCGGTCATTCGATCGGTGAGATCGCGGCGTGTGTGGTTGCGGGGGTGTTGTCGCCTGTCGATGCGGCACGGCTGGTGGTGGCGCGGGGGCGGTTGATGCAGGGCCTTCCCGAGGGGGGCGGGATGCTCGCGGTCAATGCCGGTGAGGAGGACGTCGCGGCCGCTCTCGAGGGTGTCGCCGGTGTCGTGGTGGCCGCTGTCAACGGTCCTGATTCGCTGGTGCTGTCAGGTGAGGGTGCGGAGATCGACCGGCAGGCGCGGCAGTGGGGTGAGCGCGGTGTGCGGACCTCCCGTCTGGCGGTCAGCCATGCCTTCCACTCGCCGTTGATGGAGCCGGTGCTGGAGGAGTTCGGCGCGCTGCTGGAGGAACTCGACTTCCACGAGGCGACCTCGACG
>NZ_BMVU01000135.1 GCF_014650875.1 Streptomyces minutiscleroticus
GGCCAACGTCCCTGATGGGGTCGTTTCCGCGCAGTCTGGGACCCGCCTCCAGGCCGAGTGTCGCGTATTCGCATCCGATGCAATTGGCGTCGGTAGGGACATCGGTACAGCCGTTGGCGTCGAGAACGATCATGGTCCGCCTGGGACCGGTGACGAGCCGAGGATCGAGGGTACAGGGCCTCCCGGCCCCGACATGCGAATGGAGCAGATAATGCACTCTCCCGGCGACCTACCGACTGGCGCTCCGGACCCGGTCGACGATGCGGTCCTGAACGATCTTCGCCTGCGCCTGGAGCGGTACCGGCGCGTCCCTCTCCCGGACACAGCCGAGTGGGAACGTGGCGCTGACCCGGACTACCTCGCGGACCTGATCAGCTACTGGCTGAACGCGTACGACTGGCGCCCGCACGAGTCGCGGATCCGGGCTCTGCCGTGGGCGACGACGCAGCGCAGCGACGTGCCCGTGCGAGCGATCCACCAAAGGGCGACGCGCCCGGACGCCCCTGCCGTGCTCCTGCTGCACGGATGGCCGGACTCGGTTCTGCGCTTCGAGAGGGTGCTGCCTCTCCTGACGGACTTCCACGTCGTCGTTCCCAGTCTCCCGGGCTATCCGTTCGCCGTGCCGGTCCCCGAGGGCGGTATGTCGGCGGACGCCATGGCCGAGGCTGTGGCATCCGTCATGGCGGAGTTCGGCTACGACAGGTACGTCGTGTCCGCCGGCGACGTGGGGTGCGATGTCGCCGAGGCGCTGGCCGCCCTGTACCCGCAAAGGGTGGCGGCCCTGCACCTGACGGACGTCTCCCAGTACCACTTCCTGGCCGCATTGCCGTCGGATCTCTCGCCGACCGAGCGTGCCTATGTTCAACGTGGGCGCGACTGGCAGCAACACGAGGGCGGGTACATGCATGAGCAATCCACGAAACCCCATACGCTCGCAGCCGGCCTGGGCGACTCCCCGGCCGGGCTGCTGGCCTGGCTGGTGGAGAAGCTGAGGAGCTGGACAGACTGCGGAGGTGATGTCGAGTCGGTCTTCAGCCGGGAGGAACTGCTCACGTGGGTCACGGCGTACTGGGTAAGCGGCGCTATCGGAACCTCCTTCACTCCCTACGCCGTCGGCGGCGTCAAACCGGAGACGGTGATGCCGCCGGCCGTTTTCACGATCTTTCCCCGGGATCTTGTGAATGCGCCGCGCGAGTTCGCCGAGCGTGTGTTCGACGTCCGGCTGTGGCGGGAGGAGCGTGCGGGCGGCCATTTCGCGGCCTGGGAACAGCCGGAGCGATACGTGTCCGGCATCCGCGACGCGGTGCGCTGCACCACCGCGGACGAAGCACTGCGAGAGCAAGCATGAGTTCGGCGCCACCAAGGGCACCGAGCCGCGTGCGCCCACTGACTTCGGTGAAGCATTGAGCGGACGGTGCGCAGCGGAGCGACGCCACCTCCGGCGAGTACGTCGACCTGGTCGCCAAGGGCATCATCGTCCCGGCCAAGGTGACGCGCTCCGCGCTGCAGAACGCCGGGTCGATCGCCGCGCTGTTCCTCATCACCGAGGCCGTCATCGCCGACAAGCCGGAGAAGGCCGCCGCGCCGGCCGGCGGCATGCCGGGCGGTGAGGGGACTTCTGATCGACCGCTTCGGTTGATCGACCGTCCTGCGGGCCGAGGGCGGCACCCCTTGGAGACAGGGGGTGCCGCCCTCGGGTGTGTGCGGGGCGTGTGGATGCGGCTGGTGTCACATCCGATGGCCGACGGGGAAAATGCCCCTGGGTGTCGGGAGTTCGGCCTCGGCATCAGGACAGCGGTTATCGGTAAGAACGATCATGACTCGTGCTGGGCATCACCGGTGCGGGGCAGCAAGCGCACGACCCGGTCCACCAGCCGGTCCGGCCCGACGTTGCCCATGGGTTCGCGCAGGATGGACGCGTGCACCACGATCGGTGAAATCAGAATTGACTTCGGAGTCGAGGCGTCCACGGAGGCCGCGCCCGTCGCTCCGGCGTCGGCGAACAGTTCGTCGATGCCCGTGTGGACGCGTCGAACGTCACCGGACCGTGGCGACGAGGTACGACAGACTCGCCGTCCGATATGAGGCGACCGTGCTGGTAGCAGTGCTCAACGGGTACGTGACCGGCACTTTCCCAACAATTCTAGGCGCGGGTGCGGATGTCGTACTCGGCGCGGGCTTCGTCGATGTGCGCCAGGTGGTCGATGGTCCACTGAACGTTTTCCATCTTGATCAGTTGGCGAGTTCAAGGGCGACGACGGCTCGGACGATGGGGTGATCCGGGTGGTGCTGCAGCGGAGCTTGCGCAGGAGCCGCCGGCCCTTGAGGACCGCCATGGCGCGTTCGCCGAGGCTGCGGATCTTGGCATGGTCCCGGTTGTGACGCCGGCGCCGGCCGCGCAGGTTCCTGCCTCGGAACGGCGCGCGGATGGTAGGGCCCGCCCCCCCGATACACCTAAGAACTCCTAACAGAAGTGGGTGTGATCCCTTGGAATGCGGCCGTGTGGTGGGGTGTTGGCCTTCGCGTGAGGAGGGGTGAGCAGCTTCCGTGGATCGTGGTGGATGGGCTGTGGGCGCGGATCGAGCCGTTGTTGCCGGTCGTGCCGCGCCGGGCGGATCGTCTGGGGCGTAGGCGTCTGGAGGACCGCAAGGTCCTGTGCGGGATCCTGTTCGTGCTGTACACCGGCATTCCGCGGGAGTTCCTGCCCAGGAGCTGGGGTTCGGCTCCGGCATGACGTGCCGGCGGCGCCTGCGGGACTGGAACGAGGCGGGGGTGTGGCAGCGGCTGCACGAATCACTCCTGGCCGAGCTGCACGCCGCCGGTGCGCTGGACTGGTCGAGGGCGGCGATCGACGGCTCGCATGTACGGACCATGAAGGGCGGCCCACGACCGGACCGAGCCCGGTCGACCGTGCCCGACCGGACTCCAGGCAGCATCTGATCACCGAAGCGCACGGCATCCCGCCGGCCGTGTCCCTGACCGGCGGAAACCGTGGGCGACGTCACCCAGCTCATGCCCCTGCTGCAGGCCGTCCCGTCGGTACGGAGCCGACGTGGCCGACCCCGCCGACGGCCGGAGAAGATCTACGCCGACCGGGGTTACGACCACGACAAGTACCACAAGCAGGTCCGGACCCTCGGGGTCACTCCGGTCATCGCCCGCCGCGGCACTGAACACGGCTCCGGGCTGGGAGCCCACCGCTGGGTCGTCGAGCAGAGCTTCGCGCTGCTGCACTGGTTCCGCCGGCTCCGCATCCGCTGGGAGATACGCGACGACATCCACGAAGCGTTCCTCAGCCTGGCCTGCAGCATCATCTGCTGGCGACGACTGAAAAACCTCGCCCTTTGTCAGGAGTTCTTAGCACGGGTGTGTGGCGGCGGCGATGCCAGCGAGGAGGAGGTTGACGCCGGTTGCGAACTGTTGGCGGTCGTCGTGGTGGGCCAATTGCGGTGCGATCTCGTGCACGAACGGCAGCTGGTCTCGTCCGGCGTGCGCAGTCCAGCCCGCGGTCACCTTCTCCAGGAAGGCTGCCCGGTCGAGGTTCGGCGCGATACACGTGCCTGCGGCCTGCTGTGCCGCCGCTCCAAGGACGTGGTTCATGAACGCTGATGCGACGTCGAAGCGCATCTCGTCCGGTATCTGGAGAGGGGCGAGCAGTTCGCCGATGCGTTCAAAGATGAGCAGGTCGGCTGGCTGCCACGGGGCTCGGGAGAGCTGCGCTCCAAGCCACGGATGAGCCCTGATCACATCGAACACGTCGAGCATGAGGGTCCGAAGGGTTGCCTCGGACGAGTCGGACGACGGTGCGGGGCCGGTGACCCGTTCGACCAGGTTCGTCGCGGCGGCGGCGAGGAGCTGATCTTTGTTCGACACGTGGTGGTAGAGGGCGCCGGCCCCGGTCGACAGGCGGGCGGCCAGAGCCCGGAAGGTCAGGGCCTCCTCTCCGTCGGCGTCGAGGATGTCGATCGCAGTCTGGACGATGACCCGCTTGGACAGTGCATCCCTGCGACGTGGCGACCGCCGCGCATCTTTACTCCCGTCTTTTTTACTCACGACCCCATTTTGACATGACTGGAACCTTGTTCCATACTCGACTTTGGAACGAGGTTCCAATTCTGAAAGGAAGACATCATGCACAAGAACCAGCCCGGCGTCGTTCTACGCTTCCAGGCCAAGCCCGGCAAGGGTGAGGAGCTCTTCCAGCTGTGCACCGACCTGCACTGCACGGACGACCCGGACGGGCCCGTGGACTGGGTGCTCAGCCGCGACAACAACGACCCGGACATCATGTGGGCGTTCGAGTTCTACCGCGACGACGAGTCCTTCGAGCGGCACTACTCCAACCCCGTACTTGACGAGCCGCACCAGCGCGTCCTGGACCTCCTCGCCGACGAACCCGGCCTCGACTCCTCCATGCGCGTCGATGTCCACATCGTCTCGTCGAGCTGAACCGCTCGCGAAGTTCTCCATGAAGGCGGTCGCGCGAACCATCGCGGCCCTGAGGCCGGACTTCCTCAGGTGCTCCTCGATCGCGTGCTTCGAGTCGTGGTGCGGCACACCCGACTCCCGGTCCGCTCCGAAGACCGAGTTGAACACGACGTGCGGGACGCCCGCCTCGACCGCCGCGTCGACGAGCGCGGTACCGATGCGGATCTCCGCCTCGACCTCTTCGAGGCCGTTCGCCTCCGGGGTCATGAAGTAGAACCCCTCGACCGTCGCCAGCGCGGCGGCCAGCGACGCGGGGCCGTCGGCCCGGATGGCCGCCAGCTCGACGCCGCGGGCGGCCAGCGCCTGAGCCCGGTCGGACTGCGGGTCGCGGACCAAGGCCCGCACCCGCGCCTTGTGGTCCAGCAGCGCGTCGACCACCGCCCCGCCCTGTTGCCCCGTCGCGCCGAAGACCGCGATCGTGCCGGTCGTCCGTGTGCTCATCGCTGCCACCCCTCACTAGTTCACGGCGTGAACGTCGTCAAGGTGCGGATGCGGCGGGACCTCACGGTGTGACGGGCTGGTTCGAGGCGGGCGAAGAGAGGTCCGAGGTGTCCACGATGGCGGTGGCCACGCGCTCGAAGTCGCGCTGGTCGTCGGCGTCGAGGTTCCTCGCGATCTCGGGCAGG
>NZ_BMVU01000136.1 GCF_014650875.1 Streptomyces minutiscleroticus
CGCCGAATACGAGCAAGCCTTCTGGCGGAGCCAGGAGCAAACCCCGCAGTCCGCCTGAACCATCAAGATCGGACTCTACGAAACTCGGGGCAGCTCAGAGGATCTTGATGGCGGATGCGGGTTCGTGGCCTTTCAATTTGTAGGTGAAGCGGATTTTGGCAGGGGTTTTACGGTTGAACGGCAGCATCATCTGAAAGCGAGCGCCATAGACGTCGACCTCGATCGAGGCTCCTAAGCCGCCGGAGCCGACAGCGTGAAGGCGGCCGGAGTAGCGAGCGGCGACAGTGTTCTCGGACGTAAGAAAACTGACCTCGGCAGTGGCCCCGACGCTGGCAGTGGGATTGACCGGCTTCCATGTGAGGGTGGCGTCGGTAATACGCTGGGCGATGAACTCCGGACCCTCAATAGTCAGGCTCTCCAGCACGTGAGGCGGCAAAGTCACCTCCTCCGCGATGCCGAAACCCAGTGCTCGGTTGAGAGCTGCCGTGAGGTCGGTGTTCATCTCTGTCGCGCGGCCTACGACACGCATGGTGATTGGGCTGCGCTTATGAGCCAAGGGATGCTGCTCACGCAGCGTTCTGACCACAAGGTCGCCGCGGCGCTCGAAGTCCCAGGTCCAGTCCTCGTCAACGGTATCGGCTCGGGCCCCCAGTGCGCGGACGCGCTCGACCAAGTCGTCCCCACTGAGCAGCAATGCCTTCTCTTGGTTGTAATCCCGTGCTGCCTCACGCAGCTGATTACGGGTAAATGTGGCTTCCAGACCTGGGAAATCCGCGAAGCCGTTGTCGAGGCCAGGGCGATCGAGCACACTGACGGTGACCGCGTGTCCTTGCGCCAGCCGGTCGACGAAGGAGCGCTCGGACGGTGTCAGCGTGCCGGGCACGACTAGTGTCCACTCGACGGGCTGGTGCTTCATCGCTCTGGTGAAGGACTTCTTGATGGCGCTTCTCCGGCCCTTCACGGAGCCGGGAAAGCCATCGGGGTAGTACTTGAGCTGAAAAATGCGGATACCGGCATCAGTGGAGACCTGCACATCGATACCGTCGTCGCCACCTCGACCGTTGACGGCGATCACCTTGCCAGCAGAGCCGTTGAACATTCGATACAGCAATGCCTCAACGTGTCGATCGAACTCACGTTGCCCGATACGATCCCAGTCAATCGCCATGTCGTTCCTCCCACCGTCCGCCCAGCATTCTCACAGGTGGCACTGACATTGACGGCCCACCTTGTCCTTAGCGGGGGATGTTCCTGTCGGTGCTGGGGGTGGTGAAGGGGGCCACGGCTGAGCAGATTCGTCAGATCGCCTGTCCGGGCACGAAGGATGCGGGCACGGTCCGCGGCGGCCTGAAGGATCTGGAGGCCGACCGCCTGGTCGCCACGGCGGGTACGGCGGTGCGCGTCAACGAGGTCGGCAACCGGGTCACGGAGAAGCTGTGGCATCTGACCCCGGCCGGCCTGGAGGCCGCGGCCGCGGCGCTGGATCGCCCGGCGCGGGAGATGGGCGGCACGGCCAAGGCGGCGGCCGCCTCGGGCGCGACGCACGCCCGCAAGGTGACCGACACGCTGGCCGCGTTCCTGCAGACCCGGCCGGAGCCGATGCTGCCCGGCCCCCGCACCGCGCCGGATGCCGTGCCGCGCGTTTTCGTCGAACGCCCGCCCGGCCTGGGGCCGCTGATCGCCTGGACGACAGAGGTCACCCTGCCAGTGGCGGGCACGTTCGCCTCACCCGCCCGCGGCAGCCTGCGCGCCGATCTGGTCTGCGCCCTGCCCGGCGCCGCGCCGCAGCTGCTGTTCGTGGAGGTGGACAACGGCACCGAGAGCCCGGAGGTGCTGGCGGACAAGGTGGCCCGCTACGCCGCCTTCTTCAAGCGCCCCGCCGCCCCCCGGCGTCCCGCCCATGCCAGTGCGGGGCCGGCGCTGTGGCACACCGTCTGGCCCCACGCAGCCCCCGAGGCCGGACAGCGGCCCGCGTATCCGCCGGTGACGGTGGTGTTCACCCAGGACAGTGGACCTCAGGCGCTGCAGAACCGGATGACGGCCCTGGGACGCCTCTCCCACGCCCTCTGGAAGGGCGTCTGGCACCGGTGGCCCCGGCCGTCGGAGATCGGCGGCGAGGACGGCTACCAGGACTTCGAGAGCCGCATCCCGCTCCTGGCCACCTCCCTGCGCCAGCTCGCTTCCAAGGGCCCCCACGGGCCGGTGTGGTGGCGCTACGGCCACACCGAGTGGGGGACCCTCGACGTGGCCCTGGCCGACCTCGACGGCCTTACCGCCTACCGCGAGCGCGACCAGGCCGACCGCCGGCGCGCAGAGGAAATCCGCGAGCAGCGGGCCGCCGCAGCCCAAGCCGAAATCGAGGCCGCCCGCCGGCGCCACGAGGCCGCCGCCTGGCCCTGCCCCGGATGCGGCCGCCCCCTCCACCCCCACCCCGACTTCCAGATGGGCGACCACTGCGCCACCTGCGCCCGGGAACTGCCCGAGGGCCGAGCCGCGCAGGAAGCAGCGGAAGCGGCTGCCCGGCCCCGGCGGTTGTTCGGCCGCCGCGCCTAGCGGCTGTCGACGACCGCGCCTGGCAGGCGGTGAGCTGGAGGCCCCCTTCACGAGTCCGGCCCGTGCGCCTAGGCGGACCGGACCCGCGGCCTCGGGCCCATGCGGCGTCTCCGCTCGCCAGCAGCGGCACGAGCGGCCAACGTCCCCGAGGCGACCTCACTGCCTTCACGCTCCCGCCCCGCGGCCGTGAACACCACCCGCGGAACACGCCCTTGTCGGCTACCGCGCCCGAACCGCCCGGCCGTAGACGCCCCGGCTCCCTCCACGGGGTACCCCATGGCAGGTCAGCGGGCCTGTGCTGTACGCAGAAGGCAGGCGAGAACAGCATGGTTCCTGCGCCCAGCACGGGCCACGGCCACCCCGCCGAGCCGGGGCCGTGGTCTTGTTGCGACAACTGTTACGAATCCTCTTGCGTTACCTGTTGCGCATCCTCTTGCGACAACTGTTGCACCTCACGTCCGCCCGCCCCACGCATCTTTGCAGTTCAGGGTGCCTTTTTCGCGTGGTCTGCAGGTCTGACATCCCCCTGTGCACCCCCTCGCCACCGCCCCGCCCGCCGAAAAAGAGGGCGGGCGGGACCGTGGCGAGCGGCTGCCCAGGGGGATCGGACGCGAGAGGGCTCTTCTGGCGCGTCGGCGAAGCCTCCGCGCGCTTGGGATGGGGCGGGCGGCTGCGGGGCCGCCTGGAGAGCCATCAGGTGGCTTCTTGGACTTACACAGATTGCTTCGGGCTATCTCTTCACGCCGGCACGACTGCCGGAGCCCTGGTCTCGGCTGTGCCGGTGCGGGTCCGGCCCGTGACGTGGGCCGGACCCGCTGGTGCCAGAGGCTGGAGGTGAACCGAACACCTCCAGGACCTCTTGTCGAGCGTTCCGCCCCACGGCCATGAACACCATCACTCGAAGGAGTGACACCAAAGCCCCTGGCCGCGGATGCCGGTAAGGCGCCTGACTAGGGATTTTGCACAATGCGCAGCAGGTCAACAGCACCGCCGTTCCTACTACGCTGTCCGGGCCACTCATGGCCCCGGACCCCGGGCCGAGTGGCCGACCGCCCCGGCAAGCCCAGGTCGCAGAAACCATCCCTCGACCGGGGCGGTGCGCTGTCTGCGCCCGGGGTTGTGGCTGACTCCGGCGAGCAGGGAGAGGTACGGAGCGACGAGTACAGGAGCAGCAGAGGGGATTTTCGCCGACCTTATTTTCTGGAATCCGCTCAAGTGGCATGCGTATCGATGCAGAATGAACGCATGCTTGCGAACCTACTGCCAGGAATCCGCGAGATCCGCGCCCCATTGGCTTCCGGATATATATGGGTAATCAGTATCTGGATTGGATTTTTTGAGTACATTCCCAAGGGAAGCGAAGCTCAAGGAATATGGAAGAGTCTCTATCAACTCAGCGCTGTGGTCGGTACCGCGGCAACGCTTGCCGCAGTCAGTTTCGCGGCGTATCTCATCGGATGCCTACTCGAAATTCGCGCACACTCTATCGTTCACTGGTTCCTACTCTCTGAGTGGCGATGGAGCTTATACCGGAAAATTATAAGAGAGCCTAGACTGGATCGATTTGATGACCCTCACGTGTTGAGGTGGACAGAGACCCTAGAAACGAGCCGAGGCGCCGCAGATTTAGAGGCCTTCATAACGCCAAACGAATCCCTTAGGTCCGTTCGCAGGCCGCATTGGGGTAGGCGTGTCTCACGTTCAGCCCTGATCGACCTGGCCATCTACATACATCGCAACGGGGGAAGAGGAGCCAAACTGTTCTCACTAATGGGAAGATTCGGCGACGAACTCGACCAGCTTTCAATTCGCTTACAGGCTAGAAATATGGACCTGTATGGAAGTTATGACCGAGCATCCGCCGAAGCGGATTTCAGGGTAAATGTTGGGTTCAGTGCTTCAGTTCTTGTAAGCATCATTGCAGCAAAAAGCTCATTTGAAGTATTGTTGCTCATCCCTTTCACTTGGTTCCTCATGATGAGAGGGCAAGAGAAGGCGCGCAATGCGAATGATGTATTGATACAAGCTGTAGTCTCCGGAGAGCTAGAATCAAGTGTCCTCTCCTCTGCTCTTCCTCAGCTTCAAACGTCACCGCCGAGGACAGAGGAACCTGGTGAAGAAGATTACGAGGTTTGATGCATCTTGATGTGTAGTATGTACTGCGTGATCCGGATCGCAAGGTAGGGACGCTCTATTCCAGAGTAGATCTGATGCTCAGTTTGAAGCACATACGAAAGTGAACTGATTTCTGCCAACCCGGCACGCTATCACCACGGTGGCCGGCTGCCTTGTTGCCAGCCTCGCGGACCATCCTTCATCGCCGCCAGCTCGCCCCGCGGGAGCGGGGCCGGCCGGAGCGCAGCGCAGGCCGTAAGGCCCACGCAGTGGGCCGCTCAGGTGCCTGGAGCGCAGCGGAGGGCACCTGAGCGGGACGCAGTCCCGGGTGCGGGTCGCGTCA
>NZ_BMVU01000137.1 GCF_014650875.1 Streptomyces minutiscleroticus
TTCGTGCACGGGGCGAGTCCGCGGTGGGCCGCGGTGCTGGGGGCGGGACGGCCGGTCGCGCTGCCGACCTACGCCTTCCAGCACCAGAGCTACTGGCAGAGCTCCACTCCGCTCACCGGCGCGGGCGCCGGTACCAACAGCCTCCAGCACCCGCTGCTCACCAGCGCCGTCGAACTGCCCGGCTCCGGAGGCGCGGTGCTCTCGGGCCGGCTGTCGCCCGGCACCGCCCGCTGGCTGGGCGACCACGTCGTGAGCAACTCGATCCTGTTCCCGGGTACAGGCTTCGTGGAACTGGCCGCGCAGGCCGCGCGCTACACGGGGGCCGCCGGGCTGGGCGAACTCATCGTCCGTGCCCCGCTGGCCCTGACCGGCGACACCGACGTGCAGGTGTGGGTCGCGCCGGACGAGGGCACCGACCGTGAGCTGATGATCCGGGCCCGCCGCATCGGCGAGGACTGGGTCACCCACGCCTCCGGAACGCTGACCGCCACCGCGGACGAACCGACCTGGGCCGAGCAGGCATGGCCGCCCGCCGACGCCGTGGCGGTCCCCGTCGAGGGCGCCTACGACGACCTGGCCGCCTGCGGCTACGAGTACGGGCCCGCCTTCCGCGGGCTGCGTGCGGTGTGGCGGTCCGGGGACGACGTCTTCGCCGACATCGGGCTGTCCGACCCGGTGCACGACCACGACTTCGCGGTCCATCCTGCACTGCTGGACGCCGCCCTGCACGCGCTGCTCGTGACCAACGACTCCGGAACCGTACGCCTGCCGTTCTCCTTCGCCGGCGTGTCGTACGCCTCCGCCGAGGCACCGCGCGCACTGCGGATCCGCCTGCGGGGCCGGGGTGACTCCGTACGCCTGGACGCGGCGACCCCCTCGGGCGCTCCCGTGCTCGGCGTCGCGACGCTCACCCTGCGGGCCGCCGGACGTGCCGCCACCGAGTCCCTGCTGACCGTACGGCCCACCGCGGTGACCCTGCCCTCGGACGGCGTGGAGTGGACGGCGGTCGACGTCCTCCCCGAGCCGGCCGATACACCCGTACCGCCGGTCGTGGTGCTGCGGCCCCGGCCCGCCGGTGACGGTGACCTGGCCGCCGACACCCACGAGGTCCTGCGCTCCGTGCTGGAGACGGTGCACACCTGGCTGGCCGCCCCGCACGACAGCAGGCTCGTGGTCACCATCGCACAGGACGACCCGGCTGGCGCCGCCATCGGCGGCTTCCTGCGCGCCGTGCACGCCGAGCACCCGGACCGCTTCGGCGTGCTGGACACCGACGGCCACGAGGTCGGCGACGACACCATGTCCAGGGCCCTCGGCCTGTACGCCGACGAGCCCGAACTGCTGCTGCGCGACGGCGAGGTCCACTGCCCCCGGCTCGGCCGGGCGGAGGCGCCGCTGGACACCCCGCAGGACTCCTACCACCTCGACCTGGACGACGTACGCTCGCGCCGACTCACTCTGACGGCCGACGACACCGACCGGCGTCCGCTTGAGCCGCACGAGGTGCGCGTCGCCGTCCGCGCCTGCGGCCTGAACTTCCGTGACGCGCTGATCCGGCTCGGGGCCTACCCGGGCGAGGCCAAGATGGGCAGCGAGTCCGCGGGCGTGGTGCTGGAGACCGGCGCCGACGTGAGTGACCTGCGTCCCGGGGACCGGGTCGTCGGCGGCCCGCTGGACCACGGCTTCGCCCCGTTCGTCATCGGCGATCAGCGGCTCTTCGTCCGCATACCCGACGACTGGACCTACGCGGAGGCCGCCTCCATACCCGTCACTTTCCTCACCGCCTACTACGGCCTCTTCGAACTGGCCAAGCTCCAGCCGGGCGAGTCCGTGCTGGTCCACTCCGGTGCGGGTGGCGTCGGCCTGGCGGCCGTACGCCTGGCCCGCCGGATGGGCGCCGAGGTCTACGCTACCGCCTCGCCCGGCAAGTGGGACGCGCTGCGGGCGGAGGGACTCGACGACGATCATCTCGCCTCCTCCCGCACCCTGGACTTCGCGGAGAAGTTCGGCCGGGTCGACGTCGTCCTCAACTCACTGGCCCGTGAGTTCGTCGACACCTCCCTCGACCTGCTGGACGCGGGCGGCCGGTTCATCGAGATAGGCAAGGCCGACCTGCGGCCCGCCGCCGACGTGGCCGCCGCGCACCCGGGCGTCGATTACCAGCCCTTCGACCTCTACCAGATCGACCTCGACGTCATCGCCCGTATGTACGGGCATCTGATGGAGGCGTTCACCGACGGCTCGCTGCGCCTTCCGCCGGTCACCGCATGGGACCTGCGCCGCGCACCCGAGGCGTTCAAGTACATCGAGCAGGCCCGTCACATCGGAAAGATCGTGCTGACGGTGCCCTCCGCCCCCGACCCCGACGGCACCGTCCTCATCACCGGCGGCACCGGCGGCCTGGGCGCCGAGGTGGCCAAGCACCTGGCCGCCGCACAGCCCGGCCGGCACCTGCTGCTCGCCAGCCGCCGCGGAGCGGGACACGCGGCCGCCGAGCAACTGCGCACCGAACTGGAGCGGCTGGACGCCCACGTCACCATCGCCGCGTGCGACGTCACCGACCGGGAGCAGGTACGCGCCCTCATCGAGTCGGTACCGGCGGAACACCCGCTGACCTCCGTCGTGCACGCCGCCGGCGTCGTCGACGACGTACTGATCGACGGACAGACCGCCGAGCGGCTCGACAACGTGCTGGCGCCCAAGGTCGACGCGGCCGTGCACCTCGACGAGTTGACCCGCCACCTGGACCTGCGGCAGTTCGTACTGTTCTCCTCGGTGTCAGCGACCCTCGGCGTGGCCGGGCAAGCCGCCTATGGAGCAGGCAACGCCTTCCTCGACGCGCTGGCGCTCCGCCGCCACCGGGCCGGTCTGCCCGCCACCGCTCTGGCCTGGGGTCTGTGGGCGCAGGAGACCGGCATCACAGCCGGCCTCGGCGAGAGCGATCACGAACGCTGGGCCCGCCGCGGAATGAAGGCCATCGCCACCGACCGCGGCATGGAGCTGCTGGACGCCTCCGGCGACCTGGGCCTGGCCAACGTCGTCCCCGTCGAACTGGACACCGCGCGGCTGCGACAGAACTCCCTGCTCCCGGCGGTGATGAAGGCACTGGCCCCCGCCACGCGCACCACCCCCGCCCGGGCCAGGAAGGAGACGGTGGTCACCACGGTGGCCACCGGCACCGACGACCTGCTGCACCTGGTGCGCACCTACGCCGCCGAGGTACAGGGGCACCAGGACGCCGGACAGGTCGCGCCCGACAAGGCGTTCCGCGACACCGGATTCGACTCCATGAGCTCGCTGGAACTGCGCCAGCGCCTGGCCACCGCGACCGGCCTGAAGCTGCCCGCCACCCTCGTCTTCGACTACCCGACTCCCGCACTGCTGGCCGGCTACCTGTCCGAGACGTTGGGCGGCTCCGCCGCACCGGCCGCCGCCGCAACCGTACCGGCCGCCGTGTCCGGCCGGACGCCCGCCGCGGACGTCGAGCAGGACGGCGACCAACTGGTCATCGTGGGCATGGGGTGCCGGTTCCCGGGTGGTGTGCGTTCGCCCGAGGGGCTGTGGGACCTGGTCAGTGAGGGCCGTGACGCCATCTCCGCGTTCCCGTCCGACCGTGGCTGGGACGTGGAGGACCTCTACGACCCGGACCCCGACGCGCAGGGCAAGAGCTATACCCGTGAGGGCGGGTTCCTCGAGGGTGTGGACCGGTTCGACGCGGACTTCTTCGGTGTCTCCCCGCGTGAGGCGCAGACCATCGATCCGCAGCACCGGCAGTTGCTGGAGACGACCTGGGAGGCTCTGGAGGACGCCGGGATCCGCCCGGGTGACCTGCGGGGAAGCCGTACGGGTGTGTTCGTGGGGATCATGCACCAGGACTACGGCAGCCGGTTCCACACCGCGCCCGACGGCTACGAGGGCTTCATCACCAACGGCACCGCGGCCAGTGCCGCCGCCGGACGGCTGTCGTACCTCTATGGTTTCGAGGGTCCGGCCGTGACCATCGACACCGCTTGCTCCTCCTCGCTGGTCGCGCTGCACCTGGCCTGCCAGGCACTGCGCAGCGGCGAGTGCGACATCGCGCTGGCGGGCGGTGCCACGATCATGGCGACGCCGACGTTCTTCGTGGAGTACAGCCGGCAGCGGGTGCTGTCCGCGGACGGGCGCTGCCGTGCTTATGCGGACGACGGCGACGGCGTCGGCTGGTCCGAGGGCGCCGGCGTGCTGGCGGTCGAACGGCTCAGCGACGCGCTCAGGAACGGTCACCGGATCCTGGCGGTCGTCCGGGGCACCGCCGTCAACCAGGACGGCGCCTCCAACGGCTTCACCGCTCCGAGCGGCAGGGCCCAGCAGCAGGTCATCCTGGACGCGCTGGCCGGCTCCGGCCTGACCACCGCGGACATCGACCTGGTGGAGGGGCACGGTACGGGGACGCGGCTCGGTGACCCCATCGAGGCCCAGGCCCTGATGAACACCTACGGCAGGGCGCACAGTGCCGAGAAGCCGTTGTACCTGGGTTCGCTGAAGTCGAACATCGGTCATACGCAGGCGGCGGCCGGTGTGGCGGGTGTCATCAAGATGGTGATGGCGATGCGCCACGGTGTGATGCCGCGCAGTCTCTACGCCGACAACCCCACGGGCGAGGTCGACTGGGACGGCAGCGGTGTCGCCCTGCTGGCGAGCGAACGCGCATGGACACGTGAGGACGCCCCGCTGCGCGCGGGCGTGTCGTCCTTCGGTATGAGCGGTACCAACTCCCACGTCATCATCGAGGAGTTCGTCACCGAGCCCACGGAGACCGCAGCCGCTCCGGTGCCTGCGGTGGCGGGCGGTGTGGTGCCGTTGGTGTTGTCGGCGAGGTCGGCCGCGGGTCTGGGGGGCCAGGCGGTGGCGCTGCGTGACCATCTCACCGCTCATCCCGAGCTGC
>NZ_BMVU01000138.1 GCF_014650875.1 Streptomyces minutiscleroticus
ACCCTGCGGACGCGACGGCGCCTCCGGCACCACCCGCTGGAACAGCTCCCACAATCCGTCCGGGACCAGACGCTCAACCATCAACACGGACTCAGGCTACCGCCAAGGCCAAATGAGATGACCTCTAAAAGTCTGGCGGTCCCGGCACCGGGCCGGCGCGCAACCCTTGAGGCCGGTCGGCTGCTGAAGCAGGCCGGCCTCGGGCGCGATCGGGAAGCACAGGGACGCAGCAGGGGGCCACCGGCGCCGTGGAGGACTGTCCGCGCAAGGGGTTCGGGCGTAGGCTGGCGGTAGTCCGTGAACCCTCGGTGGTCCGTTGCTACGGCGCCAGGTTCGGCATCACTCGGAGCGCAAGGAGCGCTCCTACGTCAGCGGCTGTGTTCCGCGGGATCCTAAAGGCCCGCCTCTTCGGCATCGCACGAGGAACCGCCGCGACTCGCGCCGTGAAAATGCTCTGGGTCGTCTCGGTTCCCTGGTGCGGTGCATGGCTGTGAGGACTTCCGGCCGTGTCCGACCACTTCATCGATGACCTCATGTTCATCACGCCCCTCGGCCACACTCCGGGGATCAAGCTCTTCGGTGAGGTCACCGCAGAGCACAAGATCCCCGTGACGCTGGCCGTGGTGCGCTGTGGCGAACAGCACCAGGAGGTCACCGTCGACCTCACCGGCATCCAGTACATCTCCCAAGCCGCACTCGAGGCCCTGGTCGACCTCGCTCGCGCCCTGCACCCTTCCCTGCATCTGACCCTGCGCGCCCGCCCCGACCTCGACCTCACAGGCCGGCTCGCCGCCCGCGGCTGGCACGGAGTGGAAAACCTCCAGATCAGCGAAGCCTAGACGGGGGCCGGCGCCCTGGCCCGGCGGTCGGCTGCTGCCTGGCACCCCTTAACGCGTTTCTCCTGGACTACGGGCGTGGTCCGGGAAGGATGTGGAGCCGGCCGCCCGCTGCCCGCGTCCCGTTCTCGCGTGGTCTGCCCGGTACGCGGCAGGCCTCCGGCCAAGGCTTGCCCTCCCCTACCGGACGCCCGCCGCGCCGTACAGCCCCCGTCCTGCGATGCCGTGGCCGGTCCCTCGAGGGAGACCAGTCACGGCGCGTCACCACCACGCGCGCACGAGCCGAGAGAACCGCACCGTGCCCCCCGTCTCCCCCGCCTCTGCGGCCGCATACGCGGCCAAGAGAGCGAAGCGCGTGATACCAGGATCAACAGGGATGGTCAGGGGGCAATCGGGGGGCGCTGTGTCTTTGGACTGCCCATGGTCTGGGCTGTGGTCCGGGTCGGCCCGTGCAGGGCCGGAGCCCCGTGGTCGCAGCGATCGCGGGGCTCCGCACCGATGCGCGGTCTAGCGGTGCGCAGTCAGAGGTACGCACCGCCCTGCAGGGCCGTGCACCGATGCGGAGTCTTCCCCCCGGTCGGCAACTCTAGGACCGGCACCAGCACCAAGCTCCCCAGCTGACGGCACTACCGCCTTCATGCATGGAATTGCATGCAAGTAGCGCGCACGAGGGCGTGCGCCCGCCTCTACGCGCCCGGGCGGGCGTGACCCGCCGTGCAGCGGGGGTGTTGGGCCGGTGTCGCGTGTCGGAACCCGGTGCGAGCTGCCAAGGGGACGCGATCAGCGAGGACCCGGCAGCAGGGCGTGCTACGGGCCCTCGCCTTCAGAGGGCCAGACGGCCACCTTCCACGCCCGGCCGCACCTCTGCCTGTCCGTGCCTCCTCGACGTCCGTGCGTGCCTGGTGGCGGGCGGGCTCAGACAGCGAGGGCGCGGTGCACGGTGGAGAAGCAGTCGAAGACCGTGGTCAGGCCGCTGAGTTCGAGGATGCGCTGCACGCAGGGCTGTATGCCGGCCAGGCGGACCCAGCCAGGTGTGTCCCGGGTGGCCCGGTACAGGCCGATCAGGGCGTTGATGCCGCTGGAGTCCATGAAGGTGACCCGGCGCAGGTCGACCACCATCCGGGCCGGGTACGCGGCCCGGCCGGCGGTGAGGACGTGGTGCAGGCGCCCGCAGGTGTGCATGTCGATCTCGCCTTGCAGACTCAGGACGGTGACACCGTCGTCGACGGTGCGGATGACGAAGAGCCGGCTGGGGCTTGTCGTGCCGTAGGGATCGCTCACGCGTGCCTCTGCAACGGTCGGCGGAGCATGCTGCCATGCCCCTGATGAAAACGGGCGATCCTTCGACCCTAAATGCGCGACGATCCCGCGCCCACCCTTCCTGCCTGCGGACAACCCATCCGGGCACGGAATATGCCCCGCATCCGCACGCACCCTGGGGGGGCGCGCAGGGAGCGGTGCAACCGGCCCCGCGTGACCGGTCGTACAAGCAGACCGTTGGACCGCACGCATCACGTGCATGACGATCCGATCCCCTACGGACCGTGCACACCCCTTGAGGGCCCGCGTCGGCCTCGGGCCCTCAAGGGGCCCTCTCCGCGCAGCCGCTCCAGCCCCTCCCCCGGACCTTTGTGCACGTACCGCCGGGGATGAACGCCCCCAGGGCTCACGCGCCGCATCTGCCCCTTCGGCTTATTTCAGCTGCGCGGAGCCGTCAGCGCTCGTGCCACGGGAGCTGCCGGTCCACGCCCGTCCCTGCGAAAGCGAGCCGCGCTATAGGGCTTGTCTGGGCGATGGTGACGTCGATGCCCACCGCCTTCATTCCTGCGCACAGGCCCGACAGCGCGAACGCGCTGTCGCCGCCGCAGTAGGAGACGTCCGCCAAGTCCAGCACCACCCCGCCGGCCCCGCCCTCCCCGTGTGCCAGTTCCGCGATCGCCTCGGTCAGCAGCCGCACCTCGTCCGGGCCCAGCTCGCCGACCAGGCTCATCCACACCGCGTCCTCGCCCGCCCTCACGTCGCGGACCACGAGCTCGAAATGCGGTTTCCGAATCATGATCGCCCCCTCCTGGATCAGCAAAAGGGCGAACTCCTCCTTACCCTCCGCCCCCTTCCAGCCTGGCAACGCTCCCGGCCGTCTGTCAGGCCACCGCCGCGAATACCCGCACAAAAGGGGCGCACGGCCACGGCGAACGCAACCAGCCGGCATGACCCGCCACCCGCACGGGTCGTTGGACACCCGGTCGCCTGCACGGCATCGCATCTGCAGCAGATCCGCCGTTGCTTGAATACTCCCGTACGGCTCGGTGCCAGAGTCGGCCTCCTTGCCTTTCTGCCGCCCCAGTCGTCGCCTCAACCGCAGAACAGCACCCCTGGTACGGGGCAGGCGCATGACGACAGGCGGAGGCACCTGAGCTGCCCGGCCCGCAAGGGCCGGGCAGCGGAGCCCACCCCTCACACCGGCCACGCCTGTTTCCGGCTACAGCAGGTACCCAGATGGCGGTGCAGCAGCAGACGTCCCTCAGGGGCACCCCGAGGACCGGAGCGCTTGCGCGAGGACCGCAGGGCCGCCCGTACGGACAGTGCCCTTGGCGGGTTCCTTCCGATGTATATAGAACGCGCAACCCCCGCATGCCTTTGACCTGCACAAATACAGGAATGATCGGTACTGCAGGATGCTCATATCGGCATCCTGCAGTACCGATATGAGCATCCTGCGGTACCGATATCGGCATCCTGGAATGCCGATACATGACGTTAGGAGTCATGTCGCCAGCGGTCACCGAAGGAATCCCAGGGTTCCTTCGGCGACCGCTGGCGGCACGGTGACGTGCGGCGCAAGCGGAGGAACCGTAGGGTTCCCTCAATGACCACTGACGACATGTCGCCGGTGGTCGGCGAGGGAATCGCCGGGTTCCCTCAGGTACCACACACGACATGTCGCGCGTGGTAATCTCCCGCGTGTCATGGAAACACCCAGGTCAGGGGTCGTACGTGCCAAATCAGGGGCGCAGTGGACGCAGCCGCGAGCTGGTCAACACCGCGACCGGAGAGATCCATGAGCTGTGGGAGCCGGACGAGGGCGGTCCGCGGCGGGCCTACAACCTCGGAGGCCGGTTCGGGCAGTTCTCCTTCACGCGTGTCCTGGAGATGCTCAAGGCGGAGTCCGGGATCACCGGAGACGACTTTCGCGTGTTCTTCTACTGCGGGATCATGACGTATGAGAAGGGCGGCGCCACGGCGAAGGAGGCCGCCGAGTTCCTGGGGCTGACCCCGCAGGCAACGAGGAGGATCGCCAAGAAGCTCGCCGAGAACAAGATCTTCCTGGTGGCCGAGGTGATCGGCCGGACGATCAAGTACCGGGCGAGCCCCCACATCATCTCCAGCCTCACCGGGGCGGAACAGGCCGAGGAGGCCGCCGCCTATCACCTGCCGACTATGCCGGGGCGCTCCGGCGCAGCATCGAAGGGCCAGACCCATGGCACGCAAAAGCCCGTATCCCGAGCTCGACGCACTGCAGGGGCGCATAAGCGAGCTGTCGCACCTGAAGCAGAACGTGCTGATGACGTACGCGATCCTGGGCGGTCTGGAGCACAGCGTCGAGCGTACGGCGGCCGAGCTGGCTGAGCGGATGGGCGTGCCCGCGCCCCACTTCTCGCGCGCCCGCCGGGAGCTGGAGGCGGCCGGCTGGCTGGAGTACACGCACAGCGAGGGGCAGATCAAGTTCTTCCGGCTCGGCGAGGCGGCAACCGGCCGGGATGTCGTGGTGCCGCTGCACAACAGGCCGACCGGCTGACGCCGGCCCCTCCCGCCGCACCGCGCGATGCCGCATACAAGCGCGGCGCGACACAGCAGAAACAGTGGTGCCCCGGACCGCCCGTCCGGGGCACCACCGCTGTACGGGCCAGCGGCTACACCTCGATGTAGGCGACCACGACGACGGTGCACAGCGCG
>NZ_BMVU01000139.1 GCF_014650875.1 Streptomyces minutiscleroticus
GATCCCACTCATTGTGGGCCAGGTGCAGGTACCGGACCGTCCCGGACTTGTTCTCCCGCTTCGTCGTCTTCACGTACACGACTCCAGACGATAGGCCAAAGCCACAGGCCAACGCGGGTGAACCAGGAAAGTCGCGTCTCTAGGCACTTTGCGGCGGCCGCGCCCATCGCAGCCCGATGACCTGCGCCTTCAGCCTCGCGCGACCTCTAGAACGCGCAAATTACGTCGAACTCGGGTCCACCCGAGGGCGGCTTTGTCACCAACGGGATCGGTCTCCTGCACGGTCGCGTCCTTCGCCCAGGGGTAGCGCTTCTGGGCGTAGGACTGCGCAAAAGGAACTCCTCGGCCACGCCCACATCGGCGTCACCGCCACCGTCTACGCCCACGTACGCCTCCGCCTCCAACGCGAAGCCATGACCGCCCTCGGCGACGCCCTCAACCGCCCCTGACCCCGCGCACGGGCGCACGGCAACGGCGGCGCACACCCCCGGGTGTGCGCCGCCGTTGCCGTCAACTACTGCCGTCAGCGCGGAGCGATCCAGTCGCACCGGACAACCCTTGCCGCCAGAATTCGTGAACGTGAATTCACCTGCCTGGTCCGTAGGGAACCGAGACCTATCGCGACTCACCGCCGTAGGCGGATCGCAACAGCGCCTTCACGCGATCCAACTCTGCTCGCGCCTCCCCCCTTTCTTCCTCATTCACCCAACTCCGCCAGAATGATTCATTCTCCGAGAAGACGCTTTCCAGTGCCTGCATCGCAGAAGAAACGAGGGCCGAATCGATTGGCTTTGGTAGCCAATCAGTAACTCCCGAGTAATCCTCACTCCATTCCAGGGAAGCGCCGGCCGGAAGGTTGGCCGCAACGACCGCAGCGGCCGCCATTACCTCTTCTGGAAGAACTTCGGAAGAACCGCCTCCGGATGTTGCGCGGAATGTTGTCGTGACGACTGCGAGCCGCCCGGACGCAGGCTGTTCCTCCAGTTCGTCCAGGTAGTCTTCCGCAGTGTCGCTATCAAACGGACCCGGTCCCCAGGTTCCCATCGCAGACTCCAGTCGAGTGCTACGGCAAGTAGCCGCCTATTGGTACGTCGATTTCAGGGTCTCTTCGATTAAGTAGAGTTCCCCCTCTGGCCTTCACGCCTTCCATCATAGTCTGCTCCATCCGACGGATCGCTGTCTTGCTCGTTCCGCTAGGCAGAGTGAAATAGGTGACGTTGGCTATGTCGTCCGCCGTGTATCCAGCTTTCCGAACCGCATGCTTGGAACGCATCGACTTGTTCACTCGCTCCCGAATGCTTGTCGTGGAGCTTCCGACATAGGTTGTCCCGTCCTTGAGATGGATCGAGTACACGCCCGGCTCGGTCGGCACGTCAAACTTGGTTCCCGGACCGCAGTTTGCATTGTGAACGAGTACTGGCGTCTGACCAGCGAGTACATAGTACGTGTGGAGTTCGTCCACAGTGAGGTTGTACGTAGTGGCGTGGCTGGTGTAAGCCCGGTTGCCTGTGACGATGACGGTGTCGCCGTCGTCGGTGAGGAGGGTCATGCCCGGAGCGAGGTCGCCGGCGGTAACCCAGGCATCCTCAGACGGGGACCAGAAGGGGTGTTCGTGGGTGGCCGTCAGTCTCTCGACGCCGTCCTCGGTGGCGATAGAGAGGACGTTAAATTTCTTGTCGTCGGTGGTGACGATACGACGGGTTACTGTTCGCGCTCCGGTTTCCCCGGTCTCTGGATCGGTGGCCTCTACCTTGTCGCCTACCTCGATGTCCTCGATGTCCTTGGTGGTGCCGTCGGCCATGAGTACATCGGTATCGGCCAGGAAGCATTTACATCCGGACAGCGCTTTCTTAACCGGAGATCCCGGTTTGAGCAGCTGTCCGAGGCGCGGACCCGTGTCTTCGTAGAGCCCAGCTCTGGCGACACGAGCGAGCTCGACGTCATAGAAGTAGTTCTTCAGATCCTGCGAACAGCCGATGTCTTCGTGGACGTAGCAGACGTTGACTGCGGTGGCCATGGCTCCGTTGGAGTCCAGGGAGCGGTATCTCTGCAGGTCCTTGCGGTAGCCGTCGAGCCAGGCTTTGTACTGCTTGGTGGAGTCCGCATACTCGGCAACGGCGCCGTAGATCAGTAGCTGCACTGCGCGGACTTCGTTCTGTACCGCTTCGTCGTATCCCACTTCAGTCGGGTTTTGACTTGGTGCGCCGCAGTTGTAGTAGCAGCCGCCAGGTCCGGTTCCGCCGCGGGGAACGCCGGTTCCCTTGGGTACGTTTCCTCGGGAGTCGGGGATGGGCTCGCTGTGGCCGGTTCCGTCATCGAGACGAAGGCCGGTGGGATCGCTGAAGGTGACGGGGTTGTTTCCGGCATAGCTGTAGCCGTTGAGGGTTTGGGGCAGTTCTGGAGCCAAAACCGGGTCGACACTGATGAACTGGCCGATGATGGGGTCGTATTCGCGGGCGCCGATGTGGGTGAGGCCGGTGTCGGTGTCGGCGGTTTTGCCGAGGAATCCCTTGTCGTCCGGCCAGTTGCCGGCGCTGCTGCCCCGTTCGGCACCGAAGGGGGTCTGGTAGCGCTTGGTGAGGGCTTGTGTGTCGGACGTGATCGCAATGGTGCTGGTGCCGTGGTGGTCACCGGAGAGGTAGGTGATCTTTTCCGTGCCGGTCTCGTTGCTGCGCAGGGCGACGGTGGAGCCGGCGTGGCTGTAGTAGCGGTTGGCCCATGTCTTGCCCGCCTTGAGGTGGACTTCCGTGGCCCCGAGGTAGAGGACGGTCTCCCCTGCGCTGGAGGTGTTGCGGCGGATGAGGAGGTTGCCGTCGGCACCGTAGAGGTAGTCCGTGGCGCGGGCCGCACCGTTCGGGTCCTCGGTCAGGCGGGACAGTTTGCCTTCCTCGTTCCAGTCCAGGTTCTGCGTCGTGCTGCCGTCGGGGCGCTTGGTGGTGTTGCCGGCCGCGTCGTAAGCGTGCTCGGTGGTGGCGTCTGTGCAGGAGCCCGTCGTGATGGTGGCGAGCAGAGCGTGGGGCTGCTCGGTGCCTGCCTTGTAGCAGTAAGTGGCGGTCGTCGAGCCGTTAGCGGTGTATGTGGTTTCGGTAGCTCGCTGGCCTGCGGTGTTGTAGGTGTAGCCGGTCCAGTACGGGGCGGCGCCGCCCAGGTTGGCGGTGGTGCGGTTCTCGGGCGCGCAGTTTGCGTCGGCCGGTGTCCAGGCTTCGGTCAGGCGCTGGTGGCCGTCATAGGTGAAGCACTGGGTGTCGGCTTTGCCGGTGCCTGCGAGGGTGGTGGTGTCGGAGATCTGGGTGACGTTGCCGGCTGGAGCTTCCCCTTGATGTTGGACACCTAAAGACTGGGACGTGAGGTTCCAGAGGAAGTAGTGCCAGGTGGGAAGTAAGAGCAACCGCAGCAGGCGGTACACAGATGAGTTCAAGCGGGACGCGGTCACCCTCGTCCGCTCCTCCGGCAGGACCGTCACCGAGGTGGCCCGGGAGCTCGGCGTCAGCGCCGAGGGGCTGCGGAACTGGGTCCGGCAGGACCGGGCCGACCGCGGCCAGGGAGCGCCGGGCGAGCTGACGACGGCCGAGCGGGAGGAATTGCGCCGGCTGCGTCGGCAGAACCGTGAGCAGGCCGAGACGATCGAGGTGCTGCGAAAAGCGGCGGTCTTCTTCGCGAAGGAGAGCGATCGATGAGCGCGGTGTACGCGTTCATCGAGGCGGAGAGGACCACCCACACCGTCGCTCTGCTGTGCCAGCTGCTGAAGGTGGCCCGGTCCTCGTTCTACGCCTGGCGGTCCGGCGAGCAGGCCCGCCGGGCGAGGCAGGCCGCCGACGACGCCCTGGCCCACGAGATCACCGTGCTGCACATCGCCTCCCGGCACACCTACGGGGTGCCCAGGATCCACGCCGAGCTGCGCCGGCTGGGGCACCGGGTCAACCGCAAGCGGGTGGAGCGGGTCATGCGCGAGCGCGGTATCACCGGGGTCACCCGGCGCAGACGCCGTGGCCTGACCCGGCCGGCGAAGAGGGCCGTGCCCGCCGTCGACCTGCTCGGCCGCGACTTCACCGCCTCCGAGCTCGGTACGCGGCTGGCCGGTGACATCACGTTCATCGCCACCGATGAAGGCTGGCTCTACCTGGCGACCTGGCTGGACCTGGCCACCCGGGAGATCGTCGGCTACTCGATGGCCGACCACCACCGGGCGAGCCTGGTCGTCGACGCGCTGGTGATGGCCGCCGACCGCGGCCGGCTCCGGCCCTGCTGCATCGCGCACTCGGACCGCGGCAGCGAGTACACATCCGACGAACTACGGCGTGAACTGCACCGGTTGGGGCTGCGGCAGAGCATGGGACGCACGGAGGCCTGTTTCGACAACGCCGCCGCCGAGTCCTTCTTCGCGGTCCTGAAGGAGGAGATCGGCACCCGCCGCTGGCCCGACCGGGCCACCGCCCGCGCCGAGATCTTCGCCTTCATCGAGACCTTCTACAACCGCAGGCGGCTGCGGAAACACCCGCACTGGGGCTATCTGGCCCCGCTGGAGATCAGGCAGCGATACGAGCAAGGACACGCCCTCGCGGCGTAAGCATGGAGTGTCCAGCATCACGGGGAAAATTCCAAGGCCGGGTAGTTAGTGTTTTCGCAGGTCGCGCAAGGGGGCCGTTTCCTGCGTGATGGCCGCGTAGCGCCCCGTGCGGACCCTCTTGATCATTCCCTTCTCGGTCCAGCGGGCGAGTTGTCGGTAGG
>NZ_BMVU01000140.1 GCF_014650875.1 Streptomyces minutiscleroticus
CTGACATCGATCAAGTCGGCACCCCCTGTCTGACTCCCGAAGTCACCACCAAACGACTCCCGGAGAAACAGGCACAGCCAAACGGGATTTTGCTGTGGCTTCCATGGTCTGTACCGGCTAAATCTCAGACATCCGACCGCATGCCCGTCACTGCTCCGGCCTTGAGTCGAAGACGGGCGTTGCTGGGTAGTCCTCAAGAAGGAGAAGCCCCCGCCTTGAGTCGATGAACTGGCCCACTCGTTGCGCCAGCAGCGGCCGGACCTCGCCGAGCGCGCGTGATGGTGGGGCGGTCCACACCGAACCAGAAGGCCAGCATGTTGTGTGGTGCCATGGCGCAGGCTCACCAGAGTGGCCAGCAGGCGGTCGACGAGGACGAACCTGTGCCTCGCCCCCGCTCCCACAGCCCGCTGCCGCGGCCGAGCCGCGAGCCGAGCCTGATGCTGCTCGTGCCACAACGGCCCTACCTCAGCGATGAGTTCAGCGATCACCACGGGCGAGAGCCCCGTGACCCGCTCCTCCGCCACGATCAACTCACGCGCCCCAGCACCCACCAGGGACAGTTCAACGAGCTACCCGGCGCCGAGCCACGACCAACCGTGCCACGAGATCGCTAGGCGTCGGCGCCCGCGTTCCGGCGGTCCAGGCTGCGGTGTTCTGCCGGGTGCAGCCGAATACCCAGGTTCGTGGGCATCATCGCGAAGGTTACACGTTCCCCGACCGGGCCGGTCGTCGTGTCCGCCTCCAGCACGAAGTGGCGGCACACCATCGCGACGACCATCGTCACCTCGACGAGGGCGAGGTTTCGTCCGGGGCAGAAGCGAGGCCCTCCGCCGAAGGGCAGGAACGGCGAGGCGTCGTTCGGCTGCGGGGCGGACGGGGACAGCCATCGGTCGGGCTCGAACGCCCCGGGGTCCGGGTACCTGTGGTCGTCGACGTCCGAGGCGTGCGTCATGAGCGGCATGACGAGGGTTCCGGCCTCCAGACGCAGGGCGTTCGCGCCGTCGGGGATCGTAATGTCGCGCGCCGCCTGCATGATCAAGAAGGGGGACGTCGGCCGCAGGCGGATTGATTCGTTGACCACCGCCTCGGCATACCGCAGCCTGGACAGGGCCGCCGGGTCGGACGGAAATTCGTCGTCCCCCAGCACCTCCTCCGCCTCCTCCCGCACCTTCCGCTGCGCCTCGGGGTGGATGGCGAGGTAGTGCATCGCCCATGCCGCGGCGGCGGCGGTGTTGTCCTCCCCCGCGACGATCATGTTGACCACGGCACTGACGACGTCCTGCTCGCTCAGTTTCGCGGCGTCGTCCATGCTCGCCTCGGCAAGCGCCTCGAGATACGTGACCGGCGCCTGTCCTTCGGCCACGCGGCGCCGGGCGTGGACGTATTGCTCCTTGACCAGGTCACGTAGTTCCGCGACGGTGGCATCCAGCCTGCGGTCGGCGGGCAGGCGGACCCATCGCCAGTACGGGACCGGGCTGGCGATCCTGCGTCCCAGCTTCTCGAAGACCTGCGGCAGACGCCGGGGCAGACCGTCGCCGTCCCGCTGCCTCACGGCGTCCAGGTCATGGCCTGCCAACAGGGCCGTCGAGACCTCGAGCGTGTAGCGCATCAGGTCGTCGAGAACGTCCACCCGCTCGCCCCCGGTGGTGGCCCAGAGCTCCCGCAGCCGCTCGATGGACCGGGTGATCACGAAGAAGGAGTTGCGCAGGGCCCCCGCGTTCAGGCCCCGCATCGCGATCCGGCGCATCCGGCGCCAGTCCTCGCCTTCCGCGTCGAACAGCCCCGGGGCGCCCATCTCGTCGATGAGGCGTGCCAGCATCGGAGCCCGCCGGAACGCCTCCGGCCGCTCACGCAGCACCGTCTGGACGACCTCCGGCGACGAGGTGACGACCAGGGGGGTGCGGCCGAACCGGATCCGGTAGGTCGGGCCGTACACGTCCCGCCAGTCGTGGAGCACCCTGTGCATGGCCATGCCGCGCCCCAGTGCCGGGAGGTGGCCCAGCAGCGGTACCTTCGGCGGCTCCGGCAGGTCGGTGACGGTGACAGTGAGCATTTCTCGGTCCTCTCCACGGACGGCCGGGTTCGCAGCACACAGGTTGACACCTGTTAACCAGAGAGAAGTTAACAGGTGTCAACTGGCCGTGTCGAATGCCGCCGGACTGCCGTCCAGCACAGCGGGAACTCTCGTCCTCCCGCCATGGACAGGCAAAGACGGGAAGTGACAAAAACGAGGAAAGAAGAGGAAGAAGAGAGACAGTCGGGAGCCGGTGCTCAGTTCGCGAAGCCCCACAGCGCGAAGAGCCGGTCGACCTGTGTCTCGATGTCCGGCCACGCCATGTGCGGCTTGTGGATACGCAGGGAGACCACCCCGTGCATGCCGACCCAGAGGTCCTCGGCCGCGACCCGCGCGTCCGCGCCGGCCGCCCGGGCGAGCTGGCCGATGCCCCCCAGCACGTCGTCGGCCGCGCCGCTGTACACGTAGTCCGCACCCAGCTGGTCGGCGCTCTCGAAGCGCAACTGGTAGAGCCCCGGGTGAGCCACGCCCCACTCGAGGTAGGCGGCGGCAAGGCGGCGGAGCCGTTCGACCGGCGGCAGCCGGGGGTCGTCGGCCTCCGTCATCGCGGCAACGAAGGCGGCGTCGATGCGCAGGAGGATGGCCCGGTTGAGGTCGCCCTGCGAGGCGAAGTAGCGGTACACCGCAGTGGCGGACACCCCGCAGGCGCGGGCCGCCGCCCGCAGGGACGGGATCGCGAGGGTCAGGCCGGGAGAGGCCAGTTCGAGGGCCGTCTCCAGCAGCCGGTCACGCAGCCCTTCGCCAGGCACCTGTCCCACCCTCAACACCTCGGCTTCCTCCGTAGGACTCGAATCTAACCCGGCCGGGCGCGGTTGCCGCGGACAAGGCCTATTCGTCCCGTACCAACCGCGCCTACCTGCGCAGAAACCACATCAAGGCGGTCATTCCGGAGAAGAAGGACCAGGCCGCCGGCTGCAAGAAGAGAGGCAGCCGGGGCGGGCGGCTCGTCAGCCACGACAGCGGCCTCTACTAGGAACGCAACACCGTCGAACGCCTGATCAACCGTTTGAAGGACTGGCGCGGCATCGCCACCCGCTTCAACAAGACACCCGAGAGCTACCTCGTCGGCCTCGAACTCCGGGCCTCGATGATCTGACTCGAGGACCTCCTGCGAGCAGCCGATTGATCACAACATCACGCAGACCTTAGTACGGCAGCCGCCAATTGCTAGCTGCCCACGTATTTCCTCGTTTCGGCGGATGCGTCGATGGAGCCCACAGGAGCGTGCCTGGTGACGGTGGCGCCGGTTCGACTGGCGTGACGGGCGGTAGGCGGGGTGAAGAGCGGCCGTGAGCAGATGTCTGATCTCCGGGGCGGTCGAGGCGACCTGCGGCGCGGCGCGTGGCTGGTATCGCTTATTTCTGAGCGCTGTCAGGTGTATAGACTTCACGCGCTGTCCTTGTGCCCCTCAGCGGCGCCCGGCGTTCACACGAAGGAGATTTCGTGCATTTCGTTTTTGTCCCCGGTGTCGGGCACGGCGGTTGGTGCTGGCATCCCGTCGGTCAGCGGATACACGCTGCTGGGCACAGCGCTCTCGCCCTGACCATGCCCGGTCTCTCCCTCGGCGACGATCCGCGGGGCCTGCGACTGGTGGACGCCGTTGACCACCTAGTCGGCGAGGTCGAACGCCGGGACCTCACCGACGTCGTGCTGGTCGGCCACAGCTGGGCGGGTTTCCCGATCACCGCCGCAGCGCCACGGCTCGCCGCCCGCCTCGCCCGGATCGTCTTCTATAGCGCATACGTGCCGCTGCCAGGCGAATCCATGGCCTCCGCGCTGGGACCCGAAACGGCGGAGTTCATGCGCGCCACCGCAGAAGCATCGCCGGACGGCACCATAGGGATGGACTTCGAGACGTTCGCGAACAACCTCATGCCAGGTGAACCCGCTGCGGCGCAGCGAGTCATCTATGACCAGTTGCTGCCGACCCCCGGCGGTTACGTGCTCGACCCGATCGAGACCGACGGCATTTACACGACAGGGATTCCGATCACGTACGTGCTGTCGGAAAACGACCGCTCCCTCGCAGCACCCGGCCTGGAACTGGCCGCCCGCGTCGGCGTGCAGCCGATCATGGTCCCCGGCACACACGAGGCCCTCCTCACCCACCCCGACGAAGTGACCAAAGGTTTGCTCGCGGACCTCGACTGACTACAGCTATCACGACCCCCGGAACCCGCCAACCGACCACCGAAGCGGGAGTGTCAACTTAACGGCTGATCTTGGTTGTTGGTCGGTCAGTGGGTGGCTGGGGTGAGCCGGCCTTCGAAGTGGATCTGGAAGGCGTTCAACGGGGCCTTCCAGCGCATGGTCCAGCGCTTGCGGCCCTTGCCTGTCGGGTCCAGGGACATCAGCGCCATGTAGACCCACTTCATGGCGGCCTGCTCGTTCGGGAAGTGCCCGCGAGCGCGGACGGCCTTGCGGATCCGTGCGTTCACGCCCTCGGTCGCCGCCTGGCCCACTGGAGCGCTCACCGGCGAGCGCTCGCGGCCCGGTTGGGCGGCGACGAATTCGGCGTCGTCGCAGTCCTGGCGCCGGACACCGCGCTCGCCGACCTCGCCGCGCTGCGCGAGCAGCTGCAACAGCCCCTCACCCACGACCGGGTGACCCTCACCCCGAGCGTCTCTCTCGGCAT
>NZ_BMVU01000141.1 GCF_014650875.1 Streptomyces minutiscleroticus
GACTCATCCAGCAACCGACGCCCCATACCCACCCACTGCGCCCCCTGACCCGGGAACACGAACACCGACCGGCCGCTCACATCCGCCGCGCCCGAGACCACCGACGGTGTCGTCCCGCCCTGCGACAGGGCGGTGAGCCCGTCGCCGAACTCGTCATGGCCCGTGCCGACGACGACGGCCCGCTCGGTGAGGGCCGCACGTCCGGTGACCAGGGTGCGGGCCGTTCCGGCGAGGTCGGAGGCGGGACGGCCCTGAGCGTACGCGGCCAGGCGTGCGGCCAGGTCGTGCAGAGCCGGCACCGAGGCGGCCGAGACCACCCAGGGCAGCGGGCGTGCGGTGGGCTGCGCCTCCGTGGCCCCGTCCCGTCCCTCCAGTACGCCGTCCTTCGCCTGCTCCGGCGTGTCGTCCGGAACGTCGTCCGGCGCCTCCAGGATGACGTGGGCGTTGGTGCCGCTGACGCCGAAGGCGGACACGGCGGCCCGGCGGGGACGGCCGGTGTCCGGCCAGTCACGGGCGTCGGTGAGCAGGGCGACGCCACCGGAGGACCAGTCGATGTGTGAGGAGGGCGCGTCGACGTGCAGGGTCCTGGGCAGCCGGCCGTGGCGCAGTGCCTCGACCATCTTGATGACGCCGGCCGCTCCGGCCGCGGCCTGGGTGTGTCCGATGTTGGACTTCACCGAGCCGAGCCACAGGGGACGGTCGGCCGGACGGTCCTTGCCATAGGTGGCGATAAGGGCGTGGGCCTCGATCGGATCGCCGAGCGGGGTGCCCGTGCCGTGCGCCTCCACCGCGTCCACCTCGTCGGGGGTGAGACGGGCATGGGCGAGTGCCGCCCGGATCACCCGCTCCTGCGACGGGCCGTTCGGTGCCGTCAGGCCGTTCGACGCACCGTCCTGGTTCACCGCCGAACCCCGCACCACCGCCAGCACCTCGTGTCCGAGGCGCCGGGCGTCCGACAGGCGCTCCAGCAGGAGCAGGCCGACGCCCTCCGACATGCCGAACCCGTCGGCTCCGTCGGCGAACGCCTTGCTGCGGCCGTCCGCGGCGAGGCCGCGCTGCCGCGAGAAGCCGATCAGCCCCTCCAGCGTGGACATCACGGATGCGCCGCCTGCCAGAGCCAGCGTGCACTCGCCGTTGCGCAGCGCCTGCGCCGCCAGGTGCAGCGCGACCAGCGACGACGAGCAGGCGGTGTCCACCGTGACCGACGGGCCCTCCAGGCCGAGGGTGTAGGAGATGCGGCCGGACAGGACGCTGCCGGCGTTGCCGGTGACGAGGTAGCCCTCGTCCGCCTGCCCGCTCGTTCCGTGGGTTCCGTAGTCCTGGCCGTGGGTGCCGATGAACACGCCGGTGGGCGTGGCGTGCAGGCCGGACGGGTCGAGACCGGCCCGTTCGAGGGTCTCCCAGGCCACCTCGAGCAGCAGTCGCTGCTGCGGGTCCATGGCGAGCGCCTCGCGCGGGTTGATCCCGAAGAAGGCCGCGTCGAAGTCGGCGACACCGGTGAGGAAGCCACCGCCGCGGACGTAGGTCTTGCCGACCGCGTCGGGGTCGGGGTCGTACTGTCCGTCGAGGTCCCAGCCACGGTCGGTGGGCAGCCCGCCGATGGCGTCGCCGCCGGCCGCGAGGAACCGCCAGAGGTCGTCGGCGGAGTCCAGGTCTCCCGGGAAGCGGCAGCCCATGGCGACGATGGCGACGGGATCGTCGTCGGTGGCGGCCGGCACCGCGACGGTCGCCTCGGCAGGCGACTCCGCGGTGCCGTCGACGGCCAGTTCGGTCAGCAGGTGGGCGGCCAGCGCCGTGGGGGTGGGGTGGTTGAAGACGAGGGTGGCGGGCAGCCGCAGCCCGGTGGCGGCGCCGAGCCGGTTGCGCAGTTCGACAGCGGTCAGCGAGTCGATGCCCAGTTCCTTGAACGCCTTGCGGGCGTCCACCCCGTCCGCGGAGGCGTGCCCGAGCACCGCGGCGGCCGTGTCACGGACGAGGGCGAGCAGGGTCTCGGTGCGTTCGGTCGCGGGCAGGGCGGCCAGCCGTCGGACCAGGGTGCCCGCGGTGTTCTCGGAGCCGCCGGCGGCGGCCCGGCGCAGGGGGCGGGTGCGGCCGGCCGGCGTGAGGTCGCGCAGCAGGGGCGGCAGGTCCTCCTCCCGTACGGCGGCGGCGTCGAGCCGCATGGGCACCAGGGCGGCGCGGTCGGCGGTGAGCGCGGCGTCGAAGAGCGCGAGGCCCTGCTCGGCGGTGAGCGGACGGGTGCCGAGGCGTGCCATGCGCGCCAGGTCGGTGTCGCTCAGCCGGCCGCCCATTCCCGCGGACTCGGCCCACAGTCCCCAGGCGAGGGAGACCGCGGGCAGCCCGAGCGTGCGCCGGTGCGCGGCCAGACCGTCGAGGAAGGCGTTGCCCGCGGCGTAGTTGCCCTGCCCGGCCCCGCCGAGGACGCCGGAGGCGGAGGAGTAGAGGACGAAGGCGGCGAGGTCGAGTCCGGCCGTGAGCTCGTGCAGGTGCCAGGCCGCGTCGACCTTGGGGCGCAGCACCTTGTCCCACCGTGTGTCGTCCAGGGCCTCGATGACACCGTCGTCGACGATGCCGGCGACATGGACTACGCCGGTCAGGCGGTCCCCGAGGGCGTCGACGATCCCGGCAAGCGCGCTGCGGTCCGCGACGTCCGCCGCCTCGGCGCGGACGCGTACTCCGTGTGCCTCGAGATCGGTGAGCAGGTCCTCGGGGACGCCGGAGCGGGCGACGAGGACCAGTTCCGCGACACGGTGGACCTCGGCGAGGTGGCGGGCCACGAGCCGGCCCAGTCCTCCGGTGGCCCCGGTCACCAGTACGGTGCCGCCGGCCAGCGGGGACGGGTCGGCGGGTGCGGTCGCGGGGCCGGGCTCCGCCCGCCGCAGCCGCGCGACGGACCACTGCCCGTCCCGTACGGCGATCTCGGGCTCGTCGCCCAGCCCGTCCAGCGCGGCGGCGATCGCCGCCCCGGACCCGGCGTCCTCCTCCTCGTCCCCGTGGGTTCCGCCTCCGGTGCCGTCGCTCTCCACGAGCACGAACCGGCCGGGGTTCTCCGACTGCGCGGCGCGCACCAGTCCCCGCACGGTCTGCTGGCTGAGCTCCGCCCGCCGTACGACGACGGCGAGCCGGGATTCCGTGGTCCGCCCGTCCGCCAGCCATGCCTGCAGGGCGTGCAGCACGTCGCGGCCGACGGTGTGCGCGCGCTCCGGCACGCCGCGGGACGGGTCGCCGGTGCCTGCGCGCAGGACGACCAGCGGCGGCACCTCCCCGCCGTCGGCGATCCGGTCGTACGCCGACCACGCCGGGACCTCCGCCGTAACGGCCGTCCGTGCGGGCGCCCAGGTCACCTCGAACAGTCCGGCGTCGTCCCGCGAGGTGAGGGTCCGTGGGTCCACCGGCCGTACGGTGAGCGCCTCGACCTCCACGACGGGCGCGCCCGTCTCGTCGACGCCCCGGACGGACACGGTCTCCGGACCCGTGCGGCTGACCAGCACGCGCAGGGAGCGCGCGCCCGTGGCGTGCAACCGCACCCCCGACCAGGAGAAGGCCAGACGGGGTGTCTCGGGACCGGTGAAGAACTGCGCAACACCGAGCGGGTGCAGGGCCGCGTCCAGGAGCGCGGGGTGCAGGCCGTAGGCGTCCACGTCGGAGACCCCGTCGGGCAGCCGGAGCTGCGCGCGGAGTCGCCCGTCACCGAGCCACGCGGCCTCGACCGCGTGGAAGGAGGGACCGTACGCCACGGTCAGCCGCTCGTAGAAGCCGTCGAGGTCCAGCGGCCGGCCCTCGGCGGGCGGCCACTCCCCCACCCCGCCCTCCGCGGAGTCGTGCCCGTCCTCGGCGAGGAGGGTGGCGGTGGCGTTCTGCTGCCACGGCCGCCCTGGGCCTGTCCGGGTGAGCAGCCGTACGTCGCGCCGGCCGTCGTCGGCCTCCGTGACGTGCACCTGGAGGTCCGTGCCGCCCCCATCGGGGACGACGATCGGGGCGGAGACGGTCAGTTCCTCGACCGTCGGCGCGCCGATCCGGTGCCCGACGTGCAGCAGGGCGTCCAGCAGGGCGGTACCGGGCAGCAGGGTCACCCCGGCGACCCGGTGGTCCGGCAGCCATGGCAGCGTCTTCTCGGAGAGCCGCCCCGTGAACACCGCACTCTCCCCAGAGGTGCCGAGCAACAGTCCGGCCCTCAGCAACGGGTGTTCGGCCTTGTCCAGCCCGAAGGTGGTGACGTCGCCTGTGGAGCTGCCGGGTTCGAGCCAGTAACGCTGGTGCTGGAAGGGGTAGGTCGGCAGCTCCGACGCCCGCAGACGCCCCGCGTCCACGTTCAAGCCGTCGAACAGTGTGTTCCAGTCGACGGGGACACCCCGTACGTACAGTTCGCCGGCCGACAACAGGAAACGCTCCAGACCGCCGTCGTCCCGCCGCAACGTGCCCGCCACCACCACCGGAGCCTGCGTGTGCTCCTCCAACACCCCCGTCACACCGGGCACCAGCACCGGATGCGAACTGACCTCCACGAACGCCCGGAAACCCTCCCCCGCCAAACCGCTCACAGCATCCGCGAACCGCACCGTCCGCCGCAGATTGCGATACCAGTACCCCGCGTCCAGCTCCGGACCCTCCAGCCACCGACCCTCCACCGAGGAACGGAAGGGAAC
>NZ_BMVU01000142.1 GCF_014650875.1 Streptomyces minutiscleroticus
CGGCTACGTCACCCCGCTCGAGACCCGGGCCCTGACAGCACAAGTTCTCGCCCCCGCAGCGTAACCACCCGCTGTCCACGCTCAAGGGGGAACTTCAAACCGCTGCTTCCCCTGCCGGCCTGCCAGACCAAGACGGGCGGCCGACCGGAGAAGTGGCCACGGCGCGACACCGTCGACGCCATCCGCTATCTCGTCGACAACGGGGTCAAATGGCGGGCCCTGCCCGCGGACTATCCGCCCTGGCAGACCGTCTACTACCACTTCGCCGCCTGGCACCGCCGCGGCGTCATCGGCTTCCTCCGTGATCAACTCCGCCGGCAGATCCGCACGGGCCAAGGGCGATGCCCCTGGCCCGTGACGTTGATCGTCGACTCGCAGTCGGTCAAGGGAGCTGAGACAGTCTCCAAGGCCACCCGTGGTTTCGACGCGGGGAAGAAGGTCAACGGCCGCAAGAGACACATCGCCGTCGACACCCTCGGGCTTCCGGTGATGATCACGGTGACGCCCGCCGACATCACCGACCGGGACGCGGCCCGCGAACTCCTCTGGCGGCTGCGGGTCATGCAACCGCAGATCACCCAGGTCTGGGCCGACTCGGCCTACGGCGGCCAGCTCATCAATTGGTCGGGCAGCTTCCTCAACATGACCCTCAAAACGGTCTCCCGCCCACGCGGGGCCAAAGGCTTCGTCGTCCTGCCCAGGCGCTGGAAGGTCGAACGGACCCTGGGCTGGATCATGAAAGCCCGCCGCAACGTCCGCGACTACGAACGCCTCCCACAGCACTCAGAAGCACACCTGACCTGGGCACTCATCACCCTCATGACCCGCAGAATCACCCGCGGAAGTCATCAGGCACGATGGACGAAAAGGCTATAACTCTCGACCCGCACCCGCTACTCGTCTTCTCGGCTGTTACACCAGCAGGTCAGCCCGGGAGTTAAGAGACCGAGCCCGCACCTAACATACCTGACTATGATCGATCCAGGACTCTCGCAGAAAACCGTTCTCGTCACCGGCGGTGCAGCCAACATCGGTGCAGCCATCTCGCGAGCTTTCGCCGAGCAAGGTGCACGCGTCGTAGTCCACTACGCACCCGGCGAGACATCCCCGGGACATCACGGACGCGCGGCCACCGATCCCCATGCCTTCGTCTCCTCACTCCCAGACGCGATCGGCATTGCAGAGGACTTCCTTACACCCGGAGCCGCAGCCAGACTGATGGACACGGTGGAGGATCAAGTCGGCCCCGTGGACGTACTGATCAACAATGCCGCGCTGGCCAACGACGCCGATACCTTCAGCGCCATCGACGACACCGCCATAGAGCAGACCCTCCGCGTCAACACTCTGGCCCCCGCCCTGCTCATCGCGGAACTGTCCAGGCGCCTACCAGAGCACGCTCCGGCCAACTCTGCCAACGTCGTCAACATCTCCACCGACGCAGCCCGGGGCTTCCCCAACCAGGTTTCCTATGGGATGTCGAAAGCAGCCCTCGAATCCCTGACCAGGGGCGCGGCAGTCGACCTCGGGCCTCGAATCCGGGTTAACGCCGTCGCCCCCGGACCGATCCAGACTGGCTGGATGGACGACGAACTCGTCAACAAGGTTGTCCCCGGCATTCCCATGAATCGGGTGGGACATCCGACCGACATCGCGGACGCCTGCGTTTTCCTCGCCTCACGTCAGTCACGGTGGATCACCGGTCAAATCATCCAGGTAGCAGGCGGGCACTGGCTCTAAGACCACTTCTCACGCGATGGGCATCACGAGGCCAAAGGAATCCAGACAGGCACTCAGCGCGGCCGGCAACCGGGTCACCGAGAAGCTGTGGCATCTGACCCCGGCCGACCTGGAGGCCGCGGCGGCCGCGCTGGACCGCCCCGTACGCGAGATGGGCGGCACCGCCAAGGCCGCGGCCGCGTCCGGCGCGACGCACGCGCGGAAGGTCACCGATACCCTCACCGCGTTCTTGCAGACGCCGCCGGAGCCGATGCTGCCCGGCCCCCGCACTCTCACCGCGCCGGATGCCGCGCCGCGCGTCTTGGCCGAACGCCCGCCGGGCCTGGGACCGCTGTCCGCCTGGACCACGGAGGTCACCCTGCCCGGTGGCGGGGACGTTCGCCTCGCCCGCTCGCGGCTTCCTGCGCGCCGATTTCGTCTATGCCCTGCCCGGCGCGCGCCCGGAGCTGTTGTTCGTGGAGGTGGACAACGGCACCGAGAGTCCGGAGGTGCTGGCGGACAAGGTGGCCCGCTACGCGGCGTTCTTCAAGCGGCCGGCGGACTCCCGGCGCCCCGCCCATGCCAGCACGGGGCCGGCGCTGTGGCACACCGTCTGGCCCCACGCCGCCCCCGAGGACAGACGGCGCCTCGCGTATCCGCCGGTGGCGGTGGTGTTCACCCAGGACACCGGACCTTAAGGCACTGCAGAACCGGATGACGGCCCTGGGACGCCTCTCCCACGCCCACTGGAAGGGCGTCTGGCACCGAGGACCCAGACCGCCAGAAATCGGCGGCGAGGACGGCTACCAGGACTTCGAGGACCGCATCCCGCTCCTGGCCACCTCCCTGCGCCAGCTCGCCTCCAAGGGCCCCCACGGGCCGGTGTGGTGGCGCTACGGACACAGCGAGTGGGAGAGCCTCGACGTGGCCCTGGCCGACCTCGACGGCCTTACCGCCTACCGCGAGCGCGACCAGGCCGACCAACGCCGCGCCGAGGAGATCCGCGAGCAGCGGGCCGCCGCAGCCTAAGCCGAAGCCGAGGCCGCCCGCCGGCGCCGCGAGGCGAGAGCCTGGCCCTGCCCCGGATGCGGCCGCCCCCTCCACCCCCACCCCGACTTCCAGATGGGCGACCACTGCGCCGCGTGCGCCCGGGAACTGGCCAAGGCCCGGGCCGGGCAGGAGGAGGCGGAAGCGGCTGCCCGGCCGCGGCGGCTGTTCGGTCGCCGCACCTAGGCACAGGGCGTCTGAGCGGGTGGACGCTCTTCGCGGGTCCGGCCCGCACCGTCGGACGGGCCGGACCACGCACCTTGGCCAAAGACGTGCCCTCCCGCACACCGCCAAGCGGTGAAGGCCGGCCGAGGCGTCTGGGACGCTGTTTTCACGTTGGCGCTGTACGGCTATGAACACCACCCGCAACACGCCACGGACCCCCCTACGCCGTGCGGACGTGCCGCGTCTGGACGGCCGGCCCGCCACGTCGCCCCGGGGTGGCCGTGAAGCGGCCCTGCATTTCGACGAGGACGGGGGTCTGGCGGGCGGGCGTAGGGGCGAGTAGATATAGCTGTCAGGTCAGTGCGTGGCCGGGTGGTTTCCACCCAGTCCCCGTGCGTGCTTTCCGGTTGCGGTCGCTGACACCGATCACCCGGAAAGCGTCCTGATCATGCCTGCTTCCACGTCTGATCCACCCGGCGGGGGAGAACCCGCCGTCCTGCCGCGTGAGCGGCGCGTGACGGCCGCGTTGATCGACCTGGCCGACGTGCTGGTCGCCGACTTCGATCCGGCGGAGTTCCTCTACCGGGTCACCGAGCACTGCATGAATCTGCTGGACATCAGCGACGCCGGGGTGATGCTGGCCCCGGCCGGCGCACCCCTGCAGCTGGTGGCCGCCTCCTCGGAGCGGATGCGGGCGGTGGAACTGTTCGAACTCGACGCCCGCACCGGCCCCTGCCTGACCGCCTACCACGAGGGCACAGCGATCGATCACACGCCGCTGGACGCCTCCCCGGTGCGCTGGCCGGAGTTCAGCGCGCATGCCTTCTGGGCGGGTTACCGGTGCGTGCACGCCACCCCGATCCGGCTGCGCGAGGACACCATCGGCGTGCTCAACCTCTTCCGCCGCACCCCGGAGGTGCTGGGCGAAGCCGACCGGCACCTATCGAAGGCCCTGGCGGACACCACCGCGATCTCCCTGGTCCAGCAGGCATCCCTGGACCACCACCGCACCGTCAACCGCCAGCTCCAACGCGCCCTGGACAGCCGCAGCGCCATCGAACAGGCCAAGGGCTTCCTCGCCTCCCACAATGGCACCGATCCGGGCACCGCCTTCGAACAGCTGCGCGCCCATGCCCGCCGCCACCGCATCCGCCTAGTCGACCTGTCCCGCGACGTCGTCGCCGGAACCGTCACCCTGCCCCCCCCCGACAGCACCGGCGAACAGCCAGGAAAATCCGGACCAAAGAAGCAGGACCCGCGGAACAACGGACCATGACCGCTATCAACGCCCGTGATCCCCGATACGCGATCCGGGGAGCCCTCCGCCACGCCACCCGCGGAACACGACCCTGCCGACCACAGCACCCCAACCGCCCTGCCGTGGACGCCCCGGCCCCCTCCACGGAGTACCTCAGTGCAGGTCACCGGGCCCGTGCCGTACGCAGAAGGCAGGAGAGAACAGCGCGGCTCCTGC
>NZ_BMVU01000143.1 GCF_014650875.1 Streptomyces minutiscleroticus
GCGGACCTGGCCCGGTCCGGGCTGCGGGACCTCGACCTCCGCCTCGTGCAGGACCTCGGTGCCGCCGAACCGGTCGAAAACAATGGCCTTCATGACTGGGTCTCCTCAAGTGGGATGCTGCGCCGACCGCTTTCCGTGGCCAGCCACATAAAAGTAACACCGATTGCGTGGCTAGCCAAGTAATTGCTTCGAGGGGATCCGAAGGCGACCCGCCTGTCGGCAAACGGTTGTTCACCGACAGGGCTGGAGGTGAAGAGCGGTCCGAACGCTTACGCGGGACTTCCCGGCGTGCGGTCCGAACCTGCGCTCAACGCTTCTTCGCCGTCGCGGGAGCGAGCTGGTCGTGGATGGCGTCGTGAGGAGCGGGATCCGGCATGACGGTGGGAGCGGGGTGGTCGATCCGGGAGGCGGTGTGGTCGAGGGGGAAACGAGGGCGGTGACGGGAGCCGGCCCCCGGCCGGGGAGAACGCCGCCGGAGAACGCGTGGGCGGCGACCACCGGAACGCGGTGATCGAGGCGCGGGCTCGCCACCTCGGCGGGCTGCCATCGAGCCTGCCCGGTGACGCGAGGCCCGGTGGACTCCGCGCCGTCCGGCGTCATGCCCGTGCCTTCCGGCCGGAGGCTCAGGTGCCGGGCTCGGTGAGTTCGATGACGGTGCCGACGTTGTCGGTGACGAAGGCGATGCGCCGGCCGGTCGCCGGTATCTCCATGGGGCCGCCGATCAGCGGCACATCGAGTGCGCGCAGCCGGGACAGTGCCGCGTCGAGGTCCGCCACGGCCAGGCAGAAGTGGTGCAGGCGCGACGTGTGCATGCTCGTGAGGACGTCGTCGGTCGGTGGCGCGCCCCGGTCCGACGCGCCCGCGACGAGCTCGATCCTGACGTCGCCCGCGGTGAGGAAGACGAACGTCGTGCCATGGGCCTCGAACCGCTGCTCGACGGCGAGACCGAGGGTGCGCGAGTACCACGCGATGGTGGCGTCGAGGTCCTCTCGCGTGACGGTGATGCCCACGTGGTCGTGGGAGAACGTGAAGGTCATGCCTGCAAGAGTCATCGACCGCCGGACCGGCGACCAGGGAGAGGCCTTCGGTGGGAAAAGCGCTACCACCTTCGGAGCGGCGCCGGGTGCGACAATCGGTCCCATGACCGCTGACGTCGCGAAACTCGGCCCGATGCTGCGCACCTGGCGCGGCCGTGTCTCGCCGGACACGGCGGGACTGCCCGGCGGCCACAGGCGCCGGGTGACGGGACTGCGCCGGGAGGACCTCGCCGAACTCGCGGGGATCTCGGTCGATTACGTGGTCCGCCTGGAGCAGGGACGCCATGCGACCCCGTCGGCGCAGGTGACCGCGGCACTGGCACGCGCCCTGCAGCTCACCGACGCCGAGCGGGACCACCTCTACCGGCTGGCCGGGCTCGCCCCTCCGCCCGGCGGGGAGGTCTCGGACCACATCCCGCCCGGCCTGCGCCGGGTGCTGGACCGGCTCGGCGACTCGGCGGCCGCCGTGTTCGCCGCGGACTGGCAGCTCATCTGGTGGAACCGCTGCTGGGCGGCGCTGCTGGGCGACCCGTCCTCGACGCCGTCGGCACTGCGCAACTTCGCTCGTGACACCTTCCCGGCCGACGGGGCCGCCCCCCGCCTGTCGCACTGGCCGGTGACCTCGCTCGGCCGGCCGGAGGTCGAGGCGTCCGTCGTCTCCGACCTGCGCCGCGCCACGGGGCGGTTCCCGGACAGCGAGCGCCTGGCCGGGCTGATCCGGGACCTCACGACGGGCAGCCCGCGCTTCGCCGAACTGTGGGCCTCCGGCGCGGTCGGCGCACACCGGGAAGACCACAAGATCGTCCAGCACCCGGCGACCGGGCCGATCGCGGTGGACTGCGACGTCCTGAGCGACGGCGACGCGGAACGCAAGATCGTCGTTCTCACCGCGGCCCCCGGCACCGAGGACGAGACCAAGCTCCGCCTGGCGGCGGTATCGGGTGTTTCCCCATCCGCCCGGGCCTGAGCGGAACACCCCGGTACCCGGGTCGCGTGCGCGGACTGCGCTCGTTCATGAGGACGGTCGCCGGGCTGGACGGTCGTGCCACGGACCGCTCGACGACCCAGCCGCGCACCGGGACCGGTCCGGCTCACCGAGGGCGCCGAGTTCGTCCAGGGGGAAGGCCGCGCACATGAAGTCGGCGCCGGCGGACTGCCTGTTCCGTCAAGGAGGTGCACATCGTGCCTGAGCCTGCGGTCCTGGGCGTTCTGTCGCTGGAACCGATGACGTCCGAGGGTGCGCAGGTGTCCTTGACCGACAGAGCGCGTCCGCGAACAGGGCAGTCGGCGAGCGGGAGAACCAGTGCCCGAGGCGGCACGCTTCGCCGTGCACGCGCCGAAGCGGCCCACCGGTGGTTCCACGCCGAGTCCGGCAGCTGCCGAGGTGTGGTCCCCCTCGTCCGGGGGAGGGGTGAGCAGCTCGTGGAGTTCGCCCACGAAACCTGTGATCACCTGGGGGGTCGGTGGTGGCGTACCCGGCAGCTCGGACAGGTGACGAACAGGCGAGGAACAGGCGAGGAGCGGATCGGGCCAGGGACGTCGTAACTCGTTCACGGTCCTGTCCGCCGACGGAGAAGCCGTGCTTCTCAGGTGATGCGCGCCGGTGCTCGTCTCGACAGCGGTGCCGCGGGGAGCGAGCCGGTCGACGGCGGCGGCGTGAGGACGGGGACCGATGAGGGTCCCCGTCCAGTCGTCGAACGACTCGCCGAAGGTGGCGGCGACCCACGCAACCCTGTGCGGGGTCAGTCGGCGGGTGCCTGCGGGGTGACGTCGCAGCGGTCGACCGCCGGTGCCGGGCTCCGCACGCCCATCTCGATGTCGGTGGTGAGCTTCTCCCCTGCGGGCACCTCCACCAGCCAGGTCTCCTGCTTGACCAGCTTCCTTCCGTCCCTGAACGCGACGTCGGCCCAGAAGGAGCCGTCCCGTGTGTTGGGGTTGGTGACCTCGACCCGGGCGTACGGGGTCTTGCCCGTCACGCACTTCACCAGCCGGACCGTCGCGTCCTGGAGTGCCTCCCGGCCGCCGGAGCCGGGTGACTCGTCCGACGTCCCGCCCGTGTCGTAGTCGTCGTCGTAGTCCGAGCCGGACCTGTAGTGGGAGCCGGATCCGTAGTCCGTGTCCGTGTCGTCGTCGTAGTGGGAACCGCCCGACGAGCCGGAGGAGTGCGAACTCCCGGAGCAGCCGCCGCCACCGGAGTGCCGGGCGCCGGTGAGCGCGAGGACGACACCCAGGCCGACGGCGACGGCCCGGACATGGCGAAGTCTCATGACGATCCCCCGTGAAGCATGGTTGTGGTGTGGATCCCACAGCGTAGTCCGGCTCGTGCGCCACCCGGTCGCGGGCGGACGGCGGTCCTCCCCCGCGGGACCGGCCACATGGTCTTCGGCGTGTACCGGGACCGAAGGTGCTCGATGCACGCGGGGTGGTGAGCCGGACGATGAGCACCCGTGATGCAAGCAACGGCTGTGTCCCCGTGGTGGCGGAGCTGTCGACTCGGGGTGGGGGAGTCCGGTAGCGCGTCACGGCCGCCGGCGTCCTGCGCAGCTCTCGACCGGTGCCCTGGCGGAAGCTGCGGTTCGCCCGGCCGGCTCGGCGGAACCGCCCGGCAGCCGTCGGTCAGGGGAGCGGGGCGGTGGTGCGGCCGCCTGTGATGCGCAGCAGGTCGAGCCTGTCCGCGTCGCTGCTTCCGGCCGCTGCCGTGTAGGTGACCATGCGCAGGTCCGCGCCGGGGACGATGAGGACGTCGCAGTCGAGCAGGACGTCGCCGACCTCGGGGTGCCGGATCGTCTTTTGGTCGGTCGTGTGCTGGGCGGCGGCCGCCCGCGCGCCGGCTGCCGGCCCGGATCGACGCCGTCGCCTGCAACCCGGGGTTCGTTCCCGGCACCGGCCTCGCCCGCAACGCGGGTCCCCTCACCCGGTTCGCGATGCGGCGCATCCTGCCGGTGACGGCCCTCACGCCGTTCGCCACCGGCCGTGGTGCCGCGGGCCGCTACCTCCCCGACGTCGTCCTCGGCACGACCGAGGCGCCGAGCGGGTCCTACGTCGACCGCGGCCGTGCGGCCCGCTCGTCAAAGGAGCCCTACGGCCCGCAGCGCGAGCGCGAACTCTGGGACGCCGCCGAGAGGTTCACCACGGCTTGCACCACGTCCTGCGCCCGGTGCCGGTCGTCCTTCAGCAGGCGGACGGGCTTCGACACCCCGAAACACGGCGGAAGAGCCCGCCAGGCACACCCACTGACCAGCACTAGGGACCGTATTGAGTTCCGATCAAGGGGTGGCTCGGGTGAGGTCCCTGAGCCAGATCATCGAGGCGCGTAGGTGGAGGCCGGCGAGGTAGC
>NZ_BMVU01000144.1 GCF_014650875.1 Streptomyces minutiscleroticus
CGGCGACCTGCTCCGCTTCATCGTGCTCGACGGCCTGGCCAGGCCCACCGTCCTGGAGGGCCCCGACCCGGCCGTCCTGCTCGCCGCCTACGGCGAGACGACCTCATCCACCTCAAGTGACAACGCTCGCCGTGAACCGGGATGCATCCCATACGGCCCGTGCTGAAATCTTCCGGCGAGGCACACGAGCCAGCGGCCGCACATGCCGGTAGCTCCAGAAATAAAGCTTTTCATCCCATATGCTTCCCGCGTGGCTCAGAGGTCATCTCATTTGGCCTTGGCGGTAGCCTGAGCATGTGTTGATGGTTGAGCGTCTGGTCCCGGACGGGTCGCGGAAGCTGTTCCAGCGGGTGGCGCCGGAGGCACCGTCGCGTCCGCAGGGCGGTGGCCGGCGCCGGTACGGCGATCGTGAGGTGCTGGCCGCAATCATCTTCATGGCGACGACGGGCTGCACGTGGTCGCAGGTCCCGCCGATGTTCGAGCCGTCCGGTGCGACGGCCCATCGCCGGTTCACGCAGTGGTCGAAGGCCCGGGTAGGGGCGAAGCTGCACCGGCTGGTGCTGGACGGGCTCGGCTCGCAAGGCGAGCTGGACTGGTCGCGGTGCGCGATCGACTCGGTGTCCCTGCGGGCCCTAAAAAAAAGGGGGAACCTGACAGGTCCGAGTCCTGTGGATCGCGGCGAGAAAGGGTCGAAGATCCACCTGATCACCGAGCGGACCGGCCCGCCCCTGCCTGTCGGGATCTCTGGTGCCAACCTGCACGACAGCCAGGCCCTGGAGCCGCTCGTGCGCGGCATCCCGCCCGTCCGCTCCCGCCGCGGCCCGCGCCGGCGCAAGCCCGCCAAGCTCCACGGCGACAAGGGATACGACTACGCCCATCTACGGAAATGGCTCCGCGCGCGTGGCATCCGGCACCGCATCGCCCGCAAGGGCATCGAGTCCTCCCAGCGGCCGGGACGCCACCGCTGGACCATCGAGCGCACCATGGCCCGGCTCGCCGGCTGCCGCCGCCTGCACCGCCGCTACGAACGCAAGGCGGAGCACTTCCTGCCCTTCACCAGCATCGCCTGCACCCTCATCTGCCACCGCCGACTCGCCAAATGAGATGACCTCTTATCCGCAGGCCGCCGGGCCGGGGAAGGCCTCCCCAGTTCCCGCTGTCACCGTCGCAACGTTCCATGTCCCATACGCCGGGGAGTCCCTCACGGTCGCGATTCCAGGATCTTCGCTGCTTCCATGGCCTTCGCCCTGGTTTCGGGGGCTCGGCACTCCCTGCCCCCGCCCCGAGAGGCGGGCCTCTAACGACGCCGCAGACTTCGCGTGATGCTACGGACCGCTGCTTTGCTCCCCCTTGCAGGGCTTTCGACACCGGGCTCGACGCCGGGCGTTTCCCCCCGACGCCGCCAGTCTGCTACCGGGCCTCCTGGCAGCTACCCAGACCGGACTTCCACCGGCAGGCGACAACGAGCTTACGACTCAAGATCACCTGCATCGAAGACCTCCGAGTCTGCTGGGCGCGCGAAAGCCCGAGGCTAGTTGACACTCCCCTCATGGCCCTCACAGAGGAAGGTGATGCGGGTCAGGCGGCTGTCCAGCCAGTCCCGTAGGTGAGTGGGCCGGGCGATGGTGCCGGGGTTGTGCGGCTGGTTGAGGTCGGCGACGATCTCGGTGAGGACCGCGCGGCGTTGATCCTCGTCGGTGACGGGTGCGGCCAGGGCGGGTAGATCGGCCCGGACTTTGTACTTGAGGTGGAAGGTGAACCGCGGGTCGGCCAGCAGGTTGGCGTACCAGCTCGTCGGGCGGCCCGAGGTCCCGCTGCACAGATAGGTCTCGCCGAGGGCCCGGTAGAAGAAAATCTCGATGCGGCGGGGAAGGCCGGTGCGGCGTCCCGTGGTGGTGATGTCGATGATCCTCTCGCGGGTGCCGGCGGCCGGGGTGATCTCGATGGCTGCGCGGAGAGCCGGGTCCATACGGGGTCTGTTCCTTGGGTGCGGAGGGGCCGTCGGTCGGTGTGGTGCTCAGGCGGCGTCGTACTTGAGGGCAGGGCCGAGCAGCAGGCCGCCGTCGATCACGAACTCCGCGCCGGTGGCGAAGGAGGCGTCGTCGGAGCCGAGGAAGAGCAGGGCGCGGGTGATGTCGGCCGGCTCGCCCACCCGCGGGATCGCGAACGGCTCCGCGGAGTAGAAGTCGGAGATCGGCGCGTCGCTGCCGGCGGCGGGCTCGGTGATGAAGGGGGTGGAGATGACGCCGGGAAGGATGGCGTTGACGCGGATATTGTCCCGGCCCAGTTCGAGCGCGGCGGTCTTGGTCAGGCCGCGCACGGCCCACTTGCTGCTCGCATAGGGAGCATAGAAGGCGGTGCCGCCGACGCCGGAGGTGGAGGCGATGTTGATGATGACGCCTCCGCCCGACCGGCGCAGGGAGGAAACCGCGGCGCGGATGCCGAGGAAGGTACCGGTGAGATTGATGTTGAGGATGCGGTCCCACACGCGGCGGTCGGTGGCCTCGATCGGGGCGGCGGGGTTTTGCACTCCGGCGTTGTTGATCAGGACGGACAGCGGGCCGAAGCGCTCCTCGGTCTGAGCGATCGCGTGGTTCCATGCCTCTTCGTCGGTGACGTCGAGGCGGACGGCGAGGGCGCGCTCGCCGAGTTCTGCGGCGAGGGCGCGGCCGCGGTCCTCGGCGATGTCGGCGATCACGACGTTGGCGCCCTCGGCGTGGAAGGCGCGGATGTGGCTGGCGCCCTGGCCGCCGGTGCCGCCGGTGACGAGTACGGTGCGGTGGTCGAAGCGTCCCATGGTGTGTTCCTTTCACAAAGGTGAGTCGAGTGACTCATCTCGCGTTCGAGACTAAGCCTGCATCAGGGGTGAGTCAAGCGACTCACCTCGCCTAACATGGGGACATGACGACTGAGCCTTCGGCCTACCACCAGCGCGTCGCTGAGGAAAAGCGTGCGGCGATCCTGCGCGCGGCCACCCGGCTGTTCCTCGACTCGGGCTACGACCGCACGTCACTGGCGAAGATCGCAGACACCGCAGGCGTGTCGAAGGCGACCCTTTTCAAACAGTTTCCGACCAAGGCGGCACTCTTCGACGCCATCGTCACCGCGTCCTGGCACAAAGGCGGTGAGGAGGAGCCCCCGCCGGCCGGAGACCTCACAACCGGCCTGACCGAGATCGGGCGGCGCTACGTCGCCCTACTGACCCGGCCGGACATGGCGGACCTCTTCCGGATCGTCATCGCCGAGCTGCCCCGGTTTCCGGAGCTGGGCGAGGCCCAGTTCCAGCGGGGCAAGCTGCCCTACTTCGACTCTGTGCGCCGCTACCTGGAGAGCGAGCGGGACGCCGGGACGGCCGTCATCCCGGACACCGAGCTGGCCGCCACCCAGTTCCTCGGCATGATCTCTAACTACGTCTTCTGGCCACGGATGCTGCTCTTGCAGTGGGCCCCCGGAACCGAGGCAATGGACCACGTCGTCCAGGAAGCGGTGCTGACAATGACGTCACGCTACGCCGCATCCGACTGACAGCAGCGCACACGGTGGTCGTCACCGCGCGTACGCGGGACGGCGTGGCCTCCTGCACCGGGTTCAAAGACGACTCCGCCCGGGAACACACCCGTTCCCAGCGGCACGTTGCGGACGAGGCGGTCGGTGGACGGTCGGTGCGGATCGACTTGAAGGTCCGCCGTCCGTATGGCGAGAAGCCCCATTGCCCGAAGACGGCATTCGCTGAGCAGGCGGAGGAAGGGCTTACCGTGTGCCGTCAAGGCGTACTCCAGCGCTTCAGACCGGGGTCGCAGCGGTTGCGGTAGCGTCGGCAGAGAAGGCCGAGTCCCGGCGGCTGTTGGCGCATCTGCACCACACGCTCAGCTGGGCCACGCTGCTGAGCTGTGCGGTGACGCTGCCCGATCCGCTCGCTCCGATGCCGGTGGTGCCGGCGGTGGACGACTTCACGCTGCGGCGGGGCGCCACTCCGGCACGCTGCCGGTCGACGCGGAGAGCCGGCCGCCGATCGAGCTATGGGACACGCGCGAGGCCGAACCGCTGACCGCCTGGCTGCGCGCGCATGTCTTCCGGCTCGATGAGGCGGCAACCGGCCGGGACGTCGTGGTTCCGCTGCACAACAGGCCGACCGGCTGACGCCGGCCCCTCCCGCCGCACCGCGCGATGCCGCATACAAGCGCGGCGCGACACAGCAGAGACAGTGGTGCCCCGGACCGCCCGTCCGGGGCACCACCGCTGTACGGGCCAGCGGCTACACCTCGATGTAGGCGACCACGACGACGGTGCACAGCGCG
>NZ_BMVU01000145.1 GCF_014650875.1 Streptomyces minutiscleroticus
CGGATCAACGAGGCACCTGCGCTGACGAGTTGAGACTTCGAACACCTCCCTCAACGGCACGGGTGCCTCGTGCGTTGCGCCTCCACCGCCGTCACCCATCAGTGGCCACTCTGAAACAGCTCACTGTATCTGCGGCATCGAGGGAAAGGGTCTGGACCGCCGGGTAGCACCGCTGCTTCACAGGCCTGGCCTCGTTGTCCTGCTCACGACGGCAGGGCCGTCTTCGCCGTGAAGGAGCGCATGGCTGCGGGGCGTTCAGTGATCACGTGGCGGCCCTGTCTCCGGTACGACAGGCGGTCAGTTCTCTTTCTCGTCTGCCGCAGATGTCCGTGGGGGTGGCCCTGTGACGGGCAGATCGGCCGCGACCAAGTAGCCCCCGTCGAGCTGGGTGCCGGCGTGCAGGCTGCCTCCGGCCGCGATCGCCCGTTCCCGCATGCCGATGAGGCCCTGACCGGTGGAGAGCGGGTGTCGCGCGGGGCGATGTGCGGCCCGCTTGTGGTCGCGTATCCGAATCTCGAGTTTCCTTGTCTGCCAGCTCAGCTCCACCCGTATGGGCAGATGCGGGTCGGCGTATCGGAGGGAGTTGGTGAGAGCCTCCTGCACGATCCGGTAGGCGGACAGGTCGACTCCAGGCTCCAGCGGCACTCGGTCCCCGGTGGTGCGCAGTTCCACTTGCCGCCCACTGGCCCGCGCCCGCTGCAGCAGTCCGGGCAAGTTCCTCAGTCCGAGAAGAGGCTGAGTCACGGCCTGGTCAGGGTTACCGGCACTTTCCGTGAGAAGGCCGAGCATGCGGCGCAACTCGACGATCGCCTGTTGTCCCAGGTCGTCGATGTGCCGTAAGGCCTCTGCGGCACGCGGGGGGTCCTTGTCCAGTACGCGTGCCGCCCCGGCCGCTTGCAGCACCATCAGGCTGACCGCGTGGGCGACGACGTCGTGCAGGTCCCGGGCGATACGCCTGCGCTCTTCCTTCACCGCCTCGGCGGCCGCCTCATCGGCTTCGATTCGACGGCGGTGCGCTGTCCAGGCGGCCCACCGTCCCACAGCGAAGGCGGCGACGACGTCCATGGAGACAACGATGATCGCTATCAGGAAAGTGGTGACACGCATGTCCGGCCGTGCGTCTGCGGCATTCGACACGGCGTTCAGAACGACATGCATGAACGTCGCCAGCAAGGCCAGCACTGCCCGCGACCTGCTGGCGCGCGCTGCGAGGGTGTACAGGGCCAGCCACAAGCCGAGCGAGGGAACATAGTCCGGCCTGACGAACCAGGCGAGCAGGCTGTGGATCCACATCCAGATGAACACCCACCCCGGGAACCGGCGCCGCCACACCAGCGGAAGGTAGCCGACTGCCGCGTACAGCGGGGTGGCCCATCTGCCGAACGAGTCACTGGTCTCGTAGTACCACGAGATGTACAGGTCGAGCGCGCACAGCAGGGCGGCGATCACACAGTCCAGCGCGACCTGCTGTCGACGCAAGTACGCACGTATCAATGCTGGTAAGCGCCTACCCGGCATCCTTTCAGGGGCGGACAAATCCCCGGCATCCTTTCATGGGCGGGCAAACCTTGACGGCCACTTCGGCGGCCGTCTGGAACAACTCGGTACGAACTAATTCACGCCGTTGTGCCTCTTCAATGCCGCTGACCGTGCGCAGGGCGGCGTCCCAGGAGGGGGCTTGAGCCCTTGTCGGCACGCCTCCCGCGGCCTCGAGGGCTTTCCACATGTCTTTCTCGCCGGCGCTCAACGACTTCTCGAAATCCTCAGCCCGCAGCACGCCGGCAGTCGGACAGTACCGGGAGGGTTGCGCGAGATACAGAAAAGCCACCGCACCCTCGGGATGTGAGGCGAATCCTATGATCTCGGCTCGTGCAGGCCTGATCCGTTCGACAACTCCAGGCTCCTCCCCGCCGACCGGGATCAGTAGCACCTCCAAGGGAATCTTCTCGTCGCGCAGCCAGTCCAGTGGCCCGGGCACGGCGACACAGTCGTGAGCGACCAGGGCGGCGAAGGCCAAATGACCTTCCGCGACGTCAGATACGTAGGCCTGCTGGATGGACACCACAGGCTCGCGCGGCACGTTCATCTCAGCTTTCTCCGTATTCCGGAGGGAATTTTCGGACACCGACAGTGTGCTCGCAGCCGGATGAGCCAGGCATCCGCATACCACCGTATTTAGCGCGCGGCCATACGTCCGGGCGATGACGACGCGACGGCGGACGGTAGGTGATGCCCGATGGTCCAGTCCCACGAAGAATGCATGGTGCAGGTCGGCACGCTCAGGGGAGGTGTACACGGACATGCGGTCGGTCGCGCACAGCACCCGACGACCCAGAGGGGGGAACAATCGCTGGCCAGAGCAGTCTCAAGGCGTTCGCAGGGTCGTTGTGCCCTCCTCCGAAGGAGTACGTCTCTGCGTCTCGTCAGTCCGCCTGCCCGGTGTGTGGTCCGGCGTACGGTCGGGCGCTGCGGAGCAGGCGGCCAGCGCTTTCCTCACGTCGTCGCGGAGGCTCGCGACCACGGCTCACGCTTATTCCGGCCGCCCGGACCTCTCGGCATCCGCCCGGGAAACCAGCCACCGCTCACTCAAAGACGCCCACACCTCTTGATACTGCTCGAACACCGGTCGCAGGCTCTCATAACTCAGCTCATGCTCCGGAGTCGCCGCCATCAGATACTCAAGTTCGTCAGCCAATCGTTGAAACCGATACTGTGCCTCCTCCATGAGGATCCAACGTGATCGCCAGTTGAAGAACGGCTCGACCGCCCCCAGAAGTGTCACAAGAGCCACAAGGGTGAATGCGATACTCGCCCACAAATTGAGGTTCTGCAGCCCGAGAATGACGGTCGAACCTGCGGAAAGAGAAAGCGAAGCCACCTTGACGACGGACGCCGAGCGCCTGAACCTCGTTTTCCTGCTGCGCGCATAGTCATTTCCGCTCCGGATCTTTCCCAGCAGAAAAAACGCGCCGTCAGAAGCAGGGACACCGATTCCCCACTGACCGTCCACTACCCTCCACACCCCTCACGTGGCACGGACATGCCGCCCGCCCCTCCTCGGAAGATCCCGCCGCATCCGGCATCGGTCGAGAACAGATGTAAGCCTCCACCGCCGCAGCCGACAAGGTGCAGGAGCAACGACCGCCTGCCGCCGTGAGCACGGGCCCCAACGGCTTCGGCCAAGGCCCGGGCCACATGTCTCGCTGGCCCCAGCCGTCCGAGATGCGGCCGCATCAGCGCTCGACTCGTGACAGAACGCCGTGGAAGCCTTCTCGCTCCGTCCAGCCCTGAACATCGAACCCCACACATCTCGGAAAAGCTCAGCTGGACGGGTTGGGCATGTGCTGCTCCAGCATCTTCGACGGCAGCTCAGAGCGGCCGGCCACGTCCAGTTTGCGGTAGACGCGGGTGAGGTGCTGTTCGACCGTGCTGATGGTGACATGGAGCCGGCCGCTGATCTCGCGGTTGGTGTACCCGAGCGCGGCCAACCCGACCACCCGGTACTCCGCATCGCTCAAAAGAGTAGGACTGCCCTCCGCCTTCGCGGCCCCTGACCGTACAGGCTTCTCCAGCAGGTGGGTGTCGACCGGTGATTCGATACAACAGGATTCGGCCTCTTGCGTCGCCCGGCGGGCCACCAGGCGGGCGCGGGCGTACTCGCCGAGCTCGTAGTGGGCGGCCGACAGGTCGGCGTAGGCGTGGGCGAGGGAGTAGCGGTCGCCGGACGTCTTGAGCAGGTCGATCGCCTCCCGCAGCAGGGGGGCGCGGCGGTGCGACTTGCTGGTGGCGGCCAGTACGCCCAATGCCAGGGCCCGGAAGCGGGAGTTGCGTCCCCGGGACAGTCGCAGCTGTTCCTCGGCCCACTCCCGGGCCGTGCGGGCCTTGCCGATGCGCAGGTTGGCCAGGGCCAGGTCGGAGCGCCAGGGGATGCCCATCTGGAGGTTGGGGTTGCCCTCGCGCATCAGACGGCTGCAGGTCTCGAAGTCGTTGAGCGCGGCGAACGGCCGGTCGGTGTCGAGGTAGTGGTGGCCGCGGGTGCGCAGGTACTGGATGCCGAACACGGTGCGGAACATCGGTTCGGGCACGTCGTGCTTGAGCAGTTCCTCGGACTCGCCGAAGGCGCGCAGGGCGGTGTGGGCGGAGATGGCCGTGGACAGCGGGAGCCCGATGAGGACGCCCCAGCTCTGCGCGTGCAGCATGCCGAGCGCCGTGAGCGCGCCCTGCGCCGCGGTCTTCATGTCGCCCTGGA
>NZ_BMVU01000146.1 GCF_014650875.1 Streptomyces minutiscleroticus
TTGCTCGTATTGCTCTTCTTGCTCACTACCTGGAACTGCTTCCTCCGGGACCTGTCGTCCCAGTATCAGGCTGTCCAGCTCGGAGGGGGAACTTCAGTGGTCTGGTTACGACAGATGTTGCGATACCTGTTGCGTCAGTTGTTGCACCTCATGCCCGCCCGTTCCATGCGTTTTCGCAGGTCAAGATTTTTCGTATGGTCTGCGGATCTGGCATCCCCCTGTGCGCCCCTCGCCACCGCCCCGCCTGTAGAAAAAGAGAGGGCGGGCGGGACCGTGGCGAGAGGCTGCCCGGGGGATCGGGTGCGAGGGGTCTGTTCTGGCGGGTCGGCGAGGTCTCCGCGCGGCTGGGGCGCGGGCGGTGCTGTGGGGTGTCTGGACGGCTACGCCCCAGACGGTTTCCCGGGCTCGCGGCGCAGGGCGTTTTCCGGGGGTTGGCCGGTTTCGGGACGGTGTGGGGTGGCCGTCCTGGTCCGTTGTGGTCCTGGTGGTCGGGGCCGGGGGTGTGGTGGGGTTCCCGGCCGGTTCTTGGGCAGTAGCACGTGGAGTGCGCCTGGTCGGATGGTGCAGGTGATGGGGGTGGGCAGGGTGGCGGGTTCGCCGTCGATGCCTGCGTGCAGGCGCCGGTTTGTGCTGTGCAGGGTGATGCTGGTTGCCGACCAGGTGATGACTGCTGGGGTTGCAGCGCCCTGGCGGTGCAGTTGGTCGCGAAGGTAGTACAGGAGGTCGGGGGGTGGAGTGGTGGGGCGTTTGAGCACGATGCTGCCGAGCAGTCCTGTGGTGAGGGAGAGGCGTCGTCCCAGGTAGCGGGGGGTGGCGAGGTGGTAGGGGTTGTTGGACACCAGGACGACCTGCGGGGAGGTGACGGGCCCTTGCGGGGTGTCGACGTCGGCCTCGACCCATTGTTCTCCCCTGAGGTAGCCGGGGGCTGCTGTGGCGAAGGTGCGCGCCTTGTCCTTTCGGTATCCGGGCTCCAGCAGGGCGTGGGCGTAGATGCCGAAGGAGACGTTGTTGACGAAGACGTGCGAGCCGACCATACCGAGGTCCACCCGTGCGCTCACGCCGTCGTGCAGGGCGTTCAGCGCGGGGACGGGGGTGCGGATGTCCAGACCCAGGTCGCGGGCGAAGTGGTTGCGGGTGCCGGCCGGGATCACCAGCAGCGGCCGGTCCGTGTCGGCGGCCACCGCGGCCACGGCCGATACCGTCCCGTCGCCGCCCGCTACGCCGAGGACCTGTGCGCCCTGCTGGACGGCGCGCCTGGCCAGTATGCCCGCATCGTGTCCGGCACTGGTGGGCCAGACCTGCGCGCCCATGCTCTCGGCCCGGCCGGGCAGGTCGAAGCGATCGGGCTTGCCGCCGCCCGCGTGTGGATTTGTCACGACCACGACCTGGGTGGTCGCTCCGGTGCTTGGGGCCATGGCTGGACCTCCTTGGCCGCATGGGTCGGCCGGTCGGCCGGGCGCCGCAGGGCCGGGTGGGAATGTCGTCCGCCGGGTGCCGCCGCCCCGCTGAGCAGCCCCTACCGTTCGCTGCGGCCGCTGGTGCGCGACGTTGTGCCGCGAAGCTCAAGCCACTGACAGGTCCCGGCGTCTTGGATGCCTGTGGTGGAGGGCTTCGGCGCGCTCGCGGACGTGCGCAGCGACCTATGAGGTCCCCGCGCATACGCCGACACAGGCAGGTGCCGGCGTGGGACGGTCGGGTGTGGCAGGCGGGGTTTGTGTGCCCGTTCTGCTGTGGTCAGTGCTGTGGGTGTGGTCGTGAGCCGAGTACCGGCCGTCGCTTGGCATGGGTGCCCGTGGGCAGGCGGCCGATCTCGACGCGCAGCCTGATGGCGTGGAACACCTCGATGACTCCGAGGACCACGGCCATGACGCCCGTCACCAGGGTGAGCGCGGCGATCGAGGTGAACGGCGAGACGATCAGCACGATGCCCGCCAGCATGCCGATGATCCCGGAGAACAGCATCCAGCCCCGTGCCGGCATGGCGTCGCTCGAGGCCGCGGTGGCCGTCGTCATGACGCCGCGCAGCAGCCAGCTGAAGCCGATCCACAGGGCGAGCAGCAGGATCGACTCCAGGGTGCCGCGCAAGCAGAGCAGCCCCAGCAGCACGGACAGCGCGCCGGTGAGAAAGTGCAGTGCCCGCAGGTGCCGGGGGATGTGGGCGCCGAAGGCGGAGGCCAGTTCGAAGACGCCGGTGAGCAGCAGGTAGACGCCGAAGAGCACGCCGACGACCTGGAGCGTCTCCCTGGGCCAGGCGAAGATCACAACGCCCAGGGCGATGGCGGCCAGCCCCGTGGTGAGCCGGATCTGCCAGCCCGCATTCGCCAGGGCCTGCAAGGGGCCGGTGGCGGGGAGGTCCGGGAGCTCTGCGCCGGGCTGGGAGTTGCCGTCCGAGGAAGGGGAGGTGGATGCCATGGCTTTCCTCCTAAGCCTCCTGTTCGCGTCAGGACGCTTCCATCGTGGCCCTGCCCGGCTTTTCCGGTGCCGGGCGAAGACGGTGTTTTCGGCGGGCGCGTTCTCTTCGCGCGGACGGCGGCCGCCCTGAGCAGGGGCGAGGCAGGAGCGGCGCCGGATGATGGGCCTCATTTGCCCGATGCCGGCCTGGACGGCGAGACGGGCATCCCGACATGCATGGGGAGCAGGGGCTTCTGCATGAAGCGCAGTTGGCCGTCATCGCGGTCGCTGTGGCGGCCGCTGCCGTGGCTGCCGGGGCCAAAGGCCGGGAGGGTTTGTGAAAGCCCCTTCCCAGGCTGCGTGCCGTACGAGGGTAGCGCTGGGTGCTTCTGTTTGTTCGGTCAAGGTCTGTGGGCTTGGTCAGGCTGTCTGTTCGCGTCCGGGCTGGTAGAGGGTGCGGTGCTTGAGCATGGCGTGCAGGACGTCGACGCGGCGGCGGGTGAGGCAGATGAGGGCTGCGTTGTGACACTTCTTCTCCGCGCGTTTCTTGTCGTAGTAGGCCCGCGATCCGGGGCTGTTCAGCGAGGCGAGGGAGGCCAGGAACAGGGCCCGCTTGAGTGGCTTGTTGCCGCCGCGGGGTGGTCCTTCGCCCCGGATGGAGGTTCCCGAGCGGCGGGTGGTGGTGGGGGGCAGTCCCGCGTAGGAGGCCAGGTGGGCGGCGGTGGGGAACGCGCTGGGGTCGCCGACCTCGGCCAGGATGCGGGCTCCGGTCCTGACCGCGACCCCGGGCATGGAGGTCAGGACCGGCGCGAGAGGGTGTGCCCCCAGCAGGGCGGCGATACGGGTGGCTTCATCGACGTCACACGACAGCAGTCGTCGACAGCCTCGGGAGGCACTCACCGGGCTCGGATCTCGATGTCGACGAGAACGGGAGGCACCTGCCGGTGCTCGGCAACGGCGGGACGGCGGTCGCCACCTATGCCCGTAGCCAGCGCTTTTGTCTCGGGCCTCGGACAAGCGGCACACGGCGACCTACCGGTCGGCACCGAGCTGCTGCCCGAAACCGTCGGTATTCGACGCGGGCAACACCTCCCGAACTGCCCGACAAACGCTGCTCCTCGTCATCGACAGAGCCAATACGGGCCTGCAGGGCTTCCCGGCGCTTGAGCAGGACCGCGGGGGCTTCGGCCGGGCCGGAGACGATCTCGCCGGCCGAGGCGGTGCCGACAGCCGTGGCGGTCTGTTCGGCCAGGGCGGTGGTGATCTGGCCGGCCAGGGTGCGGGCACTGCGCATCCGCGGGGCGGCCTGGAGCATCGCCCGCGCCAGCTGCTCGGGCCGGCCCGGGCCAGCTGGGCTGGGGAACCGAAGGTCTGCAGCACGGCCAGGACGGCTGGGTGCCGCAGGCGGGGCCCCACAACGCGTTCGAGGGCGGGATGGACGGAGGTGAGCACGCCGCGCGGCCGGTTGGAGGTGCGGGTGGCGTCCTGGGCGAGGTCGTCGTATCCGGTTGGTTCCACGTGCACGCCGACACTCCGCGACTTTGCGGAGCCGCTTTGGTGCGGGTCCCGAAGCTCCTGGTGCCGGCGTCGTGCTCGACCGGGCAGGCGCACTGCCTGCCCGGTGTGCCGGAGGCTCACGGCGCCATGATCATCCGCGTCGACGCAGAGCCACCCTTGAGCCGTTTCGCCGACCTGATGAGCGACCGCCCGCCGACCCAGGGCTTGATCAAGTTCCCTGAGCGTCGAGGTTGTTGATGATGCCCAGGAGTGGGGGGGGCTCGTTCGGGTTGGTCGCGGATTGCCCGGGTGGTTC
>NZ_BMVU01000147.1 GCF_014650875.1 Streptomyces minutiscleroticus
ACGGCTCCAGCCGGGCCCACTGGTCGTTCGTCAGATCACCACGTCCCACAAGATGTGATCATCCACAACCAAGATCGACTTTCGCAACAGGCCCTAGTAGGGCTTGGTCAGGTTCGTATCGGTGTGGGTATGTCGCGGTGGCAGGTGGGGCAGGCGCCGGTCCAGGTCGCGAGGAGTGTCTGCAGTTCGCGGACGACTCGGTAAAGACTCAGGCCTGCGCCGGGTCTTTTGGGTCGTGGGCCAGTCGTTGCAGAGTGCAGAAGGCGTGGGCGGTGGAGACGAGGGTGACGTGGTGGTGCCAGCCGCCCCAGGTGCGGCCCTCGAAGTGGGCCAGGCCGAGGGCCTGTTTCATCTCGCGGTAGTCGTGCTCGATGCGCCAGCGCAGTTTGGCCAGGCGCACCAGGGTGGCCAGTGGCATGCCCGGGGGCAGGTCGGATAGCCAGAACTGCACCGGTTCGCTCTCACCGGTGGGCCACTCGGCCAGCAGCCAGCGCTCGGGCAGCTCCGGGCCGTTGGCGGCCTGACGGACGCCGCGGCCGGCCGGGCGGACGCGCAGGGCCACGAACCGCGAGTACATCCGCTTGAACCCGGTGCGGCCGGTGCCCGGCCGGGTGCCCTCGCGCCAGGACACCGGCCGGGCGGCCGCCCGGCCGGCTTCGATGACCAGGTCCTTCACCGTCCGGGCGGGCTCGGGATAGCGCATCTTCGGCGGCCGTCCGGTGCCCGCATAGGCGGGCTGGACGAGGTGGGCGTCGCCGGGCTGGGCGGTGTGCCGACAGGAGAGGCCGACCACGTAGGGCAGGCGGCGTTCTTCCAGGCCGCGGCGGAAGGCGGCGGCATCGCCGTAGCCGGCGTCCGCGACGACCAGCGGAATGTCGATGCCCCAGGAGCGGGTCTCGTCGATCATGTCCAGGGCCAGCTGCCACTTCTCCACGTGCCCGAGCTGGGCCGGGATGCCGCACCGGGCGCGGCGGGCGACCTTGTCCGGCTCGGCCTTGGCGGAGTCCGGGTCCCAGGATGCGGGCAGGAACAGCCGCCAGTTCACCGCGGCCGAGGCATGGTCGCCGGCCAGATGCGCGGAGACGCCCACCTGGCAGTTGGTGACCTTGCCCGCGGTACCGGTGTATTGCCGGGCCACGCCCGCCGAGGCGTGGCCGTCCTTGAGGAAGCCCGTGTCGTCGATGATCAGCGCTTCCGGTCCGATCGCGTCCCGCATCCGCCAGGCCAGCCGGGCCCGCACATGCGCCGGGTCCCACGGGCTGGTCGTCACGAAGTGCGCCAGGGCCTGGCGGTTGCCGTCCTCGCCCAGCCGGGCCGCCATCGGCTCCACCGACTTGCGCCGCCCCTCCAGCAGCAGCCCACGCACATACACCTGCCCCCACCGCCGCTGATCGGCACGGAAGAACCCGTCGAACATCTCCGCCGTGAACGCCTCCAGGTCCTCGCGGACCGCGCCCATCTCCTCAGGTGTCACACCACCCCAACGACACCAACACGCACACAGACACGCCATTCACGAATGAACCTGACCAAGCCCTACTAGGGTTCGTCTTCAAACGGATCTTGCTCAGAGCAGGATTGAGGCGAGAGAGACCGCTGCTTCGTAGGAGGTGGCGGTCTTGTCGTACCTGGTCGCGATGGAGCGGAAGCCCTTGAGCCGGTTGAAGCAGCGCTCGACGATGTTGCGCTGGCGGTAGATCTCCCGGTCGAACTGGGGCGGCCTGCCACCGCGGTTGCCCCGGTTGCGGCGGTGGCGCTTCTGGTCCTGCTTTTCCGGGATAGTGTGGCCGATGCCGCGTTTGCGCAAGTAGGCGCGGAACCCGCGGGAGGCATAGGCCTTGCCGCGATCACATGGTCCGGGCGGCAGCGCGGCCGGCCCCAGCCGATGCGCGGCACCCTCAGGCGCTCGAGCAGCGGGCGTGCGCAGACGCCGTCGTGGCGCCGGCCGGCCGTGAGCAGGACCGCCAACGGGCGACCCCGACCGTCGCAGGCGAGGTGGATCTTCGTGGTCAGTCCGCCCCGGGACCGGCCGAGGGCGTGATCGTCCGGTTCGTCCGGCCTGGTGATCCCCCTTTTCGGCCCGTGGCGGCGGCGTGCTGGTGGGCACGGACGATGGTGGAGTCGATCCGGACCAGCCAGTCGAGGTCCCCGGCCGCATCCGCCCGGGCCTGGATCTGCTGCAGAGCCCGGGTGAAGACTCCGTCCAGGGCGTAGCGGCGGAAGCGGGTGTAGACCGTTTTCCATGGCCCGCAGCGTTCGGGCAGGTCACGCCAGGAGACACCGGTCCGAATCTTGTAGACCATGCCGTTGACGACCCGGCGGTCCTCGATCCGTGGCCGGCCCGTCGCGGCCCGAGGCAGCAGCGGGGCGAGCAACTCCCACTCTCGGTCGGTCAGGTCATGTCGGCGTATCACTCAACCATGATCCACCATCTGACGATCTTTGAAGACGGACCCTAATTCCTTCGACACGATGCTGACCGACTGGCAAGCTGCGCTCATGACCTACGGAATCGAGTCCCACTTCACCCGGTGAGCGCCCAGGAAGAGCGCAACGCGCTCACTCCCCCGACTGCTCTGTATGACCACGCCCTGCATCTGCTGCGCGAGTCCCCCGATGGAGTCCCGCCCCGGCGCGGTTACTCCCTTCCCCAGAGGACCGCAACGGGCGAGGATCCGCTCTCTCGGGACCAGGCGAAGAGTGCCATCCGGGAGGCGTTCAGCCCACTCCCCGACGACCCCGCCACCCTGCATGGCCGCTTTGAACGACTCGGCATTCAGGATCGTCACAGGCACCTGGTCAGGTCTACAGTCGCTGAGCTGCCGCTGCCAGCCGAACAGGCGGATGCGGCCCGCGCCCTGGGACGGAGGTTGATCCAGACCGGTACGACCGCGTCCACCGTCACCGCAGGCATCGCCCTGCTGGGCCGCCTCGGCAAGCCCGAGGACGTCCCGTACCTCTCCGTTCTCGGCCTGTTCCGAGACCTCTCCGGTCCCGCGGTCAACGCGCTCGACGTCCTCGATCGCCAATCCGCGGCTGTCGTTTGGCTCGCGGTCTGTGCCCGCCGAGACGAACTACGGCCATTCGTCCGTGCCCTATGGACAGGCAACCGGCAGGCCGTGTGTCCGGAGTTGGTCGCGCTTCCGTCCTCACCTCGCTTCATCAGCAGCGCGGTCGCTCGCCGGATTGCGGAGGCTTCCCAGTTGCCCGACCTCCTCGATCACCACCCCTCCGACACCGACCTGCTCGCTCGCGCGGGCAGGCTGCTTGTCCGGATGGGGTTCTCACGCGACGACCCGACCGACCTCCTCGCTTATCGCGACGCGCTCCGTGTGTACGACAGCGTCATAAGCCGAGCCGGTCTGCTGCCACCCACTCTCGACAACGCTGCCATGCTGCTGTCGCTCGCCCTGGATCTGAGCAGCGGCACCGGCGTGCTGCTGGACTGGCCGCCCGGGCGGCGCGCGGCACTGCTGGAATCGCTCGGGCACCTACTGGTCGAACCCCGATGGGCGGTGGCCGCCGCCACCGGAAAGGAGACGGGCCAGCGGCTGCGAGCCGACTGGATCCGCCGCACCGGACGTCAGCCGTTCAAACGCTCAGCCACGCCCGCCAAATTCCGCATCGAGGTAGTGGCTGGCGATCCTGCGGACCGGGAACCCGTCGAAACACGTGTGCTCATTGATGGCCGTCCGGTGGTTCCGGCAGTGTTTGGCCGCGGGCCCGCCCATAGCCCCGAGTACCTGCTGGACGACGGTCGACTGCGGGCCGAGGTAGAGCCTCGCGAGGTGCAACTCGCTGAGGCTTACTGCACCGAGGGATGCTGTGGCGCGCTCTACGTCACCATCCGGCGAGACGCGGACCTGAAGTTCCCCCTTGAGCGTGGACAGCGGGTGGTTACGCTGCGGGGGCGAGAACTTGTGCTGTCAGGGCCCGGGTCTCGAGCGGGGTGACGTAGCC
>NZ_BMVU01000148.1 GCF_014650875.1 Streptomyces minutiscleroticus
AGACGCCCCTGTCCCGGCGCTTGCACCGTACGGCCGTGAACCAGGCCCGGCCACCAGGAAAGCGGCACCCAAAAAATTTCATACCAGGTACCAATCCACTGGAGCGGCTGAACCGGGAGATCAAACGCCGCGCGGACGTGGCCGGCGTCTTTCCCAACCAGGCCGCGCTGGCCCGGCTGACCGGCGCCGTCCTGGCCGAGCAGCACGACGAATGGCAGGTAACCGACCGCCGCTACCTCTCTGAAGGCTCCATGGTCCAGGTCGCTGCCGGCGAACCGGTGGCGGCGCCCGCACTCACCGGCGCATAGTCGAAACACACCCGCTGAGCGTCACGTGGCCAATCTAACTCCACCACTCAGCGGGACATGACCGACTGCAGTCGTTCAGTGCCAGATCTCGCAGGTAGGCGGTAGCCGCCTCGATCTCGTCGTCGTACGCGTTCACGACGATGTACGGCGGGTGGACGCCCCGAGCGGGGACAACGGCCCCCACCCGGGGCAGCTCGGCCCGCCCCTCGATCAGTTCCTGTCGCAGTTCCAAGGTGTTCCTCCTCGTCGATCGCACTGACCATCACGTCGATCAACGAGGGGAGTGGGTGCAGATAACTGTGTACCGCCTGCTGCGGTTGCTCTTACTTCCCACCTGGCACTACTTCCTCTGGAACCTCACGTCCCAGTCTCCAGATGTCCATAATCAAGGAGAAGTTTCAGGGCCGATCGCGGGGTACAGCTGGGGCGCACTGCTTTCGACGCGGTCGCCGCTCGAGCTCATCGGGGGCACCAGTCCGGAGCTGCGGGCCCGTTCGGTGAACGCCCGCGAGCTGAATCCGCTCTTTTTCGAGGACTGGGACACGGGAGCCGAACGGACGACTCGGTCTCGTCGGCACCCTTTGCCCGCAATCTCTACTTGCGAACCGTCCGGTCGACGTCATCGCCTGAACGTAGGCGAGCCTCTCAGATACGACGCCGTGCGGATGTCCGTCGTCCTGGAAAGGCGGCATTCTTCCCATGGAACAACTTCCTCCGGAGCGACGCGAAGGGTATGGAAATGCCTGCATCGTGCGACTCGTTGTCCTTTATTCGGCAACGTGACCTGCCCGGCCTCACGACAAGTGGTCCGGCCCGGGAAGGGCTCGCTCCAGGGGACGCGATCCTGGTTCCTGGTCCCCTGGAGCGACTGCGCGACGACGGCATACCACCAAAAGTACCGCCGGTGTCCGACGCAAGTGGCGTGGACGGACACGCGGGTGTCGAGCGCGTCCTCATAGGACGCACCACGATCCCGGATCCCGCCCAGCACCCCGAAGGTATAACGCCTCCTGTTCGCCGGACGCACGCCTTCTTGTGTATCTGCGAGCAAGGCGTTCTCGGCATGCAGGACCTGACGGTCGCCCAAGCTGTGCGCAGGCACCTCGGCTCAGTGAGTCGCGAACCCATGCATGCGCGTCGTTCACGAGGATGACCACCGACCTGCGCCTGCCGGCCAGGCGCTTGGACTTCATGCTCGTGATACTGCTGTGTCTGGCGGATCTGGCGATATTTTTGGGAGCGGCTCCCGGCGCCCCTCCCGGAGGGTATATGGCTTTCGTGGTGTCAGTGGGATACCTGCCACTCTTCTGGCGCAGATGTCGCCCGTTACTCGTACTGATCCTGACGATGGCACACAGCTTTCTGATCGAAACCCTATTCAGCGAACACTGGCCGGTGTTCAATGTGTGGCTCGCTCTGGGTGCAGTTGCCTTCTACTGCCCTCGACGCACCGCCGAGTGCGGACTGCTCGCTGCATTCTTGTCCATGGCCTGGTTCGTCATCGACACGGGTTCTGGCGGCATCCGGACTGCTCTGACATCGATCATCGCGAACGGCGGGTTACTGGTCGCCATCTTCGAGGCCGGGCGGTGGGCCGCCTGGACTGCACGGCGCCGGCAGGAAGATGCCGAACGGGCCGCAGCGGACGCCGTCAGGGCAGAACGTCGTTGTATCGCGCGGGATCTGCATGACATCGTGACCCACGCGGTCAGCCTGATGTTGCTTCAGGCCGGCGGAGCAGCCCATACGCTGCGGGTGGATCCTGCGCGTGCCGAGACGGCGCTGGGGCACGTCGACGAACTGGGACAGCAGGTCGTCGTCGAACTGCAGCGGATGCTCGATCTGCTCGCCGCCGATACCGATCGTTCCGCCACGCAACGTCTTCCCGAATTGCGAGATCTCCAGCAGCTGGTCGAGCGTATGAGGACCGACACCTTCAAGGTGAGCCTTGACGTCACGGGTACCCCCGTGCCGTTGGCTCCGGGAGTGGACCTCTTCGCCTACCGCATCGTGCAAGAAGCTCTCATCAACGCCATTCGCTATGCCGACCAGCACTTCCCGGTGCGGATCACGGTCGCCTGGCGTCCGGCGGTACTGGAGATTCAGGTGTCCAATCAGGTCTCCTGTGCCCGAAGCCCGCTACCCCGACGGTTTTCGAACGGCCGTGGCCTGATCGGGATGCGCGAGCGGGCGGCTGCGGTCGAAGGCCGCTGTCAGGCCGGGGTGCGGGCGGACGGGAGCTTCCGTGTCAGGGCCTTTTTCCCCTTGGTACGTCCCACCCCTCAGGCCCCGGAACCACCTGCAGAGGTGACGGAGCAATCTTCGCCGCCGATAACGGAGCCGCAGCCATGACCACTCAGCGCCGCACTTCCACACGCATTCTGCTCGCAGACGACGAGCCACTCGTCCGCGCCGGATTGGCGATGCTCTTGGAGGCCGAGGACGGTCTCGCCGTCGTAGGCGAGGCCTCTGATGGTATACAGACCGTCCAGCGGGCCATGCAACTGCGTCCGGACGTCATCGTGATGGACGTCCGCATGCCGGGCATGGACGGGGTCGAGGCCACGCGCAGGCTTGCCGAGGATGCCTTCGTCGACAAGGTGGGATCCACCGCCGCCGTGCTCATCTTGACTACCTTCAACGACGACGAGGCCGTCTACGCCGCTCTGCGAGCCGGTGCTTCCGGTTTCATGCTCAAAAACGCCGCGCCCAAGGACCTCGCCGCGGCGGTACGGGCGGTGGCCGCAGGCGACGCCTGGCTCCACCCGGCCGTGGCTCGCAAGCTGCTGACCGACTTCACCGACCGTCCCGACCCCGACCTGCCGACTCCGAAGGAGATGCAGCGCCTGACCCCACGCGAGAAGGAGGTGCTGGTGCTCGTCGCCCACGGCCTGACCAATCACGCCATCGCGGAGCACCTCGTCCTCAGCAATGCCACGGTCAGGACACATCTGGGCCGCATCCTCGTCAAACTCGGACTGCATGACCGGGCCCAGGCGGTGGCCGCCGCCTATCGATGCGGCCTGCTCCTGCCCGGTGACGATCCTCCGCCCCAGTCCGGCAAACCGTAGCCGCAGGAGGGGCAGGCCGTGGCCCGCCCCTCCTGCGACCGGCTCGGCCCGATGACGTTTCGAACTTCCGCCCGGCGGCCCGCCGCCAGTTCGACGGTCCGTCCTCGACCTTGCACTTTGTGTCTGCCGGCCGTCGTTCCGGCGCAGGAACGCATCTAGTGTCTCGTGATCCTGTTCATGTCAGTTCGAGTTGTTATTGACGAGTTTCTTCACGTTGGCCGCGACGAACCTGACCTTCGCGAGGACCTCGCC
>NZ_BMVU01000149.1 GCF_014650875.1 Streptomyces minutiscleroticus
CGTGCGGTAGATGAAGGGCCACGCACCCCACTGGTACGCCAGCACCCAGATGTTCTTGGGCGCGAAGTAGAACAGCGTGGGCGCCACCGCGGCCTGGCTCATCCCCGTCTGGCCGGCCGACGCCATGTCCGACCAGTTGGTGAAGGGGCTGAACATCATCGAGCCGTAGGACGATCCCGACACGTTCGACGCGTAGACTAGGTGCTTGCCGTTGTGTGTCACGGTGGTGAAGTCCTTCACCGCGGCCCACCCGTTCGCCGGCTGTGCCAGCACGCCCGTCGACGACCACCGGTACGTCGACGGAAGCGCACACGTGCCGTCCGTCGGCGGCGTTCCGGACAGGCCGCTCCACTTCTGGTTGCTGCCGCCGTTGCACGTCCCGATCTGCACCGCCGTGCCGTTGGCCGTACCGGCGCCCGCGGCCTCCAGGCACAGCCCGGACTCCGTGCCGACGACCGTGCCGTCGGAGTTCACCCGCCACTGCTGGTTCGCGCCGCCGGAACAGGTCCAGATCTGCACCCGGGTACCGGCTGCGGTGGCGTGGCCCGGAACGTCCAGGCACTTGTTGCCGTACACGGTCAGCTGATCGGCGTCCGTCAGCGTCCACTGCTGGTTGGTCCCGCCGCTCCAGCAGTCGTGGATCTGCAGGTACGTGCCGTCGGTCTGGCCGGCGCCCACCACATCGAGACACCGGTTCGAACCGACACCGCGCAAGGCGCCACTGGCAGCCGCCTGGGCCGGGATGGCGACGAGCATCGCCGCCAGCGCGGCCAGGACCGCGACCGCGGCGGCGAGCGCCGCAGACGGATGCCTGTGGCTGAAACTACCTCTGTGCATGGGGTTTCCCAACCTTGAGTGAGCGATTCCGGCTGGCCTCGTCAGAGGTTGCCCGGACTGTCGGTGCAGTGCGGTGTGCGGCGGTCCGTGAGCACCGCGGCGGACCGTTGGTGACTTCCCGCGCCCTCGCGGCCCGCCGAGAGACCGGTGACGCCCGGTGCCTTCGTCCAAGGCGCCGGAGCAGGTTCATGTTTCTCCTCGTACGGCCGGGTCCGTGGGCCGGTATCAGCTCGGTTCAGGGCGTGGACAGCTCGAACCGCGTGACACGGACCGAACCGCCGAGCGCCCGGGTGGCATGGTTGAAGAGGGCGAACCGGTAGCCCATGAAGAACCGCCAGTCGTTGCCCATCGAGAAGTCGGGTCCGAGTCGGGTGAACGTGACGCCGTCGGTGCTGTAGGAGAAAGTCCCCGGACGTGCCGCGCCGGGGCGGATGTCCGCACTCGCGCGCAGCCAGATGCGACTGCCCGGGGCGGCCGCGCTCGCGAGCTCGTAGCCGGTGCCGGTGGTGTTCCAGCTGCTGTCCATGGTCAGCCCGCCGACCATCACCACCCGGGTGGCGCCGCCCTCGCGCTTGACACCGATCCACGCGGAGGAGTCCCGCAGCAGCGCGAGTCCGGCCCGGTCGCCGTCCCGCATCGCGGAGTGGTCGAGCTGGACCGTGGCGGTGGAGGTGGGGCCCTGGATACGGTGCGTGAGGGTGTTGCGGGCCCAGTACAGGTCGCCGGTGACCGTCGCGGTGCGCAGGGTCAGGCCGTCGCCGACCGACCACTTGGTGTTGTCCGGGTTGTGGTTCCACTCCCATCTCGGTGTGAGGGCCGTGCCGTCGAAGGTGTCGACGCCGGTCATGGGGGTGACCTGGCGGGGCGGAGTGGGTACGGCCGGGCTGGGGTAGGAGGCGCCCCATGCGCCGTTCACGAGTTGGACGACGGGCCACCCGTCCCCGGTCCAGGTGACCGGGGCCAGCGCGGGCACCCGGCCGCCGGGGTAGGCGTCGACGAAGGCCAGGTAGTACCAGGCGCCGTTCTGCGTCTGGACCAGGCCGCCCTGGTGCGGGACGCCTCCCCCGGGGATCGGCCCACGCAGGTCGAGGAGCACCTGCCGCATCGTGTACGGACCGAAGGGGCCGCCCGACGATTTCAGGATGTACTGCCCGTTCGCGGGGCGGGTGAGGAAGATGTAGTACTGCCCGTTGATCTTGTAGAAGCGGGCGCCCTCGAGGGTGCCGACGCTCGACGGGGTCGTGAACACCTGCTGCGTGCGAACCTGGGTGCGACCGTCGGGCGAGAGCTGCGCCACGCTGATCGTGGTGTTGCCGTACGCCACGTACAAGGTGTCGTCGCTGTCGACCAGCAGCCCCGCGTCGAGTAGGGCGTGCCGATCGTCGTCAGCCGGTCCCACGGCCCCTCGACGGCCGTCGCGGTGTAGATGTACGTCCGGGCGAAGTCGATCTGGCCCAGCCAGTAGAACGTCCTGTTGCTCGGGCGGTACGCCAACGACGACGCCCAGATTCCTCTGACATAGCCGCGGGCGCCGTTCAGGTCGTACTTGGCGCCGAAGTCGAGCATGGGCACCGAATGGCCGGCGATCTCCCAGTGCACCAGGTCGTACGAGCGCAGGACGGGCGCGCCCGGTGAGTAGTGCATGGTCGAGGCCGAGGCATAGTAGGTGTCGCCGACGCGGATGACGTCGATGTCCGCAAAGTCCTGCCAGATCACCGGGTTCGCGTACTCCCCGACGGCGCGGGCCGGTCCCCGAGTGGGAGTGGCTGCGGCTTGGGAGGCTCCCGTCAGTGGGAGGACCGCGCCGACGGCAAGGCCGGTGGCGGTCGCCAGCGCGTGACGGCGGGAGACGTTTTGATGCGGCCATGACATATACATGTGGCGGACTCCTTGCGGCTCGCTATTCGCCGGGTGCGACTCGGAGATGCTCTGCTGTGCGGTGGAGCGACTCCGACGCGTTCGCCATATCGAACATGAGTCGAAGTATCGAGCATCCCGAATGATAGGGAACCGCCGGACGGCGTCAACACCTCTCGCAAGCGTCGTCGTCGGATCCGAAATATTTCGGCTGGCCTGTGCGCGCGACGGCGCATGTCACACCGCCAAAGGCCCGGATCACACCAGCACTTGCCGGACCCTGAATCCGCCCAATCGATCGAGGCAGGTGGCTGTTTCCGGCGTTGCGCCGGGATCAGCGGGCCGCCCGGCGTCGACTTGCCGGCCCAGGCCACTGCCGGGGGCCTTCAAGGACTCCGGAGGCTTGCGGACGAAGCGTTCCGGACGCTTGTCGCAGACCGCATGAAGAACGTCGGCACGCATCCCGCGGAGTTGCTCGGCGAGGTCGAAGCGCACGTCGCAGGAGGCATGGAGACCGACCCCGGAGTGCCGACGCCCCTCGTCGTACCAGGCGGAGGAGCGGGTGCACCATGCCCATGCCTCCGGCAGCCCAGGCCCCCTTGCCCGCAAGTCGTGGAGGGCTCCCGCACCGGATCCCTTGACAGCTCCACCAGCCCGTCACACCATACCGACCACACACCGGACAGTTGTACCGCGCTCTTGGGGGCCTTCCTATGGGAGCGCTCCCATAGACAGGTCGTACCACCGCGCTTCCTCAGCGCGTCGTACGCTCGGGACGAGAGCGTGCGACGCATTCCCTGCCAGGAGAACGAGGTTCAGTCATGCGCCGCAGACTCCGCGCCTTGG
>NZ_BMVU01000150.1 GCF_014650875.1 Streptomyces minutiscleroticus
GATCTTGGTCGACAACCCATCCACCAGGAGCTTCACCTCTTCCCGCACCCACCCCTCACACCAACCCGCTGCCCATCCAACCAGGTTGAAAAAGGCTCACTGAAGCCTCAGCCGCCCGCCTGAGGGCCCAGGAGGACGGCGCCGCGCTGTGGGTGTTTGGGGCGACGGAGACCAGGGTCAGGGTCGTCGAGTAGCTCAGGAGTCGTACGGGGCGATGCCCCGGACACCCTGATCGGCGTGCCCGGGGCGGTGTGACCTCAGCAGACGGACATGTTGTTGAAGTCGTACGTCGCCGCGTTCGGGAACCTCCAGATGACGTTGGGGTCGGCAGGGGCGCGGTACGTACCCACGTTGGGTCCCCAGAAACGGACTTCGGCTCCGCCCGTCTGGTTGTTGAGCACAGAGAGCGCGTCGATGAAGTTCGAGAGCGACCGCGTACCGCACCTGTACAGGTGGAAGATGCTCTGCTTGCCGTCGCCCTGACCGACCGAGACACAGGCGATCCCTGATGCCAGGGCGCAAAGCTTGAGCGCCTCGTCAGCATTGTCACCACCTTGTATGTCCCGCTCCACCCACTCGCCCGAGTACAGGGGGGAGATCCCCGGCGTCCACGCGTTCGCGGCGGCCTGGGCCGGTGCCTGCGCAGCCAGCGGAAGAAGGAACGCGGTGATCAGCGTCACGACCGTCGCAGCCGCTCGTTTTCTCAGTCTCACGGGGTCTCCTCTGGAGTCGAAACCGGTGACTCGAACCGTAGAGCGTACGAGGGACGTCGTGACCCTGACAACTATCAGGGTGGGTCGGCTCGGGGCGCGTCCGAGGCAGGGGCTGCGGGGCCCCCTTTTCGAGCCCCAGCGGCATGCTGGTGGGGGCGTACGACAGTGGAGTCGACCGACACCAGCCAGTCGATGTCGCCGGCCGCATCCGCCTGGGACTGGGCTGCCTGGCGCATCTGCTGGGACGTGCCGTCCAGGGCCCAACGGCGAAAGCGGGTGTGCAGCGTCTGCCGCGGGCCGTACCGCTCGGGCACATCGCGCCAGGCCGTGCCCGTGCGGAACTTCCACGCGATCCCGTTGAGCACCCTTCGGTCATCCAACCGCTTGCGGCCCCGCAATGACTCGGGCAGCAGCGGCCGGACGAATTCCCACTCTGCATCGGCCAGTTCATGGCGACGTATCACCAGACCATGATCGACCATGCAAGACCAATTGAAGACACGACTTAGCCTCGATCTTTCGCGAGGGTCCGCCGACGGAGTCGGTGGACCCTTTCGCTTTCCGGAGCTGATGGTGGGCAGGCCGGTGGCCCGGCTGTCGCGTCGGGTGGGCGCCGGGTTCCACTGCCCAGGGCGGGTGTTGTTGTCGTCGGGTCGGTGGACTCTGCTGGTCAGCCGGGGTTGGGCAGGAGCGCGAGCCGTGCGAGGGCGGCGGTGATCTCGCCGGTCCAGGGCCAGTGCCGGGTGAGGCGGAGGATGCGGCGGCGGCCGGTGGTGACGAGCTGGGCGGCTGCGGAGAACAGGCGGAATCGCAGTCGGCGGGGTTCCCAGAGCCGGGCGGTGCCGGTGAGGGCGAGCATGGGCATCCAGGCCAGCAGGTCCAGGGCGATCTGGACGATCTGGAGCCAGACCTTGTTCTGGGCTGCCCGGTGCAGGGGCAGGTTGCGCAGGCCGGTGGCCCGGGCGGCCCGGATCCGGTCCTCGGCCCGGGCCCGCAGCCGGTGGCGGAGCTCGAGTTCGGCGATCGGCCGGCCTGCGGTGTTGGTCGCGAAGCACGTGATCCGCATGCCCTCCGCATCCGTGATCCTCAACTGGGCTCCAGGATGGGGCCGTTCCTTCCGGACGATCAGCCGCATGCCCTTGGGCCAGCCGTCCAGGAGCTTGCCGGTGAGTTCGGCGACCCAGGCACCGTCCCGGGCTCCACCGCCGGTCTCGACGGCCGGTGTCCAGGCTGAGGCCGGGATCTTCAGGATGTGTTGGTGAATGGTGTCGGTGACCGTCGTGCCGACCGAGTAGGACAGCCATCGTCCTCGCTTCGCGAGCCAGGACACGAAGTCGTGGGTGCCGCCCGCGGAGTCCGTGCGGATCAGCGTCTGGCGTCCGCGCCGGTACTTCTTCGGCAGCTGGGCCGGGGCCAGTCGGGCGGTGGTGATGTGGTCGGCTGCCGTGTTGGAGCCCGTGTTTCCCGGTCTGAGGAGGGCGGCGACCGGCTCTCCGGTTCCGCCCTGGCCGTGGTCGACGAAGGCCGTCAAGGGGTGATGGCCGTAGGTCTTCTTCCAGGTCGCGGCCGCGTCCTCCTTGTCAAAGTGGGCGATCACGAGGACGCCGTCGAGGTCGACGGTGACCTGTCCGTCGGCGTCCGGAGCGTGTCTGTCCGCCAACGACCAGACATGGTTGCGGACTTCGGAGCGTGCGGACCGGATGGCCTGCAGGGCTTTCTCGCCGGAGGCGGCGAGGGTGTCGATCAGGCGGGAGACGGTCGGGTCGGAGGCGACCGGGCCGAAGACGGCCGGCTCACACCGCAGCATCGCGACGTCCGCGAGGCAGTCTCCGCCCAGTGCGACCGCCAGAGCGACGTCCAGGAGGGCCTTGCCGGGATCGTGGACGGCCCGCGACTTCCGCCACGGCGCCAGAGCTGCAGATATCGCCTGGTCAAGGCCCGTCTTGCGGACCGTTTCCAACAGCAGGACCGCACCGGCCTGCGAGACCACCTGCCAACCGTCTCCCTGGACACGGACACGCGGGTACGACGAGATAGGCTCTCTCACCTGGAAAGTGCTCTTTTCCTTGCAGCCAACAGGACCCTCAGCAAGTCCTATCGTTGCAGGTCAAGGGCACTTTCCGTGTTTCTGGTCAACTCTTGGACAGCCCACCTCGTGAAAGCGCGAGGCTAGGCCCGCCGGCGTCGCACTCGGCGCCCGCGTCTTGGCGGGGCGGGAGAAGGCTATGCGTGCCCCCTACGTGCCCGATCGAGCAGCAACGAGCGGGGACCCACGGGGAACGTCGGCTAACGCCTCGGGAACACCGAGGTCAGCGTCTCGCCAGCTAAGCGCCGATCCGCATACGCGATCTTCGAGGCTCCCACCGGTCGGTGGGAGCCTCTGTGACAAGCGCACCAGTTTTCTACTCGGATTCACTGCCCCGTCTGTTGCTGCGCCTCCGCGCTCGCCGGCACTTCACGATCAGGCCCAGCGGCGATGGCCTGCACCAGTGCCATCACCACTTCAGCCCGCTGCTCATCGCTCAGATGGGAATCCGCGATCAACCGTTCGGCCGCCAGGTAGCGACAAATTCCAGGGGTTGATCGAAGTAGGCTTTCAGGTGTTCCGCCGCCGTCTCCTGAGAGCGAACGAACGTCCTGCTCACGAAACCTGCGAGCGTGGCCGACACAGCTCCGAGGCCACCCGCCACGATCGCTCCGGCTGTCGTGCTCGCGTTCAGTGAGCTGTTTCAGCGCTGCCGCTCCAGGGTGAGGACGGCTGCTGCGATTGACGTCATTCGATTCGGGCTGCACCGAGCCTTGCGGAAGATTCGC
>NZ_BMVU01000151.1 GCF_014650875.1 Streptomyces minutiscleroticus
CTCGGCGTAGGTGACGTCTCTGACGTGGTGCAGGGCTTCGATGCTCCAGTGGCCGCGGAGGGCGGTGGCGAGTTCGGCCGGGGTGGTCTGGTGGGCGCCGAGGCTGGTGGCGGCGTAGACGGTCTCGCGACTGGCGCGGCGGCCGGTCTGCCTGCAGCGGCGGTGGACCCGGAGGGCCAGGCGGGCGTGAGGGAAGGCGGTCCCGCCGAGGTCGTCGGCGATGGAACAGGTCTTGAGGGAGCGGGACTCGCGCCGGCCGTGTCCGGTGGAGGAGGTGGTGTGCTGGACGGCGATGTCCCGCCAGGGCAGGGCGGCGAGCTGCCGGTAGGCGGTCGGCTACCGCAGTGTTCGCCGACCGCAAGGAGTTGCTCGCGACCAACAAGCTTGGCCGGGGGGCGCGGCGGGCACTGATCTCTTCGGGAGTTGTCGAACAGCGTGTGAGCCTGGGCTGGGGCTCGGCCAGGCCGCGGCCTGGCCGGCCCACCTGACCGGCGGCCGGGTCGAGGTCTGTGTCGGATCCGGCCTGGACGTGGTTGTCTCCCTGCTGCTGTCGCCTCCATGGCCGAGGTCGGCATCGGCGTCTTCGAGAAGACGCCGAAGATCCTCTCAGAGGGTCGTACGGCGATGTGACGCACGGAGCCGGGGAGAGCCCTTTGGTCCCTCCGGTCACAGGCCCAGGACCGTCGCCACCAGTTCGCTGCGGCTGCGGACACCGGTCTTCGCGAACACGCTCTTCAGGTGGTCCTGCACGGTCGCCGCGGTGATGTGCAGTTCCACGGCGATGGTCCGCGACGGCAGCCCGGCGACGACCCGGGCCAGCACGTCCCGCTCGCGCGGTGTGAGCCCGTACGCGAGCAGCAGTATCTCGGCCACGTCGGCGGCCGGCGCCGGATGCACCGTCACGGCGACGGCCGCCGGGTGCGGGCTGCCGCTCAGCGGCGAGGCCTGGACGGAGAGCCACCGGCCCGAGCGACCGCGGATGCGCCCGTACGCCGGCAGCTCAGCGCCTCTTCCCCGTGCGGCCACCTCCAGGATCGCGGACGGCAGTTCCGCCTGCGACGGGCCCAGCTCGTCCCGCCAGAGTTTCGCGGCCAGGTTCTCCGAAAACAGCCGCAAGTCCTGGTCGAGCAGGAGCACTCCGGCCTCGGACGGGCCCGCAGCGGTGTCGTCGGGTGCCCGGTGGGCGGCCCGGCGCAGGGCCGCACCGACCGGGGCGGACAGCCGCCGCAGGACGCCGACGTCGGCCGGGGTGAAGTCGGGCCGCCGGCCGCCGCGGAAGAGGGCGACGACGCCCCAGCAGCGGCCGTCCACCACGAAGCCCGCCCGCAGCTCGTGCCGTGCGTCGATCATCGGCAGCACGGTCCGGTAGCGGTGGCTGGATTCCGGATCACCGCCGGTGGCCGCACCGAGCGTGCCCGCGGACACCTCGGAGCGGGCCAGCGCCGCGAACTTCAGGACGTCGTCCACCAGGTACTCGTTGTGCGCGGCGGCCGCGGCCGCCTCCGGTACGAGCCCGGCGCTGACTTGGTCGGCGGTCAGCAGCGTCATCGGGTCGATCGTGCTGAAGCAGTAGGAGTCGGCCGGGATGAGGCGTGTCAGCCGGTCGGCGATCCGGCGGCGCAGTATTCGGGAGTCGAGGTCGAGACGGCAGATCGCCTCGATGTCGCGCACGGTCTCGCGCCGGACCATCGGGGAACTGGAACTCACCCTTGCCACGGTATCCCAGAAATGTGGGAGGGCCGCCCGACCTCCAGGCGCCTACCGTGGGTCCGAGAAACCCCAGGTCACCGGAGGTACACCGACATGTCCCCGTCCATGCTCAACGTCGGACTGGATCCAGCGCTGGTGGACGACGCGCCCTCGTCACGGGCGGCGTTCCCTGAAATCGACGCCGAGGCGGTCCGGGCCGGAATGGCCGCGGGCCGGGCTCGGCTCGAGGAGCTCGGCCTCAGTGTCGATGTCTGCCTGCTCGACTACGGCCGCACGGCCGAGGCGGTCTTTCGCGCCGCGTTGACCGCCAAGGACTACGACATCGTGCTGATCGGCGCCGGCGTCCGGCTGGACCCGGAGCTGACCCCGCTGTTGGAGGTGCTGGTCAACACCACCCACGAGCTGGCACCCGGCGCGAAGCTCTGCTTCAACGTCAGCCCGACGACGGCTGTCGAAGCCGTCCAGCGGTGGTGGCCCGAACACAAGCCGCTGGTCTAGGCGCTCCATAGCACTCAAGAGACGATTCGATGAACGGGAGGCGGTCTTCCGCCATGTCTGCAAGAGCACTCGAGGACAAGGTCGCACTGGTCACCGGCGGCAGCCGGGGCATCGGCCGGGCGATCGCGGAGCGGCTCGCCCAGGACGGCGCCGCCGTCGGCGTCACCTACGCCCGCGACGAGACGGCGGCGAGCGAGACCGTCGAAAACATCCGCAAGAACGGAGGACGGGCCTTCGCACTCCAGGCGGGGCTGGGCGAACACGGCGACGCGGCCCGCCTCTGGGCCGCCTTCGACGCCACGGGCACAGAGCACGCGCCCGACGGGAAACTCGACATCATCGTCAACAACGCCGGCATCGGGGACTTCGCGGCCCTGGAGTCGTTGACCGAGGACGCCTTCGACAAGGTCTTCGCCGTGAACGTGCGTGCACCGTTCTTCGTCACCCAGCAGGGACTGCCGCGCCTGCGCGACGGGGGCCGGATCATCAACATCTCCAGCTCCGTAGCCCGCCTGGCCACGCCGGGAATGATCGCCTACGCCGCCACCAAGGGAGCCCTGGACAACTTCAGTCTCACCCTCGCCAAGGAGCTGGGCCCCCGGGGCATCACGGTCAACTCAGTGGCCCCCGGAACCGTCCTCACCGATGCCAGCGCAGCCACCCTGCTGGGCGATCCGCAGGCCGAGGCGCAAGCAGCGTCCCTTGCCGCCCTCGGCCGGATCGGACGGCCGGAAGACATGGCCGACATCGTGGCCTTCCTCGCCTCCGACGACGCACGCTGGATAACCGGCCAGGTCATCGACGCAACGGGAGGCCTGGCCCTTTGACATACTTTTCGCCCTAGGTAGGTGTTTGATCCCGGCGATGCCGTCTCGTTTAAAGGTGTCGGGCCTCGCCGGGTTGGTGTGGATTCTCCGGTCAGCCGGCGGGCCATGAGGTCGATCATGTGGAGTTCGATGAGGGCTTCGGAGCGGACGGTCAGCGTTTCGTAGTCACGGGCCAGTAGGACTCCGTTAAGTCGGTGCTGATCTGCGGGTTCTGGGCAGGGGCTGCCAGCAGGTGATGCAGAGGCCGGTCCAGCACCTCAGGAGGTCCTGGAGGGCGTCGAGGACCTGGTAGAGGGTGAGACCGGTGCACCGACTTTTGGGGCCGGGCGCTGTTCGGTGAGGAAGGCGTGGGCGGCGCTGACGAGGGTGACGTGGTGGTGGAAGCCGGTCCAGGAGCGGCCCTCGAAGTGGTCCAGGCCCAGGCCGT
>NZ_BMVU01000152.1 GCF_014650875.1 Streptomyces minutiscleroticus
CGTACGAGGCGCTGCGCGCCTTCACCGACCGCGACCTGACGGTCCGCTTCGTCTCCAACGTGGACGGCGCCGACCTGCACGAGGCCGTGCGCGACCTCGACGCCGCCGAGACGCTGTTCATCGTCGCCTCCAAGACCTTCACCACGATCGAGACGATCACCAACGCCACCTCGGCCCGCGACTGGCTGCTCACCGAGCTGCGGGCGGGCCAGGACGCCGTCGCGCAGCACTTCGTGGCCCTGTCGACGAACGCCGGGAAGGTCGAGGAGTTCGGCATCGACACCCAGAACATGTTCGAGTTCTGGGACTGGGTCGGCGGGCGCTACTCGTACGACTCGGCGATCGGCCTGTCCCTGATGATCGCGATCGGCCCGGACCGCTTCCGCGAGATGCTCGACGGGTTCCGCCTGGTCGACGAGCACTTCCGCACCGCGCCCCCCGAGGAGAACGTGCCGCTGCTGCTCGGCCTGCTGGGCATCTGGTACGGCGACTTCCACGACGCGCAGTCGCACGCGGTGCTGCCCTACAGCCACTACCTCTCCAAGTTCACGGACTACCTCCAGCAGCTCGACATGGAGTCCAACGGCAAGTCCGTGGACCGCCAGGGCCGTCCCGTCCAGTGGCAGACGGGCCCGGTGGTCTGGGGCACCCCGGGCACCAACGGCCAGCACGCCTACTACCAGCTGCTGCACCAGGGCACGAAGCTGATCCCGGCCGACTTCATCGGCTTCGCCCGGCCGGTCGCGGACCTGCTGCCGGGCCTCATCGCCCAGCACGACCTGCTGATGGCCAACTTCTTCGCGCAGACCCAGGCCCTCGCCTTCGGCAAGACGGCCGACGAGGTGCGCGCCGAGGGCGTGCCCGAGGAACTGGTGCCGCACAAGACGTTCAAGGGCGACCGCCCGACGACCACCATCCTCGCCAAGGAGCTGTCGCCGTCGGTCCTGGGCCAGCTCGTCGCGCTGTACGAGCACAAGGTGTTCGTCCAGGGCGCGATCTGGAACATCGACTCCTTCGACCAGTGGGGCGTCGAGCTCGGCAAGGTCCTCGCCAAGCGGATCGAGCCCGCGCTGACCGAGGGCGCCGACGTGCCCGGCCTCGACGGGTCGACGAAGGCCCTGGTCGCCACGTACCGGGAGCTGCGCGGCCGGGCGTGACGGCCGCAGGCGCACCCGTTCCGGGCCCGCCGGCCCCGGCCCGGCCGCCGCGGCTCCGTGACGGGCGCGGGAGGCGGACGGCGGAGCCGTGCGGGACGGTGCGGGAACGACGTGGGGGCGGACCCGGAGCATCCGGGTCCGCCCCCACGCGTCGTACGACGTGCCGCTCAGCGCCTCACGGCGACGCCGGCGCGTACAGGTCGCGCGGCAGCCGGGACGCCGCCGTCGAGTCCAGGAGCATCAGCGTCCTGGACCGGCCGTACGCGCCCGCCGCCGGGGCCTGGACCTCGCCCGCGCCGGACAGGGTGATCGCCACGGCCTCCGCCTTGTCCTCGCCGGCCGCCAGCAGCCAGACCTCGCGCGCCGCCCGGATCGCCGGCAGCGTCAGCGTGATCCGGGTCGGCGGGGGCTTGGGCGCGCCGTGGACGGCGACGACCGTGCGCTCCGTCTCCCGCACCGCGGGCAGCTCCGGGAACAGGGACGCCACGTGCGTGTCCGGGCCGACGCCCAGCATGAGCACGTCGAAGGCGGGGACGCCCGCGTGGCTCTCGGGGCCCGCGGCCGCCGCGAGTTCGGCGGCGTACGCCGCGGCCGCCGCCTCGGCGTCGTCGCCGTACGGGCCGTTTGACGTGGGCATGGCGTGCACGCGCTTCGGGTCCAGCGGCACCGCGTCGAGCAGCGCCTCGCGGGCCTGGGTCTCGTTGCGCTCGGGGTCGCCCGCGGGCAGGAAGCGCTCGTCCCCCCACCACAGGTCGAGACGGGACCAGTCGACCGCGTCCCGGGCGGGGGCGTCGCGCAACGCGGCCAGCAGGCCGTTGCCGTTGCGGCCGCCGGTGAGCACGACGGACGCGGAGCCGGCCGAGGCCTGCGCGTCCACGATCTTCGTGATCAGCCGGGCGGCGGCCGCCTGGGCCATCAGGTCCTTGTCGCGGTGGACGACCAACTGAGGAGGAGTGCTCACTGTGCCGCCGCCTTCTCGCCCGGGGTTCCGACCGCCGCCGCTTCCGCCGCGCCCGCCCTGGCGCCCAGCCGTTCCACCCCGTACCGCAGCGCGGCCGCGTAGGTGTCGTCGGGGTCGAGCCGGCGCAGCTCCTCCGCGATCAGCTCGGACGTGCCGCGGCGCTTGAGCGCCACCGCGCGGGCGGGCTGGCCGTCGATGGAGAGGGTGGCGAGCGAGCCGTCCGCGCGGTCCAGGCAGATCGGCCCGCGGCTGGTGTCCATGCGGACCGCCGTGAGACCGGGGCCCGCGGACGTGGACCGCCGGACGGGGACGTCCAGCCGGTCCGCGAGCCACATCGCCAGCAGCTCGCAGCTCGGGTTGGACTCCTCGCCCTCCACCTCGACCGAGGTGACGTCGCAGGTCACCTGGTCCAGGGCCGCGGCCAGCATCGAGCGCCAGGGCGTGATGCGGGTCCACGACAGGTCCGTGTCGCCGGGCGTGTACGCGTCGGCGCGGGCGGCGAGCTCCCGCACGGGGTGCTCGGCGGTGTACGTGTCGGTGACGCGGCGCTGGCCGAGCGCGCCCAGCGGGTCCTGGGCGGGGTTGTCGGGGGCGTCCACCGGCCACCACACCACGACCGGCGCGTCGGGGAGCAGCAGCGGCAGGACGACCGACTGGGCGTGGTCGACGACCTCGCCGTACAGCCGCAGCAGGACGGTCTCGCCGGTGCCCGCCTCCGCGCCGACTCTGACCTCGGCGTCGAGGCGGGAGGCGGTGCGGTCGCGGGAGGTGCGCGAGACGCGCTTGATGACCACCAGGGTGCGCGAGGGGTGCTCGTGCGAGGCCTCCTCGGCGGCCCTGAGCGCGTCGTAGGCGTTCTCCTCGTCGGTGACGATGACGAGGGTGAGCACCATGCCGACGGCCGGGGTGCCGATCGCCCGGCGGCCCTGCACCAGCGCCTTGTTGACCTTGCCGGCCGTGGTGTCCGTGAGATCGATCTTCATGGGCGGCGCCAGCTCCGTCCGTCTCGTGCGAGCATCTCGTCCGCCTCGACGGGGCCCCAGGTGCCCGACGGGTACTGCGCCGGGGTGCCGTGGGTGTCCCAGTACTCCTCGATCGGGTCGAGGATCTTCCAGGACAGCTCGACCTCCTCCGTGCGGGGGAAGAGGTTGGAGTCGCCGAGCAGGACGTCCAGGATGAGGCGCTCGTACGCCTCGGGGCTGGACTCGGTGAAGGACTCGCCGTAGGCGAAGTCCATCGACACGTCCCGGATCTCCATCGAGGTGCCGGGCACCTTGGAGCCGAAGC
>NZ_BMVU01000153.1 GCF_014650875.1 Streptomyces minutiscleroticus
CCCTTCGGTCTTGCGTCTCCGACTCTATCAGATCTTTCCGATCCGATTTCCTCGGTGCTTTCCAGGTTCCCGCTCTCGCGTTTCCCTTTCCGGCGGTTCCGACTCTATCAGACCGTTTCCGATCCGATTCCCTGTCGGCGGGTTCTGCCTTTCGGCTGTCTTTCGGGCCTCGCGGCCCTTTCGACATTCACTACGCTAGCCGATTCTCCCGACAACTCATAATCGAGTTCGTGAGTTCGATATTCCGGAGTGCGGGCACACCGAAATCGCCCTCACCGAGGGATTGTCGTTGGTAGTGGGTTGGCCGCTCCCGGTGCTCGGCAGATTGCCGTACCGGCTCCAGCGGCTCGGACCACATTACGGACCCGGCCGGGCCGAGTCAAGTGTGACGTCGACGACGCCGGGGCACGTGCGCCCGGTACGGGCTCACGGTCGGGTCGCCGGTGATCCAGAAGCGCCACGGGTGGACGCCGCCCTCACCGGACACCCCGGTGCGGGGACCGTTGCCGACCAGGTCGGATGCGACCGGCCGGCCCGCACGCAAGGAGAAGGGGCCGTCCGGGCCGCCGCAGGCGTCCGCGCCGTCGAGGGAGCGGTCCACGTCCAGGGCCGTGGCCAGCCGAGCCGGGCCTTTGGCCAGTTCGTCGTCCTTGCGGGCGGAAAGCCGTCGGGTGCGGGCCAGGTCGGCGCCTTCGACGATCTCGCCGGCGCGCAGCAGGACGGCGCTCGCCACTCCCTCGGGGCCGCAGACGAGGTTCATGCAGTGCCACATGCCGTAGGTGAAGTAGACGTACACGTGGCCGGGCGGACCGAACATCACGCCGTTGCGGGCGGTGCGGCCGCGGTAGGCGTGGGAGCCGGGGTCGTTCGCGCCGTCGTAGGCCTCGACCTCCGTGATGCGCAGCTCGATCGGTCCCTCGGCGGTGTTGCGCACCAGCACGCGGCCCAGGAGGTCCGGGGCGACGTCTAGGACGGGCCGATGGAGGAAGTCCCGGGTGAGGGGCGTACGGTCGAGCTCCGTGATCATGCCTTCCGAGGGTAACGCAGGAGGCGGGTCGTGAGCGGGGTGGTCAGGGGGCGCCCGTCTTGCCAGGGTGAGGCGGAACCGACCGGGGCCGGATCGCGTATGTAGGGATCAAGGATGCGGTCGGAAGCGACTGGCGTGGCCAAGGAGGAAGAGACATGGGGTTCAAGCGGCTGCTCGCGAGCCTGGGGGCCGGCGGGGCTTCCGTCGAGACGGTGCTGACCGAGGTGAATGTCGTTCCCGGCGGCGTCGTCCAGGGCGAGGTGCGGATCCAGGGCGGGTCCGTGAACCAGCAGATCGAGGGCCTCTCGGTCGGGCTGCAGGCCCGGGTCGAGGTCGAGGGTCCCGACGACACGGAGCACAAGCAGGACATCGAGTTCGCCAAGCAGCAGCTCGGCGGTGCCTTCGAGCTGCAGGCGGGCGCCGTGCACGCGGTGCCGTTCGGCCTGGAGATCCCGTGGGAGACGCCGGTCACCATGATCGACGGGCAGCCGCTGCGCGGGATGAACATCGGTGTGACCACGGAGCTGGCGATCGCCCGGGCGGTGGACTCCGGTGACCTGGACCCGGTCAACGTGCACCCGCTGCCGGCGCAGAAGGCGATCCTGGACGCCTTCATCCAGCTGGGCTTCCGGTTCAAGAACGCGGACATGGAGCGCGGGCACATCCGGGGCACGCGGCAGCGCCTCCCCTTCTACCAGGAGATCGAGTTCTTCCCGCCGGCGCAGTACCGGGGCCTGAACCAGGTCGAGCTGAGCTTCGTGGCCGACGACCGGGAGATGGACGTCGTCCTGGAGATGGACAAGAAGCCGGGCCTGTTCAGCGAGGGCAGCGACTCGTACCGCTCCTTCCAGGTGGGCCTGCACGACTTCCAGAACACCGACTGGGCCGGGTACCTCAACCAGTGGCTGTCGGAGGTCGGCAGCCGGCGCAGCTGGTTCTAGGCTCGGAGGCGGAATCCCGCCGTTCGGGAACGACCAGAACGATCAGGAGGTGCCGAGGTGACCGAGCCGAAGAGGCCGCCGCTTCCCCACGACTTCCATCCGCCCGTCCCGTCGATCACGGTGACGAGCGACGACGTCGCGCCGGGTGCGGTACTGAAGGACGACCAGGTCTACGCGGCCGGGAACACCTCTCCGCACCTGCGCTGGGAGGGCTTCCCGCCGGAGACCAGGAGCTTCGCCGTGACGGCGTACGACCCGGACGCCCCGACGGGCAGCGGCTTCTGGCACTGGGTCGTCTTCGACATCCCGGCGTCGGTGACGGAGCTGCCGGCGGGCGCGGGCACGAGCCCGTTCGCGGGGCTGCCGGAGGGTGCCGTCCAGGCGCGCAACGACTACGGGACGAAGGACTTCGGCGGCGCCGCGCCGCCGGCCGGGGACCCGGCGCACCGGTACGTGTTCACGGTGTACGCGGTGGACCAGGAGAAGCTCGGTCCGGACGCGGACGCCACGCCCGCGTTCGTGGGCTTCAACCTGCGGTTCCACACGCTGGCGCGCGGTGCGCTGATCGGTGAGTACGCGGCGCCCGCCCAGGACTGACCGAAATCAGCCGAACGTTCGCTGAACGTTTGCCCGCCTCTGCTCTTGGAAGTGATCAGAGGCGGGCATTTTTGTTGCCGGGTCCGGGGTCTTCCCCCTGGAGGAGCAGCAGATATTGCGTTGTCCATCCCGGTGTGCCCGGCCAGAGTTGATCCCAGCCCGCCAGGGGGCGGGCCGGTGCACGGGAGGTGGGCTGGATGCGGGACACGCTGGTACTCAACGCAAGCTTCGAACCGCTGTCGACGGTGACGCTGAACCGCGCCGTCGTGCTGGTGCTCCAGGACAAGGCCGTGGTCGAGCAGTCCCACCCCGAACTGCGGATGCGGGGAGCCGCGGTCGACATACCGGCGCCCCGGGTGATCAGGCTCTGCCGGTACGTGCGCGTCCCCTTCCGAAGACGCGCCCCGTGGTCGAGGCGCGGTGTTCTGGTACGCGACCGGCACAGGTGCGCGTACTGCGGGAGGAGGGCGACGACCGTGGACCACGTGGTGCCGCGGGCGCAGGGCGGGACGGACTCCTGGCTGAACACGGTGGCCTCGTGCGCGGAGGACAACCACCGCAAGGCGGACCGTACGCCGGAGCAGGCGGGGATGCCGCTGCTGCGCCAGCCCTTCGAACCGACGCCGGCGGACGCGATGCTGCTGGCGCTGGGTCAGGAGGACCTGGCCGCGCTGCCGGACTGGCTGGCGCAGCCGGCCGCGTAGGTCTCGTCGGACAGGGCGAGGGCCCGTCCCCCGAGGGGGACGGGCCCTCGCCCTG
>NZ_BMVU01000154.1 GCF_014650875.1 Streptomyces minutiscleroticus
ATGGCGAATCTTCCGCAAGGCTCGGTGCAGCCCGAATCGAATGACGTCAATCGCAGCAGCCGTCCTCACCCTGGAGCGGCAGCGCTGAAACAGCTCAGTGACTCCGCGGGAACCGGAAGTCCACGCCGTGACGCCGATCCCCGCCGGGGCGACCGGCATGGGCGCGCCGCCGAGACGGTCACACGTGACCGGGTGCCGTCGACTCCTCACGACGATCGGTGCGGCTGTCGATCCGCTCTCACGGCGGTGTCGTCGCCTACGATTGAGGAACGATCATGAATTTGTCACCGCGCGCACTGTACACGACCTGCACCTTCTCGCCTGCGGCAGTGCGGCCTGCGACTTCCGCGTCCAACCGGGGCAACGACCGTGGGTCCCCCGCGGGCAGCCAGCGGTACTCGGTGCGGTCCTGCAGGGCATCCGCACCTCTTGTGCGCTCCTTTCGCGGCGACTTCAACGTGTCCTCGCCTGCGCCGTGGCCGGCCCTCGGTGAATGGATGCTCGGCGAAGGAAGCGGCCTCTCCGTCGTCCTCACAAGAACACCTCCAAAGCTGTCGACAAGGCTTGCTCCGAGTGTCATTGCGCCGGGCATGGACGTCGTCCCACTACTGCCGTAACCCTTCGTCGTCGTCCGGACATACGGCAGCCCGGCTGTACGGCGGCGAGAGGGGCTCTGTACCGAAGGCCCGGAGCCATCGCAGCAGGGCGGCCACGCCGACTGCCGAACCCGCCTTCGAGTCGTCGTTCCAAGCAGGCTGCGTCCAGTACGGCCGTCACAGCGGCGTCGGTCGTACGGCCTCGCTCGTGATCACGAAGCGTGGAGCCCCCTTATCTGTTTGAGGGGCCGGGTCAAGTGGTGTTCGGGCATGCGCATGCATGACTTGGCTGTGGTGTGTGGCCGGCCCAGCCTTATCTCGGTGCGCGGACACTCGCACTGGGTGTCCGGCGACATGATGATCGATGGGGTCGGGCTCACAGTGCGGCCGCTCAGTCTTTTGCGGCCCGAAGGCGGTAAAACCGCTGGGCAGGGGCTCTGCGGGAGCTGGCCGCGCACATCATGAATCGGGCAGGGCCCGCACCAAAGTCAGGTGTCGGTTGACGGTCAGGCCGGTGCGAGTGCCTTGTCGCCCAGGGCTCGCAGGGTGTGGTGGGCTCGGCGGATGAGTTTGCGGGCCACTGACAGGGCGGCCCGGTTGCCGCCACATCGCTCCTTGACCTGCTGGTAGTAGGCGTAGTCGGGGGCGCTGGGGCGGGCGGCGCACTTGGCCGCCTCGAACAGCGCCCAGCGCAGCAGGGGCGGGCCCTGGCGGGCCAGGCGGCCGGGACTGCGTTTGCTGTCCGAGGAGTAGACAGTTATGTCCAGCCCTGCGTGGCGCACGGCCTGCCGGGAGGAGGAGAAGCGGCGGGCAACACCCAACTCGGCCCAGATGGCCACCGCCGTGACAGGTCCGACGCCGTAGTACTCCAGCAGGGCCGCGCAGCCGGGCTGGCGGCGGGCGAAGAGGGTGAACTGCCGACGCAGCACTGTCATCTCACGTTCCAGGGCGTCCAGGGTGCGCAGGGCCGCCTGCACGGCTTGGTGCGCGGCGGGTGACAGTCCTTCTCCGGCCGTGAGCCGGGCGCGCATCTCGAGGGCGAGCAGGTCCCCGACCGGGGCAGGGACGCCGTGGTGGAAGAGGTGGGCGTGGATGCGCTGGACCCAGGCGGTGTGCTCGTCGCGCAGGTCCTTGTAGAGCCGCAGCAGGGTGCGCATCTCCAGCACCTGCGTGGGTGGGATCCAGGACTGCAGCAGCCGGTCCTCGGCCAGCAGGTGACGGATCTTGGCCGCGTCGGCGCGGTCGGTCCTGGCCCGGTGCTCGGGCCCGTTTGCGGCCGCGGTGTCGGCCGGCTCCGCCAGCTGCACCTCCACCCCCGCCTCCCGGCACTCCTCGACGACGAACCGCCACCCGGTGCAGCCCTCCACCGCCAGCACCGCCGGCCGCGGCAACTCCCGCAGCCAGGCCCGGAACCGGTCGCGCGTCGCGGGAACGATCCGTCCCCGCTGGACCTGCCCGCTGTCACTGTCAAGGCAGTCGAAGGTGATCTGCCCGCGATGGACGTCCAGTCCGCCTACGATGGCCATCACGGGGCCTCCTCACGTTCCCGAAGACAATCGCTCACCGAGCATCGTGCTCCCCTCGGAGCAATCAGCCCATGAGCTGAGGAGGCCCCTCCTGCATGCCATCTTTTCGGAGGACGCCCGCAGGTGTGCGCCCTGCGCACGGGTCTGCTTGCGCGTACTGCTTTTCAAGTGGCTGACGACCGCGTCGGCCAGTTCAGGGGAATCCATGATTCGGAGGTGGCCGCACCCCGGTATGCAGGAGGAGTCGGCGTACTGCCCCGCCGTCGCATTGGAGAGGGGGACGACCGCGTCGGACTGCGCGCCGATGAGGAACCATTGGACTTTCTGGCTCGCGTCGATGTCCGGCAAGGCGGACAGCAGCGGGGAGTTGCTCCGTAGCTGCCTGACCGCAGGCCCTACTCCCAGATGCGCCAGCAAGGATCCGTGGTGGGGCGTCGCCACGGTGACGGCGCTGAGCACCGCGTCGTCCAAGCCGAGTCGCTGAACCGCGTAACGTACAGCCAATCCGCCCAGACTGTAACCGATGAGGTGGACCCCACTGGAGCCACTGCGCTGCATGGCGTTTCGCGCCTCGGAGACGAGCAACGAAGCAATGTCCGGGATGCCCATCTTGAAGGGGTTGTAGTGCAGACAGGTAATGTCGTGAAATCCGTCCAGGCGGAGTTTCCGCAGCAGAGGGTCCCAAGCCGCGTGCGGAGAAAGATATCCCGGGACCAGCAGTACAGGCGTGTCGTCGGCCTTATTCGGTCGGCGTACCTGACACGGCTGCGTGGCAGGCCCGTGTGAAGCCAGAGGGCAGCGCGCCGAGGAATTCTCGATGGCCGTTTCTGCTATCGCCGCCAAGGTGGTGGCCGCAAGTTTGAGAGGAAAGGCGACGGCGGCGCGTACGGACGACATGCTCGGTATCAGCAGTGCACTATTCATGGTCGGCCCCCGAAACTGTGTTTGGCAGACTGTCCGGCCTTCACAGTCGAGTGTGTTCGAGAGGCGCCTCGGGGGCGTCCTGCCGCTGCCGTCATTCGACCGTCGTCGCGCCGACGCAGGCTAGTGTCTCGTGATTCCGTCAGCGTTACTTGATCTTGTGTGGCAGGGTCTCTTGGTATGGAGCTCTCCGTGGAACAGGCCGCCGAGTTGCGGGAG
>NZ_BMVU01000155.1:0-1285 GCF_014650875.1 Streptomyces minutiscleroticus
CTGCCGCTGCTGGTGGAGCGCGAGCGGGCGCTGTTCGGCTCCTGGTACGAGTTCTTCCCGCGCTCGGAGGGCGCGGTGGTCGAACCCGGGAAGCCGCCGGTCAGCGGCGACTTCCGGACCGCCGCGAAGCGCCTGCCCGCCATCGCGGACATGGGCTTCGACGTGATCTACCTGCCGCCGATCCACCCCATCGGCACGACCCACCGCAAGGGGCCCAACAACACGCTGAGCGCGGGTCCGGACGACGTGGGGGTGCCGTGGGCGATCGGGTCGCCGGAGGGCGGGCACGACGCGGTCCATCCGGACCTGGGCACGCTGGAGGACTTCGACGCGTTCGTGGCCGAGGCCGGCCGGCTGGGCCTGGAGGTCGCCCTGGACTTCGCCCTGCAGTGCTCCCCGGACCACCCCTGGGTGGACAAGCACCCCGAGTGGTTCCACCACCGGCCCGACGGCACCATCGCCCACGCCGAGAACCCGCCCAAGAAGTACCAGGACATCTACCCCATCGCCTTCGACGCCGACCTGCCCGGCCTGGTCGCCGAGACCGTGCGGGTGCTGCGCCACTGGATGGCCCACGGCGTGCGCATCTTCCGCGTGGACAACCCCCACACCAAGCCGGTGGTCTTCTGGGAGCAGGTCATCGCCCGCATCAACGCCGCCGCCCCGGACGTGATCTTCCTGGCCGAGGCCTTCACCCGGCCGGCCATGATGCACACCCTGGCCGCGGTCGGCTTCCAGCAGTCCTACACCTACTTCACCTGGCGCAACAGCAAGCAGGAGCTCACCGACTACGCCACCGAGCTGGCCCGCGGGACCTCCGCCTTCCTGCGCCCCAACCTCTTCGTCAACACCCCCGACATCCTGCACGCCTACCTCCAGCACGGCGGCCCGCCCGCCTTCGCCGTGCGCGCGGTGCTGGCCGCCACCCTCTCCCCCACCTGGGGCATGTACGCCGGCTTCGAGCTGTTCGAGAACACCCCGCTGCGCGAGGGCAGCGAGGAGTACCTGGACAGCGAGAAGTACCAGCTGCGCCCGCGCGACTGGGAGGCCGCCGAGGCCGAGGGCCGCACCCTGACCCCCCTGATCACCCGCCTCAACACCCTGCGCCGCGCCCACCCCGCCCTGCAACAACTGCGCGACCTGCACTTCCACCACGCCGACAACGACGCCGTCCTCGCCTACAGCAAACGCGCCGGGAACGACCTGGTCCTGGTCGTGGTCAACCTCGACCCCCACCACACCCAGGAGGCCACCGTCTCACTGGACATGCCGGCCCTCGGCCTCG
>NZ_BMVU01000155.1:1380-3103 GCF_014650875.1 Streptomyces minutiscleroticus
CTTGTCTTCGCAGTCGACCGGAGGGCCCACCACCACATGACCGTCAACGAACCCGTCCCGGACACCTTCGAAGACACCCCCGCCAAGGACCGCGACCCGGAGTGGTTCAAACGCGCCGTCTTCTACGAGGTCCTCGTCCGCTCCTTCCAGGACAGCAACGGCGACGGCATCGGCGATCTCAAGGGCCTGACCGCCAAACTCGACTACCTGCAGTGGCTCGGCGTCGACTGCCTCTGGCTGCCACCGTTCTTCAACTCCCCGCTGCGCGACGGCGGCTACGACGTCTCCGACTACACCGCCGTGCTGCCCGAGTTCGGCGACCTCGCCGACTTCGTGGAGTTCGTCGACGCCGCCCACCAGCGCGGCATGCGCGTCATCATCGACTTCGTCATGAACCACACCAGCGACCAGCACCCGTGGTTCCAGGCCTCCCGCAACGACCCCGACGGCCCCTACGGCGACTACTACGTCTGGGCCGACGACGACAAGCAGTACGCCGACGCCCGCATCATCTTCGTCGACACCGAGGCCTCCAACTGGACCTTCGACCCGGTCCGCAAGCAGTACTACTGGCACCGCTTCTTCTCCCACCAGCCCGACCTCAACTACGAGAACCCGGCCGTCCAGGAGGAGATCCTGGCCGCCCTGCGCTTCTGGCTGGACCTGGGCATCGACGGCTTCCGCCTCGACGCCGTGCCCTACCTCTACCAGCAGGAGGGCACCAACTGCGAGAACCTCCCGGCCACCCACGCCTTCCTCAAGCGGGTGCGGACCGAGATCGACACGCACTACCCCGACACCGTCCTGCTCGCCGAGGCCAACCAGTGGCCCGAGGACGTCGTGGACTACTTCGGCGACTACGCGGTCGGCGGCGACGAGTGCCACATGGCCTTCCACTTCCCGGTCATGCCCCGCATCTTCATGGCCGTGCGCCGCGAGTCGCGCTACCCGGTCTCGGAGATCCTGGCCAAGACCCCCTCGATCCCGTCCAACTGCCAGTGGGGCATCTTCCTGCGCAACCACGACGAGCTGACCCTGGAGATGGTCACCGACGAGGAGCGCGACTACATGTGGGCGGAGTACGCCAAGGACCCCCGCATGCGCGCCAACATCGGCATCCGGCGGCGCCTGGCCCCCCTGCTGGACAACGACCGCAACCAGATCGAACTGTTCACCGCGCTGCTGCTGTCCCTGCCCGGCAGCCCGATCCTGTACTACGGCGACGAGATCGGCATGGGCGACAACATCTGGCTCGGCGACCGCGACGCCGTGCGCACCCCCATGCAGTGGACCCCCGACCGCAACGCCGGCTTCTCCTCCTGCGACCCCGGCCGGCTGTTCCTGCCCACCATCATGGACCCCGTCTACGGCTACCAGGTCACCAACGTCGAGGCGTCGATGTCCTCGCCCTCGTCGCTGCTGCACTGGACCCGCCGCATGATCGAGATCCGCAAGCAGAACCTCGCCTTCGGCCTCGGCTCCTACACCGAACTGCCCTCCTCCAACCCCGCCGTCCTGGCCTTCCTGCGCGAACACAAGGACGACCTGGTGCTGTGCGTGCACAACTTCTCCCGCTTCGCCCAGCCCACCGAACTCGACCTGCAGACCTTCGCCGGACGCCACCCCGTCGAACTCATCGGCGGCGTCCGCTTCCCCGCCATCGGCGAACTCCCCTACCTGCTCACCCTCGCCGGCCACGGCTTCTACTGGTTCCGCCTCCGCA
>NZ_BMVU01000156.1 GCF_014650875.1 Streptomyces minutiscleroticus
TGCTCTTGTGGATCAAGACCCCGGGCGAGTCGGACGGCAACTGCGGCGTCGGAGCCGGCTCCACGGCCGGACAGTTCCTTCCCGAGGTCGCCTACAAAATGGTCTACGGCTACTGATCCAGGACTCCCGCCGTGGCCGATGTCCACTCCGAGCAGACAGCGAGGACAGCGGATGTCGGACGAGTCCGCGCTGTCCGGGTTCCGGCCCGCCCGGCCCGTCGGCCGAGTGGGAGCGGACGACGCGTTCATCTGGGTTTCGGTCCTTCCTTGATTCTCGTGATCCCTACCTTGGAGGCTCAGCCATGGGCTTGTATGCCCTTCCCAGATCCACTGTCCGCCGGAAAGCCCGCGGTTCGCTGATGGCGCTGGTACCGAACTCGACATCCAGGGCGCCTCGCCCACGACCTACGCCAACGTGGTCAACGACTGCCTGGCCGTCTCGCGCTGCCTCGGCATCACCGTCTGGGGTGTGCGCGACAGCGACTCCTGGCGAGCGTCGGACACGCCGCTGCTGTTCAACAACGACGGCAGCAAGAAGCCCGCCTGCACCGCCGTCCTGAACGCGCTCAACGGCGGCGACACCTCCACGCCCCCGGTGGAGGGCGGACAGCTCAAGGGCGTCTGTCCGGGCCGTTGCCTGGACGTGCCCAACGCCGGCACCGCCGACGGCACCCAGCTCCAGCTGTGGGACTGCCACAGCAACTCCAACCAGCAGTGGGAGTACACCTCCGCCGGCGAGTTCAGGGCCTACGGCGACAAGCGCCTAAACGCCGCCGGCACCGGCAACGGCGCCAAGGTGCAGATCTACAGCTGCTGGGGCGGCGACAACCAGAAGTGGCGCCTGAACTCCGACGGGTCGATCGTCGGCGTCCAGTCCGGCCTCTGCCTCGACGCCGCCGGCAGCGGCAACGGCGCCCAGATCCAGCTCTACGCCTGCTCGAACGGCAGCAACCAACGCTGGACTCGCACCTGACAGGGCCTGCCACGCACGAACGAAAGGATGAATCGATGACGGCTCACGGTACGGCCCCCCTCGCCCCTCCACGAAGACATCGCTGGTGGTCCCGAGTCGCCGCCGTGGTGGCGGCGACCCTCGCGATCGGCATGCTCGCCGCGGTGAATCCGGCGCCCGCCGAGGCGGCGACGGTGGACACCAATGCCTGGTACGTCCTGGTCAATCGCAACAGCGGCAAGGCGCTGGACGTCTCCGGCACGTCCACCGCCGACGGTGCGCGGGTCAGCCAGTGGACGCGCAACGACGGAGCCAACCAGCAGTGGCAGTTCGTGGACTCCGGTGACGGCTTCTACCGCCTCAAGGCCCGGCATTCGGGCAAGGTTCTCGACGTGGCCGGCGCCTCGACCGCGGACGGCGCCGCGATCCAGCAGTGGGCCGACCACAACGGGACCAACCAGCAGTTCCGCTTGGCCGACTCCGACGCGGGCCACGTCCGGCTGATCAACCGCACCAGCGGCAAGGCGGTGGAGGTGCAGGGCGCCTCCACCGCCGACGGCGGCAACGTCGTCCAGTACACCGACTGGGGCGGCGCCAACCAGCAATGGCAGATGATCAAACTGTCGTCCGGTGGCGGTGGTGGTGGCGGATGCGGCAGTGCCCCGACTCTGGCGAGCGGTACGCACACGATTCAGAGCGGCGGCAAGAGCCGCAGCTTCATCCTCAGGGTCCCCGCCGACTACGACAACAGCCACCCCTACCGGCTGATCTTCGCGTTCCACTGGCGAGGCGGAACCGCCGGCGAAGTCGCCTCGGGCGGCACGAGCGGGGCTGCCTGGTCCTACTACGGCCAACAGGAACAGTCGAACAACAGCGCGATCCTCGTCGCCCCCCAGGGCCTCGACAACGGTTGGGCCAATTCGGGCGGTGAGGACGTCACCTTCGTCGACGACATGATCCGGCGCATCGAGGGCGGCCTCTGTGTCAACCCGGCACAGCGTTTCGCCACGGGATTCAGCTGGGGCGGCGGCATGAGCTACGCACTCGCATGCAGCCGGGCGAACGTCTTCAGGGCCGTCGCGGTCATCTCCGGCGCTCAGATCAGCGGGTGCAGCGGTGGCACCCAGCCCATCGCCTACTTCGGGATCCACGGCATCAGCGACTCCGTCCTCAACATCGCGCAAGGACGGTCCCTGCGCGACAGATTCGTCAGCAACAACGGATGTACTGCCCAGAGCCCGCGCGAGCCCGCGACGGGCAGCCGAACGCACATCACCACCACCTACTCGGGCTGCCGTGCCGGATACCCGGTCCAATGGGCCGCGTTCGACGGAGGCCACATACCCGGTCCGGTCGACGGCTCCCCCAACGAGAGCGGCGTCGCTACCTGGACCAAAGCAGAGATTTGGAGGTTCTTCGCACAGTTCCAGTGACACGCCCGCACCCCGGAGTGGGGCCAGGATGCTCCTGGCCCCACTCCGCCTCACACGAGCTTTCACGCCTTTGGACCGGGCACGGCCGTCGAACAGGCCGTGCGAGACGTGGCGTTCGAGGAACACGTTCTCGCGGAGAGAAGTCCCGCCTGCCCGGTTCACGGCCGCGCAGGCCGCCACGGCCGCGGGTCCGCTGAACGAGGGCGACGGTGGCGGTGATCCGGCCGCTTCCTCCAGGAGATGGCCGGCGGGCCACGCTGGAGTCCGGGCCGGCCCGCTCAGCCCCGCGCGTTGGGAAACGGAAGGCTATGGGTGGCAGAGCGCGGGGACAGGGCGGTTGCCGGCCTGATCGGCGCGGCAGCGTCTGTGGGAAGGCCCCCCCTGGCGGGGCGTCGAGGACTGTCAATCCCCTCGCAGCGCGGACCCGGGTTCGACGTAATTTGCGCGTTCTAGAGGTCGCGCGAGGCTGAAGGCGCAGGTCATCGGGCTGCGATGGGCGCGGACGCCGCAAAGTGCCTAGAGACGCGACTTTCCTGATTCACCCGCGTTGGCCTGTGGCTTCGGCCTATCGTCTGGAGTCGTGTACGTGAAGACGACGAAGCGGGAGAACAAGTCCGGGACGGTCCGGTACCTGCACCTGGCCCACAACGAGTGGGATC
>NZ_BMVU01000157.1 GCF_014650875.1 Streptomyces minutiscleroticus
GGAAGCGGGAGGTCATCGCACCGCGCGAGCCCTCCCGCCAGGTCACCTCCGCGCAGGCCTGCCGGCCGGCAGCCAGGGTCAGGTCCGCCACCGAGACAGGTGGCTGCCGGTAGCGGGGCACCGGCGGGCGGCCCACGCCGGACCGGACCGGGACCTCGGGCACCGCCTGACCGGGCTGGACCATCAGGTCACCGCGGACACCGACCACGAACGGGTGACCCCGTTCGATCAGGGCGGCGCGGAAGTCGGCGTTGCGGCCGTAGTCGGCATCGGCCACCACCACCGGCCGCCCCAGCTGCCATCCGGCCAGCTCGTCCAGGGCGTCCAGGGCCAGGCGCCACTTCTGCCGATGCCCTCGAGAACATCGCCGTCCTGGCCGAACCGGCCGAGAACGTACGGGCGGTCGTCCAGGACGGTGCGACCAAGGTCGACAACTCCCGCCGGCGTTGAGCGGGCTGGAGGCGGTCACCGCGGTCCGGTCGTGCCGTACACGGATCCTCGGCAGGATCGCGCCGGTGCGGAAGCAGTGTGGGAACCCGCTCGGGCCGGGGTGGGCGGGCTCCCGGACCGCACCGGTCAGCGGTGGTGGGGCGAGGTCAGGTAGTGCTGCCTGAGGAGTTCCTTGCCGTAGTCGTTGCCGTTGGGGGTGCGGATGATCGAGTGGACGTGCTTCTGGGTCGGGGTGCCCTGGGTGGAGTCGTAGGCGCCGGCGAGGGGGCCGGGGGCCTGGCAGTCGACCTCGATCCAGACGACGGGGCTGTGCACCCGGACGTAGAAGGCGTCGTCGTCGCCGATGCCGCTGGACCAGGTGACGTAGGTGTCGTCGAGACACTTGCGGATCTCCGCCATCCGTACCTTCGCCGCGTCGGCCTTCGCCCGGCCCACGAACGCCTCGGCGATGCCGAGGAGCTTCTTCTTCTGGCCCGCGTTCAGGGTGTCGCAGCGCAGGCCGGTGTAGGCCTGGACCGTGTTGTCGGAGAAGGCGCCGGCCTTCATGGACTCGTTCGACTTGGTGGTGGACTCGACGGCGACGGCCCGCTGGGCCTCGGTGAGGGAGCCGACGAAGGCCAGCGAGGCCTCGACCTCCTCGTGGCACACGCTCACCGTCTCCCCGTCGATCTCCATCGAGGTCGGCTCCGAGCCCCAGAAGCACGGGCTCATCACGACCTGGTCACCGAGGACGAAGTAATTGACCACCAGGTGATGGCCGTCGAACTGGAAGCCCCAGGGCTCGCTGTCCGAGGGGGTGCCCATCACCGTCCAGTAGTAGGCGTCCTCGTTGAAGGAGTTCGTGTTGCCGATCGCCTCGCCCGCGGCCTGGTTGATGCGGCGGATCTTCTCCGTCGTCTCCAGGCCGTCGGCGCTCAGCGCCGCCTTCAGCAGGGCGGTGCCGAGCGCCTTCTGCTCGTCGGTCAGGTCGGCGAGGGAGACGCCCTGACGTCCGTAGCTGTCGACGTTGCTCCACAGCCGCCACTCGGTGGAGTGGACCGTGAAGTGCGTCGAGGTCTTCCGGTCGTCGGTCAGACCGTTCAGGAAGGCGGTCGCGGCGGTGATGACAGGGGCGGTCGCGACGCCGGTGGAGTGGATGGTGAACAGGTCGTCGACCCGCTTGCCGTCCGTGGTGAGCCCGAAGAACTCCTCGGTCAGCGACTGGTTGTCGGGACCTCCTGCGCCGCCGCCCGGACAGGCCCGTGCCACACGTCGTCGACATCCCTGACCTGCAATTCTAAGGATTCACCGTGACTTTCGGCCCTGACTGGCCGCAAGGCGACGCCTCCGGCGCCCCGCGCCCGGGAACACGTGGCCCTCAGCCCTGACCCGGCAGTGGAGACGGGGACATCCGGGTACCGGACGAGGAGGGGAAACCGCTACGGGGCAGGACGACCGTGAAGTCCGTACGTCCCGGCTCGCTCTCCACGTCGATGCGGCCTCCGTGCGCCGCCGTGATCGCCGCGGCGATGGTCAGGCCCAGGCCCGACCCGCCGTCCTGTCCGGATCGTCGGGAGCGGGACGTATCGCCGCGGGTGAAGCGTGCGAAGACGACCGGGAGGAGGTCGGGCGGAATGCCCGGACCGTCGTCCCGCACGACGACCCGCAGCGGGTACCGCTCGCCGTGACGGCCACGGTGATCCTCCTACCCGGCAAGGCTCGGGCGAGTTCCGGAGTCGGGTGGTTGGTCGGGCTGTGACTGGTTGGGGCGCAGAGCAGAGCAGGCACGGGCTTCGTGATCATTGGGGTGTCGAAGCTCAACGATCATGAGGTGGCCCGTGCCTGCCGTTGTATCTTCCCCTATTCCGCCGGTGCTGGTGAAGCTGGGGCCACTGGATGCCGACCGGGTTGCTGACCTGCGGCCTTTCCTGGATCTGGTGCCCGACCCGCGTGCGCGGCGGGGCCGCTGGTACTCGCTGGCATCGATCCTCCTGGTCTGTGCGTGCGCGGTTGTTTCGGGAGCCAGGAGCGTGGACGAGATCGCCGAGTGGGCCCAGCGGGCCTCGGACGCCGTGCTGACGGCGGTCGATGTCCGCCGGTATCCGCTGAGATGGCGCCGTTCTCCCTCGCGGACCACGATCGGGCGTGTGCTGGCGGCCGTCGACGGTGACGCCCTGGACCGGGCGGTCGGTGCCTACCTCGCCGGCCGGAACGCCGCGGGAACAGCTGTGGGGCAACGGCGGGTGGTCGCCGTCGACGGCAAGTCACTGAAGGGTTCCGCCCGTCTGTCCGTCGCCCGCAGGCATCTGCTCTGCGCGGTCACCCACCACCGGGCGGTGACCCTCGCCCGGGCGGAGGTCGGGGCGAAGACGAACGAGACCGCGCACTTCCAGCCCCTGCTCGAACCGCTGGACCTGGACGCAGCCCTGGTCACTTTCGATGCGCTGCACTCGGTCCGGGCGAACGTCACCTGGCTGGCCGAGGCCAAGAACGCCCACTGCATCGCGGTGATCAAGCGCAATCAGCCGGCCGCATACCGGCAGCTCGCCGCCCTGCCCTGGCGGGACAC
>NZ_BMVU01000158.1:0-1228 GCF_014650875.1 Streptomyces minutiscleroticus
GAGCACCGTTGAGCAGGTTGCGCTGGCTGACCGCGGGGGAGTCCCACGGCCCCGCACTCGTCGCGACGCTGGAGGGTCTGCCCGCCGGCGTGCCGATCACCACGGAGATGGTGGCGGACCACCTGGCCCGGCGCCGGCTCGGTTACGGTCGCGGCGCCCGGATGAAGTTCGAGCGCGACGAGGTCACCTTCCTGGGCGGCGTGCGCCATGGTCTGACCCTCGGCTCGCCGGTGGCGGTCATGGTCGGCAACACCGAGTGGCCCAAGTGGGAGCAGGTCATGGCGGCCGATCCGGTGGACGCGGCGGAGCTGGCCGAGCTGGCGCGCAATGCGCCGCTGACCCGGCCCCGGCCCGGCCACGCCGACCTGGCGGGCATGCAGAAGTACGGCTTCGACGAGGCGCGCCCGGTCCTGGAGCGCGCCTCGGCCCGGGAGACCGCCGCGCGTGTGGCGCTGGGTGCGGTGGCCCGTTCCTACCTGAAGGAGACGGCCGGCATCGAGGTCGTCTCGCACGTGGTGGAGCTGGCCGCGGCCAAGGCCCCGTACGGGGTGTATCCGACGCCGGCGGACGTGGAGAGGCTGGACGCGGACCCGGTGCGCTGCCTGGACGCGGACGCCTCCGAGGCGATGGTCGCGGAGATCGACCAGGCCCACAAGGACGGCGACACCCTGGGCGGCGTGGTCGAGGTGCTGGCGTACGGCGTGCCGGTGGGGCTGGGCTCGCACGTGCACTGGGACCGGCGTCTGGACGCCCGGCTCGCGGCCGCGCTGATGGGCATCCAGGCGATCAAGGGTGTGGAGGTCGGCGACGGCTTCGGTCTGGCCCGGGTGCCGGGTTCGAAGGCGCACGACGAGATCGTGGCGACCGGCGAGGGCATCCGGCGGGCCACGGGCCGCTCGGGTGGCACCGAGGGCGGTCTGAGCACCGGTGAGCTGCTGCGGGTGCGGGCCGCGATGAAGCCGATCGCGACCGTGCCGCGGGCGCTGGCCACCGTGGACGTGGCCAGCGGCGAGGCGGCCAAGGCGCACCACCAGCGCTCGGACGTGTGCGCGGTTCCGGCGGCCGGCATCGTCGCCGAGGCGATGGTCGCGCTGGTGCTGGCCGACGCGGTGGCCGAGAAGTTCGGCGGCGACAGCGTCACCGAGACCCGCCGCAACGTGCGCTCCTACCTCGAGAACCTGGCGATCCGATGAGCACCGCCCCCGTGGCGCCCACCGGGTCCACCGGG
>NZ_BMVU01000158.1:1326-2913 GCF_014650875.1 Streptomyces minutiscleroticus
TCCCGCCGTCGTGCTCGTCGGCCCGATGGGGGTCGGCAAGTCGACGGTGGGCGCGCTGCTGGCCGAGCGTCTGGGCCGCCCCTACCGGGACACCGACGACGACATCGTCGCCGAGCAGGGCCGTGCCATCGCGGACATCTTCGTCGACGCGGGCGAGGCGGCCTTCCGCGCGCTGGAGAAGCGGGCCGTGGCCGCCGCCCTCGCCGCGCACACCGGCGTCCTCGCACTGGGCGGCGGTGCGGTCCTGGACGCGGACACCCGGGCGCTGCTGGCCGGGCACCGGGTGGTGTACCTGTCGATGGACGCGGAGGAGGCCGCGCGGCGCACCGGGCTGAACGCCGCCCGGCCGCTGCTCGCGATCAACCCGCGCAAGCGGTGGCGCGAGCTGATGGAGGCCCGCCGCCACCTGTACGAGGAGGTCGCCACGGCCGTCGTGGCCACCGACGGCCGCACCCCCGAAGAGGTCGCTCGGGCCGTCTTCGACGCCTTGGAGTGGAAGGAAGCATGAGCGAGCAGGCAGTCACCCGGATCCAGGTCGGCGGCAGCGCGGGCAGCGAGCCGTACGAGGTGCTGGTGGGCCGGCAGCTCCTGGGCGAGCTGGCCGAACTGATCGGGACCAGGGCCAAGCGGGTGGCGGTGATCCACCCCGAGGCGCTGGCCGAGACCGGCGACGCGCTCCGCGCCGACCTGGCCGGGCAGGGCTACGAGGCGATCGCCGTCCAGGTGCCCAACGCCGAGGAGGCCAAGACCGCCGAGGTCGCCGCCTACTGCTGGAAGGCGCTCGGCCAGTCCGGCTTCACCCGCTCGGACGTGATCGTCGGCGTCGGCGGCGGCGCGACCACGGACCTGGCCGGGTTCGTGGCCGCGACCTGGCTGCGCGGCGTGCGCTGGATCGCGGTGCCCACCACCGTGCTGGCCATGGTGGACGCGGCGGTCGGCGGCAAGACCGGCATCAACACCGCCGAGGGCAAGAACCTCGTGGGCGCCTTCCACCCGCCCGCCGGCGTGCTGTGCGACCTGGCCGCGCTGCAGTCGCTGCCGGTGCACGACTTCGTGTCCGGGCTCGCGGAGATCATCAAGGCCGGCTTCATCGCCGACCCGGTGATCCTGGACCTGATCGAGGCCGACCCGCAGGCCGCCCGCACCCCGGCCGGACCGCACACCGCCGAGCTGATCGAGCGCTCCGTCCGGGTCAAGGCCGAGGTGGTCTCCGCCGACCTGAAGGAGTCCGGCCCGCGCGAGATCCTCAACTACGGGCACACCCTCGGGCACGCCATCGAGAAGAACGAGCGCTACACGTGGCGGCACGGCGCGGCGGTCGCGGTGGGCATGCACTTCGCCGCCGAGCTCGGCCGGCTGGCCGGGCGCCTGGACGACGCCACCGCCGACCGCCACCGCACGATCCTGCAGTCCGTCGGCCTGCCGCTGAGCTACCGCTACGACCAGTGGCCCAAACTGCTGGAGAACATGAAGGTCGACAAGAAGTCCCGCGGCGACCTGCTCCGCTTCATCGTGCTCGACGGCCTGGCCAGGCCCACCGTCCTGGAGGGCCCCGACCCGGCCGTCCTGCTCGCCGCCTACGGCGAG
>NZ_BMVU01000159.1 GCF_014650875.1 Streptomyces minutiscleroticus
TGATCAGTGAGGTGCGCATGTGGTCGGCGATGGACCAGCCCACCAGGCGGCGCGAGAAGCAGTCGATCACGGTGGCCAGATACAAAAACTCGCCGTCGCCCACCCGTGGCCCAGCCCGTCGAACCCACCGCACGGTGAAACAGCACAGGTAGCCTCACCTCAACTCTCACGTGTTGCGGTGATCACTGGAATGCGCCCCTAATTGGTTCCGGCGGTGAGTTCACCGAAGAGCTTGTTCGCGGTGGGGGAGGTGAACATCCGCATCATCTCTGCACGGGCGACCTGCTTGCGGAACTCTCCTTCGTAACTGGCGTCGCCGGCGTTGTGCATGAGGTCGGTGATCCACGCGGCGAATGCCTGGTAGTTCCAGATGTGGCGCAGACAGTCCGCGGAGTAGCTCTTAAGCAGGCTCGTATCGTCCTGCTGGATCCGAGCGAGGAGTGCCTTGGCGAACATGTCAGTGTCGTGGAGGGCGAGGTGGATGCCCTTCGCGCTCATCGGCGGGACGATGTGGGCGGCGTCGCCGAGCAGGAACAGCTTGCCGTAGCTCATCGGGTCGAAGACCACGCTGCGCAGCGGGATAACCTGCTTGCTGAGGATTTCGCCGCTGGTCACGGGGGTGCCGAAGCGGGCTTCGAGTTCGCTCCAGATCCGCTCGTCGGGCCACTGCTCGGGGGTGTCGTCGACCGGGCACTGGAGGTAGATGCGCGTGGCGTTCGCGCCGCGGGGGATCATGCCGCTCAGGCCGCGCTCGTGGATCGCCATGCCGGCCGGGCTGGTCGCTACCGCGGCCCAGACGGTAAGCCAGGAGTAGCCGTACTCGTACGAGTACTCGCTCAGCACATCGGCCGGAATAGTGGCTCGGCTCACGCCGTGGAAGCCGTCCGCGCCGGCGATGAAGTCACAGGTGATGACCTTCGTCGTGCCGTCGGTGTCCTGGTAGCGGACGGTGGGCTGCTCGCCCCCCACGTTCTCCAGGCGCACGTCGAGGGCCTCGTAGCGGAGGTTGCCTCCTTCGGCCAGGAAGGCGTCCGTGAGGTTGCGGACAAGGACGTGCTGGGGGATGAACATGCCGCCTTCCTCATCGTGCTCGATGTCCATCGGCATCGCCTGTCCGTCGATGAAGAAGCCGCCCTCGTCCTGCGGGATGGGGTCGCCCCCCTCCAGGACTTCTCCGAGTCCCCACTTACGGATGACGTGCACGCCGAAGCTGTCCAGGGCCCCGGCACGCTGGCGCTGGTCGATGTAGGCGCGGCTGCGCTTTTCCAGCACGACGCAGTCAACGCCGTTGCGCTGCAGAATGTTGGCGAGTGTCAGGCCGGCGACCCCGGCCCCGACGATGACGACGGGGGTGTTCTCGCGTGACTCAGCCATATTGTTCGGGTCTCCTCGGGTCGGGAAGTGATGGCCCGCCGTCCAAGTGGCGCGGCGTAATGACACCACTGTGAAACCCACCCCGAGCCGCACACCACCGGTAAACTGACACCTGATACCGAAAACCCGCCAACCGTGTGGCGGGAACGCGAGGGTGTCGGGGTACGTGCTCAGACGCCGGCTCGCGCTACGCCGCCGCAGCACTGTTGCGCAAGTTGGCCTGGTAGCTGCCCGGGGTCTGGCCGACAACCTCGTTGAAGGCGTCGATGAAGCTGGATGGATTCGACCATCCGCAGGTCACCGCAGTATCGGTGACCGACATGCCGTTGGTGAGGTGGGCCAAGGCGTGATGGATGCGCAAGATGGTGCGCCAGCGGTGGAAGCTCATGCCGAGTTCAGTGTGGAACAGGCGACTCAGGGTGCGCTCACTGGCACCTGCGACGCGCCCCAGCTCGGTCAGCGTCGCCGGCCGGGCCGGGTCGGCGTGCAGAAGGTCGGTGACCGCACGCAGCCGGTCATCGCGGGGTTCGGGCAGGTGCAGAGACTGCTCGGTGCTGTCGGAAAGCTCGTCGATGACCACGCCGAGCAGCCGCTGACGGGCGCCGGGGCGGGCCTCGGGCCGGTCGGCGGTCAGCGCCAGAACGGCCTCGCGCAGCAGCGGGCTGACCGCGAACACGCTGGGGTATGGGAGGAGGTCGCCGCACAGCTCGACCGGGATGGTCAGCAGGCGGACGTCGGTGCGGCCGTAGAAGCGGTGACCATGGGCGAAGCCGGGCGGCGTCCAGGTCACACGGTTGGCCGGAGCCACCCAGGTTCCGCGTTCGGTCGTGGTGGCCAGGGTTCCGGCAGCCGCGTAGACGAGCTGTCCCGCATTGTGCGTGTGCGGTTCGAGATGGTAGCCGTGAGGCAGCCACCCCGCCCCACTGGGGACGAGCAGCGGGGCTGAGGGATCCGGCGAAGGTTGGCGGCTTTTCGTCATCAGGTGCCAGTTTACCGGCGGTGTGCGGGTTGGTGACGGGCCGACAGTGAGTTCCATGAGCACCGACACCCAGGCGTCGAGCCAAGGAGGACGACCGTGATGGCACCCGCCGCCCAGCGCGCCCGCCGTCGGCGGATGCTGCTCCTCACCATCCAGGCCAGCGAACGGGTCAGCCCGCACTTCCAGTGCATCACGCTGGGCGGCAAGGACGTCCGGCACCTGGAGCAGCACGGGTTCGACCAGTCGGGACGGCTGTTCTTCGCCGATCCCGGCAATCCTGATGTGGTCCTGCCCACCCGTGAGCGGTGGATGCTCCAGCGCACCCTGCAAAGCGGCCGGCAGCGTTCCCGCGTGAGGACCTACTCGATCCGCCGTTTTCGGCCGCAGGACTCCGCGTTCGACCTGGAGATCTGGGGGTCATCTCATGGTCATGGCAGACACGCGGCCGGGCGAGGGCCCGCAAGCCGATGCCCGCTCCCGGGCCCTCGCCCCTCTCCTGCCGCCGCTGCC
>NZ_BMVU01000160.1 GCF_014650875.1 Streptomyces minutiscleroticus
ACACCGTCGAGCGGCTGATCAACAAGATGAAGGCCTGGCGCGGCATCGCCACCCGGTACGACAAAACCCCGGACAGCTACCTCGCCGGCCTCCACCTGCGCGCCTCGATGATCTGGCTCAGGGACCTCACCCGAGCCACCCCTTGATCGGAACTCAATACGGTCCCTAAGGCCGTGCAGGACGTGGTGGAAGCAGCTGTCCGGCCGCGGCGGTTGTTCGGTTGCCGCACGTAGGCACAAGGGGCGTGGGAGGTGGATGTCCCTTGCGGGTCCGGTCCGTACCGTCGGACGGGCCGGACCCGCGTCCTCGGCCCGAGACGAGTGGCCCTTTTCCGCGAACAGCGACACCAGCGGCGAAGACCGGCCGAGGCGACCTCACTGCCTTCACGCTCCCGCCGCGCGGCCGTGAACACCACCCGCGGAACATGACCCTGTCGGCTACGGCACCCGGACCGCCCGACCGTGGACGCCGTACCCCCTTCCACGGGGTACCCCAGGGCAGGTAGGTCACCGGGTCTGTGCCGTGCGCAGGGGGCGGGAGACGACAACGAGGTTCATGCGCACGGCCCGGGGCCAGCCGCCCATAGGCAACCGGCCCCCAGATTTCCCACTGAGCACCTGCAGCATCCCATCATCCAGAGTTGATTTACATCACCCACGGTGATGACCTCGGGGTCTCCGAGTGGGGGATTTCACCGGTTTTGTCCGTACGGTGATCGGGTTGCGATAGCTGTTGCGTTAGCTCTTGCGGCAACTATTGCGTTAGCTGTTGCGCTCGTCCCTTCCGCGCTCCGAGCATTTCCGCAGGTCACCACACCTTTTCAGGATAGTCTGCGGGTCTGACATCCCCCTGGGCACCCCTCGCCACCGTCCCGCCCGCCAAAAAGAGAGGGCGGGCGCGACCGTGGCGAGAGGCTGCCCAGGGGGATCGGGCGCGAGGGGGCTTCTTCTGGCGCGTCGGCGAGGCCTCCGCGCGCTGGGGCGGGGCGGCCGGGGCGCCCCTGGGGCCCTGGGGGACTGGCTGCTTGTCCGTCGGCCGGGATCCCACCTCATGGCTCGCGTGTCCTTTGACGCAGGCTGGGGTGTTCAGGGGTGGGGGTCGTGGACGTCGGGGAGGGTGAGGTGTTCGTAGACGATGGCGTAGGCGAGGGTGGTGAGGTCGGTGTCGGTGCTCAGGGCATGGGCACGCAGGAGGTCCAGGGCGCGGTCGGGGGTGAGGGTGTGACGGTGGACGAGGGCGCCGACGGCAGGGCGGCGGGAGGGGGTGAGGGCCTGAAAGCAGGTGCCGGTTTCCGGGCCCTCACCCAGCCGCGGGGCTGCCCTGCCCATGAGAGGACCTCCCCGGTACGCGCCCCTCGTAGCCAACGCCCGCCGGGGAGGGCAGGTCACGCGGCACCATGCGCACTCCCTCGCATCTGCGCCCCCTTTTCGCCGGTCACGCCCCCTGTGGTTCACGTAGATGTATGCACTGCGTGGGTAGTGAGGGGCCACGAAGTTCCCGGACAGGCATCCAATAAGGTTGTCCTGGACAGGAAATGAGGAAGACGTGGCGCCACCCAGCAAGTGCTCACCGGAGTTCCGTGAGGAAGCCGTCCAGATCGCGTTGAGGTCAAGCAAGACGGTCTCCGAAGTTGCTCGGGAACTTGACCTGAACCCAGAGACGCTTCGTGGCTGGGTCAAGAAGCACCGGCAGCAGCAGGAACCGGCTCCCGGGGCTGAATTGACGGTGAGCGAGCGAGCACGTCTGAAAGAGCTCGAGCGCCGCAATCGCGAACTGGAGATGGAAGTCACCTTCCTAAAAAAAGCCGCAGCGTACTTCGCGAGGGATCCCCGGTAGTCAGCAGGTACGAGTTCATCGACGAGATGCGACTCGACACCGAGGAGTACGCATACAGCGTCGAGTTCATGTGCCTCCGGCTCGGCGTGTCCAAATCCGGCTACTACGACTGGCGCTCACGTCCGCAATCCGCGACAGCTCAACGGCGCGAGGAATTGAAATTGCTGATCAACAAGGCCTTCGAGCTGTCCGACGGCACCTACGGGCATCGGCGTGTCCAGGCCCAATTGCAGCGCTGGGGCGTTGACGCGGGCCTGGAGCTGGTTCGCCGTCTGATGCGTGAGCTGGAGCTCGTGCCCTGCCAGCCACGGCCGAAGCGGATCGGCCTGACCCAGGCCGCGGCCGGCCAGGTACCGGACCTGGTCGGCCGCGACTTCACCGCCGACGCACCCGGAGAGAAACTCGTCGGCGACATCAGCTACATCGCCACCAAAGAGGGCTGGTTGTATCTCGCCACAGTGATCGACTGCTGCACGAAGGAAGTCATCGGTTATGCCATGGACGACCACTATCAGACGCCGCTGATATCCAGAGCGATCCACAACGCGGCACGCAACAGGAAGCTCGCGGCCAGAGCGATATTTCACTCTGACCGCGGAAGTAACTACATGTCAGTCGAGTTCGGGAAGACCCTTAAGCGTCTCAAACTCCGTAGATCCGCCGGCCGCACCGGCATCTGCTTCGACAACGCAATGGCCGAATCGTTCTTCGGGGTTCTGAAGAACGAACGCGTATCACGAGTTACTTACCTGACCCGCGAGGCAGCCCGGCAGGACATCACTCGATACATCGAATTCTGGTACAATCGTAAACGCCTTCACTCGGCAGTGGGTTACCGCCCTCCACGCGAAGTCCACGCCGAGTATGAGAAGTCGCGAGTCTCCGCATGAAATAGGCAGACACCTGTCCGGGAAGCGTGAGACCCCTCAGTAGACCATGCATGCCCCCGGCAACGCGTGTACGGCCCAGCCCGCTCCGCTGCTTCCACGCCGCACAGGTTTTTCCGGTCGATGGTCTCTTCCGCGT
>NZ_BMVU01000161.1 GCF_014650875.1 Streptomyces minutiscleroticus
ATACGCGACGACATCCACGAAGCGTTCCTCAGCCTGGCCTGCAGCATCATCTGCTGGCGCCGACTGAAAAACCTCGCCCTTTGTTAGGAGTTCTAAGCGAGACGAGGCCGTGCCCTGCTCCAAAGGGCACCTGGGCTGAGGAGGCTTCGCGTGCGGCTGGGTACGTCTGGTACGGCAAGTGGGCGGCACCAGCGGATCTGAGTCTCGGGTGGTGGTGGCCGAGACGGACAAACGCAGCAAAGGCGTGGCCGCTGTGGGCGGGTGGCTCCGCCGACCGGGCCTGAAGGGCCGGTCGGCTCAGGCACCTCCGCGCGTCGGGATGCGGCTACCGGTAGCCCGGGGTGCCGTTCTGTGATTTAAGTTTCAACCACTTCAATGCTCGATGTTCAGTTGTGCAGCACTACGGCAAGTGATCAATGATCTTGTTGGTGGGCTGGTGTTGCTCACTTTGGTGAGTGGCGGGGGTGTGGTTCCGGCGGTGCGGGTGTTGGTGGGGCTATAGCGGCTGGCCTGTGGGTTTGTCGTTGTGCAGTGGTCCTGGTGGGGTCCTGTGTCGGTGTGCAGCTGTTCTGGGTTGAACCGCCCCGGTTCGAATGCAGACTCGGTTTCATGAAAGGATCGAGTCATGGCACGACCTTCCCGTTACCCCCTTGAGTTCCGCCGTCGTGCGGTGCGCATGGTCGCCGAGGTGCGCAACGACCACCCCAATGAGGTGGCCGCTCTGCAGGCGGTGACCGAGAAGCTCGGCATCGGCTCCCGCGAGACGCTGCGGAACTGGGTGAAGCAGCACGAGATCGACGCGGGGACGCGTCCGGGGACGACGACGGAGGAATCCGCCCAGCTCAAGGCGTTGAAGAAGGAAAACGCCGAGCTGAAACGGGCCAACGAAATCCTCAAGGCCGCGGCGAGTTTCTTCGCGTCAATGCCACAATGGGTACAGCCCGGTGGGGTTCGCTCATTTTTTCGCTGCTCCGGCTTGCAGCCGGTGGCTTTTATGGCGATGTGCGGCTCCGCCGGGTTCCTGGCCGGTCGGTGACGTGGCCTGATAGGAGCCTGCCTCGCGCCCGATTGACGCCTGCCCGCATCAATGTGGACCATGTGACCCGGCCGGCGGGCGATGATCTTTCGCGGTGCGCGGTTCGTTTCGCCGTCGGGGTCTATGAACCTCCGGTAGTTCAGGCCGATCGCGGCCAGCTGTCGGGTCACCGTGCGGCGACTGATCATGATTCCGTTTGCTTCAGGCCCGAATGCGATCCGCGAGGCAGACCACTTGTGTTCGCGCCGCATTGCCTCGATCCGGACCACGAGGGCGACGTCCGTCGCCGTGGGCTGACGGTTCGGCGTCGAGGCACGGTCAAGGAGGCCGACTTCACCGTAACGGCGGTAGCGGTCGACCCCCTTCGACACGGTCGCGCGGGAGATCCCCATCTCTGCAGCGATACGGGCGATCGCTCTGGTCTTGCAGCGCTCAACGAGGCGACGGCGCCCTTCGATGTCGAGAGGAGCGTATGCGTGGTTGGCCAAGGCGCCCTTTCTCGGATCCGGGTGTCGTGGGACGCCTACAGGTATTGCGCTTTGCCATAGCCGAAAGACCAGTCGGCCTCGCGGTTCTCGTGGAGCACGATGAAGACGTTGTGAGGTGCGACCTGTGCCTGATCGGTGAGCCGGCGACAGATCTGCGCGTACATCTGGCGCTTCTGTTCGTCGGTGCGACCGCCCCGCATCGTGATGTCGATGTAGACAACGCCGTCGTCGCGGGGGACATTGAGGTAGGTCCCGTGCCGAAGTGTTCCGGTTGCGCCGTCATGGTTGGTCAGGATTTGGAACCGATCCTCGGAGGGGAATCCCATGGACTCGGTAAGGGCCTGCTGGACGGCGTCTCCGACAGCGTCGAGCTGGGATGGCTGCATCCGTAGGACATCGATACGAACCAGTGGCATCGCGATCATCCCTTCCCGCCGGTCAGAAGCGCGATGACCCCGTCGAGCGCGGCAGACATGGCGCTCGGGTCCTGCAAGGCCCGCGCGAGCACGTAACCGCCCTGGATCGTGGCGACCACAGCAACCGAGACATCCGCAGGAGCCAGATGCGGTGCAATCTGCTCAGCCGTTCGCGCCTCCTCCAATAGCTGCCGCAGGCGCTCGGTGAGCCACGAGAAGTACCCCTCGACAGGGCCCCGTAGCGCGTCGTCGGCCACCACGTCCGGGTCGAACGCCATGCGCCCCACAGGGCAACCTCGCAACGCTTCCCGCTCAACGCGCAGATAGGCCACGACCCGATCCAGAGCCGGCCCGGGGCGGTCCAGCGCGGCTTCGGCCCGCAGCCGTATGTCCTGTGCCGTCGTGGTGAGCGCCTCGACAGCAAGCCCTCGTTTCCCGTCGAAATGGTGGTACATGCTGCCCTGCCCAACCTTCGCCCGCTGCTGGATCGCGGCAGGGCTAGCGCCGATATAGCCACGCTCCCAGAGCAGGGCCCTTGTACTTTCGAGTAGACGATCGCGATTGGTCACCCCCTGACAGTACATACCAATAGGTACAGGACGCCACCGACCCAGCTGCCTACAACGTCATGTCCCGCAACACCTAGTCTTCTGAGTCTGGAATTCGGTTCGTTAGAGGTCATCTCATTTGGCCTTGGCGGTAGCCTGAGCATGTGTTGATGGTTGAGCGTCTGGTCCCGGACGGGTTGTGGGAGCTGTTCCAGCGGGTGGTGCCGGAGGCGCCGTCGCGTCCGCAGGGTGGTGGCCGGC
>NZ_BMVU01000162.1 GCF_014650875.1 Streptomyces minutiscleroticus
ACTCCTCCGGGTACGGAGACTGGCGTCCCACCTGGACATCCCTTCCTGGACCATCAAGATCCATTGTCAGGGTGTCCACTCCAAGGGATCAGCCTCAACCCGGGCCTCCCCCGTGATGGTGGACACACGTCTTTGATCACGCGGCGGACTCTGCTGCTTAATTCGGCGTTGTGGCTGCGAGTTGGTGGCTGAGGCGGGTGAGTCTGCTGGTCCGAGGCGCGAAGGACGGTTGGCTGGGGTTCCAGTGGGCGTCGAGGCGGATGACGTTGACGGCGGTGGCGGAAAGGCGCGCTGGAGGCGGGCCTTGGGCAGGCCGCGGTAGCGGGCCCGGCGGAGGCCGGTGACGTCGAGAGCCTGGTTGATGGTGCCCTCGATTCCGGCGCGGAGGGCGTAACCGGTCTTCCAGGTCTTGGTGGCCTGCTCGGCCCGGGCCTCGGTCAGGGTCTCGTGGGGTTCCTTCGGGCGGATCGGGTGGCGACCTGACACCGGCCTGGTCGAGGCGCTGCGGGGGGCAGACCAAGCACGGGCCCGTCCGACTCGCCGCCGACCTTGAGCGCCTGCACGGGATCACCATCGCGCCAGCCACCGTGCACCGCATCCGCGTACCCCGAGGCCTCAACCGGCTCCGCGACCTCGACCCGGCCACCGGTGAGGACTGCGCGAGGTCATCCGCTACGAGTATGAGCGCGTCGGCGACCTGGTCCACGTGGACGTGAAGAAGCTCGGACGCATCCCGACCGGCGGCTGGCGCATGCACGGCGTCGGTACGGACGCCGCCCGCGCCTCCAAACGCACCGGCCCCGGTACGGGGAAGGTCTGGTACACGCCGCTCTCGCATTTTTGAAGATTCAACGAGTTGTTCGGTTGAACCTCACGTCTACTGGAAGGGCTTCTGGCACCGGGAGCCCAAGCCGTCGGAGATCGGCGGTGAGGACGGCCACCGGGACTTCGCCGGCCGCATCCCGCGCCTGGCCATAGCTCTGCGCCTGCTGGCCTCCAAGGGCTCTCACGGGCCGGTGTGGTGGCATTATGGCCACACCGCCTGGGAGAAGCTCGACGTCGCCCTGGCCGACCGAGAGGCGCCGGGCGGATGTCTCGTACACGATCCACCGGATCCGGGCGCACGACGGGCGCGGGCCCGACGGGCACCGAGCGGTAGCCGCAGCCCCCGCTCCTGTCCCTCAACTTCCGCAGGACGGGTCATCCTCGCGCGCCTTGGTGATGCAGTCGTGCAGCCGGTCCCGTACGTCCCGCAGGTCCGCCATCTGCCGGTCGAGGCGGTCGCGTGCGGCCTCCAGCAGCTCCAGCAGTTCCGGTGAGACCTTGTCGGAGTCGACGAAGGGCAGTATCTCGCGGACGGTTCTGCTGGGCAGGCCAACGGAGTACAGCTGCTGGATCAGCCTGACCCGTTCGACGGCACCGGCCGAGTACCGGCGCTGGCCACCCGGATTCCGGGTGGAGTGCAGCAGGTTTTGCTGCTCGTAGTAGCGCAGCGCCCTCACGCTGACTCCCGCCTTCGCGGCGACCTCTCCGATCCGCATCCCGGCCTCCTGCTCTCTGTCACGCCCGGCTTGCACCTGACGCCGACGTCAGGTTTTAGCGTAACGAACGACGGACCCGGGCCGACGATCCCGTTCGCAGGAGAAGGAGAAATCTTCCATGGCAACACTCGGCTTCATCGGCAGCGGCAACATCGGCGCGAAGATCGCCCGGCTCGCACTGGCAGCGGGTATCGAAGTCGTCCTGTCCAACTCGCGCGGGCCCGAGAGCCTGGCCCGGACGGTCGCCGAACTCGGCGAGCGCGCCCGGGCGGCGACGCCCACGGAGGCGGCCGAAGCGGGTGACTGGGTCGTCGTCAGCGTCCCGCTCACGGCCCTCCGGCAGCTTCCGGCCGACGCACTGGCCGGCAGGACCGTGCTGGACACCACCAACTACTACCCGTCGTGGCGCGACGGCTACATCGATGTCCTCGACTCGGGCAGGATCACCACGGCCGAGTGGGTCCAGGAGCACCTGCCCGAGGCGAACACGGTCAAGGCGTTCGCCAACCTCAGCGACCAGCACATCCTCCCGCTGGCCCGGCCTGTGGGATCCGACGAGCGCTCCGCCTTGCCGATCGCCGGCAACAGTCTCCGGGCCAAGGCCTCCGCCGCCGAACTGATCAGCCGGCTCGGCTACGACACGGTCGATGTCGGCCCCCTGACGGAGAGCTGGCGCTTCGAGCCGGAGACGCTCCCCTCCGCGCTCCCGTACTTTGCCGACCCCGACGCGTTCAGGTCCGGCGTGGCCAAGGTCGCCAAGGCGCTCCGGGCCGGCTGCTCCCCAATGGACGTGGACTTCGCGGACCCCGGTGCGCCGCTGCCCGCACACCGCCTCCGCACCTTGCTCGACGAGACTCCCCGCGTACTGACCGCCGACCGCGCGATGCCCTGAGGCGCCGCCCGACTCATACGGCGGCCGCGAGGCCAGCACCTGACCCTGCCCCGGATGCGGCCGCCCCCTCCACCCCCGCCCCGACTTCCACACCGGCGACCACTGCGCCACCTGCGCCCGCGAGCTGGCCAAGGACCAGGCCGCGCAGGAGGAGACGGAAGCAGCCGCCCGACCCCGGCGACTGTTCGGCCGCCGCGCCTAGTACTACAGGGCTAGATCTTGATCATGGGGTGATGGGAGGCTGTGGCTGTGGCCACGACACAGCCCCATGATCGAGATCGTTCGTCGGATGCG
>NZ_BMVU01000163.1 GCF_014650875.1 Streptomyces minutiscleroticus
GGTCCCCTCCGGGCTTCGCCCGGAGGCAGCGAATGCGCTGCGCGCATTCCGCTCCCGCTCCGCGGAAGCGGCGGCTCACTGGCGCGAGCCGCGCCCGGGACTACGTCCCGGGCCGGCGCCTCCGCTGCGCTCCAGGCACCTGAACGGCCCACTGCGTGGGCCTTGCGGCCTGCGCTGCGCTCCGGCCGGCCCCGCTGTCGCGGGGCCGGCTGGCAGCGAGAAGGGCGTCCTCGAAGCTGGCAAGAAGTGGGGCCGGTCGCTGTGGTGTGTGATTGGCGGAACTCAGTACACTCCTGTAGGTGCTTCAAACTGAGTGCCAGACCTGCTCTGGAATGGAGCACCCCCTGCCCTACGGTTCCGGATTACGCCGAACGCACTACAGGGGTGCCATCTGATTTACTCGAAAGATGACACCGGGTTTCACTGGGCTGGCGACGCCAAAAGCCCAGTAAGCAAGCGCGAAAACCTCATGGAACCAAGTGGCGTTCAGCGGTGGAGAACACATGACGCCCATCAATTGGGATGCACCGCATCAAATGAAACATCGAGTATCGCGGGGTGCGGTTCGTCAGATGGTATTCTGGCGGGTCGCGAGAAATTGATCACCAATGAATTTTGCGTCTATTGGCCTGTCGTATACCTTGAAGAAGGGAATAGTAGGGCCGCCTGATGTCATCCGAGTCCTCCGTCGGTATAGCCGAGTGGGGTGACGGCATCACCGCATTGGTTATACGGCATGAGGAGGGGGAGTTGGAGTACGTGGGTGGGCGATCCGTATGCGGCAGGATTTGCGTAATCATCTGTGTGGTGGTTGGCGCAATTCTGTGCGAATACAGGTGAGAGCGCGCCGCCGATACCGCCTGCCCAGGCGAGAGATGTCTGGATCGTGGCCATCATGCTTACCGCAATAATCGCCGCGCGGGAAAGCCTGTGACTGCTCATGGTCATGCAACGACCTCGTCCGGAATTCGTCACGCCGTGTACTTCATGTGCTCACGCAGTCCATGAGGTCTGTCGCGAGCGTGAGGAAACGATCCGTGGGGGGACCTGCGCGGAGGGACGGGATCGTCCGTGCGGGTTGCGGTGGTGACGCTCAGTCTCCGTGAGGGAAGGCATCAGCGTGCCAAGGGTCAGGCACAGGGGCCGGGTGTGGATCGCCTCCGGTCTCGCGGCCGTGTGCAGGAGGCTGTCCTTGCCCTGCTTCCTGCACACGGTAGGACCACCGGCCTGCCCCTGAAGCAGCTTCGACCCCGGCCCTGTATCTGCCGACCACGCCTCCGGGTACGAGTAGAACACCGCCCCGGCCGGGAGGGAAGGGGGTGCTGCAGCCTTGGCTTGCCGGGGTGGTCGGCCCTCGCACCGGAGCCCGAGTGGCCTGAGCAGCAAAGGAGCATCGATGCCGTTGCATGCCTCACGCTGATCAAAGGCCACGGTCAGACGCCTGACCAGCGCTCAGGGTCGGGGATGGGCGGGTCACTCTTTCGAGTGATGGCGTTCACCACCGGGCAGCGGGACGCTCAGCAGGGGACCTGGTGAGATGGTGAGACAGGCCCGTTCCAGGTCTTTGGAAGGGAAAGGCACCAAGCGGGCCCGGTTCACATCACAGGGCGGGCCCGCGCCGGCCCGACTGTGACCGGAGTGCTGAGCCTGCTGGCGGAAGAGGTTGCCCGCAGCATTTTGTGTAGGTCCAAGAAGCCCTCTCGCGGCCGCCCTAGACGGCCCCGCAGCGTCCCGTCCTCCCCCAGCACGGAGGCTTTGCCGACGCGCCAGAAGAGCCCCTCTCGCGCCCGATCCCCCTGGGCAGCCGCTCGCCACGGTCCCGCCCGCCTCTCTTTTTCTGCGGGCGGGGCGGTGGCGAGGGGTGCACAGGGGGATGTCAGACCCGCAGACCACACGAAAAAGGCATCCTGACCTGCGTAAACGCATGGAGTAAGCGGGCGTGAGGTGCAACAGTTGACGCAACAGGTATCGCAACAGCTAACGCAAGTAGGTATCGCAACAGCTGTCGCAACCAGACCACGGCCCGGTCAGCCTCAGCGGGATCACGCAGGAGCGATGCCTCACGCTCATCACAATAGGTGATGGAATTATACCCACAGTAATGTGATGCTTCGGGTGCTCTGTGAAGAGCTCTAGGGAGCCGGCCACGTAAGGACGGACGGCCCCGCGCTGTGCGCAGGAGCATGGTCATCTCCTCTTCCATCTCCTGCGCACGGCACAGACCCATGACCTGCCCCAGGGTGCCCCATGGAGGGAACGGGGCGTCTGCCGACGGGCGGGCTGGAGGGCGTAGCCGGCACCGCCCCGCGGATGGCGTCCATGGCCGTACGGCGAGAGCGTGAGGGACGGTGGTAAGAATGCCTCGGTAAGCCCTTCACCGCTCGCTCCGCGGCTCGTGTGAGGGCACGTCTGAACCAAGGTTGCGGCCCGACCTGCACGGCGCGCGGGCCGGGCCCGCAGACACTAAGGGGGCGCAGATGCGAGGGAGTGCGCTCGATACCGCGTGACCTGCCCTCACCGGCGGACGTTGTTACGAGGGTCGCGTACCGGGGAGGTCCTCTCATGGGCAGGGCAGCCCCGCGGCCGGGTGAGGGCCCGGAAACCGGCACCTGCTTTCGGGCCCTCACCCCCTCC
>NZ_BMVU01000164.1 GCF_014650875.1 Streptomyces minutiscleroticus
GCCAGTTCCGAAGCCATGATCCACATTGCCTCTATCGACAACCTCGCCAAGCGCATAACGGACGAGACTACATCAACCTGGCGCGGAACCTACTAGGACAAAAAGTGCAATTCACTTAGATCAAATGCCCTCTCAGTCTGCTGGGGCCCGGGCCAGTGCGTGCTGCACAGCGAGCGTCTACCGCGTCGGCCGCATAGCGCAGGCGCAGCCCGGCCGCCTCCTTCCATTGAGGCAACGGAATTATGAAATGTTCACCTTCGTTTCACAGACCAGGGGGCGCAGCGAAGCCTTCGATCAGTAGGCAGGCCTGGGATTCCACGATCGGCTGATGTATCTGGCGCAGCAGGCATGGTGCTTGGTGTGGCGTCTGTCGCGCGCGGGGTCCCGGTCAGCGGTCCCGTGCGGGCAGGTGGGTCAGGCCGGTGTCGAGCAGGATGCGCTCGACGGTCTCGTGCAGGGTGCTGTCGGCGCCGATGACGGTCTCGATGCCGCCGGGCAGCAGATCGCGCGGCCGGTACCACTCGCGCAGCTGTGTCTCGGTCACGTCGTTGGCGATCGGCTTGGTGGCGTGCCGGGCGAGGGTCTCGTCGAACGGCACGTCCAGGTAGTAGTTGCGGGTCGCACCGCGGTGGTCGGCGCGCAGCCGCGCGAGCATGGCGCCGTAGCGGTCGGCGTAGAGGATGCCCTCGACCACGACGTGGAAGCCGGCGTCCAGGGCGTAGCGGGCGGTCAGGTCGATCAGACCGATGTTCGCCGCGCCCGGCCGGTCACGCTCGCGCAGCACGACGCGGCGCAGGTTGTCCTGGCCGACCACGGCCAGGCCACGGCCGAACCTCTCGCGCAGGCCCGCCGCGACGGACGACTTCCCCGCAGCGCTGTTGCCGCGCAGCACCACCAGCCGGGTCTCTTCACTGCCCACCCTCACGGCGCTCATGCTATCGGCGGTCACTGACAGCGCCGGGGCGTTCCCCGCCGTCCTGCAGCACCCATCCCCTCGATGCCGCTTTGCGCACAGCCGTAAGGCCGCGGCGGTCCTCGTTCGTCACGCGGGGATGCCAACCGGCTGCGGCACTTCACCGTGCGCGCCCGCCAGCTCTGCGGGCCGACATGGTTGTGGTACGAACCATGAACGGCGCTCGACCTCAACAAGGTCCCAAATCAGGGTTCGGAAGTGCATGTGAGCGGTCCCTGCCGACGGGGGATACGGCAGGGACCGGGTCCAGTGGGACAGGCGCATGCGACATGTACGGCTTGTTTGGTTGCATTGCCCACGGAAATATCGATGGTCGAATGGAACGGAAGCCGCATTTTGCAGTGGCTGAGTAAAAACGTGTCTTCTTTGGCTGACAAGCGTATGGAGGCCGCCTTCCGGTCTTGCGAGCATGATCGTTCCGCTGGGCGGTGTCGGCGCTGCCCAGCGGCGTCCTGTCCGGGTGATGCTCGTCGGCGTCGACGGCGGCCGATGCTGCGCCCGCCTTTGCCGGGACAAACGCTCACCGCCGGGAGGACGATGGGCGCAGCAGACCCGGCCGGCTCGGCGCAGGGAGAGGTCATGGGGTGGGTGGACCGTGAGTGGATCCCGGCGCTGCGGGACGACGGCCGCTACACACGCCTGCTCAACCTCACCCAGCGGCTGCTCGCGGAGCGGGAGCGCCTGATGCCCAGGTGCACGAACTGCCAGAGCGGCAAGGTCACCCTCCGCGACGAGGACGGCCGTGAATATACCGTGGACTGCCCGGCCTGCGACGGCACTGGCATGTTGCCCGAGCGTGCCGACAACGAGGACGACGGCCAGGCCGGCGGCCGGTAGCGCCCCGGTCCCCGCTGGCGTCGATGAGCGCGGCGCAGAAGCTCTCTGTCGGGAATGCGGCCAGGTCCGCCGGCTGCGTCAGACCAGAGGAGGCGTGCGCCGCCGCAGTAGCGGTGGGAAAGAGTCCTCAGCGACGGGTGACGCTGAACCCGCTGTCGTTGACCGCACGCGTCCATACGTCGCGGTCGAACCACTTGTGGATGTCCGGTTGCAGTTCGGTGATGGTCCGCATCCGTTTGTGCCAGTCGTGGCCGGCGGGACCGCGGCTTTCCTCGCAGCCGGTGCAGCCGTCCTCGCCGTGGATGTGGCCGGCCATCCAGGCGTTCACCGCGACGTTGACGATCACGCCGTACAGGTCTCCGCCGGTCTGGGCCAGGGAGTCCGGGACACCGGCGAGGATCACCGCCAGCTCGGGATTGCCGACCGGCGGCATCGGCGGCTGTCCCGCCCCGCGCTCGGCGCTGCTTTCCTCGAAGGCGCGGACGTTGCTCGCAAGGCGGTCGGCGAATGCGACCGGATCGAAGTAGCGCCAGGCGGAACGCACTTGGATGCCCCACTGCTCGGCCACCGTGCCGATGTTCTTCTCGATGGTGTCCGCGACGGTCGCCGGTCCGACCGACACACCCCGGCGGGCCAGCTCCGCAAGCGTTTCCACAAGGGCTTCCTTAAATGCCTTCGTGTTCCGCACGACGGCATCGTAGGCCCGCCGGGCCCGGGTTCGACGTAATTCGGCAGCCTGGAGTCGCGAATCCGGGCTCTGACCTGGGTGGACGTGCGGGTGTCCGCCTGGAGGGCGTTTCTCTAGGCG
>NZ_BMVU01000165.1 GCF_014650875.1 Streptomyces minutiscleroticus
TGATCTCCCGCTGGCAGCCCGTCCCGACCGGAAAGAGCACGCAACTCCCGGCTATCCCCGGCCAGCCTTGACGATTTCATCCGTCGACCAGATCTTCCTCCAGTGCGCGACGGGGAAGTCCACGAACGCGGTGACGTCCTCCGCCGTCTCCCGCAGCATGCTCTCCACCTGCGGGAACTGCCGTCCCAGCATGCCCGCGACCGTTTGGAGCTGGCTGCGGACGGTGGCCGCGTCAGGCTGCGCGAACGCGGTCCGAATGGTGGCCGCGACCATCTCCGCGGAGCCCTTGGGGACGCGGGCCAGGACGTTGCGCACGAAGTGCACCCGGCAGCGCTGCCAGGCGGCGCCGATGAACACCGACCGCACCGCGCCGACCAGGCCGGTGTGCGCATCGGAGATCAGCAGCCGCACCCCGGCCAGGCCGCGGGAGGGCAGCGAGCGCAGGAACGCGGTCCAGAACGCGCCGTCCTCGCTGTCGCCGACGTCGAAGCCGAGGATCTCGCGGCGGCCGTCCGCGCAGACGCCGGTCGCGATCACCACCGCCTGGGACACGGCGCGGTGATTGACCCGGGCCTTGCAGTAGGTGGCGTCCACGAACACGTAGGGGAACGCGGTGTGGGACAGCGACCGGTCGCGGAACAGGGCCACCTCGGTGTCCAGGTCCTGGCAGATTCGCGACACCTCGGATTTTTCAGATGCCGGTGTCCGCGCCGAGGGCCCGCACGAGGTCGTCCACCGCGCGGGTGGACACGCCGTGCAGGTAGGCCTCCATCACCACGGCGAACAGGGCCTGGTCGATGCGGCGCCGCCGCTCCAGCAGGGACGGGAAGAAGGACCCGGCCCGCAGCTTGGGGATCTTCAGCTCCAGGTCGCCGGCCGCGGTGGTCAGCAGCCGGTCGCGGTGCCCGTTGCGCCAGGCGGTCCGCTCGCTCGTGCGCTGGTGAGGTGCGGCGCCGATGGCCGCGGTGGCCTCCGCCTCGATCAGTGCCTGCAGCACCGCCTGCAGGGCCTGGCGGACCACGTCGTCGGCATCGGCCGCTTTCAGTGCTTCGAGCAACTCCAGCAGGGCAGACTGGTCCAGAGCCATCGTGTGCATCCTTTGATCGAGAGCCTTGGTCGGATCTCGCTGACCGTCACACGATGGCACGCCCCGCGCCAGGGGCTGCACCAAGACCATCCCGACCTACACCACGTCGTGGGACACGACCCTGGCCCCCAAGTCGGAGGCCACCAAAATTTACAGTCCAGACTCCTCGGCCGTCGCAAGCTCACTGCGCCGCGCATCTTTCCGAGCTGGATGCGGCCGGGCCGGTCGGGCGAACGCCTGGGGCGAGCATCCGCAGCTCGCGGCTGCGGCGCGCACACTGGGCAGGCTGCTGGGAGGAAGTCGACCGCTCGGCCGGCCCGGCTGCGGTCCACAGCCGCTTGGCCGACTCCTGCATGAGTAGCTGACCGAGCCGCTGAACAGCGGGGCTAACGACCCCGTCGCGCGCGGCAGCACATGGCTACCGGCAGCATCCGGTCAGGCAGCGGAAGCCGTCATGGGTGGCGCCACCCGCAGCCCAGTGAACGCGCCCGTCTGCATCCGCTCGGTCCTCAATTCCGGGACGATGTGCGGAAGGTGCCCTGCTCGCGGACTTCTGCCATGCCCCTCAGTACCACAGGTACAGGTGGTATTTGAACTTTCCGTCAGTGCCGAGGCCGGGTTCACACGTCCACTCCCATGAGGGGTGCTGACCCAGCCAGTACCACCCTCGGTCCTCGCACTCCCCACGGGTCCAGTGACTGCTGTAGAAGTGCTTGGTCGCCTGCGCGCTCCGGTCGTCCAGGACGCTCTTCGTGCCGGCAGGAGCAGCGGGCGACGCGGCGGTAGCCGCCTGGGCAGGTGCGACCATGAGACCCAGTCCTACGGTGGCTCCGAGAGCGAGCCCTGCGATCATCTTGCGGATGTCCATTGCTATCCCTTCCTCCGGCGAAGGCCCTGGCGGGACAACCCGGGCCGCCGCGCTTGTTCGACGGCCACCACCTTGCTCACGCGACCTTGCCCGAATCTTGGAGAAACTTTGAATCACCCGGTCAGGGCACTATCCGCACAGGACATGCAGGCGGCTTGCCGCGCACCGCGTTCCGCTCTTGGGCCACTTGGGTCAGCCCGGCGCGGCACCGCTCGGTCTGTCGGTCGATGAGCCGTGCGGTTGCCGCTCGGGGGGTCCGTGGGTCCGGCCTGACTTCTATCTCGTATCCGTTTGAGGGATTCGATCAGGTCCGAAGAGAGGGCAGGGTCTTTGAGAAGTGATCTTGTGTCCGGGGTCGTCAGGTCAGTTCAAGGGCGGTGAGGGGCCGCAGGTGGTCGCGGGCGGTGTGGCGGAGGGCGGCGGCGATGTTGGTGCGGCCGTCCTGGCGGTGGATGCCGATGGCGAGGTTGCGCAGGCCGGCCATGACGCGGGGCAGGTGGCGGGTGCGGATCTTGGAGGCGTCCTCGCGGAAGGTGCGGTCGCGGACGTGAGGCTGATCCCTTGGAGTGGACACCCTGACAATGGATCTTGATGGTCCAGGAAGGGATGTCCAGGTGGGACGCCAGTCTCCGTACCCGGAGGAGT
>NZ_BMVU01000166.1 GCF_014650875.1 Streptomyces minutiscleroticus
GCCGACCCGGCTGGACTGGGGCGTGCTGCGGGCCCGGGCGGCCGAGGGGGAACTCAACCCGCTGCTGCGCGGACTGGTCCGCCCGCCACGCCGCACGCCGGCCACGGACACGCCGGCCGCCGGTGATGCGGCCGGCTTCGTCCGGCGACTCGCCGCGCTGTCGGAAAGGGAGCAGCACAAGGAACTCCTGGACCTCGTGCGCAGCGCAGCGGCGGCCGTTCTCGGGCACGCCTCGAAGGACGGCATCGGCCCGTCCCAGGCGTTCAAGGAGAGCGGATTCGACTCCCTCGGCGCGGTTCAGTTGCGCAACCGGCTGGCCAGGGCGACCGGCAGCCGACTGCCCGCCACGCTCACCTTCGACCACCCGACGCCCCTCGCCCTCGCCGCCCACCTCCGCTCGGAACTCCTCACGGCATCGGCGGCACCCGGGCCATCGGTCGGTACGGCACCCGCCGTACCCGAACCCGCGGCCTCCCGGCCCGGGACCTCGCCGCTTCCCACCGCCCCGGAACCCGTGGGCGCGGCCGCCATCGCGGATCTCGACATCGACGGACTCGTGGCACGCGCCCTGCGCGGACGCTCGTGACCCACCGATCCGTTCCTCGGACCACCTTCTCCCGGCGCTCCCTCCTGGAAGGCTGATATGACGACCACCACCGACGGCACGGACACGGCCGCAGGCGATCAGACCGCCAGACTGGTCACGGCGCTGCGGGCCGCGCTGCAGGACAACGAGAACCTGGCCGTGGAGAACGCCCGGCTCCAGGCCGAGCGGACCGCCGCGACCGAACCCGTCGCGATCGTCGGCATGGCGTGCCGGCTGCCCGGCGGAGTCGGTTCCCCGGACGAGCTGTGGCGGCTGGTCGCGGAGGGCCGCGACGGCGTCGCAGGGTTCCCGGAGGACCGCGGCTGGCCTCTGGACACACTGTTCGACGCCGACCCCGACCGGGCCGGCCGCTCCTACGTCCGCGAGGGCGGCTTTCTGCGCGGCGCGGGGGACTTCGACGCCGACTTCTTCGGGATCTCGCCGCGCGAGGCCCTGGCGATGGACCCGCAGCAGCGGCTGCTGCTGGAGACTTCCTGGGAGGCGCTGGAACACGCCGGCATCGACCCGGCGCGCCTGCGCGGCACGGACACCGGTGTCTTCTTCGGTGTGATGTACCACGACTACGCCACCGGTCTGGGCACGGTTCCCGAGGGGTTGGAGGGCTTCCTGGCCACCGGCAACTCGGGGTCCGTCGCCTCCGGCCGGATCGCGTACACACTCGGTCTGGAGGGGCCGGCGATCACGGTCGACACCGCCTGCTCCTCGTCGCTCGTCGCCGTGCACCTCGCCGCGCAGGCGCTGCGCAGCAGGGAGTGCTCGCAGGCGCTGGCCGGCGGGGTCGCGGTGATGGCACAGCCGTCGCCCTTCGTCGAGTTCTCCCGACAGCGGGGTCTCGCGCCCGACGGCCGGTGCAAGGCGTTCGCGGACGCCGCCGACGGCACCGGATGGGCGGAGGGCGTGGCCGTCCTCCTGCTGGAGCGGCTGTCGGACGCGCGACGGCTCGGACACGAGGTCCTGGCAGTGGTGCGGGGTTCGGCCGTCAACCAGGACGGCGCGTCCAACGGTCTCACCGCGCCGAACGGCCCCGCGCAGCAGCGCGTCATCCGGGCCGCGCTGGCCGCCGCGCGGCTCGGCCCCGCCGACGTCGACGCGGTCGAGGGGCACGGCACCGGTACCACTCTCGGCGACCCCATCGAGGCACAGGCGCTGCTCGCCACCTACGGGCGCGACCGGCCGGACGACCGGCCGCTGTGGCTGGGCTCGCTGAAGTCCAACATCGGGCACACCCAGTCCGCGGCCGGTGCCGCCGGCATCATCAAGATGGTCCAGGCGCTGCGGCACGGTTCACTGCCCCGCACCCTGCACGTGGACGCCCCGTCGCGGCAGGTCGACTGGGAGGCCGGCGCAGTGCGGCTGCTGACCGAGGCCCGACCGTGGACGGCCACCGGCCGGCCCCGCCGCGCCGCCGTCTCCGCCTTCGGCGTCAGCGGCACCAACGCACATGTCATCCTGGAGGAGGCGCCCCACGGTCCGGAGGAGGCCTCCGGCGGTTCGGAAGAGGTCTTGGACCTCGCGCAGGACGCCCCCGAGCGGACGCCCGCACCCTCCGACGACGCGGTCGGCCCCTTGGCCGACATACCGCCGGCCGTCGTCTGGCCCGTCTCCGCCGCCTCGGCCTCCGCCCTGCGTGCCCAGGCCGGACGACTGCTCGCCCACGTGGACGCGCACGAACCCGACCCCTCCGCCTTCGGCCGCGCCCTGGCCGAGAACCGGGCCCGGCTGTCACACCGTGCGGTCGTGGTGGCCGACGATCCGACGGAACTCCGCAAAGGGCTGGGCGCCCTGGCCGACGGCGCCGCCCATCCGGCCCTGGTGACCGGCACGGCGGACCTGGCCGACGGCGACATCGCCTTCGTGTTCCCGGGTCAGGGGGCGCAGTGGGTGGGTATGGGGCGTCGGTTGCTGGATGAGTCGCCGGTGTTCGCGCGGGCGGTGGCCGAGGTGGCGG
>NZ_BMVU01000167.1 GCF_014650875.1 Streptomyces minutiscleroticus
GGGTACTTACGTGGTGCAGGCATGGTGCTCGTGGATCTCCTTCGCCAGGATCGTAACCCTGGCATCAGGGACTCCACGAATCTCAGTACAGCTCACCCAGGCCGGCGCTTTGCTCACTTGGCTCGCCGACCAGGGCCGCACCATCGAACACTGCCAGCAGGCTGACCTCGACGCCTGGCACACCGAGAAGCTGGCCACCCGTCGCCCGGCCCAGACGTTCCTGCGCTGGTGCATGAAGACAGGCCGGATGCCTCGCCTCGCCCTGCCACCCCAGGTCGTCAACCAGGACCAAACACCCCTGCACCAGCACCACCGACTCGCCGTTCTCCGGCGGGTCCTCAACGACGACGCCCTGCCCCTACGGGCCCGGATCGCCGCGGCACTCGTTCTCCTCTACGCGCAACCTGTCACCCGCATCGTCCGCCTCACTGCCAACGACGTCATCGACGACGGGACCACCGTTACCGTCCGGCTGGGAGACCCGCCCTCCCCACTTCCGGAGCCCGTCGCTGACCTCATGCGGGCATACGTCCAGTCCTATCAGCACCTGCCCTACGCCAGCAGCAGGAGCTCACAGTGGCTCTTCCCTGGACGCCAGCCCGGCCAGCCGATGAACCCGGTCAGCCTTCAGGTCCACTTACGCGAGATCGGCGTCCCGCCGCAGCGCGGCAGGACCTCCGCAATCCGACAGCTCGTCCTCCAAGCCCCGGCCCCCGTCATCGCGAAGGCCCTCGGCTACCACGACAAGACAGCCACCCGCCTGGTCACCGAAGCCGGAGGAACCTGGAGCCGATACGCCCCCGGCGACCACACACGGTGAGCCGCGACGACGCTCCCTCACTCAGGGAACGAAAAGCCCAGCTCACGCAGACGGGGCAAACACGCTGCGAGGCATTGCTCCATCGACGCGGCATCAGTTCGCACAAGGACATCCTCGCGCAACGGGGCCCCACTGGCGACGAAGGTCCAAGACTTCCGCCTCTCCGCCATCCGCTCGGCGCCGGCCTTGACCAGCACCGTTACGCCCTGTTCAGCCAGCGCTTCCATGATCGCGACGACGTCCACCGGCGCTCTCCCCTCCCGAAGCGCTTCGTGCGCGCCACCGGACGAACATACCTACTCCGGGCCGGACCCTGGACACTGCTCTCATCACCCAAGGTGACCAGTCGTGGCGATTCGAGCTGGAATACGCGACACCTCAACATGCGAGCCCACCAGTCGAGGTCGCAATAGTCGAAGAGTGGCCCGGTCCCCAGTCATGGCGAGGAACCAAGCCGCATAACCGGAACCGACCCTCCCCGGCTCCCGCATTCCCGGCGTCGGCGTCCCGGCCGGCGGGGGCTGGGTCCTTGAGAAGAGCCCGCCCGGTCTCGGACCGCTCACCGCCTGGTCCACGGAGGTATGGATCGAGATCCCGGTTCCCGCACTGGTCAGCGAGGAAGTCTTTGCCAAGTCCAGCGCCGGCTGGTGGAGAATGCGAAATTCTCTCCCCGCAACACAAAGGAACCCGTGTTGTTGCAGGGGCTGCTGATGTGTGACGTGTGCGGCTACGCCTACACCCGCACCTCCCAGGGGCCCGGTCCGAAGAAGTACCGCTACTACCGGTGTCCGGGCATAAACGGCTGGGAGCTGCCCCAGGGCAAAGTCTGCTCCAGCCGTCCGCTGCGAGCTCCTGACCTCGTTGACTTCCTCCCCCTCCCTTCAGGAGGGGGAGGAAGTCAACGAGCCCAACCTCCACGGGCCGGTGTGGTGGCGCTGCGGCCACACCGACTGGGAGACCCTCGATATCGCCCTGACCAACCCCGACGACTACGACGCCTACCGCTGGCGCAACCACGCCGACCGTCGACGCGCCTCGGAGATCCGCAAGCAGCGGGCCGCCGAAACCGAAGCCGTCCGCCGACGCCGCGAGGCCGGCGCTTGGTCCTGCCTCGGATGCGGCCGATCCCTCTACCCCCACCCCGGCCTCCGGGCCGGCGACCGCTGCGCTACGTGCGCCTGCGGGCTGGCCGAGCCCCGGGCTGCGCCGGAAGCGGCTGCCCGACCGCCGCACCTGGGCACAGAGTGTCTGGCAGGGGATGCCCATCGCGGGTCCGGCCCGCGCGCCTTACGGGCCGGACCCGCTTCCTCGGCCCGAGACGTGTGGCCTTCTCGCGGGCCGCGACGCGAGCGAGGACCGGCCGAAGGCGGTCTCACCGCCTTCACGCTCCCGCCGCGCGGCCGTGCACACCGCCCGCGGAACACGACTCTGTCGGCTACGGCATCCGGACCGCCCCGCCGCGGCCTTCCCGGTCCCTCCACGGGGTACCCCAGGGCGGGTCACCGGGCCTGGGCCGGGCGCCCAAGACGCAAGAGGACGGCGTGGTTCCTGCGCCCAGCACGGGACGCGGACGCCTGCGCCGGGCCGGGACTGTGGTGAAGTTCCCCCTTGAGCGTGGACAGCGGGTGGTTACGCTGCGGGGGCGAGAACTTGTGCTGTCAGGGCCCGGGTCTCGAGCGGGGTGACGTAGCCG
>NZ_BMVU01000168.1 GCF_014650875.1 Streptomyces minutiscleroticus
CGCCCGCCGCTTCGACGGCGCCCGCGACTGCCGCCTGGCCGTCTTCCGCTGGATCGCCCGCTACAACACCCGCCGACGGCACGCGGCCAACGGACAATAGGCTCCGATCGTCTACGAGCAGCAGTCAGCTACTCTGACACTTGCCGCATAACAATACGAAGGGTGTCCACTCACAAGGGACAAGGCCCGACTCCGCGGAACTCGGGGCGGCGGTGCTTCGTTCACACGCGGGACCACTTCTGGCCGGCCTGGCCGTTGCAGGACCACAGGACCAGTGGAGTCCCGTTGGTGGTCGCTGCGCCGTTGGCGTCGAGGCACAGCCCCGCGTGGACGTTACGGATCGACCCGTCGGCGCCGACGGTCCACTTCTGGTTGCTCTGGCCGTTGCAGGGCCAGGTGATGACCCGGGTGCCGTTCGCGGTGCCCTGTTCGTAGGCGTCCAGGCACTTGTCGCCGAAGACGCGGATCTCGCCGCCTGCCCACGTGGTCCACAGCTGATTGGCGGCCGTGTGGCAGTCCCAGAGCAGCACAGTGGCGCCCGCGGCGGTGGAGGCGTTGTCCACGTCCGCGCAGCGGCCGGACGCGGTACCCCGCAGGCGCGACGTGGTGGCGGTCAGCGGACTGCCGCCGGTCACCCGGAACACGGCGACGCCATGCGCGGGGACGCTCGCGGAGATCTGCCCGGACGTGCTCGACGTGCCGCCGGTCCACAGATCGGTGAGGGTGAACGGCCCGCCGGAGAGACCGACCTGCGCCGCCGACGTGGTGACCGTCGCGGTGCCGCCGCCGCGGTTGAACAGGCCGACCGCGACCGAACCGTCCGACAGCGGCTTGGCGAACACCTCGGTGGCGCCGTCGTCGCGCACCCTGTGCCCGCCCGCGCCCAGCGGATCCTGATTCACCGCCAGCAGACGCGGGTTGCGCAGGATCGCACTGACGTCGGCGGACATGGTTCGGATGTCGTTACCGGCCATGAGCGGGGCACCCAGCAGGGCCCACAGGGCGAAATGGGAGCGGGACTCGGTCAGCGACAGGCCGGGGCGGCCGACGACCAGCATGTCGGGGTCGTTCCAGTGCCCTGGCCCCGACTGCGCCGCCAGCGGCGCGGTGACGTCCAGGACGTTGCCGACGCCCATCGGATAGCTGTTGGTGTTGCCGTTCTGCCAGATGTCCAGCAGGTCCTCGGTCGTCCGCCACAGATCGGCGACCTGGCCCCAGTCGTACGAGGCCCCGGTGATGGCGTGCAGGCTGTTGGGGTTGATGCTGTAGACGATCGGCCGCCCGGTGGCGCGCAGGGCGTCACGCATGAGCGTGAACCGCGAGACCTGCTCGTCACGGGTACCGCTCGGGGAGCACCAGTCGTACTTCAGGTAGTCGACGCCCCACGAGGCGAATGCCGCGGCGTCCTGGGCCTCGTGCCCCCTGCTGCCCGTGGACCCCGGATAGGCGCCCGTGGCCTGCGCGCAGGTGCGCTCGCCGGGCGCCTGGTAGATGCCGAACTTCAGGCCCTTGCCGTGAATGTAGTCCCCGAGCGCCTTCATCCCGCTGGGAAACTTGGCCGGGTTGGCCCGGAGGTTTCCCGCCGCGTCACGCTGCGGGTCGAACCAGCAGTCGTCGACCACGACGTACCGGTAGCCGGCGTCCCGCATGCCCGAGGACACCATCGCGTCTGCGGCCTGGCGCACCTGGGTCTCGGTGATCCCGCACCCGAAGCTGTTCCAGCTGTTCCACCCCAGCGGTGGGGTGAGCGCCGGACTGCCCGGTGCGGCCGAGGCAGTGGACTCGGCTGAGACCGTCACGGACGCGGCCACTGTCAGCGCGGCGGCCGTGAGGAGGCGGAGCAGTCGTCCGCCTGATCGTCTGGGCACCAGGGACTCCTTCAGCACACAAAGATGAAGAGGATGAGGTCCGAAATTTCGAGCACCGTTCGGAAACTTCGCGGCCCGACGGAGCCTAGAGATGTGGCTGAACATGTCAACAGTGCCCGCAGGATCGTTTTCGCCGCGCGATCGGCGATGCCGCGAAGTCGGCTTGTTCCCGCCATCCGGCCGCCGACCCGCAATGATGCAACCCCAGGGCATTGCGAAATGTTTCGATGGAACAGAAGAAACATGCGAGAGGGATTGACGGGGTGCGTGGGCCTCCTAACATCCAGATTGCTCGACCAGCCGTCCTGTGTTCGATATTTCGAGCAGCGGGAACCGGTCCGCACTCCACGAAGCCGAGGAGGCCCTCACATGGCATTGTCATGGACTCATCAACCAGTCACTCGTCGTCGGACGCTCGCGGCCGTTGCGGAGTACACGAACCCGGTGATCCGCCAGCCAAGTACGACCTGAACGGCGCCCGCGGTCAGCGCTTCAGCGGGAGCGCTGATAGGGGTGGTCGTACCACCGCACTTCCTCAGCGCGTCGTACGCTCGGGACGAGAGCGTGCGACGCATTCCCTGCCAGGAGAACGAGGTTCAGTCATGCGCCGCAGACTCCGCGCCTTGG
>NZ_BMVU01000169.1 GCF_014650875.1 Streptomyces minutiscleroticus
GGTGACCGCCGGACAGGCCGCGGACAGCCCGCAGTTCCTGCCCGTGCTGCACAAGATCCGCGTCCGCCTGCCGGTCGGCCGGCCCCGCACCCGCCCCTGCCGCAGATCCACCGACCGGACCTACACGCCTATTAGGCGTATCAGGGTGCGGGCCCCGCCCTCCGCGTCCCGTTCCGCGGCAGGAACCTGCGCGGCCGGCGTCGGCGTCACGACCGGGACCATGCCGAGATCCGCAGCTTCGGCGAACGCGCCATGGCGGTCCTCAAGGGCTGGCGGCTCCTGCGCAAGCTCCGCTGCAGCACCACCCGGGTCACCGCCATCGTCCGAGCCGTTGTCGCCCTCGAACTCGCCAACTGATCAAGATGGAAAATGCTCAGTGTGCGACCTCACCATATGCTTGTTCCTGATGCCTGCATGACAAGTGCTCTCAAAAACTCGGTGGACATCGCATGGGCCGGCAGCGAGCGTTGGTGGAATGCAGCAGGAGAAGATCTGGGACGCCGATACCGCCCAGCGCTATGACACGCCCGGTTCCGGAATGTTCGCGCCCGAGATCCTGGAACCGGCTGTGAACCGTCTCGCCCAGCTCGCAGGTGGCGGAAAAGCGCTTGAGTTTGCCATCGGGACAGGCCGAGTGGCCGTGCCGCTCGCGGAGCGAGGAGTCTCTGTCGCTGGCATCGAGCTGTCGCTCCCGATGGTGGAGCAACTGCGGACCAAGGCCGATGAAGCAACGATCCCCGTGATCGTTGGTGACATGGCGACCACCGTCGCTCCAGGGAAGTACGCCCTCGTCTACCTCGTGTACAACACGATCTCCAACCTGCTCACCCAGGATGAGCAGGTGCAGTGCTTCCGCAACGCGGCCCGCCACCTCGCACCTGGCGGCCGGTTCGTAATCGAGCTCTGGGTACCTGAATTGCGCAAGCTCCCGCCGGGCCAGACGGCCACCGTCTGGCAGTCCGAACCCGGCTATATCGGGCTGGACACCTACGACGTCCTCCACCAGCACGTCGTATCGCACCACTTCCGTTTCGATGAGACCCAGCAGGCGCGGTTGTTCCGCAGCCCTCATCGCTATGTCTGGCCGGCCGAGCTCGACCTTATGGCCCAGCTGGCCGGATTCGAACTGGAGACTAGGCATGCGGACTGGGCCGGCGCCGAATTCACCGCCGATTCGCGTTCTCACGTCTCCGTCTACCGGATCCCACCCGCGGGGTAGCTCCGTATGGGCGGGATCGGCCGCGACTCGTGGCCGCCGACTGCTGAATCGCCCGTGGGACCGCAGGAGTTCGTGGGAGGAAGACCCTTGATGTCGTCCTGGCCGACCTCGACGGCCTCATCGCCTACCGCGAGCGCGACCAGGCCGACCAACGTCGCGCCCATGAGATCCGCGAGCAGCGCGCTGTCGAAGCCCAAGCTGAAGCCGAGGCCGCCCGCCGGCGTCGCGAGGCGAGCGTCTGGCCCTGCCCCGGATGCGGCCGCCCTCTCCGCCCCCACCCTGACTTCCAGATGGGCGAGCGCTGCGCCATGTGCGCCCGGGAGCTGGCCCAGGCCCGGGCCGCGCAGGAGGAGGCGGAAGCGGCTGCCCGGCCCCGGCGGCTGTTCGGCCGCCGCCCTCAGGCACAGGGTGCCTGGCAGGGAGAGGTCCGTCGTGGGTCCGGCCCGTGCGCCTTGCGGGCCGGACCCGCTCGATGCCTGCACCGGCTACCTCACAGGCCACCTCGATGGTGTCCTGCGGCGTGGTGTAGCAGCGATCTTCGCAGGAGCAGCTTCGGCGCCTGCCCATCGGCACGAGTCGCCGATCATCTGGGTCGACGGCACAGGCTGACGGCCCGTCGGGTTACGAAAGCTGCGGATACCTCCGATTGCTGGTGCGACCTGCAGCTTCGTGCTTGATCGCTGGTACACCACATCCCAGGACGCAACCGACTGCGCCGCTCTTGACAGAGGCCTCAAGGGCCCGGGGAAACGGAGGCATCAGCCCGGCGCCCGCGTCATCACCGCGGGCCCCGCCACGGACAGCGATGCCGCTCTTTCAGGAGGCCTTGACGGCCAGGGGGGATCCAGGCATTCGCTGTCCTGCGCGAGCAGTCACCCCGGGACGTTGCATGGTCTCGGGGTAGCTGCTTACGCACTGGATTAGGTCGTTTCTGATGGCTCTTGAACGGTGTCGCGGAGCCAGATGACGATGGCGGTGACGGTGAGGGTGCCGTTGAAGATGTAGTCGCGTTTGTCGT
>NZ_BMVU01000170.1 GCF_014650875.1 Streptomyces minutiscleroticus
CCGTACCCGCGCTCCTGGACCGGGCCGCCCAGCACGCCGCCCGGCTGGACGGCGCGAACAACGCCCTGTGGTCCGCGTTCAACGCGGCGAACGTGTCACTGTGCCGGCTGGCCGCACACGTACAGCTCGCCCAGGGCGCCGAAGCGGTCGCGGTGGCGACCGCCATGCCCGCCCCGGATATCGACCAGCTGCCGCGCGAGCGCCGCGCCCACCGCCTGGTCGACCTCGCCCACGCCTATATCCTGGCCGGACAGCACACCAAGGCGGTCGACGCACTGCTGGCCGCAGAACGGGAAGCGGCCGAGGAAGTGCGCTCATGTCCGCGCACCCGCCGGCTGATCGAGGAACTGTCCCTGCTGGACACCGGGAGCGCCGAGGCACGCCTGCGGGCACTCGCGGAGCGCTGTGGACTGCCCCGGTGACTGGCACCCTGTATCCGATCTCCAGCGCCGCCCCGCCCGCCCGGACATCACCACCGGCATCGTCGCCGCGCAAGAACGCGGCTGGGACGTCTGCCTGGTCCTCACCCCGCCGGGCACCGGTGGGCGGTCGAGAACGGCGACAACGAAATCGACGCGCTCACCGCTCTCACCGGCCACCCCGTGCACCACCAGTACAAGCTGCCCTCGCAGGGCGACGTACTGCCCGACCCGGACGCGCTCCTGGCCGCGCCCTGCACGCTGAACACGTTCACCAAGTGGGCCGACGGCCACGCCGACACCCTCGCCCTGAGGCTCCTCACCGAGGGCCTGGGACTCGATCACCTGCCCACCGTGACGCTGCCCTACATCAACGCCGCCCAAGCCCGCCACCCCGTCCTGCCCCGCGCAGTAGCCACCCTGCGCGCAGCCGGCGTACACGTCCTGCTCGACGACGGCACCAGCCAAGGCAAGGGCTTCCGCCCCCACCCGCCCAAGCACGGCGACGTCCACGCCTACCCTTGAAACCTCGCCCTAGTACTCCAGTCTGGCTTCTGATCTACCCGGTGGGCTCGTCGGCGGTCCGTCGTCGGTAGTAGCTGCGTCGGGCTGTTGCCTGGTGCCGTCTGCGCCAGAGGGACCAGCTCAGTAGCCTAGCCGCGGTCACGGCCGGCGGGCGGAAGACGGCCGTGAGGCGGCGGCGGATCTCCGGAACGGTCAGGGCGATCGGATCGCTGTCACGAGCGGGCTGACCTGCGGTGGCAGGCTGCTGGGGTGCCGCGTCGGCGGCGAGGGCGGTCAGGAAGGCCAGGGCGAGCATGGCGAGCGTGATGTGCCGGTGCCAGGAGGTTTAGTGCCGCACCTGGTAGTGGTCGAGTCCGACCTGGCCCTTGGTGGCCTGGAAGCACTCCTCCACGCTCCAGCGGACGCCGGCGACGCGGACCAGTTCGGACAGCGGCACTGTGGCAGGTGACCAGCACAGATAGAAGGCGAGTTCGCCGGTGGTCCGGTTGCGTCGGATGAGCAGATGACGGTGGCGGTCGGTGCCGGTGTGGATCCAGGCCCAGTCGTAGTGGCGCGGGCCCTTCGCCCCGTGGCCGGCACCGTGCCGCTGCCAGGCCGTGGCGGGCAGGCGGCCGGCGACGGTGTCCGCGCGGGCCAGGGTGCGGCCGTGGTTGATGCGGACCCGGGGCGAGCAGGCGACGGCCAGCACGTAGCCGGTGCCGCGCGTCTCGAGGGCGGCACGGAGCTTGGGGTCCTGGCCGTAGGCTTCGTCGGCGGTCACCCAGGAGGCGGTGGCGCCCGCGTCCAGCGCGGCGTCGATCATCTCCGTGGCCAGACGGGGCTTGGTGGCGAACTGCACCGTCGCGGGGATCCCGGCTGCCTCGCGACGCTCGGCGTCATCGGACCAGGAGTCTTCCGGGAGGTAGAGCCGACGGTCGATCAGGGCCCGCCCCCGGCTGGTGGCCAGGGCGAGGAACACACCGACCTGGGCGTTCTCGATGCGTCCGGCGGTGCCGGTGTACGGCCGTTGCACGCCTGCCGAGGCGGTGCCCTTCTTCACGAAGCCGGTTGCGTCGACGACGAGGACCGCGCCGTCGGTGCCGAGGTGTTCCGTGGTGTAGGCGCGCAGGTCGTCGCGGACGGCATCGGCGTCCTAGGGACCGTATCCAGTTGCGATCAATCTGCGGGATCCGGTCTCGCGGCACGGCGTGAGCCGGTAGACCTGATGTCATGACGCAGGTGCAACTGAGC
>NZ_BMVU01000171.1 GCF_014650875.1 Streptomyces minutiscleroticus
CCGCGGCGACGATCGCGTTCAACGGCGCGGCCGCCTGGCCCGACCCGCTGGGCGTGGGCATGCACGCGGTGATCCCGGTGCTGTTCGTGGTCGCCGTTAACCTCGCGCTTTCACGAGGTGGGCTGTCCGGAGGCTGATCAAAAAAGCGGGAAGCGCTCCTGACCTGCAACGATGGGACTTGCTGAGGGTCCTGTTGGCTGCGAGGAAAGAAGCACCTCCCCAGTGAAGAAGCGTATCGGGTCCTATCCGCATGTCCGCGTCGAGGGCGGCGGCCGGTCGGTGGTCTCCCAGGTCGGGGCCGTGCTGCTGGTGGAGACGGTCCGCAAGACCGGCCTGGACCAGGCGGTATCCGCGGCCCTGACGCCGTGGAGCAAGGCCCGGGCGGTGCATGATCCGGGCAAGCTCCTGCTGGATGTGGCGCTCGCGGTGGCGCTGGGCGGGGACTGCCTGGCCGATGTCGCCATGCTGCGGGCCGAACCGGCGGTGTTCGGGCCGGTCGCCTCCGACCTGACCGTCTCCCGGCTCGTCGACACCCTCGCCGCCGGCGGGATACGGGTCCTGACTGCTCCCCGCGCCGTCCGGGACGACGTGCGTGAACGGGTCTGGAAGCTGGCCGGTGACGCGGCGCCGGACATCGGAGGGCAGGTGATCGTGGACCTGGACGGCGTCCTCGTCCTGGCCCACTTTCGAGAAGCAGGATGCGGCAGCGACCTGGAAGAAGTCCTTCGGTCACCATTCGCTGATGGGCTTCGTCGACCACGGCCGCGGCGGATCCGGCGAACCGGTCGCCGGTCTGCTGCGGCCCGGGAACGCGGGCTGCAACATCGCCGCCGACCGCATCACCGCCGCCCGCCTGGCCCTGGCCCAGTTGCCGAAACAATACCGGCGGGGATAGCAGACACTGATCCGCACCGACTCCGGCGGTGGCACCCACGCCTTCGTCGCCTGGCTCGCCCTCATGCTGGACCAGCTCCAGGCCCGGCCCGGCGAGCGCATCCTCGAACTCGGCGCCGGCACCGGCTACAACGCCGCCCTGCTGGCTCACCTCGTCGGCGACCACGGGCACGTCACCACCCTCGACGTCGACGACGACCTCGTGCAGGACGCCCGTGCACACCTCGCCGCCGCCGAAATCGCCAACGTCCAGGCCCTCACCCCCGACGGGGCTCTCGGCCACGCCGAGAACGCCCCTACGACCGGATCATCGCCGCCATCGGCGCCCACGGCATTCCGCCCGCCTGGCTCGACCAGCTCGCCCCTGGCAGCGGACTCCTGGTTCCCCGGCGTCTGAAGGGCAGAGCGTCCCGCTCCATCGCCTACGAGCAGCGCGACGGCCGATGGACGTCCCTCGGCGGCGAGACGAACACGGGGCCGGACAAGCGGCTGCTGAATCTGTGCGCGTTTGAGGGCCGGCAAGAGCAAATAGGACAAATAGTGCGGCGTACCGCCGCACGCGGCGTCACAGGTCCTCTCCGCCATGTGGCTCCCGAGATGAGCAAACCGTGGTAACGGGTGTTACCATCCGGGTATGGCTAAGACACAGCTGGGCGCGCGAGTGGACGAAGACGTCGCTGAACTGGCGAGGAAGCGAGCCGCCGACCTGGGGCTGAGCATCGGGGACTACCTTGCCCGGCTCGTACAGGACGACGCCAGCGGCCTGCGCACCCGAGGGGTGGATGCGGCCGCCCGCTTCCTGGCCGAGCACCAGACAATCTTCGATGAGGCCGAGGACGCGCAGCAGATGCACCGAGGAGCACGCGCCGCCTGATGGAACTGCACATCGACGTCCCCTGGATCCTGCAGGTGGCCGAGGCCGCCGGGGCGAACGATCCAGCCCCCGACGACTACGGCGTTCCCCTGGCCGCCGTCGCCCGCCACCGGGCCGAGCTGCTCGAGCAGCCCGTCTACGACGGCCCCTACGCCAAGGCCGCAGCCCTGGTACATACCCTGGGACGGTGCCGCTGGCTGGAGCGCTCCAATCTGGCTGTTGCCGCCGCCACCGGCGTCATGTACCTCGAAGCTGCCGGGATACCCGTCAAGCCCGCCCGCG
>NZ_BMVU01000172.1 GCF_014650875.1 Streptomyces minutiscleroticus
GAATGGCTGCCGATCAAGGACTGGACCACGCCCGCGGTCCGCGAATGGCACCAGGACTCCCCCGTCGCCCCGCACTGAACCTACGACTCCCCCCCCGTTACCGTCTTCGTGGCTCCGCAACGGGGCCTCCGGCCTTCGGGTCCGGCATGACTTCCCCCTCCTGTTGTTGATGATCCGGGGGGTGGTGTCACCGGGTCCGGAGGCATCGACGGACCGCTGATGAGGGGCTTGAGCACCGGCTTCGCCCAGGGCCGGAAGAGCTCTCCGTAACGTGGATGCGGCAGCTCGGTGCCGAGGCAAGGTCGGACGAGAACGTGATGAAGGGGCCTGCACGTGATCGACACCGGCGACATCGATGTCTTCCTCGGCCTGGACGTCGGCAAGGGCGAACACCACGCCACCGCCGTCACCCCGGCCGGGAAGAAAGCCTTCGACAAGCGGCTGCCCAACACCGAACCCAAGCTCCGCGAGCTGTTCGCCAAGCTGCAGGCCAAGCACGGAACCGTGCTGGTCGTGGTCGACCAGCCGGCCTCGATCGGCGCCCTGCCGCTGGCCGTCGCCCGCGACATGGGCTGCCCGGTCGCCTATCTGCCAGGTCTGACGATGCGGCGAATCGCCGACCTCTACCCCGGCGAAGCGAAGACGGACGCGAAGGATGCGTTCATCATTGCGGACGCCGCCCGCGCGATGCCCCACACCTTGCGAGCGATCGACGGCGAAGACGAGACGATCGCCGAGCTGGAGATGATTGTCGGCTTCGACGACGACCTGGCCGGCGAGGCAACCAGGGTCGCGAACCGGCTGCACGGTCTGCTGACCCAGATCCATCCGTCGCTGGAACGGGTGCTGGGGCCGCGGTTGCAGCACCCGGCCATCCTCACACTACTGGAACGGTTCGGTTCCCCGGCCCAGATACGCAAGGCCGGCCGGCGCCAACTGGTCACCCTGCTGCGGCCGAAGGCACCGAGGATGGCCGAGCGGCTCGTCGATGAGATCTTCGTCGCCCTGGACGAGCAGACCGTCACCGTTCCGGGGACCGAGGCGGCCGCGCTGATCGTCCCGAGCCTTGCCGGGTCCCTGACTGCCGTCCTTGACCAGCGGAAATTGCTGGCCGGACGGATCGAGGAACTGCTGGAGGCACACCCTCTTTCCAAGGTCCTGACGTCGATGCCGGGAGTCGGCGTCAGGACCGGAGCCCGCATCCTGATCGAGGTCGGCGATGGCAGCACCTTTCCCACCGCCGGCCACCTCGCCGCATACGCAGGACTCGCCCCGGCGACCCGCAGCTCGGGCTCCTCGATCCGCGGCGAACAACCGTCCAGGAGGGGAAACAAACAGCTCAAACGGGCCTTCTTCCTCTCCGCCTTCGCTGCCCTGGCCGACCCCGCATCGCGGACCTACTACGACAAGAAGATCGCCCAAGGCAAGCACCACACCCAAGCCCTGCTCTGCCTCGCCCGACGCAGGGCCGACGTCCTGTTCGCGATGCTCCGCGACGGCACCTTCTACGAACCCCAACCCACCGCAGTCAGGTGAAGAGTTCAAACCGCTCGATCAGTCCTCCGGCCGAAGCCTCTGACGAGCCGCCTCAAGCCGCTCGTCATAGTCGGATGCGAACAGCTCAGGAAGCGTCTTGTCGAGCGTTCCGGCGATCCTATGGATCGGCGCCCAGACCGCCGGATCGTCAACAACCTGGCTGAGGTCCGTCATCTGGAGCTTCTCCAGCCAGTGCGACAGCACCAGTGCCTCGTCACTCGTGAGCTTGATCGTGACCTGGCTATCACTCATGCACACCCCTACGGCTCGGCCCGCCCTCAACCACACGAACCTACTGGCCTTCGACCTTGACCAAACACATAGGGGCACCCCCCCGGCGCCCAAGATTGGAAAGGCACCAGCCGCTGCTCCTGCTCGCTGTGCGTGTTCGCCGCCAAGCGGGACCTGCTGCTGGCGATCCGCCGC
>NZ_BMVU01000173.1 GCF_014650875.1 Streptomyces minutiscleroticus
CCAGCGGCTGGTGGGGCGAGAGCTCGGCTCAGAGCTGGAGCAGGAACTGCAAGGAAGTGCCCGCAAGGCACGGCTCCTGGACCAGCGGGCCCCCGCAGAGACCGTGCGCGTGGTGACGGATGGACGGCTCGTCGTCGACATCGCGCGAGAGGTAGTGGCCGCCACCGGCTGGACGGAGCCCTACCTCGCCCCCACGCCATGATCACGAAAGTGCACCGGCCGGAACTCGGCATGGTCGCTGGAGAGCATCCCATCCCGCCTCGCCGGTGCGCAGCAGCACCGGCCCGCACAGGCGCCGCGAACGAAAACGGCGCCGCTTCCTCCTGGCCCAGGGAAGCGGCGCCACGCCAGCGGAGCGGGCCGGCCTAGCCCGCTGCCCGGACCGACTTGAGCGCCTGGGGCTGGCGCTTGGGCGGGGCGGTCTCGTACAGCGGCGCGCTGATCTCGGGAAGCTCACCGTCCTCGATCCGCTCGGCAGCGTCCTGGATGGCCTCTTGCAGCTCTTCCTGGGAGGCGTAGGAGGCGATGTAGGGGTGGAGGTAGTACGTGCGGTAGGTGCGCTCCTCGGGCCGCAGCATCAGGTTCCGGCTCTCCAGCAGCGCCATCGCCGTGTTCGCGGAGTTCCTCGACAGCCCCACCCGGGCCGCCAGCTCGGCCTGAGAGGCCTTGACCTCGCCGCCGGGCTCCCGGCGCTCGATCAGCACCCTCAGCATCTCCAGCGCGGCTTTGGTCAGTCCCAGCCGGTACAGCATTCCGAAACCGGCGCTCGCCTGGATCAACATGCCCGCCCCTCCTCATCGACCATTCCATCGTTTGATGGGCGTCATGCATTCTTCACCACTGAACGTCACTCGGCTTCATAGGGTTCTCACGCTTGCGTACTGGGTTTTTGTGCCGTCAGTTCAGTGAAAGTTGGTGTCGTCTTTCGAGTAAATCAGATTGCGCTCCTGTAGTGCGTTCTCAACCTTTGATCGGAACCCCAAAGCCATCCCAAAACTTATCTGTATAATTTTTCGAAGCACACTCGGTGCGAAGGGAACAGCAGCGAGCCTGGACAATCTTCGGCACTCATGCCAAGATCACGGCATGACTGCTATCCGAAAGGCTCATGCCGCGTAAGCGGCCTAGCGCGCTACGCGCTCAAAGCACAGTGCCCCGCCAGTTGTACTGGGGAGCGAGTCCCTGGTGGGACGAGCGTTTCCCTCTCCCATGGCCGACCCGTATCGACCGCCTTACCGGACGGACGGTCTCCGCCATCCACCGGGAAGAGTCCCGCCGACATGGTGAGGGCCTCTGGCCCGGTGCCACCCAGACAGCCCTGCGTCATTACCGGGCGTTCCTGGCCCGTCCGGGCCGCTACCTGTACCTGCGTAGGTCCCGCTGCCCCTGCGAAGGGTGCGAGCTGCAGGAGAACGTGGCCCTGGTCCGGGATCTTCTCGAGCTGGTCCTGTCCAGACTTCCTCCCCGGGCACGCCGTGACCTGGCGGCCCTGGTGGCCGAGTTGGACGAGGAGTTGTGGCGCAGGACCCTGCCCGATCCCTTCGCCTACCGCCAACCGTGGCGCACAGGGGGGTGGTGGCACTGGAGGATCTATGACGAGACCAGTCACCTCTGACACCGGCCTCCGCACCTCCTGCTGCCAGCTCGGGCCGTAGGCCCGTTGCCCCGCGCAAGCGGGGCCGGCCGGAGTGCAGCGCAGGCCATGCGGTCCCGCGCAGCGGGACCGCTCCAGGCGTCTGGAGCGCAGCGGAAGACGCCGGCCCGGGACGCAGTCCCGGGCGCGGCCCTAGCGGGCCGCCGCTCACGCGGAGCGGGAGCGGAATGCGCGCAGCGCATTCGCTGCCTCCGGGCAAAGCCCGGAGGGTAC
>NZ_BMVU01000174.1 GCF_014650875.1 Streptomyces minutiscleroticus
GGAAATGGCTCCGCGCGCGTGGCATCCGGCACCGCATCGCCCGCAAGGGCATCGAGTCCTCCCAGCGGCTGGGCCGTCACCGCTGGGTGATCGAGCGGACCATGGCCTGACTCGCCGGATGCCGCCGTCTGCACCGCCGCTACGAGCGCAAGGCGGAGCACTTCCTGGCCTTCACCAGCATCGCCTGCACCCTCATCTGCTACCGCCGACTCGCCAATTGAGATGACCTCTAAGGACTCCACCAACGCCGACGGAGAGGAGACGGAGTTCACCTACGACACGGCCGGCAACACCATGGCGGTGGCGCAGACCGGCACCGGCGGCGGCAACGTCTCCTACACCTACAACAAGTCCACCCCCGAGTGCGGCGGCTTCGAGGGCCAGCGCTGCACCCAGAAGACGACGATGACCAGCTCCAAGACGGTCACCACGTCCTTCACCTACGACGACAAGGGCAACCTCAAGAAGGTCAAGGCCCCTTCACCGCTGGGTGAGACGATCTACACCTATGACGCACTGGGCCGCACCGAGACGGTCACCGACGCCCGCGGCATCAAGAAGGTGTACGTCTACGACGAGCGCGACCGTCTCAAGACGGTGTCCTCCACCAACGACACGGTGCGCTACTGGTACGACGGCGACGGCAACCTGGTGCAGCGCACCGACGGCACGGGCACGGTGAAGTACGACTTCGACCCGCTGCAGCACGAGACGGTCCGCCACCTCCAGGACGGCTCGCAGACCCTGCTGGCCTACACCGCGGCCGGCAACGTCGACTACTACCAGGACCCGGCCGGCAAGACCAACTACACCTGGAACAAGGTCAACAAGCTCACCGAACTGAAGGACCCCCAGGGCGCGGTGACGACGTACAAGTACAACAACAACGACGTCCGCACCACGACCACCTACCCCGGCGGTACGGTGCAGAAGGTCGACGTCGACAACTCCAGTCGCCCCGAGAGCATCGAGGTCACCTCCGACCAGGGCACCCTGGTCGACCTGGCCTACACCTACGGCTACGGCACCGACGCCAAGACCGACGGTGACAAGATCCGCACCAGCACCGACCACGTCACCGGCCGCGAGCGGACCTACAGCTACGACGGCGCGGGCCGCTTCTCCTACGCCAAGGAGGAGAAGGACGGTTCGGTCGTCGGCTCCTGGCAGTACTGCTACGACCTGGCCGGTAACCTCACCTCCCAGGGCACCGCCCAGGGCTGCCCGCGCGGCACCACCTACGCCTACAACGACGCCCAGCAGCTCACCTCCAAGTCCAGCACCACCGGTACCTGGTCCTACGACGCCATCGGCAACGAGACGGCCGCCGCCTCCACCGACGACTACGTCTGCACCGGTGAGAAGTGGACCGACTACTCGCAGATGTCGTCGATCACCGTGAACGGCAAGACGTATGCGGGCCAGTACGGCTCCACCGACCAGAGCGAACGCATCCGCCTGGGCGACACCTACTTCCACAACGGACCCCTCGGTCTGTCGGCGAAGTCGACCGCCGGCGTGGACATGGGCTTCAACCGCGAACCCGGGGGCACGCTGAACTCCATGACCACCGGAGGCAAGAGCTACTACTACCTCACCGACGCCATCGGCAGCGTCGTCGGCCTGGTCGACGCCGACGGCAACAAGGTCGGCACCTACGCCTACAGCCCCCGCGGCGTCCGCCTGCTCGCCCAGTCCTCCGAACCGGTCGACCAGCCCCACTAGGGCTTGGTCAGGTTCATCTGTGAGTGGCGTGTCTGTATGCGTGTTGGTGTCGTTGGGGTGGTGTGACACCTGAGGAGATGGCCGCGGTCCGCGA
>NZ_BMVU01000175.1 GCF_014650875.1 Streptomyces minutiscleroticus
GAATCCGGGCTCTGACCTGGGTGGACGTGCGGGTGTCCGCCTGGAGGGCGTTTCTCTAGGCGGCCGCGTTTCAGCTGGTCAGCGGGGTGTGGGCTGAAGCGCGATGACCTGCTTGGGGACGGGGATCTCCAGCTTCGCGAGCAGGTCTCGCTGGGGCTTCGTCAGGGCGGTGACCTGCTGGAATGTTCCGGTGGGGCCGGTGAAGGTGCCCAGATGGAGACGGTCGAGCTCGCGTCGGATGTGCGGCCAGGTGTCGCCGGTGGTGGTCTCGGTGATCCGGATCAGCAGGAGGGCGAGCCAGCACAGGATGACGTGGGCCCGGATACGTTCTTCGGGTCGGTGGTAGACGGGCCGCAGGTCGATGATCTGCTTCATGTCGCGCCAACCGCGCTCGACTTCCAGCAGTTGCTTGTAGCCCAGGGCGATGTCCTCGGCGCTCAGGTGGGGGTCCGAGCAGCGCAGAAGGTATTTCCCGTCGAGGTTCTCCTCCGCCTTGATCTTCGCCTGGTCGATGCGGAGCTTGCCGGCCGGGGTGGCGCGAAGGTAGCGGTTCAGGCCCGGCTTGTCGGCGATCCTCCCGCGCAGTTCGCCCCGCTTGAAATCGCTGAGCTTGTCGGTGTCGGCGATCAAGTCGGTCAGCTGGGCCACGAGTTGTCCGCGCATGTGCCGGTCGCGCTCGGCGGCTTCGGGGTTGTGGCAGATGACGAACCGGTCGGTGTCGGATATCCGCACCTCCTTGGTGCGCATGTTCTCGCCGACGTCCTGGTAGCGGCCCTGCCGGGACAGGGCGGCCTGCACCTCGGGACTCCCGGAGCGGAGCTTCTCGCCGATGATGTAGGCGTGGTCGCCCTTGCGCAGGTAGCGGCGGTTCTCGGCGGAGGAGAAGCCCCGGTCGGCCACCCACACGATCTTGGAGAGGGTCCAGTCCCGCATCTCGTCCTTGACCTGCCGGATCAGGGCCTGGTCGGAGGCGTTGCCCGGCCAACACCAGCAACGGACCGGGATCCCGTCCCTGGTGACCGCCATGCCGATCACGATCTGTGGCAGGTCGTCGCGGGAGTCCTTCGACTTGCCGTAGGTGCGGAACCCGACCTGCTTCGCGTCGCTGTCTGCCCGGCCGCCCTCCAGCTTGCGGCCGGTGTCGTCGCGGGCGACCGGTTCGTCGGCCTCTTCCAGCTCGAAGTAGGTGCTGGTGGTGTCGAAGAACAGCAGGTCCACCTCCAGGTTCAGCAGGTTCGCGACCTCGTCGAACACCTGCTTCTCCAGGTCGTCTTTCACCTCGTGCAGCCAGTCCATCGCCCGGTAACAGGTCTGTTCACCGGTCTCGGCCAAGCCGTCGATGTGCACGTCGTTCGTGATCCAGTCCGCCGCCGCGAGCTTCGAGGACGGGACCAGTGCGCGGTTGGCGACCAGGGCGAACAGCACTCGCTCGGTCGCGGTTATGTCCCGGCGGCGACCCCGCTTGGGCTGCCCGACCCGGCCCACGATCTGGTCGATCCGAAGCCGGCGCCACAGGTGGTCCAGCACGTAGGTGCCGCCGAACGGCACCGAGGAGGTGAACTCCAGGCCCGGTGTGGTGGTCGCGGCCAGGGCGTCACCCGGCTCCAGCAGCTTCGATAGAGACGCGACCAGGCGCTTGACCGCGTCGCGGTCCAGGTCGTCCTCGCGGCCGAAGGTGAACAGCACCTTCGGCACCGCCCGCCCCTTCACCGGATCCCACTCGTTGTGGGCCAGGTGCAGGTACCGGACCGTCCCGGACTTGTTCTCCCGCTTCGTCGTCTTCACGTACACGACTCCAGACGATAGGCC
>NZ_BMVU01000176.1 GCF_014650875.1 Streptomyces minutiscleroticus
CGGGCCGGGAAGGGTGTCAGCCTTGGCGGCCGGGAAGCATGGCCAGGGCCTGGGAGCGCTGTGCGACGAGGTCGTCGTAGGTGCCGTCGCGCTCGGCCCAGCGGTGCGCGAGGACGCCCTGCACGAGGATCTCGTGGGGGGTGGGGTCCTGTGCGAGCAGGTGCATGACCTCGGTGGCGAAATCGTCGAGCGGCAGTGCGTGCGGGTTCACCTTCTCCTGGCCTGCCGTGGCGACGGCCGGGGGGACGAGCTCGACGACGCCGACGCCGGTGCCGTCGAGCTGCGCGCGCAGCGCCTCGGAGTAGGCGTGCACCGCGGCCTTCGAGGCGGCGTAGCCGGGCATGGGCGGGAAGGGCAGGAAGGCGATGCCGGAGGTGACGGTGACGAAGGTGCCGGCACCCCGCTGGATCAGGTGCGGGGTGAAGGCGTCGACGACCCGGATGGTGCCGAGCAGGTTGGTGTCGATCGTCGTTGCTGCCGCCTCGAAGTGCGCGGGGTCGCGCAGGTCCTCCAGGAGCATGACGCCAGACGTGATCACCACGGTGTCCAGCTCGGGGTACCGGGCGAGCACCGTGTCGCGGGCGGCTGCGACGGAGGCGCTGTCGGTGACGTCGACACTGACGGTGCCGAAGCCTTCTGCGGCGAGTTCCGCGAGCGCCTGCGGGCTGCGGCCGCCGACGGCCACGGTGCTGCCCGCCGCGGCGAACCGGCGGGCCAGCTCCCGCCCGATGCCCGAGGTGCCGCCGGCGACGAGAACGGTGCGGTCGGAGAGATCCACGAGATCTTCCCTTCGGTCCAGGGCGCCGCCGGCGTTCATGCCCACGGCGCAGACAGCGATGTACCTGTCTCCTGCGAGACGGTGTCACCGCAGTCTTGAGGGCATCCGCCGAACGCGGCAGGGCCCTCGTTTTCCCTGGCCCTGCCAGGGCCCCCTCTGGGACACGCGCACCGCATTACGGTGTCGGTATGAAGGACGAGGAATCCGGCAACCGGCTCGGCAGCTACCTCCGCGCCCGGCGTGAGCTGGTCTCCCCGGCGCAGGCGGGACTCCCACCCGGCGGCAACCGCCGCGTGCCCGGCCTGCGCCGTGAGGAGGTCGCCCTGCTCGCAGGCATCAGTCCCGACTACTACCTGCGCCTGGAACGGGGCCGCGACAAGAACCCCTCACCGCAGGTCCTGGCATCACTCGCGCGCGTGCTGCGGCTCGACGACGTCGAGCGGACGTATCTGCTCGGCCTCGCAGCCGCACGCCCCAGAGCGCCGCGCCGCAGGCGACCCGAGCACGTACCGGCGCGGGTGCACCAGCTCCTCGCCCATCTGCAGATCCCCGCGTTCGTCGAAGGACGCGCCTTCGACGTCCTGGCCTCCAACCCCATGGCCGTCGCGCTCTCCCCGCGCCTGCGGCCCGGCCACAACCGGCTTCGCTCGCTCCTCCTCGACCCCGAGGAACAGTCCTTCCACCAGGACTGGGCGATGGCCACCGCCGATTTCGTCGCCGCCCTTCGCACCACCATCGGGGACGACACGGACAACCCCCGCTTCGTCGAGCTCGTCGGAGAACTCGCCCTGTCCAGTCAGCGCTTCCGCACCCTGTGGGCCCGCCACGACGTCCGCGCCCTCGACGGCGGCACCACCACCGTCCACCACCCCGTCGTCGGTGAACTGCGTCTCCACCGGGACAAACTCCCCGTCGACGACGTCATCCTCGTCGTCTACTACCCCGACAAGGACAGCGACAGCGACGAGAAACTGCAGCTCCTCGCCGCACTCTCACACACCGAATCCGACGGCACAGCACACGAC
>NZ_BMVU01000177.1 GCF_014650875.1 Streptomyces minutiscleroticus
CGCGGCCGGGTGAGGGCCCGGAAACCGGCACCTGCTTTCGGGCCCTCACCCCCTCCCGCCGCCCTGCCGGCGATGCCGCCCTCGAAGGCGCTGGGGCGGGCCTCACCGCTCGAGGAACGAGAACCGTTTGTTCAGGCGCGCGCCCACGACCGCGATCCGCGCCATGGTGCTCACCTCCGCCAGGCGCGCCCTGACCCCCATCGCCTCAAAGCCCGCGCACATCCCCCACAGGGCGAACGCGCTGTCGCGACTGCAGTAGGAGACGCCCGACAGGTCCAGCACCACCCGGCGGGTGCCGTCCTCGCCCTGCGCCAGCTGCGCGACCGCCTCGGTCAGCAGCTGCAGCTCATCCAGCCCCAGCACACCGGCCACACCCACCCAGACCGCGTCGTCTCCGGCCTGCACATCACGGACTACCAGCTTGAAATCCGGTCCCTGCGCCATGCCCGCCACCCCCGATCAGCCTTGATGGACCACGACATCCCTCCCCCGACCCGACCCCTTCAGCCTGACATCCCTCCCCGGCCGTCCGCGCCCCACTTCGGCGCGCAGAAAGTCGCGGGCGGGCGCGGTGAACGTGCCCGCCCGCAGGGAGAGTGACCTCCGAGGTCCAGGTGGTCAGCGGTCCCGGGCCGGACGGTCCTTCCTCAAGGACGCGCAGTGCACCGGCCGGGGCGGTGGGGGCGCCGGGGACCGGGCAGCGCCGGCTCCGGCAGGGTGTGCAGGAACGCGGCGAGCGCGTCGGTCGCCCTGCGGGCGTGCGCGGCCCCGGATACCGTGGCGGCCTTGGCGATGCCGCCCGTCTCGCGCACCGGGCCCGCCTGGAGGCGGCCGCCGCCTTCCGGCCAGCCGGGGCAGCTACCACCGCTTCTCCCAGCACACCGAGTGCGTGGGCCACCCATCGCAGGCATCGTCCGGCAAGGACACGGACATCGGATGCCGATTCCCGTCCGCGTGCAGAACTGCCGATGGTGCAAGGCGGGGGTGGCGGCTGCTTGACGCAGTTGCCGGGGAGTGCGCCCGTCCGAAAGGGGGAGTCAGCTCCCGCTTGACGCACGCAGCCGTTCCTGCAACCGAACGGCTGCCGGCCCGCGCGCGCCCTGCACCGCGGACCGTCCCCGGCACGTACGCGCCGGCGCCGGCCGTCGGGCGGGCGGGCGGGCGGGCGGGCGGGCGGGGGCAGCTTCGCCGGTCATCAAGGCCGCCGCGCGGGTTGCGCGTGCGCAGCAGTACCGCGATACCTCTGTCCCTACCCGCCCCCGGCCGGCCGATACGGTGGCAAAACCCCACCCGCCGTACACACACCGCGCCCGGCGGGACGGGGGCCATGGCCGGCCCTCGGGAGGAGAAGCCGGCCATGACGTGCCACCACACACGCACGACCAGGCGCCCCTGCACCGTGCCCCTACTGCCTGCCCCCACCCACGCGTCCTCAGACGACACCAAACAGGTAAAGATGCGGACAGGGGGCAGCACATCAAGGCATCGACGTGGAATCGCTGGGCAGCGGGCCGGACTGCGTCCCGGACCGCTCACGGCCATAGCCCCGGACAGGACCGGCCGGAAGGGGAGCGCTCATCGGGCTCCGCGTCGATGCGCGAGTCAAGCGGTGCGCGGTCAAGGGACGCACCGCCCTGTGGAATCGTGCATCGACGCGGAGTCTGCCCACCCCGCCCACGACTCTAAGAACTCCTAACAAAAGTGGGCGTGATCCCTTGGAATGAGGCCGTGCGATGGGGTGTTGGCCTTCGCATGAGGAGGGGTGAGCAGCTTCCGTGG
>NZ_BMVU01000178.1 GCF_014650875.1 Streptomyces minutiscleroticus
ACGAGGTACGACAAGCTCGCCGTCCGCTACGAGGCGACCGTGCTGGTCGCAGTCCTCAATGAGTGGCTGTGACCAGCACTTTCCCAACAGGCCCTAGGCGTGCGACCGCAGGGCCGCACGCCACAGGCGAGCCGGCCGGCATCTGCACCCGCCAGCCGGCCGCGTCCCATCGCTCGGGTCCGCCCCTCGACGGCGACGCGCGCCATGGTGCTTGACGCCGATGGTGCTTGACGCCGGCGGTGGCGCAGCCGGCGGACGGCGGACGGCGGACGGACGTCACTGAGGCGTTGCCCGGGCCCAGCAGCGGAAACGGACTGGGGCTTTCGGACCCCGCACAGGCCGGACGGCCCCTCCTGCCCTGCTATGAGGGTGAAAGAAAGGAAGGTCCGTCCCCCTTCCCCGGGGCGGCGGGCGACGCACGGCAACGGCTCCCTGCTGCGCTCTCCGCCCGCCGGGGCAGTCACGACGCGTCGGTGCCGCCCGCTGTGGCTGCGGCCGGGACGCGGGCGAGCGGCCGGCCGAATGTCCGTACGGGCAGGACCGTACGGACACTCCCGCCGGGGCGGGCGTTGCGTTCGCGCGGCTGCCGCCGCCCTGGAGCGTCACCCGCGATCACCGTCCGAACGCTGGGGTGCCCGGAGCCGGCCGCCGTCTGCGGCACGGCCCTTTGCCCGCTTCACCCGCCTGCCGCGAACCAGGGCAAAGCTCAGACCGAGAGCGCCTGCTCCAGAGTGGGGTAGCACTCGATGTGTCTGCCCAGGCCGCTGACCTGGATGACCTTTCCGATAAAAGGCCGCATGCCGGCCAGGCGCAGCCATCCCCAGGTGCCGGTAACGGCACGGTAGGCGCCAAGCAGGGCGTTGAGGCCGGTGGAGTCCATGAAACCAACCCCGCCTAGGTCGACCACCAGGCGCGGAGCAGGACCGGCAGTGGCAACCGCCAGGGCCTGGCGCAGACGCGCAACGGTAGACAGGTCTATCTCGCCCCGCACATGCAGGACGGTGATGCCGTCGGTGACCGTACGGATCACGGAGAGTTCGCTGGGCTGGTCCGCGCCGTAGAGATCGTCCATCACAGGTGCCCCTGCAAAAACCAGTAACGACCAGTACAGAATGCGTCCGGCTGCATATGCCGAAGCTCTCCACCGACCGTAGATCCGGCACGCCCGGATGGCCTACCCACCCACCCCACCTCCAGCCGCCCCGCTGTGCATGGCGTATGCCACCAGCACCTATCCGCCCTTCACCAGGGGGCGCGCGGGCCCGGCGAACGCAACCAGTCCTGCGGGACCGGCCATACAGGACAGCTGCTGGACACCGCGCGCGCCATCCGCAATCTGGGCCCGGGCCAGGTCATGTCCCGCTGAGTGGTGGAGTTCGTTCGGCCGCGTGACGCTCAGCGGGTGTGTTTCGACTATGCGCCGGTGAGTGCGGGCGCCGCCACCGGTTCGCCGGCAGCGACTTGGGCCATGAAGCCCTCGGAGAGACAGCGGCGGTCGGTGACCTGCCACTCGTCGTGCTGCTCGGCCAGGACCGCACCGGCCAGCCGGGCCAAGGCCGCCGGATCGGGAAAGACGCCCACCACGTCCGCGCGGCGTTTGATCTCCCGGTTCAGCCGCTCCAGCGGGTTGGTACCTGGTATGAAATTTTTTGGGTGCCGCTTTCCTGGTGGCCGGGCCTGGTTCACGGCCGTACGGTGCAAGCGCCGGGACAGGGGCGTCTGGG
>NZ_BMVU01000179.1 GCF_014650875.1 Streptomyces minutiscleroticus
CACGCAAGGGAGTTGAGAAAGTCCTGACACGGAGCAACGGAGCTCGTTGGTACAGGCAGTCGTCCAAGACAGCTTGTTCCCGAAGGAGCTCCGTTGCCCGAGCATTGTGTCCTGCCACCGCCGCTGGCGACCATCACCCGTACGGTCATAGTGGCCGCAGGTCGGTTCGCGCCGGGCCATCTGGGAGAGCTGACGCCGATCATGCCGTTCGAACTGGTCGATGCGGTCTTGTCGGAGACACGGACCGTGCAGCGCCGACTGCGGGATCTTCCCTCGCGGGTCGGGGTCTACTTCCTGCTGGCGATGTGTCTCTTCCCCGAGGTCGGCTATCGGCTCGTGTGGGCCAAACTGACGGCCGGCCTGTCGGGGATTCCGGTTGTCCGCCCGAGCACGAAGGCGCTCCGTGACCTGCGCCGAAGGCTCGGCAGCACGCCGGTGCGGGCGTTGTTCGAGGTGCTGGCCGGGCCGTTGGCCCGGCCGACCACGTCGGGGGTGCGGTTCGGTCCGTACCGGACGGTGTCATTCGACGGCTGCAGCTCGATCAAGGTGCCGGACAGCGAGCGCAACCGGGAGTGGCTGGGGCGGTGCCCACATGGCGGGTATCCCCAGGTCGAGCTGATGACACTGGTCGAGACCGGCACCCGGGCCGTGATCGCAGCGGTCTTCGGGCCCACCCGGGAGGGCGAGACCTCCTACGCCACCAGGCTGATGCACCATCTGAGCCCCGAGATGCTGGTGCTGTGGGACCGGGGCTTCGACAGCAACGACTTCCTCACCGCCGTGCACGCCACCGGCGCACAGGTCCTGGGCCGCATCCGCCAGCGCCGCCGCCCACCGGTCCTGAAGCCGCTCGCCGACTCCTCCTACCTGTCGGTCATCGGCAGCGTCCCGGTGCGGATCATCGAAGCCCAGGTGAGCATCACCTGCACCGACGGCAGCACGTTCGAGGGCTCCTACCGCCTGGCCACCACACTCCTGGACGCCCGCCGCTACCCCGCCGACCGCCTCGTGCACCTCTATCACGAGCGCTGGGAGCACGAGAGCGCCTACTACGCGCTGCGCCACACCATCCTGCACGGACGCGTCCTGCGCTCGCACGATCCGGCGGGCGTCGAGCAGGAGATGTGGGCCCTGCTCACCCTCTATCAACTCCTGCGCCGCACCATGGTCCAGGCTGCGGAGTCCCAGCCGGGCACCGATCCCGACCGCTGCGGTTTCACCATCGCCTTCCAAACAGCCCGTGACCTACTGGTAGGTGCGGACGGCATCTTCGAGCAGGGCATCGGAGAGATCGGCCGGCGGCTCCTGTCGGCGCTGTCGCCCGCACGGCGACCCCGCGTCAGCACCCGCAAGGTGAAGTCTCCCATCTCCCGTTACGCGGAAAGGAAACTGGACAGCCGCCCCGACGCCAGCAAGGCCGTGACCTCAACGACGATCACACTCCTGTCGCCGCCGGTGCCGGAGCCCGCACTGCCCACGACCACGGTCCCCCAGTACGTCGGCCCTGGCGGGACCAGTACCCGCATGACACGTGTCCTGGCCATCTTGCAGGAAGAACCCGAACGGCTATGGCGCTCACGGGAGATCGCCGAACTCCTCGGCGACGTCACCCTCGTCGCCACCTACCGACAACTCGCCCGCTGGACCGAGAAGGGAATGATCAAGAGGGTCCGCACGGGGCGCTACGCGGCCATCACGCAGGAAACGGCCCCCTTGCG
>NZ_BMVU01000180.1 GCF_014650875.1 Streptomyces minutiscleroticus
CTACTTGCCGGTGAACTTCTCGTACTCCTTCATGACCTCTTCGGTGGGCCCGTCCATGCGCAGCTCGCCGCGTTCCAGCCACAGCACCCGGTCGCAGGTGTCCCGGATGGACTTGTTGTTGTGGCTGACCAGGAACACCGTGCCGGCCTGCTTGCGCAGCTCGCGGATGCGCGCCTCGGAGCGCTTCTGGAACTTGCGGTCCCCGGTCGCCAGCGCCTCGTCGATCATCAGCACGTCGTGGTCCTTGGCCGCCGCGATGGAGAACCGCAGCCGGGCCGCCATGCCCGAGGAGTAGGTGCGCATCGGCAGCGTGATGAAGTCGCCCTTGTCGTTGATCCCGGAGAAGTCCACGATCTCCTGGTAGCGCTCGCGGATCTGCTCCCGGGACATGCCCATCGCCAGCCCGCCCAGGATCACGTTGCGCTCCCCGGTCAGATCGCTCATCAGCGCCGCGTTCACGCCCAGCAGCGAGGGCTGGCCGTCGGTGTACACGTGCCCGCGCTCGGCCGGCAGCAGCCCGGCCACCGCCCGCAGCAGCGTGGACTTGCCCGACCCGTTGGAACCGATCAGCCCGATCGCCTCGCCCCGGTAGGCGGTGAAGGACACCCCCCGCACCGCGTGCACCTTGCGCACCCCGCGCTCCTCGCCCCGCCGCAGGATCCGGCTCAGCGCGGCGGTCGCACTGCCCCGGCCCGCCTTCGCGCCGTTGACCCGGTAGACGATGTGCAACTCGTCCGCGATCACGGTGGGCACCCGCGCCGCCGGAGCGCCGGCCGCCCGCGGCGCCTGCGGCGTCTGCGTCGTGTGTGTCGTGTGTGTCGTCTGCTCAGCCACGGCCGTAGCGCTCCTCAGCCTTCCAGAAGTACACGAAGCCGCCCACCGCGGCCAGGACCGCCCAGCCGGCCGCCACCGCCCACACGTGCGGCGGCAGATTCCCCGCCCCGTAGCCGTCGATCAGCGCGAACCGCATCAGGTCCATGTACAGCGCCGCCGGATTCCACTGCAGCACGTCCGCGATCCACCCCGGATGGTCCTTCAGCATGACCGGAATGGAGAACATCACCCCGGACGCGTACATCCAGGTGCGCAGCGCGAACGGCATCAGCTGCGCCAGGTCCGGCGTCTTCGCGCCCAGCCGGGCCATCACCAGCGCCAGCCCGGTGTTGAACAGGAACTGCAGCACCAGCACCGGCACGATCAGCAGCCACGACAGCCGCGGATAGCTGCCGAAGCCCACCGCCACCGCGAACAGCACCACCATCGAGAACAGCAGCTGCTGCAACTGCTGCAGCGAGAAGGAGACGGGCAGCGCGGCGCGCGGGAAGTGCAGCGCCCGCACCAGCCCCAGGTTCCCCGAGATCGCCCGCACCCCCGCCATCACCGAGGACTGGGTGAAGGTGAACACGAACACCCCCGTCACCAGGAACGGGATGTACACCTCCCGCTCCATGCCCCGGTCCGCCTCCAGGATCAGCCCGAAGATCAGGAAATACATCAGCGCGTTCAGCAGCGGCGTCGCCACCTGCCACAACTGCCCCAGCCTCGCCTGACTGTACTGAGCCGTCAGCTTCGCCTGCGAGAACGCCACGATGAAATGCCGCCGCCCCCACAACTGCCGCACATACCGCGCCAGCGAAGGCCGCGCACCACTCACGGTGAGGCCGTACTTGGCGGCGAGCTCCGCCGCGGTCAGCCCGTCGTCGGGCG
>NZ_BMVU01000181.1 GCF_014650875.1 Streptomyces minutiscleroticus
GATTCACCGCCGAACCCCGCACCACCGCCAACACCTCATGCCCAAGACGCCGGGCGTCCGACAACCGCTCCAACACCACCACACCCACACCCTCGGCGAGTGCCGTGCCGTCGGCGGTGTCCGCGAACGCCTTGCACCGGCCGTCCCGGGCGAGACCGCGCTGGCGGGCGAAGTCGACGAACACCTCCGGGGTGGCCATGACCGCGACGCCGCCGGCCAGGGCGAGCGTGCACTCACCGCCGCGCAGCGCCCGCACCGCCAGGTGCAGCGCGACCAGCGACGACGAGCACGCCGTGTCGACGGTCATCGAAGGCCCTTCGAGCCCGAGCGAGTACGAGATGCGGCCGGACGTCACCGAGCCGGAGTTCCCGATGCCGAAGTAGCCCTCCAATCCCTCGGGGAGGTTGAGCACGTGGTGGGCGTAGTCGTGGTACATCAGGCCGGCATAGACCCCCACCTGCTGTCCGCTCAGCGACGTCGGGGCGATGCCCGCGCGTTCCAGGGCCTCCCAGGAGGTCTCCAGCAGCAGCCGCTGCTGCGGGTCGATCGCCAGGGCCTCGCGAGGGGAGATCCCGAACAGGGCCGGGTCGAAGGCACCTGGGTCGTCCAGGAAGCCGCCCTCCCGCGCGTAGGTCTTGCCGGTGGCATCCGGATCCGGGTCGTAGAGGTCGTCCACGTCCCAGCCCCGGTCGCGGGGGAAGGACGCCATGGCGTCCTTCCCCTCGTCGACCAGGCGCCACAGGTCGTCCGGCGAGCCGACACCGCCCGGCAGCCGGCACGCCATGCCGACGATCGCGACGGGTTCGGTGCGGCGGGCCTCGACGTCGCGCAGCCGACGTCGGGTCTGCTGCAGATCGGCAGTCACCCGCTTGAGGTAGTCACGCAGCTTGTCGTCGTTCGACATGGGTTTTCCGCATCCCGTCGTCAGTCGGTTGTCTGGCGTCAGTCGGTCGTCACGAGTGGTCGGTCGCTCGCCGCCGGCCTCGGTGACCGGCCGTGGCATGAGAAGGGTGGCCGACGGCGACCGGCCGGCGCTGCCGACCGGTCACCGGGTGCCGTCAGTGCAGACCGAGTTCGTTGTCGATCAGGTCGAACAACTCGTCGTCGGACGCGGCGTCCAGCGAGACACCGTCCGTCTCCTCCGCCGCTCCCGTCCATCGGGCGGCGAGGGCCTCCAGTCGGCTCACGACCTGTGCCCGCAGTTCGTCCGGGACTTCGGCGGAATCACTCAGCGCCTGTTCCAGCCGGTCGAGTTCGAGCAGCGCGGGCGGCGCGGAGAGGGTCGCGTCCGCCAGGCCGAGCCGGTCCCGCAGGTGCTGGGCGACCGCGGCCGGGGTGGGGTGGTCGAAGACGAGGGTCGCGGACAGCCGTACCCCTGTTGTCTCGGTGAGGCTGTTGCGGATCCGCAGTGCCGTCAGCGAGTCGAAGCCCACCTCCTTGAACGTCTGGGTGGCCTTGACCGTCTCGTCCACGCTCTGCCCGAGCACACTCGCGGCACTGCCACGCACCACGTCCACCAGGAGCCGGAGCTGTTCGTCCGCGTCGACGGCGGCGAGCCTGCGGAGCAGTGCCTCGTGTCCGTCGACGCTCTGCGCGCCGGCCGCCGTGCGGCGTGGCGGGCGGACCAGTCCGCGCAGCAGCGGGTTGAGTTCCCCCTCGGCCGCCCGGGCCCGCAGCACGCCCCAGTCCAGCCGGGTCGGC
>NZ_BMVU01000182.1 GCF_014650875.1 Streptomyces minutiscleroticus
ACCACCCACCGACCCCCCACCCGCACGCACCAGACGCGGCACCCACGCCCGACCCGCACGCCACACCACCTGCACCTCACCCGACCCCACCACACGGGCCACCACACCACCGGCATCAGCCGACACACCACCGATGCCGGCCGTCACACCATCGGCGTCGGCCGGCACACCGTCCACGCCTACCAGCACCACCCGCCCGGGCTGCTCCAACTGCACCGTACGTACCAGACCCCACACCGCAGCCGCCCCAGGATCGGCGTCGGGCAGGCGGGTGGCGATCACGAAGGTGTCCGTGCGCCGGGTGGGATCGGCGATGCCGTCCCGCAGGAATCCCGCCGTACGCTCGACGAGCACGCGGGCGTCCGAGGGGTCGGCACCAGGCGCGACGGTGAGGTCCAGCAGGGCAGCGGGGTCGATCGTGGGGCCGTTCACCGGGAGGGTGACGGGCGTCCAGTCGACGCGGTAGAGGTGGTCACCGGCTCCACCACCCAGGGAGACGAGCCGGTCGACGGAGACCGGACGCAGATCGAGCGACCCGACGGTGGCGACCGGCCGCCCTGCCGGATCCACCGGATCGGTGAGGGTGAGCGAGAACGCGTGCGGTCCGGTCTGCCGGGCCCGTACGCGCAGAGCAGTGGCTCCCCGGGTGTGCAGGCTGACCTCGTTCCAGGCGAAGGGCAGCAGCACATGGCCGGGTTCCGGCTCGGCGACGGCGAGGAAGTTGGTGGCCTGGAGCGCGGCGTCCAGGAGCGCGGGGTGGATGCCGTAGCCGGCCGCGTCGAGCGTGTCCGGCAGCGCCACCTCCGCGTACACCTCCCCGTCGAGACGCCACGCGGAACGCAGGGCGCGGAAGGCGGGCCCGTACTCGAAACCGCGGTCCGACAGGCGCTCGTAGAACCCGCCGAGCCCGACGGGATCGGCGCCGGCCGGTGGCCAGGCAGTCCCCGCATGCGCTGGTCCGGATACGGCGGCGTCGGCTGTACGAGCCGCATCGCTCGTGCGGGCGGCGTCGGCTGTGCGAGTGGCATCCGCTGTACGACCGGCGTCGGCCGTGGACCGTCGCACGAGGAAGCCCGTGGCATGTCGGGTCCACACGTTCTCGCCGTCCTTCGAAGGCGACTCCGGTTCCGTTTCCGGCTTCGACGTCGCTTCCGGTCGCGGCTCCGGTCGTGAGTAGAGCGCGAACGCCCGTCGTCCGTCGGATGCGTCACCTGTCGCGGGCTCGACCCGTATGTGCAGCTGAAGCGCCCCCTCGTCGGGAACGACCACCGGGGCTTCGATCACCAGCTCGTCCACCACCGGCACGCCTGTCTCGGCACCCGCCTGCGCGACGAGGTCCAGGAGCGCCGCTCCGGGGGCGATCACCGTGCCCGCCACCGCGTGGTCCGTGAGCCACGAGTGCTCCGCGCTCTCCACCCGTCCGGTCAGCACCACGCCGCCGTCCGGCAGGGGCACAGCCGCACCCACCCAAGGGTGGGCGACGGGCGTCAGGCCCGCCGTGCCCACGTCGCCGACGGTGGGGCGGGTCTCCAACCAGTAGCGCTGGTGCTGGAAGGGGTAGGTAGGCAGTTCCGACGCCCGCAAGGGCTTCGGATCGACGCCCTCGAACAGTGTGTTCCAGTCGACGGGGACACCCCGTACGTACAGTTCGCCGGCCGACAACAGGAAACGCTCCAGACCGCCGTCGTCCCGCCGCAACG
>NZ_BMVU01000183.1 GCF_014650875.1 Streptomyces minutiscleroticus
CCCCCGTCCGGGACCAGACGCTCAACCATCAACACGGACTCAGGCTACCGCCAAGGCCAAATGAGATGACCTCTTAGGGACGTCGGCGCCGGCGATGGTCTGCCAGTTGTTGACCGTCTTGCCGCCGGTGGGCGTGGTCACCGTCTCCAGGTTGTTACGGGTGTTGAAGCCGTAGTTGGTGACGTTGCCCGGCGTGGTGCCCGAGCCCATCGCGTCGGTGGCGGTGTCGACGTTGTGGTTGGCGTCGAACTTCGTGGAGCGCTTGTGCTCCAGTGCGTCGGTGACCTCGGTGACCTGGCCGTCACCGTCGTGGTCGTACGTCGTGGCGTGCTGCTCGGGGTCGGTGACCGTGGTGGTGCCTGCGGTGGTGGCCGAATCGGCGCTGTAGGCGTAGGTCCAGGTCGGGCCGGTGTGGCCGGAGGCGTTGAGCTCGGTGGCGCGCAGCATGGAGGTGACGCGGCTGGCGTCGTCGTAGGTGAAGACGGTGACGCGGCCCTCTGGGGTGGTGATCTTGGTAACGCGGCCCCAGTCGTCGTAGCCGAAGGTGATGGTCTTGCCTTCGGTGTCGGTGGTCTTCGCGAGGTTGTCGGCCGGGTCGAGGTCGAAGACGGCGGTGCGGCCGGTGTTGTCCTTGGCCTGCCACTGCGAGGCGTCGGTCTTGACCAGGTCCACGAAGCGGCCGGAGCGGGTCTCGGTGAGCTTGAAGCCCTTGTGCTCGCTGCCCTCGTCGTGCTGGGTGACGGTGATGGTGCCCTTGTTCTTGTCGGTGACCTTCGTCAGCGTCCCGTACTGGTCGTAGGTCTCCTTCGCCCCCGACTTCCACTTCGTCAGTGTGTAGGTGCCGTCGGAGTTCTTCTTCAGGTCCTGCGAGTAGCCCTTCGGGGTGGTGAAGGAGCCGTCGCTCTCCTCGAAGCGGACCGTGGCGCCGGAGGCGTCGTAGAAGATCACTTCCGAGGAGGCGATGGACAGGTAGCGCTCGTACTGCTGCCACCAGCGTTGGGAGACCTTGCCCCAGGGCACGTCCAGGGAGTTGTAGGTCCGTGCCAGGGTGAGGTTCTGCCCCACGCCGGCGATCTGGAAGTCGGTCGCCGTCAGCATCAGATTGCCGGTCGAGTAGTTGATCTTCGCGGTCAGCGAGTCGGTGATGGCGAAGCTGGTGGAGCGGTGCCAGGGCACGTCCCCCTGCCCCTCCGGCACCACGCTGGTCACCGACGCGCCCGCCGCGGCGCCGGCCGACTTCGCCGCCTTGCCGGCGGGCGTGACGCCCTTGAGGCGGGCCTGCTGCTCGCGCAGCCACGGCAGATACACCGAGTCGTCAGGGTCCTTGGCCGGCTCGTTCTTCACCGGCCGGTTCGAACCGACCTTCACCGCCGGCATCTCGAAACGGGGGCTGTCCTCGCCCCAGACGGAGACCGGCTTGTCCTCGTCGGCGACGGCGACGGCGCCGGTGGCCGGGAGCAGCGACAGCGCCAGGGCGCCGGAGGCCACGACCGCCGCCACGGCCAGGCGAGAGGTTCTCTTGCGGGCACGCCGAAACGGCGTGCCCGAAGCACGCGAGTTCACAGGATTCCCCCCACGGGATACGTGAACCAGTGACACCACCGGTCACTGAGCTGTTTCAGAGTGGCCACTGATGGGGTGACGGCGGTGGAGGCGCAACGCACGAGGCACCCGTGCCGTTGAGGGAGGTGTTCGAAGTC
>NZ_BMVU01000184.1 GCF_014650875.1 Streptomyces minutiscleroticus
CGCTGGCAGCCCGTCCCGACCGGAAAGAGCACGCAACTCCCGGCTATCCCCGGCCAGCCTTGACGATTTCATCCGTCGACCAGATCTTCTTCCAGTGCGCGACGGGGAAGTCCGCGAACGCGGTCACGTCCTCGGCAGCCTCGGTGAGCATGGCCTCGACCTGCGGGAACTGCCGTCCCAGCATGCCCGCGACCGTGGTGAGCTGGGTGCGGACGGCCGAGGTCGCCAGAGACCTGGGGGTGAAGGAGACCACCCTGGGCAGCTGGGTTGCCCGGGCCCGGCGGGCCGACACAGCCGGGTCGGCGGCGGAGAGCGAGGAGCTCGCCCGGCTCCGCCGGGAGAACGCGCGGCTGAAGAAGGACAACAAGGAGCTGGCCATGGAGCGTGATGTCCTCAAACGCTGCATGGTCCTCTGGGTGAAGTGACCGAGACGGCTCCGGAGGAGCTGGTCTCCTTCATCGGTAGCCAGAGGACCGAGTACGGCGTTTCGCACCGGGTGGCCTGCCGGGCCCTGGATGTGTCGGAGGCATGGTTCTACAAGTGGCGCCGCCGACCGTCCCGGCCGACGAACCGGGAGGTCAGACGGGCTGCGCTGGCTGAACGTGTCCGCCACTTCTTCGATCGTTCCGGAAGAACCTACGGCTCGCCGAGGATCACGCTGGATCTGTGGGAGGAGGGCTGGCAGGTGTCGCAGAACACGGTCGCCGAGATCATGGCCGAGCTCGGGGCCTGTCCCCGAGCGGTGGACACCTCTGGTTCCGGCCCCGGTGGGGGTCGGGTAGGAGGCGTCATTTATGGTGATGAAGGTCTACTCGCCCGAGTTCAAGGCGGACGCGGTCGCGCTGTATCTGTCGGATCCGAGCCATACCCTCGAGGGCATCGGCAGGGATCTGGGGATCGGCCGGGAGACGCTGCGCACCTGGGTGCGGGCGAAGCGGACAAGCCGCGATGGCAGCGGCGCAAGCAGCGGCAACACGAAGGACAGTGCGGTGGGCGAGGCCACGAAGCAGCAGATGGAGGCCGAGATCGCGGCCCTGCGCGCGGAGCTGAAGGCTGTGCGCAAGGAGAACCAGAAGCTCGCCATCGAGCGGGACATCCTGCGGTAAGGCGACGAAGTTTTTCGCCGCCGGGATGAACTGGTGAACCGCTGCCGTTTCATCGAGGACCACCACCGCGCCTGGGGCGTGAAGCGGTTGTGCGAGGTGCTGGAGGTGGCCCGCTCCAGCTTCTACACGTGGCGGGCCGGCCGCGCGGCGCGGGCCGCGCGTGAACGGGACGATGCCGTGCTGGCCGAGCGGATCAGGGCGGTGCACACCGAGTGGGACGGCACCTGGGGCCGGCCCCGCATCACCGCCGAGCTGCGCGAGGCCGGCCTCCATGTGAACCACAAGCGGGTCGGGCGGGTGATGCGGGCGCACGGCATCGTCGGGTTGCGGCTGCGCAGGCGCCAGGTCACCACGGTGCCCGAACCGTCCGTTGCTGCCTTGCCGGACCTGCTGGAACGCGACTTCACCGCCGCGGTGCCCAACAGCAAGTACGTCGGGTACATCACCTACCTGCCGGTGGGTGACGGCGAGTTTTTGTATCTGGCCACCGTGATCGACTGCTTCTCGCGCCGCCTGGTGGGCTGGTCCATCGCCGACCACATGCGCACCTCACTGATCA
>NZ_BMVU01000185.1 GCF_014650875.1 Streptomyces minutiscleroticus
TGTCGAAATCGGTGAACCAGTTCTGGGGCTTCTTCAGTTGCGCGTAGGTGTGCAGGGTTCCGCCGCCTTCACGGTGGGCCAGCAGTCCCCGGCCCGGCGCGAGCGCGAACAGCGCGCCGGCTCCGACCGCCTTCGCGGAGGCGGGGTGGATGGTTTCCGCATCGAAGAGGAACGTCTCCACGCTGCAGACGCCGAAGTACTCCGGCGCGGCTTTCGACAACAGCGGGCGCACGCGCGACCAGGCGCCGTCGGCGCCGATGAGCAGGTCCGCGACCACGGTGGTGTCGTCGACGAAGGTCGCCTGGTGGCGGCCGTCGCCGAGGGCCTTGACGGCGGTGACCTTGTGGCCCCAGCGGACGGTTCCGGCGGGCAGGGAGTCGAGCAGCATCTGCCGAAGTGCGCCGCGCGGTATCTCCGGGCGTTCGCCGGTTCCGGCATCGGGCAGGTCGAGCAGCACGTTCCCCGCCCGGTCCATGACCCGGTACGCCTCGCGGCCCGGGAGGATCAGCTTGTGGAACTCCTCGATCAGTCCGGCCGTCTCCAGAGCAACCTGCCCGTTGTGGGGGTGGATGTCGAGCAGGCCGCCCTGACGGCGCGAGTCCGGGGCGGGCTCGGCCTCGTAGACCGTGGCCGGGATGCCGTGCACGTGCAGCACGCGGGCCAGCGTCAGGCCGCCCAGACCTGCTCCGATGATCGTGACTGGTGTCGTCATGTGTCCTCCTGGACCTTCGGGGGTGCCGTGACGCCTGCTTTGGATCGCCACTCCAATCACGCTAGCACGGGGTTGGATCGACGCTCCATTCGTGCGATGCTGGGGTCATGGTGAACAGAACAGCGAAGGGATCTGCGCGCTCGCCGCGGCGGACGGACAGCCTGTCGAGGGAGCTGATCATCCAGGCGGCGATCGAGATGCTGGACAGCGGCGGCGAGAAGGCGCTGACGCTGCGCGCACTCACCGTGCGCCTGAGCACCGGCTACGGGGCGATCTATCATCACGTCAAGGACAAGGGTGATCTGCTCGCGAGGGCCGCTGACGAGGTCATCGCGGGCGTGATGTCGGGCGCGGTCGCCGACACGGATCCGCGCACTGCGCTGCGTGCCCTCACCCTCGGTCTGTTCGACGCGATCGACGCCCACCCCTGGGTCGGGGCGGAATTCTCCCGCCAGCCGTGGCGGCCCGCGCTGCTGGACTTCTACGAGGGCGTCGGCCGCCTGCTGGACGCTCTCGGCGTTCCGGAGAAGGCGCGCTTCGACGCGGCCGGCGCGCTCGTGAACTACGTCCTCGGTGTCGCCGCGCAGAACGCCTCGAACGCACGGCTCCGCGCGGGCAGCGACATGGACCGGAAGACCTTCCTGGAGAACGCCGCCACGCGATGGGCGCAGGCCGACCCGGACCGGTACCCGTTCGTGCACGCGGCGGCGACTCAGCTGGGCGAACACGATGATCGCGAGCAGTTCCTCGTCGGGGTGGACATCTTCCTCGCCGGCATCTCGACCCTGGGTTAGGGCCTGTTGGGAAAGTGCTGGTCACAGCCACTCATTGAGGACTGCGACCAGCACGGTCGCCTCGTAGCGGACGGCGAGCTTGTCGTACCTCGTG
>NZ_BMVU01000186.1 GCF_014650875.1 Streptomyces minutiscleroticus
TCAGAAGGCGTCGCTCGGCACGTAGGTGCCCCAGACCTCGCGCAGGGCGTTGCACACCTCGCCGACCGTGGCGCGGGCGCGCAGGGCGTCCTTCATCGGGTACAGGACGTTGTCCTCGCCCGCGGCGGCCTTCTTCAGGGCGGCCAGGGCGGTGTCGACGGCCTGCTGGTCGCGCTCCGCGCGGAGCCTGGCGAGGCGTTCGGCCTGCTGGGCCTCGATGGCGGGGTCGACGCGCAGGGGCTCGTAGGGTTCTTCCTCGTCGAGCTGGAAGCGGTTGACGCCGACCACGACGCGCTCGCCGGCGTCGGTCTCCTGGGCGATGCGGTAGGCGTTGCGCTCGATCTCGGCCTTCTGGAAGCCGTGCTCGATGGCGGCCACCGCGCCGCCCAGCTCCTCCACCCGGTCCATCAGCGCCACGATCGCGGCCTCGACGTCGTCGGTCATCCGCTCCACCACATAGGAGCCGGCGAACGGGTCCACGGTGGCGGTCACGTCGGTCTCGTGGGCCAGCACCTGCTGGGTGCGCAGCGCCAGCCGCGCGGACTTGTCCGTGGGCAGCGCGATGGCCTCGTCGAAGGAGTTGGTGTGCAGCGACTGCGTGCCCCCAAGCACCGCCGCCAGCCCCTGCACCGCCACCCGCACCAGGTTGACCTCGGGCTGCTGGGCGGTCAGCTGCACCCCCGCGGTCTGGGTGTGGAAACGCAGCATCAGCGACTTGGGATTCCTGGCGCCGAACTCCTCACGCATCACCCGCGCCCAGATCCGCCGCGCGGCCCGGAACTTGGCCACCTCCTCCAGCAGCGTGGTGCGCGCCACGAAGAAGAACGACAGCCGCGGCGCGAAGTCGTCCACGTCCATCCCGGCCGCCACCGCGGTGCGCACGTACTCGATGCCGTCCGCCAGCGTGAAGGCGATCTCCTGCGCCGGGCTCGCCCCCGCCTCGGCCATGTGGTAGCCGGAGATGGAGATGGTGTTCCACCGCGGGATCTCCGCGCGGCAGTACTGGAAGATGTCCGCGATCAGCCGCAGGCTCGGCTTGGGCGGAAAGATGTAGGTGCCGCGCGCGATGTACTCCTTGAGCACGTCGTTCTGGATCGTGCCCGTCAGCTTCTCCGCCGCCACCCCCTGCTCCTCGGCCACCAGCTGGTACAGCAGCAGCAACAGCGCGGCCGGAGCGTTGATCGTCATCGACGTGGACACCTGGTCCAGCGGGATCCCGCCGAACAGCACCCGCATGTCGTCGATGGAGTCGACGGCCACCCCGACCTTGCCCACCTCGCCGTGCGCGATCGGCGCGTCCGAGTCGTGGCCCATCTGGGTGGGCAGGTCGAAGGCGACCGACAGCCCCATCGTGCCATTGGCGATCAGCTGCTTGTAGCGGGCGTTGGACTCCGACGCCGTGCCGAACCCGGCGTACTGCCGCATCGTCCACGGCCGGCCCGTGTACATCGTCGGATACACACCCCGCGTGAACGGATACGCCCCCGGCTCCCCCAGCTTCTCCACCGGATCCCACCCCGCAAGGGCCTCCGGACCGTAGACCGGCTCGATGGGCAGACCGGACTCCGA
>NZ_BMVU01000187.1 GCF_014650875.1 Streptomyces minutiscleroticus
GCTTCGGCTCCAAGGTGCCCGGCACCTCGATGGAGATCCGGGACGTGTCGATGGACTTCGCCTACGGCGAGTCCTTCACCGAGTCCAGCCCCGAGGCATACGAGCGCCTCATCCTGGACGTCCTGCTCGGCGACGCGAACCTGTTCCCGCGCCACCAGGAAGTGGAAGAGTCCTGGAAGATCCTCGACCCGATCGAGGAGTACTGGGACGAGCACGGCAAGCCGGCGCAGTACCCGGCGGGCACCTGGGGTCCCGTCGAAGCCGACGAGATGCTCGCACGAGACGGACGGAGCTGGCGCAGGCCATGAAGATCGATCTGACCGACACCAACGCAAGCAAGATCAACAAGGCTCTGGTGCAGGGCCGCCGGGCGATCGGCACCCCGGCCGTCGGCATGGTCCTGACCATGGTCATCGTGACGGACGAGGAGAACGCCTACGACGCGATCCGGGCGGCCGAGGAGGCCTCGCACGAGCACCCCTCGCGCACCCTGGTCGTGATCCGGCGCGTCTCGCGCACCTCCCGCGACCGCACGAAGTCCCGGCTCGACGCCGAGGTGCGGGTGGGCTCGGACGCGGGCACCGGCGAGACGGTGGTGCTGCGGCTGTACGGCGAGGTGTCCGACCACGCCGACTCGGTCGTGCTGCCGCTGCTGCTCCCCGACGCGCCGGTCGTGGTGTGGTGGCCGGTGGACGCCCCCGAGCGGCCCTTCAAGGACCCGCTGGGCGCGCTCGCGCAGCGCCGCATCACCGACATGTACGCCGTCGAGCACCCGCTCGACGCCCTGGAGCAGCGCGCCGCCTCCTACGCGCCGGGCGACACCGACCTGGCCTGGACCCGGCTCACCCCGTGGCGCTCCATGCTGGCCGCCGCCCTCGACCAGGCCCGTACCGACATCACCTCGGCGACCGTCGAGAGCGAGGCGGAGAACCCGAGCGCCGAGCTGCTCGCGCGCTGGCTGCACGCGCGCCTCGGTGTCCCGGTCGAGCGCGTGGTGACCGGCGGCCCCGTCGTCACGGCGGTGAGCCTCGGCACCGAGAAGGGCGAGATCCGCATCGACCGCCCCGAGGGCCCGCTGGCCACGCTGTCGCTGCCCGGCCAGCCCTCCCGGACCCTGGCGCTGAAGGTCCGCTCCACCTCCGAACTGATCGCCGAGGAACTGCGCCGCCTCGACGCGGACGAGATGTACGCCGTCGCCCTGGCCGGCGACGGCGCCGAAAGGAAGAAGAGCCGTGCCTGAGACCCCCAGGCTCACCCGCCGCCCCGAGTGGGCGGAGCTGGAGGACCACCGCGCGGGCCGCATGCTGCACGCGCAGCTGCGCGAGCTGTTCGCGCAGGACCCCGAGCGGGCCGAGCGGTACGTGGTGCGCGTCGGCGACCTGCGGATCGACTACTCCAAGCACCTGGTCACGGACGAGACGCTCGCCCTGCTCCAGGAGCTGGCCACCGCCACCGGCGTGTTCGGGCTGCGGGACGCGATGTTCCGCGGCGAGCGCATCAACACCACCGAGGACCGGGCCGTGCTGCACACGGCGCTGCGCGCCCCGCGCGACGCCGAGGTC
>NZ_BMVU01000188.1 GCF_014650875.1 Streptomyces minutiscleroticus
CCGTCCATCATCAAACCCCGCAGATAACAGTCGCCCTTGGCCCGCTGATCCTTCCGTGGCACCGAGGCGAACACATCCGCCACGAACAACGCCAACGTCGCCCGCATCCGCTCCACTTCGTGCGCGTCCACACACTCCAACATGCTCTTGATCAGCACAAACGAAAAGACCTAACGGAGTCCTACTAGGCTTCGCGTATCTGGAGGCTTTCCACCGCGTGCCAGCCGCGGGCTGCGAGCCGGCTCTGCAGGCCGAGTTCGGGGCGTGCCCGCAGGGTCAGGCACAGGGAGGACGGCAGGGTGCGAGCGACGTCGACCAGGGCTTCCAGCGCGCCCTGGGAGATGTAGTCGACGGCGGTGAGGTCGACGGTCACCTCCCGGTGCCCGCCGCGGCAGCGCAGCAGGGCCCGCGTCAGAGGGACCTTGTGATCGGCCGTGACCTGGCCGAAGAGCTTGATGCCCGGCGCCTGGGACAGAGGTGTGATGACCATGAGGTCGTCTATGAAGTAGTCGGACATAGCCGGATTCCCCCAGCCATAGCACCGCCGGGAAACGAGGCGACCGACATTCCTCAAGGGCCAAGCCGCGGCGGTTTCTCATGCGATGCCAAAACAGGCGGGCATTCGGAGCCCGCAGAACACAGCCGCTGACGTAGAAGCGCTTCCAAGCCCCGAGCGATCGTCGGACCACAGCGCCCTAGCAACGGAACACCAGCAGTTCACGGACTACCGGCAGCCTACGCCCGAACCCCTTGCCCTGGCAGCCCGTCGGGTACCGGCGATCCCACTCCTGCTTCGCGTCTACGCCGCCCATTTGAACTCGAGATCCGCCAACTGCTGGAGCTTGTCCGCAGTCAGCTTGGCGCGGCGGGTCCTGGTGGTGGACAAAAACACCTCGAGCTTGACCTCCGTGCCGCCCTCCAGCCGCTCCACATGAGCCTGCGGCACCGGTGCGGGCCTTGTGCTGCGCAAGAGCCGTCAGGCCACGCTGGAAGGCCGCTGAGCGCCCCGCCCCGGCCTTCCCTCCGCCCTGCTGCGCGAACTTACCGCCATGGGCCTGGTGACCGCTTTGGATGGTCGGCCGCTGACCGTGTCCTCGCGGGCTCTGGCCGCAGGGCGGGCGATGCGCATTCGGATCAACCTGATGCCTGTAGCGAGCTACGACGGGCCTCACAACGTGTTCGACGCCCTTGAAAGCGTTCGTGAGGCAGCTGCCGAGTCGGCTGTCGCGGCCTGGAAGCGTGAATTGGAACTTGACGCCCAAAAGCGAGCAGAGCAGGCATCTGGGAAGGAGGGTCAGATTTCTGACTCGCAGGGCGCGGGTCGGATTTTTGACCCGTCGGGGCAGAATTTCGACCCGCTGGGTCAGATTTCTGCCCCGTGTTCCGGGGGTGACCTGCAAGATCCTGAGCCCCTGCTCAGTCCTTCCGCTCCACGCGTTATCGGGCTACGCGGCCGCACCCGGGCTGGGATCGCTGCCGGAGGACGTTGAACGCTCGCTGCTACGTCACGACGGCTCTGGTCTGCAGTCAGGACTGAGGTGAGTGCGCGGCGGGTTGTCC
>NZ_BMVU01000189.1 GCF_014650875.1 Streptomyces minutiscleroticus
TCGTCGGTCAGTTCATGTCGCCGCACCATGACCAACGCCTGACCGGCCCAGAGCTTGGTCCACCGCGCCGGACAAGAGCCATCAGAAACGACCTAGCCGTCGAGAGGGCGGGGTCCGGTGCGATGCATGGGCGACGGCGCAGTCCTTCGCGTGGGTGTGCGAGGCCGACATCATCCCCGCCATGTTCGTGTGATGACTTGCACTCTGTTGTCGCGAGGTATTCGCAGCGAGATGTCTGGGTGAACTTCGTCGAGGAACCTGACCCGCACTTCTGGGAAATGTGCTGCGACAACACGTGCAAACCGCGCGCGGCAGACACTGCAAAACTGCACAAAATTTTCTTGCAAGTTCAGGTAGGGCTCGTGTATGTGGCACCGATGTAGACGGCCGGAGCAGCCGACGGTGACCATGTTCAGGGACGGTCTGAACGCCGCGGTGCAAGTCCGCCGAACGCGGCCGTTTCGACGCCGCCCACGAACTGGGCCACCTCGTCCTGCACGGCAGCGAGCACGCCTGCACCGGCCCCGAGGCCGAACGGCAGGCCAACGACTTCGCCTCCGCCTTCCTCATGCCCCGCGTCAGCGTGCTCGGCCACATGCCCGCGGGCGCGCACGTCGACCAGATCCTCCACGGCAAGCGGATTCGGAACGTCTCCGCCATGGCCCTGACCTACCGTCTGCACGATCTCGGCCTGCTCTCCGACTGGCAGTACCGCTCCACCTGCGCCGAACTGAGCAGCCTGGGCTACCGCTCCGCCGAACCCCAGGGCATGGCCCAGCGCGAAACCTCCCAGGTGCTCACCAAGATCCTCACCGCCCTGCGCGCCAAGCACATCCGCCCCTCCGCTGCCGCGGCCGAACTCGGCCTCACCAGTGAAGAGATGAACCGCCTGCTGTTCGGCCTCACCCTATTGGACGGCCCGCTGGGGCCGGGAGAAGGTTCCCCATGGCTCATGCCTCCACCGCGACGCAGCGGACCAAGCGGGAGACGCGCATCGACGCCCTGCGCGCCCTCATCGACCGGCCGTGCGACGATCCGCGGCGATCATGCGATTACCGAACCTTGTCAGTCCGTACCTGAGTGGATCCCGTGAGAACCGTCAGCACCTTCGTACGCGTCCTGCTCTACGGTGTCGTCGGTCGCCTACGACGGGGGAGCCATGGAGATGACAGGGACAGCGCTGGCGGAGCGGATCGCGGAGCGCAGGGCGGGTGTCGGTGATCCGCGTGCGTTGCTGGGTGAGATGCGACGGACCGTTCTGCTGGTACCGGTGGCCGGCGGGGGTTTGTGGTCGGTGCGGTCGGGCGGGGTGCGGTGGGTCTGCGGTTTCACGGACGAGGCGGCGCTGGCGCGGTTCGCGCTGCAGCACGGTCCAGGTGATCGGCCGGTGGAGTACGCGGCGCTGCTGGGGGCGCGGATCGTGGACGAGATCGTGCCGTCGCTGGGTGAGCCCGCCGGGCTGGCCGTGGACATCGCCACCGAGGACGGGTCGATGTTCTTCCCGCCGGTGGCCGGCATCGTGCCGGAGGCCGTCGCGGTGGACGCCGCCGCGT
>NZ_BMVU01000190.1 GCF_014650875.1 Streptomyces minutiscleroticus
GAAGATCTGGTCGACGGATGAAATCGTCAAGGCTGGCCGGGGATAGCCGGGAGTTGCGTGCTCTTTCCGGTCGGGACGGGCTGCCAGCGGGAGATCAGCACTTGATAGGCGCGTTCGGCCTGTTCGGCGATCGCCCGTTCCTGGGCTCGAAGCTCCTTCTTGTTGTAGGCGTAGCCCGCGCCGCGGTGGTTGCCATGGGCGGTGGGCAGTCCCGCGGTCAGCTCGAGTTTGCGCTGTTTGAAGGCCACCAGGCTGGGCCGGGCGAAGGCGTAGTCCTGCTGCTTGGTCACCAAGTGCCACGACAGGACGGCCAGTTTCCGGGCGGTGGCGACCAGGGCGATCTGGGTGCCGCGGCGGGCGGCGATGCGCCGGTAGAAGGCGCGCAGTGGCCCGGGGCCGCGGGCTGCGGCGAACGCCGCCTCCACCAGCACCGCGCGGGCCTGGGTCCGGCCGGCCTTGGTGATGTGGCCGTGCTGGGCAGGCAGGCCGCCGGACTGGCGGACCTTCGGGTTGAGCCCGAAGTAGGAGACCAGCTGGCCGGCGCTGGGGAAGCGGCCGAAGTCGCCGACGGCAGCCAGCAGCGTGATGCCGGTGATCGCGTCGACTCCCGGGATCGTCATCAGGCGGCGCACGGTCGGGTCGCCGAGCGCGTCGGCGGCCAGTTCCCGCTCGACAGCGGCGAGTTCGTTCTGCTGGAAGTCCAGTTGCCGCAGCAGCGCCTGCACCGTGCTCTGCTCGTCGGCGGGCAGCGTCTGCACGCCCAGCCAGGCCCGGCCGGCCCGTCCGAACAGGTCGGAGACCGGCGGGCGGGGCAGCAGGTTGCGGTGGAGCACGGAATGGATCTGGTTCTTCGCGCGAGTGCACTGGCGCACGAGGTGAGCGCGGCGCATGGTGACCCTGCGCAGCATCCGGGTGTGCTCGTCCGGCAGCCAGGTGCCCGGGAGGAAGTCCGCGGCCAGCAACTGGGCCAGGATCCGTGCATCGACCTTGTCGGTCTTGACCTTCGCCTCGGCGATCGCCCGGGTCTTGACGGGATTGGAGATCACCACACGGGCGACGTGCTGCTCCAGCAGTACCGCGATCGCCGCCGAGTTCGCGGTCGCTTCCAGGGCGATCTGATCGTCCGGGCGCAGTGTTTGTGCCCACTCCCGAAGCTGTCGCGGTCGGCAGTCCACCCTGCCCTCGTCCCTCAGCAGTCCGTTCTCCACCACCGCGACCTGCGCGAAGTCCCGATGGATGTCCATCCCGATGCAGCGTCCCATCGCCCTTTCCTCTCGGCCTCGTACGGGAACCGCTGGGCAGAACGACACCTACGGATTCGCGCTCACGGCGCAGCCAGGAAAGTCGCAGGGGCGGCCATCTACTAACGCGGGCTCGCAGCCCATCGATTGAGACCGGCCTGCCCATACTGGTTCCCCCAGACGCCCCTGTCCCGGCGCTTGCACCGTACGGCCGTGAACCAGGCCCGGCCACCAGGAAAGCGGCACCCAAAAAATTTCATACCAGGTACCAA
>NZ_BMVU01000191.1 GCF_014650875.1 Streptomyces minutiscleroticus
GGCGGGCACGTTGCGGCGGGACGACGGCGGTCTGGAGCGTTTCCTGTTGTCGGCCGGCGAACTGTACGTACGGGGTGTCCCCGTCGACTGGAACACATTGTTCGAGGGCGTCGATCCGAAGCCCTTGCGGACGTCGGAACTGCCGACCTACCCCTTCCAGCACCAGCGCTACTGGCTCGAACCCGGCAGCTCCACAGGCGACGTCACCACCTTCGGCCTCACCTCGGCGGCGCACCCCTTGCTCGGCACGGTGGTCGAACTGCCTGATGGCGCACGGGTCTTCACGGCCCGGCTCGCGACGAGGACGCATCCCTGGCTGGCCGAACACACGGTATCCGGCAAGGTGCTGCTGCCGGGCGCGGCCTTCATCGAACTCGCGCTGCGGGCGGGCGAGGACCTGGACCTCGCTCATCTGGACGAACTGGTCGTGGAAGCGCCTCTGGTGCTGCCCCGGCACGGAGGGGTCCAGCTCCGGGTCACGGTCGAGCCGTCGGGTGGGGACGGGCGACGCGCCGTCCATGTGCACTCACGTCCCGAGGAGGGGGAGGCCGACGACGCGTGGGTCCGGCACGCCACCGGCTTCGTGGGACCCGAGTCCACACCGGACTTCGGGTACGAGGCATGGCCGCCGCCCGGCGCCGAACCTGTCGCCGTCGACGGCTTCTACGAGGACCTGGCGGCCGCCGGCTACGAGTACGGCGAGACGTTCCGCGGAGTGCGCGCCGCCTGGCGGCTGGGCGACGAGGTCTACGCCGAGGTGGCGCTGCCCGGACAGGCGGCCGAGTCCGGCGGACGCTTCGGCCTGCACCCCGCTCTCCTCGACGCGGCCCTCCAGTCGGCGAACCTGGGCGCGGCGCCGGCGGGCCGGCCCGGTGAACTGCTGCTGCCCTTCGCCTGGAACGACATCGCGCTGTACGCCTCCGGCGCCTCCGCGCTGCGGGTGCGTGCCCGGCGTGAGGGACCCGACTCGGTCTCCTTCGCCCTGAGCGACCCCACCGGACGTCCGGTGGCGGCCATCGGCACGCTCGTACTGCGTCCGGTCCCGCTCGACCGTCTGGCGCCGGTGACCGACCCGGCGGCCGAGCATCTGTACCGCGTCGACTGGACGGCGCTCGACCTGCCGCGCACGACGGCGGCAGCGGCCGCGCACCACGTGCTCGATCTCACCGGCCGGCCCGAGGCGTCCGCGCCGCAGTCCGCGCGCAAGCTGATCGAGGCGGCAAGGGAACGGATCCAGGAGCACCTGGCGGACTCTTCCGACCGCCCGCTCGTCGTCCTCACCGCGGATCCCGATGCCGATCCTGGGGCGGCTGCGGTGTGGGGTCTGGTGCGCACGGTGCAGTTGGAGCAGCCCGGGCGGGTGGTGCTGGTGGGTACGGATGGCGTGTCGACCGACGTCGACCGTGTGGTGGGGTCGGGTGAGGTGCAGGTGGTGTGGCGTGCGGGTCGGGCGTGGGTGCCGCGTCTGGTGCGTGCGGGTGGGGGGTCGGTGGGTGGT
>NZ_BMVU01000192.1 GCF_014650875.1 Streptomyces minutiscleroticus
CAATGCCGTTGCTTTTACTTGCGGGCGTAGGCTGCTTGGTAGTGGTGGCCGCTGGGGGTGGTGCGGGTGTCCGCGGATGTGTCCGAGGTTTCGGGGCTGGGGCTGCTGACCTGGGTGTATCCACCGGGTCTGGTGGATCGGGTGGTGGCCGCCTGCGGGCGGGCGGAGCAGCGCAAACGCCTGTTGCCCGCGCGGTTGGTGGTGTACTTCGTGCTCGGGCTGGCGTTGTTCTCGCCGGCGCCGTATCTCGAGGTGATGCGGCACCTGGTGGAGGGCCTGCGGGGTCTGGGGCTGCTGGGTGACTGGCGTCTTCCGGCGAAGTCGTCACTGTTTCGGGCCCGGCAGCGGCTGGGATGCGAGCCGTTGCGGGTGCTGTTCGCCACCACCGCCCGGCCGATGGCCACCGAGGCGACGCCGGGCGGGTTCTGGCGGGGGCTGCGGCTGCTGACGGTGGACGGCACCTGCTGGGACGTGGCCGACACACCGGCCAACGAGGCCGCCTTCGGCCGGCCGGGCAACGGCCGCAGCCCGGACAAGAGCGCGTTCCCGCAGGTGAGGATGGTCTGCCTGGTGGAGAGCGGCACGCATCTGGTGCTGGATGCGGAGCTGGCCGGCTGCCGCACCGGGGAGGTCACCCTGGTCGGCCGCCTGCCCCGCTCCTGCGGCCCCGGACAGCTGGTGCTGGCCGACCGCGCGTTCCTCGGCATGCCGCTGTGGCGGGCGTTCGCCGCCACCGGCGCCGATCTGCTGTGGCGGGTGCCCGCCAACCGCGTCCTGCCGATGGACCGGCTGTTGCGGGACGGGTCCTGGCTCTCGCGCATCCACGCCGCCACCGATGCCGCCCACACAGATCCGGTCACTGTCCGGGTGCTGGCCTACCAGCTGACCGGCACCGGCCAGGCAGTGCAGGAGGGCTACCGGCTGGTGACCACCCTGCTGGACGCCCGCCGGTATCCGGCCCGGCAGCCGGCCGCGCTCTACCACGAACGCTGGGAGGTGGAATCCGTCCTCGCCGAACTCAAGACCCGCCAGCGCGGCGCCCAGGTGGTGCTGGTCAGCAAGACCCCGGACGGGGTGCTGCAGCAGCTCTGGGCCCACCTGCTGGTCCACCGGGCCCTGCGCGAGCTGATGGCGAGAACGGCCGCCACCCAGCGCCTGGATCCGGACCGGCTCTCCTTCACCGAGACCCTGCGCGCCGCCCGGCGCAGCGTGACCGTCACACCGGGCAGTTTTTCCCCCTGACCTCCTGGTCCGCGCGCTGGTCTGGCTCGAGCACGACCTGCTGGAACGGCTGCTGCCGGTCAGACGCCTGCGCAGTCAGCCTCGCGTCGTCACACGCAAGATGTCCACGCACCGGCTCAAACGGGCCGAACACCACGACTGGCCCCAACCCACCCACACCGGAGCTCAAGCCGTCACCATCCAGCGACCACAACCCGCGAACCCGTAAAGCAACAGCATTG
>NZ_BMVU01000193.1 GCF_014650875.1 Streptomyces minutiscleroticus
CGGTGGTTTGTTGACGGCGGATTCGTGAGGGTGTAGGCCGTGCAGGGAGGCGTCGACTCGGTTGGGGAGATCGAGATGACGAAGCGGTTGCCGTGTCCTGCTGCTCCAGGCCCGTTGGAAGCGTACGCCGCTTGCTTCGACGATCTTTTCGAGACGCTGGCCCAGCGGCGCGGTTTTCGTGAGTACCTGACGGGGTTGTTGCTGCCGCGGGAGCGGAACAAGACGCTGACGTGCCTGGCCGGTGCGGAGCCAGTGGCCGGGGCCCAGCATGCCGCGGTGCAGCGGCTGCAGTTCTTCCTGTCCGAGTCCACCTGGGATGCTGAGCGGGTCAATGCCCGCCGGCTGGAGCTGCTGATATCGGATGCGGCGACGGCCCCGCACGCGGGCGGGGTGCTGGTGGTGGACGATTCCGGAGACCGCAAGGACGGTCAGGCGACCGCGCACGTGGGCAAGCAGTACCTGGGCTCGGTCGGCAAGGTCGACCGCGGGGTGGTCACGGTGACCACCTGCTGGGCGGACGAACGCCTCTACTACCCCCTGCACGCCCGCCCCTACACCCCGGCCCACCACTTCTCCAAGGGCAAGAGTGACCCGGGCTTTCGCACCAAGCTCCAGATCGCGGTCGCCCTGGCCAAGCAGGCCAGGGACACCGGGTGGGACTTTCGGGCCGTGGCCGCCGACTGCGCCTACGGTGACCACGACAGTTTCCGCACCGGCCTGCACACAGCAGGCCTGCCGTTCGTGATGGCCCTCAAACCCCGGCACGGAACGTGGGCCTACGGCCCGGACGTGCATACCCCGGTCGACGCCGCCCGCCTCCTGGCCTGGGAGGACGCCGAGCATCCCGGACAGTGGACCCGCATCGAGCGGGTCTTTCGGGACGGGCACACCCGCACCTGGTGGGCCGCCGAGGCGCAACTTGGCTGGTGGGGCCCGGACGGCAACGTCCGCCTGGTCGTGGCTACCGCCGACCCGGCCACCCTGCCGGAGAAGGCGACCTGGTACCTGGCCACCGACCTGCCCCGACCCGACTCACCACGCGCCGCCACCTCACCGAACCCACCCGCCGATCTGGCCGAGGTGGTGCGCATCTACGGACTGCGGCACTGGATCGAGCAGAGCTACAAACAGGTCAAGGACGAACTGGGCTGGGCCGACTTCCAGGTTCGCTCCGACACCGCCATCCGCCGCCACCAGACCCTCGTGAACTGCGCGTTCAGCTTCTGCTGGGACTCCTGGTTCGCCCCACCCCTACCGATCGCCGATCCCTCACCCGAAGCCGGGGCACCGCCGGCACCGGAAGAGAGGGGGAACCTGTCAACCACAGCAGCCCCAGCCAGTCAGCTGGCCCCGCGCGATCCGGGCCGTTCGTGGCTGGCTGACGCCCTGGGCCATGCTGCAACGCTACTGGCGCGCCTGGACAGTGAAGCCCCCGCCCACCGAACTCCAGAACCTCATCG
>NZ_BMVU01000194.1 GCF_014650875.1 Streptomyces minutiscleroticus
GAACCACCCGGGCAATCCGCGACCAACCCGAACGAGCCCCCCCCACTCCTGGGCATCATCAACAACCTCGACGCTCAGGGAACTTGATCAAGCCCTGCCGCCGACCTGCTCTCAACCTGCCTTTCTTACTCCTTGGCCAAGGCTTGGTCGTGTCCCCTCATGTGGTGTACCAGCGATCAACCGCAAAGTTGCAGGTCGCACGGCAATCAGAGGCACCCGCGACTTTCGTGGCCCGACGGACCGTCAGCCTGTGCTGTCGACATGCTCTGCTCAGTCCTTCCGCTCCACGCGTTTGTGCAGCTCAGGGTGTTTTTTCGCGTGGTCTGCAGGGCTGCCCAGGGGGATCGGGCGCAAGGGGCTCTTCTGGCGCGTCGGCGAAGCCTCTGCGCGCCCCGTGGGGAGGGGTGGGCGTCGCGGGGCCGTCTGAACGGCCACCAGGGGGCTTCCTGGACTTACACAGATTGCTTCGGGCTACCTCTTCGCGCCAGCATGACTCCGGAGCCCTGATCTCGGCTGTGCCGGTGCGGGCCCGGCCCGTGTGACGTGGGCCGGGCCCGCTGGTGCCGGAGGCTGGAGGCGAACCGAACACCTCCAGAGCCTCCTGTCGAGCGTCCCGCCCCACGGCCATGAACGCCATCCACCATCACTCGAAAGAGTGACGCCAAAGCTCCTGGTCCTTGGATGCCGATAAGGCGCCTGACCGGAGGTTTTGCACAGTGTGCAGCAGGTCAATGGCACCGCCGTCCTTACTGCGCTGTTCGGGCCGCTCGTGGCCCCGGGCCCCGGTCCGAGTGGCCGGCCGCCCCGGCAAGCCCAGGTTGCACAAACCATCCCTCGGCCGGGGCGGCACTCTGCTGCACCCAAAGTCGTGTCCGGCCTCGGGCGCAATTTGGTGTTTGTGCAGGTCACGGCGTGCCGGGCGATCCGGTGCACATCAGGCCGGACGGCATGGTGGATTGGGATTTCCTCGATTTCGTGCGGTCAGCGGTCTTCCGGAATCCGGAACGGGAAACGAAGCGGAATTACGGAACGGATTACCGCCCGCTCCTGAGTCTTCTCTCCTCCCGCGGACTGTCCTGGAGGGATGCGACGCCGCAGGCCCTGGCGGACTACCGGCACTGGCGGTGCAAGGCTCCGGAAAACCCGGGCCGGATCGGCGGGACGAAGTGGAATCGCGAGGCGGCGGCGTTCACGAAGCTGTTCACGTGGGGAGAGGTCTACCCGCTCTCGGTGGACGTCTCCCGGTGTGAGGATCTGGCAGCGGACTCGGTGAGCGCGCGGGTGTCGTGGCTGACACCGCGGACCTGGGACCTGTGGTTCGACATCGGGCCACGCGGCCGCACCCGCGCTGGGATCGCTGCCGGAGGACGTTGAACGCTCGCTGCTACGTCACGACGGCTCTGGTCTGCAGTCAGGACTGAGGTGAGTGCGCGGCGGGTTGTCC
>NZ_BMVU01000195.1 GCF_014650875.1 Streptomyces minutiscleroticus
GGGCTGGCCGTGGACATCGCCACCGAGGACGGGTCGATGTTCTTCCCGCCGGTGGCCGGCATCGTGCCGGAGGCCGTCGCGGTGGACGCCGCCGCGTTGAGTACCGGTGCGGCCGGGGCAGGGACTGGGGCTGAGGAAGGGGGCCGGGCGTGAGCGGTGACGGTGCGGATCTCGCGTTCGATCCGGAGTCGGTGGCGAAGTTCACCAAGGGTGTGGGCTCGACCATCGACCAGCTCGGTGAGCTGGGCGGGGCCACCGGCTCGGTGATGGGCAAGGGCTTCTCCTCTCTGGCGGTGACCGGGATGGAGGCCGGGCACCACGGGTTGTCGGTGGACTTCGAGGACTTCTGCGAGCGCTGGGAGTGGGGGGTGCGCGCCCTGGTGCACGACGCCAGTGAGCTGGCCAACCGCCTCGGGCTGGCGGCGGGCACCCAGTGGGAGCACGACCAGTATGTCGAGGGCGCCCTGAAGGTGGGGGTGAACTCGGTGATGGGTGGCAATCCGCACGCCTCGGAGGAGGAGATCACCCAGCAGGACTGGGGCGAGGTGTTCACCCCCGACGCCCTGGACCCGGACTGGAGCGGGGAGTCGTGGCAGCGGGCGGGTGAGGAGATGGAGCAGACCTGGAAGGACACCGGCCGCACCGTTTTGACCGAAGGCAGCGGCGGGCGGCAGTCGGAGATGCTCAACGACGCGTTCGGCATCTCCGACGACCAGTTCGAGCGCGGACTGGACGAGGCCTTCGGCCCCTCACCCGAGGAACGCGCCCAGCAGGAACAGCAGACGCAGCAGCAGTCGGGTGAGTCCGGGGGGAACTGACACATGGGCATCGGCGACTTCATCAGCGACATCACCCCCGACTCGGTGGAGAACGCGGTCGAGGACGGGGTGGAGTGGCTGGGCAACCGGGTCGAGGACGCCGGCAAGTGGACCGCCAACCGCCTGGACGACGTCGGCTGGGAGTCGGGCGCGGACTGGGTGCGCGAGCAGTCGGCCTCGGTGGCCAACCGGATGGGCGCCGAGGTCGACGAGCTGGACCTGGGCCAGAGCGAGGACAAGACCAAGCTGGTTTACGGCAGCGCGGACAAGCTGCGCGCCACCGCCGAGAAGCTGCGCGCCTTTTCCACCTCCTTCGACGACGCCGGCAACGGCCTGCGCGGCCTGGACTCCTCCCGGCTCAAGGGCGAGGCGGCCGACGCGCTGCGCACCGCAGTGGGCACCCAGCCGCCCAAGTGGTTCACCGGCGCGGACGCCTGTCAGGAGGCCGCCGCCGCGCTGGAGGCGTTCGCCTCCACGGTCACCTGGGCGCAAGCGCAGGCGCAGACGGCGATCGACAAATGGAAGGAGGGCACCAAGGCCTCGAAGGACGCCGCCGACGCCCACCGCAAGAAGGTCGACGACTACAACAGCGCCGTGGACCGCTACAACGCCCAGCCCGCCGAC
>NZ_BMVU01000196.1 GCF_014650875.1 Streptomyces minutiscleroticus
CGTACGAGGCGCTGCGCGCCTTCACCGACCGCGACCTGACGGTCCGCTTCGTCTCCAACGTGGACGGCGCCGACCTGCACGAGGCCGTGCGCGACCTGGACCCGGCCGAGACGCTGTTCATCGTCGCGTCCAAGACCTTCACCACGATCGAGACGATCACCAACGCCACCTCGGCGCGCGAGTGGCTGCTCGCCGGGCTGGGAGGCAGTGGGGAAAAGGCGGTCGCGAAGCACTTCGTGGCGCTGTCGACCAACGCCGGCAAGGTCGCGGACTTCGGCATCGACACGGACAACATGTTCGAGTTCTGGGACTGGGTCGGCGGGCGCTACTCGTTCGACTCCGCCATCGGCCTGTCCCTGATGATCGCCATCGGCCCGGACCGCTTCCGCGAGCTGCTGGAGGGCTTCCGCACCGTCGACGAGCACTTCCGCACCGCGCCCGCCGAGGCCAACGCACCGCTGATCCTGGGCCTGCTCGGCGTCTGGTACGGCGCGTTCTTCGGCGCGCAGTCGCACGCGGTGCTGCCGTACTCGCACTACCTGTCCAAGTTCACCGCCTACCTCCAGCAGCTCGACATGGAGTCCAACGGCAAGTCGGTGGACCGCGACGGGCACCCCGTGGACTGGCAGACAGGGCCGGTCGTCTGGGGCACCCCGGGCACCAACGGCCAGCACGCCTACTACCAGCTGCTGCACCAGGGCACCAAGGTGATCCCCGCCGACCTGATCGGCTTCGTCAACCCGGTCGCCGAGCTGAGCGACACGCTCAAGGCGCAGCACGACCTGCTGATGGCCAACCTCTTCGCCCAGGGCCAGGCGCTGGCCTTCGGCAAGACGGCCGATGAGGTGCGCGCCGAGGGCGTGCCCGAGGAGCAGGTCCCGCACCGCACCTTCAAGGGCAACCACCCCACCACGACGATCCTGGCGACCGAGCTGACGCCGTCCGTCCTCGGCCAGCTCATCGCCCTCTACGAGCACAAGGTGTTCGTCCAGGGCGCGATCTGGAACATCGACTCCTTCGACCAGTGGGGCGTCGAACTCGGCAAGGTCCTCGCCAAGCGCGTCGAGCCCGCGCTGACCGAGGGCGCCGACGTGCCCGGCCTCGATTCGTCCACCGCCGGCCTCGTGGCCGCGTACCGCACTCTCCGGAAGAAGTGAACTGACATGACTGCGATGAAGCTGGGTCTCGTCGGCCTCGGCAAGATGGGCGGCAACATGCGCGAGCGCATCCGCCGCGCCGGCCACACCGTCATCGGATACGACCGCAACCCCGACGTCTCCGACGTCAACTCCCTGGAGGAGCTCGTCCAGCAGCTCGAAGGCCCGCGTGTGGTGTGGGTGATGGTCCCGGCGGGCGCGCCCACCCAGGCCACCATCGACGAGCTGGCCGGTCTGCTGGACGAGGGCGACGTGGTCGTGGACG
>NZ_BMVU01000197.1 GCF_014650875.1 Streptomyces minutiscleroticus
TTGATCATTTGGAGCCGTAGCCGCCTTCGGAAATGGCGCCGTCGTGCCTCCGCCTGATGCGCACGCCGCCAGATCGACCAGCGAAGTCCCTGGTGGATGGCGATGCGAGTCAAGCCGATCAGGTTGAACAGCCGCCGGGCCTCGGCGATGGTCAGGGCCGTGAGCCGCCGCGTTCGCGGCCCGCGGTCACCGCCCGGGTTTGAAGAGCCCTTTTTTGCGGGGTTCGGGTCATCGCAGTCAGGAACGCCAACGCCAGCATGGACAGGGTGATATGGCGATACCAGGCGTCGTATTTGCGTACCTGGTAGTTGTCCAGCCCTGCCTGCTGCTTGGCTGCCTCGAAACACTCCTCGATCGGCCAGCGCAGTCCGATGACCGCCACCAGTTCCGACAGCGACTCCCCGCGCGGGTTGTAGCAGTGGAAGTAGGCGAGCTCCCCATCCGCGATGGTGCGGCGGACGATGTACTGGCGCCCGCCCCGTCCGGTGATTACTGCCCAGTCGTAGGTACGGAATCCTTTCGCTCCGATCCCGCAGGCGCGCCGGGAGAAGTCCCCCGGCCGCAGGTGTGATGCCAGATTGTCCAGCCGGGTCGGGGAATCGGGGTTGGTGGTGATGCCCGCGGTGTTCACGTCGGTGGATTTCGCAACAGCCATGCAGTAGGCAATTCCCTCTGCTTCCAGATACCTGCGCAGGGTCCTGTTCTGGCCGAACTCCTCGTCCGCGACGAACCACGAAAACGGCACCCCGGCAGCCATCGCACGCTCGATCATGGCCTGGACCTGCTGCGGACGGGTACGGAAGGCCACCTCGTCCGGGATCCCGGCCTCCCGACGGCGTTCGAAGTCGATAGCCCAGGAATCCTTGGGCAGGTAGAGCTCCCGGTCGATCAGCACACGGTCGCCCCGACGGTTGGCGTAGGCCAGGAACGTCCCGATCTGGCAATTATCAACACGTCCGAGGGTGCCGGAATACTGCCGCTGGACCCCGGCGGATTTGATGCCCTTCTTCTCGAACCCAGTGGGGTCGGCGATCAGCACACCCCGAGAATCCGCGAAGCGTTCCATGGCATAGTCGCAAACCAGGTCCCGCATCAGATCCGCGCTCCACGGGGTGAGGTTCAAGAACCGTTGAAGCGCCTTAGGCTCCTTCTCGCCGGCGAACTCAGCAATGGTCCAACCATTCTTGCGCTGCAATGGGGAGAGAAGCCCACGCAGGTATTGAACGGCGTGCCCTTGAGACTCCGAGCGGTAGAACAGCGGGGCCATCCGCTCGCCCAGCGCAGCAAACTCGCGGTCCCAAACGGCTAAATCGGCCGGGCCGACCGCATCCGACGAACGATCTCGATCATGGGGCTGTGTCGTGGCCACAGCCACAGCCTCCCATCACCCCATGATCAAGAT
>NZ_BMVU01000198.1 GCF_014650875.1 Streptomyces minutiscleroticus
GGGGTCATCTCATGGTCATGGCAGACACGCGGCCGGGCGAGGGCCCGCAAGCCGATGCCCGCTCCCGGGCCCTCGCCCCTCTCCTGCCGCCGCTGCCGATTCGAGTTCACGCTCACCGCGCTGCTCGGCCGACTCACCCCGGGCCCGCCGCGCGCACAGTCGGCGACCGACAAGTAGGACGAGCCAAGCAGCTCCAGTACGGCACGCAAGCGCATCCAACCGATCCGAAGGGGGCAACTGCGGCGGCTTTCGCCTCAAGTCGCATCGGGTGACGGCGTGGCTCCTAGAGTCCTCACCGGGGCCGGACAACCAGCCTTCACATCTCTCGAAGGGAGGACCCGTGACCAGTGTGGAAGTGTCCCTCAAAACCCTGCTGACCGAGGCCGAAGGAGCGCTCGGAGCCGCCGTCGTCGACTACACGAGCGGCATGGCGCTCGGCACGCTGGGCGGCGGCAAGGACCTGGATCTGAACGTCGCGGCAGCCGGCAACACCGACCTGATCCGCGCCAAGATGCGCACCATGGAGCTGCTGGGCCTCAAGAGCGAGATCGAGGACATCCTCGTCACTCTGGGTACCCAGTACCACCTCATCCGTCCGGTGACCGGAAGGTCGGGGAACGGTCTCTTCATCTATCTCGTCATCGAAAAGGCCCGGTCGAACCTCGCTATGGCGCGCCATCTCCTCAAACGCATCGAGGAGCAGATCGAGGTGTGAGCTCCGGCGTTCTTTCTGCGCCCGCTGCTTGAAGACTTTTTCAAGCCACTGCCTCTGCATCTTCCGAACTCTCGGATCGAGTGGCCGCGGCTGGGGAGGATGGGACGTCACACCGGGCGCGGCGGCGGTCAGGGCCGCCGCGCCCCCACCCCAGGGCCTCATCCGCGTCAGGAAAGTGGGAGATCCCGTGCAGGCACCCCTCTACCAGGTCAAAGCAGAGTTCTTCCGCATGCTCGGGCACCCGGTCCGCATCCGCGTCCTGGAACTCCTCCAGAACGGGCCGGTATCGGTACGGGACCTGCTCATCGAGATCGACGTCGAGCCCTCGAACCTCTCTCAGCAACTCGCCGTACTGCGCCGCTCCGGCATCGTCGTCTCCACCCGCGAAGGCACGACCGTCACGTACGCCCTGGCCGGTGGCGATGTCGCCGAACTCCTGCGTGCGGCACGCCGCATCCTCACCGAACTCCTCGCCGGCCAGACCGCCTTGCTGGCCGAACTCCAGGACTCCGAACGGCCCGGACAACCCGCCGCGCACTCACCTCAGTCCTGACTGCAGACCAGAGCCGTCGTGACGTAGCAGCGAGCGTTCAACGTCCTCCGGCAGCGATCCCAGC
>NZ_BMVU01000199.1 GCF_014650875.1 Streptomyces minutiscleroticus
TGAAGTTCCCCCTCCGAGCTGGACAGCCTGATACTGGGACGACAGGTCCCGGAGGAAGCAGTTCCAGGTAGTGAGCAAGAAGAGCAATACGAGCAAGCGGTACACGGCCGAGTTCAAGCGGGACGCGGTCGCGCTGGTCCACTCGTCGGGGAAGACGGTGACCGAGGTCGCCCGGCAGATCGGGGTGAGCCCGGAGGGCCTGCGGAACTGGGTGAACCAGGACAAGGCCGACCGTGGCCAGGGACTGGCGGGTGCTCTGACCAGCGACGAGAAGGAAGAACTGCGTCGTCTGCGGCGGGAGAACCGGGAACAGCAGCAGACGATCGAGGTCCTGAAAAAAGCCGCGGCCTTCTTCGCGAGGGAGTCGACGAAGTAGCCGTGCGCTACGCGTTCATCGATGCGGAGAGGGCCACCGAGATGAACCCCGATGGCCACAGTGTCGTCCTGCTGTGCCGGGTTCTGGGCGTGTCCCGCTCGGGCTATTACTCCTACCTGGCCACGCGGGAGGCCGCCCGGGATCGGGCCCGCCGCCAGGAGGAGCTGGTCACCGAAATCCGACACCTGCACACTGCCTCCCGCCAGGCGTACGGGTCTCCCCGGATCACGGCGGCCCTGCGCCGGCAGGGGCAGCGGGTCAACCACAAACGCGTCGAGCGGCTCATGCGCGAGCACGGCATCAGCGGCATCACCCGCAGACGGCGCCGGGGCCTGACCAGAGCGGACCGCACGGCACTCGCGTCACCGGACCTGGTGGGCCGCGACTTCACGGCTGCCGAGCCGGGCACGAAGCTGGTCGGCGACATCACCTACCTGCCCACGCTGGCCGGCTGGTGGTATCTGGCCACGGTGATCGATCTGGCCACCCGCGAGGTGGTCGGCTACGCGATGGCCGACCACCACCGGGCCGGCCTGGTCGTCGACGCCCTGCGGATGGCCGCCGGCCGGGGCGCCCTGAAGGAGGGATGCATCACGCACTCGGACCGCGGAGCGGAATACACCTCACGTGAATACCGCGCCGTCATAAAGGAGTTGGGGCTACGGCAGAGTATGGGCAGAACGGGCTCCTGCTACGATAACGCCGCAGCTGAGAGCTTCTTCGGCCTCCTGAAGGCGGAGATCGGGACCACCGTCTGGGAGTCCCACGAACAGGCCCGCGCCGATGTCTTCCACTTCATCGAGGTCGAGTACAACCGCACTCGCCTGCGGAAGCATCCCGTCTACGGCTACGTCACCCCGCTCGAGACCCGGGCCCTGACAGCACAAGTTCTCGCCCCCGCAGCGTAACCACCCGCTGTCCACGCTCAAGGGGGAACTTCA
>NZ_BMVU01000200.1 GCF_014650875.1 Streptomyces minutiscleroticus
TGAGGCTGATCCCTTGGAGTGGACACCCTGACAATGGATCTTGATGGTCCAGGAAGGGATGTCCAGGTGGGACGCCAGTCTCCGTACCCGGAGGAGTTCCGGAGGGACGCCGTCGCGTTGTATCGCGCGGGCGGCGGCAAGCGCACGTACGCGGCCGTGGCCGCCGAGCTCGGGATCACCGGAGAGACACTGCGCACATGGGTCCGTAAGGACACCGGGGCGAACGGGTCGGCTGTCCGGGGCGGAAGCGGCCCGGAGAGTCAGGCTGATGAGCTGGCCCGGCTGCGGGCCGAGAACGCCAGGCTGCTGAGGGCTGAGAAGGAGTGGCAGTTGGAGCGCGAGATCCTGCGCCGGGCGGCCGCGTATTTTGCCAGGGAGGTGAAGTGAGGACCCGCCGCTGGGACTTCATCTCCGACCACCGCGCCGACTTCGGCGTCAAGCGGCTGTGCCGGGTCCTGGGGGTCTCCCGCTCCGGCTACTACCGGCACCAGGCCACCGAAGAAGACCGCGTCGAACGCCAGGCCCGCGAGGCGGCCACAGTCGCCCAGATCCGTGCCATTCACGCCGAGCACCGAGGTGCTTACGGCGCCCCGCGCGTCCACGCCGAGCCGAGGGCCCGGGGACGGAAGATCAACCGCAAACGCGTGACACGGCTGATGCGCGTCCACCGCATCATCGGGCGCCACCTGCGCCGCACCAGGCGAACGACGATCGCGGACAAGACGGCCCCGCCGGCCCCGGACCTGATGATGCGCGACTTCACCGCCGACACGCTGAACACGAAGTGGTGCGGTGACATCACCTACATACCTGTCGGTTCGACGTGGCTGTATCTGGCCACGGTGATCGACATCTGCTCGCGCCGGGTCGTGGGCTGGTCGATCGCCGACCACATGCGTGCGTCCTTGGTCACCGACGCCATCGAGATGGCCGTGGCCGCCCGCGGCGGCCAGGTGAACGGCGTCATCTTCCACACGGACAGGGGCGCCCAATACGTGAGCCGGGCCTTCGCCGATGTCTGCCGGCGGCACGGCATCCGTCGCAGCATGGAACGCGTCGGGTCCAGTTATGACAATGCCCTCGCCGAGTCGTTCTTCCAGGGCCTCAAGCGGGAGCTGCTGCACGGACGGCGCTGGACGTCGAAGGTGCAGGCCCGCCTGGAACTGTTCCGCTGGATGTCGTACTACAACCGACGCCGTCGGCACTCCGCACTCGGCTACCTCACACCGGTTGAGTTCGAACAGCGTCTGATCTCATCACGTACTCTGTCGCTCGCCGCATGAAACCCGGTGTCCACTCCCGGGGATCAACCTCA
>NZ_BMVU01000201.1 GCF_014650875.1 Streptomyces minutiscleroticus
GACAGCGGGAGCCCGATGAGGACGCCCCAGCTCTGCGCGTGCAGCATGCCGAGCGCCGTGAGCGCGCCCTGCGCCGCGGTCTTCATGTCGCCCTGGAGCAGGGCGATCTCGGCGCGGACGCTGCCGAGCAGCGCCTGCCAGGTGGTCGCGCGGCGCTCGACGGCGCACTGGAGGAGCTGGTCGCAGGCCTCGGCGGCGAGGGCGGGACGGTCGGCGTGCGCGACGGCGAGCAGCGCCATCGCCACCAGTTCCAGGTTGAGGTGGTCGAGCTGGTGGCCGTGCAGGGCCTGGACCACGGCCGCCGCGGACTCGTCGGTGGCCACGCCGCCGACCAGCACCGCCACGCGGGAGGCGAGCCCGCCCGCGGTGGCGGCCGCCGGGCGCCGGCGCAGGTCGAGCCCGGCCACGGGCGCGGTCCTGGCGGGCAGCGCGGCGCCGTAGAACCACTGCCGTACGAACTCGACCTCGGCGATGACCTGGGCGTCGGCGGGCGAGTGCGCGGGGACGAGGGTGGCCACCGCCTCGGCGGCCAGCTCGGTGTCGCCCCGCCACAGCATGTACCGCAGGACCGTGGCGGTGTCGCGCATGCTCAGCGAGCCCTCCAGCGCGGCCTGGCGCAGGGGCTCCACGTAGGTGCCGGCGGCCGCCGGGTTGGTGCGCCACCCGGCGCGGGCGAGGGCCGCGGAGATCGCCCAGCGCTCCCGTTCGTCGGAGCAGTCGTGCAGGACCAGGCTCAGGTAGCCGGTGCACCGCTCCACGTCGTCGGCGGCCAGCGCCTGCTCGGCGGCGGTGCGCAGGACGCCGGCCCCCCAGCCCTCGGGGACGGCGTCCGCTGCGCGCAGATGGACGGCGACCTCGTCGGCGGGTGCGCCGGAGCGGTACAGCGTCTCGGCGATCCGGCCGTGCAGCTCGGCGCGGGCGGTGTCGTCCATGTCCTCCAGGACCGCCGCCGCGGCGGCCGGGTGCCGGAAGGCGTAACCGTCCAGCAGGCCGGTGGAGTTGAGGACGTCGACGGCCTCCTCGGCGCCGGCGGGCGTGGTGTCGGCGAGCTCGCCCACGGGGACGGCCCGGACGGGCGCGCCGAGCGCGGCCAGCGTCCGGGCCACTCGCAGCTGCCGCGCCTCGCCGCGGTGCAGCAGGGACAGCACCGCCTGGCGGTAGGCGGCGCTGGCGACGGGCCGGCCGATCTCGGGCCCGAAGCGCGTGCTGTCGTCCAGCAGGGCGTGCACCAGCAGGGGACTGCCCGCGGTCGCCCGGTGGTAGGCGCGGCCGACGTTGCCGGGCAGCACGCGGCCCGCCTGGGCGGC
>NZ_BMVU01000202.1 GCF_014650875.1 Streptomyces minutiscleroticus
TGAGCTGCCCCGAGTTTCGTAGAGTCCGATCTTGATGGTTCAGGCGGACTGCGGGGTTTGCTCCTGGCTCCGCCAGAAGGCTTGCTCGTATTCGGCGGGCGGTACGTAGTCGAGTGCGGAGTGGAGGCGTTCTTCGTTGTACCAGGTGATCCACTGGAAGATCGCCCGCTCGACCTGGTCGACGTCCTTCCAGGGGCCCTGCATCTCGATGAGCTCGGCCTTGAAGGTGCCGTTCAGGGCCTCGGCCATCGCGTTGTCGTACGAGTCCGCAACCGAGCCGACCGATGCGGAGGCGCCGATGTCGGACAGCCGGTCGGTGTACCGAATTGATACGTATTGCGACCCACGGTCGCTGTGATGAATGAGGCCGGAGTCCTTCTTGATCTTCCGTCTCCACAGCGCCATCTCGAGGGCTTCCAGCGGAAGTTCGGTCCGCATATGGTTCGCGACCTGCCAGCCGACGATCATCCGTGAGTACACGTCCAGGACGAATGCCACGTATGCCCAGCCGGACCAGGTGCGGACGTAGGTCATGTCTGCCACCCAGAGCTGGTCGGGCCGGGAGGCGGTGAAGTCGCGGTCGACCAGGTCTGGCGGGCGGGGTGCCGACGGCTCCGGGATGGTGGTGCGGCGGCGCCGGCCGCGGATGACGCCCTCCAGGCCCAGCTCGAGCATCAGCCGCTCGACGGTGCAGCGGGCCACCTCGTGGCCCTTGCGCCGAAGGGCGCGGGTGATCCGGCGGGCGCCATAGGTGCCGCCCGATTCCGTGTGGACCTGCTCGATCAGCGGCATCAGCTGCTCGTCGCGGAGCCGGCGGGCCGACTTCGGTCGCTTCTTGCGGGCGAAGTACGTCGACGGCGACAGCTGGAGCACCCGGCAGACGGGATCGACCCCGAGACCTCTGTCACGCAGGTGGTCTATCACCTGCTCGGCCTCGTCCGGGGACGGTCGATCTCCTGGGCAAAAAACACCGACGCGGCTTTCAAGATCTCGTTCGCCCGCTTCAACTCGGCGTTCTCCTTGCGGAGTTGCTTCAGTTCATCACGCTCAGCGCTGGTCAGCCGGTCGTCGCGTTCGCCGTGATCAGCCTCAGTCTGGCGGACCCAGCCACGCAGGGCTTCCTTGTGGATGCCCAGGTCCTTCGCGACGTGCGCGATGGGGCGGCCGGTGGTGCGGACCTCGCGGATCGCGCGCTCCCGGAGTTCATCCGGGTACTTACGTGGTGCAGGCATGGTGCTCGTGGATCTCCTTCGCCAGGATCGTAACCCTGGCATCAGGGACTCCACGAATCTCAGTACAGCTCACC
>NZ_BMVU01000203.1 GCF_014650875.1 Streptomyces minutiscleroticus
GACAACCTCGCCAAGCGCATAACGGACGAGACTACATCAACCTGGCGCGGAACCTACTAGGGCAAAAAGTGCAATTCACTTAGATCAAATGCCCTCTGAGAAGCTGTGCCATAACCCGTGATCGGTGACTTTCTGTGGCAGTCGGGCAGCTCCGGTCACCAGTGCGTTCGACGGCTACAGGCGGAATCCTGCGGCGGGTGATGCCCTGACACGGCGAAACATCACGCCATACCCTTGGTCGACACCGCCCGCCCCAAGATGAGCTGAGAGCAGTGGCTGCTCTATCTGTCCGCCTGGCGGTCCGCCTCAGCAGTCGGCGCGAAGACTGTAGACCGGGGTCCAGTTACCTCTAACCGGTCCGTAGTTGGGCGGCGTTGTGTAGATGCGGAGACCGTCCGCGTCGAACATTCGGACCACGCCGTTGTTGGGGAGCTTGTTGCTCCAGTAGCCCCCTCCGCTCCAGGGCATACTCTTCGCCTCGCCGCAGCGCAGCGTCATAGTGCCACCGCCCGAATCAGCAGTCCCGCAGAACACGCCAGATATGTTGCAGGATGCCTGGATCGTAGAGCCGGTCTCGGTGCTAGCTGCCGCGTTGGTCCCTCCAGCAGTGAGCGCCACTGCAGCGGTCGACATGGCGAGGGCTGCGAACGTATTACGCAACTTGCTCATGTTGTGCCTCTCATCCGTCGGTTGTTGTGTGTTTTCACCTTGGCTGGGCGACCTTGCACAAAGCTTGGACGAGTCTGCAATCGGCGGGCTGTCGGGCATTGATCCCGCTGTGCACTCCTGGCGCGGTGCGGCGGCTATTGGGGTGCATGGTGGGCCTGGAATGCGAAGTCCAGTGGGCGGCCGCCGCCCGCTACGGAGAGTCACCGATCGCGGGTTACGGCACAGCTTCTGACGCCTCTTTTGATCCGTTCGACTTTCCGGCCGACTCGATCGCTGTCCAGCGTGAGGCGGCCGGGTTGCATGCGGAGCTGCGTCGTTTTCAGGCGACGTTGCCGTGGTCGTGGGAGCCGCATGAGGGCTGGGAGGCGTGGGGGTCTGCGGGGATACGGTTCGTCCAGGCCGGCGACCCAGGGCTGGTCGCCGAAGCAGGCGGCGACCTATGACCGGTTGTGACGGCGGTGGCGGGAGAAGGCCACTGAGGTGCACCAGTGAAGTTCCCCCTCCGAGCTGGACAGCCTGATACTGGGACGACAGGTCCCGGAGGAAGCAGTTCCAGGTAGTGAGCAAGAAGAGCAATACGAGCAAG
>NZ_BMVU01000204.1 GCF_014650875.1 Streptomyces minutiscleroticus
CGGCACGGAGGTGTGGACGCCGCGGCGGATGAGTTTGTCGGTCAGCAGGCCGAACCACCGCTCGACCTGGTTGATCCAGGACGAGCCGGTCGGGGTGAAGTGGACGTGGAAGCGGGGATGCTTGCCCAGCCATGCCTTGATGTCCGGGGTGTTGTGGGTGGCGTAGTTGTCGCACACCAGATGCACATCCAGCCCGGTGGGTACGTTCTTGTCTATCGTGACCAGGAACTTCTTGAACTCAATGGCCCGGTGGCGGCGGTGGAGTTCACTGATGACGGTGCCGTCGGCGATGTTGAAGGCGGCGAACAGGCTGGTGATGCCGTGGCGCACATAGTCATGAGTGCGCCGCTCGGGCATGCCCGGCATCATCGGCAGCACCGGCTGGGACCGGTCCAGCGCCTGGATCTGGCTTTTCTCGTCCACGCACAGCACCACCGCCCTTTCCGGCGGATGGTGATACAGACCGACGACGTCCACGACCTTGGCCACGAACTGCGGATCGGTGGAGAGCTTGAAGGCGTCCTGCAGGTGCGGCTTGAGGTCGAACTTCTTCCAGATCCGCCCGATGGTCGACTTCGACAGTCCGCTCCGCTGCGCCATCGAAGCCCGCGACCAGTGGGTGTCCTTGCCCGGTGTGGACTCCAGCGTCGCGACGACGACGTCCTCGACCTGGTCGAGGAGGATGGACGGGGGCCGTCCCGACCGCGGCTCGTCCAGCAGCCCCTCCAGCCGCCGCTGGACGAACCGGGCCCGCCAGCGGTTCACCGAACGGTCATTCACCCCGAGCTCCGCGGCGACCTGCCTGTTCGTCTTGCCCTCGGCGCACCGCAGCACGATCCTCGCACGAAGCGCCAGGAACTGAGCGGTCTTCGCCCGCCTTGCCCAATGCGTCAACTGCATCCGCTCGGCTTCGCTGAGCACCAGCTCGGCCTTGCGCCGGCCCGGCCGCGGCGTATCCGTCAGCCCCTCCAGCCGCCGCTCGACAAACCGCGAACGCCACTTCCTCACCGTGTCCACGGTCACCCGCAGATCTGCCGCGATCCGCAGGTTCGGCATCCCCTCCGCGCACGCCAAAATGATGCGCGCCCGCTCGGCGAGACGCCGATCCACCCCACCCCCCGCCCACCGTGACAACTCGGCGAACTCCGCAGCAGACAACCTGACTTCACCAGCACGAGGACCTGGCGACATACCAATACACTACAGACTTAGAGACGCAATTTCTGGCGCATCACACTAG
>NZ_BMVU01000205.1 GCF_014650875.1 Streptomyces minutiscleroticus
CTGGGCGAGGACGGCAACCGCCAGGCCCTGGCGCACTTCGTGACGACCAGCCCGTGGGACCCGGCGCATGTGCGGGCCCGGCTGGCCTGGCGGATGCAGGACGTGATCGGCCCGGAAGCGTTGATCATCGACGACACCGGGTTCCTCAAGGACGGCCACGCCTCGGCAGGCGTGGCCCGGCAATACACCGGCACCGCGGGCAAGGTCACCAACTGCCAGGTGGGCGTCTCGGCGCATCTGGCCGGTGATCATGCCTCGGCCGCGGTGAACTGGCGGCTGTTCCTGCCCGCCTGCTGGGACCCGGACTCTTCCAAGGCCGAGGCGGACAAGGTCGCCCGCCGTGCCCGGTGCGGCATCCCGGACCGGCTCGGGCACGTGGAGAAGTGGCAGCTGGCCCTGGACATGATCGACGAGACCCGCTCCTGGGGCATTGATGTCCCCCTCGTCGTCGCGGACGCCGGCTACGGCGATGCCGCCGCCTTCCGCCGCGGCCTGGAAGAGCGCCGCCTGCCCTACGTGGTGGGCATCTCTGGTCGCCATACCGCCCAGCCCGGCGATGCCCGCCTCATCCAGCCCGTCTATGCGGGCACCGGGCGGCCGCCGAAGATGCGCTGTCCCGAGCCCGCCCGGATGGTGAAGGACCTGGTCATCGAAGCCGGAAGGACGGCCGCCAAGCCGGTGTCCTGGCGTGAGGGCACCCGGCCGGGCAGCGGCCGCAGCGGGTTCAAGCGGATGTATTCGCGGTTCGTGGCCCTGCGCGTCCGCCCGGCCGGCCGCGGCGTCCGCCAGGCCACTGACGGCCCGGAGCTGCCCGAGCGCTGGCTGCTGGCCGAATGGCCCGCCGCCGAGAGCGAGCCGGTGCAGTTCTGGCTGTCCGACCTGCCCTCGGGCATGCCGCTGGGCACCCTGGTGCGGCTGGCCAAGCTGCGCTGGCGCATCGAGCACGACTACCGCGAGATGAAACAGGCCCTGGGCCTGGCCCACTTCGAGGGCCGCACCTGGGGCGGCTGGCACCACCACGTCACCCTCGTCTCCGCCGCCCACGCCTTTTGCACCCTGCAACGACTGGCCCACGACCCAAAAGAAGCAGCGCAGGTGTGAGTCTCTACCGGATAGTCCGCGAGATGCAGGCACTCCTCGCGACCTGGACCGGCGCCTGCCCCACCTGCCACCGCGACATACCCACACCGATACGAACCTGACCAAGCCCTACTA
>NZ_BMVU01000206.1 GCF_014650875.1 Streptomyces minutiscleroticus
CGGCTGCCCAGGGGGATCGGGCGCGAGAGGGCTCTTGTGGCGCGTCGGCGAAGCCTCCGCGCACTGGGATGGGGCGGGCGGCTGCGGGGCCGCCTGGCGGGCCGTCAGGGGGCTTCCTGGACTTACACAGATTGCTGCGGGCTACCTCTTCGCGCCAGCACGACTACTGAGGCCCTGATCCCGGCTGTGCCGGTGCGGGCCCGGCCCGTGACGTAGGCCGGGCCCGCTGGTGCCAGAGGCTGAAGGCGAACCGAACACCTCCAGGACCTCTTACCGAGCGTCCCGCCCCACAGCCATGAACACCATCACTCGAAGGAGTGACACCAAAGCCCTGGCCCCCGGATGCCGAAAAGGCATCTGACCAGGGGTTTTGCACAATGCGCAGCAGGTCAACAGCACCACCGTTCCTACTGCGCTGTCCGGGCCGCTCGTAGCCCCGGACCCCGGTCCGAGTGGCCGGCCGCCCCGGCAAGCCCAGGTCGCAGAAACCATCCCTCGGCCGGGGCGGTCCCCGCCCGCACTCAAAGCCGCGTCCGCCCCCCGGGCGCGGATTGGTGTTTGTGCAGGTCATAGCGCCTCGGGTGGTGTGTGAGGCGGGGTGGGGTCGTACACAGGGGCAACGGTGAATTCCTCGTGGCTCTACCCTCTGCATCATTTGATGCAGAGGTCGTGCGTCTGTGGTTACCCAGGAATCAAGCGGATCTGCCAACCGAACATGTGCATCACTTCACCCCTGGGTGGTGGTGGGGGAGTGTGCTGGTTCCAGAGTTGGTCTCGCCCCGGTTTTTGATGCCCGCTTATGGCGGGTCCTCGGGGAGGGTGATCGTGGTTTTCGGGAGGACTTCTAGCGGGGGTTCGGATGATGGTGTACGGGCCTGTCCTGGCGGGACCGGCCCCAAGGGATGGTACTCCTCATCCCAGGTTCTACCTGCTGCACCACGCGACGGACACCCACCCCTCCCCCTCACTGCTGCCCCGGCGCAAGCCGGGTTGGGCGGGAGCGCAGCGGACGCCCTCGGATAGGCGCGCAGCGCCTATCCGTTTTCTCTTTCGGAGCGCAGCGGAGAAAGGGCTCCTATTCTCGCGGAGCGAGAATAGGAGAGGAATCGCGGAGCGATTCCGGATCGCTTCCGCGGAGCGGAAGCAGAATGCGCGCAGCGCATTCGCTGCCTCCGGGCGAAGACCGGAGGGGAC
>NZ_BMVU01000207.1 GCF_014650875.1 Streptomyces minutiscleroticus
GCTAGTGTCTCGTGATTCCGTCAGCGTTACTTGATCTTGTGTGGCAGGGTCTCTTGGTATGGAGCTCTCCGTGGAACAGGCCGCCGAGTTGCGGGAGTTGGTCAACAGCAGGGACGTGCCTGCGGATATAGCCACGCGGGGCCGGATCGTGCTGTGGTCGGGCGAGGGGCGTCGACGCAAGGACATTGCCGAGCTGCTCGGGGTGTCGCTGCCGACGGTGGACCGCTGGAAGACCCGCTATGCCGAACAGGGCCTGGCCGGCCTGGAAGGGGAGCGTCCCGGTGGCGCGCGGGAACAGGTACCGGCCCGGGTGCGGTCCCGGGTGATCGCGCTGACGCGTATGACGCCGCCGGAGGGCACGGGGCTTTCGCACTGGTCCACCCGGGAGTTGGCGAAGTACCTGGAGCGGACCGAGAACATCACCGTGTCCTGGCACTACGTCGCACGTGTCTGGCGGGAGGAGCACCTGAAGCCGCACCGGTCCGGCACCTTCAAGATTTCCAAAGATGCCGCGTTCGCGGAGAAGGTGGCCGATGTGATCGGTCTGTATCTGGCCCCGCCGGGCGGTGCGGTGGTCCTCTCGATCGACGAGAAGACGCAGATCCAGGCGCTGGACCGGACCCAGCCGGTGCTGCCCGTCGCGTTCGCGGCGAGCGAGAAGCGCACCGCCGACTACGTCCGGCACGGCACCACGAACCTGTTCGCCGCTCTGAACGTGGGCACCGGCGAAGTGCTCGGCGAGTGCAGGCCGACCCGGAACGGCAAGGATTTCCTGGCCTTCCTGAAGAAGGCGGTGAAACCGCACTCCGGGAAGGACATCCATGTCGTCCTGGACAACCTCTCCACGCACACCACCCCGGAGGTCAAGGAGTGGCTGGCCAAGAACCCCCGCGTCCACTTCCACTTCACTCCCATCGGCTCCTCGTGGCTGAACCAGATCGAGATCTGGTTCGGAATCCTGACCCGGCAGTCCATCCGCCGCGGCACGTTCTCCAGCGTCAACGTCCTGATCAAACAGATCCGCGACTACATCAACTCCTGGAACGAGAGCGCGAAACCGTTCACCTGGACCGCGACCGCCGGCGAGGTCCTCGCGAAGGTCAGGTTCGTCGCGGCCAACGTGAAGAAACTCGTCAATAACAACTCGAACTGACATGAACAGGATCACGAGACACTAG
>NZ_BMVU01000208.1 GCF_014650875.1 Streptomyces minutiscleroticus
CCAGCGGCTGGTGGGGCGAGAGCTCGGCTCAGAGCTGGAGCAGGAACTGCAAGGAAGTGCCCGCAAGGCACGGCTCCTGGACCAGCGGGCCCCCGCAAAGACCGTGCGCGTGGTGACGGACGGACGGCTCGTCGTCGACATCGCACGGGAGGTGGTGGCCGCCACCGGCTGGACGGGGCCCCACCCCGCGCTCAAACCATGATCGCGCCAGTGCACCGGCCCGGAACCCGGCATGGTCGGTGAAGATCATCCGTGCGTGCCGCCCCCTTCAGCCGCTCCAGCAGGCCTGTCGCGCCCGTGGCGGGCCGCAGCCAGAGCATCGTTCCCGCCTCGCCGGTGCGCAGCAGCACCGGCTCGCACAGGCGCCGCGAACGAAAGCGGCACCGTTCTCCTCCTGGCCCAGGGAAGCGGCGCCGCGCCAGCGGGGCGGACCGGCCTAGCCCGCTGCCCGGACCGACTTGAGCGCCCGGGGCGGGCGCTTGGGCGGGGCGGCCTCGTACAGCGGCGCGCTGATCTCGGGAAGCTCACCGTCCTCGATCCGCTCGGCAGCATCTTGGATGGCCTCTCGCAGCCCTTCCTGGGAGGCGTAGGAGGCGATGTAGGGGTGCAGGTAGTACGTGCGATGGGTGCGTTCCTCGGGCCGCAGCACCGGGTCCCGGCTCTCCAGCAGCGCCATCGCCGTGATTCGTGGAGTTCCTCGACAGCCCACCCGGATGCGGCCGCCTCCTCCACCCCCGCCCTGACTTCCAGATGGGCGAGCGCTGCGCCACGTGCGCGCGGGAGCTGGCCGAGGCCCGGGCCGCGCAGGAGGAGGCGCAAGCGGCTGCACGGCCGCGGCGGCTGTTCGGCCGCCGCACTTAGGGACCGGGCGCGACAGGCAGATGCCGCGGGTCCGGTCCGCCCCGTCGGACGGACCGGACCCGCGGCCTCGGTCCGAGACGTGTGGCCCTGCTGCGAGCCGGGACGCGAGCGAAGGCCGGCCGAGGCGACCTCACCGCCTTCCACGCTCCCGCCGCACGGGTCGTGAACACCATCCGCGAAACAGGGCCCTGTCGGCTACGGCACCCGCACCGCCTGGCCGTGGACGCCCCGGCCCCCTCCACGGAGTACCTCAGTGCAGGTCACCGGGCCCGTGCCGTACGCAGAAGGCAGGAGAGAACAGCGCGGCTCCTGC
>NZ_BMVU01000209.1 GCF_014650875.1 Streptomyces minutiscleroticus
ACGGCCTGGGCCTGGACCACTTCGAGGGCCGCTCCTGGACCGGCTTCCACCACCACGTCACCCTCGTCAGCGCCGCCCACGCCTTCCTCACCGAACAACGCCTGGCCCCAAAAGTCGGTGCACCGGTCTCACCCTCTACCAGGTCCTCGATGCCCTCCAGGACCTTCTGAGGTGCTGGACCGGCCTCTGCACCACCTGCCGACAGCCCCTGCCCAGAACCCGCAAGATCAGCACCGACCTAACGGAGTCCTACGAGGCTGCCGTCATGACGCTGAACGCTGATGAGTATGAGCTCCTTCGCCTGATCGCCCAGTCACCAGAGCCCGTGGCCGTCTCCGACTTCTTTCACACCATCCACCCGGCGGACTTCGAGCGAAGCGCCGCCGAGGAAGACCCCCGGCGCGTGGCATGGCAGGAGAAGCAGTTCGGGCTCTACAAGGCGACGATCGACCTGCACGACGGCGGTCTCATCCGGATCGTCCACCCGGCGAACGGAGAGCGGCCCGACCTGATGGAGGCCACCGAGGCCGGCCACGCTGCCCTGACCTGAGGGCCTTGCCCGGTGGGCCCGGTCGGGCCCACCCCAGCGCCAAGGGAAAAGAGGCAGCACCACGTGGTTGCGATCCTGCTGCCGTTGAAGCGCTGCCAGACGGCCGCTTCAGCACACGGTGAGCTGCTCGTGTTCGGGCAGGTCGAGGTGGACGATCCGGCCCTGGGGCAGGACGGCGGCGAGTTCGCGCGCCTCGTGAGCGTTACGGGCCAGGACCAGCTCCTCCGCGAGCGTGGGGCAGGCGGCTACCAGGTCGGGGCAGGGCCGCACGATCCCGTACAGCGTCCGCCGCTTGTCGGCCACCTGAACCGGAACGCCGCGGGCGTACTGCGGCCACATCATCGGCTTCTCCGGGACCTCCACCCGAACACTCGACTCGCGCCAGGCGTACTCAGCGACGGCAGTAAGAGGTCATCTCAATTGGCGAGTCGGCGGTAGCAGATGAGGGTGCAGGCGATGCTGGTGAAGGCCAGGAAGTGTTCCGCCTTGCGCTCGTAGCGGCGGTGCAGACGGCGGCAGCCGGCGAGTCAGGCCATGGTCCGCTCGATCACCCAGCGGTGACGGCCCAGCCGCTGGGAGGACTCGATGCCCTTGCGGGCGATGCGGTGCCGGATGC
>NZ_BMVU01000210.1 GCF_014650875.1 Streptomyces minutiscleroticus
AAGTCGGCGTGTCGGCCGTGGATGCCCTGTCGTCCGACCGAGAGGAACACAGTCCAGTGATATTGCTCGGTGTTGATCCCCACAAGTCCACCCACACCGCCACCGCCGTCGAGCCGGAGTCGAACCAGCAGGTCGGAACGGTGCGGATTGAGGCGAGCCTGACGGACTACCGGTGGCTGCCGGCCTGGGCCAAGCGGTGGCCGCAGCAGAAGTGGGCGGTGGAGAACGCCAATGGACTGGGCCGGCATCTCGCTCAGTGGCTCATCGCCCGTGGTGAGAGTGTCGTCGACGTGCCTGCCGCGGCGACCAGTCGGGTGCGCGAACTCTCCCGCGGTGGACGGCGCAAGAACGATCAGATCGACGCCGCGGCCGCGGCCACCGTCGCCTGTCTGCAGGGAGACGGACGGGATGTCGAGCCTGAGGATCACACCACGGCGCTGGCTCTTTTGGACGAGCGGCGTGTGAACCTGGCCCAGGCCCGGGTACGCGCGGTCAACCAGCTCCACGCGCTGCTGCGTGATCTGCTGCCCGGCGGCGCCCCGACCCAGTTGTCCGCGGACCTGGCCGCCAAGCTGCTGCGATCGGTCCGTCCTGCCGGCGACATCGAGACCGTCCGCAAGGACATCGCCGGGGACCTGGTCGCCGAGATCCGGAAACTGGACAAGCAGCTCACGGACAATGCTGCCCGTATGCAGAGCCTGGTGGAGGCATCGGGCAGCGCGCTGATGGACACCCCTGGCATCGGGCCGGTCCTGGCCGCCCGGCTGATCGGCCGCACGCGACGGGCCCACCGATTCCCCACCTCGGCGGCGTTCGCGAACTACGCCGGTGCCGCCCCGGTGGAGATCGCCAGCGCGGACAGGGCCCGCCATCGGCTCTCCCGCTCCGGCGACCGCCAGCTTAATTCCGTCCTTCACACCATCGCAGTCGTCCAGATACGGATGCCGAAATCACCCGGACATGCCTACTACCAGCGCAAACTCGCCGAGGGTAAGACGCCGAAAGAAGCGAAGCGGTGCCTGAAACGCCGTCTGGCCGACCACGTGTGGCGCGTCATGATCGCCGACGAACGAAAAGCCAAGTCCCGTCTGAGTCAGGCGGCTTGACAAGACACAGAGGCACCCCG
>NZ_BMVU01000211.1 GCF_014650875.1 Streptomyces minutiscleroticus
CGTCGGTGTCCCGGTAGGGGCGGCCCAGACGCTCGGCCAGCAGCGCGCCCACCGTCGACTTGCCGACCCCCATCGGGCCGACGAGCACGACGGCGGGATTGGTGTTTCCCGCGCTCAGCGCGGCTTGACCAGCTCTGCGCATGGCCTCCATGGGAGCCTGAACATATCCGGTCATCTGTTCTACTTGCAGCGCCGCCTGGTGTACCAATAAGTCGAGGCCGCTGACGACGGTCCCGCCATGCGCGGACCATCGATGGGCGAGCACGGTCGGCCAGGGGGCGTAGAGCACTTCGAAGAGGGCGGCGGGATGCTCGGGTACACCGTTGGCAAGGCCGTCGGTTGCACCGGCGGGGGTGGTGGCAATCACCAGAGGCGCATGGAGGGCTTGGCCTGCATCCGACCAGTCCTTGGTACGGCATCTGATGCCGAGCCGCTCGCCCCACTGCTGGATTTCGGCGGCACGTGTCTTGTTGCGGGCGTAGACAGTGACGTCGCCGGTGCAGACGTGGACGAGCGCGGCCAGGGCGGAGGAGGCCGTGGCACCGGCGCCTAGGATCGCGGCAGAATCGACCTGTTGGATGGCTTGCTCGTGAAGAGCTGCAACTATGCCGGGGACGTCGGTGTTGTCACCGACGCGCTGCCCGTCCTGAGCGAGGATGACCGTGTTGACAGCTTCAACCGAGGCTGCAGTACTGCTGATCTCGTCGAGGAGTGGAATAACGGCCCTCTTTAGCGGCATCGTCAGCGAAAGCCCTGCCCACTCGGGGCCGAGTTTGTCGAGAAAGGCGGGCAGACCCGTCTCGTCGACCTCGAACCGGTCGTACGACCAGTTCGCGAGCTGCAGTTCCCGGTAGGCGGTTCTGTGCAGCACAGGGGAAAGGGAGTGGGCGATCGGTGAACCCAGCACGGCCGCTCGGCGGGCTTGCTCTGTCTTCATAGGGGCCTACCTCCTGAGCCATGCGTGACGAGGACGACGGTGGGCCCGGTGGACCCGGTGGGCGCCACGGGGGCGGTGCTCATCGGATCGCCAGGTTCTCGAGGTAGGAGCGCACGTTGCGGCGGGTCTCGGTGACGCTGTC
>NZ_BMVU01000212.1 GCF_014650875.1 Streptomyces minutiscleroticus
CTTCCTCAGCGCGTCGTACGCTCGGGACGAGAGCGTGCGACGCATTCCCTGCCAGGAGAACGAGGTTCAGTCATGCGCCGCAGACTCCGCGCCTTGGCCGCAGCGCTCTTCGCCCTGCCGCTCGCGTTCGCCGCCGCACCGTCCGCCCACGCGGCCGACCCGACCACCATGACCAGTGGGTTCTACGTGGATCCCGACTCAAGCGCGAAGAGGTGGGCGGCCGCCAACCCCGGCGACGGCCGGGCCGCCGCGATCAACGCCTCGATCGCCAACACACCGATGGCCCGCTGGTTCGGCTCCTGGAGCGGCACCATCGGCACCGCCACGGGTTCCTACGTCGGGGCGGCCGACTACCAGGACAAGCTGCCCGTCCTCGTCGCCTACAACATCTACAACCGCGACTACTGCGGCGGCCACTCCGCCGGCGGAGCCGCTTCGCCCTCCGCCTACGCCGACTGGATCGCCCAGTTCGCCGGCGGGATAGGAAACCGCCCGGCCCTCATCGTCCTCGAACCGGACTCCCTCGGGGACTACGGCTGCATGACCCAGGCGCAGATCGACGAACGCGAAGCCATGCTCACCGGCGCCCTCACCCAGTTCACCCGCCAGGCCCCCAACACCTGGGTCTACATGGACGCCGGCAACCCGCGCTGGGCCGACGCGGCAACCATGGCCCGGCGCCTGCACGAAGCCGGCCTCCGCCAGGCCCACGGCTTCTCGCTCAACGTCTCCAACTACTTCACCACCGCCGAGAACACCGCCTACGGCAACGCCGTCAACCGCGAACTCAGCACCCGCTACGGCTACACCAAGCCGTTCGTCGTGGACACCAGCCGCAACGGCAACGGCTCCGACGGACAGTGGTGCAACCCCTCGGGCCGCCGCATCGGCACCCCCACCCGGACCGGCGGAGGCGCCGAGATGCTCTTGTGGATCAAGACCCCGGGCGAGTCGGACGGCAACTGCGGCGTCGGAGCCGGCTCCACGGCCGGACAGTTCCTTCCCGAGGTCGCCTACAA
>NZ_BMVU01000213.1 GCF_014650875.1 Streptomyces minutiscleroticus
TTTGTGGCTAAACGCTTACGCATTTATACGAGCGTGATCGCTAATTCCATCACCATTTCAGATTATTTTGAAACGCGCTTTAGCGATGATAGACACATCTTGCGCTTGATTTCAGCTTTTGTGATTTTGATCTTTTTTATTTTTTACATTTCTTCAGGGTTAGTGAGCGGGGCTAAACTCTTTGAAGCGACCTTTGGCATTCAATACACCTACGCTTTAAGCATTGGCACGCTGATTATTGTCTCTTACACCTTTTTAGGGGGGTATAGGGCGGTGTGCTGGACGGATTTGATTCAAGGGCTTTTGATGATGAGCGCTTTAATCGTGGTGCCGATTGTTATGATAATCCATCTTGGAGGGATTGGAGAAGGGATTAAGATCATTAGAGAAATCAAGCCTGAAAACCTTTCTTTCTTGCAAGGCTCTAGCGTAGTCGCCATCATTTCAAGCCTTGCTTGGGGGTTAGGCTATTTTGGGCAACCCCATATTTTAGTGCGTTTCATGTCTATCCGCTCCATTAAAGATGTCCCCAAAGCGACCACTATTGGGATTTCTTGGATGGTTATTTCTTTGATTGGGGCATGCGCTATGGGGCTTTTAGGCGTTGCGTATGCGCATAAATTTGACTTGAGCTTAGAAGACCCTGAAAAGATTTTCATTGTGATGAGTCAATTGCTCTTTAACCCTTGGATCACAGGCATTTTATTGAGCGCGATTTTAGCGGCGGTGATGAGCACGGCCAGTTCGCAACTGCTTGTAAGCTCTTCTACCATTGCTGAAGATTTCTATGCGACAATTTTCAATAAAAACGCTCCGCAAAAATTAGTGATGGTTATTTCTAGGCTTTCGGTTTTAGGGGTAGCTTGCATCGCTTTTTTCATTTCAACGGATAGAAACGCTAGCATTCTTAGCATCGTGAGTTACGCATGGGCTGGCTTTGGCGCGAGTTTTGGCTCTGTGATTTTGTTTTCACTTTTTTGGTCAAGAATGACACGCATTGGCGCGATTGCTG
>NZ_BMVU01000214.1 GCF_014650875.1 Streptomyces minutiscleroticus
CCGTCCATCATCAAACCCCGCAGATAACAGTCGCCCTTGGCCCGCTGATCCTTCCGTGGCACCGAGGCGAACACATCCGCCACGAACAACGCCAACGCCGCCCGCATCCGCTCCACTTCGTATGCGTCCACACACCCCAACATGCTCTTGATCAGCACAAACGAAAAGACCTAACGGAGTCCTACTAGAGGGCCGGCTGGGAAGGATTGACGAATCCGGGCTCAGGTGTCGGTGGCTCCGTTACCCCCCAGCTGCCCGCTCCCCGATGGGGGTACAGGAGCCTGCAAGGCGTAGCACGTGTACGGCACGGTGGTCCGGCTCGGCTGGGTCCGCTCCCCGCAGTCGATCGAGGTCCGCTTCGGCACCAGCCGGGCCGGGGCCGTCGACGTCCCGCTCTACACCACCGCCTCCGTCGACTCTGGCTGCCGACCCGTGGCGGTACCCGGCTTCACAAGGGGGGCGGGACCGCCGCGGAGCCGATGTCGTCTCGTTCACAGCCTGGCGTCTGCGGCGGCAAGCCGAGCGTGACTAGAAGGCACGAAGCTCGACGCCGATCCCCATGCCGTCGAGGTCGCTCACGAGCCTCCAGTAAACGTCGCTCTCGTAGAAGCTCGCTGCATCGCCGTTCCCCTCAGCGGGGTCGATCTTGTCCATCTCTGGGACGTCGTAGGTCACCGTGTACCCGGCCTCCGTGTCGGTCCACTGGACCCGGACCACCATGTCCGCTGTGCCGATGTCGTAATCGTCGTTCCCGTGGTTCTTAGCGATGTACTCGAACGGGTACGTGAACGTATAGCTGTCGTCCTTCTTGATCGACCGCAGGTAGTCCTGCTCGTTCTCGAAGCCATAGTTGTTCGACTCACTCCACATGGAAGGAGCGTAATGCTCTGCAGCTCTGCCAGAGTCGACACTATTAGGGCTTGGTCAGGTTCATCTGTGAGTGGCGTGTCTGTATGCGTGTTGGTGTCGTTGGGGTGGTGTGACACCTGAGGAGATGGCCGCGGTCCGCGA
>NZ_BMVU01000215.1 GCF_014650875.1 Streptomyces minutiscleroticus
TGACGTTTTCTCAGCGAAATGGCCGGCGTGGGCTGCCGTGAGTCACCCGCTGGCCAAGCGGGCGGGGGACGTCGAGCCCGCTCGTGGACAGACGTGAAGCCCCTGGCAGGACAGGTCTCACCACAAGATCATGTCCGTAACCACCAGAGGCTTCCCGTTGATCACCTGTCCTGCCACGCTCGACGTGCCCCGCCGCGTGGCGGACCGCCTCGCCCGGCTGCCGGCCGCGCACCGGCGGCGCATCGGCACTCCGCGCGGAAGCCGGAAGCTCGGCCCGTTCCGTCAGGCCGTGCCGGTGCTGCGCTGGCTTTCGTCAGCGCAGCTGCGTGCACTGCCCGGCCCGCGATGCCGGCGTCTCCCGGGCCACCGGCCACCGCTACCTGCACGAGGGCATCGACGTCCTGGCCGAGCAGGCCCCCGACCTGCACCAGGTCCTGCAGCACTGCCGACGTGAGGGCATGAGTCATGTCCTCCTCGACGGCACCCTCATCCGCTCCGACCGTGTCGCCGGGGTGCGCGACAATGGCAACGACGTATGGTGCAGCCAGAAGCACAACACCTTCGGCACCAACGTGCAGTTCCTGTCCGCCCCGGACGGCACCCCGCTGTGGGTGTCCGAGGCCGAACCGGGCTCGACCCCCGACATCACCGCCGCCCGCCTCCATGTCCTGTCCGCGCTCCACCAGGCCGCGGCCCACGGGCTGCCGACCCTGGCGGACCAGGGGTACACCGGTGCCGGCATCGACATCCACGCGCCCACCCGACGCCCCAGGGGCCAGTCCGAAAAGGCCCTGCACACCGACACCCGCACCAGGAACCAGCTGATCCGGGGCATCCGCGCCCTCGGCGAACGCGCCGCCGCCGAACTCGAGCAACGCCGGCGCGCCCCGCAGCACGTCACCCTCAGCCCGCGCCGGATCGGCGACATCGCCCGCGCCGCCCTCGTCCTCAACGGAATCTGGAAATGATCACCGTTGAGAA
>NZ_BMVU01000216.1 GCF_014650875.1 Streptomyces minutiscleroticus
CCTAGTAGGTTCCGCGCCAGGTTGATGTAGTCTCGTCCGTTATGCGCTTGGCGAGGTTGTCGATAGAGGCAATGTGGATCATGGCTTCGGAACTGGCGGTGAGGGTCTCGTAGTCGCGGGCGAGGCGGCGGTGCATCATGATCCAACCGATACTCCGCTCCACCACCCAGCGCCTTTTGACAACGTGAAAGCCGCGAACTCCGGGGTTTCTGTTGACGACTTCGACGTCGATTCCGAGGCGGGCGCCGTGCTCGACGACAGCGTTCTTGAAGCCGGTGTCGACCCAGCTCTTGGAGATGGTCGGATACGTTTCTTTCGCCTGGTCGAGGAGGCGTATTCCCAGAGCGTTTTCCGAGAGGCCGGCGGCGGTGACGGTCACGGCGAGGATGAGGCCGATGGTGTCGGTGAGGATGCCACGCTTCCTCCCGACGATCTTCTTGGCTGCATCGGTTCCCTGGCTGGTCAGGGGGACGTTGTTGGACGTCTTTACGCTCTGGGTGTCGATCACGGAAGCGGTTGGTTCGGGCTTGCGCCCTTCCTTCACCCGGGCCAGTCCGGTCAGGTCGTAGTTGAGTTGGGCGAAGATTCCTTCGTCGCGCCAGGCCGCGTAGTAGGCGTAGACGGTGCCGTGATTGGGGAAGTCATGCGGAAGGTATTTCCAGGGGACTCCCGTGCGGTTGACGTAGAGGATTGCGTTGAATACGTCACGTAACTCGACCTTGGCGGGCTGGCCGGTGGGTCTGCGGTCGAGCCGGGCTTTTCTCCAGGCCGTCAAGGTCGGCTCGATCAGGGCCCATCGGGCGTCGGACAGGTCGCTGGGGTATGGCTTGCGCTCGCTCACGGCGTAGCGTGATCACGGACGAGCCGGAGGAATCGGTTCCGCTGCTCGTCGGGCGATTCTGTGGCAACTTCAAATCAGACGGACTTGCGGGCGCAAAAGCCAACGAGACGGATGGCCAAGCCTCC
>NZ_BMVU01000217.1 GCF_014650875.1 Streptomyces minutiscleroticus
GATCCAGGTCGGGACCGTGGCCGTGGGCGGGGACGCGCCTGTCTCGGTGCAGTCGATGACGACGACGCGGACGTCGGACATCGGGGCGACGCTGCAGCAGATCGCGGAGCTGACGGCGTCGGGCTGCCAGATCGTGCGGGTGGCGTGTCCCACGCAGGACGACGCGGACGCGCTGTCGGTGATCGCGCGCAAGTCGCAGATCCCGGTGATCGCGGACATCCACTTCCAGCCGAAGTACGTCTTCGCCGCGATCGAGGCGGGCTGTGCGGCGGTGCGGGTGAACCCGGGCAACATCAAGCAGTTCGACGACAAGGTCAAGGAGATCGCCAAGGCGGCCAAGGACCACGGCACGCCGATCCGGATCGGGGTGAACGCGGGCTCGCTGGACCGGCGGCTGCTGCAGAAGTACGGCAGGGCCACCCCGGAGGCGCTGGTGGAGTCGGCTTTGTGGGAGGCGTCGCTGTTCGAGGAGCACGACTTCCGGGACATCAAGATCTCGGTGAAGCACAACGACCCGGTGGTGATGGTCAACGCCTACCGGCAGCTGGCCGAGCGGTGCGACTATCCGCTGCACCTGGGGGTGACCGAGGCGGGTCCGGCGTTCCAGGGCACGATCAAGTCGGCGGTGGCGTTCGGGGCGCTGCTGAGCGAGGGGATCGGGGACACCATCCGGGTGTCGCTGAGCGCGCCGCCGGCGGAGGAGGTCAAGGTCGGTATCCAGATCCTGGAGTCGCTGGGGCTGCGCGAGCGGGGGCTGGAGATCGTCTCGTGTCCGTCGTGCGGGCGGGCGCAGGTGGATGTGTACAAGCTGGCCGAGGAGGTCACCGCGGGGCTGGAGGGCATGGAGGTCCCGCTGCGGGTGGCGGTGATGGGCTGCGTGGTCAACGGTCCGGGCGAGGCCCGCGAGGCCGACCTGGGCGTGGCCTCCGGCAACGGCAAGGGCCAGATCTTCGTCAAGGGC
>NZ_BMVU01000218.1 GCF_014650875.1 Streptomyces minutiscleroticus
CTAGGGCCTGTTGCGAAAGTCGATCTTGGTTGTGGATGATCACATCTTGTGGGACGTGGTGATCTGACGAACGACCAGTGGGCCCGGCTGGAGCCGTTGCTGCCACGAGGCATCAAGCCAGGCCGTCCGCCGGTGTGGACGCGGCGGCAGCTGATCGACGGCATACGGTGGCGGACCCGGACCGGTGCTCCCTGGCGTGACGTGCCGGAACGCTACGGCCCGTGGGACCGGGTGTATGACCTGTTCCGGCGCTGGCAGCGGGACGGCACCTGGGCCCGCATCGTCACCCGGCTGCAGGCCGAGGCGGACGCGCAGGGCCTGATCACCTGGGAGGTGAACGTCGACTCCACCGTCTGCCGGGCCCACCAGCACGCCGCCGGGGCGTCGAAAAAGGGGACCTGCAGAAGGAGCCGCCCGGCGGCCTCGCCATCGAGCCGGCCGACCACGGCCTGGGACGTTCCCGGGGCGGACTGACCACCAAGATCCACCTCGCTGTCGAGCAGGGGCAGAAGCCGCTGTCCGTGCTGATCACGGCCGGGCAGCGAGGCGACTCCCCGCAGTTCGAGCCGGTCCTGGAGGCGATCCGGGTGCCCCGGCTGGGACGCGGCCGGCCGCGCCGGCGACCGGACCGGGTGCGGGCCGACAAGGCCTACGACTCCCGCCGTAACCGCGCCTACCTGCGACGACGCGGTATCAAGGCGACCATCCCGGTTCCCGCGGACCGCGTCCGCAACCGTCGGAAGCTCGGTTCGCGAGGCGGCCGACCACCGAAGTTCGACAGGGCCGACTACCGCGAGCGGCATGCCGTCGAATGCGGGATCAACCGCCTCAAGCGCCACCGGGCCGTGGCCACGAGGTACGACAAGCTCGCCGTCCGCTACGAGGCGACCGTGCTGGTCGCAGTCCTCAATGAGTGGCTGTGACCAGCACTTTCCCAACAGGCCCTA
>NZ_BMVU01000219.1 GCF_014650875.1 Streptomyces minutiscleroticus
TAGGTCGTTTCTGATGGCTCTTGAACGGTGTCGCGGAGCCAGATGACGATGGCGGTGACGGTGAGGGTGCCGTTGAAGATGTAGTCGCGTTTGTCGTAGCGGCTGGCCACCGCACGGAACTGTTTCCACTTGCTGACGCAGCGTTCGACCGCGCTGCGCCGGCGGTACTGGACCTTGTCGAAGGCGGGTGGACGGCCGCCGGCCCGGCCACGGTTGCGGCGGTTGGCCCGCTGGTCGTCCGGCTGGGCGATGGTCGCCTTGATGCCCCGACGTCGCAGGTAGGCACGGTTGTTGCGGCTGGAGTAGGCCTTGTCACCGCGCACCCGGTCCGGGCGGCGGCGTGGACGCCCGGGCCCGCGGCGGGGAATGCGCAGCGACTCCAGCACCGGCAGGAGCATGGGGCTGTCGCCCCGCTGGCCCGGCGAGGTGAGCCAGGTCAGCGGGCGGGCCCGGTCGTCGGTCAGCAGATGGACCTTGGTGGTCATCCCGCCCCGTGAACGCCCCAGTGCCTCCCGCCCATCGGCTTCCACACGCGTCCCGCCCCTTTTTCCGGGAAGTCGCGCGGCGGCCAGTGGCGGGCCCCGGCCGCGTGCTGGTGAGCCCGGCAGGAGGTGGAGTCGATGTTCACCGCCCACTCCCGATCCTTGTCCAGCTTGCGGGCCAGGGCGCCGTCGGGATCGCCGGCGTCGGCCTCGATCTGCAGCTCGGTCAGGATGCGCTGCCAGGTGCCGTCCGCCGACCAGCGGCGATGCCGCTCGTAGACGGTCTGCCAGGGCCCGTACCGCTCCGGCAGGTCCGGCCAGGGCACCCCCGTCCGGGCCCTGAAGAGCACCCCGTTGACCACCGTCCGGTGATCGGACCACTGCCCACCGGGCCGACCGTTGGCCGGCAGCAAGGGCGCGATCG
>NZ_BMVU01000220.1 GCF_014650875.1 Streptomyces minutiscleroticus
CCGTGTGGTGGGGTCGGGTGAGGTGCAGGTGGTGTGGCGTGCGGGTCGGGCGTGGGTGCCGCGTCTGGTGCGTGCGGGTGGGGGGTCGGTGGGTGGTTCTGTGGGGGTGTTGGATCCGGCGGGGACGGTGTTGGTGACGGGTGGGACGGGGGTGTTGGGCGGGTTGGTGGCCCGGCATCTGGTGGCGGTGCACGGGGTGCGTCGTCTGGTGCTGGTGAGTCGTAGTGGCGGGGATGCGGCTGGGGCGCAGGAGTTGGTGGCGGAGTTGGAGGCTGGTGGGGCCCGGGTGCGGGTGGTGGCCGCGGATGTGGGGGATCGGGCGGCGGTGGCGGAGGTGTTGGCGGGTGTCGAGGTGGAGCATCCGTTGACGGCGGTGGTGCATGCGGCGGGGGTGCTGGCGGACGGTGTGTTCGACGGGTTGTCGTCGGAGCGGGTGGAGGCGGTGTTCGGGCCGAAGGTGGACGGGGCCTGGCATCTGCACGAGTTGACGCGGGATGCGGGGCTGGCGGCGTTCGTGGTGTTCTCCTCGGGGGCGGGGGTGTTCGGCAGCGCGGGGCAGAGTGCGTATGCGGCGGCGAACGCGTTCGTGGACGGGTTGGTGCGCCGGCGCCGGGATGCGGGGCTGCCGGGAGTGTCGTTGGCGTGGGGGTTGTGGGCGCAGGCCAGCGGCCTGACCGGGACCCTCGACGACACCGCACGCGCACGCCTTCAGCAGCGCGGTGGACAGCGTGCCCTGTCCACGGCCGAAGCCCTCGCCCTCTTCGATGCGGCGTTGGGGTCGGAGGAGCCCGTGCTCGTGCCGACCCGGCTGGACTGGGGCGTGCTGCGGGCCCGGGCGGCCGAGGGGGAACTCAACCCGCTGCTGCGCGGACTGGTCCGCCCGCCACGCCGCACG
>NZ_BMVU01000221.1 GCF_014650875.1 Streptomyces minutiscleroticus
AGAGGCCGCGGCCTGGATCGCCGTGGCCGGTGAACTGGAGCAGGAGGAGATCCAGCTGCTGGCCGCGACGGTCGCACAGGCAGCACAACAGGCGGGGGCGGGCTGCCGGCAGGTCGTGCTGGACCTGTCCGGTGTCTCCTCCTGCAGCCACAACAGCGCGTTCATCTTGCTGGGCATGTGCTACGGCATGGAGATCATGGGCATCACCGTCACCATGACCGAGCTGAGCTCTGCAGCACACCTCGCCTTCAAGGAGGCGGAGCTGGAGAGATGGATTCCGTTCCACCAGCACGACGGCCGCGCCGCCAACGGATGAGACCGTCCGGCGCAACAGTGCAGGAGCGCTGCCCACGCGCCCTGGACAGCCGCGGCATCATCAGCGGCCGGTGTGCGGGGACTCGGGGCGGGTGCCGGACAGGCGGCCGGAGAGGACGTCAGGCTGGAAGTGCCGGGCCGGGAAGGGCGTGGTGGCCCGCCAGGGCTGATCGAAGGTGACAGGGCATGATGCCGGGAGCGGGATTCGAGCTGGTGATCTGTGGGGCGACAGCAGGGGACGGTGCGGTATGGGTGGGTGCAATCGGGGAGGTGCGCCTGGATGAGGTGCAGCTGCTGGCCGAAGCGATCGGGCAGGTAGTACGAGGCGAGGACGACACCCACCGGGTCGTGCTGGATCTGTCGGAGGTCTCCTACTGCAGCCATGACGCCTCGTTCACGCTGTGGGGCATGTGCGCGGGCTTTCACGCGGCGGGGATCGGCGTCGCCCTGGCAGAGGTGAGCAGCATGGCGCGGATCGCGTTCGAGGGCACGCACCTGGACAAACGGTTCTCGTTCCTCGAGCGGTGAGGCCTGCCCCAGCGCCTTCG
>NZ_BMVU01000222.1 GCF_014650875.1 Streptomyces minutiscleroticus
TGTGGCAACTTCAAATCAGACGGACTTGCGGGCGCAAAAGCCAACGAGACGGATGGCCAAGCCTCCACCCTGGAGAACGCCATTCGGTATCTATGGGGGAGAAGCACTTAAAGCGGTCGGGGATGAGAGCCACATATAGGGCTTGGCCTGCATAAACACCCTCTCAGTGGGTGTTTCATCCCGGCGATGGCGTCTCATTCAGCGGTGTCGGGTCTCTCCAGGTTGGTGTGGATTCTCCGGTCAGGCGGCGGGTCATGAGGTCGATCATGCGGAGTTCGATGAGGGCTTCGGAGCGGACGGTCAGTGTCTCGTGGTCACGGGCCAGTCTGCGGAAGATCATGAACCAGCCGTACGTTCGCTCGATCACCCACCTTCGGGGCGGCGGAGTAAACCCTTTTGTGCCGGGGGTGCGTTGGACGACTTCGAGGTCGATGCCCAGGTGGGCGGCGTGTTGGAGGACGGTGGTGCGAAAGGCGCTGTCCGCCCACATTTTGCGCAGGCGGGGGTGGGCGGCGTGGACGGTGTCGAGCAGGTGCGGGGCGATGGCGCTGTCGGAGCGGCCGGCCGCGGTGGCCAGCACGGTGAGGAGCAGGCCGAGGGAGTCGGTGACGGCTCCGCGTTTTCTGCCGACGATTCTCTTGCCGACGTCCGCGCCCTGGCTGGTCCGGGGGACGTTGTTGGAGGTCTTCACGCTCTGGGTGTCGAGGGCGCCGGCGCCGGGCTCGACGGCGCGGCCCTGGCTCTGGCGGGTCAGCCGGTGCAGGAAGCCGTGCAGTTGGTGGAGGACGCCGTCGCGCTGCCAGTGGGCGAAGTACCCGTAGACGGTGG
>NZ_BMVU01000223.1 GCF_014650875.1 Streptomyces minutiscleroticus
TCACGTCTGTCCACGAGCGGGCTCGACGTCCCCCGCCCGCTTGGCCAGCGGGTGACTCACGGCAGCCCACGCCGGCCATTTCGCTGAGAAAACGTCAGTGCTCCGTCGCCGACCGCCAGGACCGGAGCGCGCATACCGTGGCGCGCGCGGTCGCGCAGCAGCCCGGCCCAGGTCTCGGGTGCTTCGTGGTGGCCGTCGGTCATCGCCGTGCGTTCCTCGGTGCCGTCCGCGCCCGCCCCGATCCTGACCAGGACCGCGGCCCCGGCCAGGCGGATCCGCAGGTGGATGCCGCCGGCCCAGCCGTACCCGTAGTCGGTGCCGGACGGATCGCGCTCCCGGAACGCGGTGTGGCCGGCCTGCCACTGCGCGGTCGACCGCGTGGCGGTGGCCGGGGACAGGCCGGAGGCCGAGTCGAGGGACTGCTCCAGCGCGGGCACGAAGTCGCCGGTGGACAGGCCGTGCGAGAAGGGCAGCGGCAGCACTTCGGCGATCTTCGACGACCTGCGGCACCAGAGCGCCAGGACCGCCGAGAAGAACCGCTTGCGCTCCCCAGTGGCCGCATCGCCCCGCGTGTCGTTGACCCTGGATCCATGGCTGCCACCTGGTCGGCGAGCTGGTCGAGGGAGCGCCCGCAGCCACGGTGGACCGCCGGTCGCCCGGGCGGGCGGCGGGAGTCCTGGATCAGTAGCCGTAGATCATCTTGTAGGCGACCTCGGGAAGGAACTGTCCGGCCGTGGAGCCGGCTCCGACGCCGCAGTTGCCGTCCGACTCGCCCGGGGTCTTGATCCACAAGAGCA
>NZ_BMVU01000224.1 GCF_014650875.1 Streptomyces minutiscleroticus
GTCCAGTCCGCTGGCCGACTTCAGGCAAGGAAGCTCTGCGGTTCACTCCTCCGGGAGGAGGCTGACTCCCCGGCGGGCGGCGTCTTCGGCCATGCCGGAGTAGGCCATCGCTGCGGGTGTCATCTCCCACTCGGCCAGGGCGAGGAGCAGGAGGACTTCCGGCCGGGTGCGGGAGCTGTCGCACGGCACGCCGGCCTGTGCGGCCGCCTCCACCAGTTCGGCGGTGGTGAGTGCGCCCAGGCGCATGGACGTCGCCTGGCGGGTCTCCTCCAGTCCCTGGTGGTACAGGGCGTTGCCCTCGCTCAGCAGGCGCACCAGGTCCTCGCCGTCGGCGGTCGGGGCGGCCGCGGCCAGGTCAAGCAGGCGCTGGGTGGTGGTCGTCATCATGGCCAGTATGCCTTTCTCACGGTGGGTAGGGGCAGCGGATCAGGTGGCGTCCGGGGCGGGGATGCAGCCGTCGCAGTCCGGGCGGGGGCGGGCGGCCAGGCCGACGGCCTTGCGCGGGGGCTGCTGCAGCGCGGTGCGGACCTGCTGGGCCAGCAGGTCCATGGCGGGGGTGTCGTCGGCGAGGACGACCCCGGGGTCGGGGGCGGTGGGCAGACGGCTCTGTGTGATCAGGTCGGTGATGTGCCAGGTGGGGCTGAAGCTGTCGCCGCGGGCGGCTTCGACCTGTGCGTACAGCGCGGCCAGCCGCGGCCGGCGGCGGATCGCCAGCAGCAGGTCCCGCTTGGCGGCGAACACGCACAGCGAGCAGGAGCAGCGGCTGGTGCCTTTCCAATCTTGGGCGCCGGGGGGG
>NZ_BMVU01000225.1 GCF_014650875.1 Streptomyces minutiscleroticus
ATAGCTTAAGCGGGTTTTTCTAACCCATGATTTCACTTTTTGCTCTCTATTATGGAGTGATTTTTGAAAACGGAATTAGCACTTAATGGTGTATTTGTGGGGAATGCGTGCGTGTTTTTGGCGGTATTTGGATTTTTCAAAACCCGATCGTTTTAAAATTTTAACTTACTTTGTCAAAAATTTTTATAGTTTAAGCAAACCTTAAGCTTTGTATGACTATAATTTCATTTCCTTGTTTCAGCAAGGGCTTTTAAAAAGCCGCTTGATAACTTGCAAGGATAGCTGATTAAAGCAAACGATCTTTGAAAACTAAGCAAATTGATAGAAGTTCTTTTTAAGGGATATTCTAAATCATTTAAGGACAACTTATTTGAAAGAGTGAGGGTTTGAATAACTTTTATTCTTTTATAAGAAATTCTTATCCAACTAATGCCAGTCAATACCATTGATTGTATTATATGATTGATGGTTGGATGGCATGAGAGTATTTTTAGGTTAGCGTTTGGCTAAACCTTATTTAAAAAGTTTCTTTCTGTTTTGTTGTTGTAATACTTAAGAACACAACCCGTTTTATTCAATAAAGTATAAAACGAGTTCTTGTGATACGCTAAAGCTGTTGTCAGGAATGATAACAGCCTATCAAAAAACAAAAGAGCTTTAGGACAAACACTTTTATGGAGAGTTTGATCCTGGCTCAGGACGAACGCTGGCGGCGTGCTTAACACATGCAAGTCGAACGATGAACCTTTCTAGCTTGCTAGAAG
>NZ_BMVU01000226.1 GCF_014650875.1 Streptomyces minutiscleroticus
AGGGTCTGTGTGATGTTGTGATCAGTCCTGTCGATCCGGGCCCGCATGACGGGTGGATCCGGTAGGAGTGTGATCGTGACGCGGAGGCAACTGAGCGACGAGCAGGGAGTTGATCGAGCCGTACCTGCCGATAGGTGAGTACGGCCCGTATCCCCAGCGGTTGCGGGACCAGTTCGAGGGGTGATCCGGCGGTTTCGGACCGGTGGGCAAGGGCGGGAGATGCCGGAGGTGTTCGGGCCGTGGTCCACGGTCTACGGGCGCTTTCGCGTCTGGCGGGACGCCGGTGTGTTCACCGCGCGGCTGGAGGGGCTGATCGCCGAGGCCGCCCGCCGGGGCCGGACGGACTTGTCCCTGGTCGGCGTGGGCTCCACGACGATGCGCGCCCGTCATGATGCCGCCGGGATGCTGGTGGGCCAGGACGTGATGGAGGTGCTCGAGGAGGCCGCCGCCGAGCAGGAACGGACCCGGCAAAAAAGGGCGGCGAAGCGGAACACATCGGACAGCCCGGCGAAGGCGAGCGCGAGCGGGAGGAGCGCCGACGCGTCCGCCGACGGCACCGGGTCCGTCTGCAGCAGGCCCTGCTCGGCCGCTCCCGCGGCGGGCTGACCAGCAAGGTGCACCTGGCCGCCGCCCGCCGATGCCGCCCGCCGGCGTTCACGGTGACCGCCGGACAGGCCGCGGACAGCCCGCAGTTCCTGCCCGTGCTGCACAAGATCCGCGTCCGCCTGCCGGTCGGCCGGCCCCGCACCCGCCCC
>NZ_BMVU01000227.1 GCF_014650875.1 Streptomyces minutiscleroticus
CTTTCTTTAGCGAGATTTAAATCCTGGTTATGATTAGTGCTCAATTCAGCGACAATTTTAGGGCGTTGCAACATTTCTTATTTTTCCTTAATCAAAACTTCTTTTTCTAAGCGATAGACTTGAGAGCAAGTGAAAGCCAAATGCTCATCATGCGTGGCTAAAACTAACGCCCCTTCTTTTTCTGTAATGTAATTTTGCAGCATGCTGATGACTTGATTAGCGCTAGTGGTGTCTAAATTCCCGGTGGGTTCATCAGCGATAATGATTTTAGGTTTTTTAGAAAGCACTCTGGCGATGCTTAAGCGTTGTTGCTGGCCGCCGCTCAATTCACCCACGCCTTGTTTTAGGGTGTGGGCTATGCCTAATTGTTCTAAAAGGGAATGATCGATTTCTTGCTTGGCTAGGATTGAAGCGACTTGCAGGTTTTCTAAAGCGCTAAAACCCTTAAAAAGGTAATGCGATTGGAAGACTATGCCCACTTTTAAACGCCGTAATTCCAAAAGCTTTTTGGAATTTAAAGCATAAATATCTTGGTGTTCTAACAAACTAATTGTTCCGCTATCCGGTTTTAGCATGGTGGCTAAATGGCTTAAAAGCGTGCTTTTACCGCTCCCGCTCACGCCTAAAATCGCTAGGCTTTCTTGGGGCTTGATGCGCAAATTCACGCCGTTATAAAGGGGCTTTTCAAAAGCATGAGAAATATTAATCGCTTTAATCATTATCGTTTCCTAAAAAGAATAT
>NZ_BMVU01000228.1 GCF_014650875.1 Streptomyces minutiscleroticus
CGTCATCGCGCCGTACGCCGACAGCCGCGAGGCCGTGCGCAAGCGCCACCAGGCCAGCGGCACCGCCTACCTGGAGATCCACGTCGCCACCCCCGTCGAGGTGTGCAGCGAGCGCGACGTGAAGGGCCTGTACGCCAAGCAGGCCGCGGGCGAGATATCGGGTCTGACCGGTGTCGACGACCCCTACGAGGAGCCCGAGTCGCCCGACCTGCGCATCGAGTCGCACACGCAGACCGTGCAGGAGTCCGCGGCCGCGCTGCACAAGCTGCTCACCGAGAGGGGTCTCGCATGACGACCGTCGCCTCCGTCCACGAGGGCACCGGCAGCCCGTACGCCCTGTCGCACCTGGACGCGCTGGAGTCCGAGGCGGTGCACATCTTCCGCGAGGTCGCGGGCGAGTTCGAGAAACCGGTGATCCTCTTCTCCGGCGGCAAGGACTCCATCGTCATGCTGCACCTGGCCCTGAAGGCCTTCGCCCCCGCCCCCGTCCCCTTCGCCCTGCTCCACGTGGACACCGGCCACAACTTCCCCGAGGTCCTCGCCTACCGCGACCGCACGGCGCACCGGCACGGACTGCGGCTGCACATCGCCTCGGTACAGGACTACATCGACCGCGGCGTCCTCAAGGAGCGCCCCGACGGCACCCGCAACCCGCTGCAGACCCTGCCCCTGACCGAGACCATCCAGCACGAGAGGTTCGACGCGGTCTTCGGCGGCGGCCGCCGCGACGAGGAGAAGG
>NZ_BMVU01000229.1 GCF_014650875.1 Streptomyces minutiscleroticus
TTTTATTTTTAAACAATCGCAATCTAAGATGGCTTTAATCATTACGCACCGCATGGGTAGTGTCAGACAGGCTAATGAAATTATTGTGTTAGACAAAGGCAAACTTGTGGAACAGGGCAACTTTGAAACCCTTATAAAGAAACAGGGCTTATTTTCTGAATTGTATTTGAAACAACAATACTAACGAGCGGTTAAAATGTTTGGTAATTTTGGGTATAATCTCAAAAGATTCAAATTTAAATAAGGAATGCCACCATGTTTGGGAATAAGCAGTTGCAACTTCAAATCCATCAAAAAGATTCTGAAATTACGGAGTTAAAAAAAGAAATCAATCTCTATCAAAGCCTTTTAAATTTGTGCTTGCATGAAGGTTTTGTAGGTATTAAAAACAATAAAGTCGTTTTTAAGAGTGGGAATCTTGCAGGCTTGAACAATTTAGAAGAACAAAGCGTTCATTTTAAAGAAAATGCAGAGAGCGTTAATTTACAAGGGGTTTCTTATTCTTTAAAAAGCCAAAATATTGACGGCGTGCAGTATTTTTCACTAGCCAAAAAAACAGGGGGTGTGGGGGAATACCATAAAAATGATTTGTTTAAGACTTTTTGCACGAGCTTAAAAGAAGGCTTAGAGAACGCACAAGAAAGCATGCAATATTTCCATCAAGAAACCGGCTTGCTCTTAAATGCAGCTAAAAGTGGTGAAGAGCATTCTGCTGAAGGATTAGGGACGGTT
>NZ_BMVU01000230.1 GCF_014650875.1 Streptomyces minutiscleroticus
AGGTGGAGGCCGGCGAGGTAGCTGTCCGGGGTTTTGTCGTACCGGGTGGCGATGCCGCGCCAGGCCTTCATCTTGTTGATCAGCCGCTCGACGGTGTTCCTCTCCTTGTAGAGCTCGGCGTCGAAGTCGACGGGCCTACCGCCCTGGGAGCCCTTCTTCTTGCGGTTGGCCAGCTGGTCCTTCTTCTCCGGGATGACCGCGCGGATACGGCGTTTGCGCAGGTGGGCGCGGTTGGCGCGGGAGGAGTAGGCCTTATCGCCCGCCGCCGCGTCCGGCCGGGTGCGCGGGCGGCCCACGGGCAGACGGACGCGCATCTGGTTCAGGACGGGGATGAACTGCGGGCTGTCCGCGGCCTGTCCGGCGGTCAGGAGCAGCACCAGCGGGCGGCACTTGCGGTCGCCGGCGAGATGGATCTTGCTGGTCTGTCCGCCCCGGGAGCGGCCCAGCAGAGCGGCCTTCAGCCGGAGCCGGTGCCGGCGCCGGATGCGGCGCCGCTCTGCCCGTCCGGGGTCGGTGTCCTGTCCGGTTCGTCCGTCGTTGTCGCCCCCTTTGACCCGGTCTTTTCTTCGGCCGCGGCCTTCTCCAGGGCGGTGAGGACGTCCGGGCGCAGGTGCATGCCGGCCGCGTCCTGGTGGGCGCGCACGGTGGTGGAGTCGACGCTGACCAGGGACAGGTCCACCTCGTCCCGCCGGGCGGCCTGCGCGATCAGTCCCTCCAGCAGGGCCTGGAA
>NZ_BMVU01000231.1 GCF_014650875.1 Streptomyces minutiscleroticus
GGGCGGTCTTTTTAATGAACTCAGCTTTGGGTATAAATATTTTTTGGGTAAAAAAAGGATTATAGGGTTTAGGCACTCTCTTTTTTTCGGTTACCAACTTGGTGGCGTTGGTTCTGTTCCTGGCAGCGGTTTAATCGTCTTTTTACCCTATGGTTTCAATACGGATTTGCTCATTAATTGGACTAACGATAAGCGAGCGTCCCAAGAAGATGTTGAACGAAGGGTAAAAGGGCTCTCTATATTTTACAAAGACATGACCGGCAGAACGCTAGACGCTAATACATTAAAAAAGGTATCAAGGCACACATTTAGAAAATCTTCAGGGCTTGTGATTGGCATGGATATAGGGGCTAGCACTTGGTTTGCAAGTAACAATCTCACCCCTTTCAATCAAGTCAAGAGCCACACGATTTTTCAGTTACAAGGAAAATTTGGCGTTCGTTATAATAGCGATGAATACGATATTGATCGCTATGGCGATGAAATATATCTTGGGGGTTCTAGTGTTGAATTAGGGGTTAAAGTGCCCGCTTTTAAGGTCAATTACTATAGCGATAATTATGGGGATAAATTGGATTATAAAAGAGTGGTGAGCGTTTATCTTAACTATACATATAACTTTAAATAACTTTAAAAACAAACATTAGAACACGCTTTTTTTAAGGCTCTTTGGTTGGTTTTTTAAAACATGCTTTTGAGCGTTTTTTAGATTTTATAACCAA
>NZ_BMVU01000232.1 GCF_014650875.1 Streptomyces minutiscleroticus
GACACGTTCGCCGCGTTGAACGCGGACCACAGGGCGTTGTTCGCGCCGTCCAGCCGGGCGGCGTGCTGGGCGGCCCGGTCCAGGAGCGCGGGTACGGCTCGGGCGGCGCCGGAGGCGGTGCGGGAGTTGCCGGCGGCGACCGCGGCCTGTGCCATGGCCGCTTTCAGGTACAGCGCCCCCAGGGCGCTCAGCCCGGCGGGTCCGGCGGACACCAGATAGGGCTCGAGGCGGGCGGCGGCCGCGGTCGCGAACCGGGCGGCGGCCGCCGGCTGGCCGTCCTCGGTCATGGCATCGCACAGATGGCGGGCCGCGGTCGCCATCACGGCCGCATCCCCGCACCGCTCGGCCACCACCACGGCACGGCGTCCGGCGAGGGCGGCCAGCGGGCCGGAACCGAACTTGACGCACACCGCCTCGGTCAGGCACAGCGCCATGGCCAGCGCACGGTAGGCCACCGTCTGGTCCTCGCCGGTGTACCGGGCGGCAGCGCGGTTGGTGCGGGTCAGCAGCTCGGGCAGGAGACGGCTCAGCAGCGTGAACCGGCTGGCCTGGAAGGCGTCCCAGCCATAGGCGACCTGGCGGCGCAGGGCATCGAGCGCGACCGGTTCGGCTGCCTCGTCACCGTCGGCGGCGGTGCTGGTGATCACGTCGTGCCGGTACAGCACCGCCCGGATCGCCTCCAGCTCGACGGCGTCCACCCGTTCGGCGTCGGCCGGG
>NZ_BMVU01000233.1 GCF_014650875.1 Streptomyces minutiscleroticus
GATGAAAAAATTAGCCGCTTTATTTTTAATAAGCGTATTGGGGGTTATGAGTTTAAACGCATGGGAGCAAACCCTAAAAGCAAATGACTTGGAAGTGAAAATCAAATCCGTGGGCAACCCCATTAAAGGCGATAACACTTTCGTGCTTAGCCCCACTTTAAAAGGTAAGGCTTTAGAAAAAGCTATCGTTAGGGTGCAGTTTATGATGCCTGAAATGCCTGGCATGCCAGCGATGAAAGAAATGGCGCAAGTGAGTGAAAAAAACGGCATTTATGAAGCTAAAACCAATCTCTCTATGAATGGGACATGGCAGGTGAGGGTGGATATTAAATCTAAAGAGGGTCAGGTTTATCGCGCTAAAACAAGCCTGGATTTATAAGAGCATGCTATCTTTTATAAATGCGTTTTATAAAAGGGGCGTTTCAATACGCCTTCTAAGTGCTTTTTTATTGCTTTTTAGTTTGGGTTTTGCTAAAGATTTAGAGATCCAATCTTTTGTAGCTAAATACCTTTCTAAAAATCAAAAAATACAAGCCTTACAAGAGCAAATTGACGCTTTAAGCTCTCAAGAAAAAGTCATTAGCAAGTGGGATAACCCTGTTTTGTATTTAGGCTATAACAACGCTAATGTGAGCGATTTTTTCAGGCTGGATAGCACCTTGATGCAAAACATGAGCGTGGGTTTGTCTCAAAAAGTGGATTTAAATGGCAAAAAA
>NZ_BMVU01000234.1 GCF_014650875.1 Streptomyces minutiscleroticus
TTCGTGTTCCCGGGTCAGGGGGCGCAGTGGGTGGGTATGGGGCGTCGGTTGCTGGATGAGTCGCCGGTGTTCGCGCGGGCGGTGGCCGAGGTGGCGGATGCGTTGGCGCCGTATGTGGACTGGTCGTTGGTGGATGTGGTGCGGCAGGTGGAGGGTGCTGCGTCGTTGGAGCGGGTCGATGTGGTGCAGCCGGTGTCGTTCGCGGTGATGGTGGGTTTGGCGCGGTTGTGGGAGTGGGTGGGTGTGCGGCCGGACGCGGTGGTGGGTCACTCGCAGGGCGAGATCGCGGCGGCGCATGTGGCAGGGATTCTCAGTCTTGAGGATGCGGCGGCGGTGGTGGCGTTGCGGTCGCAGGCCATCGCCCGTGGCCTGGCGGGGCGGGGCGGCATGGTGTCGGTGGCCCTGCCGTTGGAGCGTGTGGCCGGGGTGTTGCCGGCGGGGGTGGAGGTGGCCGCCGTCAACGGGCCGTCGTCGGTGGTGGTCGCCGGGGATCCGGGCGGGCTGGACGAGCTGGTCGCCGTCTGGGAGGCGGACGAGGTTCGGGTGCGCCGTATCCCGGTGGACTACGCCTCGCACACCTCGCACGTGGAGGCCATCGAGGAGGAGCTGGGGCGGCTGCTGGCCGGGATCCGGCCGCAGCGCGCGGCCGTTCCCTTCCGTTCCTCGGTGGAGGGTCGGTGGCTGGAGGGTCCGGAGCTGGACGCGGGGTACTGGTA
>NZ_BMVU01000235.1 GCF_014650875.1 Streptomyces minutiscleroticus
CTCGACCGCGTGGCCGCCGAACTGGTTGCGCAGTGCGGCGATCATCTTCATCTGCGGCGAGTCGTCCTGGCGGGAGGCGAAGCGGGCGAAGAGCGAGGCGGTGATCGCGGGCAGCGGCACGGCGTTGTCGATCGCCGCCTCCACGGTCCAGCGGCCCTCGCCGGAGTCCTGCGCGAAGCCGCGCAGCTTCTCCAGGTGCTCGTCCTCGTCCAGCGCGTTCACGGCCAGGTCGAGCAGCCAGGAGCGGATGACGGTGCCCTCCTGCCAGGAGCGGAAGACCTCGCGCACGTCGGTGACGGAGTCGACCTTCTCCAGCAGCTCCCAGCCCTCGGCGTAGGCCTGCATCATGGCGTACTCGATGCCGTTGTGGACCATCTTGGAGAAGTGCCCGGCGCCGACCTTGCCCGCGTGCACCGCGCCGAAGTCGCCCTCCGGCTTGAGCGCGTCGAAGACCGGCTGCACCTTGGCGATGTTCTCCTCGGTGCCGCCGTACATCAGCGCGTAGCCGTTCTCCAGGCCCCACACGCCGCCGGAGACGCCGCAGTCGACGAAGCCGATGCCCTTCACGCCCAGCTCGGCGGCGTGCTTCTCGTCGTCCGTCCAGCGCGAGTTGCCGCCGTCCACGACCACGTCGCCCTCGTCCAGCAGACCGGCCAGCTCGTCGATGGTGGCCTGGGTGGGCGCGCCCGCCGGGACCATCACCCACACCACACG
>NZ_BMVU01000236.1 GCF_014650875.1 Streptomyces minutiscleroticus
GCCCGGTCACCCTCGGCCGCGACGTCTACGTCAGCGAGGCGACGGTGCTGGAGATCGACACCGCCCTGGGCGACGGCGCCCAGCTCGGACACTCCTCCTCGTTGCACACCGGCCAGTCCGTGCCCGCGGGCGAGGCCTGGCACGGCTCCCCGGCACTGCGGTGCGACACGGACTTCCGGACGGTCGACCCCGTCCCCTGCACCACCCGGCACCGGGCCGGCTACGCCCTGGGGCAGCTGCTGGGCGCGCTGGTGTTCTACGTGCCCCTGGTGATCGGCGGGTCGGACCTGCTGTTCGCCCAGGTCCCGCAGCTCACCGCCGTGACGGACGCCGGAGCCGCCTCGCTGACCGCCTGGGCGTTCTACCGGGACGCCCTGATCGTGTCCCTCGTGCTGTTCTTCGGCTCGCTGCTCGTCGGCCTCGCCGTGGTGACGGCCGTTCCGCGGTTGCTGATGCTCGCGCTGAGGCCGGACCGCACCTACCGCCTGTACGGCTTCCCTTACTCCCTCCACCGGGCGATCACCCGCCTGACCAATGTGAAGGCATTCACCCGGCTGTTCGGGGACAGCTCGCTCATCGTCCCCTACCTGCGGGCCGTGGGGTACCGGCTGACCCCGGTGGAGCAGACGGGGTCGAACTTCGGCACCGAGGTCAAGCACGACAACCCGTACCTGAGCACCGTGGGCACCGGCACGATGGTCGCCGACGCGCTGT
>NZ_BMVU01000237.1 GCF_014650875.1 Streptomyces minutiscleroticus
GCCCGGTCACCCTCGGCCGCGACGTCTACGTCAGCGAGGCGACGGTGCTGGAGATCGACACCGCCCTGGGCGACGGCGCCCAGCTCGGACACTCCTCGTCCCTGCAGGCGGGACAGCGGGTGCCCGCCGGCGAACGGTGGCACGGCTCCCCGGCCCAGCCGTGCGCGACGGACTTCCGCACCGTCGACCCCGTCCCCTGCACCACCCGGCACCGGGCCGGCTACGCCCTGGGGCAGCTGCTGGGCGCGCTGGTGTTCTACGTGCCCCTGACGGCCGGCGGCGTGGACCTGCTGTTCGCCCGGATACCGCAGCTCACCGCCCTCATGGCCGCCGGAGCCGCCTCGCTGACCACCTGGGCGTTCTACCGGGACGCCCTGATCGTGTCCCTCGTGCTGTTCTTCGGCTCGCTCCTCGTCGGCCTCGTCCTCGTGGCCACGGTCCCGCGCCTGCTGATGCTCGGCCTGCGGCCCGACCGCACGTACCCGCTGTACGGCTTCCACTACTCCCTCCACCGGGCGATCACCCGCCTGACCAACGTGAAGCCCCTCATGCGGCTGTCAGGCGACAGCTCGCTCGTGGTCCACTACCTGCGGCTGGTCGGCTACGACCTCTCCCGCGTGGAGCAGACGGGGTCGAACTTCGGCACCGAGGTCAAGCACGACAACCCGTACCTGAGCACCGTGGGCACCGGCACGATGGTCGCCGACGCGCTGT
>NZ_BMVU01000238.1 GCF_014650875.1 Streptomyces minutiscleroticus
GGATAGCTTGATGTTCCCCCTATTTGAAATCTTTAATGGCAGGGAATTGAAAATCACTTACCGCCCAAGAAATATCATTCCTGTAAGGGATTATTTAGGGGCTCAAAAGCGCTTCAAACACCTTTTCAAAAAAGAAAACGAACACATTATTGAAGAATTGCAAAAAGATGTGAATGAGCGTTGGGAATACTTGCAACGCAGAGAAGAGGCTAAAGTATAACCCTTCTCTCAAATCAAGGCGCTTTGTTGCGTCTTGTGTGATTTCCCCCCTTGACTTTTTAAACTCCTTTAAAGTAACATAAATCCTATTTTGATTGTAAGGATTGTCGGTGTTAGAACGCTATGCGAATGAAGAAATGAAAGCTCTATGGAATGAGCAAACCAAGTTTGAAACCTATTTAGAAGTGGAAAAAGCTGTCGTTAGGGCGTGGAACAAGCTTGGGCAAATCCAAGATAGCGATTGTGAAAAAATCTGCTCAAAGGCGGCATTCAACCTTGAGCGCATCAAAGAAATTGAGAAAACCACTAAGCATGATTTAGTCGCTTTCACTACTTGCGTGGCTGAAAGCCTGGGCGAAGAATCGCGCTTTTTTCATTATGGGATCACTTCTAGCGATTGCATTGATACGGCTATGGCGTTATTGATGACAAAAAGCTTAAAACTCATTCAAAAAGGCGTTAAAAACCTCTATGAAACCCTTAAAAACAGGGC
>NZ_BMVU01000239.1 GCF_014650875.1 Streptomyces minutiscleroticus
AATGGTTCAAAAAAGCGTTTGAGCAATACCGAATATCGATGGGCAGTGGCCATAGTCTATGCGGGATGTATATCCACATTTCGTTGTAGCCAAGGCACTGTCGATCCACTTTTTAGCCCTAAAGATAGTTATTATGCATGGCTAACACTCTTAATAGCGGCTTTGTTGTCTAACCTTTTATTTGACCCACGAGGCAGGGATTGTTATAAATCTTTCCAAGTAAGATACCCTAGGTTTCTCAAAGCCATTTTTAAGGCTAGGTTTTTTGGCGCGTTTCATGACGCTGTGTTAGGAGCGAGACTGAGGGATTTTTATATGGCGCTTTTAACGATGCCCTTTGTTGCCGCTATCCATGAAATTTCAGCGTATTTTGGGCATCCTAGCAACTTACTTGTAGAGGGTTTGATCCTTCTTAGCTTTGTGTGTGTTTTTGGGCTTTGTGTTAGGCTTTGCGCTAAATTAGGGTGGTGATTTAACCCAAATGCCATTAAATGGAGGGGGTATAAAAAAATTAAAAAACTTTAAAACTCATTCTCATTAATAGAACAGATCCAACTTGAACTTTTCTTTTTCTTAAGTTTTTTATTGATACAATTCCAAATTTAAAAAACAAACGATTTAATTCAAAGGAAAAATTTTGATTACGGTGGTTAAACGAAACGGGCGCATTGAGCCTTTAGATATTACAAAAATCCAAAAAT
>NZ_BMVU01000240.1 GCF_014650875.1 Streptomyces minutiscleroticus
GGCGCATTAGAATAAAATTCTTTAAAGAATAAAAAGCCAAAAAAGGCAAAGGCCGCGCTAAAAGCCATGCAAACTTTGTGTGGTTTGATTTTATCGGCCAAAAGCCCGGTTAAAATAATAGAACTTACAATGCCAGCAAGCCCTAAAATTTGAAAATAGGTTTTTTCAAAAGGAGTGAAATTAAAATTGGGATGCATGAGGGTAAAATTTGGAACAAAAAGGATAAAAATCAAAATACAAGCGGTTAAAACCCAAGTGATAAGCATGGAGATTAATATGCCAAAGCGAGAATTTTTAAACACCTCTTTAAGCGGGAATTTAACTAAGGCATTGTCTTGTTTCATTTGCTGAAAAACAGGAGTTTCTTCTAAAAAGCGTCTCAAATAGACAGAAATGATACCAAAAATCCCTCCAAGCCCAAAAGCAACCCGCCAAGCCCAATCTTCAACAACAGGCTTGTCAAAAACCATGTAAACCCCAATATAAACTAAACTCCCAAGCAAAATCCCAGAAACTACAGAAGTGCTTAAAAAACCGATATAAGTGTTTTTTTGGCCTTGCGGAGCATGTTCATGGACAAAAACCCAAGCGCCAGGCAATTCACCACCCACAGCAACGCCTTGACAAATCCTAACAAACACCAAAAAAACAGGAGCTATGTAACCAAGATAATGAGCGTTTTTTGGGGTAAGTCCCAT
>NZ_BMVU01000241.1 GCF_014650875.1 Streptomyces minutiscleroticus
CCTAAAGCCATTAAGAGTTACCAAAAAGCCGTCTTTATCCACGCTAAAATGCCCATCTCTAGTATAAGCGACACCTTCATTAGTTTGTATCGCAAAATAGAGATTAGGGCTTGTTAGGGCAAAATCTAGGGGGTTATGCGTTTCTTCAAACGCACCAAGGCTTCTATCCGTATAGATTTCTGATAGAATAGGTACACGATTGAGATTGCGGTTTAAATACTTCGCACTCGCTTTAGTTTGATCTTCTAAGGGCAGTTGTTCTCGGTATTGTTGGTAAAGCCTTAAAAAATCGCCTGTAATCGCATCGTCTCTTTTAAAGCCATTGGTGTTTAAATTAGCTAAATTGTTAGAGGTTAAATCCAAGCGGTTAAATTGTGTCGCCATAGCTCCCGTGGCCGCATAATACCCATTTTGCATGCAAGAATCCTTTTAAAAGAAAAAATTATAGCAAAAATTAAATAAAGATTTATTCCAGATAGGTTTTTTTAGGGAATATGATAACCATAACCATAAAGATAACAATGCTAAACATGACATAGCCCACAAATCCCCATTCAAAACCATGTTGTTTGAATTGCAACGCTACATAACTCGCGCTCCCTCCAAAAAGCGCATTCGCAATCGCATAGGCTAAACCCACGCCAAGCGCTCGCACATGTTCAGGGAATAATTCCGCTTTAAT
>NZ_BMVU01000242.1 GCF_014650875.1 Streptomyces minutiscleroticus
AAGCGCACCTAAAGCGGTACAGCTATCAAGGGAATCGGCTGTATCATTCATTGAGCTGTTGCTTGCTTGAGAACGCAGTTGTTCTTGTAGGGCTAGGGCGTATTTTGGTGCTGCACTTGTAATATTGCCTAAGATACCGCTCATCATTTCAACCGTTGTTGGCACACTAGGAACAGCGATTTGATTCGTCGCGTAAGCTTCAATAGCACTAGGATTTTTAGGGGTCGTGTTACTCGCTAAAATGCTTGCAATCTGACTATTAACAGCACTAATTTGCGCGCCTTGCGTGTTGCCTTGTGCGTTAAATTCCCCTGTTAATTTGCTGATATTTAAGATATTGTTCCCCACAGCCATGCTTTGATCGTTAAAACCTTGATACAATTGGTTGTATTGTTGGTTAGCGGCTTTCATAGGCATGCTTACGGCTTCAGCGATGCTTTGATTGTATTGGGTCATGATAGCGGTCATTTGCGGATTAGTAAATCCCACAACAATAGGAATAATCGCTGCTGACATAGCACCCGCTACTATTCCTGCAAATGGCCCTGCGACACCACTCGTGCTTGAGATGATTGAGGAAATTTCCGATAAGAAGCCTGCAGAAGATGATTCATATATAGCTTGCGTGCCTGCCATGTTAAAACCCCCCTAATGGTGGTAAAAACGATGAATCTGGATAT
>NZ_BMVU01000243.1 GCF_014650875.1 Streptomyces minutiscleroticus
GAGTGAGGCGTTGCCTAAAGAGATGGAGAGGATGGGGTTATTTGAAGGGGTGTGGGTGTGTTCGTTTGAAGAGTTTAAGGGGTTGAGCGCGGCGTTAAGAGAGGGGGTTATTCAAGTGAGTTTGGCTAAAAAAAGTCAGGAAAATAAGGGCGATAAAGTGAATCTGCTCTATCATTATTTGACAAGCTCTGAATTTTCCATGCAAGTGAGCGCGATTATAGAGGGGTTTGAGCAATTGAGAGCGGAATTAGAAAAAGAAAAAAACGCGATGGCTAGGATTTGGAAAAGTAGGGAAAAGCAAATAGAAAAAGTGTTTGAGGGCACGATTAACATGTATGGCTCTATCAAGGGTATTATGGGTAATGCGATAGGGCAAGTGAAGGCGTTGGAGCTTGGGTATGATGGGGAAGATTTAGAAGATTAGTTTTTGTGGGGTGCTTTGAGATAATATATTAGGAGAGAAGATGGGTAATAAAGATAAGAATAAAGGTTCAAGCTGGCATAAATGGGATTTGCATGTGCATACGCCACACACACATTTAAATAAGGCGTATAAATGTTCTGAAGAGGATTTTATACAAAAACTATGCACTAGCGAGATTGATTGTATTGGTTTAACGAACTATTTTAAGTTTGATGAGGAAGAATTTGATTTAAAAGAAAAAATAGAAGAG
>NZ_BMVU01000244.1 GCF_014650875.1 Streptomyces minutiscleroticus
TTTATTAGGAGAATCGGGAGCGGGTAAAAGCACGATTTTACGCATTTTAGCGGGGCTTGAAGCGGTGGATAGTGGCTATATTGAAGTCAATCATTCAGTATGGCTAGACACTCAAAAAAAGATTTTTTTAAAACCACAACAACGAAAAATCGGCTTTGTGTTTCAAGATTACGCTCTATTTCCTCATTTAAACGTGTATCAAAACATCGCTTTTGCTCACCCTAAAGATAAAGATAAAATCCACGAAGTGTTACGCTTAATGCGTTTAGAAAATCTAAGCCAGCAAAAAATTCTTCAACTCTCTGGCGGACAAGCCCAACGAGTCGCTTTAGCAAGAGCTTTGATCGCAGCCAAGAATTTATTGCTTTTAGATGAGCCTTTAAACGCCCTAGATAACGCCTTAAAAAACGAAGTGCAACAAGGTTTGCTTGATTTTATCAAGCGTGAAAATTTAAGCGTGTTATTGGTAAGCCATAACCCCAATGAAATAACCAAACTCGCGCAAACTTCCCTCTTTTTAAACAATGGCGTTATTGATCCTAATCAAGAAAATCGGCTTTTTTCAAACCGCTTATTGATAAAACCTCTCTTTGAAGATGAAAATTATTGCCATTATGAGGTCATTCCTCAAACGATTAGTTTGCCCAAAGATTGTCTGAATCCAACTTTTAA
>NZ_BMVU01000245.1 GCF_014650875.1 Streptomyces minutiscleroticus
TGTTTTTCATCGCTAATGATTTTATTAAAAAAATCCTTATCATGCCACAAATTTTGAATGCCTTGTGAGAAAGAGACGCAATGATTATGCACTAAAGATTTAAAATGTGGGTTTTCTAAATCTTTTAAAAAGCTCTCCGCGTAGCCGTTTTTAGTCTCATGCACGCGCACGCTAGAGATTTTTAACTCCCCTTCGTTATTGGAAAAAACGCTTTTTTGTAAAATCCTTGTCAAGTAGTATAAAAACATCAGAGCGTAACTCTCTGCGCTCAAATTGAACGAGCATTTCACATAACGAACGCAATGATTTTCTATAAAACGCTGAAACTCATCGCTTTCTTTGTCCCAAAAATGATGGGCATGATCAAACGACTCAATGAAAACTTGCATTTCTTGTTGCATCAGCCCAAAATCTAATGCCATGTTCGCGCTGTCTAAGCGGTTGGTTTCAATAAAAACCTCTACTTCATAATTATGCCCATGGATATTTTGAGCGCATTTTAAAGAAGAGCAATTGCGCACCACATGGCTAGCGCAAAATTTGAACAATCGCCTGATAACCATTACTCATTCCCTATAACATGGCTGATAAAGAGGCAGTCTTAAATTATAATAGTAGCGTTCAGGGCGGTTAAAATCAATGCGTTTTATCGTGCTTTTAATCAAATCCCT
>NZ_BMVU01000246.1 GCF_014650875.1 Streptomyces minutiscleroticus
GATTCGCGCTCGCTTTCACTAAACCGCTATAACCCATGATTTTTTTCAAGCCGTTATAAAACTCTTGACAGCTTTGATCGCTCATATCCCCACCGGCTTTTTGGCAATTAAGCGCGGGTTGGTAGCCAATGTTGCCCAATAAAGTCATCATGTTGCTTGGCACTTGATCGGCAAAAACATTGTTGGGTAAGTTTAAAATTTGATCCGCGCTCAAAACCGAAGCGCCCTCTAAAGGCACATAAACGGTGTTATTAAAGCTCCCGGTCGCATAAAGCCCCCTTAAGCCTACACCCACGGAAAAGCGCTTATTAACAGTATAGCTCATGCTAGGGGCAAGCTCTACCATCATGATGAAAACATCATGCAAAAATTCCCCCCCTTTACCATTCCATTTCATGCCCAACCCGCTAGGAGCGGTAAAACTCCCCCCAAAAGTGAAGCCGTTATGCGTGTGCGTTTTATAAAAGAATTTGGGTAAAACAAAATTAGTCGTTCCCGTCCAGCCATTCACGATTTGAGTGTCAGGCGATGAAGCGAGGGTTACGACTTTTTGATTGGTTAGATTCATAAGCCCTTGAACACGATTGAAAGCTTGTTGCAAGCCATTGGTAGCGGCCGTATTGCCAAGCGCTTTAAGGATATTGCCAAGCCCTATAGTGTTGATGAT
>NZ_BMVU01000247.1 GCF_014650875.1 Streptomyces minutiscleroticus
GGGCTTTATAATGAAGACGCTCTTTATGAAGCTTTAGAAACTAAAAAAGTGCGTTGGCTTGGCATTGATGTCTTTTCTAAAGAGCCTGGCATTCACAACAAGCTTTTAGACTTGCCTAATGTTTATGCGACCCCCCATATTGGTGCGAACACTTTAGAATCCCAAGAAGAAATTTCCAAACAAGCCGCTCAAGGGGTTATGGAATCTTTAAGGGGTTCAAGCCACCCGCATGCTTTGAATTTACCCATGCAAGCTTTTGATGCGAGCGCAAAAGCCTACTTGAATTTAGCGCAAAAACTGGGTTATTTTTCCAGTCAAATCCATAAGGGCGTGTGTCAAAAAATTGAGCTCAGTCTTTGTGGGGAGATCAACCAATTTAAAGACGCCCTTGTAGCCTTTGCGCTAGTGGGGGTGTTAAAACCTGTTGTAGGGGATAAAATCAATTACATTAACGCCCCCTTTGTGGCCAAAGAAAGAGGCATTGAGATTAAGGTTAGCCTTAAAGAAAGCGCTTCGCCCTATAAAAACATGCTCTCTTTAACTCTAAATGCGGCTAATGGTTCAATCAGCGTGAGCGGCACGGTGTTTGAAGAAGATATTTTAAAACTCACTGAGATTGATGGGTTTCATATTGATATAGAGCCAAAGGGCAAAATGCTTT
>NZ_BMVU01000248.1 GCF_014650875.1 Streptomyces minutiscleroticus
AATCGTTAGTTATTTCTTCTGACTCGTATTCATCAAAATTGGTTTTAGTTTCTGTGGGGTTGTCAAGATGATGATCTGAGCTTTCTTTGGATTCTTTTGAAGAATCTTCAAAGTGATTGACCTCTGTTGCTTCTTCATTGGATAAATCTTGGGGTGAATGTTGTTGGGTTTTTTTAGAAGTTTCAAATTTATCGTTTTCTTCATTCATGTCTTAACGCCTTTTTATTTATCTCTGACAAGAGGGAGCTTTTTAATCACACGCTCCAATTCACCATAGTTTTTGATATTGTAATTTTTTGTCAATGGATTTTTCCCATAGCCTTTATTTATTACTGTTACAAGGGCTTTGTCTTTAATGAGCCTAAACTTTTCTGCAATTTCATTAACTCTATACCATCTCAATCCTGAATTGGTCATGTTAGGATCAATAGCAGCATCAGTCATGCTTAATTTCCCATCAGGCTGAACCACAAAAATAGCAGGTTGGAGAGTGATGTTTTTGAAACCAAAATAAGTGAATGTGCCATCATCAAAAATTTCAGAGGGCATAATATGCTTAGAGTGTTTTTCAGGCGCTTGGTAGTAATTGTAGTTTCTAGGCACAGGGTTTCTTTTTAACGCATTATGCACGTATTGAGTCTCTAGCGCCTTTGCTTGATCT
>NZ_BMVU01000249.1 GCF_014650875.1 Streptomyces minutiscleroticus
GCCTCGGGGCTGGACTCGGTGAAGGACTCGCCGTAGGCGAAGTCCATCGACACGTCCCGGATCTCCATCGAGGTGCCGGGCACCTTGGAGCCGAAGCGGACCGTGATCCCCTCGTCGGGCTGGACGCGGATGACGATCGCGTTGGAGCCCAGCTCCTCGGTGGCGGTGGAGTCGAAGGGGGAGTGCGGGGCGCGCTGGAAGACGACGGCGATCTCGGTGACGCGGCGGCCCAGGCGCTTGCCGGTGCGCAGGTAGAAGGGGACGCCCGCCCAGCGGCGGTTGTCGATCTCCAGCTTCACCGCGGCGTAGGTGTCGGTCTTCGACTTGGTGTCGATGCCCTCCTCCTGGAGGTAGCCGACGACCTTCTCGCCGCCCTGCCAGCCGGCCGCGTACTGCCCCCGCACGGTGTCTCTGCCCAGGTCCTTGGGCAGCTTCGCCGCACCCAGCACCTTGGTCTTCTCCGCCGCGAGCGCGTCCGCGTCGAAGGAGGCGGGCTCCTCCATGGCGGTCAGCGCCATCAGCTGGAGCAGGTGGTTCTGGATGACGTCGCGGGCGGCGCCGATGCCGTCGTAGTAGCCGGCGCGGCCGCCGATGCCGATGTCCTCGGCCATGGTGATCTGCACGTGGTCCACGTAGGACCGGTTCCAGATCGGCTCG
>NZ_BMVU01000250.1 GCF_014650875.1 Streptomyces minutiscleroticus
CTTTGAATGACAACCCTAATAGCAATTCTTCCACTGAAACCAAATCCAATAAAGATGATAACTTTGATGAGATGATCAATAAGGTGAATGAAGCTTTTGTGAAACCTGCTGCTCCGCTTGTGCCTAATGAATGGAGAACACCTGAAATTGAAATCATTATCAATGAGTGTATTATTTCAAGCAACGATTACGATGGGTTAAGAAAGTGTTTGATCAAAGGCATCAAGGATCAAAAGATTCTTGCCCCCTTATTAGAAAAAATTCAAGAAATAGAGACAGAAAATAACAAGTTTTCTAGACAACACTTGAGTGGTTTAAAACTCGCTCTTAATAACAGCAACAATAGAACCTTTCTTATAGCTTCATGCGCTATTTGTGAGAAGAGAAAAAAAGAAATGGAGCAAGAAAACAACCACCAAGATACTACAAATGCAAGTGAGTTTGGAGCTACTGATGCAAAAGAAAATGAAGCAAAAGATGCAGCATTCTCAAACAATCGCTCTAAATCTGAACTGCCCAATAGCGTCATTAATCAAATAGAACAAAGCATCGCTCATGGAAAAAAATAGCGATCAAAATTATTAGCTCAAAAAAACAACTAGAGAAACAAATCCCAAAGGTTAGAAATCATAGCCTGTCGTCTCAGA
>NZ_BMVU01000251.1 GCF_014650875.1 Streptomyces minutiscleroticus
AGAATAAGCATTTTATGGTAAAATGGCGAACTTTCATAAACATGACTATCATGGGAATGTGAAGAAAAATCTATTAAAAGGAGAAAACATGAAAATCAAAAAATCCCTCTTACTCTCTCTTTCTCTCATGGCTTCATTATCAAGGGCTGAAGATGACGGATTTTATATGAGTGTGGGCTATCAAATCGGTGAAGCCACTCAAATGGTGAAAAACACAGGAGCGTTGCAAAACCTTGCGGACAGATACGATAACTTAAGCAACCTTTTAAACCAATACAATTACTTAAATTCCTTAGTCAATCAAGCCAGCACGCCAAGCGCTATCACAAGCGCGATTGGCAATTTAAGCTCAAGCGCGATCAATCTCACTAGCGCTACCACCACTTCCCCAGCCTATCAAGCCGTGGCTTTAGCACTCAATGCCGCCGTGGGCATGTGGCAAGTCATAGCCCTTTTTATTGGCTGTGGCCCTGGCCCTACCAATAATCAAAGCTATCAATCGTTTGATAACACACCAGCCCTTAATAGGACAACCACCACTTGCAATCAAGCGTATGGGACAGGTCCCAATGGTATTCTATCCATTGACGAATACCAAAAACTCAACCAAGCTTATCAAATTATCCAAACCGCTTTAAACCA
>NZ_BMVU01000252.1 GCF_014650875.1 Streptomyces minutiscleroticus
CATTAGAATCAACGCCAACTCCTACTTAAACCAGCTCAAAACCAAAGAAGCATACATTGAAACCCAAAAAGAAGCCATTGCCAATAAGAAGCGTTTGATGGAAATGGGGCGTATCGCTTACGAAGCCCAAAAAATTGGGCTTTTTGAATACTTGATTTATCAAAATTCTTACATGGACGCTCTCATCACTCTAGCGGAAGCTAAGATTGAATACATTGACATTAGCGCGCTTTTAGAAGAAACTTTAGGGGAGAGCTTGACCAGATTAGGAGTATTGCATTGAAGCGATCACTATTGTGGCTGATGTTAATGGGCGTTTTTTCAATGGGCGTTTCTTTAAAGGCCAAAGAGTATCCAGAAATTGTTTTAGAAGAAAAAAACTTGCAACCTATGGGGTTAAAGGTTGTTAAATTAGATAAAGAAATTTTTAGTAAAGGGCTTCCTTTTAACGCTTATATTGATTTTGATAGTAAAAGCTCTGTGGTGCAGAGCTTGAGTTTTGATGCGTCTGTGGTCGCTGTTTATAAAAGAGAGGGCGAGCAGGTGAAAATGGGAGATGCGATCTGTGAAGTGAGCTCTATTGATTTGAGCAATTTGTATTTTGAATTGCAAAACAACCAAAATAAATTAAAAATCGCTA
>NZ_BMVU01000253.1 GCF_014650875.1 Streptomyces minutiscleroticus
CAGGCCAGCGCCCCTCTCCGAAGCCGGAACGCGCGAGGTCACAGACATCTGCGGGAGGCGACCGTGCCGGGCTATGCGGTGAGCGCGTGCTGCACGCTGGGATAGCAGTCGAAGAAGCCGTCGAAACCCTTGAACTCAAAGACGTGCTGCAGGCAGGAGGGTATGCCCGCCAGGCGGAGCCACCCGGACACGTTCCGGATGGTGCGGTGGAAATCGATGAGGATGGCCAGACCGCTGGAGTCCATGAAGGTGACCAGCTGAAGGTCGATCACCACCCGGTTGAGGCAACCGGCCGGATCCGCGACGATGGCATGGCGCAGCAGTCCGGCCGTGTGGAGATCGAGCTCGCCCTGCAGACTGAGCACGGTAATGCTGCCGGCCACGGTACGGCTCACAGAGAACTGCGCGGAGCCTTCCGTGCCGTGGGGATCACTCACACACGCCTCCGCACCGGCCGGCGAAAGAATCCCGCCGACACCCTTTTTGAACACGCTCCCTGGACCATAGAGGCGTTTGCGGCACATGGCCTATGCCCGGACACCACGCGGAAGAGACCATCGACCGGAAAAACCTGTGCGGCGTGGAAGCAGCGGAGCGGGCTGGGCCGTACACGCGTTGCCGGGGGCATGCATGGTCTAC
>NZ_BMVU01000254.1 GCF_014650875.1 Streptomyces minutiscleroticus
GTATGCTAATGACTGAAATGTTTTTTTGGATTAAGATTTTTAAAATATTACCCGGATAAAACTCATCATTAAGCGTTTTTAAGGGCTTGAAAATTAAAGGGTGGTGCGTGATGATTAGGGCGTTTTGGGGAGCGTTTAGAGCGATTTTAAGCGTGATTTCTAAACATGCGATAATTTGGCTAAACTCATGATTTTCACTCCCCACATTCAACCCGCTATTATCCCATGATTCTTGAAGTTCAAAAGGAGAAAGGCGCTCTAAAACTTCCAACACTTCCTTAACTAACGCCATTTTAAGCCTTTGTTAAAGCGTTTTTTAGACGCTCTTCTCTCTCTTCTTCTTGCTCTTTATAAAGAATGGCGCACCCTTTTGCTAAATCCCTGATTTGTAAAATATAATTTTGCCTTTCAGCCACCGAAATCGCTTTTCTAGCGTCTAAAATATTGAAAAAATGCGAGCATAGCATCACAAAATCATAAGCGGGTAGCGGGAGCTTGTTTTCCAAGCAATGCAAGGCTTCAGCTTGCGCGTTTTTAAACATTTCTAATAGCCTTTTCACGCTCGCTACTTCAAAATGATACTTGCTAAATTCGTATTCGCTTTCTAAATGCACTTGCGCATAATTCACGCT
>NZ_BMVU01000255.1 GCF_014650875.1 Streptomyces minutiscleroticus
CTCCAAAAAGCCCCATAGAAAAATGGTTGTTCTTGCCTAAAAAGTTGGTTTTTTTATCGTTGATGAAATTAAACAATAAATCGCTACCCACCCCATAAGTCCAAACATCAGAAGCCGAGTTAAAGAAATTGGATTTGATATAAGCGTGGTTGTAATCAAAGAAGCCATAATACCTTAACCCCCATCTTTTCTTTTTGCCAAAAAATTGCTTATAGCCCGCTTGCACGCCAAAGCCATTCAAGGCGCCGTTATTCGTGGCTGAAGAAACGATCATGCCTACATTCCCAAAAGGGTTATTGCCAAGTTCTTGGATAAGGGTGCTAGCAAGGTTTTGCGCTTCATTGATTTGTGGCGTTTGGCTATCAAAAGAAGCGTTACTGCTTTTTAGCGAAGCTAGAGTTTCTTCCACGCCAGCGCACCCGTTCCCCCAATTGTTCTTTTGATTTTGCATTGTCATATTCGCGCTGCTTATAGCGCTCGCATCGCATTTCCCTATGTAGTCTTTAAGATGGCCTGAAGAAAGTTTGCCAAAATCGCTCTGCATTTGATTAGCCAGCTTTAAAATTTCTGCTTGAGATTGGGCGTTTTTGAGCATTTTTTGAGCTAAAGCCGTAAGACTGCTAGGGGAGTT
>NZ_BMVU01000256.1 GCF_014650875.1 Streptomyces minutiscleroticus
GGGGGACTTGCCCTGGTAGAGGAACTGCAGGTTGCAGGGGTCGACGGTCATGGTCTGGTCGGGGTTGTTGCGGACCAGGTCACCGTGGCTGATGTCGTTGGTCCAGGTGGCACCGCTGTTGGCCTTGCCCGCGAAGGGGTTGCTCTCGCTGGTGGCCTGCGGGGTCCACGAACCGTTCAGGCTGGAGGCCGTGAAGGAGCGGAAGTAGCGCCCGTTCGCACCGATCGCCTCGACGATCATGAGGTACTGGTTCTGGTCCTGGAGCTTGTAGACCTGTACGCCCTCGAAGAGATTGGCCCTCGTGTCGCTCATGACCGTCGTGTACGACGAGCCGAAGTTGCCCGGGAAGTTCCCGATCGGCATGCTCGCCCGGTAGATCTTGCCGTTGTCACCGGCGAAGAACAGGTACATGTTCTGGCCGTCGCCGATCAGGGTCTGGTCGATCGGGCCGGTGCTCGAGCCGGAGATGCTCCCGGTGAACAGCGGCTGCGGCGAGGACCAGCCGTTGGGGTTGGTGGGATCGCTCGACGTGCGGTAGATGAAGGGCCACGCACCCCACTGGTACGCCAGCACCCAGATGTTCTTGGGCGCGAAGTAGAACAGCGTGGGCGCCACCGCGGCCTGG
>NZ_BMVU01000257.1 GCF_014650875.1 Streptomyces minutiscleroticus
CGAGGTACGACAAGCTCGCCGTCCGCTACGAGGCGACCGTGCTGGTCGCAGTCCTCAATGAGTGGCTGTGACCAGCACTTTCCCAACAGGCCCTAGCGGGCGTAGCGCAGCAGGCGCTGCATCGGGCCGGGGCGGGCATGGCCGGCCTGTTCGGCCGGCTGCCAGCAGTTCTTCCGCTCAACGGGCGACAGCAGCCCGAGCAGGTAGGCGCGGGCCGCGGCCCGGGGCTCAACACGCCGGAATTGGCCCGCGATCCGGGCCATGACCTGGCCGAACATCGCCCACCAGCGGGCAGGGTCTACGCTATGGCCCGCGGCCACCGCACGATCTTCAGGAGTCCACACAACCCCCGATGATCACGCGGTGGCCGTACCCGTTCTTGGCCGGGTCCGCAACAAGATCGCAAAGTCAGACTGGAGTACTAGGGCGCGCACCCCAGGCGTGCGAGGGGGCGTGCGGGCGGCGATGGCGTGACCTGCTCTGGATGGCGGGTGTTGGGCACGGGGCTGCACATGAGGGGTCATCTCATGGTCATGGCAGACACGCGGCCGGGCGAGGGCCCGCAAGCCGATGCCCGCTCCCGGGCCCTCGCCCCTCTCCTGCCGCCGCTGCC
>NZ_BMVU01000258.1 GCF_014650875.1 Streptomyces minutiscleroticus
GCATTCAATCGTTTCAAATTCATAGCGTTTATTATTTTCATTGTTGATTAAAGTGACAGACATTTGACTTCCTTAAGTTTTTAGAATGATAGCACTCCATTATAAGCCAAAAAATTAAATATTTTTTTTAAAAACATTGCGTTTTTTCAAGTTATTTCCAACCGCTACTTTTAAACACGCATTCAAAAAAAGATTTTTAGGGGTTATATAGTATTTTTGCGCTAGTATAGTTACTTAAATTTTACAAAAAGGATAAGAGATGGCTTACAACCCTAAAATTTTGCAAAAGCCTAAAGAGGGCGAAGAAATTACGATTAAAGACAACAAATTGCATGTGCCAAACCACCCCATTATCCCTTTCATTGAGGGCGATGGCATTGGATCAGATATTACCCCGGCGATGATTAAAGTCGTGGATAGTGCGGTTCAAAAAGCGTATAGAGGCGAGAAAAAAATCGCATGGTATGAGGTGTTTGTGGGCGAAAAATGCTATCAAAAATTTAAAGATCATAAAGAATTAAGCCCAGAAGAGCAATGGTTATTACCGGACACTATTGAAGCGATTAACCACTATAAGGTTTCTATTAAAGGGCCTTTGACCACGCCTATTGGT
>NZ_BMVU01000259.1 GCF_014650875.1 Streptomyces minutiscleroticus
CTTAAATAAAATCTTAAAAGACATTGTCGTTAAAAGAGAATATTTTAAAGGGAGGAAAATCTATTACACGCCCGGTTGGGATTGCCATGGCTTGCCCATTGAGCAGCAAATTTTAGAGCAATTAGAAAAAGAAAAAACAAGCCTAGAAAACCCCACGCTGTTTAGAGAAAAGTGCCGAGATCATGCCAAAAAGTTTTTAGAAATCCAAAAGAATGAATTTTTACAATTAGGCGTTTTGGGGGATTTTGAAGATCCTTATAAAACCATGGATTTTAAATTTGAAGCGAGCATTTATAGGGCTTTAGTGGAAGTGGCTAAAAAAGGGCTTTTGAAAGAGCGCCATAAGCCTATTTATTGGAGTTATGCATGCGAGAGCGCTTTAGCGGAAGCTGAAGTGGAATACAAGATGAAGAAATCGCCCTCCATTTTCGTGGCGTTTGGTTTGAAAAAGGAGAGTTTAGAAAAATTAAAAGTCAAAAAAGCGAGCTTGGTGATTTGGACGACCACGCCTTGGACTTTGTATGCGAATGTGGCGATCGCTTTGAAAAAAGACGCTATCTATGCGCTCACCCAAAAAGGCTATTTAGTCGCTAAAGCCTTGCATGAAAAATT
>NZ_BMVU01000260.1 GCF_014650875.1 Streptomyces minutiscleroticus
TGTTACTTTAATGAAAGATATTACCAGCGCTTTAGGCATGCTTTCTAACTCTCATCATAAAAACAATTCCACCGATGTTTTACAGCTCAACACTTACACGCAACAAATGGGCCGTTTAGCCAAGCTTTCTAATTTTGCTTCTTTTGATTCAACGGATTTTAGCGAACGCTTGAGCAGCCTTAAAAACCAAAGATTTGCTGATGCAATCCCTAATGCGATGGATGTGATTTTAAAATACTCTCAAAGGGATAAATTAAAAAACAACCTTTGGGCAACCGGTGTTGGGGGCGTGAGTTTTGTGGAAAATGGCACAGGAACGCTCTATGGTGTCAATGTGGGCTATGACAGATTCATTAAGGGTGTGATTGTTGGAGGGTATGCGGCTTATGGGTATAGCGGGTTTTATGAACGCATCACTAGTTCTAAATCGGATAATGTGGATGTGGGCTTGTATGCGAGAGCTTTCATTAAAAAGAGCGAGCTAACTTTTAGCGTCAATGAAACTTGGGGGGCTAATAAAACCCAAATCAGCTCCAACGACGCTCTGCTTTCTATGATCAACCAATCTTATAATTACAACACATGGACGACGAACGCGAGAGTCAAT
>NZ_BMVU01000261.1 GCF_014650875.1 Streptomyces minutiscleroticus
GAATGAAATTGCCCTTTTTGCCATAGCCCCTAAAATCAGGGCTGATTTCCATTTTCATCACATCTAATTCTTCGTATTCAATCGTGGGCATGTCTTGCTCAGCGCTAGGCCAGCTCGCTAAAGTCCGATTAAGCCATTTTTCATCGTCTCTTTTAGGGTAGTCAATCCTTGTGTGAGCCCCTCTGCTTTCAGTGCGCAGTAACGCTCCTTGAGTGATGCAAAGCGCGAGTTTGAGCATTTTTTTGGTGCGGTAAGCGTCTTCTAATTCAGGGTTATTGTGCAAAACCTTGTTTTTCACGCAAATGTTTTTGGAGCGCGCATAAAGTTCTTGCAATTCTTTAAGGGCTTCTTCTAGCCTTTTGCCTTCTCTAAAAACGCCCACTTTTTCATCCATGACTTCTTTCATGCGTTCTCTGATTTCATACACGTCTTCCTTGCCTTCATTATGCAATAAAAAATGCATATAATCTTGGCTTTCTTTAATGAAGGCTTCAACCTTTTGCGTGTTGATTTCAATTTGCGCTTCTAAACAATGCGACGCAAAATAATCCCCTATGATCATGCCAGCGACCACCGCTTCACTCACAGAATTTCCCCCCAAGCG
>NZ_BMVU01000262.1 GCF_014650875.1 Streptomyces minutiscleroticus
TCTAGTCGGTATAAATGGAAGGCGAAAACCCCTCTGAATCCACTATCAAAAACGACACTGCTAGGATCAATTTACTAAGACAGAGCATATAACCCTCCTCAATCGCTTCTTTCTTTCTTGCTCCTCAACTCTTCTTGTTTTTTGAGAATCATCTCTTCAGTAACGCTAGAGAGCCTCTCATGCGTATCCTCTGGGACTTCTTGGCGTTGGGTTTCTTCTTGCTTTTTGGCGATAATTTCTTCAGTAACGCTAGAGAGCCTTTCTTTGGGGGGAGTTTTACTCCCTTGTTGGTGGGAGCGCTTTTTCAGACTCTCTCTGATCTGTCTTTTTTTTTGGATGAGCGCAAACATCTTTTGGCTGAACTTATAGCACTGGCGCACGCTTATGACAATCACGCCCCACTTGATTAACAAAGCGGCTAAAAGCAGAATGGGCGAGCTGGCGGTGTCTAACAAGAATTGGCGCACATCGCTATACACCCAAATATCCACCAAGATGACTAACAGAGTGATCAAAATAGAAAACGCAATGCTTTTAAACCGAAAAAGCCACGCCACGATCACAAACCCTCTCGTGTGCCTGTGGGCTAAGAGCCAGCGCT
>NZ_BMVU01000263.1 GCF_014650875.1 Streptomyces minutiscleroticus
AATCCTATTTTGAGCAGCAATTTAGCGAATGGTGAAAGGGTGCAGATTGTCCTTTCCCCTGTTACAGTTAATGATGAAACCATTTCCATATCCATAAGGATACCTAGCAAAACAACCTATCCTCATAGCTTCTTTGAAGAGCAGGGTTTTTATAATCTACTAGATAACAAAGAACAAGCGATCAGTGCGATTAAAGATGGTATTGCTATTGGTAAGAATGTGATTGTTTGTGGTGGCACAGGAAGCGGTAAAACGACTTATATCAAAAGCATCATGGAGTTTATCCCCAAAGAAGAAAGGATCATATCCATTGAAGACACCGAAGAGATTGTATTCAAACACCACAAGAACTACACACAGCTTTTCTTTGGTGGGAATATCACCTCTGCTGATTGTTTAAAGTCATGTTTGAGAATGCGACCTGATAGAATCATTTTAGGAGAACTCAGAAGCAGTGAGGCATATGATTTTTATAATGTGCTTTGTAGCGGTCATAAAGGCACGCTAACCACTCTACATGCAGGGAGCAGTGAAGAAGCGTTTATCCGTTTAGCCAACATGAGTTCATCTAATAACGCAGCAAGGAATATCAAG
>NZ_BMVU01000264.1 GCF_014650875.1 Streptomyces minutiscleroticus
GGGTGTGAATTTCTATGTTTCGCTCATTAGAGGCACGCCTTTATTGGTCCAAATCGTGGTGGTGTTTTATGGTTTGCCCGCCCTTGGGGTCTATATTGATCCAATCCCAGCAGGCATTATTGCATTTTCTTTTAATGTAGGGGCATACGCTTCAGAGACTTTGAGGGCGAGCTTTCTTTCTGTCCCTAAAGATCAATGGGATTCAAGCTTGAGCTTGGGCTTGAACTACTTGCAAACCTTTTGGCATGTCATCTTTTTTCAAGCGCTCAAAGTCGCCACGCCCAGCCTGAGTAACACTTTCATCAGCCTTTTTAAAGAAACTTCTTTAGCTTCGGTGGTAACGATCGCAGAGGTTTTTAGAATCGCGCAGCAAAAAGCGAACGCCAGCTATGACTTTTTGCCTATTTACTTGGAAGCCGCTTTGATTTACTGGCTTTTTTGCTTGGTTTTAGAAGTGATCCAAAAGCGCGTGGAAAAAATCTTAAATTAAGTTGGCTCAATCTAATCTTTTTAATATTTGATTATAATACAGCCTGAATAAAAATAAGGAGATTCTCATGGGTGTGTTTTTGGATAATAGCATTA
>NZ_BMVU01000265.1 GCF_014650875.1 Streptomyces minutiscleroticus
GGTTATTTGGGTGTTTGTTGGGTTGTGAGTATTTGACAAAAACCTCTCCAGGGTTAGGATCGCTAAAACGCTTGTTTTTAAGCTCCAATAAGTGCTTAGAAAAATCAGACTCTCCCTCTCTAGATCTAAAATCAGAGAGTTTCGTTAAACGGCTGGTTTGTTGGGTGTAACTCGCCAATTCTAAAAGGTTGGTAGCGTTATTCCTAAAATTAGGGTTAGAAATCAAGTTTGCGGTGTCTAAAAGATCTTTAGCCACGCCTAAGATTTCATTCAAAGAGTGGTTTTCTAAATAAATCGGTGCAAAAAGCGGGTTTTCTTTAGTTTCCATCATCAATGTTGAAAGCCACTTGATAGCGTTATTCCCCCCTACAGCTTCAATTTGATTTAGCGCGCTTTGCCCTTGAATGCCCACAATGTAATCTTGTAAAGTAGGGGGGGTAAAATCCATCACTTTATCGCCGTAAGACATTTTAATCTGGTTATAAAGGACAGAGAGGCTTAAAATGTTGTTTTGATGGGTGCTGTTTGAGTCAGGCAGCGCTACGCTTAACAATAACCCCTTATCTTGCAACAAAACCC
>NZ_BMVU01000266.1 GCF_014650875.1 Streptomyces minutiscleroticus
TGCCTCTTTAGCCCCCTCAACCGTTTGGCTAATTGTTCGCATAATAATTGGTTGCAAAACACGCCCCCACTGCACACCACCACATGCTCTTTAAAAGGCGCGATTAAAGCGGTAATGATTTCTACTAGGCTGTTAAAAAATTTCTTGGCGATGCGTTCAGGTTCTAAAACGCCCAAATCCTTTTCAAACGCGTGATAAAATTCTTTCAAACACACCACGCTGTTTTTGATTGTAAAAGGGTAAAAAGCGATCTCATCGCTTTGTAAGGCTAGATTTTCTAAAACCTGCCCGCTCTCTGCTTCAAAGCTAATCGTTCCTGTTAAACCCAAACTAAACGCTACTATATCAAACAAACGCCCTATGGAATTGGTAGCTATGCTTTGAATTTTTTTGTCATGCATTTGTTTAAAAATTTCTAATTCGTCTTCTTTAAAATGTTTTTGAACGCGCTTTAAAAGCTTGTTGAGTTGGTGTTTTAAGGAAATTTCTAAAACCAGGCGTTTAGGCTCTTTGATCGCTTTTTCCCCCCCTAAAAGCAGAAATTCTTCAAACCTAGCCACTTCTTCAATGCGT
>NZ_BMVU01000267.1 GCF_014650875.1 Streptomyces minutiscleroticus
CTGTTCCAGGATGACGTGGGCGTTGGTGCCGCTCACACCGAACGACGACACCGCGGCCCGACGCGGCCGATCCACCTCCGGCCACACCCGCCGCTCCCGCAACACCTCCACCGCACCCGACGCCCAGTCCACCCGCGACGACACCACACCCACATGCAACGACGCCGGCAACACACCATGCCGCAACGCCTGCACCATCTTGATCACACCCGCCACACCCGCAGCCGCCTGCGCATGCCCGATATTCGACTTCAACGACCCCAACCACAAAGGCTCCCCCACCCCCTCCCGCCGACCGTACGTCGCCAACAACGCCTGCGCCTCGATCGGATCCCCCAACGCAGTCCCCGTACCATGCGCCTCCACCGCATCCACATCACCCACCCCCAACCCCGCATCCACCAAAGCCGCCCGAATCACCCGCTCCTGCGACGGACCGTTCGGCGCCGTCAAACCGTTCGACGCACCGTCCTGATTCACCGCCGAACCCCGCACCACCGCCAACACCTCATGCCCAAGACGCCGGGCGTCCGACAACCGCTCCAACACCACCACACCCACACCCTCGGC
>NZ_BMVU01000268.1 GCF_014650875.1 Streptomyces minutiscleroticus
AAAAATATTGAAATTGTTAAAAAGCGTTTAGAAGATTATCAAAATCTTTTACAAGTGGATTTGATCACTTCTAGAGCGGTCGCTAGCTCTTCTTTTTTGATAGAAAAAAGCCAACGCTTCCTAAAAGATAAGGGGTATTTTTTATTCTATAAAGGCGAGCAGTTAAAAGATGAAATCGCTTGTAAAGACACTGAATGCTTTATGCATCAAAAGCGTATTTATTTTTACAAATCAAAGGAAAGTTTATGTTAAGAATTTTAATCCCCCTACTCATTATTGTGTGGGTTTTATGGCGTTTGTTTTTAAAGCAAAAACCCCTTAAAGGCAACCATAAAGACAGCCACTCTTATACGCAACAAACCCCTAAAGAATTAGAAGATCACATGATTGTATGCTCTAAATGCCAAACCTATGTTTCTAGCAAAGACGCTATTTATAGCGGAGCGGTGGCATATTGCAGTGAAACTTGTTTGAATAATAAAGGATAAATATGCTTATTTTAGGACACCCTTTAATCCCTACCACTCGTTTTATTTTCATTAAAAACACCGATGGCATTCATTCTAGCAT
>NZ_BMVU01000269.1 GCF_014650875.1 Streptomyces minutiscleroticus
GGAATGCTATAAAGCGTTAGGTTTCATCAAGCATGAAAATTTCAGCGAGGTGAAAAAGCGCTATTTAGAATTGGCTAAAACCTACCACCCTGATTTGTGCGATCTTAAAGAAAATAAGGCTCTTTATGCCAAACGCTTCGCTATCATTCAAGAAGCCTACCGCCACATTAAAAAACACGCTTAAACCCCTAAACTAGCCCTAATCGCGCTAGAAGAAATCGGTGCATCAATGCCTTTTAAAGGGAAATAACGCCCCTTAAATTGGATCTCTTCATAGCCAATCCTTTCAAAAACCACTAATTCCACCCTTTTTAAAAGCTCTTTAGCGTTAGTCCAAGAAGAAAGATGCCTTAAGCAATCCGCTCCTATGACTAAATAAAGCGTTTTAGGGCGATAGAGTTTTTGAAAATAAATCACGCTTTCTATCGTAGGCACGGCCCTTTCTTGCTTGATTTCAAAATCGCTCAATAGCACCCTATCCATTCCCTTTAAAGCTCTTTCTAATTCCTTAAAACGGGTTTGCGCGTCCAAAAAACATGGCTTTTTGAAAGGGTTTTGATAAGCGGGTAA
>NZ_BMVU01000270.1 GCF_014650875.1 Streptomyces minutiscleroticus
CCGACCGGGCCGCAGCCCGCGCCCCTGCCCCGCGCCCTGGAGACCGCCGAGGTGCCCGAGCAGGCCCGCTCGTACGCCGAGGCCGCCCGGCGCGCCGTCGACGCCGGCTTCGACGGCGTCGAGCTGCACGGCGCGAACGGCTACCTGATCTCGCAGTTCCTGTCGTCCAACGCCAACCTGCGCACCGACGCCTACGGCGGCCCGGTCGCCCACCGCATCCGCTTCGCCGTCGAGGCGGTCGCCGCCACCGTGGACGCCGTGGGCGCGGCCCGCACCGCGATCAGGCTCTCCCCCGGCGGCACCTTCTGGGGTGTGGAGGAGACCGAGGTGCCCGAGCTGTACGCGGCCCTGCTCGCCGAACTCGCCCGCTTCGACCTCGCCTACGTCCACCTGGAGGCGACCGCGGAGGAGGAGGTGCTGGTCGGGCTGCGCCGCGCGTGGCCGGGCACACTGATCGTCAATCCGGTCCTCCCGATGGGCCCGAAGCAGGCCGACCGGGCCGCCGCCGACCACTGGCTCGGCCTGGGCGCGGACCTGATCAGCTTCGGCCGCGCCTTCATCGCC
>NZ_BMVU01000271.1 GCF_014650875.1 Streptomyces minutiscleroticus
TTGAAATCATGTTTGAAAAAGGGGATATTTATAAAGGCGCTTATAGCGGGTATTATTGCGTGAGCTGTGAGAGTTATTGTGCGATCTCTAAAGCGGACAATACGAACGATAAAGTCTTATGCCCTGATTGCTTGAGAGAAACCACGCTTTTAGAAGAAGAGAGTTATTTTTTCAGATTGAGCGCGTATGAGAAGCCTTTATTGGATTTTTACGCTAAAACCCCGAAGCGATTTTGCCCGTTTATCGTAAAAATGAGGTAACTTCTTTTATTGAGCAGGGTTTATTGGATCTGTCTATCACGCGCACGAGCTTTGAATGGGGCATTCCTTTGCCTAAAAAAATGAACGATCCTAAACATGTGGTGTATGTTTGGCTGGACGCTTTATTGAATTATGCGAGCGCGCTAGGGTATTTGAATAATTTAGACAATAAAATGGCGCATTTTGCATGCGCTAGGCATATTGTGGGTAAGGATATTTTACGCTTCCATGCCATTTATTGGCCGGCTTTTTTGATGAGTCTGAATTTGCCCCTATTCAAACAGCTTTGCGTGCATGGGTGGT
>NZ_BMVU01000272.1 GCF_014650875.1 Streptomyces minutiscleroticus
AGTCATGAAGGCCATTGTTTTCGACCGGTTCGGCGGCACCGAGGTCCTGCACGAGGCGGAGGTCGAGGTCCCGCAGCCCGGACCGGGCCAGGTCCGCGTCCGCGTCAAGGCGGTCGGTGTGAACCCGGTGGACGGCAAGATCCGCTCCGGGAGCATGGAGGCCATCTTCCCCACCACCCTGCCCGCCATCCCCGGCGGCGAGATCGCCGGCGTCATCGACGCGGTCGGCGAGGACGTCGACCACCTGAAGGTGGGGGACGAGGTGCTGGGCTGGTCCGAGACCGGCTCCTACGCCCAGTACGCCCTGGCCGACGCCACCGTCCTGGCCCCCAAGCCCGCCGGACTGGACTGGGCGCACGCCGCCGCCCTGCCGGTCTCCACCGACGGCGCCGAACGCGTCCTGGACCTGCTGCAGCTCAAGGCCGGGGAGACCCTGCTGATCCACGGCGCCTCCGGCGCGCTGGGCACCATCGCCGTCCAGCTCGCCGTCGCCCGCGGCGCCCGCGTCCTCGGCACCGCCGGTGAGGCCAACCAGGACTACGTCACCTCCCTCGGCGCCA
>NZ_BMVU01000273.1 GCF_014650875.1 Streptomyces minutiscleroticus
TGACTTTTTGAAAGAAAAGGATTTTTTAGAATGGAGCAGAAGCGATAGCCCGGTGCGCATGTATTTGCGCGAAATGGGGGATATAAAACTTTTAAGCAAAGATGAAGAGATTGAATTGAGCAAGCAAATCCGCTTGGGCGAAGACATTATTTTAGATGCGATTTGCTCGGTGCCGTATTTGATTGATTTTATCTATGCGTATAAAGATGCTTTAATCAATCGTGAAAGAAGGGTTAAAGAGCTTTTTAGGAGCTTTGATGATGACGATGAAAATAGCGTGAGCGATTCTAAAAAAGATGATGACAGCGAAGAAGATGAAGAAAACGAAGAAAGGAAAAAAGTCGTTTCTGAAAAAGACAGGAAGCGCGTAGAAAAGGTTCAAGAAAGCTTTAAAGCCCTAGATAAGGCTAAAAAAGAATGGCTCAAAGCCCTTGAAGCCCCTGTAGATGAAAAAGAAGATGAGCTAGTGCGTTTATTGACCCTAGCTTACAAACGCCAAACGCTCAAAGACAGACTCTATGACTTAGAGCCTACCAGCAAACTGATTAATGAATTAGT
>NZ_BMVU01000274.1 GCF_014650875.1 Streptomyces minutiscleroticus
ACATGCATGAAGATTCTTTTATTTACGATAAATTTTTGCGCTCTCTTTTAGAAGACGCTCTCAAATCCAATAAGGCTTAAAGAATGAAGCTTAAAAAAACCCTGACTTATCAAAACCACACCTATTCTTTTTTAAGCGATAACACGCATGAAGTTTTAGAAAACCCTAAAGAAATCCTTTTTGTCAAAACGCCTCTAAATGAAAAATACTCTCCTTTCATTGCAGAAAAAAACCTGGCTATTTTAGATTTTAACGAGCTTAAAAACTATTTTGATTTTAAAATGAAAATTGTAGGGATTACTGGCACTAATGGCAAAACGACCACAGCGAGTTTGATGTATTCCTTGCTCTTAGATTTGAATAAAAAGACCGCCCTTTTAGGCACAAGAGGGTTTTTTATCAACGACAAACAAATCAAAGAAAAGGGCTTGACCACGCCCACTCTTTTAGAGCTTTATAGCGATTTAGAAGAAGCGATGCGTTTAAAATGTGAATACTTTATTATGGAAGTGAGCTCCCATGCGATTGTCCAAAAGCGCATTGCCGGGCTTGATT
>NZ_BMVU01000275.1 GCF_014650875.1 Streptomyces minutiscleroticus
AGCTTTTATAATCACCCACTTCAACAATCTTTTCATCAAAGACCACGCCATAATCTTCTAACACTTCGCATTTTTCATTGCATAAAAAAACTAAAGACGCTCCTATGATTTCTTGCATGCATTCTCCTTAATCAATGTGGTTTGCCCTTTTAAGATCATTCTTTGAACTTCGCCATATAATTCTAAACCATAAAAGGGCGAATTTTTATTATTAACTCTTGTTTGGGCGTTCAAATCCACAATCATGAGATTGGCTAATTGATTTTCTTTAACCTCGCCTGCATTGAGTTTTAAAAATCTCGCTTGATTAGTCGCCATGACTTTAATGAGCTGTTGGAAGCTGATAACCTTTTTTTGAACTAAAAAAGTATAAGCCACGCTAAAAGCGTCCTCTATGCTCTCACACCCAAACGCGCTTTCTTCAAAAATCTCTGCGTTAGAGTTTTTGAAAACATGAAGGCTTGTGAGCATGGCAATTTCATCATTCTTTAGGGCTTCTTTTAAGGCGTTTTGGCTTTCTTTATCCCTTAAAGGAGGGGCGATTTTAAATCT
>NZ_BMVU01000276.1 GCF_014650875.1 Streptomyces minutiscleroticus
CCCGAACCGCTCGCACCGCGGGACACCGGCGTCCGCTTCGAGGGGGTGACCTTCGCCCACGCGGGTGCGAAGCCGATCTTCCAGGGCCTCGACCTGGACGTGCCCGCCGGCGCCCGGATCGGTCTGGTCGGCAGGTCCGGCGGCGGCAAGACCACCCTCACCCGGCTCCTGCTGCGCATGGCGGACATCGACGCCGGGCGCGTCCTGATCGGCGGTCAGGACATCAGCCGGCTGCGCCAGGCCGACCTGCGCTCACTGATCGCCTACGTCCCGCAGGACCCCGCGATGTTCCACCGCAGCCTGCGCGACAACATCGCCTTCGCCCGGCCCGGCGCCAGTGACGAGGAGATCCACGCCGCGGCCGCGGCCGCGCACGTCACCGCGTTCGCCGGCCAGCTCCCCGACGGCTTCGACACCCTGGTGGGGGAGCGGGGGGTGAAACTGTCGGGCGGCCAGCGCCAGCGGGTCGCCCTGGCCCGGGCCCTGCTGCGCGACGCCCCGATCCTGCTGCTCGACGAGGCCACCAGCGCGCTGGACTCGGAGAGCGAACT
>NZ_BMVU01000277.1 GCF_014650875.1 Streptomyces minutiscleroticus
TGAATGCCCTTTAAAGGGGTTTCTTTTTCGTTTCTGTTTTCGCCCCCTTTTTCTTCTAATCCTTTAGAATTTTGCTCTTCATTCAGCACAAACTAGCCTTAAAGGTATTTTTCTAACGCCTTAGGAATGTGGATGCTCCCATCCGCTTGCTGGTGGTTTTCCATTAAAGCGACCATCGTCCTGCCTACCGCTAAAGAAGAGCCGTTTAAGGTGTGCGCTAACTGGTTTTTTTGATTTTCTTTGAAGCGGATTTTCGCACGCCTGGCTTGAAAATCCCTCGTGTTAGACACCGAGCTGATTTCTCTGTAGCAATTTTGCCCAGGAAGCCACACTTCAATATCTATCGTGTTGCTTGCGCTAAAGCCTAAATCCGCGCTGCACAATTGCACAAACCGGTGCGGCAATTCCAAAGCCTTTAAAATTTCGCTCGCGCTCTCTAGCATATGCTCTTGCATAACATCGCTTTCTTTAGGGTGCGTGATAGCCACTAGCTCTACTTTATCAAACTGGTGCTGTCTTATCATCCCTCTTGTGTCCTTGCC
>NZ_BMVU01000278.1 GCF_014650875.1 Streptomyces minutiscleroticus
GAGGAGTGTCCGAGCTGGGCGCCGTCGCCCAGGGCGGTGTCGATCTCCAGCACCGTCGCCTCGCTGACGTAGACGTCGCGGCCGAGGGTGACCGGGCCGGTCCGGATCCAGCCGGACTGCGCCCGGTAGCAGGAGAAGAAGGCGTCCTTGCGGACGACGGTGCCGTCGCCGACCGTCAGCAGGTCGGTGCAGACCGGCACGTGCTTGGACAGCACGGCGGTGCCCCGGCCGATCCTCGCGCCCAGCGCCCGCAGGTACAGCGTGTAGAGCGGGGACCCGACGAACAGCACCAGCGGATTGATCTGCACCAGCGTCCTGATCAGCCAGAAACGCAGGTAGGCCGGGCTCCAGATGCGGATCTGCCCCGGCTTCCACCGCCCGACGAGGACCCACTTCACCGCGATGGGCAGGACGCACACGCCGAGGAAGACCGCGCCGCCGAACACCACGGCCCGCAGATAGCTCTCCCACAGCCCCGAACCGGCCCCGATCCAGTCGTAGCCGAGGCCGACGACGACCGCGGTCCCGTAGACGTAGCCGA
>NZ_BMVU01000279.1 GCF_014650875.1 Streptomyces minutiscleroticus
AGAAAACTTAAAAAATTTAGAAGTGCAATTCAATCAATCCCAAAACCGCATGCTTTCTTCTTTATCTTCTCAAATCGCTCAAATTTCAAATTCCCTAAACGCACTTGATCCTAACTCTTATTCTAAAAACATTTCAAACATGTATGGGGTAACTTTGAATGTGGGTTATAAGCATTTCTTTACCAAGAAAAAAAATCAAGGGTTTCGCTATTACTTGTTTTATGACTATGGTTATACTAATTTTGGTTTTGTGGGTAATGGCTTTGATGGTTTGGGCAAAATGAATAACCACCTTTATGGGCTTGGAATAGACTATCTGTATAATTTCATTGATAATGCAAAAAAACATTCTAGCGTGGGTTTTTATGCGGGCTTTGCTTTAGCGGGGAGTTCGTGGGTAGGGAGTGGTTTGAGCATGTGGGTGAGTGAAACGGATTTTATCAACAATTATTTGACGGGCTATCAAGCTAAAATGCATACGAGTTTTTTCCAAATCCCTTTGAATTTTGGGGTTCGTGTGAATGTAAATAGGCATAACGG
>NZ_BMVU01000280.1 GCF_014650875.1 Streptomyces minutiscleroticus
AGCCGGGAATTTATAAGCGCAAGCGAATTTAGGGGATTTTTGCGTGTAGCCTAACTCCTTTTGAATATTTAATTCATTCACAACGATCACCATGCCGTCTAAAAGGGCAAAAAAGCCCTCCCTTTCCTTAATCAGAGTGTGGTAATTTTCTTCTATTTCTTGGTGGTTTTTGTTTAGGCTTAAGTATTGAATAGCGCTAAAACCTAGCGAAACAATAAAATCCAAACACTCCTTAAAGTTTAGGAAATTTAAAGAATGCTTGCCCACGCCCCAAGGAATGAATTGCAATTTACGCTTTTTAGTGATTTCGCTATCAAGCTGCCTTAAACTCCCTGATGCGGCATTTCTAGGGTTAGCGAATAGGGGTTCATTAGCGTTTAGGCGCTCTTTGTTTAAAGCGTCAAAATCTTTTTTAGAAATGATCACTTCGCCCCTGATTTCTATTTCTCCATTATAAGCGATAGCGTGAGGGATATTAGCGATGTGTTTAGCGTTTGCGCTCACTAATTCCCCTTCTAAGCCGTTGCCCCTAGTGGTC
>NZ_BMVU01000281.1 GCF_014650875.1 Streptomyces minutiscleroticus
ATCTTTTCTTGACCGATGTAATCTTCCCAAAGATTAGGGCGCAAACTCACTTCTTGAGAAGTTTCAAAATCCAAAGTTTCTAAATTGACTATCCGTTCTTTCATTCAATAATAACTTTCTAATTCGTTAGGGAAATTTCCCTTTTTCACATCATCAGCGTATTGCTTGATAGCGTTTTGAACCAATTCTTTCCCCTTAAGGTATTCTCGCACGAATTTAGGCTTAAAACTATCAAAAAAGCCTAACATATCGCTCCACACTAAAATCTGCCCGTCGCAATCTTTACCGCTCCCTATACCGATCGTGGGGATTTTGATTGTTTGCGTGATTTTTTGAGCGATAGGGGCGGTTATACCCTCTAAAACCAACAAACCTGCCCCGGCTTCTTCTAAACTCAAGGCGTCTTCTAAAAGCTTTTTTTGTTGCTCTTCATTTTTGCCCTTAATCTTATAACCCCCATCAAGACGCACGAATTGGGGCATTAAGCCGATATGCCCTACAACAATAACGCCCTCATCAGTGAGCGTTTTAACCAAT
>NZ_BMVU01000282.1 GCF_014650875.1 Streptomyces minutiscleroticus
GAAAAGGCTGTGGATTTTACTAGCAAAGAGTTCCACCCTTTAGCTAAAAAGGCTAAAGATATGGCCAGTTCAGCCCAATTAATAGGGCTTATTTTTTGGGCTTTTATTTGGGGGCGTTATCTTTTAACGCTTTATTTGAAGTAATTAAATTTTAGGGAGACACATGCAAGATAATTTAATCAATGAAACAAAAAATATTGTAGAAGTGGGGATTGATTCTTCTATTGAAGAGAGCTATTTAGCTTATTCAATGAGCGTGATCATAGGGCGCGCTTTACCGGACGCTAGAGATGGTTTAAAGCCTGTGCATAGGCGTATTTTGTATGCGATGCATGAATTAGGCCTCACTTCCAAAGTCGCTTATAAAAAAAGCGCTAGGATCGTGGGTGATGTGATTGGTAAATACCACCCCCATGGCGATAATGCGGTTTATGATGCACTAGTGAGAATGGCGCAAGATTTTTCTATGCGTTTGGAATTGGTGGATGGGCAAGGCAACTTTGGCTCTATTGATGGCGATAACGCTGCAGCGATGCG
>NZ_BMVU01000283.1 GCF_014650875.1 Streptomyces minutiscleroticus
TCTTTTTGATTTTGCGAATAAAGCGCATAAATATAACAGCCTAAAATGGAAACGCTCACTAAAACCACATATTCCTTAACCGTGCTAAACCCTTGCGCTCTGGGCATGTTAAAATAAATTTTTTGCACCAATGAAAGCAAGCCGTTGATGAAATTGGCAACAGCCATGCTGTAAAAAAGGACTTTTTGATTCAATTTGATTCTTAAACAACTGGCAAAAAGCAAGCATAACGCCCCGCAAGCATAAGTTAAGGACATGTTTAGAGCGAATAAATTGTAGCGGAAAGTTTGGCTATCATGCATGTTAAACATGTTAGGGAAGATGCTTAAAAACACGCCCAAAAAAGCCAAAGTAAGCCATTTGAAAGGCATTGTTTTTAGATGATTAATTCTAAAAATCTCTTTCAAAGACGCTTGGAAATGACACCTAAGAAACAAAAAAACCATTAAAACAATCAACAGAACTTGAGTTAAAGGCTTTTTAAACGAAGTGAGAAAAAAAAGGGCAAAAATTAAAGTGAAGACAGAATCCGCACT
>NZ_BMVU01000284.1 GCF_014650875.1 Streptomyces minutiscleroticus
GGAATTTAACCTTGTCAATCGTCATGAAATACACGATTTTGGTTTTGGCTATTTCAGGGTCAAACCCCCACAAACTAGTGAAGGCTAAAAACCCTCCGCTTTGTGCCATGCCCTCTACGATCAAAACGCCCGGGAAAATGGGCTTATTAGGGAAATGCCCGTTAAACACATCTTCATTAAAAGTGATATTCTTATAAGCGACAATTTTTTTATTGGCTTGTAACTCTGTAATTCTATCCACTAAGAGCATGGGATAGCGGTGAGGTAAAATCTGTAAGATATGCTCTATAAAAAATTGAGATTGCAAGTTTTGATGATTTTGTTCCATAAAAAAATAAACTCCTTGTTTTGGATTCAATTAAAGCACTATTTTAGCGTTGGTTATTCTAAAAAATAACCGCTATTATACCATAAGAAAACCGCTCGCTTGCATTTGCAAAAACACCGATGCATTGCGCCATAAGCTTAAAGAAACGCTTTATTCAGATACCGCTCATGCATCATTCATGCGTGTGGCTTAGAATATTTTCTCT
>NZ_BMVU01000285.1 GCF_014650875.1 Streptomyces minutiscleroticus
GCCCAGCGCGGTGAGCTGGCGGTTCTTGCCCGGGGTGGTGATGTGCGGGCGCTGGGCGAACGTCGTCCAGTTGGAGCGCAGGTGCGGCAGCAGGTGCACGTGGGGCTCGTCGGCCGCCCAGAGCACGGTGCCGGGCGGCAGCGGCCGCAGCCGTGTGACGAGCGCCGCCACCATCGTGTTGCGGGCCGGATCGCCGCGGGCGACGGGCCTGGGTCGCCGCCAGAGGGCCACCTGCCGCACCCGCCGGTACAGCGTGTGCCGGCTATCGCCGGGCGGTGCAGATGCCGGTGCAGCCGCGACACCGTCCAAGGCCCGGGCCGCTCGAGCAGCGCGGTGATCCGCGCGAGCGGCTTCCGGTCGCCCAGCCCGGGCCGCCCGCTGCGGGGCCGGTCGGCCAGGCCCGCCACCCCGCCGGCGTTGCAGCGGCCGATCCAGCGGCGCACCGTGGCCGGGTCGTACTCCACCAGCGCGGCGGTCTGCGCAGGTGACACCCTGTTCAGGGACAGCAGTACCATCACCGCCCGCACCACCG
>NZ_BMVU01000286.1 GCF_014650875.1 Streptomyces minutiscleroticus
CACAAAACCATCCGCTTCTAAAGATTGGGCTAATTGGCGGTTAGAATCGCTACTCATGGACGAATTGATAATCACAGGAAGATGCTCAGTTCTGCTATCAGCTTTAATGGTTTTTAGCACTTCAAACCCTGAAATAACAGGCATTTCTAAATCCGTAATGACCACGCCGACCTGTTGGTAATGTTCTTTTTCATACAAATAATCTAACAATTCTTTCCCGTTTGGAAAGGCTAAATAACGCAATTCTAAAGTTTGAACGATTTTTTCTAGGGTTTTAAGAGCGCTCAAGGAATCTTCAGCGATTAAAATGAGTTTTTGGCTTTGAATGGCTTCTATGCAACGCAAAGTCAAATCGTCTAAATCCTTCAAGCTAGGGAAAACATCGCTAATCATCTTTTCCACATCTAAGATTTGCACCACTCGTTCTTCATCAAAACGAGTGATAGCACTAATCTTACCCTCTTCATTAATGCCTTGTTTGTCCCCAGCGCTAATTTCAGTCCAATTTTTATGGATGATCCTTTCAATTT
>NZ_BMVU01000287.1 GCF_014650875.1 Streptomyces minutiscleroticus
CAAATTTTTGGATGGGGCAAAAAGTGAGATTTTAAAATACGATGTGATTTCTTTTGATATTTTTGATACCCTTCTTTTAAGACCTTTTATTAAACCCACAGATTTATTTTTGTATATTGAGACTAAATATGATATTAAAGGTTTTTGTCAAGCAAGGATTTTAGCAGAAATGCAATCTAGAGAAATCAGTAAAGAACAAGACATTACTCTAGATGAAATTTATCATCAAATTCCAAAAGAGTTTCATTCATATAAGGAAGTAGAAATTGCCACTGAAAAAGAGATGCTTATTCCAAACTTAGAGATGTTAGAACTCTATCGTTTCGCTAAAGAGAACAATAAGAGAGTGATTATTGTATCAGATATGTATTTACCTTTAGAGGTTCTTGAAGATATTTTAATTTCTAAGGGTTTTGATGGTTATACAAATTTTTATCTTAGTAGCCATATAATGCTTACTAAACATTCAAAGGATTTGTTTAAACATGTTTTAAAACAAGAAAATATTACTCACACACAAATGT
>NZ_BMVU01000288.1 GCF_014650875.1 Streptomyces minutiscleroticus
GGAGCGGCGGGTGTGGCCGGAGGTGGATCGGCCGCGTCGGGCCGCGGTGTCGTCGTTCGGTGTGAGCGGCACCAACGCCCACGTCATCCTGGAACAGGCCGTGGTCGAGAATGCGCCCGCCGAGGTCACCGCGGAGACCCCGGCGGACCGGTCACCCGCTGCCGCGGTGCCCTTGCTCCTCTCCGCGGCAACCGAACCCGCCCTGCGGGCCCAGGCCGCCGCCTGGCGCGGCCACCTCGCCGCACAACGGCCGACCGGCCTTGCCCGCACCGGCCACGCCCTCCTCACCGCACGGGCGGCCCTGGAACACCGGACGGTCACCGTGGCGTCCGACCCGGACCGTGCGCTCACCGCCCTGGCGGCACTGGCGCAGGCCGAAGAGACGCCCCACGCAGTGAGCGGAACCGCCGATGTCGAAGGCCGCCGCGCCTTCGTGTTCCCGGGTCAGGGGGCGCAGTGGGTGGGTATGGGGCGTCGGTTGCTGGATGAGTCGCCGGTGTTCGCGCGGGCGGTGGCCGAGGTG
>NZ_BMVU01000289.1 GCF_014650875.1 Streptomyces minutiscleroticus
CCGGGCCGGGGACTGCTGGCCCACCGTGAAGGCGGCGGAACCCTGCACACCTACGCGCAACTGAAGAAGCCCCAGAACTGGTTCACCGATTTCGACACCACCGATGCCACAGCCCTCACCGCACGAGTGGTGAAGGAGTTCGACGGGTGGGCTCCCGCACTCACCGCCCTGATCACCAGCAGCGACACCCCGCCGGTCCTGCGGCCCATCTTCACGCTGCCGGCCGGGCACCGCTGGGAGCGTGTGCCGGGGGTGACCCTGCTCGGCGATGCCGCCCACCTGCGGGCGCCGAACGGCGAAGGCGCCAACCTGGCCATGCTGGACGGCGCCGAACTCGGCCGGGCCCTCGCCGCGCACCCCAATGATGCGGAGACCGCGCTCGCCGCGCACGAACAAGCCATGTTCGCCCGCGCCGCCGCCGTGGAAGCGGACGACGACGGCTTCTACACGACCATGATCGACGACCACGCGCCCCACAGCCTGCTCGCCCTGATGACCGGCGACGAACCAAACGCGTGATCC
>NZ_BMVU01000290.1 GCF_014650875.1 Streptomyces minutiscleroticus
ACAATAGAACCATTCAAAAAAAAGCGCTCCCTAAATTCAAAAACATGAGGGGAGGTGAAATGCAACACCTTAAAATTTTGATCGGCTAATAAAAGGGTTAAAAACCGCCCCGTGCTGCCCTTACCATTAGTCCCTACCACATGAATGACTTTCGCTTGAATTTCAAAAAAAGCGTTTTTAAAATCTTTATAAATTTGAATGAAGCGGCTAGGGTCAAACTTGTGGTATTCCTTAGGCTTTGTTTCTAAAAACGCCTTTAATCCCTTCAAAGGGCTATTTTTCATTATTGAATTTCCCCTCATAAGCGATTTGAGCCACAAACTTAGTCAAAGTTTGTTCCACAGCCTGATTGATAGCATAATAGCGGTTCTGGTAGGTATTAAGGGGGTCTTGCAAATTCACAGCGTAATTATAATATCCGCTATTTTGAAAAGTCTTTCTAACGCCTCTTTTATTATCGTAGGTGTAATTCACAGACACGGTTGCGCGATAGAAAGTCGTAAAGCCTTCTTTATTTT
>NZ_BMVU01000291.1 GCF_014650875.1 Streptomyces minutiscleroticus
GTGGTGCCGGTGGTGATAATATCATCTAATAAAAAATAATCTAAAGTTTCATCGCCTTTGAAGGTGAAATTCCGTGGGTTATTGGCACGAAATTCTAAGCTTTTCCCGGCATACGAAATAGTATTATTAGCCCTTAAACGCCCGTAAGTGGGTTTTAAATTGCCTTGACAAAAGCCTTTTAAAAGCGCGGCTGAATGCGAGTAAAAGGATTTGATTTTATCATCAATGGCGATGCCATAAAGGGGGGTAGTCAAGCCTTTTTCTTTTAGGATTCTCACAAACTCCGCGCCGGCTTTTTGAGAAAGCAAGGGCAAAATGCGAGAGCCAATCAGCGCGTATTTGCTTTTAATGAGTTCTTCTATTTCGCTATAAGCGTAAAAACTATACACGCTCACGCCCTCTAAAACCCTTACTTTTAAATTTAAGGGCAAATCGTTCAAGCAATTTGAACAAAGGGGCTTAAAAGAAAGCTTCAAACAAGTCAAACAACGCATTCAATAAAGGCTGCAATCTGG
>NZ_BMVU01000292.1 GCF_014650875.1 Streptomyces minutiscleroticus
ACGCCTTTTTGGTGCAGTTCGTCTTTTAGGCCTTTTAAGATTTTTGCGCGCGGATCGTAGCTTTTATACACCCTATGCCCAAAGCCCATGAGTTTGAAGCTGTCGTTTTTGTCTTTCACGCGTGCAATATATTTATCCACATTTTTCACATCGCCGATCTCTTCTAATTGCAAAAGCACTTTTTCATTCGCCCCGCCATGCAAATGCCCCCATAAAGCGCTAATACCCGCGCTAATGGCTGCATAAGGATGCACGCCGGTGCTAGCGACATTCCTTACTGTGGTAGAAGAGGCGTTTTGGCTGTGATCAGCGTGCAAGGTTAGGATTTTATCAAAGGCTTCCACTTCTAGGGGCGTGATTTCCGCTTCGCCTTGAGTGGTGTGTTTCAATCGGCTATAAGGATACCCTCTTAACATGAAAAGGATATTTTCCACATAAGAGCGTGCGATATCCGGATAAATAATGGGTGCTCCCACTTCATTACGATAGCAAATAGCCGCAAGCGTGGGGATTTT
>NZ_BMVU01000293.1 GCF_014650875.1 Streptomyces minutiscleroticus
CCTGGTGCGCACGCCCAACGCTTTTAAAAACTTTATTAGAAGAAGCGCTAAAACCACTTTTATTTATCCTAACTCTAAAGCCGTTCGTGTGGTTAGGGGCAGGCATGGGGATTTTTTAAAGCGTTTTAAAACGCTCTATAGCACCTCAGCCAATCTCACCCAATGCGCCTATGATGAAGAAATCGCTTCCAAGCTCGCTGATGTGATTGTGAGCGATGAAAGGGGTTTGTTTGAAAGCTCTAGCTCTAAAATGTTCAGGCTTTATAAAGATAAAAAAGTGAGAGTGAGGTAGAAAAGACCTTTCGCATTCTGCGCGTTTGAAATGGGTTTTTGTGGGATTTTTCTAAAAGTTTATCATTTGTTTATCAAAAATGGCTAGCTCTTTTAAGGTGGTTGTAATATTTTTTTGACTACAATAACACCTTTATTTTTTAAGCAATTATTACTATATTTAGGATTTTAAGAATGAATGACAAGCGTTTTAGGAAATGTTGGAGTTTTTCTGTTG
>NZ_BMVU01000294.1 GCF_014650875.1 Streptomyces minutiscleroticus
ATCTCTTTAGGCAACGCCTCACTCACAATGACCCCCACATCAGCCCCAATCTCTCGCATGTCGCTTTTAAGCTTTTCCACCCAAGCTTTTTGAAATTCTTTAGTGCGTTTGCTCTCATAATAAATTTTCCCGCAATTTTGAAACTCCCTAGTATGCACCACTTGAATGCAATCGCCCCCTCTTTGCCCTTTTTTGATTTCTTCAATGCAATCTAAGGGGAATTTTTGCCTTAAAAACTCTTCAATCGCTAATTCTTGCACCTCGCCTTGGAATTGCTGCGAGCTTAATTCAGCTTTTCTTTGAGCGTTTTTCAACTCGTTTCTTAACATTTCTAATTGCTCTTCTTGCTGCTTGAATTTCAATTCATTTTTTTCATGCAAGGCTTTTCCTATTCTTTCTCTTTCCATTTCCAATTTTTCATTCAATTTTTTTTCATTCTCCGCTTTCAATCGGCTCTCTGCTTCGTTATTTTCTCTTTTTAGCCTTTCAATTTCCGCTTCTTTCTGG
>NZ_BMVU01000295.1 GCF_014650875.1 Streptomyces minutiscleroticus
TTGCACTTGGCTTTAAACATATTTAAAGCGTGTTTAAAACCTTCTGTGTTGTGGTTGCTTGGGGTGATAGAAAAATCTATACCGCTTTCATAAAAAAAGCTTGTGATCGTATCATCAAAGGCGATAAATTCCATTCTAAAAGCGTTAAAAGCACACAAATAAGGTGGCGTGTGGTGGGTGTAAAGCTTGTGCTTGCCTATGGTTAAAAGAAGTTGTGTGAAAGCTTTGTCCAAATCGTCAGAATTACCCCTTTTAGCTTCGCCCCATAAAATAGGTAAGGTAGCGTTAGGGTGCTTATAGCTTAGCATGAAATCTATCTTATCCCCGCTATAAAGGAATTTTTTATCTTTAAAGAACTCGGCTTTGATCCGGATTTTTAGGGGTTCTTCATTGAGGTTGCTGAAATCTAAAAGCATTCAAAACACCACCGTTTTGTTTTCATGCACAAACACCCGATCTTCTAAAACCAGTTTTAAAGCCCTAGCCAAAACCAGTTTTTCTATAT
>NZ_BMVU01000296.1 GCF_014650875.1 Streptomyces minutiscleroticus
AAAACACTATCAAGTCAATATCATCACCCAAAATGTAGATGATTTGCATGAAAGGGCGGGCTCTTCTCGCATTTTGCACTTGCATGGGGAATTATTAAGCGTTCGCAGCGAAAAAGATCCTAATTTGGTTTATAGGTGGGAAAAGGACTTGAATTTAGGCGACTTGGCCAAAGACAAATCGCAATTACGCCCTAATATTGTGTGGTTTGGCGAAGCGGTGCCTTTACTTGAAGAAGCGATTTCTTTAGTCAAACAAGCGCATCTTTTAATCATCATTGGCACTTCTTTGCAAGTCTATCCGGCCGCTAGCCTCTACACGCATGCGCATAAAGACGCTCTCATTTATTACATTGACCCTAAGGCTAAAAACGCCCATTTACCCCAGAATGTCCAATGCATTAATGATAGCACGGTGCATGCCATGCAAGATTTAATGCCCAAACTCATAGAAATGGCTTCTTAAGAGATGCTAAAAAGATACTAAAATAATTTTTATTTTTTC